>NZ_JACNMK010000001.1:0-1655000 GCF_020622175.1 Sphingopyxis sp. P8 | reverse complement strand
CGACTTCCCCACTGTCTCCAGGAGATGCTCAGCGAAATTGAATTCTCCGTGAAGATGCGGAGTACCCGCGGTTAGACGGAAAGACCCCGTGCACCTTTACTGCAGCTTCAGAGTGGCATTAGGAAAGAACTGTGTAGCATAGGTGGGAGGCTTTGAAGCCAGGTCGCCAGATCTGGTGGAGCCATAGGTGAAATACCACCCTGTTGTTTTCTGATGTCTAACCTCGATCCATGAAACTGGATCAGGGACCCTCTGTGGCGGGTAGTTTGACTGGGGCGGTCGCCTCCTAAAGAGTAACGGAGGCGCGCGATGGTAGGCTCAGGACGGTTGGAAACCGTCTGCGAGAGTGCAATGGCATAAGCCTGCCTGACTGCGAGACTGACGAGTCGAGCAGAGACGAAAGTCGGTCATAGTGATCCGGTGGTCCCGAGTGGAAGGGCCATCGCTC
The DNA here is from genome assembly GCF_020622175.1 of Sphingopyxis sp. P8. Classification (NCBI taxonomy): domain Bacteria; kingdom Pseudomonadati; phylum Pseudomonadota; class Alphaproteobacteria; order Sphingomonadales; family Sphingopyxidaceae; genus Sphingopyxis; species Sphingopyxis sp. P8. The sequence goes on along the minus strand of NZ_JACNMK010000001.1, from coordinate 1,654,552 downwards.
AACGGATAAAAGGTACGCCGGGGATAACAGGCTGATGATTCCCAAGAGCTCATATCGACGGAATCGTTTGGCACCTCGATGTCGGCTCATCACATCCTGGGGCTGGAGCAGGTCCCAAGGGTTTGGCTGTTCGCCAATTAAAGTGGTACGTGAGCTGGGTTCAGAACGTCGTGAGACAGTTTGGTCCCTATCTGCCGTGGGCGTCGAAATTTGAGAGGAGTTGACCCTAGTACGAGAGGACCGGGTTGAACATACCTCTGGTGTACCTGTCGTGGCGCCAGCCGCGCAGCAGGGTAGCTATGTATGGACGGGATAACCGCTGAAAGCATCTAAGCGGGAAGCCTCCCTCAAGATAAGATTTCACAGAGCCGTGGAAGACCACCACGTTGATAGATCGGATGTAGAAGCGCGGTAACGCGTGGAGCTAACCGATACTAATTGCTCTATTCGCACTTAAGAGTCCCGCCATCAACGACAGGCCTGATGGGCTTGTCCGCGATAGTGGATGATTGATCAGACAGTATTGCACGGACATCGATTGAAACCCTTTTGACCTACGCCGGCTTCATTGCTTGGTGACCATGGCGTCAGTGACCCACCCGATCCCATCTCGAACTCGGCCGTGAAACCTGACAGCGCCGATGGTACTGTGGCTTAAGCCCCGGAAGAGTAGGACGTCGCCAGGCATTGCAGCCGGCGTAAGGTCGAAACGGAAAACCCATTCACAAAGTCAGGGCGGCGTTGGCCGCCCTTTGCTGTTTTCACGGCTCCCATCGGGGGCTCGTGTGACTGGTTGACGCGGGATGGAGCAGCCCGGTAGCTCGTCAGGCTCATAACCTGAAGGTCGTAGGTTCAAATCCTACTCCCGCAACCAACACCAACCCGCTGACCCATTGGGCAGCGGGTTTTTTCGTGTGCGTTGCTGCTCGGTTTCGCCTTTCAGAACTGATACGCCACGCCGCCGCCGGCGAGCCACTGGTTACGGCTGCCCGCGATGCTGACGATCGGCGAATCGCTGAACCGGCCGAGCATCCGGCCATATTGCGCCCCGCCGATCAGCACGAAACCTTTGCGCAAGTCGCCCGACAGCGCATAGGCGCCCGCCATGCCAAGGGTGTATTTGCCGACTGTCGCCTTCCGTCCGGCGCGGTCATAGACCGGCAAGCCACTCGCGGCACTGCCCGCCGGATCGATATCGTAATAATAGCCGCCGAAGCCCTTGCCATAGAGGTTGACCGACGCCGAAACGCCGACATAGGCGCGCTTTGACAGCGGCGTGCCATAGTCGATGGTAGGCGAGATCGCCCAGCTTCCGTGGCGTCCGGATATATCCTTGAGTGCGACGACGCGGAAACCCAGCTGGTCGTAGCCGCTGGTGACGAGGCCGGTATGCGTGACACCGGCCATTACGCCCGCTTCGATCGCCAGCTTCTTTTCACCCAGCGCTTCGACCTGCGGATCCTTGATGCGCCCGGTGCGGTCGCTGCGCAGGTTGATGATCGGGCCCAATTTGACGTCGGTTTTCTCGCCGCGCCGTTGACGGACGAGGTCAACCTGCAAGTTGGTGCCACGGGTTGAAAAGGCAAAGCCGCTGACACGGCCGCGCAGGTAGAAGCCGGGCAATATGTTGCGTTCGTCCGACCCGCTGTAGCTCGGGACGCTGACGATCCCTGCCGCGATCGAAAAATAGTCGCGCGCCCATTTGCGCTCGCCATTCTCGCTGTTCGGGGGGATGGGGGGGAGCAGAATCGCTTCGTCGATCGTTCCGCTTTCCTGCGCCAGCATAGTCGCTGACGCGCTACCGCTTGCCGCGGCATCATCGCGCAAGGCGCGTGTGTCATCGAGCAGGGGATTTGGGGCCAGGGGGGCCGGTTCGCCGGCCGACGCCGACGCCGAGAAGGCGCAAGCCGCAACCGCGACGAGGCGCATGGGATCGAAACGCAGATGGGAAAGCAGTACCGTGCGGCGCATGGGTTTCCTGTCGTAATCCCTCTGGGAAGGAGTTGTATGTCATTGGCGGCACGATGCAACGACTTCGGCTTGCGGTGCGGAACATTTCGCTGCATCGTGCTGCGATGCCGTTGCTTTCGCTCGTTGCCCCTCAATGCTGCTGCATGCCGGTTGGTTCCCCTTGATGACCCGGGCAGGGCGTTTTGCGGGCTACGCCATGATGGCGGTGGCAGGCCTGCTCGCGGTAGCGGCGCGGCGCGGGATGATCGGCGACCTTGGTCCCTTTCCCGTCGTGGCGGTCGCGCTGTTTGTCGGAATGATCGGCGTGATGCTCGTCTTCACCGACCTGATGGTGCGCGGTCTTTATGCACAGATCGACGCCGCCAAACGCCGTGACGCGGATGAAAACGCAACGCGCGAATGACCCCTTTTCGTTCGACAGTATCGGCGGCAACCTTTATGACCGCGGGATGACCGACGTTCCGCATACGCCGCTGCTCGACACGGTGGATGTCCCCGCCGACCTCCGCAAGCTCAAGCCCGAACAGCTCCGCCAGTTCGCCGACGAACTGCGTTCGGAGATGATTTCGGCCGTCGGGACGACGGGCGGCCATCTGGGATCGGGCCTTGGCGTTGTCGAACTGACCACCGCAATCCATTATGTGTTCGACACCCCGCGCGACAAGCTTGTTTGGGACGTCGGGCACCAATGCTATCCGCACAAGATCGTCACAGGACGCCGCGACCGCATCCGCACGCTGCGGCAGGGCGGCGGCCTGTCGGGCTTCACCAAGCGCAGCGAGAGCGAATATGACCCGTTCGGCGCGGCGCATTCGTCGACCTCGATCAGCGCGGCGCTGGGCTTTGCGATCGCCAACAAGCTGAAGAATGAACCCGGCCGCGCGATCGCGGTGATCGGCGACGGGTCGATGTCGGCGGGCATGGCCTATGAGGCGATGAACAATGCGAAACAGGCGGGCAACCGGCTGGTCGTCATCCTCAACGACAATGACATGTCGATCGCGCCGCCCGTGGGAGGGCTGTCGGCCTATCTCGCAAAGCTCGTCTCTTCGCGGCCCTTCCTCGAACTGCGCGAGATTGCGCGACGCTTCGCGCGCAAGCTTCCCGAGCCGCTCCACAAGGCGGCGCGCAAGACCGACGAATATGCACGCGGCATGGCGATGGGCGGCACCCTGTTCGAAGAGCTCGGTTTTTATTATGTCGGGCCGATCGACGGCCATAATCTCGACCATCTGATCCCCGTGCTCGAAAATGTGCGCGACAGCGACCACGGCCCGGTGCTGATCCATGCGGTGACCAAGAAGGGCAAGGGCTATGCCCCCGCCGAGGCGTCCGCCGACAAATATCACGGTGTCCAGAAATTCGACGTCATCACCGGCGAGCAGGCGAAGGCGCCGCCGGGGCCGCCCGCGTACCAGAATGTCTTTGGCGAGACGCTTGCCAAGCTTGCGGACAGTGATCCGCGCATCGTCGCGATCACCGCGGCGATGCCGTCGGGCACCGGCGTCGACAAGTTCGCAAAGGCGCATCCCGACCGCGCGTTCGACGTCGGGATCGCCGAGCAGCATGCGGTCACCTTTGCCGCGGGGCTCGCGGCGCAGGGGATGCGGCCCTTCGCCGCCATCTATTCGACCTTCCTCCAGCGCGCCTATGACCAGGTCGTCCACGATGTCGCCATCCAGAACCTGCCGGTGCGTTTCGCGATCGACCGCGCGGGGCTCGTCGGCGCCGACGGATCGACCCATGCGGGCAGCTTCGACGTCACCTATTTGGCGACGCTGCCGAACATGGTGGTCATGGCCGCCGCCGACGAGGCCGAACTCGTCCACATGACCTATACTGCGGCCGAATATGACGATGGCCCGATCGCGTTCCGCTATCCGCGCGGCAATGGCACCGGCGTGCCGCTGCCCGACGTTCCGCAGAAGCTCGAAATCGGCAAGGGGCGCGTCGTGCGGCAGGGCAAGGCCGTTGCGATCTTTTCACTGGGTACGCGCCTTGCCGAAGCGCTCAAAGCCGCCGACACGCTCGAAGCGCGCGGGCTTTCAACGAGCGTTATCGACCTGCGCTTTGCCAAGCCGCTCGACGACGAACTGATCCGCAAGACGCTCGCTGCGCATGAAGTGTGCGTGACGATCGAGGAAGGCAGCATCGGCGGGCTCGGCGCGCATGTGCTGACGCTCGCGAGCGACGAGGGGCTGATCGATGCCGGGCTGAAACTGCGCACGATGCGGCTGCCCGACATGTTCCAGGATCAGGATAAGCCCGAGCTGCAATATGAAGCCGCCGGGCTCAACGCCCCGGCAATCGTCGACACGGTGCTGAAAGCGCTGCGCCACAACAGCGCGGGCGTCGAGGAGGCGGGCGCGCGGGCGTAACGCCTGCTTAGCCCACCGGAACGATCGTCGCTTGCGCGATGGCGCAGAGCTTGGGTTCTACACCTTCATTCTCGGCCCAGACCTCGGCGCGGACGACGGCCTGGCGCTGGCCGGCGCGGACGACCTTGGCTGTCGCCAGCAGATGCGTACCCTTGGCGGGCGCGAGGAAGTTGATCGTGTAGCTGCCGGTCACGACATCGCCAACGACGCTGCTAGCGGCCCAGGCGCAGGCATTGTCGGCCATCGCGCCGACGACCGCGCCGTGCGCAAAGCCGTGATGTTGGGTGAGGTCGGGGCGCATCGCGAGCCGCAGTTCGGCCTCGCCATCGAAGACGCGCAGCGGCTCGACGCCGAGGAAGGCGGTGAAGCCCGACCCCTCGACCCCGACGCGCTTCATATAGGCGACGGCCTCGTCATTGTCGGCAAAGCGGGGACCGTGCATGGGGAGAATCCTTATTTAGTCTGATATGCAGACCAAATGCTGCTTGCCCCCGTGCCGCGTCAAGTCTTAAAAGAAGACTTATGAAGGAATATGTCGCCTCGCGGTCGCCTTGTCCGATCGGGCGCGCCTCGCGCCTGCTCGGCGACCGCTGGGTGCTGCTGATCCTGCGCGAGGCCTTTGTCGGGCGCGACCGGTTCGAGGATTTCGTCGAGCGGCTCGGCATTTCGCGCGCAGCGCTGACGTCGCGGCTCGGCTGGATGATCGAGGCGGGAGTGATCGAGCGCGTACCGCCCGAGGGCCGCCGCGCGCGCTATCGCCTCACTCCTGCGGGCGAGGCACTGCGGCCAACCTATGAGGCAATCAGGGCGTGGGGCGACGAATGGCTGCCGCGTGCCGGGGACGGAGGGGGCGGGGGGCAGAGCCTCACGTCATCGTCATCCCGGACTTGATCCGCGATCCATTTTTCCCGACGTTGCATAAATGGATCCCGGATCAAGTCCGGGATGACGAACCTTGGGAATAACAGCTCCCCACCCCAAAGCCGCCATCGGCCTTGGCGGCAGAGAGCCATAATCGCGATTGGAAAGGGCCGGTTGCCTTACGCGCCCGGTATTGCCGCGCTCGCGTCGCGGCCGTCGCCTTCGGGGGCGGCGATGATGTCGCGGACGGTCAGCCCCTTGTCGACGACCTGCGTGTCGGGGCTACCGATCTGGCTGCGGATGCCGGGATCGGCGCGGGTGCCGTCGGCGCTGCCGATGATCGCGGCTTCGGTCGCGCTGCGCGGTGCGGCGCCGCCGAAGAGCGCGCGCAGCGTCTGCTCGGCGGTCGATTCGCCGCCGGGACGCGCCGCGCCGGGTGCCGGCGGGGTGAGCGAGAAATCGGGCGGCACGACGAGCGGCGCCTGGCGCGACACGCGCATTTCGTCGGGACGGTCGCGGTTGAACAGGCTGTTCGACCCGCACGCCGACAGCGTGGTCGCGAAAATCGTGGCGGCTAGGAAGGCGGTGGTCCGGTTCACGTCAAAAATACTCCTATGCGCCCCGTTTATTCTTTGGCGGCCTGCTCGGCTGCCGGAGGGGCCTTTTCGCCCAAGAGCAGCGCGCGCGCAACCAGCAAAAGCACGCCGACGCTGATGCAGGCATCGGCGACGTTGAAGATCATGAAAGGGCGAAAATCGCCGAAATGCAGGTCGGCGAAATCGACGACATAGCCGAACCGCACCCGGTCGAGGATATTGCCGATCGCCCCGCCGAGGATCAGCGCGAGCGCGAGTACGTCGCCGCGCGCCTTTTCGCGCGCCATCCAGAAGGCGACTGCCCCCGCGACGAGCGCGGTCACCGCGACGAGCGTCCAGCGCGTCGTGTCGGTGCAACTGGCGAACATCGACAGCGAAATCCCGCAATTTTCCGCCCAGGTCAGGTTGAAGAAGCTGGTCAGCTCGATCATCCCATAGGGCTTGGTCTCGAGCGACAAGGGGACGATGACGACCCATTTGCTGGTCTGGTCGAGAATGAAGGCGAGCGCGGCGACGATCAGGCCAAAGCGCAGGTACGGCGAACGGGTGCTGCTCATCAGGCGTCCAATACCGTCTCGCAGCGATTGCACAAGGCGCCGTCGCTCTCGACCTCGGGCAGGTGGCGCCAGCAGCGTCCGCATTTGTGGTGGGTGGTTGGCTTGATTGAAATGCCCTCGTGGCCGGCCTCGAGATGTACGATTCCGGAAATGAAGACTTCGGCCAGATAGGCGCGGTCAAGATTGCGGAGAATAACTTCCAAGTCACTCATGGTGACTTCCGCTTCGAGGCTGGAACGCACGATCTTTTCGCGGCGGACAGGCTCAATCGCTTCGGTCACCTTGCCGCGCAACTCCCGAAGTTCCGCATTCCGAATGACGAGATCTTTGTCTCGTTCGAACGACGGGAGCGTCGGCCACTCCAGCAAATGCACGCTACCCGCATCGGGATAGCGCGTGCTCCAAACCTCTTCGGCGGTGAACACGAGCACCGGCGCCGCGTAGCGGATCAGCGCGTGGAACAGCGTGTCGAGTACGCTGCGATAGGCGGCGCGTTCGGGGGTCTGGTATCCGGTCGCGACATTGACGTCGCAATAGAGCCGGTCCTTGCGGATATCGAAGTAAAAGGCCGACAGATCCTCGTTGCAGAAATCGGCGAGCGCGCGCGTATAGGCGTTGAAGTCGAAATCATCGACCGCGCGCGCGAGCTTTGCGTCGAGGTCGGCGAGCAGCGAGAGCATATAGCGTTCGAGCTCGGGCATTGCAGCGACGTCGGTGACGCGTTCTTCTTCGGTAAAGCCGTCGAGCGCGCCCAGCAGGTAACGGAAGGTGTTGCGCAGCTTGCGATACTGGTCGGCGACGCCCTTCAGAATTTCGTCACCGATGCGGTGATCCTCGGTGAAATCGACCGACAGCGCCCACAGGCGGATGATGTCGGCGCCGTTGGTTTCCATCACCTTGATCGGGCTGATCGTGTTGCCAAGCGACTTCGACATTTTCATGCCCTTGGCATCCATGGTGAAGCCGTGGGTCAGCACCGCCTTGTACGGCGCGCGGCCGCGCGTGCCGCAGCTTTCGAGCAGCGAGGACTGGAACCAGCCGCGATGCTGGTCGCTGCCTTCGAGGTAGAGGTCGGCGCTGTGCGTCGATCCGTCGCGGCGGACGAGCGCGGGCCATTTGCCGCTTTCGAGCACAAAGGCGTGGGTGCAGCCCGAATCGAACCAGACGTCGAGGATGTCAGTGATGCGCTCGTAATCGGCGGCGTCGTAATCGGGGCCGAGATATTCCTGCGCGCGCGCTTCGCTCCATGCGTCGACGCCGCTTTCCTTCACCGCGGCGATGATGCGCGCGTTGACCGCGGGGTCGCAGAGATATTGTCCGGTCTTGCGGTGGACGAACAGGGTGATCGGCACGCCCCATGCGCGCTGGCGCGACAGCACCCAGTCGGGGCGCCCCTCGACCATCGACCCGATGCGGTTGCGGCCCTTGGACGGGACAAAGCGCGTGTCGGCGATTGCACGCATCGCGGTCTGGCGCAATGTTTCGCCGTCGCCCTGTGCGGCGCGGATTTGCGCTTCGTCGGCGCAGCGCGGGGTGTCGTGATCGACGATCTTGTCCATCGGCACGAACCATTGCGGGGTGCAGCGATAGATGACCTTCGCCTTGGAGCGCCAGCTGTGAGGGTAGCTGTGCTTGTAATCCGCCGATGCCGCGAGCAGCCCGCCCGCGTCGCGCAAGTCGGTGCAGATCGGGCCGTCAGGGGCGTTGAACTTGGGATTGATGACGCTGCCCAGCCCGCCGAGCCATGCCCAGTCGGCGCGATATTTGCCGTCACCCTCGACCGCGAAAACGGGATCGAGCCCGTTCGCCTTGCACAGGTCGAAATCATCCTCGCCATGGTCGGGCGACATATGGACGAGCCCGGTGCCGCTGTCAGTGGTGACGAAATCGCCCGCGAGGAAGGGGCGCGGTCGCGCGTAGAAGCCGCCGAGATGGTGCATCGGGTGGCGGGCGATGGCGCCAGCGAGGTCGGAGCCTTTGATTTCCGATTCCGGTCCGAAGTCAGGGTCCCAAAGCTTGCCAGCCATATCCAGACCAAATTCATTGAGCCCGATTTCTTGGACCTGCCTGGTTATCCGGGCAGCGAAAGCTCGCGCCAGATCTTTTGCGACGAGATACAGGCGCTTGCCGCCCGTCAGAATTCCCAGCTGCTCCAATCGAGCATAGAAGGCATCGAGCGTTTGCTCATCAGCAGCGGGCACATCGACGAAGGGTTCCAGCACGGCGTAAGTGATGTCGGGGCTGAAAGCGAGTGCTTGGTTGACCGGGATCGTCCAAGGTGTGGTCGTCCAAATTACCGCACTGACCGAAAGCCCCCGGCTCGCCAAATCCTTCAACAGAGCGGAATTGGGGCTCTCAACAATCTCGAACGCCACATCGATCTGCGTGCTCGTGATATCCTCATATTCGACCTCGGCCTCGGCGAGTGCGGTTTTTTCGACCGGCGACCACATCACCGGCTTCGCGCCGCGATAGAGCTGGCCGCTTTCGGCGAACTTCATCAGCTCGCGGACGATCGTCGCCTCGGCCTCATAATCCATCGTCAGGTACGGATGGTCCCAATCGCCGCCGATGCCGAGGCGTTTCAACTGCTCGCGCTGGACGTCGACCCAATGCTGCGCATAGGCGCGGCATTCGGCGCGGAATTCCTCGACCGGGACCTCGTCCTTGTTGAGCTTTTTCTTGCGATATTGCTCCTCGACCTTCCATTCGATCGGCAGGCCGTGGCAGTCCCAGCCGGGGACGTAGGGCGCGTCCTTGCCCTTCAGCGTCTGGGTGCGGACGACCATGTCCTTGAGGATATGGTTGAGCGCATGGCCGATGTGCATGTCGCCATTGGCATAGGGCGGGCCGTCGTGGAGGATGAACTGCTCGCGGCCCTGCCGCGCCGCGCGGATCTGTCCTTCGAGATTGGCTTCGAGCCACTTCGCCAGAATCGCCGGTTCCTTCTGCGGCAGGCCGGCTTTCATCGGAAAGTCGGTCTTGGGCAGGAAGACGGTGTCGCGATAGTCGCGGGCTTCGGTCGCAGGCGTGTCGGTCATGGTGCGCGGCGCTTAGCGCAAGTGGGGCGGAATAGTCACGTTTAAGTTGATCATGCGACCTTTGGAGGAAATTCGACGGGTGCCTGGGCCCCGCTTTCGCCGGGGTTCACCCTGTCCGGAAAGCGGATTGAGCGGGCATCTCGCAGGGATCTTACTTTTGCCGCGGCCGCAGCGCCGGGCCGACTTCGCGGATATTGTCGACCCAGATATAGCCGTTGAAGCTCGCGGGAACCTTGGCGAGCTGGCGGGGATCGGTCAGCCCCTCGTTCGACTTGCCGCTTTCATACGGACCAAAGACGATGACGCGTGCGCCGACGCTGTCCATGCGCGCGATCAGCCGGTCGGGCCAGCCCCAGAACGCCCATTGATAGTTGATCGGGATGGCGAGCACGCCGTTCCGGCAGCTTTCGGGAACGATGCCGGTCCAGCCATAGGTGATATAGTCCTTGCTGCACGCGCGCGCGGCGCGCTGGAGGTCGAAGGACCAGCTGCCGGGCATCAATTCGCGCATTCGCTTGACCGGTGCGGCGCCGCCGTAAAAGGCGTCGCCCAGTTTGACGCTGTCGCGGCCCGATGCTTTCAGGATCGCGAAAAGCTGGTCGGCTACGCCCGCATCCTTCGATTTGAAGTTGAAAAGGATCGGGTGGACCGGAAGCGCGGCGAGGCCTTCCTCGACCGTCGGCATCTTGCCGATACCCTTTCCGCGCAGCGGAAAGCTCTTGCCCCCGTCGGCGGTATAGCCATGGCCGATGTCGAGCCGCTTGAGCTGGGCAAGCGTCAGGTCGCGCGTGTTGCCATGACCGTCGGTGCGGCAATCGACCGTCCAGTCGTGGAACAGCACCATGCGCCCGTCCTTCGTCGGCGCGACGTCGACCTCGACCATGTTCGCGCCGAGCCCGACCGCCCAGCGCATCGAATCCGGGGTATTCTCGAAAACCTCATGATCGGGCGGCAGCGCCCACGCCGCCGTGCAGGTGTCGCGACCGATCGCGGCGCGCTTGTCATAGAGATGATAAACGCCGCGATGCGCGATCAGGCGGGCTTTTCCTTCGGGATCGGGCGCGAGGAAACTCGCGTTCGACAAGGTCAGCCACGCGACGAGCGCAGCGAACAACCAGAGCATGATCCTGGTGCTGCGTTTCATCGGCTTCTTGGGCGGGCCTTCGAGCCCCGCGGCCCAATCCTGTTCGTCCGTCATGCGCCCCTTTCGTCATTCCGGACATGTTCCGGAACCCACTTCTACGCCGCCGTATGACCCCGGGGATCAGTCCGGGGCGACGATGCCGCTATATGTCGGCGAGTAGCGCTTTTGCCGCGTCGCAATCCACTGCGATTTGTTCCATTAATGCAGCCATATCGTCGAACTTCGCTTCGCCGCGGATGAAGGCGTGGAAGGCAACGTCGATTTCCTGGCCATACAGATCGCCGTCGAAATCGAAGAAATGCGGTTCGAGCAATTCCTTGGGCGGGTCGAAGCTCGGACGGATGCCGATATTCGCCGCGCCCTTCAGGATGCGGCCTTCCGTACCCTCGCTCAGCAGGCGGCCGGTAACGGCATAGATGCCGTAGCGCGGGCGCAAATAGGTGCCGAGTTCGAGATTAGCGGTCGGAAAGCCGAGCAGGCGGCCGTTCTTGTCGCCATGCTGCACCGTGCCGCGGATCGTGAAGGGGCGCGTGAGCAGGCGTTCGGCGGTCGCGCAATCGCCCGCCTGCAAGGCTTCGCGGATGCGGCTCGACGAAATAACGGTATCGGCATCGTCGACCGGCGCGACCATTTCGGTGAAAAAGCCGAGGCGGCGGGCATGGTCGGCGAGCGTGACGACATTACCGCCGCGCCCCTTGCCGAAGACGAAGTCGGCGCCGGTGACGACGCCCGCCGCGCCGAACCGGTCGAGGAGCAGCGCGGTGATGAAATCCTCGGCGCTTGTTGCCGCGAGCGCGGCGTCAAAGGGCAGCACGAGCATCGCGTCGGCGCCCGCCGCTCCGAACAGCTCTTGCCGCTGGTCGAGCGTGGTCAGGCGAAAGGGCGCGACGTCGGGCTTGAAAAAGCGGACCGGATGCGGGTCGAAAGTCGCGACGATGCACGGTCGCCCCTCGTCGCGCGCATGGCGCACGGCGCGGCCCACGACCGCCTGATGGCCGCCGTGGAATCCGTCGAAATTGCCGAGCGCGATCACCCCGCCGCGCAGCGGCTCTTCGATGCGTTGGTGGCCGTCGAGGCGGATCATCTGCTACCGCTCCCATTCAGGAGAGGGGCAGAGAGACTTGCGAACTGGTTCGCTGGTCGCAGCGGGGTAGGCTGCGCGCAATGTGCAAGGCTGCTGGCCTCCACCCCACCCCCACCCCTGAAGGGGAGGGGCTTCATGGTGGTCGAGCCGATGTGTGGCATGGTCATGGCGCGGGCGGGCCCAAGGGAACCAGCCCCGCCCTCAACACGCGAAGCGCATTGCCGCCCATCGCGGCGCGAATCTCGTCGGTGGTGAAGCCCGCGTCGATCAGCGCCTGCGTCACCTGCACGAGCTGCGACGTGTCGAAGCGCACCGTGGTCGCGCCGTCATAGTCGCTGCCGAGCGCGACATGCGCGATGCCGACGAGGTCGCGGACATGCTTCATCGCCTTGGCAATGCTCGCGGGCGAGGTGTCGCAGATCGCCGCATCCCAATAGCCGATGCCGATCAGCCCGCCGGTCGCCGCGACGCCGCGAATCTGTTCGTCCGACAGGTTGCGGTTGACGCGGCACGTCGCCTGCACTCCGCCGTGGCTCGACACGACCGGGCGGCGCGCCATTTTCAGGACGTCGGCGACGCAGGCGCGCGAGCAATGCGCGATGTCGACGATCATGCCCTTGGCTTCCATGCGTTCGACGACGCGGCGGCCCAAGGGAGTGAGACCGCCCTTTTCGAGGCCGTGCATCGAGCCGGCGAGATCATTGTCGAAGAAATGCGTCAGTCCCGCCATGCGGAAGCCGGCGGCATAAAGCTTGTCGAGATTGGCAATCTCGCCTTCGAGGTTCTGCAGCCCCTCGATGCTGAGCATCGCGCCGACGGGAACGTCACGGCCCTCGCGCGTGGCGAGCAGCGCGTCGATGTCGGCGGGCACCGCGACGGTACGGAGCGCGCCCGGTTCGCGCGCGGCGGCGCGGTGAAGCTTTTCCGCGTGCCAAAGCGAGCGTTCGAGCAGCGAATCCCACGTCCGCAGCGGCTGGAGCTGGGCGATGGCAAGGCTGGTGATATTGTCGCTGTCGGCGCCGTTGGCGTCGTAATTCTGGTTCTTCGGTGTCTTCGTGACGCTCGACAGAATCTGCAAGGCAACATTGCCATCGCTTAGCCGCGGCAGGTCCATATGGCCGCGCTCGGCGCGGTCGGTAAAGTCGCGGCTCCACAACAAGCTGTCGCTGTGCAGGTCGACGATCGTCAGCGTCCTGTGCAACGCCTTGGCGCGTTCGCTCACTTGCGGCAGCGGCTTGCCGTCGATCTGGTTGAGGCCGCGCTCGACGATCCCGGGCGCGAGTACGAAAAAGGCAGCGGCGCCGACGACCAGAAGGAGTAGGACAAGAAGCGGCCAGCGACGCATCAGCGCCGCCTCGCGAGCGTGACGAAGCTGAAGGCAGGGCGGCCCGCGGCGTCCGCTGGATGGTCCTCGCGCGCCACCTCCTGCCAATCGGCGGCGTCGGGATAGGCGATGATCGCATCGCCCGAAGGTTCCATGGCGACCTCGGTCAGCTCGATCCGGTCGGCAAGCGGAAAGAAGAGGCGATAGATTTCGGCGCCGCCGATCACCATCACATGCGGCGCATTGGCGAGTTTCAGCGCTTCTTCGACCGTTGCCACTGGTTCAGCGCCCTCATCGTGCCAGTCGGGATCGCGGGTGAGTACGATATGGCGGCGGCCCTCGAGCACCGCGGGCAGGCTGTCGAAAGTCTTGCGACCCATGATCATCGGGCGCCCCATCGTCAGCTGTTTGAAGCGGCGGAGGTCGGTGGGAAGGTGCCACGGCATCTTGCCATCAGCCCCGATAACGCCGTTGGCGGCGCGCGCGATGATCAGCGTGATTTCGGGGTGGTTCATGCTTCGGGTTCGGCTCCGGCCCAGGTGACGTGGCCGAGCTTGCGGCCGTCGCGCACCTCGGCCTTGCCATAATGATGAACATGTGCGCGGCCGTCGGCGAGCAGTGAAGGCACCGCGGCGATATCGGCGCCGATCAGATTGCGCATCACCACGGGCAGCGCCGTCGTCGCCGTGTCGCCGAGCGGCAGGCCGGCGACGGCGCGGATATGGTTTTCGAACTGGCTCGTCACCGCACCTTCGATCGTCCAATGACCGCTGTTGTGGACGCGCGGCGCCATCTCGTTGAAGATCGGACCTTCGGCGCCGACGAAAAACTCACCGGTGAGTACCCCGATATAGTCGAGCGCTTCGGCAATCTCCGCCATCAAGGCGCGCGCCGCATCCTGTTGGCCGGCGACCGCAGCCGGAGCGGGAAGCGATGATGATGCGAGAATGCCGGCGCCATGGACGTTAACCGGCGAATCCCAATAGCGCACCTCGCCGTCGATGCCGCGCACGAGCAGCACCGAAAATTCATGGGCAAAATCGACGAAGCCTTCGAGGACCGCCGGGTGGCGTCCGATGGCGTCCCATGCCGCATCGGCGTCGGCAGGCGCCGCGAGCTGCGCCTGACCCTTGCCGTCATAGCCCATCCGCACGGTTTTGAGGATCGCGGGAGTGCCGACCATTTCGATGGCGGTATCGAGCGCCGTCCGGTCGGGAGCGGGCGCGAAGGGCGCGGGTCGCCCGCCGACCGACACGACGAAATTCTTCTCGGCCAGCCGATCCTGCGCGACTTCGAGCGCCGCGACACCGGGGCGCACCGCGACATGGCCCGACAGAAAGCGGACGGTGTCGACAGGAACATTCTCGAACTCGAAAGTGACGACGTCGCTGGCAGCGGCAAAGGCAGCGAGACGCGGCTCGTCGTCCCACGCAGCCTGCGTGTGATGCGCCGCGACATCGGCGGCGACGCTTTTGGAGTCGGGTGCATAGATATGGGTGCGATAGCCGAGCTGCGCCGCCGCGACGGACAGCATTCGCCCGAGCTGCCCACCGCCGAGGATACCGATCGTCGATCCGGGTGGCAGCAAGCTATTGCCCCTCGCGAACCGGAATGGCAGCGACGCTATCGCTTTGCGCGGAGCGCCAGGCGTCGAGCTTTTGCGCGAGTGCTGCGTCGTCGTTCGCAAGAAGTGCTGCGGCGAACAGCCCCGCATTGGTCGCGCCCGCCTTGCCGATAGCAAAGGTCGCGACGGGAACGCCGCCCGGCATCTGGACGATCGACAAAAGGCTGTCCAATCCGCTCAGCGCCGCCGACTGGACGGGCACGCCGAGCACCGGCACGCGCGTCATCGAAGCGACCATGCCGGGCAGGTGCGCCGCGCCGCCAGCGCCAGCGATGACGGCACGAAGCCCGCGGTCGGCCGCTCCTTTCGCATAGGCGACGAGCCTGTCGGGCGTGCGATGCGCCGAGACGATCTGGACCTCGTGCGCGATCCCGAACTCCTCGAGTATCTGGACCGCATGCGCCATCGTCGGCCAGTCCGACTGGCTGCCCATGATGACCCCGACAAGCGGTCTGCTGTCGCCCATTGAAATCCCTCCACGTCCGACGATGAATCGTCGATCCTGCTCCCCCTAGCGGCTCGCCCGCGCGTGGGCAACGCCACCGCGTCGGCTTTGCGGTCGATCGGCAAATCGGAGTGCGTTTACCTATTGGTATCATGTCCCGTTTAGGGTCAGCCACGGAACATCGATCGGTATGGGGCCGACGGGGAAAAGCGTTCATTTCGGGGACTTTGGATGGACAGCGTAGGGGGAGCACGGATCGCGGTCGACCGGACCGCCTTCGCATCCGTAGACTCCATTGACGACCAGGTGCGCGAACTGCGCCGCGAACGCGACGTCCTGCGCCGCGAAAACCGCATTTTGAAGATTGCGGTCGCCGAGCTTGAGCGCGTGTCAGAGCGCGACACGCTGACGCCACTGTTCAACCGCCGCTATTTCCTGACCGCCATTCATCAACGGCTTGCGCGGTTCGAGCGCCATGCCGAAACCGCCGCCGTCGTCTTTGTCGACGTCAACCAGCTCAAGAGCATCAACGACAGCCTCGGCCATGCGGCCGGCGACTTTGCGCTGATGGAAATCGCCAACCGGCTCGCATCGTCGATTCGTGCGACCGATGTAGCGGCACGCATTGGCGGCGACGAATTCGGCCTGATCCTCGACCAGTCGACCGAAGATGGCGCGCGTGTGCAGGTCAACAGACTCTGCCATGTCTTGAGCGCCGAGCCGGCGATCTATGACGGGCACGAGATCCAATTGTCTGCCTGCTTCGGGGTTGCGATGCTCACTGCGGGGGCCACCGAGTCCGAAATCCTCGCGGCGGCCGACCGCGATATGTATCGCAGCAAGCAGCGCCAGGACGATCCTTGCGGCGACGTTTGACCCGCAACCAGTTTCCTAACCACCCGTTAACCAAATGCGCGCATCCTCGACCAATCGAAGGGGGTGAGTGTCATGCGGGTGCAGGGCGACTATTTCCAGGATATGCACGACCGGATCACCGGGCAGATCGCGGCGCTGGCCGAAGCGTTGCCGCATTGCGCCCTTGCGCAGATTGTGCAGGGCATCGACGATATTCGCTGCCTCGCACGCGACAATGGTTTCGCGGCTGTCGAGGCGCTTGCCAGTCGGCTCGAATCGACCGTTGCGACCGGCGGACAGCGAGCGGCGATCCTGACCTATCTCGATGCCATGAGCGACGCGGCCAATGTGCCGAGCGGGCCGCTATCGGCGGCGATGCACGAAGCCTGGCTTGCTTCGGTCGCGAACCGCCTCGGCGACTGACGCCGACGCGCAGCGGCCGAGCGGGATAAGGGCATGGATGCCATCATGATCGCGCTGGTTGCGGTGTTGCTAGCCAATACAGATGGGCGCAGCGGCTCCTTCCTGTCCCGGCTGATCGCCACCCGTGACGACGGCCGTGTCGTCGTTGTGGCTGCGGCGGCAAGCTTCATCGTAAACGCGCTGGTCGCCGCGGTGGGGGGAAGTCTTCTCCACCGGATGGTCGGGCAGGGCGTTGTGGCGCTGTTCGTTGCCTTTGCGTTGGCCACGGCGGCAGTCGCGCTCCTGTGGCGTGGTCGGCTTATGCCCGACGACGGCGCGATCGCCAGCGAGCCGCCGGCGCGATTGGGCGTGCGCTTGTTGCTGCTGCAATTTGGCGATCGCAGCCACTTCCTGATCGCCGCGTTGGCGGCGACCAGCGGGGCGGGGCTGTGGGCGGCCGCAGGTGGGTTTGTCGGCTGGCTGCTCGCGACTTTGCCCTTTTTCGCATTTGGTCCAGCGCTCGCGGCGACGGAGCTGGTTCGCTATGTTCGCCTGTCGAGTGCTGCGCTTCTCGCGATCTGGGCGGCCGCAACCACGCTGCGGGCCTTCGGATTAATCGCCGAAAGCGCGTGATTGCATTTGTTTCATCGAGTTTGTCGATGATAGTGGCAGGCAGCATTTGTGGGAAAAATCCGTTGCGACGCCCTATATAGGGGCAAAGCAAAGGAAAGGATTCTCCCATGCCTCAGCAGAACCAGCCTGCCGTCGTCGATGCGCTCAATGCGCTGCTTGCCGACAGCTACGCGCTCTACCTCAAGACCAAGAATTACCACTGGCATGTACAGGGACCGCGCTTCCGCCAGTTGCACCTGCTGTTCGACGAGCAGGCTGCCCAAATCCTTGCGACCACCGATTTGATTGCCGAGCGCGTGCGCAAAAATGGCGCGGTGACGCTGCGGTCGATTGGCGAGGTCGGTCGCCGTCAGACGATTCGCGATGACGACGCCGAAAAGGTCGATGCCGACACGATGGTGCGCAATCTTGCCGCCGACAATGAAACGCTTCTCGCGCAGATCAAGGCGGCGAAAGCTGCCGCAGAGGAGCAAGGCGACATTGCGACGAGCGGCCTGGTCGATGGCTGGGCCGACGAGACCGAGCAACGCATCTGGTTCCTGAAAGCAACGCTCGACGGATAAAAAAAGGGGCGGCCCTCGAAAGGACCGCCCCCATTTCATTCCTGGACGGAAATTATTGTTCGGGCTGAATATTCACGGCAGCGAACTTGCCGCGGTCGTCGACTTCGATATCGAACGCGACGCGGTCGCCTTCTTCGAGCCCGGCCATGCCCGCGCGCTGAACCGCGCTGATATGGACGAAGGCGTCGGCCTGCCCATCGTCGCGTGCGATGAAGCCGAAGCCCTTGGTCGTGTTAAAGAACTTCACGGTGCCCGACGCGCGTTCGCCGGTCAGTTGACGACGACCGCGGGCGCCGCCTGCGGGTCGATCCTCGCGCGGGCGCGGGGCGAATTCTTCGACCGGCATCGGTTCGCCCTCGATCTTGAGGTCGATGGCCGACACCTTGCCGTTGCGCTCGACGAGCGTGAAGCCGAGCGGCTGCCCAGAGGCAAGGCCCTGCAGACCCGCCTGCTCGACGGCGCTGATGTGGACGAAGACATCTTCGCCGCCGTCATCGCGTGCGATGAAGCCAAAGCCTTTCGCGGGGTTGAAGAATTTTACCTGGCCCTGGCCCTCGCCGACGACCTGCGCCGGCATGCCGCCGCCGCGTCCACCACCGAAGCCGCCGCCTCCGCTTCCGCCGCCGCCGAAGCCGCCGCGATCACCGCCGCCGAATCCTCCGCGATCGCGATCGCCAAAACCGCCACCGCGATTGCCGCCGCCAAAGCTGTCGCCGCTGTAGGGCGCGGGTTCGAAGCTGTCGAAATTGCCGAAATCATCGCGCTTGCCGCGTCCGCGATGGCCACGGCGATCCTTGTTGAAACTCATTGCTTAGTAGTCGCTTTCGGTTCGTCCGCACCCCATTCAACCGGCTCATTGCGCCGGACGGGGACGCAGTTCACCATGGGCACAGACTCGCCCCGTGCCGCTAACGGCGCAAGATATAGCCTAATTGCGTCAGGTCTGCGAACAGAAAATTCACAGCCGTGCCAGCGGCTTTCACGGCATTTCACGGATGGGGCGCGGCGACGGCGGTGCCCCGCAAAACCAGTCATTGAGCGGCGCGGCGGCTTGGCCTAAGGCGGCTGGCATGACAGTCTATTTTCATGAAGAGGATCTGCCGGAGGGCGTGCTGGGTTCGGGCGCCGTTGCGGTCGATACCGAGACGATGGGGCTCAACCCGCTGCGCGACCGGTTGTGTCTCGTTCAGATCAGCGACGGGTCGGGCGACGAGCATCTGGTCCGCTTCGGCCCTGGAAGTACATATGACGCGCCGGTTCTCAAGGCGATACTTTCTGATGCTAACCGGCTGAAACTGTTTCATTTTGCGCGATTCGACATCGCCGCCCTGCAGCATGCGCTCGGCATCGTCACGGCACCCGTCTATTGCACCAAGATCGCGTCCAAGCTTGTGCGCACATACACCGACCGTCACGGGCTGAAGGAACTGGTCCGCGAACTGCTGGGACAAGAGGTGTCGAAGCAGCAGCAGTCGAGCGACTGGGGCGCCACCGAATTGTCCGAAGCGCAGCGCGATTATGCGGCGAGCGATGTGCGCTTTCTCCATGCAATGAAGGAGGTGCTCGACGCCCGGCTCGCGCGCGAAGGGCGCGCCGAATTGGCGCAGGCCTGCTTCGATTTCCTGCCGACGCGCGCGGCGCTCGACCTTGCCGGTTGGCCCGAGGTCGATATTTTCGCGCACAGCTAGGTCTCCGAGTCGCATGTCCGAACGCGCCGACCTCGATCGCACGATGCGCCGGATCTG
Source organism: Sphingopyxis sp. P8 (assembly GCF_020622175.1). NCBI lineage: Bacteria > Pseudomonadati > Pseudomonadota > Alphaproteobacteria > Sphingomonadales > Sphingopyxidaceae > Sphingopyxis > Sphingopyxis sp. P8. The sequence goes on along the minus strand of NZ_JACNMK010000001.1, from coordinate 1,635,329 downwards.
GGCGGCGAGCGGGTCGAGTCACGACCGGGTGATCCGCATCTTGCGCTATGGTCTGCCGTTGCTGATCGGCGTCATTACGGCGATCCTTGTTTTTTCGCCTTTCACCCAGCGCGCCGAGATCAGCTTTCTGCTCGCGAAGGACAAGGTCGAGGTCGCCAAGGAGCGGATGCGCGTGACGCGTGCCGAATATCGCGGGCAGGACGAAAAGGGGCAGCCTTTCGCGCTCGTGGCAGGTAGCGCGGTGCAGCAAAGCTCGACCGAGCCAGTGGTGCTCATGCGTCAGCTATCGGGCGCGATCAACCTTGCCGAGGGGCCGGCAACCATAGCCGCGGCGCAGGGCGCCTACGATATGGAAAGCGAAACGGTCGCGGTTCCCGGTACGGTGCAGGTGCGCAGCGCCGACGGCTATCGGATCGACGCGAGCAATGTCGCTCTCGACCTTAAGGGGCGCAGCCTCGTCGGGCGCGGCGGCGTCGACGGCACATTGAACATCGGTCGCTTTTCGGCCAATCAACTCACCGCCGATCTCGATACGCGTATCGTGCGGTTGTCGGGCAATGCCCGGCTGCGGATCAACCAGGGAGTGATCAAATGACCCGCCTATCGTCCATCCGGAGCCTTGCGCTTGCTGGCGCCGGCTTTGCGCTGACCGGCCTCGCGATGCTGTCGGTCGGCAGCGGCGATGCGGCGCAGGCGCAGGCGCTGGCCAACCACAACAGCAATGCGCCGGTCGATTTCGCGGCGGGGACGATCGAGGTGCAGGACCGTGCCGACCGCGTCGTGCTCGCGGGCAATGTCCGCGTGACGCAGGCGGGTCTGACCGTCACCGCGCCGCGCATGACGGTCGCCTACACGCGCGCCGGCGGCACCGACGTCAATCGGCTCGACGCGACCGGCGGGGTGACGGTGGTGAAGGGCGACGAGCGCGCGTCGGGCAATGTCGCCATTTACGACCTCGACCGGCGGCTGATCACGATGGTCGGCAATGTCGAGCTGCGCCAACGCGGCAACCGCCTGTCGGGCGGACGGCTTGTCATCGACCTCAACAGCGGCCGCGCGACTGTCGACGGGCGCGGCGCGGCGCGCGGACCTGACGGCAATCCGGTCGAAGGCGGCACGGGCGGCCGCGTGACGGGGACCTTCACGGTTCCGGAAAGAAAGCAGTAACCAGCTTCCTTCGCAGATTTGAAACCACGCCGCGCGACTATCGCCGCAGGGACCAGATGATTTGCGGCGCTCCGGGGGGGCGGCGTCGCATAGCGAAAGCCAGCCCCCATGCCCCTTTCCGCCTTCCTTCCGCGCCGTCGCCCGATGTTCGGTCACCGCAAGACCGATCCTGCCGCGCCTGCGGTGACCGGGCCGACGAGCGACGAGCGCCGCCTGATCGAGCGGATCATTCGTCACAGCGGCCCGCGACCGCCGCAATAGGAATATCGCTGGTTGGCGTTCGGCGCCCGCGCCCCTACATGGGGCGCGCATGCCGCCCGATACCGCCACCTCCGCCGATACGGGCCGCGAGCCTCCCGTCCTTGCGACGCTGAAGCGATTCCTTCCCTATCTGTGGCCTGCGGGGAATGGCGGGCACAAGCTGCGCATCGTCCTCGCGGCGCTGATCGTCCTCGCGTCGAAGGGCGTACAGCTGTCGATGGGCTTCCTCTATGGTGCGGCGATCGACCGGATGGCGCCGGGGATGGAGGAGGGGATCGCGCTCGCGATCGGGCTGGTCCTCGCCTATGCGGGCGCACGCTTTGCCGGCGTGCTGTTCGACAATCTTCGCAATGTTGTGTTCGAGCGCGTCGGGCAGGATGCGACGCGCGAGCTGGCAATCGCGACCTTCACGCATTTGCATGCGCTGAGCTTGCGCTTCCACCTTGCGCGGCGAACGGGCGAGGTGACGAAGGTGATCGAGCGCGGGACCAAGAGCATAGACACGATGCTCTATTTCCTGCTGTTCAACATTGCGCCGACGATCATCGAGCTCGCGGCAGTGCTCATCATCTTCTGGACCAAGTTCAGTTTTGGCCTTGCAAGCGCGACCGCGCTGATGGTCGTTGTCTATATCATCTTCACGCGGCGCGTGACCGACTGGCGCAATGCGCTACGTACGCGGATGAACGACCTCGACACGCTCACTGTCGGGCGTAGCGTCGACAGCCTGCTCAATTACGAGACGGTCAAATATTTCGGAGCCGAAGCGCGCGAGACGGCGCGCTATCGCGACGTCGCCGACCAATATGCCCGCGCCGCGGTGAAAAGCGAGAACAGCCTCGCCTGGCTCAACATCGGGCAGAGCCTGATCACCAACGCCGCAATGGCGGGGGCGATGGCCTATACGGTGTGGGGATGGTCGCGCGGCGAATTTGCCGTCGGCGACGTCGTGCTCGTCAACACGCTGCTCGCGCAGCTTTTCCGCCCGCTCGACATGCTCGGTATGGTCTATCGCATCATCCGCCAGGGCCTGATCGACATGGAGGCGATGTTCCGCCTGATCGACACGCCGTCCGAGATTGCCGACACGCCGGGCGCGGCGGCGCTCGTCGTGAACGGCGGAGCAGTGATGTTCGAGAATGTGGTGTTCGGCTACGAGCCCGACCGCACGATCCTGAACGGCGTCAGCTTTGCTGTCGGCGCGGGCGAGACGCTGGCGATCGTCGGGCCGTCGGGTGCGGGCAAGTCGACGATCGCGCGGCTCTTGTTCCGTTTCTATGACCCGCAGGGCGGGCGCGTGACAATTGACGGACAGGATATCAAGGCGGTGACGCAAGCCAGCCTGCGCGCGGCGATCGGCATCGTTCCGCAGGATACGGTGCTGTTTAACGACAGCATCGGCTATAACATCGCCTATGGCCGCGAGGACGCTAACGCCGAAGAAGTCGCTGCCGCGGCCGAGGGCGCCGCGATCGACGACTTCATCGCCACGCTGCCGCAAGGTTATGAGACCGAGGTAGGCGAGCGCGGTCTCAAGCTGTCGGGCGGCGAGAAGCAGCGCGTCGCAATTGCGCGCACGCTGCTTAAAAACCCGCCGGTGCTGATTTTGGACGAGGCGACGAGCGCGCTCGACAGCCGCACAGAGGCGGCGATTCAGGGCACGCTCGACCGCATCGCGCAACGCCGCACGACGCTGGTGATCGCGCACCGCCTGTCGACGGTGACGGGCGCCGACCGGATCATCGTGCTGGATAAGGGCCATGTCGCGGAGACGGGGACGCACGACCAACTGCTGCGCATGCGCGGGCTCTACGCCGACATGTGGGCGCGGCAACAGGCGGAGGTTGAGGAGGGGACGGTATAATTTTCTGCGCCGCTTTGCCGACTGGGGCCACGGACGAGTTTGATCGGATTGTGGGACAAAATTTATGGCGAGAAACGCGCCGTCGAATATTTGAGACAAGCGCCGCAAGGTGGCACGACCAGAATTTGTCCGTCCGGTCGTGCCCAGGCTGCTGACCTGCTGCTACCGCGGTGATGAATGTCCCATGGGCTTGCGTTCGCGGTCGGGATAGCGACCATGCGCCACCGTACGACACCAATAGCGATTTTTAGCGCCGGGCTTGGTGAACGAAGCAATCCCGCACGTGCACGGATCGAAAGACAAAAGCTGGGCGCTACCTAACTGGTTCTGCGCATTTCGCTTCGTTTTTTCGCATGCCTCGGATTCTGTCGCGCCATAGATTTGGGCCTTGCGTTCGATGTCCTTGGCCATTGCACCACCGGCAAGGGCCAATGTTGCAAGCCCCGCGGCCGCTATAATGATTGTCTTCATGATCAATCTCCCTTCGACAGCATGTGTGCGTGTTCATGTGCAAGGTATTGGGTCGCCTCGCATGGGGAAAATATGCGCTGTACCGGGAGCAGTCTTTGCCTAGCCGTTGAATAATTGTGAAAAATATGAATGATATATAATTCAATGAGTTAGATCATGTGCAAGAGTGATGCGACGGGGGATTGCGCGTTGGCACGGTTGTAGCCATGCCATCGCCCGGACAGCGCGGCCGCACAATGCAATTCAGTTTTCACTTTTCTCAGTATATTGGCCGCGACATTTTAACTGGGTTCGAACGACGCGCACATCGTCGCCCCGATTTTAGCCAATCGATCTCGCAAAAATAGTCCTTGACTGCCTCTCTATAATTCCATAGTTCGACAATCATCGAATTATAGAGGCCGATATGGAGTCCGAACCCGTCATTCGCGCCTTAAGCGCGCTTGCGCAGGAGCATCGCCTCGCGCTGTTCCGGCTGCTGGTGCAGGCGGGGCCTGAGGGCTTGGCAGCGGGGGCGATTGCCGGGGCTTTGGAGGTGCCCGCATCCTCCTTGTCGCACCATCTGACTCAGCTCACCAATGCGGGGCTGATCGTGCAGCGGCGCGAGAGCCGGTCGCTGATCTATTCGGCTGACTATCGCGCGATGAACGCGCTCGTCGGCTTCCTCATGGAAAATTGCTGCGGTGGCGGGGCCTGCGCGCCCGACACCGCGTGCGAACCCAATACAGACGAAGAAAGGAAAAGCGCATGAGCCGTTTTCATATGCATGTCGGCGTTGCCGATCTGGACAAGTCGATTGCCTTTTACACGGGACTTTTCGGCGCGACACCGAGCGTGACGAAGGATGATTATGCCAAATGGATGCTCGACGATCCGCGCATCAATTTCGCCATCTCGGTGCGCGACGGCGCGCATCGCGGGGTCGAACATGTCGGGATCCAGGTCGAGGATGCCGACGAGCTCGCCGCGGTCTATGGCCGGCTCAAGGATGCGGGCGCGCCGGTGCTCGAGGAAGGCGCGACGACCTGTTGCTATGCCAAGTCCGAAAAAAGCTGGATCGCCGATCCCGACGGCGTCGTGTGGGAAGCGTTTCTGACCAATGGCGAAGCCACCGTTTATGGCGACAGCCCCGATTTCGCGCCGCTCGCATCGCCTGCGGCGGCCGAAGGAAGTTGCTGCGTCCCGGCCGCGGCCAAGCCCGCTCCCGCCACCTGCTGTTGACGCCATGGCGGGCGCGAAGCCGGGGATTTTGGTGCTGTGCACGGGCAATTCGGCGCGCAGCATCTTGGGCGAAGCGCTGATCGCGCGCATGGGCGAAGGCCGCGTGCGCGCCTTTAGCGCGGGCAGCCAGCCCAAGGGTGCGCCGCACCCGGCGGCGCTGCGGCTGCTCGCTGCGAAGGGCTACGATATTGCTGCGTTCCGGTCGAAAAGCTGGGACGAGTTTGCAGCACCCGGCGCGCCGCGAATCGACATTGCCATCACCGTCTGCGGCAACGCGGAGGGAGAAGCCTGCCCGTTGTTCGTCGGCGCCCCCGTGCGCGCGCATTGGGGTCTCGCCGACCCTGCCGATACTCCGGGCGGCGAAGCAGCGGAGGATGCCGCCTTTGCCGAAACCTGGCGCCTGCTCGAGGCGCGCGCAACGGCAATGTTCGCGCTGCCAATCGAGACGATGGGGCGCAACGAATTGCGCGAGGCGCTGGGGCATATCGGCAAGATGGAGGGCGCGGCATGACGCAGGGGCTTTCGCGCAGCCTGCTCGCCGAAGGGCTCGGCAGCTTTTTCCTGTTCGCGACCGTCGTCGGCTCAGGCGTGATGGCCGAGCAATTGTCGGGCGGCAATGTCGGGATCGCGCTTCTCGCCAACGCGCTTGCGACCGGCGCCATCCTGTTCGTGCTTATCGCGATGCTCGGCCCCGTGTCGGGCGCGCATTTCAACCCGGCGGTTACGCTCGTGATGGCGCTCGGACGCGCAATCGCGCCGCGCCGCGCTCTCCTTTATGTCACAATGCAGATTGTTGGCGGCATTTTGGGGGTGTGGGCGGCGCATCTGATGTTCGATCTGCCGATCGTCCAATTCTCGGCAAAGGCGCGCACCGGCGCGGGGCAATGGGCGGGTGAGTTCATCGCGACCTTTGGCCTCATCCTCACCATCATCGGCACGCTGCGTCACCGCGCCGAATGGGTCGCGCCGAGCGTCGCGCTCTATATCACCGCGGCATATTGGTTCACCTCGTCGACCAGCTTCGCCAATCCGGCGATTGCGGTCGCGCGCAGCCTGTCCAACAGCTTTGCCGGCATTGCGCCCGCCGATGTCCCGGCCTTTATCGCTGCACAGCTTGCGGGGGCGGTCGCGGCTTACGCTATCGCGCGCTCGCTCTTCTCTCCCGCGGCCGATTAGCGGGGGTCGATCCTAAGCGCCGCGAGGATGGCGCCCAGCGGAACAAGCTTGAAATTCTGCGGCGCCTTGCGTCCCTTTTCGTCGCGATTTTTCCCGTCGTGCGCGACGAAAAGCCCGCCCGGCCATCGCGGTCCGAAATTGCCCGCATGCAGGGCGATGCCGTCGGTTTCCTCGGTTCCGTCGATGGCGCCGCCGCGAATCCGAAAACTGCCGACGAACGCGCCATCGGGGACATGGAACACCGAATAGCTGTCGTCGCCCTGGTTCGACGCGAAAAGAAAGCCGCGCGTCGCCCCGACAGGAAGCAGCGCCAGCCCTTCGGCGTCCTTATGAAGATGGACACCATCGACATCGGCGATCTTGATGGGCGCCATCGGCCGGTCAGGGGCGGTGTTTATGCGCCAGATGGCTACTTTGTCCTCAGCGACATAGAGCTGGCCGCTGCGGTCGTCGACGACGCAGCCTTCGCTTCGGCTCTCGAGGTCGAAGCGGCGCAAGACACGGCCCCGCGCCGGCAGGGTTGCAAGGTCGAGCGCGACCTGTTCGACGATCCCTTCCTTATAGACCATGAAGGCGTCAACCGCGTCGCCCCGCCGATGGAGACAAAGGCCATAGGCCTGGCCATCGGGAAGCGCGATCGTGCCGATCGGGATCAGCGCGGGCGCCGCGGGGTCGAGTCGGAACAGGCGGAGCAGCGGGTCGTCCTTGTCGCTCCGGTCCGATGCCGCGACGAGCGTCGCGCGCGCTCCCGCGATCGGCACATCGTCGCGCAGGTCGACATTGTTGATGTCGCCCAATCGCTGAAAGGCGAGCAGCCGGCCCGACAGGTCGTGGATCGCGAGCCCCGCCTTCTTGTCGGTCGAGATGACGAGGCTTGCCGCGGGATCGGCCGGATTGCGCCAGATCGCCGGATCGTCGGCGCGGTCGCCGCGGCTGTCGGTGACCGGCGCGGTTTCGACGCGCGCGGGAATTTCGGGCAGCGGGCGACCTCCCGGCTGGTGCGTCGCGGACAGGAGTGCCGCGAGAAGGAACGATAACGGCATAGCGGACCTCAAACCTCCACCATTGCAACGGTTCGCGGCGCGCGGCGGTTGCATGGTGCGGCGGGGCGCGGCCGGACGCGGCGCGCGGCCTTCCCTCGCGCGACCAAACTGCCTATCGCGCTAGTCAATGTCGGCCGAAGCTCTCCTCCCCCTCCTGAAATCGACCTTCGGATTCGACGCCTTCCGCGGACGGCAGGGCGATGTCGTCGACCGGGTGATGGCGGGCATGCACACGCTTGCCGTAATGCCGACGGGCGCGGGCAAGTCGCTCACCTATCAGCTTCCGGCGGTGGCATTTTCGGGATGCGTGGTCGTGATCTCGCCGCTGATCGCGTTGATGCACGACCAGCTCCGCGGCGCACGCGCTGCGGGGATTCGCGCCGCGTCGCTGACCAGCGTCGATGCCGATTTCGCCGACACGCGGCAGGCCTATCGCGACGGCGAACTCGATCTCCTTTATATTGCGCCCGAACGCGCGACGGGCGAGGGATTTCGCGCGCTGCTCGCCGCCCGCCCGCCCGCGCTGTTCGCCATCGACGAGGCGCATTGCGTGTCGGAATGGGGGCATGATTTCCGCCCCGATTATCGCCTGCTGCGCCCGCTGCTCGATGCTTTTCCTGCGGTGCCGCGCCTTGCGCTCACCGCGACCGCCGACCGCCACACGCGCGAGGATATTCTGGTCCAGCTCGGCATTCCCGCCGACGGGCTGGTGCTCGCGGGGTTCGACCGGCCCAATATCCGCTACCGCGTGACCCCGCGCATCAGCCCGGCGCGCCAGCTTGCCGACTTCATCGCCGCCAACCCCGGCCCCGGCATCGTCTATTGCCCGACGCGCGACGGCACCGAGCGGATGGCGGCGCGGCTTGCGGGCGCGACGGGGCGCAGCGTCGCCGCCTATCACGCGGGGCTCGACCCCGAAAGGCGCGCGCGGGTGCAGCATGACTTCGTGGCGTCGGAGGACGGCATCGTCACCGCGACGGTCGCGTTCGGCATGGGGATCGACAAGCCCGACGTGCGCTTCGTCGCGCATGCCGGGCTGCCGAAGTCGATCGAGAGCTATTATCAGGAAACCGGGCGCGCGGGGCGCGACGGCGACCCCGCCGAGGCACTGATGCTGTGGGGCGCCGAGGATTTTGCGCGCGCGCGGATGCGGCTGTCCGAACTTCCCGAGGCGCGCATCGCGGGCGAGCGCGCGCGGCTGAACGCGCTCGCCGCGCTCGTCGAGACGGTCGAGTGCCGCCGCGCGCTGCTGCTGCGTCATTTCGGCGAGGACCCGCCCGAACGCTGCGGCAATTGCGACACCTGTCTCGACCCGCCCGCGCGGCTCGACGTGTCGGTGCTCGCGCAAAAGCTGCTCTCGGCAGTCTATCGCACCGGGCAGAGCTTTGGCGCGGGGCATGTCGAGGCGGTGCTGACGGGCAAGCGCGACGAGCGCGTCGCGGCGCGCGGGCACGACAAGCTGTCGGTGTTCGGCATCGTCGAGGGCGAGGAGGCGCGGCTGATCAAGCCGCTCGTGCGCACGCTCGTCGCGCGCGAGGCGCTCGATACCACCGAACATGGCGGGCTGATGCTCGGCCGCGCGGCGCGCCCGCTGCTGAAGGGCGAGGCGCCGGTGCTGATGGCCGAGCCGCCGGTCAAACGCACGCGGCGCGAGCGCGGCGGCGGCGCGGCGGCGAACCCGGTGGGCGATCCGCTGTTCGACGCATTGCGCGCCACCCGCCGCGACCTGTCTGCCGAAGCCGGCGTGCCGCCCTATGTCGTCTTTCACGATGCGGTACTCCGCGCGATGGCGAGCGAACGGCCGGCGACGCGTGCCGAACTGGCGGCGATCCCCGGCGTGGGGGCAAAGAAGCTCGAAGCATGGGGCGACGCGTTTCTGGCGGTGATCCGGCAGTATTGAGCGGCTGATTGTCGTTGAGCATTGTTTTCGCCGTCATCCCGGACTTGATCCGGGATGACGAAGGTCTGGTAGCGACCAATTGCGGCCGTAGGCGCGATCTGACATACTTCGCGAAACATTGGTGGAGCGTCGCAGATGAATTTTCTCGAGCGAGCGGAATTATTTCTGGCAGGAATGTTCTTGTCGCTGGGCTTGGTTCATTTTGAAGTTGTAAATGATTTGGATCAGGCAGCTTTCTGGGTGACGGGCACAATGATCAGTTGCTGGGGAATTGGCGCGCTGCTTAAGCATCGTGAAAAGACCCTTGGCCCTTCAGTTAACTTCGACGATGCGAAGGGACGCTGATTGTATCTGGGGCTTATGTCCACTCTCCACCCCATTTTGGCCATTCGGTCCCGATCTGGATGCGATGACCGGACTTGACCGGTTGCGGACGCTCCCAATCCCGTTCGCATCGAGCGAAGTCGAGATGCCTATCGGGAAAGGCGGTGTGTCGATGGGTGTCTCGACTTCGCTCGACACGAACGGACATTGGAATGTTGGAAAGCGGTCAATTGCCGACGTTCATATATCGTCATCCCGGCGGAGGCCGGGATCTCGCCGGTGCGGTAAACCGAGAGGGTGAGATCCCGGCCTTCGCCGGGATGACGAATGTCTGGTAGCGACCGGTTGCGGCCATCAGATCCTCCCTGTGCCCCAGGCATGGGGAGGTGGCAGCCCGGAGGGCTGACGGAGGGGCTGATGGCGCAACGTCGCGGCCCCTCCACCCCTCGCTTCGCGAGCGGTCCCCCTCCCCATCGCTGCGCGACAGGGAGGATTTACGGCAAATTTCCACCCCGAAGCCGACGCCTTTGGTTGCCGGCGCAGCTTCACGCTTGTCAGCGGGCGGAGGGCAGGAGTAGATGCTTTGCATGAGCGATTTTCGTCCCCTGTCCGCCCAGTTCAGCGTCGCGCCGCAGATCGGTCTCGACGATATTGCCGAAGCGAGGGCGCAGGGCTTTGCGCTGATCGTCAACAATCGGCCCGACGGTGAGGAGCCGACGGCGCCGCAGGGCGCCGAAATCGGCCATGCCGCCGCGGCAGAGGGGCTCGCCTATGCCGCCATCCCGATCGGCCATGCGGGGTTCAGCCATGCGCAGATCGACGCGCTCGACGCCCTGATGGCCGATGCGACGGGGCCGATCCTCGCCTATTGCCGCTCGGGCACGCGTTCGACGCATCTGTGGGCACTCGCGCGGGCGCGTGCGGGCGACGATGTCGATGCGATCTGCAATGCGGCGGCAAAGGCGGGCTATGACTTGACGGGACTGCGGCTGATGCTCGACGCGCTCGCCGGCGGGAAATGACGACGGCCTTCTGGATTCAGACGGGCGGTTCGCTTGTCGCGGTGCTCGTCGTCGCCTGGCTCGTCGGGCGCATCGGACTCGGCGCCGACCCGCGCATCGCCGATGCCGAGCATGCGATCCGCCTTGCCGAAGAGGCCGAGGCGGGGTTCGGCGGCGTCGAGGTCGCGCGCGACCGCGCGGGCTTTGCCGCGATCGTCCGCAACGCCGAGGGGCGCATGATGCTGGTGCGCGCGCACGGCAATTTCTTTGCCGCGCGGCCGGTCGACGCGAGCGTCATCGGGCGGCTCGACAAGGATTTCCTGACGCTGACCATGGCCGAGCGGACCTTCGGCGCGGTGACGCTGCACCTGGGCAAGGAGGCGGGCATGTGGGCGAGCCGGATGCGGGAGATTGCGCGTGCCTGAGCTTCCCGATCCGGTCGTCTATGCGGTGCCCGCCTTCATCCTGCTGCTGCTCGTCGAAATGGTCGTGTCGCTGCGCGCCGACAAGAGCCGCTACGAGGCGCGCGACACGCTGACCTCGCTGATGCTCGGGACGGGCAGCCAGGTCGCGGGCGCGCTCGTCGGCGCGGCGGTCGTCGGCATGGCGGTGTGGGTGCACCAGTTCCGCCTTTTCGACATCGGCCTTGCGTTTCGCGAATGGTGGTGGGCGTGGGTCCTCTGCTTCTTCCTCGACGATCTGGCCTATTATGTCTTTCACCGGAGCGCGCACCGGGTGCGCTGGTTCTGGGCGAGCCATGTCATCCACCACAGCTCGCAGCATTATAATCTGTCGACCGCGCTCAGGCAGACGTGGACGGGCTTTTTCAGCCTGGGCTTCATCTTTCGCCTGCCGCTGTTCCTGATCGGCTTTCCGCCCGCGATGGTGTTCTTTTGCGCGGGGCTGAACCTGATCTACCAGTTCTGGATCCATACCGAGGCGATCAGGCGGATGCCGCGATGGTTCGAGGCGGTGATGAACACGCCGTCGCACCACCGCGTCCATCACGGCGTCAATCCGCGCTACCTCGACGCCAATTATGCGGGGGTGTTCATCATCTGGGACAGGATGTTCGGCAGCTTCGTCGCCGAACGCGACGACGAGCCGGTGCGCTATGGCATCGTCAAGCAGCTCGGCAGCTTCAACATCCTCTGGGCCGCGGTGCACGAGTGGGTCGGCATCGCCAAGGATGTGTGGCACGCGCCGTGGCGGCACAAGCTCGACTATCTGTGGCGCGAACCCGGCTGGAGCCACGACGGCAGCCGCGCGACGAGCGCGACGATCAAGGCACGCTGGGCGGCGGGGCAGCCGGTCGAGGAAGCGGCAGAGCAATTATCCCGTCACCCCGGACTTGATCCGGGGTCCCGCTCTTTCACCGCTATGAAGCGGGACCCCGGGTCAAGCCCGGGGTGACGGGATTGGCCTTGCCTCTCCCCCTAATGACATTCATGTAAGCACCCAGGCGACCGCCGACCCGGCGGCGAGGGGAGCGGCTTCATGGATCAGTTCGACATCATCGTCATCGGCGGCGGCAGTGCGGGGAGCGCGGCGGCGGGGCGGCTTGCCGAAGACGGGTCGCGGACGGTGTGTCTGGTCGAGGCGGGCGGGTCGAACGATCGGGTACGTGTCAAGACGCCGGGGCTGATGCCCTTCATCCCCAAATCGTCGAACTACCGATACGACACAGTGCCGCAGATCGGGCTGGGTGGCCGGATCGGTTACCAGCCGCGCGGACGCGGGCTGGGCGGGTCGAGCGCGATCAACGCGATGGTCTATATCCGCGGGCACGCCTTCGATTACGACCAGTGGGCGGCGCTCGGCGCGACGGGGTGGAGCTATGCCGATGTGCTGCCCTGGTTCAAGCGCAGCGAGGGCAATGAGCGCGGCGCCGACGAATGGCATGGCGGCGACGGGCCGCTCAATGTCATGGACCAGCGTTGGCCCAACGTTACGAGCAAGCGCTTCGTCGAAAGCGCGACGGCGCTGCAACTGCCGCGCACCGACGACTTCAACCGCGCCGACAATGAAGGGTTCGGCCTCTATCAGGTGACGCAGAAGGGCGGCGAGCGCTGGTCGGCGGCGCGCGCCTATGTCGAGCCGCTGCGCGCGCGCGCGAATTTCGACATTCGCACCGGCGCGCTGGTCGAGAAAATCCTGATCGAGCATGGGCGCGCGGTGGGGGTCATCATCCGGCGCGGGCGCAGGCGCGAGACGCTGCGCGCGCGCGGCGGCGTCGTGCTGTCGGCGGGGGCATTCGGCAGTCCGCAGATATTGATGCTGTCGGGGATCGGGCCCGCGGCGCACCTTCGCGAGCAGGGTATCGACGTCGCCCTCGACCGCGCGGGCGTCGGCGACAATCTGCAGGACCATATCGACTATGTTTCGAGCTGGGAGACGCGCTCGGCCGACCCCTTCGGCGACAGCCTGGGCGGAACGTGGCGGATGCTGAAAGCCATATTCGAACATCGCACCCGGCGCAGCGGGATCATGACGACCTGTTTCGCCGAAGCGGGCGGCTTCTGGAAATCGCGGCCCGACCTGCCCGCACCCGACATCCAATATCATTTCGTCCCCGCGATGCTCGAGGATCATGGCCGCACCAAGGTGAAGGGGCACGGCTTTTCGTGCCACGCCTGCGTGCTGCGCCCCGAAAGCCGGGGCACGGTGCGCCTTGCGTCGCCCGACGCGGCGGCGGCGCCCGCGATCGACCCCGGCTTTTTGACCGACGACCGCGACATCGCGACCTTGCGCGCAGGGGTGCGGATGATGCACCGGATCGTCGATGCGCCGCCGCTTTCCGACTATGCCGGGCGCGACCGCTATCCCGTCGACCTGTCGGACGACGCCGCGCTCGACGCGCTGATCCGCAGCCGCGCCGACACCGTCTATCACCCGGTCGGCACCTGTCGCATGGGCAGCGACGCCGATGCGGTGGTCGACCCGACGCTGAAGCTCAACGGCGTCGAGGGGCTGTGGGTCGCCGATGCCAGCATCATGCCGCGGCTGGTGTCGGGGAACACCAATGCGCCGAGCATCATGATCGGCGAACGCGCAGCCGCTTTTGTCAGGGCCGCGCTAGCCGCTTAGGGCGCGCAGGATTCCGCCAGCGTCCGTCCGCTCGCGGTCAGCGCATAGCGCGTGGCGGGCGGACGAAGGTCGAGCAGTTCGCGCGTCACCAGCCGGTGCGTCCCGAGCGCCTTGAGCCCCTGCGACAGCGCGCGCGGGCTTGCGGGCGGGAGCAGCCGCGCGAGCGCGTTGAACCGGTCGTGTCCCGCCGCAATCCCCGCGACCAGCGGCAGGCCCCAGCGCGTCGTCGCGCCGGGGGGCAGGCCGAGCGCAGCCTGCGCTTTCGCAATCGTCGCCGCGCGCGCGGCGGCCGCGGTGCCGGCCTCGGTCAATATATATTCGGGACGCAGCGGGTGGCCGTGACCCGGGTTGCGCGCGATCCAGCCCAGCGCCGCCGCGGCGGCGAGCGTGCGCGTCAGGCTGTCGCGCGACAGGTCGAGGCGGTGGACGAGCTCGACAAAGCGCGCGCCGCGATGCGCGGCGAGATCGGCGAGCAAGGGCACGAGCCAGCGGTGCGCGGACAGCTGGGCGAGCAGCGGATCGGACATGCTTGACGGCATTTGCAAGTAACTATACAAAACGGACTTAATGCGCAAGCCGGATGGGCGGTCGCGCGCGACCGAGTCTGGAGGGACAGAGATTATGACAGTCGAAATCGGATCGGAACTGACCTGCTCGATGGGCGTCACCGACATGGCCGCATCGATCGCCTGGTACGAACGCGTGATGCACTGCACATTGCTCTATCGCGTCGACGAGATCGGCTGGTGCGAGCTCGCCACGCCAATGAAGGGGGTCAACATCGGCCTCAGCCAGGTCGAAAATGTCGTGCAGGGCGGCGGCGCGACCAATGTGTTCGAAGTCGCCGACATCGACGCGGCCAAGGCGCATCTCGATGCCGAGGGCGTGCGACAGGATGGCGAAATTCGCCATATCGAGGGGCTGGTGAAGCTCGTCACCTTCTATGACCCCGACGGCAACTGCTTCATGTTTTCGCAATCGGAACAGTCTGCATGACGCCATCGCTGGCCGCCTGGCTTCTTGTGCTCGCGTCGCACCAGCCATCGATGCCCGCAACCGCAACCGCAACCGCCACCGTCGCCGAAGCGCCGACGCTCGCGGCGTTTCGCGGGAATTGGGGAGGCGAAGGCATCGCCTTCGGCCGACCGGCGCGCGCGACACTCGCCATTGGTCCAGCCGACGACGGCGGCATGGCGCTCGCCTACCGCCTTGTCGTCGAGCGCGAGCCCGCCATCGCCTATTCGGCGCACGCCGATTATCGCATCGATGCGAAGGGACGCGTGCGCGGTCGCTGGTCCGACAGTCGTGGACAGATGCGGCCGGTTACGGGAATTCTGACGTCGGAGGGCCTGTCGACCCATTGGGGAAGCGCGGACGTCGAGATCGGCCGCTCGACCTATATGTTGCACTCCGACGATGGGCTGACGGTTACCGATTCGGTGCTGCAACACGACGGCAGTTGGCGCGTTTTTGCGACGCTGCGCTATCGCAAGAATCCCTGAATTTCGGCATTTCCGGGAGCCGCGCGCGGAACGGGCAAAAAAAGAGGGCCGGAACTTTCGTCCCGGCCCAGCCTTTCAGGCTCTCCCCTCCTGAAACTCTTGACAGACTGAATGCCATATTAATGTCATGATGAAAAGGCCTAAACTTGCGGCATGGCTGCCTAAATGTTGTGCAGTGCAGCAATGCACAAAAAAAGGGCCGGCGCGTGAAGCGACCGGCCCTTTGCCCCCCGATCAGAAGGTCTTGCGTGCCGTGATGCCAAAGGTCCGTGGCTGCCCGACGCTGTAGCCGAGGCGCGCCCGCCCGCCGCGTTCGCGGTCGAACGACAGCAGTGCATTTTCGTCGAACACATTGTTGACATAGACGATCAACGACAGCCCGCTGTCAAAGTCGACGCCCGCGCTGAGGTTGACCAGCTGATAGTCGGGCAGCTCAAGGTCGACCGTCGTCGCGGCGTTCGCCGGTGCGCCGCCGAACGGCAGCCCGTGCGTGAAGGTGCGCGGGTTGTTTTCCTGGTCGGCAGGCTGTGTGTAGCGCGTCCCGACATGCTGGAACGACGCCGCGACATAGGCGCTCGCGCGGTCACCGATCGGCCATTCATAGCTGCCCGAAGCCGACAGCTGGAATTTGGGGACCGAAGGTAGGCGGTTGCCGTCGCGGATGCCGGTCGCGGCCGTCAGCGCGCCAGGAAGCGTCGTGTCGAATTCGGCTTCGATGATGCTTCCGGACAGGTCAAAGCTGAGCCCCTGTGCGGGGTTCAACCCGAGCTCGAATTCGAGCCCCATCGAATGCGCCTTGTCGACGTTGAAGACGATACGCGACGAACAGGTGCCCGCATCGAGCGTGACCTGCAGATTGCGGATATCGTTGTAGAAGCCAGCGGCGTTGAAGGTGAAGCCGCGCCCCTGCGACTTCACGCCAAGCTCGTAGTTCCACAGCGTCTCGTCGTCATAATCCTGGAAGCCGCCGAAGAGCGCCGCATCGGTCGGCGAGCAAAGCGGCAGGTTGAGCGGATCGTTGACGCCGCCGAGACGGAAGCCCTTTGACGCCTGCGCGTTGACGGACACATTGTCGCTGACGTCATAGGAGAGCAGGAATCGCGGTGTGAAACCGTCGGACTTGGTGCTGTCAGTGCGGTTGTCGCCGTTCGAGAACAGGCCGCCCGAAACGAAACTGCGCGTTTCCTTGAAGTCGTAATAGCGCCCGCCAGCCGTCGCGGTGAAGGCGTCGGTGATATCATAGCTGACCTCGCCGAAAATCGCGAACTGCTTGATGTCATAGGGCAGGTCGGCGTTGTACGGCGAATTGGGTCCGAACCCGTTCGCCGCGCCCGCCGAGGTGCCCGCACCGAGCGTCGCGTCCGTCACCGCGTCATAGCCGGGGGTCGGCAGCCGCTGCATATAGACTCGGTCGATCGTCGAATAGAATCCGCCGACGACCCATTGGAAGCGACTGTCATTGTCCGACGCCAACCGGACCTCCTGCGTCCAGACTTCCAGGTCGGTGGTATCGACAAGGTTCGACGGCAGCAGCACGCCTGCGTCGGGGAAGCCGAGGTCGACCGACACCGATCCGGTGAGCGCGCTGGCATCACGGCTGACGAGGATGTCGCGGTTGATATAGCTGGTGACCGAGGTCAGCGACGCGCCGCCGAGTCCGATATTGATGTTGAGATCGGCGATCAGCGTCTCGTCCTCGAACGCCTCGCGCAGCAGCAGATATTGCTGACGTTCGTCGAACGTCACCGCGGGGCGCGTCGTCGTGAACGGGTTGGCATAGAGATTGTAGATCTCCTGCCGGTTGAACCCGTCGGCCTTGACCTTCTGATAGACGATGCGCGGGGTGATCGAGAAATTGTCGGAGGGTTCGAAGGTCAGCGCAAGGCGCCCGCCATAGCGCTCGCCGCTGTTGACATCGTCGCCGCCCGCCGGGCCGATGGCGTTGATGAAGCCGCCATAGCGCGTGTAATATCCGACCGCGCGCAGCGCCGCCGTGTCGCCCATCGGGACGTTCACTGCGCCCTTGAGGTGGCCGCCGATGTCGTCGCCGTCGACGAGGTTGAGGTTCGCCTCGACGCTGCCTTCCGTAACCCCGATTTTTGGCTGGTTGGTGATGTAGCGGATCGTTCCGCCGACCGAACCCGAACCGAACAACGTCCCCTGCGGACCGCGCAGCGTTTCGACGCGGTTGAGGTCGTAGAGGTCGATGTCGGGCGTGAAAAGCGATAGCGAGATCACGCTTTCGTCGAGATAGACGCCGACCTGTTCCTTGACGCCGGGCTGGTCGCGGACGACCTGCCCCGCCGATACGCCGCGCACCGATACCTGGCTCTGGCCCGGGCCGAGGTTCTGGACCGACAGGCCCGCGACATTGCGCGACAGGTCCTCGAGCGTCACGGCGCCCGACTTCTGGATGTCCTCAGCCGTTTGCGCGTTGATCGAAAAGGGAATGTCCTGGATGCTGGCATCGCGCTTCGTCGCGGTCACGACGATGGCATTGCCGTCATATCGGTCTGCAGGGGCGTCCTGTGCGGCGGCGGGTGTGGCGATTGTCAGGGCAAAAAGCGACAGTCCGGCCAGCATCGTAGAACGTGCGTGCATCATAATCCTCCTCCAAATTGCCGGGTCTGTGCCCGGTCATGCTTAGGAGTGCGCTTGCGGGCGGCATTTCGCAACGGTCGTTGCGGTTGAGACGAAAAAAGGTCGCAGCATGTTGCTTCGCGGCCACAGTCGAAAAAAATGGCCGGGACGTCAGTCCCGGCCAGTGGTTCGCAGGAGGAACCTGGGGAGGACCCCGCCGCTCGCCTTTGAAAGAGGAGAGAGTGCGGCGGCGGGTGTCCTGTCTCGTGCAATCAGTAGTTGTAGGCGCGCTCCCCATGCTCGCCGAGGTCGAGGCCTTCGCGCTCGACTTCGTCGGAGACGCGCCCGCCGGTCACCATCTTGGCGATGTAGAAAGCGATCGCCGAACCGATGCCCGACCAGAGGACCGCGACAACGACCGACTTGATCTGGATCCACAACTGGGTGCCGAGGGCATAATCGTCACCGGCCGGACCGCCGAGCGCCGACAACATCGTCACCGCCGTCAGCACCGAGCCGATCAGGCCGCCGAGGCCGTGGATGCCGAACACGTCGAGCGAATCGTCGAAGCCGAGCTTGGGCTTCACCTTCATGACGAACCAGCAGCAGACCATGCCCGCGATCGCGCCGAGCAGGATCGCGCCGAACGGACCCGAGTTGCCCGCGGCCGGAGTGACCGCGACAAGACCGGCGATCGCGCCCGAGCAGGCGCCGAGCAGCGAGCCCTTGTGACCGAGCATGCGCTCGGCGAGCATCCAGAAAAGGACGCCGGCAGCGGTCGCGGTGAAGGTGTTGATCAGCGCAAGGCCGGCCGAACCATTGGCTTCGAGCGCCGAACCGGCGTTGAAGCCGAACCAGCCCACCCAGAGGAGACCGGTGCCGATCAGCGTCATGGTCAGCGAGTGCGGCGCCATGATTTCTTTCTGATAGCCATTGCGCTTGCCGATGATCATGCAGCCGACGAGCGCCGCGACACCCGCGTTGATGTGGACGACGGTGCCGCCTGCGAAATCGAGCGCGCCCCAGTCGAAGATCAGGCCCGTGGTCGCGGAGTCGGCGCCGGCGTACCAGACCATGTGCGCGATCGGATAATAGACGAGCGTCAGCCAGATGATCGCGAAGACCATCACCGCCGAAAATTTCATGCGCTCGACAAGCCCGCCGAGCACGAGCGCGACGGTGATCGCCGAGAAGGTCATCTGGAAGGCGATGAAGACGAATTCGGGGATTTCGAAACCCTCGGAGAAGGTCGCGACCGTCGAATCGGCGGTGACCCCGGCAAGGAAAAGCTTGCCTGCCGAGATGAACTGGTTGGCATCGCCGCCAAAGGCGAGGCTGTAGCCGAACATCACCCACATGATCATCGCGAGGCTGGCGACCGCGATGATCTGCGTGAGCACCGACGCCATATTCTTGGTGCGGACAAGGCCGCCGTAAAAGAGCGCGAGGCCGGGGACGATCATCGCCATCACGAGCACGGTCGCGGTGATCATCCATGCGGTGTCGCCCTTGTCGACGACCGCGGCCGCCGTTTCCTCGGCGACCTCGGCCACCGCCTCGGTGGCTTCCTGCGCCCAGGCGGGCAGCGCGGCGAACAGCGCAAGGCCCGTGGCCCCGGCGCCCGCCGCCATCTTGCTAGCGAATTTCATTGCTTCCCCCTTCATCGTTACAGCGCCGCTTCGCCGGTCTCGCCGGTGCGGATGCGCACGGCCTGACCCACGTCGAGCACGAAAATCTTGCCGTCACCGATCGAACCGGTGCCGGCGCTTTGCTGGAGTGTTTCGACAACGCGCGCCGCGAGGGCGTCGTCGCAGACGAGCTCGATCTTCACCTTCGGCACCATATTGGTCGCATATTCGGCGCCGCGGTAAATTTCGGTCTGTCCCTTTTGCCGGCCGAAACCCTTGACCTCGGTCACGGTCATGCCGGCGATGCCCAGCCCGGTCAGCGCCTCGCGCACCTCGTCGAGCTTGAACGGTTTGATGATAGCCAGGATCAGCTTCATGATGCCCCCTTCTGCTTATGGCACCATGTTGCAGTGCAACAGCCGTGCCAGATTGCGCGGGACGGCAGAAAGTTAACATTTTGTGACGGTTTTGCGCCCCTGGACGCACGCAAACGTTCAATCGATGGGCAGCGCACACGCGCGAATGCCTATTTTATAGGCATGCAAGGGCGATCGGCGGCGGCTATCCGGTCGGCTTGAACTTCGCCCAGATCGGCAGATGGTCGGACGCGCGCGCGGCGAGCGGGCTGTTGTGCACCCCCGCCTCGACGGCTTCGAGATGGCGCGAGGCAAAGATGCGGTCGAGCCGCGCGACCGGGCGGCGGCTGTGAAAGCTGTGGCCGGTATCGACCATCGCGTGATGCTCGCCGAAATCGTGGAGGCAGCCGCCGCGGCTGCGCCACTCGTTGCAGTCGCCCATCAGCACCGTCGGCAGATCTTCGCCATCGGCGACATGATCGAGGATGGCGCGCGCCTGATGGCGGCGGCGCAGCCCCGATATGTCGAGGTGCATCCCGACGACACGCAGCCTGGTGTCGCCGATGCGCACGGTGGCGGCGACGGCGCCGCGCGGCTCGAGCGTCGGCAGGTGGAGCGCATGACTCTCCTCGACCTCGGCACCGCGCCGTACGAGCAGCGCGTTGCCGTGCCAGCCGATCGCATAGGGGCGCCCGTCGAGCAGGTCGACGGGAACATAGTCGCTTTCGTCGAACATATGCGGGGGGATGGCGCTTGCACGCGTGCCGAAACGGCGGTCGGCTTCCTGCAATGCGATGATGTCGGCGTCGAGTTCGCGCAGCACCGACAGCACCCGCCCGGGATCGCGGCGGCGGTCGAGCCCGATGGCCTTGCGCATATTGTAACTGGCGACTTTTACCATGATCGAATGCGACGGACCCTGTTGCTTTGGGGGCAGCTCCTGCCGGGCAGCCGCTGCATTGCTCCGTTCAAAAACAAAGACGGCCCTTCGACAAGGTCAGGACGAACGAACAGGCGGGCAGGTTGCGAATTCACCCGATGTCGAACTCCGCCATCAGCGCCTTTGCCTCGTCGAGATCCTCGTCGAGCACCATGACGCGCACCGGGATCATCAGCCCCACGCTCTCGGCGATGTTCATCCCCGCATCGAAACATACCGCATGCACCCCGGCGCTTTCGAGGCGCCCGCGCAGCAGCTCGGCCTCGGCGCCATTGGGCAGCCGCACCAGTTCGACGAGCGCCATCAGCCCTCGGCGTCCTGCGGCTCACCGGCGATATAGCGGTCGGTGGCGCGCGTCGGCAGCCCGTCGATGCTTCGCGTCCGCCCCTGGAGCTTCTCGACCCACGCCGCCGGGTCGGCCTGGCGGTGATATTTTTGCAGTGTTTCGCGCTCGTTCTGCAACTCCATCATCGGCACGCCCCACCCGCAGCTCGTCTGCACGCTGTCGACGTCGATGACGAAAATCTGGCGGGTCCCGGGCAGCAGGGTGAAGCGCGCGGCGAGTTCGTCCCATTCGCCGTCCTGCGGCAACACCGCGCGCCCGCGCCCATAGATGCGCAGGATCAGGGCGGTGCGGTCAAAGGCGCAGAACATGACGGTGATCCGGCCGTCGGCGGCGAGATGCGCGTGCGTCTCGTTCCCCGACCCGCCAAGGTCGAGATAGGCGACCTGGTTTTCCGACAATATCTTGAAACAGTCGCCATAGCCTTTGGGCGACAGGTTGATGCGCGCGTCAGCCGCAGCGGTCGCGGTGAAGAAGACCGGCTGCTTTTCGATGAAGGCGATATGCTTGGCGGTCAGCGCGTCGGTGAATTCGGCCATGATCGATACTCCGCAGGCTAACCTAACGATCCGGCCCTATCACCAATTCTTCCCCGCTTCTATCGCTGCCCGTTCGTCGGGCCGTGTCGAACGGCCGAGCGCGGCGTTGCGGTGCGGGAAGCGGCCGAAGCGATCGACGATGTCGAAATGCGCCTTGGCATAATCCTGAAACATCGGGTCGTCGAACTGCGCGAACAGGCGCAGCGATTCGCGCTGGTCGCCAATGTCTTCGCTATGCTGGAAAGGAAGGCAGGCGAACTGCCGCCTGTCGTCGGCCCAGCCCTTATGCCATTCGCGTTCGACAATTCCGCGCGCGATCGCGCGCGCGAGGCTGTCGGTCGCAAAGGCTTCGGCCGATCCGCGAAAGATGTTGCGCGGGACCTGGTCGAAGAGGATTGTCGCGGCCAGCGCGGTTTCAGGGTCAGTCAGGAAAGACGCCGCGGGAAGCGAGCGCAGCGCCGCGTGCCAGTCGGCGGCAAGGTCGCGGACCGCCTGGTCGAAGTCCGCGCCGCCGCCGTACCAGTCATCCATGCCGTGCGCGTCGAACCAAAAGGAGAGCAAACGCGCCGCCCAATCGTCGGGCGGCGCGGGAATCTCCCGTTCGATGCTATCGCTCATCCGCGCGACTATTCGGACGCGGGGCGCCGATAAGGGACGAATTCGCCGAGCGAAACAAAGCCGCGATAGAAATGGGCCTGACGGTCGTGCAATTCCACCGTGTCGATGCTGCACAGCCGGTTGCCGATCAGCTTGGTGACGAGGATATCGTCGTCATTGAGCGCGTCGGCACCGCTGCGCGGACGGTTGACGTACAGCGTCCCTCCCGAACGATAGACGATCGCGGTCTTGTCGATGACCTGCGAACTCTGCGTCGTGGTGAGCGAGATGCAATTTTGCGGTTCCCCCGCCACACGGCCTTCGAGCAGCTTTGCCAGTTCTTCCTCGGGCGTAAGCTTTTCTTTGGCCGCCAAGGCGGCGGGACTCGCGGCCACGGCAGCGGCCAGCAGGATAGTGATCAATGGGCGCATGTTTCGACTCCTATGCTTCAACATAGCCTCCCTGTCGCCATCCTAGAAGAGCGGGTGTTAACGGCGGCTGACTCGCGCCGCTGCCGTCAGGCCGCCGTTGCCGGTTAACAGGTCGGAAGCGGAATGCCGAGCGGACCCTTGCACTTCTTTTTCTTTTCAGGCTCGGCGGGAGCTTCGCTTCCGCCGCGGCTCGACCCGCCCATGCCGCCAAAATCGGCGCCGATCATCAGCGACGTCTGCGAACGGAACCGGACCTTTGCCGTCCAGTCGATGTTCCACACCGCATTGCCTGCGGGCTTGGGCGGATAGGAGAAATTGGCCTCTGGCCCGAAGGCGTTGAGATTGCCGAACATCATCTCGCCCGACGCCTTCTTGGCCTCGGCCGGGATTTCGCAGCTTGTCTGCGCGGGCGGCATCACGATCTTCTTCGCAACCAGGTTCGCAACGGTCGCCGGAGGCAACCATTCCCACAGGCCGCCGCCGAACTCGCGCGCGCTTGCGCTTGTCCACCAGACCATGTCGGCGTTGCCGCCGCCGCGGTCCATCCCGCCGAACGCCCAGGCGACATAGCCGGTCGCGGGCGCAATCTGGTTCCAGCGGATCATCACCGAACCGTCCGCCTGCTGCGTTGTCGACGCGTTCAGCCCCGGCATATAATCCTGCGCCAGCGTGAAATTAATCTCGGGGCCGACATTGCTCGCGACGCGGTGCGCGCCGAGCAGCGAGCTGCCCGCGGGCACCGGCTTTGACGATTTCCGATTCGGCCAATCGGCGTAGGAGGCGCTGTTCGACGCCATCACTTCGCGAACGCGCGGCACGGTCGAGGTGAAGAGGTTCGGCGGCATTTGGCCCGCCGCCATCTTCGAAAAGTCAATGACGACCGGCTGGCCGGGTCCGGCCTTCGCCCCGCAGCCCCAGAACAACAGCAAACGTCCCTTGGGACGTTCGAAGTCCTTGGGGACTTCATTATATTCGGTTTCGGTGCGCTTGCCGGGTTCGTGGGGCAGGAGCGGCACCGATGCCCCCAGCTTTGCTTGCGGAAGAAAGAAATGATCGGCTTTAACCGGAGGGCTCGATGGTGCCTGGTTCGAACCCAGCCGCAGTTCGAGCGTGTGCGCGACGCGGCTTTCTGGCGAGCCGCCGAACATCATGCCGAGCGCGCTCCCCATTCCCGGCTTGCCGCCGCCAGCGGTCATCGCCGCAAAGCCGGACATCGTCGCGACATCCATTTCATACCGTTCCTTGGGACCGGTCGACCGCTGTGCGGAACCCGGAACGGCGGCGAGCATCGCGGCAATCGTCGCGACCGAAACAAAGCGAAAAGACGAACGCATGAAAAACCTCCCTTGTCGGACGGAATTCCCGTGCGGGATGTTGTCCGATTCAAAACTGCTGTCGAGCATTAATTGCCCGGCGCCGGCGTCGCCAAGCTGTGCTGACAGTCACAAGGGGAGGGAAATTCGACGAATACCCACTACAGGCCGACAAAGACCTGCATTTTTGCGTCGCCCCCTGGGGTCAGGCAGTGCCGCCGACGGTGAGCCCGCTGACCAGCAAGGTCGGCTGGCCGACGCCCGCGGGGACGCTTTGCCCGCCCTTGCCGCAGATGCCGATGCCTTCGTCGATCGCCATGTCGTTGCCGATGCCTGTAACCTTGGTCAGCACGCTCGGCCCGTCGCCGATCAAGGTCGCGCCCTTGATCGGGTCGCCAAGCTTGCCGTCCTTGATCTTGTAGGCTTCGGTGCAGCTGAAAACGAACTTGCCCGACACGATGTCGACCTGCCCGCCGCCAAAGCTCTTGGCAAAAATGCCGTTCTTCACGCGGCTCAGCAGTTCGGAGGGATCGTCGTGGCCGCCGCGCATGAAGGTGTTGGTCATCCGTGGCATCGGCGCATGGGCAAAGCTTTCGCGGCGCCCGTTGCCCGTCGGTTCGACCCCCATCAGCCGCGCGTTGAGCCGGTCCTGCATATAGCCCTTCAATATGCCGTCCTCGATCAGCACGGTCTCGCGCGTCGGGGTGCCTTCGTCGTCGATCGACAGCGAGCCGCGGCGACCGCCGCCCACCGGGCTTGCCATTGCGCCATCGTCGACCACCGTCACGCCGGGTGCGGCGACGCGTTCGCCGATGCGGCCCGAAAAGGCACTCGTTCCCTTGCGGTTGAAATCGCCTTCGAGCCCGTGGCCGACCGCTTCGTGAAGCAGGACACCGGGCCAGCCGGGGCCGAGCAGCACGGTCATTTCGCCCGCCGGCGCGTCGACCGCGCGCAGATTGACGAGCGCCTGCGCCAGCGCTTCGTCGATCGCGCGGTTCCACTGCGCTTCCTCGAACAGATGATCGTACATATAGCGACCGCCGAGGCCGAAATAGCCGCTCTCGCGCCGTCCGTTTTCCTCGACCACAATGCTGACGTTCAGCCGCACGAGCGGCCGGATGTCGGTCGCGAGGAAGCCGTCGGCGCGGACGATCTCGACGACCGACCAGCTGCCGGCAAGGCTGACCGACACCTGGGCGATGCGCGGATCGCGTGCGCGCGCCGCGGCATCGATTTGCTGGCAGAGCGCGACCTTCTTGGCGAAGGGGACGAGGTCGAGCGGGTTCGCCTCGTCATACAGGTGGCGGTTGGTGCGCGCCGGCGGCGGCGCGTGCGGCGCCTTCGCGGGGTCGAGCAGCGCCAGCGTCTCGGCGGCGCGTCGGATCGCGCCCGCGCTGATGTCGCTCGCATGGGCAAAGCCCGTCATTTCGCCCGACACCGCGCGCAGGCCGAATCCCGCGTCGGTCGAATAGTCGGCGGTCTTGAGGCGGCCGTCGTCGAATCCGAAGCTCTCGGTCGCGCGATATTGCAGGTAGAGTTCGCCATCGTCGGCCCTCGCCAGCGCCTCGCGCGTCAGCTGCTGCGCCAAATCGGGGTCGAGCGCATCGGTGCGATAGAGGAAGCGGCGAGGATCGGTGAGGCTTGTCATTTGCGCGATATAGGCACGGGGGCGTGGTTGCGCAAAGTCGCCTTGACGCTTTTGTGCGATCTCCGCCCCGCGCCTCAGCGATAGGCGTCGCGCAATTCGCGCTTGAGCACCTTGCCGATGGGGCTGCGCGGCAGCTCGGCGACAGTGCGAATCGCGCTCAATCGCTGAGTCTTGCCGACCTTTGCGTTGCAGTCGGCGCGCACCGCCCCGGCATCGGCGCCCGGGACCAGAACGACGAAGGCAACGGGGGTTTCGCCCCACTCCTCGCTCGGCATCCCGACCACCGCGGCCTCGACGACGCGTTCGTCGGCGAGCAGGATGGCCTCGAGATCGCTCGGATAGATGTTGAACCCGCCCGAGATGATCATGTCCTTCGCGCGGTCCATCAGGGTCAGGAAGCCGTCCTCGTCGAAGCGTCCGATGTCGCCGTGGCGATAGAAGAGATTCCCCTCGGCATCGCGCCAGTGCATCGCCTGCGTCGCATCGGGGCGGTTGTTGTATCCCGTCATCATCGCCGGACTGCGCCCGACGATTTCGCCGACCTCGCCCTGCGGCAGTTCGTTGCCCGCCTCGTCGATGACCTTGGCGATATGACCCGGCGCGGGCTGGCCGACGGTGTGGAGCTTGTCGGGATATTTATGCGCTTCGAGCAAAAAGGCCGCGCCGCCCTCGGTCATGCCGTAGATTTCGACGAGCCCGCCGGGCCAGCGTTTCAAAATGTCGGCCTTGAGCGCGGCGGGGAAGGGCGCCGAGGTGCAATATTTCATGACAAAGCTCGACAGGTCGAAGCGGTCGAAATCGTCGAGCGCCATGATGCGGCGATACTGGACGGGGACGAGCATCGTGTTGGTCGCGCGCTCGCGCTCGGCAAGTTCGAGGAAACCGCGTGCGTCGAACTTTTTCATCAGCACGACGCGCCCGCCCGACCCGACCGTCGGCATGAAGCTCGCCATCGTCGTGTTCGAATAAAGCGGCGTCGACAGGATCGTCACCGCGCCGTGGCCATAGGCGGGCGCGCCGCGGACGATATGCTGCCAGCGCATCGCCTGGCTTTGCACGATGCCCTTCGGCGTGCCGGTCGTCCCCGACGAATAGATGATGTTGAAGCCGTCTTCGGGCGCGACTGCGACCGGCGCAGGGCGCGCGCCGGGGGCGGCCATCCATGCCGAAAGCCGCGTGCCCGCGTCGCTTTCGTCCATCGCGATGCGATCGGACGCCCGCACATCCAGCCCGGCAAGGCTCGCGGCGGCAGCGCTGTCGAGGAAGAGGTGGCGCGCGCCGGTGTCGGCGATCATCGCCGCCATCTGTTCGCCGGTCGCGCTGTTGGTAATCAGCCCCGCGACGCCGCCGGCGCGGAGGGTGCCGAGAATGACCGCCACCTGCTCGACGCTGTTGAGCCCCGCAATCGCCGTGCGGTCGCCCTTCGCAAAGCCATCGGCCTGCAGGCGCGTCGCGATTCGGTCGGTGAGCGCGTCGAGTTCGGCCCAGCTCAGGCGCCGTTCGGGGTCCGCCGCCGCTACGGCATCGGGGCGTTCGACGGCGTGCGCGCGGACGAGGTCGGGCAGGGTGGCGAAAGCGCTTTCGAGCATGGCGGTGCTGGTCATCGCATCGGGGTAGCACAGCAATATCTGCGCGCAATGGCGCCCCATCGCATTCGGCGGCGCACGCCGGGGCCGCCTCGCTTGACCAAAAGTTTCAGTCCGCTACTCATTTGGCGACACGATAAACATGATTCCGGAGACGATGCCCGATGCACCCTTCTGTCCACGCGCAAACGCATCCCGACAAACCGGCGGTGATCGTCGCGGAGACCGGCGAGACGCTGAGCTATGCCGAACTCGATGCCTTGTCGAACCGCGCCGCGCAGCTGTTTCGCGGGCGGGGGCTCGGGCATGAGGATGTCGTTGCCTTCATGCTCGACAACACGCCGCGCTATTACGGGCTGACCTGGGGCGCGCAGCGCGCGGGGCTGCGCTATGTCTGCATCTCGTCGCGGCTGACGCAGGACGAGACCGACTATATCCTCGAAAATTCGGGGGCAAAGCTGCTCGTCGTATCGGCGAGCCTCGCGCCCGCGGCGCTCGAACTGGAGACGACGATCGCGCGCTTCTCGATGGGAGGGGAGATTGCGGGCTGGCCGGCGATCGAGGAGGCGCTTGCCGCAATGCCTTCCGAGCGGATCGCCGACGAACGCGCCGGAGTCGACATGCTCTATTCGTCGGGGACGACGGGGCGGCCCAAGGGGGTCAAGGTTCCCTTGCCCGAGGAGCGCGCAATCGATGCGCCCAACAGCCTCGTCATGCTGGCGGCTGCGGCGTTTGGCATCGGTCCCGACAGCATCTATCTGTCGCCCGCGCCGCTCTATCATGCCGCGCCGCTGCGCTGGTCGATGACGATCCACCGGCTCGGCGGAACGGTCGTGCTGATGAAGAAATTCGACCCCGAAGGCGCGCTTGCCGCAATCGAGACCTATCGCTGCAACAGCGCGCAGTTCGTGCCGACCCATTTCGTGCGGATGCTCAAGCTGCCCGAAGCGGTGCGCGCGAAATATGACGTGTCGTCGATGAAGGGCGCGATCCACGCGGCTGCGCCGTGTCCGGTGCCGGTCAAGCAGGCGATGATCGACTGGTGGGGTCCGGTGCTGCTCGAATATTATGCCGGGTCGGAGGGCAATGGGATGACCTTCGCATCGAGCGCCGACTGGCTCGCGCACAAGGGGACCGTCGGGCGTCCGCTCAACGGGGCGGTGCATATCATGGCCGAGGACAAGGAAAGCGAGCTGCCCGCCGGTGAGGAGGGCATCGTCTTTTTCGAAAGCGAGAATGTTTTCGAGTATCACGACGATCCCGAAAAGACGGCGGCGAGCCGCAACAGCCGCGGCTGGACGACGCTGGGCGATGTCGGAAAGGTCGACGCCGACGGGTTCCTCTACCTCACCGACCGCAAGAGCTTCATGATCATTTCGGGCGGGGTGAACATTTATCCGCAGGAGATTGAGAATCATCTGGTGACGCACCCGAAGGTCGCCGACGTTGCGGTCGTCGGCGGCCCGCACGAGGAGATGGGCGAGGAAGTGATCGCCGTTATCCAGCTCTCGGACATGGCCGACGCGACCGACGCCTTTCGCGACGAACTGGTCGCCTTTGCGCGCCAGAAGCTGTCGGGGATCAAAATCCCGCGGCGGATCGATTTCGTCGAAGCCCTGCCGCGGCATGACACGGGCAAGCTCTACAAGCGCCTGCTCCGCGACAAATATTGGGAGAAGGCGAAGGCCGAAGGCGTAAGCGCGTGACCGATCGGGTCGAGTTCTTTTTTGACCTGTCGTCGCCCTGGACGTGCCTTGCCTTTCACAACCTGCCTGCGCTGCTCGAGCGGACGGGCGCGAGCGCACGCTATCGCCCGATCCTGGTCGGCGGGGTGTTCAATGCCGTCAATCCGGCGGTCTATGCCGCGCGCGAACAGGCCGACAACCGGCGGCTCGCGCATAGCTGGAAGGTGCTGAAGGACTGGGCGCGCCTTGCGGGCGTGCCGATGAACTTTCCGTCAAAGTGGCATCCGGCCAAGAGCGTCGCGGCGATGCGCTTCTGCTGCGCTCTGGAGGATGACCAGGCGGCGCTGGTGCGCTTTGCGCGCGGCGCCTTTGCGAGCTATTTCGGCGCGCAGGAGAATCTCGACGACCCTGCGGTGCTGATCGCGGTTGCCGATTCCGCGGGGCTCGACGGTGCAGCGGTCGCCCAGGCTGCGGTGGGCGACGATGCCAAGGCGCGGCTGCGCGCCAACACCGACGAGTTGATCGCGCGCGGCGGCTATGGATCGCCAACGATCTTCGTCGACGGCGACGACATGTATTTCGGAAACGACCAGCTCCCGCTCGTAGAGGCGGCGCTTGAAAGGACTCTCCCATGAAGGACCGCATTTCGATCACCATGCTGGAGGACGGCATCGCCGACGTCCGGCTGATCCGCGCCGACAAGATGAACGCGCTCGACGGCGCGATGTGGGAGGCGCTCGCCGAGGCGATCGACACGCTGAAGGCCACCGACGGGCTGCGCGTCGTCGTGCTGTCGGGCGAGGGGCGCGCCTTTTGCGCGGGTCTCGACCTCTCCAGCCTGTCGGCCGACCGCGATCCGGGCGCGAGCAGCGCGGGCGGCAGCCTGTCCGACCGCACCAAGGGGATTGCGAACAACGCCCAATATGTCGCCTGGGGCTGGCGCGAACTTCCCGTTCCGGTCATCGCGGCCGTGCATGGCGTCGCATTCGGCGCGGGCAGCCAGATCATGGCGGCGGCGGACATCCGCATCGTCCATCCCGACACGCGGATTGCGATCATGGAAATGCGCTGGGGCCTCGTCCCCGACGTCGCGGGCATGGCGCTGTGGCGCACGCAGGTCGCCGACGATGTGCTGCGCGAGATGATCTATACCAACCGCGAGTTCAACGGGAGCGAGGCGAAGCTGCTCGGTTTCGCGACGCATGTCTCCGACGAGCCGCTGGCGCATGCGATGGATCTCGCCCGCACGATTGCGGGCAAGAATCCCCATGCGATCCGCGGTGCGAAGCGGCTGTGCAACATGCTCGGCCACGCGAGCGACGCCGAAATCCTGCAGGCCGAAAGCGACGAGCAGGTCAAGGTTATCCGCACCCCCAACCAGATCGAGGCGGTGATGGCGCACATGCAGAAACGCGCGCCAAACTTCGTCGATTAGACTGCCAGCAACTCCAGAAACCGCACCGCATTGTTCCAGTCGCGCTGTTTCGCGGCGCGCGCCTTTTGCGCGTCGCTGTCGGCGCCCCAGCGGCGTTCCTGATAAAGTTCGTCAAGGGTGACTGCGGACCATAGGATATCGGCATCGAAAGCCCGTTCGATCAGCGCGAGACCTGCGACGAGCGAGCCACCGATGGTGACGAGCGGCGCCAATGGCGCGAGCCGAAACGGCGTTTGCGCGAGCACGGCGTCCCGCAACCCAGCCAATGTCGCCGGGGGCTGGTCGACCGGCAGCACGCCCTGCGCGAGGTTGAACTCCACGCCATAGCGCGACTCGGCCCATGCAAGCAGCGGGTTCCAGCTTGCCGCCTGCTCGGCCTGAAGCGCAGCGTCGCGGTCATCGCGGTAGCAGAAAAGGTCGCTTTCGGCATAAGCGGCAATCGGTGCGGCAAAGGCGGGGGGGGCGGGAAGCGCAAGGTCGATCGCGGCATTGGCGATGCCGGTCATCGGCATGCGCGCTGGATCGAGCGTGTCGCCTTGCACGTCCCATTCGGCGACGATGGCCTGCGCAAGCGCCTCGCTCGGTACCGAAAGCGGCGCACGGCCCGGGGTGCGCACCGGCCGCTCGTCGAGCGCGATACTCCAGCCGTCCGGTTCGCGGACGGCGGCGGCGGCCTTCCAGAACCGCTTCACAGGTCGCGCGGCGAACGCCAGCGGCGTGCGAGGATTTTCGGCATGACCGCAAAATCGAAGGCGCCGACGAGAACAACGGCGACCCCGATCCAACGGTCGGTTGGCTGACCCGCCAGTTCAATGCCGCCGCGGATAAGGACAAAACCTGCCAGCACCAGAATTGCGCCCATGATGCGCATGCTGGACAGCGCCACAAAGCGCTTTTTGGCGAGGGCGTCGTCGGTCTGGGTCATGCGCTCTCCCTAGCGCCGCCAAGCTGGCGTATCAAATGTGCGAGCGCGCCGTGGCCCGTCGCCTCGATCCCCGCCGCGACGCGTTCGCGTTCGTCAGGCGATTTATTCTGCGACAGTTTCAGCGTCGGCCGCCACGCGGTGATGCGCATTTCGAACCCGACAATCGCACCCGTCATCTTGCCGAACAGCGCGGGTTCCATCTTGGCCCGTGTCCACGGCGGGTTTTCGCCGATCCGTGCCTCATGGAGCGCCGACAGGTCATCAAGCATCGCGACGAGCCCCGCGTCGTCGAGCTTGCGAACCTCGCCTTCCATTTCGATTGCGACATAATTCCATGTCGGCACCATCTTGTCGGCGGCGGCGTACCAATTGGCGCTGACATAAGCGTCGGGACCCTGCACGACCGCCAGCAATGTTCCGCCGTCGATATGTTTGGCGAGCGCATTGCCGCGCGAGATGTGAAAGCGCAGCGTCGCGTTGTCGTCGCCGAGCAGCACGGGCGCGTGCGCGACGCGCGGGCCGTCGGGAGTCGCAGCGAACAAGGCGGCAAAGCCGATCTCGCGTACGAACATGGGCGCAAGCTGGTCATCCTTGGGCCGAAAAATCTGGTTGGGGTGCATCAGCGTGTCTTTCGGGGGCCGGGTTTGCGCGCGCCGGGCTTGGCGGGGCCGCGGCGAGCCGGGGGCTTTCCGGTCTTTGCTTTGGGTTTGCCGACATTGTCGGTGGGCTTGCTCGTTGCGGTGCGTCCGCGGCGTTCGCCGCGGCGCGCCTTGCGGATCTGTTTGCTGTGCGCCTTGGCGGCGGCCTTCATCGCTGCCTTGGGGGCGGGCCCCCGTTCCTCTTCATCGGTGTGGATGTCGCCGAGCAGCAGGTCGAAGCCCAGCGCGTCGAGGCTCGCGGCGAAATGTTCGGGCAGGTCGGCGGTGACGTCGAGCTGGCCGCCGTCGGGATGATCGATCCGCAACCGCCGGCTGTGGAGGTGCAGCTTGCGGCTGATCGTGCCGGTCAGGAACGCACCCTTGCCTCCATATTTGCCGTCGCCGACGATCGGATGGCCGATCGCCGCCATATGGACGCGCAACTGATGCGTGCGCCCGGTGAGCGGTTGCAACTCGACCCACGCCGCACTGTTCCCCGCGCGTTCGATGACGCGATAGCGCGTTTTCGACGGCAGGCCGCTGTCGTGCACATGCATCTTCTCGCCGCCCGAACCGGGCTGCTTGGCAAGCGGCAGATCGATCTCGCCCTGCGCGATGTCGGGGACGCCGACGACGATCGCCCAATAGGTTTTCTTGGCGCTACGGTTCGAGAAGCTCTTGGCGAACCAGGCGGCGGCGCGCGGCGTGCGTGCGACGAGCAGCGCCCCCGATGTGTCCTTGTCGAGCCGGTGGACGAGCTTGGGACGCACGGGCGCATCATATTTGAAGGCGTCGAGCAAGCCGTCGACATGCGCGTCGGTCTTTGTCCCGCCCTGCGTCGCGAGGCCGGGAGGCTTGTTGAGCACCAATGCGCTCGCGTCGCGGTGGACGAGCATCGATTCGGCAAGTGCGACGTCGGCGTCGGTCAGCGGACGGTCCTTGCGCGCCGGGGGCGCCGTGCGTTCGACCGGCGGCGTAGGCATGGCGAGCGTTTGCCCTGCAGCAATCCTGTCCGACACGTCGGCCTTTTGCCCGTCGAGCGTGAGCTGCCCCGACCGCGCCCAGCGCGCGAGCAGGGCATGCGGGGTTCCCGGCCGGTGCCGTTTGAACCAGCGGTCGAGCCGGATGCCGTCATCCTCTTCGCCGATGGTCGCGCCGTCCATTTTTATGCCGCCACTCATGCCGGCACCTGCCGCATCATCAGAATGCCGATCCCGCAGGCCATGATCGCTCCGGCGACCGACGCAACTGCATAGGCTGCCGCCTGCGCAGTCTGGCCACGCTCGAAGAGCAGCCAGAATTCCATGCTGAACGACGAAAAGGTCGTGAAACCTCCCAGAAGGCCGACGCCGAGGAACAGCCGCGCCGCTTCGGTCGCTCCGCTGCGTGCGAAATGGCCGATCAGCAGCCCCATCGCCAGGCTGCCCACGACATTCACCGCGAGCGTCCACCATGGAAAGCCGGGGCCGAGCCGCGCGAGCATCGCATAGCCGACCAAATGCCGCGCGCCCGCGCCTATCGCGCCGCCGACCATCACTGGGAAAAGCCCGTTCATCCCGCCGCCCTAGCCCGAAAGATCGCGCGCGAAAAGCATCGCCATCATTATTCGCGCGCAGCCTTTGCCGACGAAGCTTGCTGTGCCCGCCAATCGGAGGGGCGAAGGAAATCGCCTTGCCAGACGCCGCGCCGCTGGGCCTGCGCGGCGGCTTCTTCGGCCAGATAGTCGTCGCTCGTCGCAACGGCCCAGCCCCGGCGGACTATTTCGGCGCCGATGTCGACGCCGTCGGGCGCGGTTCGGGTCCGACATTGTGCCAGGGTGCGCCCGTAATTGTCCTTGGCCAGGAAGCGGCAATGCAGCGCGCCGCGCCCGACGATCTGGTGCAGCGCGTCGCGCGCCTCGATGCCGCACGGCCAGTCGACGCGCTGGCGCGAGCAGGATTGGCGATATTCGACCGCATCGATTCCACGCAGGCGTACGGCCAGAGCGCGGCCGTCATACCGGACAATCAGGCTGTCGCCGTCGACGATGCGGATCGGCGCGACGGTTTCGACCGGTTCGGGATTCCACGTCCAAATGAGCGCGAGCATCGCCGCCAGCAGCAACAGCGCACCCGTCGCCCGCAGCCGCCGGCGCCAACGCAATCGGGGTACGGACAATCGCATGGCGCGGCGACTGGCCGCAGCCCGCATCGATGGCAAGCATCAAATGGGATTGACGATGAGAACAAATCGTGTCCAAAATGGAGTGACGCTGAACGCGCTGGTCGGACGCATGGCGACGATCAGCGCCTCTTTGGTCCGATTTGGCGACAAAGAGGAGCGAACAGGATGCGGTTGACACCGCATTGACGACATAGGGGTGTCAGGGTGGAGCGAATGATGGGGGAGGGCGCTGGAATGGAGCAATTGGTGGATCTGCAATCCGAGGCACGGTCGCTGCGGTATCCGGCCAGTCTCGAATTGAAATCCGGCATGCGACAGTGGGACGAGCCGGACGTCGGGGCGGCCCCCTTGTTGTTCGTCGGGCCGCACGACGAATTTGCGGCGCCGGATGCTTTTGGGGGCGTCCGGCTCGCTGCGGCCGTCGCGCCGGTGCAGGCGGCCGGGTGGATCAGGCAAATGGCGCGGGTCGACATCGTTTGGCTCGCCGCGTCCGAATCGATCGAGAACGAATTGCTGACCGAGCTATGCGATGCAGCGGCGGCGCGGGGGTGCAGACTGGTCTGCGAAACAACCATGGCTGCGCTCGACCGCGTCGTCGCGCTGGTCCCCGACGCGCTCCGTGCGGAGTTTCTGGTCGACGCCGACGCGGCCGACCGGCTTGCCGCGATCGCCGCAGTCCGCGCGCCGCGCCAACTTGTCGTTTGCGACGTCGCGCGCGATGCGGCGATGGAGCGCATCGATCGCTTGCAGGAAGAGGTGGCGCGGATTTCGCGGATGCTCGGCGACATCGCGAGCCAGGGTGGTCTCAGCGGGACGCCGGCGGACGCGTCTTCGGCAAGCCACGAAGA
This sequence comes from Sphingopyxis sp. P8, assembly GCF_020622175.1. Lineage (NCBI taxonomy): Bacteria > Pseudomonadati > Pseudomonadota > Alphaproteobacteria > Sphingomonadales > Sphingopyxidaceae > Sphingopyxis > Sphingopyxis sp. P8. The sequence continues at coordinate 1,600,657 of NZ_JACNMK010000001.1, read as the reverse complement.
ATATAGTGGATTTGCAGGCGGCGTGCGGTCGCCGCTGCGCGATTTCGCCGCCATGCCGCGAAGCTTCGTCCCCGAAGACCGTGCGCTCGACCGTCAGCGTGCAAAGATGGTGCGCCGGATGATCCGGCAACGGCGGATGCGCGAGCAATATTTCCCGGCCGACCTGTTCGCCGACCCGGCGTGGGACATGCTGCTCGATCTCTATGCCGCGCGGCTCGAACGTCAGCCGGTATCGGTATCGAGCCTGTGCATCGCCGCCGCGGTTCCCGCAACGACCGCGCTGCGCTGGATCAAGACAATGACCGACGCGGGCCTGTTCCTGCGCGAGGCCGACCCCGATGACGGACGGCGCATCTTCATCGCGCTCGCCGATGGCGCGTTCGACGCGATGGCGCGCTTTTTCGAGGCGCTCGACGAGTAAGCAGCGGCTTGCCAGCGCCGTCCGGCTGTGGCAGGGGCGCGCTTCCCTTTGGGGGCGCTTAGCTCAGTTGGTAGAGCATCTCGTTTACACCGAGAGGGTCGGCGGTTCGAGCCCGTCAGCGCCCACCATGTGCGGAAGGCCGCACCCCTGAAATTCAGCGCTGCTCGCGCTCGATCGCCTCGACGGCGTCCTTGGCTTCGGCCAGCCCCATGCCCGTCTGTTCGCGCATCCGCTTGATCGCCTCGATCTTGCGGCCAAGGCGGAGGAGGACGATGATTTCGGCCTCATCGATGTCGCTGCTGGTCGCGCGCGGCGGCGCGAGCCGGGCGGGCGGCGGTGTGGTCAGGTCGCGCCGGTCGCCGCTGCGCCGCTGGAGAGCGAGCGTCAGCGCAATGCCCGCGACAAGGCCGAGGACGAAAAGGATCAGTGCGCCCATCGTCCCCGCCTTGCCTGCTGCTTACGCCGCCAGCTTGCGCAGGACGTAGTGCAGGATGCCGCCGTTCATATAATATTCGACCTCGTTCGCGGTATCGATGCGGCAGAGCGTGTCGAAGCTGAAGGTCGAGCCGTCGGGGCGCGTCACTTCGACCGTCACCGTCTGGCGCGGCTTGAGATCGGCCACCCCGCGGATCGTGAACTGATCGTCGCCGGTCAGGCCGAGCGTTTCGCGCGTGTCGCCGCCGGTGAACTGGAGCGGCAGCACGCCCATGCCGACGAGGTTCGAGCGGTGGATGCGCTCGAAACTCTCGACGATCACCGCGCGAACGCCGAGCAGGTTGGTGCCCTTTGCCGCCCAGTCGCGTGACGAGCCGGTGCCATATTCCTTGCCCGCCACGACGACGAGCGGGGTGCCGTCGGCCTTGTGGCGCATCGCGGCGTCGTAGATCGGCATGACTTCGTCGCCATAGCGCGACATGCCGCCCTCGATTCCGGGGACCATTTCGTTTTTGATGCGGATGTTGGCGAAGGTGCCGCGCATCATGACTTCGTGGTGGCCGCGGCGGGCGCCGTAGCTGTTGAAGTCGGCCTTGCTAACCTGATGTTCCATAAGCCATTTTCCGGCCGGGCTGTCCGCCTTGATGCTGCCCGCGGGGCTGATGTGGTCGGTGGTGATGCTGTCGCCGAGGATCGCGAGCGGCTTGGCATTCACGATGTCGGATACCGGCGCGGGGGTCATTTCCATCCCCTCGAAATAAGGCGGGTTCGCGACATAGGTGCTGCCCGCGCGCCACTGATAGGTGTCGCTGCCCTCGACCTCGATCTTTTGCCAATGCTCGTCGCCCTGATAGACATGCGCGTAGCGGCCGAGGAACATGTCGCGGTCGACCGCGCCCGCGATGGTGTCGGCAACCTCCTGGTTGGTCGGCCAGATGTCGGCGAGGAAGACGTCGTTGCCGTCCTGGTCCTGCCCGATCGGCGTGGTGGTGAAATCCTGCGTCACCGTGCCCTTGAGCGCATAGGCGACGACGAGCGGCGGCGAGGCGAGGAAGTTCGCGCGCACGTCGGGCGACACGCGGCCCTCGAAGTTGCGGTTGCCCGACAGCACCGACGCGGCGACGATGTCGTTGCCGTTGATCGCGGCCGAAATCGGCTCGGCCAGCGGCCCCGAATTGCCGATGCAGGTGGTGCAGCCATAGCCGACGAGGTTGTAGCCGATCGCGTCGAGGTGCGGCTGCAACCCCGATTTGACCAGATAGTCGGTGACGACCTGCGACCCCGGAGCGAGGCTGGTCTTGACCCACGGCTTGGGCTTCATGCCCAGTTCGTTCGCCTTTTTGGCGACGAGCCCCGCGGCGACCATCACGCCGGGGTTCGAGGTGTTGGTGCAGCTGGTGATCGCGGCGATCACGACGTCGCCGTCGCCGATGTCATGATCCTTGCCCGCGACCGCGACGCGCGCGGGCGCATCCTTGCCGTAAAGTTTCTTGAGGTCGGCGTTGAACACATCGTCGACTTCGGTGAGGACGACCTTGTCCTGCGGGCGCTTCGGCCCCGCGAGGCTCGGCGCGACGCTGCCCATGTCGAGCTCGAGCGTGTCGGTGAACACCGGATCGGGCATGTCGGCCGACAGCCACAGCCCCTGCGCCTTCGCATAGGCCTCGACCAGCGCGATATTGTCGTCGCTGCGGCCGGTCAGGCGCATATAATCGAGCGTCTTGTCGTCGATGCCGAAGAAGCCGCAGGTCGCGCCATATTCGGGCGCCATATTGGCGAGCGTCGCGCGGTCGGCGAGGCTGAGCGTCGACAGGCCCGGCCCGAAATATTCGACGAAGCGCCCGACGACGCCCTTGGCGCGCAGCATCTGCGTCGCGGTGAGCACGAGGTCGGTCGCGGTGACGCCCTCCTTCAATTTGCCCGTCAGCTTGAAGCCGACGACTTCGGGAATCAGCATCGACACCGGCTGGCCGAGCATCGCGGCCTCCGCCTCGATCCCGCCGACGCCCCAGCCGAGCACGCCGAGCCCGTTGATCATCGTCGTGTGGCTGTCGGTGCCGACGCAGGTGTCGGGATAGGCGACCATTTCGCCCGAACCATCCTCGCTCGACCACACCGCCTGCGCGATATGTTCAAGGTTGACCTGGTGGCAGATGCCGGTGCCCGGCGGCACCGCCTTGAAATTGTCGAGGCTTTTCGACCCCCATTTCAGGAAGTCATAGCGTTCGCCGTTGCGATAATATTCGATCTCGACATTCTGTTCGAACGCCTTGGGATGGCCGAATTCGTCGACCATGACCGAGTGGTCGATGACGAGGTGGACGGGGACGAGCGGGTTGATCTTCGACGTGTCGCCGCCCAGCTTGGCAATCGCATCGCGCATCGCGGCAAGGTCGACGACGCAGGGCACGCCGGTGAAATCCTGGAGCAGCACGCGCGCGGGGCGATACTGGATCTCGCGGCTCGACCGGGGGTCGTTCTGCCAGTCGACCAGCGCCTGCACATCGTCGGTCGACACGGTGAAGCCGCCATCCTCGAACCGCAGCAGGTTTTCGAGCAGCACCTTCATGCTGAACGGCAGCCGCGACACGTCGCCGAGCTTCGCCGCCGCCTTGTCGAGCGAGTAATAGGCATAGGACTTGCCGTCGACGTCGAGCGTCGAGCGGGTGCCAAGCGTGTCGTTGCCGGTGGTGGTCATGTGCAGTTTCCCTGTTCGGGCGCGGCGGGGGATGACGGACGCCGGCCCGTTTCAGGAGAGCGGGGCAAGCGGAGTCGCGCGCGCGGTTTGTGTTGGCGACGCCTTACGCCGGGGGCGGGGAATTGCAAGGGGGTGGGGGGTGGATGGATTGCTATGCGGCGGGTGCGGGCGCGGGCGTTGGTGGGGGGTGCGAGGGGGGCGGGATGGATTTATCTCACACAAAGACGCAAAGGCACGAAGGCGCGAAGGAAAGTCGAAGCATTTACCCGCTTCGTCACCCCGGACCCGATCCGGGGTCCAGCTTTTCGACCTCGCCGAGCGGGACCCCGGATCAAGTCCGGGGTGACGAGAATTAAGAGGCTGGCTTGTTCGTCGAGTGCATCGATGTTATCTTACCGGTATGACCAAGGAAACCAGAGTCTCTGCCAAGGGCCAGGTCGTCATCCCCAAGGATGTTCGCGACCGGCTGCATTGGGACGTCGGCACGGTGTTGGAGGTCGTCGATGGCCCCGCCGGCGTGATGTTGCGCGCCAAGCCCAAGGCGAAAAAGGCGCTGAGTTTCGACGAGGCGATGGCGAAAATTCGCAAGACCGCCAATTACAAGGGGCCGCGGATCAGCGACGAGGACGCCAATGCGGCGATCGACAAGATGTTTCGTGAGGACAAGAGCTGGGATCCGCCGAATTGAAGGCGGTCGATACCAATGTGCTGGTGCGGGCGATGCTGGGCGACGACGATGTGCAATCGCCCATCGCGCATCGAATCCTGCAAGGCGAGATATTCGTTCCGTTGACCGTGTTGCTCGAAACGGGCTGGGTTCTGAAGTCGAGCGCGCGGTTGGACCGAACCCAGATCGCCGAAATGCTGGCCACCTTCGTTCAGCTGCCCAATGTGCAGGTCGATGATCTGGATGGGGTTCTTGCCGCGCTGACAGCCTATGCCAAAGGCGGCGATTTTGCCGACCATATCCATCTGGTTGCGTCGAAGGGCGTTGAAGCGTTTGTGACGTTCGACCGGGGTGTGATGGCGAATGAAGACATTGGGGTGCCGGTCGAAATCGTCGGTTGAGATTGGCGATTTGGGATTCGTTCACCGCTTTTGTGTCATTCTGACGGATCGGTGATGGCATATCCTTTGATTAGAGACGGAAATCTACCATCCTGAATGGAAGGGAATGGGATCCAGATTGCCTTGTGAACGATGCCTTTGAGCAAGGGCGTGAGAAGATTGTAAGGCCGTGTCGCTCCTACCTCGACGGAAATATTCCGTTTCCCTTCGCACAGCACATCGACCTCCAAAATAGAGCCGTACCAGCCTATAAAATCAAGATTTCCTCTCTCCAGAATCTTTGGTTGGCTCATATCAATAACTTTGACTGATCCATCTGGTTGAACAACTTTTGACCAATGGCCAGCAGGAGGGTCGTCAAAGGGAATATAGAGTCGCCGCTCATAACTCACGCGGCCGCTTCCCCGATCTTCAAGCCAGCATCTGGCAGCGTGTTTCAGAAAGATATGAAGGTCTGTCTGTTTCCCTATGCAGGCTTCTTCATAATGAGCCTTATCGGTCGCGTTGGGACAGGTTAAGCTGATTTCCTGAACGTCCAAGTCTAGCGGCTCGCCATACCATTTCTGTAGCCAAGCGATTGTACCTTGGATTCCTGTATCACGACCGTTTCGATAGAAGCTGCTCATCGCATAGCAACCAGATACCTTTCTGCTCGTGCCAAGCCTAGAAGAATACGTTGTGGCGGTAAGTGCAACAATCCCTAACACCGTTGGCCTCCGATATCTGCGCCAGGCCCAACTCCTGCTCCGCACGGAACATGCGAAGCACCTCGGCCACCTTGCCCACCTGATAAGCAATAATAACCCGGCGCCAGACGACGCGGAGCGGCTTGGTCAAGCGGACTTGCCGGTCCGCCGGGCGTGGCGGGCGGCTAGCTGCGCGCGAACATCGTCGGCGGATTGGGCGGCACGGGTGTCGGCGGGCGCCTCGGCAACGCGCGCCTTGAGCAGTTCGTCGAGCAGCGCTTCCTCGCGGTCGAGCGCGCGCAGGCCCGCGCGGACGACGTCGCTGACCGAAGCATAACGGCCCGACGTGACGCAATCCTGCGCGGCGCGGGTCAGGGGGCCGAGGGTGACGGTGACGGGCTTTTCGGCGCGAGCGGCCATCGGCATTCTCCTATGACAGTGTCATATCAAGGGTGCGGGCGGGGTCAAACTGCGCGCGGACATGGGAGCAAGCTGGACCCCGGATCAAGTCCGGGGTGACGAAGGAAAATAGCGCTTTCCTACATTATCCAAATAGGTTCAAAATAGCTCCGATTCGATCCAAGGTGATTCGGGAGGTTGAGCTATGGCGCGTGCGGTGGGGCGGGGTTCGCGGGGGAAATCGGGTAGGAATGGCGGCTTAGGGGTTGGTGCGGACCGAAACAGGCCCTCCCCCAACCCCTCCCGCTTGCGGGAGGGGAGCAGGGCGGGGCGGGAGGCGTCCAAGCACTCCAATCCCTTCATGCCCGGGCTGCGCGTGCGGTCGGACGGGTGGACGGCGGCGCGGACGCGGGTGTTCCTGGCGACTTTGGGAAAGACGGGGTGCGTGGCCGACGCGGCGCGGGTGGCGGGGGTCAGCACGACCTCGGTCAACCGCTCGCGCGCGCTGTTCGCGCCGTTCGACAAGGCGTGCGAGGAGGCGATCGCCAAGGCGCTGCGCGGGCTGGAGGCGGTCGCGTACGAGCGCGCGGTCGAGGGGCGCGAGATGGTGATCCTGCGGGGCGGCAAGGAGGTCGAGCGGCGGATCGTGCCGTCGGATTCGATCCTCGGGCTGCTCATCAAGCGCGGCGACCTCAAGAACGGGAAGAATGTCCATCTGACCCCCGAAGAGGCCAAGGCCTATGTCCTGCCCGAGGCGGTGCAGCACCGCTTTCTGTCGCGCGAGGAATTTTTCCGCGGGGTCACGTTCGACAAGAGGCCAAAGGGCGGCAAATGCGCGCGCCCGACCGCCGACGAAACCGACGCCGAAATCCTGCGCCGCATCGCGATCATCGAACGCTCGCGCAGCCGCGAGGACCTGAACGCCGGATGCTGCCGCATGTGCGGCCAGCCGATCGGCGCGGTCGGGCGCGCGGTGCTGGAGGCCAAGGCGACGCAGGTGATCGCGCCGCGCGACCCGGTGTGGACCGTGTCGCCGCGCGTTGCCGACCATCTGCTCGACGAGGGCGCGGATGCGCATGCCGACGGCGGTGACGATGACGGCGGCGACGACGATGACGATGTCGAGGGCGACGGCGACGGTCCGGACGCCGCCGCCTGAGCGCTGCGTTCGCGATTGCGCGCGCCGCGACTTGCTGCCACGCTTGGCGCGGCCGGGGATCGAGAGGAGATATTATGCAGACGATGAAACGGGCGCTGCTGGTGGCGGCGATGACGGGGGCTGCGATGACGGGAATGGGAGGCGCGATGGCCGCGCCGGCGCTGGCGGGCGAGCCGACGACGGTGCTGATGCCCGAAGACCCGCGCGCGCGGGCGTTCCAGGAAGAGTTCGGCTATGCCGATGCGGTGATCGCGGGCGACACCATCTATCTGTCGGGGGTCGTCGCGGGGCCGCGCGAGGGCGACGACGGGCTGGAGCCGGGGTTCGAGCGGGCCTTTCAGCGGATCGGCGCGACCCTGGCGCGCGCGGGGGCGAGCTGGGCCGACGTCGTCGACCTCACGACCTTTCACACCGACCTGCGCGGGTCGATCGACGCGCTGGCGGCGGTCAAGAACCGCCATGTGAAGGCGCCCTTTCCGGCGTGGACCGCGATCGGCGTCAGCGCGCTTTACGACCCGAATGCGGTCGTCGAGATCAAGGTGGTGGCGCGGCGCGCGCAGCGCTGAGCCTCGGTCAGGCGGTGCCGCGCCGCGCGAGGCGCACGGGGATGCGCGTTCCGCCGAGGCGGTGGTCGTCATCCTCGAGCGCCATCGCGACGAGCGCCTCGCCCGCGGCGTCGAGGTCGGGCTCGAGCGTCGTCAGCGCCGGGTCGGCGAGCGTGCCCGCGCGGATGCCGTCGAAGCCGATGAGCGCGACGTCGCCCGGCACGCTGCGCCCCGCATCCTTGAGCCCCTGAAGCACGCCGAGTGCGAGCATGTCGCTGGCGGCGAAGATCGCGTCGGTGTCGGGATGCGCGTCGAGCAGCGCGCGCGCCGCGGCGACCCCCTGTGCATGGCGGTCGGCGCCGGCGGGCGGCGAGACGATCGCGGGGGTGATGCCGTGCGCGGCGAGCGCGGCGGCGAACCCGTCGCGCCGCTCGTCGAACTGGCGCTGCGGCGAACGCTGCGGGCCGACGAAGGCCGGGCGGCGGCGGCCGGTCGCGACCAGATGCTCGGCGGCGATGCGCCCGCCCGCGTCATTGTCGCTGCGCATCCAGTGAAAGGGATCGCCGGGGCTGCCCCAGCACACGAATTCGAGCCCCGACGCCTGCGCCTCGGCGAAATAGTCCCACGCCGCGCGGTTGCTGGTCGTGCCGATGACGATCATCGCGTCGGCAAGCCCCGAGGCGACGAAATCGGCGCGGAAATTGGCGGGGCTTTCCTGGAAGCTGACGAGCAGGTTGAAGCCGCGCGCCGACGTCGCGGCGGCGATGCTGCCGAGGAGCGCGAAGTAGAAGGGGTTGATCGCGCTGCGATCCTCGCCGGGGCGGCAGATGGTGACGAGCGCGAGCGTCTCGCTGCTCTTGAGGCGCAGCGACGAGGCGTGGCGGTCGACGACATAGCCAAGCTCGCGCGCAGCCGCCGACACGCGGGCGCGCGTCTCGGCATTGACGCCGGGGCTGCCGCGCAGCGCGCGCGACACGGTCGATTGCGACACGCCCGCGCGCTCGGCGACGTCGAAGCTGGTCGGGCGCAGCATGCGTGCGGTCACCTATATCGTCCTCCCCTGTCGCCAGTCTCTTGCCGCGAGGGTCGGGATTGTCAATCGGCAGCGGGTGCGTCGGGCCAGCGGATGACGATCGACAGGCGGTTTCCGTCCGCCGTCCGCTCCCAGCTTCCCTTGAGCTGGCGCTCGATCATCGAACGGATGAACTGCGTCCCGAAGCTTTCGCGCGCGACGTCGGGGGTGGTGGCGAGCCCGGTCTCCGTCCAGCGCAGCACGACCTCGCCCTCGCCGCGCGACCAGTCGACCGCGAGCGCGCCGGTGCCCGACAGCGCGCCATATTTGATGCTGTTGGTCACAAATTCGTGGATCGCGAGCGAAATCGCCTGCGCGCCCTCCTCGTCGAGCAGCACCGCAGGGCCGTCGACGGCGCGGAGCCTTTCCTCGTTCCAGCCCGCGAGTTCGAGTTCGCGGTGGACGATCGCCGAAAGCTCGACCGCGTCGACCGTTCCGGTCACCAGCATCTGCTTGGCGTCGGACAGCGCGCGCAACCGGCCGTCGAAGCGCACCTCGAAATCGTCGAGACCCTTTGATTCGCGCAAGGTGATCCGCGCGAGCGCGCCGATCCGCGCGAAGGCGTTTTTCATCCGGTGCGCCATTTCGCCGATCATCAGTTCGCGATCGTCGGCGTGGCGGGCCTTTTCCTCGGCGAGCGCCTGCGCCGCGCCGACGCGCCGCTGCTGCATCCGGTGCAACTGGGTCGCGAGCAGCGCCAGCGCGAGCCCGAAGAGGAAGATCGCCACCGGCCGCCCGATCCGTTCGAGGATGCGGCCATAGGAAATCCGCATCGTCCATTCGCGGTCGGCGACGCGCAGCCGCCGTTCCTCGACATCCCAGCCCATGCGGCCGTGGCGGAACACCGGCATCGCCGCGGGGCCGTCGCCGGCGTAAATCTCGATCCCCTCGATTGCATCGAGCTGCGCGCCGAGCACCGCGGTCATCAGATCCCCGGTACGGAAAGGGGCATAGACAAAGGCTTCGATGGGGCGCGTCCCGGTGTCGCCGGTGACGGTTTCCGGCCGGGTGGCGTCCGGCGGCAGATCCCGGTCGGCATAGACCGGGATATAGACGAGAAAGCCGGGCTGCTTGTGCGCAAGCCCCTTTTCCTGGACGAGCTGGACGATGCCGCTCGCGGCGGGTTGGCCGGTGCGCCACGCGCGCCGCATCGCCTCGCGCCGCACCGGCTCGCTGAACATATCATATCCGAGCGCATTGTCCCGCCGCGGGTTCGCGGGTTCGACGAGCACGATCGGAAAGCCGATCGGCTGGTCGGTCGTCGGCCAGACCGATATGTCCCTGCCGTAATTTTCGCGCAGCATCGCTTCGGCCGCCGCAGGGGTATCCTGCCGGATCGCGATTGCGATCCCGATACCCTCCATCCCCGGCGCGCGCTGTTGCGGGCGGAGCGCGGCGAGATAGGCGCGGATTCCCGGCCCGCTGGACGTCGTGTCGGATTGATAGAGGGCGCGGACGCCTTCGAGCACCGCAATATGGTCGCGAAGTCGCTGGTTGACCTGAATGGCCACGCGGTCGGCGCGGGCCGAATCCTCTGCCTTGTTGTAAAGGAAGCTCGCCGTCGCGGCGGCAATCGTCGCGAGCAGGATGAGGATGCCGACAAAACGGACCAGCACGGCCAACAGCCGGTCTGCCCAGGTCGAAGGGCGCATTGTTGGAGTCCTGCCTGATTGCTGCCGCAGCAGCGTCCCCCCCTCCGGCCGTGGTTGTTCCATGCGCACGGGGCGAACGCAAGCGGATTCAGACCTCTGGAAACGCATGTGATTATGGTTGCAGTCTGCAACCTTTTTTCTATGGTGCGGCGTCAAAAGGAGAAGTCGCAATGATTGTTTACGGGTCTATCGTGTCGCCTTTCGTTCGCAAGCTGATCGCCTATCTGGGCGAGAAGGGGCTGGCGTTCGAGCTCAAGGGCGTGGGGATCGGCGATCCCGACCCGGGGTTCCGCGCGGCGTCGCCGCTGGGAAAGATGCCCGCGATCGACGATGACGGCTATCTGCTCGCCGATTCGAGCGCGATCATCCACTATCTGGAGGCGAAGCACCCCGAACCCGCGTTGATCCCGGCCGATCCCGCCGAGCGCGGACAGGTCATCTGGTGGGACGAGTTTGCCGACACGGTGTTCGCGGCGTGCGGCGGCAAGATGTTCTTCAACCGCATCGTCGCGCCGAAATTCCTGCAGCGCGAAGGCGACCTTGCCGCCGCGGCGGAGGCGGAAACGGTCGAACTGCCCAAGCTGCTCGACTATCTGGAAAGCGCGATCCCCGACAGCGGATTTCTGGTCGGCGACCGGCTGACGATCGCCGACCTGGCGGTCGTGTCGCCGCTGGTGAACCTGCGCCACTGCGGAAGCTGCATCGACGCGGCGACGCACCCGCGCATCGCCAAATGGAGCGAAGCCATCCTTGCGCGCCCGAGCATGGCGCCGTGGGTCGCAAAGGAAGAACGGATGATGGCGAAGGTGCTCGCGGCCTGAGCGGCCGCGGCGCCCGATCCTCCCTGCGGCGTAGCCGTGGGGGGGGGGCGCTGCCGTTGCGTCAGTTGCCCCTCCGTCAGCGCTGCGCGCTGCCACCTCCCCATCGCTGCGCGACAGGGAGGATTTAGCGGCAGCTCCCCCACCCCGACTGTATTGTCCGGCTAAACGCCCAGCGCGACCTCGCGGGTGATGCCGATGGCGGCCAGGAAGGCGGGGTCGTGGCTGACGACGAGGAGCGCGCCGTCATAGGCCGCGAGGCCGGATTCGATGGCGGCGAGCGTGTCGAGGTCGAGGTGGTTGCCGGGTTCGTCGAGGATCAGAAGCTGCGGCGGTTGCGGTGCGCCCAGCGTGCAGGCGAGGCCGGCGCGCAGCATCTGGCCGCCGCTGAGCGTCCCGACGATGCGGTCGGCGGCGTCGGCGCGAAAGCGGAAACGGGCGAGCGCGGCGCGGCACTGGTTGTTCGTCGTGCCGGGATTGATCGCGAGGAAATTGTCGGCAATCGACCGCGCCGGGTCGAGCAGCGACACGCGCTGGTCGAACATTGCGAAGGGCACGCGTGTGTCGACGCGTCCCGACCATGGCGCGAGCGTTCCCGCGACGAGCGCGAGCAGGGTCGATTTTCCCGAGCCGTTGGGACCGGTGATCGCGATGCGTTCGGGGCCGGTGACGGTGAGCGTGACGTCATGGACGACCGGCTGACCCGCGACATAGCCCGCGGTCACCGAATCGAGTTCGAGCACGGTGCGCGACGCCGGCAGGCCGGTCGGGGCGAGCCCCGCCGACAGCGGGTCGATGATCTCTATCCGGTCGCGCGCCGCGGCGAGCGCGGCCTCGGCATCGGCGCGCTGGCGCTCGGCGAGGCGGCTGTTCGCGCCCGCGCTTTCCTCGGCGCGCTGCTTGCGCGCGCCGATCAGGATCCGGGGCATGTCGCCGCGCGCCGCCTTGCGCCGCCCGCCGGCATCGCGGCGGTCCTGGCGCTCGGTCGCGGCCTGCGCCTGGCGGCGGACCAGATCGGCCTGTTTTTCGGCGGCGGCGAGCCGGGCGTCGGCCGCCGCGTCCTCGACCGCCTTGCGCGCGCGATAGGCGCTCCAGCCGCCGCCGTAGCGCGCCGCGCCGTTGCCGGTCAGTTCGACGATGGCATCCATTTCCTCGAGCAATTCGCGGTCGTGGCTGACGACGATCGCGCCGCCGGTCCAGTTCGCGAGAAGGTCGCGGACGGCGCGGCGCCCGTCGCGGTCGAGATTGTTCGTCGGTTCGTCGAGAAGCAGGAAATCGGGCCGCGCAAAGATGGCGGCCGCAAGCGCGGCGCGCGTCCGCTGACCGCCCGACAGCGACAGGAGCCGCGTGTCGGCGGCGAGCGCGGCAAGCCCGACGCCGGCGAGCGCCTCGTCGAGCCGCGCCTCGAGCGTCCAGTCGGCATCGGCGATGTCGTCGAGGCTCGCGGTGCCCGCCTCTGCCCTGCGGAGCAGCGCGAGCGCTTCGCGCACGGCGAACAGGTCGGCGACGGTGGCGTCGGGCGCCACCTGAACATCCTGATGGACGATGGCGATGGTGCCGCCGATCGCGACACTGCCCGCGGTCGGGCGCAGATCGCCGGTCAGCAGGCGCAGCAGCGTCGATTTGCCGACGCCGTTGCGCCCGACGATGCCGGTGCGTTCGCGCGGAAACTGAAGGTCGAGGTCCGAAAGGACGGCGCGGCCGTCAGGCGCGGTCCAACCGAGACGGGCGAGGGTGATCGAAGCGGGGGCAGACATGGACAAGATCTTTCACGGCGGCAAGGCGGTGCGGCGTTGCTGTCGGTGTCTTGTCCATTGTTCGGGCTCCGTGCGCGGGGAGCAGCCGTTTACCGCGGCTTGTCGACCGAGGCAAGCGCGGCGGCCGGGGTCAGAGTTCGATGACGATCCGCACCTTTTCGGACGCGGTGCCGAGCGCGCGCGCAATCTGTTCGCGGCTGCGGTCGATCAGGTCCTGCAGCCGTTCGGGAGCCGGGTCGCCGAGCAGTTCGGACACCGGCACGCCGAGCAGCTCGGCGAGCGCCGCGATGCGGTTGTTCTTGGGCCGCGCGCGCCCCTTTTCCCATCCCGAGATCGACGGCGCGCTGACGCCCATCCGGTCGGCGAGTTCGGCCTGGCTCAACCCCTTGGCGGCGCGAAGCCGCTGGAGGCGGGCGCCGAAGCGCTCGGCGAGCGGCGAGGGTTCGTCGCTGTCGAAATGAAGGTCGGCGCCAACCGCGCTGCGCAGCTCCGCCGCGCTGAGCGTCGCCGGCGAGACGGGCGATTCGAATTCGCAGCCGAACAGCCGGCCGCTGGCCCAGATGGTGCGCGCCGGGATCGCCCCGGCGTGCGGCAGTTCGATCTCGATCCGCTCGCCGACCGCAAGCCGCACGTCGCTTTCGACGAGCAACCCGGTTTCGGAGATATTGTGGATCAGGACCTCGATTCCCGCGCCCGTTTCCTTGACGCCCTGCGCTACGAGACTGAGCCTGCGGCGCGCGCTGAACCTTTGGTCGGCCGTCGCGGACGATTGTTCGAGGAATCCGGGGATAGACATGGGGGACATATGTCGGCTGCGCACAGTTAAAAAAATGTTATCGGATCGAACGAAAATGACGCGCGGCGGCGTCTTGGCGTCAGATTTATACACAAGAGAATTGCTTCATGCGCCAGCGTGATGCGCTTCGACGCCCCGCGGACGCGATGGGCCGAAGCGTTCGGGGGCGAACGCCGCGCGATTGTACGCGCGTCGGCGCTACAGGTCGATCCGGATCCGTACGAGGTCGATGCCAACCCCTGCCGCCGCGGCAATTTCTTTCCGGCAGCGGTCGAGCACGTCGTGCAGCCTGTCGGGCGAGGGCGCGCCTTCGAGTTCGGCGAGCGACACGCCGAGCAGTTCGGCCAGCGCCGCCAGCCGGTCGGGCTTCGGACGCGCGCGCCCCTTTTCCCAACCCGATATCGACGGCGTCCGCACCCCGAGCCGCTGCGCGACATCGGACTGGCTCAGCCCCTTGACGACGCGCAGCTGGCGCAGCCGCGACCCGAACTGCAACGCTTCGGGCGAAGGCTGGGCGTCGTTGCCGAGGCCGGCGCCGAGATCGGTGCCGACCGCGCTGCGCAGCTCGGCCGCACTCAGCGCCGCCTGCGAGATCGGGGTGTCGAAGCGGCAGCCGAAAAGGCGGCCATTGGTCCAGATGACCTTGGCGGCAACCGGACCGGCGTGCGGCAGTTCGAGGTCGATCGGCTCGCCGATCGCCAGCGCCGCCTCGCTTTCGATGAGCAGCCCGCTTGTCGATATGTCGTGGAGGAGGGCGGCTATTCCGACGCCGTCCTGGACACCCTGAACCTCGAGCCGCAATTTGCGGCGAGCACTGCTGCGACTGCCCGCGCTGAGCGCCGGTTCGTCGAGAAAGGCGGAAATCGACATGGCGCCATGTCGGTCGCGGAAGATTAAGACTTTCCAAACTTGTTGGGTTAAACAGGATGAACCGAGGGAAAGCACCAACAGGATCGATGGCCTATACCGACCCCCTGCCGCTGCGGCACAGCTGGCCGCTTTTCGAGCGCGAGCGCTATTTCGCGCTGGGGCAGATCGAGGGCGGCGCGCGGCTCGACACGGTGGCGGACATTGTCGACGCGATCGCGGCGGGGCAGCCGCTCCACCCGCGCATCGGCCAGTGGGAATGCCGGCTGTCCGACAACCGGCTGAGCTGGTCGGGCGAGGTTTACGATATTTTCGGCATCGCGCGCGGCGCCGAGGTGGCGCGCGGCGACGCGGTCGCGCTCTATGCCGAAAATTCGCGCGCGGCGATGGAGCGGCTGCGCGCGCACGCGATCCGTCACCGGCGCGGCTTTACCATCGACGTCGAGATCCGGCCCGACCGCGCCGAGCCGCGCTGGATGCGGCTGATCGCGGCGCCGGTCTGTTCGGGCGACGCGGTCGTCGGGCTGCGCGGCCTGAAGTTCATCGTCGGCAACACGGCCGAATAGCCGGGCGATTCGCGCGGCGAGGGGTGGCTGGAGCGCGACGGAAGGCGCATTAACCTCGTTCGGGCCTGAGAAACCACCGGTCCGACGCCCACCACAGTTGACGCGCCCGCGCCGCCGCCACAAGCCCGCAGGCGACTGGTGTCGCGGGAGGGTAAAGGGGGCCGCGGCCCGATCCACCTGTCCAAAATCGAAGGGTCCACCCCCGCCAATGAGCTTCTTTCACCGTTTTTCCTCGGCATCGCACGACATGGCGATCGACCTGGGGACCGTTAACACTGTTGTTTATGTCAGGGATCGGGGAATTGTCCTGAACGAGCCGTCGGTCGTCGCGCTCGAGACGCGCGCCGGGGTGCGCCGCGTCAAGGTCGTCGGCAACGAGGCGAAGCTGATGATGGGCAAGACGCCCGACAATATCCAGGCGATCCGCCCCTTGCGCGACGGCGTCATCGCCGACATCGACGTCGCCGAACAGATGATCAAGCATTTCATCGACAAGGCGCTGGGCGGCGCGAGCCGCTTTCGCCAGCGCAGCCATGTCGTCATCTGCGTCCCGTCGAGCTCGACGATGGTCGAGCGCCGCGCGATCCGCGACGCCGCGACCAACGCCGGCGCGGTGTCGGTGCAGCTGATCGAGGAATCGATTGCCGCAGCGATCGGCGCGGGATTGCAGGTCACCGACCCGATGGGCGCGATGGTCGTCGACATCGGCGGCGGCACGACCGAGGTCGCGGTGCTCTCGCTCGGCGGCATCGCCTATGCCAATTCGGTGCGCGTCGGCGGCGACAAGATGGACGACATGATCGCCTCGCACATCCGTCGCAAACATAATCTGATGATCGGCGAAATGACCGCCGAGCGCGTCAAGCTGGCGATCGGCTGCGCCACCGCCCCCGAGGACGAGGGGATCGTCATCGGCGTCAAGGGCCGCGACCTCGTCAACGGCCGCCCCGCCGAAGTGCAGGTGACCGAGGCCGAGGTCGCCGACGCGCTGGCCGAACCCGTCGGCCAGATCGTCGCCGCGGTGATGGCGGCGCTCGAGAATACGCCCCCCGAACTGTCGGCCGACATCATCGACGCGGGCATCACGCTGACCGGCGGCGGCGCGCTGTTGCGCCGGATGGACCAGGCGATCGCGCGCGCGACGGGGATGCAGGTCGTGGTCGCCGACGACGCGCTGATGTGCGTCGCCAAGGGCGCCGGGCGCGCGTTCGAGGACAGCGCCTATCGCGGCGTGCTGATCGCCGCGTAATTTCCTCCGCAACGGGCGGCATCGCGGTTTCGTCTTGCCCGCCCTGTCGTTCGGCCATTGGACGAACGGCGGCGCGCATTGGTCGAAGGGCATTTGGGATTGGCGCGCGCGACGGGCAGCGCGCGCCATCCCCGTTCTTCGGCAAGGAATAAAGACAATGTGCAGTTCAATCGCCGGTTCCGGCCTCGGGCGGGACAGGCGCTGCGCAACGCGGTTGGCGCTGATGGCCGGCGCGATCGCATCGGCCACGGCGTCGATGACGGCGCTCGCGCAGGAAGCGGCCGCGAATGGCGATATTCCGCCCGCCGAAGGCACGCCCGCCGCCGCGGGAAGCGGCCTGACGCGGCAGGTTTTCGCCCCCGTCGATTTCGCGCGCTACGCCCCCAAAAATGCCTATGACATGCTGGCGCAGGTCCCCGGCTTCACGATCCGCGACAACGAGCAGCTGCGCGGATTGGGGCAGGCGACGGGCAATGTGCTGTTCAACGGCGAGCGGCCGTCGAACAAGGCCGACGACATGTTCACCCAATTGTCGCGCATCCCCGCGGGCAATGTCGAACGCATCGAGGTCGTCGACGGCGCGAGCCTCGACATTCCCGGCCTGTCGGGACAGGTCGCCAATATCATCTATCGCGCCGGCGGGCTGTCGGGCCAGTTTTCGTGGCGGCCGCAGTTTCGCGCGCACCACACCGACCCCCTGCTGACGCGCGGCGACATTTCGCTGCGCGGGCGCAGCGGCGAGGTCGAATATGAGGCGTCGCTGAGCAATCTTGAGTCGGCACGCAGCGGCGCGGGCGGGCTGACCTTGATCCGCAACGGCGCGGGCGATGTCGTCGAGCGGCGCGACGATGTCTGGGACACGCATTATGACACGCCCAAGCTCGCCGGCCGTATCACCTGGGACCCCGCGGGCGACACGGTCGCCAATTTCGGCGGCCATTACCAACGCAAATATGATCGCTATCGCGAAGACGGGCTGCGCGTCGCGCCCGGCCTGCCCGACCGCTTTCGCACCGTTCGCGAGAAATCCGACAGCTGGAATTACGAGCTGGGCGGCGATTACCAGTTCGGGGCCGGGCCGGGGAAGCTCAAGCTGATCGGGCTGCGCCGTTTCTCGCGCGAGCCCTATGCGCTGGAAGTCGTGACGACCCCCGCCGACGGATCGACCGTGACCGGCGACCGTTTCGCGCAAACGGGCGACCTTGGCGAGACGATCGCGCGCGGCGAATATCAATGGCGGATGCTGGGCGGCGACTGGCAGCTGTCGGGCGAGGCGGCGTTCAACACGCTGGACAATGTCGCGTCGATCGCCGTGCTCGACCCGTCGGGACGCTTCGTCGACGTGCCGTTCGAGGGCGGCACCGGCGGCGTGAAAGAGGACCGTTATGAGGGGCTGTTGAGCTTTGGCCGCAAGCTGACCGACAAGCTGTCGTTCCAGCTGACAGCGGGCGCCGAACATTCGACGATCGTGCAGACGGGCGTCAACGGCCTGCAACGCAGCTTTTTCCGGCCCAAGGGGTCGCTGACGCTCGCCTGGGCGCCGGCGAGCGATTTCGACGCGTCGCTCAAACTGCGGCGGCGCGTGCTGCAACTGTCCTTCTACGACTTTCTCGCGCGCGCTTTCCTTAACGACGGCAACCAGAATGTCAGCAACAACGAACTGCGCCCGCAGCAGGACTGGAGCGTCGAGGGCGAGATCAACAAGAAGATCGGCCCGTGGGGATCGACCAAGCTGATCTTCATCTATCGCGACGTCGAGGACCGCGTCGACATCATCCCGGTCGGCGATGGCGAGGCGGTCGGCAATATCGCCAAGTCGACCGCGGGGGCGGTGAACTGGACGTCGACCTTCAACCTCGACCCCGCGGGGCTGAAGGGGATGAAGCTCGACACGACATTCCTGTTCCAGAAATCGTCGCTGCGCGACCCCTTCACCGGCGAGAAACGGCAGTGGAACCGCTTTACCGACACGGTGATCGAGGCGGCGCTGCGTCACGATATTCCGGGCAGCGACTGGGCGTGGGGCGCCAATGCCCATTACACCCACAACCAGCCCGCCTATCGCCGGCAGGAGGTCGACCGCATATGGGAAGGGCCCGTGTTCGCCGACGTCTTTGTCGAGCACAAGGATGTGTTGGGGCTGACGGTGCGCGCGACGGTGGCGAATATATTGAACGCGCGCTCGCGCCGCGACCGCACCGTCTATACCGGCGTGCGCGGCGCAAGCCCGATCGCCTTCGTCGAGGACCGCGACCGCATGATCGGGCCGATCTTCTCCTTTTCGGTGCGGGGGAATATCTAGGGTCCTGACCCTAGGATCGGGCTGGCGGGGCGTGTGGGGAGGCGGCCGCCCGCGCCCCATATGCCGGATTTCCTTCGGCTTTCACCGCGCCTGCGCTATGGACGGGTCGAGGGAGCCCGCCATGCACAAGCTGTTGCCGTTGCTGTTCTTTGCCGCCTCGCCTGCCGCCGCGCAGCAGGCCGGGGCGCCGGTCATCGACATGCACGCGCACGCCTATACGGTCGATTTCGTCGCGGGGGCGAGCATCTGTCCGGGGAGCAGCGGGGTGCCGATCCCGACGGTCGACCCGCGCGACGCATTCGATCCCGTCGAGCTGTCGCGCTGCGCCGCGCCGATCGCCGCGCCCGCGACCGACGCCGCGTTGATGGACGAGAGCATCGCCGCGATGCGGCGCTTCAATATCCGCCGCGCGGTGACGTCGGGCGATCCCGACAGCGTCGCGAAATGGCGCGCCGCGGCGCCCGACCTGATCGTACCCGCGCTGGGGTTCGGCGCGTCGGAGCCGGTGAGCGTCGAAACGCTGACCGCGCTCGCGGACGAAGGGCGGCTCGCGGTGCTCGGCGAAAGCTTTACCCAATATCGCGGTATCCGCGCCGACGATCCGCAGTGGGAGGCATATTGGGCCTTTGCCGAGGCAAGGGACATTCCGGTCGGGCTGCACCTGGGCGAAGGGCCGCCCGCGACCGCGCGCTTTCCGGGATATGAAAGCTATCGCGCCAGCCTGACCTCTCCCTTCCAGCTCGAGGCGGTGCTGCACGCGCATCCGAAGCTGCGCCTCTATGTCATGCATTATGCCTCGCCGCTGGTCGACGAGATGATCGCGATGATGTACGCGCACCCCAATCTGTACGTCGATATTTCGGCCAATGTCGGGATGGCGCCGCGCGCGCAGTTTTACGACCATCTGAAACGGATGGTCGACGCCGGGTTCGGCAAGCGGATCATGTGGGGATCGGACCAGATGCAGTGGCCGGGGATCATCGGCGAAAGCGTCGCGTCGATCGAAGAAGCACCCTTCCTGACCGCCGAGCAGCGGCGCGACATATTCTATAACAATGCCGCGCGCTTCCTGCGCCTGTCGCCCGAGGAGATCGCGCGCGACCACGCCCCGCGCGAATAGCGGCGATGGCGAACGAATAACCATATAGGTTATTTTATATTGACATCGTAACGCTGATATGGCACAATTGTCACATCATGAAGAATTGCGATTCGGGCCGGCGCCTTTCGGGGTGCGCGGCCCGATTGCTTTTGGAGGGCGGGCGATGGCATCGGACACAGGAGGCGAGTGCAAGGGCGACTGCCCGCGCGCGTTGGTGCGGGGCGAATGCGTGACGCGGTTCCGCGAGATCGGCGAAACGCAGCGGCGGCTGTTTATCGAGGTGCTGAGCGAGTGCTGCAACGTGCGCCATGCCGCTGCGGTTGCGGGATTTGCCCATTCGGCGTACAAGCTGCGCCGCGTCGACCGCGAATTTGCCGACGCGTGGCAGGCGGCGCTCGAAAGCGGTTATGCGCGGCTGGAAATGGCGCTTGTCGAGCGCGCGATCGACACGATCGAGAAATTGAACGGCGGCGACGACGGCACGCCCTTGCCGCCCGTCGGCGCAATGACGGTCGCGCAGGCGATGGACGTGATGGCGAAACACCGCGCGAGCGTCGAGGGCGGGCGCGCCAAGCGCGTCCGGCTGAACATCCATGCGCGGCCGAGCGCCGAGGAAACCGATGCCGAGATCCTGCGGCGCATCGCGATCATCGAGGCGCAGCGCGCCGCGCCGAAAGGAAAGGAGCGGTGACGAAGCGCTGGGCCGCGCGGCTGGAACTGCGCGAAGGCGAGACGATCCTCGACCGCTTGCTCAAACTGGAAGCCGAAGAGCGCGGAAAGCTGCTGCGCGACATGCCGCGCAAATATGTGCAGGAGCTGCACGACCGCTGGTATCAATGGGCGCACGACGGGCAGCGCGAGCCGCCGGGCGACTGGCCGGTGTGGCTGATCCGCGCCGGGCGCGGGTTCGGCAAGACGCGCGCGGGCGCCGAATGGGTGAGCGAGGTTGCGCGCAGCTTGCCCGGCGCACGGATCGCGCTGGTCGCGGCGAACGAGGCCGACGGTATCCGCGTGATGATCGAGGGGCCGAGCGGGCTGCTCGGCGTCGCGCGCACCGACGAAGGGCCCAAATGGCGCGAGCGGATGCGCCAACTGCATTTCGACAGCGGCGCGATCGCGACGCTCTATTCGGCGGGCACGCCCGAGAATTTGCGCGGTCCCGAACATCATGCGGCCTGGTGCGACGAACTGGCCAAATGGGGGCAGCGCGGCGAGGCGGCGTGGGACAATCTGATGCTGGGGATGCGGCTGGGCGACACCCCGCGCGTCCTGGTGACAACGACGCCGCGCCCGGTGCCGCTGATGCGCAAGGTCGAGGCGGTGCCGGGATGCGTGACGACATTGGGGCGGACGTCGGAAAACCCGCACCTGCCCGCGAGCTTCGTCGCGCACATGATCGCGCAATATGGCGGCACGCGGCTGGGGCGGCAGGAGCTCGACGGCGAGCTGCTGGAGGATGTCGAGGGCGCGCTGTGGAGCCGCGCGCTGATCGAGCGCTGCCGCGTCGATGCGGACGCGGCGGCGAAGCCCGTGCGCGTCGTGATCGGCGTCGATCCGCCCGCGACGCGGCGGGGCGATGCGTGCGGGATCGTCGTCGCGGCGCTGCTGCGCGACGGCCGCGTCGCGGTGGTCGAGGATGCGAGCGTCGAAAAGGCCGCGCCGCACGTCTGGGCGCAGGCGGTGGCAAGCGCCGCGGCGCGCTGGAACGCCGACCGCGTGGTCGCCGAGAGCAATATGGGCGGCGAGATGGTCGCCGCGGTGCTCGCGCAGGCCGATGTGACGCTGCCGGTGCGCGCGGTGCACGCGAGCGTCGGCAAGGCGCGGCGGGCGGAACCGGTGGCGCTCGCCTATGAGCGCGGGCAGGTGGTCCATGCGGGGGCGTTCGCGGCGCTCGAGGACGAGCTTTGCGGGATGCAGATCGGCGGCGGCTATGCGGGGCCGGGGAGGTCGCCGGATCGGGCCGATGCCTGCGTGTGGGCGGTCGCGGCGCTGCGCGAGGGGCTGGCGAAAGGACGGGCGCCGGGGGTGCGGGTGGTTTGAGCTTGTTGCTAGCTGGAAAGCGGGACCCCGGGTCAAGCCCGGGGTGACGTGGGTGGGGGTGGGTTGGGGTGGGGAGGTTTCGGCGAGGGTGTGAATCCTGTCCAAACTGGCGCTTTCCCGGCTGAAATGCCGTGGCGAATGGCCTCCAATCGTCACCCCGGGCTTGACCCGGGGTCCCGCTTTTTCGAGACTCGGACAATGGAACGCGAACGCAAGGGCGGCTGGGTCTATATGATGGCCGACCGGTATCGCGGGACAATCTATGTCGGCGTAACGACGCACCTTGCAGCGCGCATCCATCAACACCGCACCGGCGAGGGATCGGATTTTTGCGCGCGTTATGGGTTGAGCCGCCTCGTTTGGGCAGAGCGCGGCGACGATATTGCGCTGTGCATCGCGCAGGAGAAGCGGATCAAGCGGTGGCATAGGGCATGGAAATTCGAGCTGATCGAACGGGGCAATCCCGATTGGCTGGATTTATTCGACGTGCTGGTTTGAGAATAGAATCGGGACCCCGGGTCAAGCCCGGGGTGACGTGGGTTTTTGCCCAGGGCGCAGCGTAGGGAGATCATCATGAACTGGTTTGGCCGGAAGGCTGCGCAGGGGGCTGCGCGGCCCCAATTGTCGCGCGTGTATGGGAGCTGGTCGGCGCCCGCGCCCTTGTCGTTCGAGGCGCAGGTTCGCGAGGGGTATCTTTCCAATGCGATCGTCCAGCGGGCGGTGCGGCTGGTCGCCGAGGCGGCGGGTTCGGCGCCGTTGGAGGCGAGCGATCCGGCGCTGGAGCGGCTGGTCGGTGCGACGTCGGGCGGGCAGGGGCTGGTCGAGACGCTCGCGGCGCAATTGCTGCTCCACGGCAATGGCTATGTGCAGATATTGACCGACGGCGCGGGGGCGCCCGCCGAGCTGTTTGCGCTGCGCCCCGAGCGGGTGACAGTCGAGGCCGACGCGCGCGGCTGGCCCGTCGCCTATCGCTACAAGGCGGGGGGCGAGGCGGTGGTGCTGGCCGCCGAGGATGGCGCGGGGCGGCCCGCGGTGGTGCATGTGAAGGCGCTGCACCCGCTCGACGATCATTATGGCGCGGGGTGCCTGGGCGCGGCGGCGGGCGCGATCGCGGCGCATAATGCGGCGGCCAGATGGAATGCGGCGTTGCTGGAGAATGCGGCGCGGCCGTCGGGGGCGCTCGTGCACGACCCCGGCGACAAGGGGATGCCGCTGTCGGCCGAGCAGGTCGAGCGGCTGCGCGAGGAACTGGCGGAGAGCTTTTCGGGGAGCGCCAATGCGGGGCGGCCGCTGCTGCTCGAAGGCGGGTTGAAGTGGCAGGCGCTGTCGCTGTCGCCCGCCGAGATGGATTTCCTGGCGCTGAAGGATGCGAGCGCGCGCGAAATTGCCATGGCGTTCGGGGTGCCGCCGATGCTGCTCGGCCTGCCGGGCGACGCGACCTATGCCAATTATCGCGAGGCAAACCGCGCGCTGTGGCGGCTGACGGTGCTGCCGCTGTGCGCGAAGATATTGGGGGCGGTGGCGCAGGGGCTGGCGGGGTGGTTCGAGGGGGCCGAACTGCGCGTCGATCTGAACAAGGTGCCGGCGATGGCCGCCGACCGGATGGCGCTGTGGCGCGAGGTGTCGGCGGCCGACTGGCTGACGGCGGACGAGAAGAAGGTGTTGCTGGGGGTGGGGTAGCGTTCGCGGGCGACGGCCCACCCCCACCCAGCTTCGCCTAGGCAGCAAGCTGCCAAGGCTGCGCAACCCTCCCCCATCCCAGGGGGAGGGGTTTTTGTGAGGAAATCGACATGGACGAGGAAGAGGCGCTGGCGCGGTTGATCGCGCTGGCGGGGACAGGCGTGGCCGGTGCGCCCGATGCGGCGTTGCTGCGCGCGGTGGTCGAGGAGGCGAGCGAGCTGGGGGCGCGGCGGGCGCTCGCGCGGCTGGGGCTCGCCGACGACGCGGCGCGCGGCGACATCGACGATCTGCGCCAGCTGCTCGGCGCGTGGCGCGACGCGAAGAAAAGCGCGTGGAAGGCGGCGGTCGACTGGGCGGTGCGCGGGATGCTGGCGCTGCTGGTGGTCGGGCTGGCGGTGAAGATGGGGCTGCCGGGGTTGCTGAAGTGAGGGCGATCGGTGCCGCTGCCCACCCCCCGACCCCCTCCCGCGTGCGGGAGGGGGAGGTTCGGTTCGCGGGCTATGCGTCGGTGTTCGACCGGGTCGATCGCGGGGGCGATGTGGTGCGTGCGGGGGCGTTTGCGGCGAGTTTGCGCGAAGCGCGCGCGGTGCCCTTGCTGTGGCAGCATCGGCCGGGTGCGGTGATCGGCGCGATCGAGGCATTGGCGGAGGATGCGCGCGGGCTGCGCGTGGTGGCGCGGGTGACGCATCCGACGGCGGCGCGGCTGGTCGCGCGCGGGGCGCTGACGGGATTGTCGTTCGGATATCGGGTGCGCGCGGCGCGCGGGGCGCGGCCGCGCGAGCTGCTGGCGCTGGAGCTCGCCGAAGTGAGCCTGGTGGCGATGCCGATGCAGCCGCTGGCGCGGGTGGTGGGGGTGGCGAGATCTGATCCTCCCCACTCGTGGGGAGGTGGCAGCGCGAAGCGCTGACGGAGGGGGTGGGCGTCCTTGCGCAACGTTGCCCAAGGACGCCCACCCCCTCCACCATCCCCGCTTTCGCGGGGACGGTCCCCCTCCCCGCAAGCGGGGAGGATTTTTTTGGAAGGAGTGACGGGCATGGAAGTGGATATGGAAGTGAAGGCCGATGCGCTCGACGGCGCGTTCGATGCGGTGCTGGCGGCGGAGGCGGTCGATGAGCTGAAGGCGTCGGTCGCGGCGCTGCAGCGCCAAGTCGATGCGCAGGCGGTCGCGGCGTCGCGGTTGCCGCTCGACGGGGCGAAGGCGGCCGATCCGGCGCGCGATGCCTTTGTCGAACGCTATCTGCGGCGCGGGATCGATGCGGGGGTCGAGATGAAAAGCCTGTCGGGGGCGAGCGGCGGCGAGGGCGGCTATGCGGTGCCGCGCGAGATCGACACCAGCATCGCCGCGACGTTGAAAGCGCTGTCGCCGATCCGCAGCATCGCGAGCGTCGTCCAGACGGGGACGAGCGGCTATCGCAAGCTGGTCGCGACGGGATCGACCGGCGCGGGCTGGGTCGGCGAGACGGCGGCGCGCCCCGAAACGGCGACGCGCAGCCTTGCCGAAATCGCGCCGCCGTCGGGCGAGCTGTACGCCAATCCGGCGGCGAGCCAGGCGATGCTCGACGATGCGATGTTCGACGTCGAGGACTGGCTGGCGGGCGAAATCGCGCGCGAGTTCGCGGTCGCCGAGGGGACGGCGTTCGTGAGCGGCAACGGGACGAACCGGCCCAAGGGCTTCCTGTCCTATGCGACGACGAACGAGGGCGATGCGGCGCGCGCGTTCGGCACGCTCCAGCACCTCGCGACGGGAAGCGCGGGGGCGTTCCCCGCGTCGAACCCGCAGGACAAGCTGGTCGAACTGGTCCATGCGCTGAAGCCCCCCTATCGCCAGGGCGCGGTATGGGTGATGAATTCGGACACGCTCGCGCGTATCCGCAAATTCAAGACGGCGGACGGCGCATTCGTGTGGCAGCCGGGGCTGGTCGAGGGGCAGGCGGCGACGCTGCTGGGCTATCCGGTGATCGAGGCCGAGGACATGCCCGACGTCGCGGCGAACAGCCTGTCGATCGCCTTCGGCAATTTCCGCGCCGGTTACCTGATCGCCGACCGCGGCGAGACGCGCATCCTGCGCGATCCGTTCAGCAACAAGCCTTTTGTGCATTTCTATGCAACCAAAAGGGTCGGCGGTGCGATCATCGATTCGAATGCCGTCAAGCTGATGAAGTTCGCCGCCAGCTGAGCTGGCGCGCGATGGGCGCCCGGCTGCCGTCCCCCCTTTCGGACGCAGCCGGGCGCCAAGCAGCACGGGCTTTGCTTTCCAACGACAGACTGAAGGACTTGCCATGACGATGATGGCGATACCGGTCGCGCTCGACGACGCGCGCGCCTGGTTGCGGCTGGGCGCGGCGGGCGACGATGCGATCGTCGAACGGCTGGTGCGCACGGCCACGAATATCTGCGAGGCCTTTACCGGCCAATGGCTTGTAATCCGCGCGGGCGAGGAGCGCGTTGCGGTGCGCGGAGGCCTCGCTGCGCTGCGCGCGCGTCCGGTCATCGGGATAGACGAAGCAGCGCTGATTGCCGCGGACGGGAGCGAGATTGCGCTCGACCCGGACAAATACCGGACGGTCATCGGCCCCGACGGCGACGCAGCGATCCGCATCGACGATCCGCAGGGAGCAGGACAAGTGCGCATCGGCTTTCGCGCCGGGATCGCCGCAGCGGCGGAGAATGTGCCCGAGGCGATCCGGCACGGCATATTGCGGATGACGCAGCATCTTTATGCCGCGCGCGACGATGTGCAGGCGTCGCCGCCCGCGGCGATTGCGGCGCTATGGCAGCCGTGGCGGCGCATTGGCCTGGGCGGCGCGCGATGAGCGGTGCGGAACAGGTCGTGCGGATGCGGGCGTTGAACCTGCTGGCGGACGATCCAGCGTTGCGCACCTTCGTCCACGGAGTGTTCGACGGAACGCCGCCGCGCGCGAACATCCCCTATGTGTCGGTCGGCGCGGCCGAGGGAAACGACTGGGGGACGAAGGACCGGGCGGGGCGCGAGGTCCGGTTGACCGTGACGCTCGTCGGTGCCGGCGAAGGGCCGGTCGGCGATGCAGCCGCGCGCATCGAGGCGGTTCTGGCCGGATTGCGCGGTGCGGCGGGCGGCTGGTCGATCGTCAGCGTGCGGCCGGTGCGGACACGCTTCAGCCATGCGCGCGACGGCGGCTGGCGGCACGAACTGGTCGTCCGGTGCCGCTGTCTCGCGGGGCTTTAGGGTCAGGGCCCTAGCCGGGGCGCGTGCCGGTGTCGCTGTAATCCTTGAATTTCTCGCTGAAATTCGCGTGATAATCCTCGACCTGCAGATCGGCGTTTTCGGTCGCATCGGCGGTCGAATCGCCGCTCGCGCGGTTGAGCGCGATGACCGCGGCATGGAAGGCGCCGCGCTCTGCGGTGCAGATCGATTTCAGCCCCATTTCGAATTCGGTCGGCGATTTCTTGTCGTCGAGCGACTTCAGCATGTGCGTGTTCAGGCATTTGGTGAAGGCAACCCGCGTGCGGTCGACCGTCGCGCTCGGTGTCTGGACCATCATCGCCAGGACGATTGTCGTCATAAGCATCCCGTTACTCCCCAGTTCCGGATGTTCTTGTCCAAAGGAGAATAAACCATGGCCGTCGAAAATGGGAGCGCCTTTCTGCTCAAGGTCGGCGACGGCGCGGCGCCGCCCGCCTATGCCACCGTCGCGGGGTTGCGCACGACGCAACTGTCGGTGAACGGCGAGGCGGTGAACGTCACGACCAAGGATTCGGGCGGCTGGCGCGAATTGCTGTCGGGTGCGGGGGTGCGGTCGGTGTCGGTGAGCGCGGCGGGGATCTTTACCGGATCAAACGCCGAGGCGCGGCTGCGCGGACATGCGCTGGCGGGCACGATCGACGATTATCAGCTGAGCTTCGAGAGCGGCGAACGGATGCAGGGGCGCTTCCTCGTCACGCGGCTCGACTATGCCGGCGATTATAATGGCGAGCGGCAATATACGCTGAACCTCGAATCGAGCGGTCCGGTGGTGAGCCTGTGAGCGGCGCGGCGAATGCGATGCGCGGCGAGGCGGAGCTGCGCGTCGGCGATGCGTGCCTCGTCCTGCGGCCGAGCTTTGCGGCGCTGGTCGCGGCGGAGGCCGAGCTGGGGCCGCTGTTCGCGCTGATCGAGCGCGCGGCGGACGGGCGGCTGGCGCTGGGCGAGCTTGCGGCGCTGTTCTGGCATTGCGTGAAGGAGCGGCCCGACGGGCTGACGCGCGACGCGATCGGCGAGGCGGTGGTGGCAGCGGGGCTGGCGGCGGTGACGCCGGCGCTGCGCGTGCTGATCGGGCAGATCTTGCAGGGGCGGTGAGGGGTGGAGGAGCGATCCTCCCTGTGCCGCGGGCATGGGGAGGGGGACCGCCGCGAAGCCGTGGTGGAGGGGCCGTGACGTCGTGCCATTGCCCCTCCGTCAGCGGCTTTGCCGCTGCCACCTCCCCATCGCTGCGCGACAGGGAGGATTACTGTGTCTGATCCTGGGTTTGGCGGCTCGGCGGTCCGGTTGCTCGGCACGATGGCGCGCATTGCGGGGTGGCGGCCCGAGGAGTTCTGGGCGGCGACGCCGGCCGATGTTGCGGCGGTGCTGGGCGGGTGGCGCGACGAGGAGGCGGGCGGTGCGGGGGTCGACCGCGCGGCGCTGGGCGCGATGATGGAGAGCTTTCCCGATGGACGAGTTTGACGAGATGCGCGTGTCGGTGCGCGCCGACACGGGGGCGTTCCGGCGCGACATCGCCGCGATGCGCGCCGCGATGGAGGGGCCGCTGGCGCAGGGCGCCGACGCGGCGGGGCGGGCGATCGAGCGGTCGCTGGCGCGCGCGATCACGAGCGGCAAGCTGGGGTTCGAGGATCTGAAGCGGCTCGCGCTGTCGGTAATGGCCGATATTGCGCGCGCCGCCGTTGCGAACGCCGTTGCGGGCGGCGGCCAGCAGGGCGGCGGGGGCGGCGGGCTGGCGTCGCTCGGCGCGTCGCTCGCGCTCGCGCTGTTCGGGGCGCCGGGGCGCGCGACGGGCGGGCCGGTGAGCGCCGGGCGCGCCTACCGCGTCGGCGAGCGCGGCCCCGAATATTTCGTGCCGACCGCGAGCGGCCGGATCGAGCCTGCGGGCGCGGCAACGCGCAACATTGCGAT
Organism: Sphingopyxis sp. P8; assembly: GCF_020622175.1. Classification (NCBI taxonomy): domain Bacteria; kingdom Pseudomonadati; phylum Pseudomonadota; class Alphaproteobacteria; order Sphingomonadales; family Sphingopyxidaceae; genus Sphingopyxis; species Sphingopyxis sp. P8. The sequence continues at coordinate 1,572,217 of NZ_JACNMK010000001.1, read as the reverse complement.
CACGGTCAACGTGCGGGGCGAGGCGGGGGCCGATCCGCAGCGGCTGGCGCAGACGGGACGGCAGCTTGCGCGCGCGGTGCGGCGCGCCGTGGCGGCGGGGGAGGAGTAGTGGCGATGGTCGATGCACGGAAAAAAGGGCAGCATATGGCCGCTCCCCTCCCGCTCGCGGGAGGGGTTGGGGGTGGGCCTGTTGCGATGCGGCTGCCCACCCCGCTGCGGCTAGCGAACAAGTTCGCAAGCCTCGCTGCCCCTCCCTCCTGCGGGAGGGGAGGGTATTCGTGATGGGCTGGGCGCTGGTGGCGAAGGCCGAGCCGCATCATCGCGGGAGCTGGGTCAAACGCTTCGACCCGCGTTTCTGGACGGTCGATTTTGCGCGGCCGATGATGGCGAGCGCGGTCACGATGGCGCCCGACGCGCTGCGCGTCGACGCGGTTTTCTATAACCGGCACGATCTGGCGGGGCTGATCTGGGAAGCCGAGGACCGCTGGGACCATCCGCTGCTCGCCTATGAAACGCGGCGCGATTTCCGGAACATGCAGCTCAGCTTTCGCTGGCGGTCGGGCGGGGTGAAGCCGCTCGACGCGCTGCACGGGCCGACGCTGACGATCGAGGGGCGCGACGCGGCGGGAAACCCGCGCGCCTGGTATGTGCGGCTGTGGAATTATGCGGCGGGGAGCGGCGAGGATGCTGTCGTCACGCTGGATTTCGACGCGCTCGACGGCGGCTTTGCGCTGCCGGGCGAGGCCGATCCGGTGTGGGCGGGCGATGTCGACCGCATGTTCATTTCGCTGGTGCCGCCCGCTTATGACGGGAGCGCGGGCGTTCTGGCGGTGCCCGTCGAGGGCTGGGCCGAGATGAGCGGCATCGCCTGCTCGGGGTCGGGGTCGGTGCTCGCGATCGGCGATGCGGTGCTGCCCGAGACAGCGCTCGGCATGACCAACGGCTATGACGATTGCTATCATCTGACCCCCGCGCGCGTCGTGCGGCAGATCGTCCAGCTCGGCTATCGCGGCGATGTCGTCCATTATGTCGGGATGAGCCATTATATGCGGCTCGAGCCGCTGGGCGGCGGCCATTATGTGAGCCTGACGGGCGGGACGCTCGCGAGCCCGTGCGCCGCGTGGCACGCGGCGCTGGCGGCGGCGTGCCGCGATGCCGGGCTGGGGATCATCTGGTCGCTGTCGTACGAAGTTTTCGACGCCTATTGCTGGAACGACTGGAAGCAGCGCGACGCATCGGGCGCCCCGGCGCTGACGGGATGGGAGCCGCCCTCGACCCTGCTGTCGCCCGCCAATGCGGCGGCGATGGGATATTTGCAGCTCGTCGCGCGCGCCTTTGTCGGGCTCGCGCGCGATGCGGGGCTGGCGGTGAAGTTCCAGGTCGGCGAGCCTTGGTGGTGGACCAATGCGGGCGGGCAGCTTTGCGCCTATGACGCGGCGACGAGCGCGGCGCTCGGCGCTGCGAGCGTCGCGATTCCCGATGTGCGCGGGCCGCAGGACGGCGCGGTGTGCGCGATGCTCGACGCGCTCGGGGCGCTGCTCGCGACGTCGACCGCTGCGCTCGTCGCGGCGGCGCGCGACGAGGCGGGGGCGGCGTGGGCAGTGGGGACGGGGAGCCATTTGCTCGTCTTTCTGCCGACCGCGCTCGACCCCGACGCGCCCGAGCTGCGCCGCGCCAATGTGCCGCTCGGCTGGGCGACGCCGGCGTTCGATGTGCTCCAGCTCGAGGATTATGACTGGGTGACCGCGGGGCGCGGCGCCGAGACGGCGGGCGCGCGGACGGCGATGACCGTGCGGCTCGGCTATCCGGTCGCCGGGCAGCATTATTTCGCGGGCTTCGTGCTGAACGCGGCGGATCGCGCGCAATGGGCGCCGATTGCCGACGCCGCCGATGCCGCGCGGCGCGCGGGGGTGGCGCGCGCCTTCGTCTGGGCGCTGCCGCAGGTCGCGCGCGACGGTTTTGTGAGCTTTGACGGGGAGGATGAGGTGCAGGCTTTCGATCCGGTCGACTTTCCGCTCGCCATCGGGCGCGAGGCGGTGGCGGCAACCGAATTTTCGACGCAGATCATAAGCTCGCCCGCGGGGCACGAGCAGCGCGCGAGCGAATGGGCCGAGGCGCGGATGCGCTATGACGCGGGGCCGGGGGTGCGGTCCGAAGCCGATGTGCGGACGCTCGCCGATTTCTTTCGCGCGCGGCGCGGGGCGGCGCGGGCGTTCCGCTTTCGCGACCCCTTCGACCAGAGTTCGGCGGCCGACGGCGGGCTGCCCGGACCCGGCGACCAATGGCTCGGCGACGGTGACGGGGTGCGGCGCGGCTTTTCGCTGGTGAAGCGGTACGGCGACGGCGCGGCGGTGCAGGAGCGGCGGATCGCGCTGCCGGTCGCGGGAAGCGTGCGCGTGTCGGTGGCCGGGATCGAGACGGCGGCGTTCGTGGTCACGGAGGCGGGCGAGGTGCTGCTCGACGCGCCGCCGCCCACAGGCGCGGCGGTGCGCGCGGGGTTCCGCTTCGACGTGCCGGTGCGCTTTGCCGAGGACCGGCTCGAGGTCAGCCGCGCGACCTTCCTTGCGGGCGAGCTGGCGAGCGTGCCGCTGGTCGAGGTGCGCGCGCCATGGTGACGGCGGCGCCCGACTGGCTGCGCGAGGAAGTGGTGACGCTCGCCTGGTGCTGGCGGCTGTCGCGGCGCGACGGGGTCGTCATCGGGCTGACGTCGCACGACCGCGACCTTGCCATCGACGGGCTCGTCTATCGCGCCGCGCCGGGGATGAAGCCGTCGGCGCTCGAAACGCGCGATGCGATCGAGGCCGAGACGATGGACCTGGGCGGCGCGGTGACGAGCGATGCGATTGCCGCGCGCGACCTTGATGCGGGACGCTGGGACGGGGCCGAGATGACGCTGTTCGTGACCGACTGGACCGCGCCCGACGCCGCGCCGATCACGGTCGCGCGCGGGTCGCTGGGCGCGGTCGAGCGGCGCGGCGCCGCGTTCACGGCGGAATTGCAGGGGGTGACGCGCTGGCTCGACGCGCCGGCCTGTCCCGCGACCTCGCCCTCGTGCCGCGCGGCGCTTGGCGACCGGGCGTGCCGCGTCGACCTCGCGCCGCGGACGCATGTGCGGCGCGTGGTCGCGGTCGCGGGGCGCGCGGTGACGCTCGATGCGCCGGTTGGGGCGGGGGCGATGACCTATGGCGCGCTGATGTGGATGGCGGGCGCGAATTGCGGGATCGAGGTGCCGGTGATGGCGAGCGAGGGGGCGGTGTTGCAACTCGCCGAGGCACCGCCGGCGATGGCCGAATTGCCGGTGCGCGTGCGGTTGGTCGAAGGGTGCGACAAGCAGCTTGCCACGTGCCGCGACCGTTTCGGCAATGCGGTGAATTTCCGGGGCGAGGCGCATCTGCCGGGCAATGATCTGCTCACGCGCTATCCGGGTGGCTGAGGTCGGGGTTCGGGCCTTTGCAGCGGCGCGGGCCCTGGTCGGGGTACGGTTCCGCCCGCAGGGGTGCGAACCGGCGACGGGGCTCGACTGCGCGGGGCTGGTGTGGGCGGCCTATGCCGCGGCGGGGGTGCGGCTGGTGCGCCCGCGCGCCTATCCGCTGCGCGGGTGGGGCCGCGAACGGATCGAGGCGGCGCTGCGGGCGGCGGGGTTCGCCGCGGTTGAAGGCGGCGCGCGCGCGGGCGACGTGGCGCTGATCGCGCTGCCCGCCGGGCAATTTCATCTGGCGCTGACGGGGCCGGAGAGCCTGGTCCACGCGCATGCGGGGCTGCGGCGCGTGGTCGAGACGCCGCTGGAGGCGTCCGATGGCGCGGCGCGGCGCTGGCGGCTGCGCGGCGACGATTGAGGGAGAGGATCATGGCAACTCTGGTGCTCACGGTGGTCGGCGGCATCGTCGGCGGCCCCGTCGGCGCGGCAATCGGCGCGGCGGTCGGGCAGCAGGTCGATGCGGCGATCTTCAAGCCCAAGGGGCGCGAGGGGCCGCGGCTCGCCGATCTGCGCGTGCAGGCGTCAACCTATGGCCAGCATGTCCCGATGCTGTTCGGGACGATGCGCGTCGCGGGGAGCGTGATCTGGGCGACCGACCTGATCGAGCACCGGACCAAGCGCGGCGGCGGCAAGGGGCGGCCGTCAACGACCGAATATAGCTATACGGTGTCGATCGCGGTCGCGCTGTCGTCGCGGCCGATCCGGGCGATCCGGCGTATCTGGGCCGACGGCAATCTGCTGCGCGGCGCGAGCGGGACGTTCAAGGAACGCTGCACCTTTCGCTGGCATGGCGGCGGCGAAGACCAGCCGGTCGACCCGCTCGTCGCGTCGGCGGTGGGGCTTGCGTCGGCGAGCGCCTTTCGCGGCCTCGCCTATGCGGTGTTCGAGGGTCTGGAGCTGGGCGCGTTCGGCAACCGCATCCCGGCGCTGACCTTTGAAGTCGAGGCCGACGCGGGCAATGTCGACGCGGGGCTGGTCGCGGCGGCGCTGACGGGAGAAGACGGGCGCGTTGCGGGGAACTGGCCCTTTGCGGGCTATGCCGCGTCGGGCGACCGCGTGCGCGACGCGCTGGCGCCGCTGTTCGAGGCCGACGCGACGCGGCTCGTGAGCGCGGGTGCGGCGTGGCAGCTTGCGCCCGCCGAGGCGACCGGCGATCCAGCGCCGCTCGCCGCCTATACCGAAGCGCGGCGCGCGGGGGCAGCCGATGAGGCGGCCGAGCGGCGGCGCGTGCCGCTCGCGTCGCTGCCTGCGTCGATCCGGCTGCGCCACTATGAACCGGCGCGCGACTATCAACTGGGGCAGCAGGCGGCGGCGGTAGCGGGCGGCGGGGTGCGCGAGGAGCGTATCGACCTGCCCGCGGCATTGGGGGCGGCGTCGGCGCGCGCGCTGGCGCAAAAGCTTGCCGCAGCGGCGAGCGACGGGCGCGAGACGCTGGTCGTGCGCGGCGATCTGGCGGCGCTTGCCTTGCCCGTGGGCGGGTTGGTTGCGGCAGCAGAGGGTGGAATCTGGCGGCTGGCGGCGCGCACGGTGCGCGACGGCGAAATTGCGCTGGAGTTGCGGCGTCATGCGCCGGTTCCGACGACGCCGGTCGCGGCAGACCCCGGCCAGCCGGTCGCGGCGCCCGACTGGCCCGACGCCGCCGGCGTGGTGCGGCTGTTCGACCTTCCGAGCATCGACGGACAGGCCGCGACGGCGCCGCGCATCCTTGTCGCAGCGGCGGGGAGCAACGACGGGTGGCGCGGCGCCGACGGCTGGTTCGTCGCGGCGCCGGGGAGCGAGCCGGTCGCGCTCGGGACGATTCGGCCGGCGGCGGCGCTTGGTGCGCTTTCGGCGCCGCTCGGCGCGGGAAGCGCATGGATATTCGACGCGGCGAACGGTGCGACCGCGGCATTGGTCAATCCGGCGATGACGCTCGAATCGGTCGACGATTTCGCGCTGCTCGGCGGCGCCAACCGCGCGATGATCGGCGACGAGCTGATCCAGTTCGGCGATGCCGAGCCGCTTGGCCCCGGATTGTGGCGATTGTCGCGCCTGCTGCGCGGCCGGGCAGGGACGGAGGCGGTGGCGCATCCGGCGGGGACGCCGTTCGTGCTTCTCGACGATACCGCGCTGCTGGCGCTGCCCGATGCCCTCGCGCGGTTCGCCGAATCTTCGGATGCGACGCTGCACTGGGCGGGGCGGGGCGCGATCGACATGACGGTCGAGGCGGTGCCGGGAAGCGCCGCCGCGCTGCGCCCGCTCGCCCCCGTTCACGGTCGCATCCGCACCGGCGGCGGAGGGGTGGTGGTCGAATGGATACGCCGAAGCCGCGCCGATACCGGATGGCGCGACGCGGTCGATCTGCCGCCTGGCGAAGCGGCCGCCGCGTGGCGCGTCACACTCGACCCGCCCGCGCCGGGCGTCGGCCCGTGGTCCGTGTCGGAGCCCCGGCTGGAAATCGGCGCGGCGGCTATGGCCGGGGTTGCACCGGGGACCGCCATCGAGGTGCGGCAGGTCGGCGATTTCGGCCTGTCGTTGCCGCTGCGCATGCCCTTGACCTGAAAGGAAACTTCATGACCGACTTGTCCGCAACACCGCGTCTGTCGCTGCCGCTGCTCGCGACCGCGCAGGCGCAAAAGGAAGTCACGCACAACGAGGCGCTGGTGTTGATCGATGCGCTCGTGCAAATGGCCGTGGTCGACGGACCGCAATCCGACCCGCCGGCCGCGCCGACGCCCGGCGATGCCTGGCTTGTCGGGGCCGCGGCCACCGGCGTCTGGGCGGGGCAGGACATGACGATCGCCATCTGGACCGCCGGCGGGTGGCGATTCGTCGTGCCACGCGCCGGCATGCGGGCTGCACGCCTTTCGGACGGGGTGATGCTTCGCTTCGCTGCCGGTTTATGGGTGGCGCCCGACAGCGTCGCCGTACCTGTCGGCGGCGGAACAGTCGACGACGAGGCGCGCGCCGCAATAGCGGCCGTAATTTTGGCGCTTGCCGCGCAGGGTCTTATGATACCAAGCTGATTTTGCATTACTTGACCTATAAACTGCGACTTTTTGGCAACAGATTAACGATTTGTTGGCTTGCACGGAACCAAAGGCAGGGGTAGGACGTCTGACGAGACGTAAATCTCAATTGAAAGGGGAATTTATTATGAGGAAGCTTGCCGTCGCAGTGGCGTTGGCCTCCACTGCCCTTGCGTCGCCAGCATTGGCGCGCGACAACTCCTGGTATGTCGGTGTTGGGGCAGGTGTGACGATCGTCGAGGACATGGACCTTGATATCGCAACCTTCAACAACGCTGGCACGCTGGACCATCGCACCGGCTATGACGCAGAAGGCGTTGTCGGCTATGATTTCGGCCCGTTCCGCGCCGAAGTCGAAGTCAGCTGGCGCGAAGCCGACATCAAGTCGGGCCGCTTCGTCACTCCGGGCATCCCGAGCCAAGCGAACGGCACTGGTTCGTTCGTCGGCTCGACCGACCTGAACGGCGACTCGAACGCGCTCAGCTTCATGGTCAACGGTTTGCTGGACTTCGGTCCCGACGATGGTCTGCAGGGCTTTGTCGGCGGTGGCGCCGGTATCTCGCGCGTTTCGGTCGAGCCGGTCTTCGCCGGTCCGTTCATCGACGATTCGGACACGGGCTTTGCCTGGCAGGCGCTCGCGGGTATCCGCGCACCGCTCAGCAGCAACTGGGACGTCGGCCTGAAGTATCGCTTCTTCAACGCCAGCGGCCTCGACTTCGTCGATCAGGCTGGCCGCGACGTTTCGACGCGCTTCCGGTCGCACTCGATCCTCGGCACGCTGACGTACAACTTCGGTGGAGCGGAACCGCCGCCGCCGCCGGCTCCGCCGCCGCCGCCGCCTCCCCCGCCGCCTCCGCCTCCGCCGCCGCCGCCGCCGCCGCCGCCGGTCGTGCAGTGCGAGCCTGGGCCGTACATCGTGTATTTCGACTGGGATCAGTCGAACATCACGCCGGAAGCGGCTTCGACGCTCGACAATGCGATCAGCGCCTACAACCGCGGTTGCACGGGTACGCAGGTCATGCTCGCCGGTCACACCGACCGTTCGGGTTCGGCACGCTACAACGTCGGTCTGTCGGAACGCCGCAACGCGTCGGTCCGCAGCTATCTGACGGCCCGCGGCATTGCCGACGGTTCGATCAGCTCGGAAGCGTTCGGCGAAACGCGTCCGGCTGTTGCGACCGCCGACGGCGTCCGCAACGACCAGAACCGTCGCGTGGAAATCACTTACGGTCCGAACTCGGGCATGTAAGACCGGTTTCCATTCCCGACGGGGACTGGAAGAAAAGAGGGGCGGTACCGAAAGGTGCCGCCCTTTCTTTATGCGTGCGCTGTTCGTTGGCGCATGCGGCAAGCGCCGCGACACATTGATCGCCGCGCTGCCAGCCGCGCTGCCTATTCGTTTGGCAGCGTGATAAAAATGTTATATCGTCTCAATGCCGGTGAGGAGCGGTCGCGACTGTCGCGGAAGCGTCGCCGGCTGCACGACGCCGCGGACGCCGGCGACAGCGCGCCGCGGCCCGTGCCCGAAAGGGAGAGAGCGCCATGCGCAAGCGCCGCAGCATTTTCCGTGCCGATCCGAACGCCAGCCCCGACATCAACACGACGCCGCTGATCGACGTCATGCTCGTGATGTTGGTGATGTTCGTCATCACCATCCCGGCCCCGACGCATGTCGTCGACATCACATTGCCTTCGGGTGGTCCCGATATTCCCGTCGCCGACGAGAATCGCGTGACGATCGACACGGCCGATGTCATCCGCTGGAACGACGAGGCGGTGGATGTTGCGGAGCTGGGCATGCTGGTCAAGCGCGCGTCAGAGCGCGCGCAGCCCGCCGCGATCCTGCTCGAACCCGATGCCCGCGCGCGCTATTTGCGCGTCGACCAGGCAATCGGGGCGATCCGCCGCAACGGCGCGAAATCGGTCGGCTTTCCCGGTATCCACCAGTATCGCGACAGCATCTAATCTGTCGCGCGTGCGGCCCGCGCCGGTCGATTCAGGACGCCGGAGCGGTGCCGGGGCGCAGATATTGCATCATATAGCCGACATAGTCGGCCTTGCCGAGCGGGACGCCCATATGGCGCAGAACCGCATAGGCGGCGACGAGGTGGAAGTAGAATTGCGGCTGCGCCCAGTCGCGCACATAGGTCGCCGCGGTCATGTCGAACGCCATCCCGTTGGGGAGGGTGAAGCCGACCGCGCGATCAGGGTCTGCGTCGAGCGCGGCACGGTCGACGGTTTCGAGCCAGCCGAGGCTGTCGGCAATCTGCTGCTGAAGGCCCGCGAAATCGGCAGCATCCTCCTCGAACGCCGGGGCGCCGGCCGCCCCCAGCCGCGTCGGCGACTGAAGCGCCTGGAGGCAGGAAAAGCGAACCTGCGCCGCGAGCGGGAACATGTCGGGGGCAATCCGCGCGGCGAGCAGTTGCAACTCGCCGACGCCATTGTCCTTGCCCCACGCCAGCGCCTTGTCGAGCTGCGCCGACAACGCGCGCAGGCCGTTGGCGTAAGCAGGGACGGTCGATTCATAGAGCATGATGTGTCCTTTGGTCAGGCGACGAGATTGTCCTGGAACTGCAGCCGCGCGAGCCGCGCATAGAGGCCGTCGGCGGCGACAAGGTCATCGTGGCGCCCCTCCTCGACGATGCGGCCTTCGTCCATCACGACGATGCGGTCGGCCGCGCGCACGGTCGCGAGGCGGTGCGCGATGACGATGGTCGTGCGGTCGTGCATCAGCGCTTCGAGTGCATCCTGAACGAGCCGTTCGGACTCGGCGTCGAGTGCCGAAGTCGCCTCGTCGAGCAGCAACAGCGGTGCGCGGCGCAGCAGCGCGCGAGCGATTGCGACGCGTTGGCGCTGGCCGCCCGACAGCCGCGCGCCGCCCTCGCCCATGAAGGTGTCGAGCCCGTCGGGAAGCTTGCGCAGAAACTCCTCGGCATTCGCCGCGCGTGCCGCGGCCCACAGCTCGTCGTCATCGGCGTCCCAATTGCCATAGCGCAGATTGTCGCGCGCCGACGCCGCGAAGATCACCGTTTCCTGCGGCACCATGGCGATCCGCGCGCGAATGTCGGCGGGGTCGGCCGCGGTGAGCGGAACGCCGTCGAGGCGGATCTCGCCCGCCTGCGGGTCGTAGAAGCGCTCGGCGAGCTGGAAGAGCGTCGACTTGCCTGCGCCCGACGGGCCGACGATCGCGACGGTCTCGCGCGGGCGGATGCCGAGCGTGAAGTCGTGGAGCGCGGGCGCATCGGGGCGCGTCGGATAGCGGAATTCGACGCGCTCGAATTCGAGCGTGCCGAGCGGCGGCACCGGGAAGGCGCGCGGCGCGGCGGGCACCGAAATATCGGGTTCGGCGACGAGCAGCTCGTTGAGCCGCTCGGCGGCGCCCGCGGCGCGGAGCAGGTCGCCATAGACTTCGGTGAGCGCGCCGAATGCGCCCGCGACAAGCCCGCCGGTGAGCACGAAGGCCGCGATGGTGCCGCCGGTGATCGTCCCCGCCGCGACCCCCGCCGCGCCATACCAGAGCAGCGTCGTGATCGCGCCGAAGAGCAGCCCGATGACGATCGCGGTCATCACCGCGCGCAGGCGGATACGGCGGCGCGCGGTCGCGAAATTCGCCTCGACCGCGCCGGCGAACCGCTCGGCTTCGCGCCCTTCCTGTCCGAACGCCTGGACGATCTTCATCGCGCCGAGCTGTTCGGCGGTCGTCGCGCCGATGTCTGCGACGCGGTCCTGGCTCGACCGCGACACCTTCTGAAGGCGGCGGCCGAGCAGGACGATCGGCAGGATGATGATGGGAATGCCGAGCAAGATGCCGCCGGTGAGCTTGGGCGAGAGCGAGAAGAGATAGATGATGCCGCCGATGCCCATGACGGTGTTGCGGAGCGCGACCGAGACGGTGGTGCCGACGATCTGTTCGATGATCGCGGTATCCGACGTCATGCGCGAGGCGATTTCGGACGGCCGGTTTTCCTCGAAAAAGCCGGGGGCGAGCCGCAGCAGGTTGCGCTGAACCGCCTGCCGGATGTCGGCGACGGTCCGCTCGCCGACCCACGACACGAAATAGAAGCGCACCGCGGTCGCGAGCGCGAGCAGCACGACGATCAGGTAGAAGAGACGGAAATGCGGCGCGACGTCGCCGCCACCCGCAACGAAGCCGCTGTCGATCATCTCCTTGAACTGCCACGGGATCGCGAGCGTCGCGAGCGCGGCGACGCCGAGCGCGATTGCCGCAATCAGGATCTGGAGCGGATAATCGCTCGCAAAATGCCACACCATGCGCAGGCTGCCGAGCTTTCGCGGCCGCGAATCCTGCACGGGGGAGGGGGCGGGCGGGGCGGGTTGTTCGGTTGTTGTCGCCATCGGTCATCGCCCTAGCAGCCCGTCCGCAGCCGCTCAACGCCGCAGAATCGCGCCCTGCTTCAAGCGCTTTGAAGCCCAGCCAAATGATGCGTTGCACAATGACACCGATGGCCTAGGATGCCCGCCAACACGCGGCGCCGTCAGAGCGCCGGAAACGGACGCAAGGAATATCGATGCTGTATCACGCATTTGAAATGCAGAAGAGCTGGCTTGCCGGCGCGAGCGCGCTGGCGACCGCGGGCGCGCAGGTCATGCAACATCCCGCCAACCCGCTCGGCTATTTCGGCGGCAGCCCCGCCTTCGCCTCGGCGCTCGAGGTGTTCGCGCACGCCGCGGCGCCGCGCGGCAAACCGCGCTTCGACCTGTACGACACCGTCGTCGATGGCGAGACGGTGCGCGTGACCGAGGCGGTCGAGGCGCGCAAGCCCTTTGGCCAGCTCAAGCATTTCAAGCACAAGGGCACGAAGGATGCGCCCAAGCTGCTGATCGTCGCGCCGATGTCGGGCCATTATGCGACGCTGCTGCGCGGCACGGTCGAGCGCATGCTGCCAGGCCATGACGTGTGGATCACCGACTGGCGCGACGCGCGCAACGTCCCGCTCGAGGACGGGCATTTCGACCTCGACGATTATATCGACTATATCATCGGCTGGCTCGAGCATATCGGGCCGGGCGCGCATATGCTCGCGGTGTGCCAGCCGTCGGTGCCAAGCTATGCCGCCGCGGCGATCATGGCGGCGGCAAAGCATGAATGCCGCCCGCGCACGCTGACGATGATGGGCGGGCCGATCGACACGCGCAAGGCGCCGACCGCGGTCAACCAGCATGCGACCACGCGCCCCTATGCCTGGTTCCAGGAAAATGTCATCGCAACCGTCCCCGCTTATTATCCGGGCGCGGGGCGCCGCGTCTATCCGGGCTTCCTGCAACTCGCGGGCTTCATGTCGATGAACCTCGGCAATCATATGACGAGCCATTGGGAGATGTTCAAACATCTGGTCGACGGCGACGACGAGAGCGCGGACAAGACCAAGGAATTCTATGACGAATATCGCGCGGTCTGCGACATGACCGCCGAATTCTATCTGCAGACGGTCGACGCTGTGTTCCAGCGCCACCTGCTGCCCAAGGGCGAGCTGCTGCATCGCGGCAAGCCCGTCGACCTCAATGCGATCGAGGATATTGCACTGCTCGCGATCGAGGGCGAGCGCGACGATATTTCGGGGATCGGCCAGACCAAGGCGGCGCTGACACTCGCCAAGTCGCTGCCTGCCGCGAAGAAGAAATATCTGATGGCGAAGGGCGTCGGCCATTATGGCATCTTCAACGGCCGCAAATGGCGCGAGGAAATTGCGCCGGTGGTTGAGGCGTGGATTCGCGGTAACGGCGGGTAGGGACGGTGGTCCAATACCCGTCATCCCGGACTTGATCCGGGCTCCATAGCAGCGCCGAGGTCATGGATCCCGGATCAGGTCCGGGATGACGAAGGTCTTGTAGCGACTAAAAAGTGACATTCACAGTATCGTCACCCCGGACTTGATCCGGGGTCCCGCTTCTATGGCGCCGCTGAGCGGGCCCCCGGGTCAAGCCCGGGGTGACGAGGGTATTATTGAACGTCCGCTGCCCACCCCGTCGTAGCCATAGCGCCGCGCCTTCAATGCACCGGCGCGACCCGGACGCTCCAATAGACGATGTAGAGGATCGCGGCCCAGGCGAGCAGCACCATCGCCATGCCGGCGCGGCTTGAGGGGTGTTTGCTGGCGGCTGCGGCGACGGCGTGGAATTCGCTCCATAGCGCGCGGGGGATCAGGCGGCGGACGAGAATCAATCCGGCGGGGACGAGGATCAGGTCGTCGATCCAGCCGAGCACGGGGATGAAATCGGGGACGAGGTCGATCGGCGACAGCGCATAGGCCGCGACCGCGAGCGCGAGCAGCCGCGCGGGCCAGGGCGTGCGCGGGTCGCGGGCGGCGAGCCAGGCGGCGTGCGCCTCGACCGCGAGGCGGCGGCCGAAATCGGCGATGCGTTCGGAAAGGGATTTGCCCGGCATGGCGGCACCATAGAAGGTTTGTCCGTCATTGCGAGCGAAGCGAAGCAATCTCCAGCCGCCGCGATAGCGCCGCCATCGAGACTGGAGATTGCCGCGTCGCCTGCGGCTCCTCGCAATGACGATATTGTGGGACGGCGGTCTTCGCCTATGATCCGTTCATGGCTATCCAACTGAAAAGCGCGCGCGTCGAGCGCTGGCCCGTCGCGGGGAGCTTCGTCACCAGCCGCGGCGCCAAGGAACATGTCGACGTCATCGTCGCCGAGATCGAGGGCAGGGGCGAGGTCGGGCGCGGCGAGGGGACGCCCGTCTATTATCTGGGCGAGGACGCGACGGGGTGCCGCGACGAGATTTTGCGGGTCGCGTCGCTGATCGCCGACATGGAGGCCGCCGAGGCGCGCGCGGCGGTTCAGGAAATGATGGCGGCGGGGGCGGCGCGCAACGCGCTCGACTGCGCGCTGTGGGACCTCGAGGCAAAGCAGCGCGGGATGCGGCTGTGGCAACTCGCGGGGTGCGACGGTGCGCCGACCGCGCGGCTGACCGCCTTCACCATCTCGCACGGACGGCCGGGCGAGATGGCCGAGGCCGCGGCGACCGCGGCTGCCGACGGATACCGGCTGCTCAAGGTCAAGCTGACCGGCGACGACGACCGGCTCCGCGTCACGGCGGTGCGCAAGGGCGCGCCCGACGCGCGGCTGATCGTCGATGCCAACGAAAGCTGGGGACAGGTCGATATCTTGAGCGAGGCCGAGGCGCTGTCGGACCTGGGCGTCGAGATGATCGAACAGCCGGTGCCGGTCGGCGCCGATGCCCTGCTCGACCCCATTTACGCGCCGATCCCCTTCATCGCCGACGAAAGCTGCCACACCGCCGCCGACGTCGCGCGGATCGGCGCCTTTTACGACGGCGTGAACATCAAGCTCGACAAGGCGGGCGGGTTGACCGAGGCGCTGCGCCTTGCCGATGCGGCGGACGCGGCCGGGCTGTCGATCATGGTCGGATGCATGCTGTGCACGAGCCTGGCGATCGCGCCGGCGTTCGTGCTCGCGCAGCGCGCGCGCTGGGTCGACCTCGACGGTCCCGCGCTGCTCGCGCGCGACCGCGAGGGCGGGTTTGAGTTTCGCGAAGGGCAGGTCGCACCGCGCGTGGGGTGAGGACGCCCCGGACGTCATATGGGTTTCGTAAATCGTCATCCCGGCGAAGGCCGGGATCTCGACCTCGCGATTTGTCGCACCGGCGAGATTCCGGCCTACGCCGGAATGACGATCGATGAGGTGGGCTAGAGCGCCACTTCGGCGTGCTGGCCGAGGTCGCCTTCCTTCATCGTCATGCCGGTCGCGAGCTTGAACATGCCCTTGATGCCCGCGTCGGCGGTCCAGATTTCGGCGTCGTCGAGGTCGAAGCGCAGCAGCAGCAGCTTGGGGTCGTCCTTGCCGCCCTCGTACCACGCCGCGACGCCGTTGCTCCACAGCTTGTCGAGAACCGCGCGATCGGTTTCGGGGCGCAGCGTTCCCGAAATGCAGGCGAAGAGGTCGTGGCCCTTTGCCGCGAACTGCGCCATCGCGGGGCCGCCGCCCGCGAGGCGGTTGTCGGTCGCGGTGAAAAACCAGAAGGCGCTGTTCGCATCCTTGTCGAGCTGCGCGCGCATCGGGATATGGTGCGCGCGCTCGCCAGTCTGGCCGACCATGACATTGGGGCTGTCGGCGAGTTCTTTCCAGAACCGCTTCTTGATATCGTCGCTCATGGGGGGACTCCTTTCGGTTAGTTCAAGGAGTCAACGCGGCGCCGCGCCATATGTTGCCCCGCCTCAGCGCGGGTGGGGGTCGGCGTAGCTCACCACCTCGAACTCGATGCCGTCGGGGTCGAGGAAATAGAAACGGCGGCCGGGTTCGTAATCGCCGTGGTTGAACGGGGTGAGCCCCGCGGCAGCGACGCGCGCTTCGGTCGCGTCGAGGTCGTCGACCTGGACGCCGATATGCTGGAGCGGCTCGCCCTTCGGATAGCGCACGCCGGCATGTTCGCCGTCGGGGCCGGTGTAGAGCGCGAGATAGGCGGTGTCGCTGCCGACATGGATCGTGCGGCCGCCGTGAAGCGAGGGGCCGCGCCAGCGCTCGTTCCAGCCGAAAATGGCGTGCATCAGCGCGGCGCTGCGGTCGGGGTCGCTGACGGTGATGTTCACATGCTCGATAAAGGGATGCGCCACGAAAAAACTCCTGATTCGGGTTGACGCAGACGGTTATGAAAGTTCAAGTGAGGTTTAGGTCAAGGGCCAATGACGCAAGGAGCGACGATGCACCGCACCGACCTGATATCGATCGGCGAGCTTGCGGCGCGCACCGGCGTCGCGGTGTCGGCGATCCGCTTTTACGAGGCGAAGGGGCTGGTCGAGGCGCTGCGCACGCGCGGCGGGCAGCGGCGTTTCCTGCGCGCCGACATCCGCCGCGTCTCGTTCATCCTGATCGCGCAGCAATTGGGGCTGGCGCTCGAGGAAATCGGCGCCGAACTCGCGCGCCTGCCCGCGGGGCGCACGCCGAATGCGGCCGACTGGGCGCGGATCAGCACCGGGCTGGGCGCGCGGATCGACGCGCAGATCGCGTCGCTGCAACGCACGCGCGAGCTGCTGGGCAATTGCATCGGCTGTGGGTGCCTGTCGCTGAAGAAATGCGCGCTCTACAACCCCGGCGACAAGGCGGCGCAGCGCGGCGCGGGGCCGCGTTACCTGCTCGGCGACCGGGCGGGGGAGATTGCCGAGGTCGGGTGAGGGGGCGTTGTTGGGGGCGACAGGTTCGGGGTGGAAAGCTGCCATTGCATCCTCGCACGGTTTTGCGACACTGGGACAGCATTTTAGGAGCCGCAAATGAGTGACGATTGGGATTTTTACCCTCTGCTTGTCGATAGTGAGCCAGCGTCGATTTACGTCGACTTGGGTTTGGCAGGCGAGGCTCCGATCGAGAACCAAAGTCATATGGTCTACATTCGAGTTTTCATGCGTCAGGCACGGCCCGACGGACTTTCCAGCAACGACGAGCTTGACGACCTGATTGGCGTTGAAGATTCTTTGACCGAGATTTTCTCTGGGAGCGATAAGACGACCTATGTTGGGCGAAACACGTCGAGCGGAAACCGGGACTTCTACTTTTATACAGCAGACGCTGCCGCATTTGAGGAGTCAGCTAGAGCGGCAATGGCTGGTCACCCAAATTATCAATTTGAAGTCGGAGGTTGGCCAGATCCGGACTGGAATGCTTATTTTGGCTTCCTTTATCCATCGCCGGATGACCTACAACGCGTCCTCAATCGGCGGGTCACCGAGCAGTTGGCGGCACATGGCGACAATCATTCTAAGCCTCGCTTGATCGAGCACTTCGCGTATCTGCCGAATGCGACCGCGACAGCAGAATTGCGTGACTTTCTTGCTGGTCAGGATTTCAGCGTTGACCAGCCAAAAATTGATGGCGGCTCCGTGGAGCTAAGCTTCACCCGGTCCGACCGACCGGACAGAATCGACGATGTGGTGGTACCAATCGCACGGCGCATTCGAGAGATAGGCGGCGAATACGACGGATGGGGTTGCGAGGTGGTCAAATGACCAGAAAAAAGCAGTGACCGGAATTGGTCGAGTCCGATCATCGCATCCAGATCGGGACTGAATGGCCAAAATGGGGGGATCTGCCGCTCAATCCTCCCTGTCGCGCAGCGCCAGCGGGACCGCTCGCGAAGCGAGGGGTGGAGGGGCCGCGCCGCCAGCGCCATTAGCCCCTCCGTCAGCCCTGCGGGCTGCCACCTCCCCATGCCTGCGGCACAGGGAGGATCGAACGTCCGCTACCGGTCGCTACCAGTCATTCGTCATCCCGGACCTGATCCGGGATCCACGACCGCGCTGAAGGCATGGGCCCCGGGTCAAGCCCCGGGGTGACGATAGAGGGGAGAGGGCACGATCCGCGCCGCTCAAACCGCAGTCAGTGTCTCAATTTCCGGCGCGCCGGCGAGGCAGGGGCCGAGCCGTGCGCCGAGCGTGCGGAAATGGTCCGATGCGCGGTGCGTCTCGGTCGCGGCCGCGTCGTCATAGCATTCCATGACCTTGTACACGCCCGCCTCGCCTGCCTTGAACAGCCGGTAATAGCTGTTGCCCGCTTCGTTTGCGCGGACCGCGGCGGCGAGGTCGGCGAAGACGCTCTCGAACTCGGCTTCCTTGCCGGGCTGGACGCGCAGCGTCGCGATGATGCCGATGGCGCTCATGGTGTTTTCCCTCAAAAGAATGGGCCGGTCCCGAAGGACCGGCCCGCTGGTTGGTCAGAAGACTTCGAAAAGCCCCGCCGCGCCCTGGCCGCCGCCGATGCACATGGTGACGACGGCATATTTGACGCCGCGGCGCTTGCCTTCGAGCAAAGCGTGGCCGACGCAGCGCGCGCCCGTCATGCCGAAGGGGTGGCCGATCGAGATCGAGCCGCCGTTGACGTTCAAGAGTTCGCTCGGGATGCCGAGCTTGTCGCGGCAATAGAGAACCTGGACGGCAAAGGCCTCATTGAGTTCCCACAGGCCGATGTCGTCCATCTTGAGGTCGAAGCGTTCGAGCAGCTTGGGGATCGCGAAAACGGGGCCGATCCCCATTTCGTCGGGCTCGGTGCCCGCGACCGCCATGCCGACATAACGGCCGAGCGGGGTCAGGCCGCGCTTTTCGGCAAGCTTTGCCTCCATCAGCACCGCCGCCGACGAGCCGTCGGAGAGCTGGCTGGCGTTGCCCGCGGTGATCGTGTGGCCTTCGCCCATCACGGGCTTGAGGCTCGCGAGCCCTTCGAGTGTCGTGTCGGGGCGGTTGCATTCGTCGCGGTCGGCGACGACGTCCTTGAAGCTGACTTCCTTGGTTTCCTTGTCCATCACCGCCATCGTGGCGTTGCACGCGATGATTTCGTCGGCGAATTTGCCCGCGGCCTGCGCGGCGGCGGTACGCTGCTGCGACTGGAGCGAATATTCGTCCTGCGCCTCGCGGCTTATGTTGTAGCGCTTGGCGACGACCTCTGCCGTGCCGATCATCGGCATATAGGTGTCCTTGTGCATCGCGATCAGGTCGGCGTCGGGTTCGATCCACACCTTGCCGCTGCCGCTGACCTTCGAGATGCTTTCGACGCCGCCCGCGACGACGACGTCCTGGCGATCGACGATGATCTGCTTGGCGGCGGTGGCGATCGTCATCAGCCCCGACGAGCATTGGCGGTCGATCGACATGCCGGGGACGGTGACGGGCAGGCCGGCGCGCAGTGCGATCAGGCGCGCGACGTTCGGCGACTGCGACCCCTGCTGCATCGCGGCGCCGAAGACGACGTCGTCGATCTCGCCGCCCTCGACGCCGGCGCGCTCGACCGCGGCCTTGACCGAAAAGGCGCCGAGCGTCGGCGACAGCGTGTTGTTGAACGACCCGCGGCCCGCCTTGGTCAGCGGGGTGCGGGCGGTGGAAACGATGACGGCGTCACGCATGATGAATTCCTTCTCTTTCTAAGCCCCTCCCAATCAGGGGAGGGGTTGGGTTGGGGTGTCGCAGGCTGGTGCAAGGCCGTTCGGTCCACTCCGCTGCGACTAGCCAGCAAGCTGGCAAGTCTCGCTGCCCCTCCCCTGAAGGGGAGGGAATAAGTCACTTCAAACAAAAAACTGGCTGATCCATTCGGCCATCAGCGCGGGCTTTTCCTCGCCTTCGATTTCGATGGTGAACTCGAGCGTCTGTTGCCACTGGCCGGGGCGTTTTTCGTCGATTTCGAGCAGCTTGAAATGGCCGCGGACACGCTTTCCCGAGCGGACGGGCGCGAGGAAACGAACCTTGTTGCCGCCATAGTTGACGCCCATCTTGACGCCCGCGGGGTGCGGACAGTCCGACTTGGCCATCAAGAGCGGAAAAAGCGAGAGCGTGAGGAACCCGTGCGCGATGGTCCCGCCGAAGGGCGTCAGCCTGGCCCTTTCCTCGTCGACATGGATGAACTGATGGTCGCCGGTGGCGTCGGCGAACTTGTCGATCATCGCCTGATCGACGAGCACCCATTCGGAGCTGCCGAGCGGCTTGCCGACCAGCTCTTTCATGTCTTGCGGTGCGATTGTAGCCATTCGCGCGTCCCCTCAATCTCTCAGGTCGGCAGGGGTTTTAGGCCCGTCGAACGCGGTTGCACAAGGGCCACGCCCCAGGGCCGCAGAGCCGTAGCGTCACTCCTTCAGTGGCTTCTGCGTCTTCATCGTGACGCTTTCGGCATAGGGGAGAATCATCGTCCCGTCGGGCGCCGCGGTGAAGGTGGTCTGCGTCGGATAGGCGAAGTCATAGCCTGCGCGCGTCATTTCCTCGAACAGTCGGATGCCGATTGCGGTGCGCGCGGCGATGACTTCGCCATAGTCGGCGCTCAAAATGTCGGCGACGAGCTCGAAATTGAGGCTCGAGTCGCCGAAGCCAAGGAAGCTGGAACGGATGAACTCATGTCCCTCGGCCTTCACCTGTTCCTCGAGCAATGCGGGAAGCGCGCGCAGCATCTCGGGCGTCGTCTGATAGATGACGCCGATGCCGAACTGGACGCGGCGGCGGTCGAGATGCGCGTAGTTGGTAATCTCCTTTGACAGGAGGTTGGTGTTCGAAATCACGAGCAGCTCGCCGTTGACCGAGCGCAGATGCGTGCTTTTGAGCCCGATCTTTTCGACCGTCGCGATACTCTCGTCATATTTGATCGTTTCGCCGACGCGGAACGGCCGGTCGAAGATGATCGAGAGCGACGCGAAGAGGTCGGAAAAAATGCCCTGTGCGGCGAGGCCGATCGCGATCCCGCCGATGCCGAGACCCGCGACGAGGCCGGTGACATTGACCCCCATATTGTCGAGGATGACGATGGCGGCGACCGCGAACAGCGCAACGCTGATGAGCAGACGGATGATCCCCATCGCATTGTGGAGCGTTTCATTATGCCCCTCTGCCGCGCGCCGCTGGATCAGCCCCAGCACGATCTCGCGCGCCCAGATCGCGACTTGCAGCACGACCGCGACGGTGAAGACGAGCCGGATAATGTCGAGGATGACGGCGGGCGGCTGTGCATAGCCTGCGACCGCACGGATCGCGATGATGGCGAGCACGACCGACTTGGTCTTGTGGATGACCCGGCCGACGATGTCGGTCAGCGTGAACTCGCCCGGCGCCGCCTGCGCGCGCTTGAGCGCAACGCGGCGCACCATCGATAGCAGCGCATAGATGAGCAGGCCCGCGCCGATGGCGATCACGATCTGGAGCCAATGGCCCTCCACCCAGGTCACGCTCGATTCCCACCAGCGCCGCAGATCCTCGAGCGGGTCGCCCGGGGTGCGGTTGGCGGATGCAAAGATGCTGGATGCGTAAAGGGGCAAAATCACATTGGTCCTCTGGGTTGGGGGATGGGGCAGGCGTCGCGAAGCGGAGCTGCATCATGGCGCTCCGGGACGGCGCAGGTCAACAAGTCGCGTGCAAGGCGCGAGAATCGGATTTGCCCTTGGCTCGTCACGTTACACTAAGGTGCGGGTACCGAATTTGGTTCCGATTCAATGCGCGGCAGGGGCCGCCCGGCGGGCGGGCACCTGCGCAGGGCGCGCGGTGAGCGGACGCCATCCGGCTTCGTCCTCGCGGCGGCGGCAATAGGTCGATAGTCCCATTTCGAGCGCGAGCATCATGTAGATGAAGGGCTGGAAGGCGATGCCGACGAACAATGATCCGACCATATAGACGATATGGCCGTGCTGGAGCGCGGTCGCGAGCGGGGCGATCCATTGCTCCTCGGCGCGGCGCGTCTTGAGATAGCGCCGGCGCAATCGCTCCATCTGGACGAGGCCGATCGCATGGAGCAGCAGCCACATTGCGAGCCCCGGATAGCCCTGTTCGCCGAGCATTTCGAAATAGCTCGAATGATAGGCGCGCGATTTTTCCTCGTGAACGGTCGGCGTTGCATCCTGCGGCTTGTCCGGGTCATAGCCGCTGCCCGTCGTTTCGACGCGCAGGTCGTTCTGAATATAGGCTTCGAATCCGCCGCCGAAGGGATTTTCCTTCGCATAGTCCCACGTCCACGCCCACACCGCGACGCGCGTCGAGGCCGACTGGTCGGACTTGTAGCCCTGGATCGTCTCCATCCGCTCGGTGAAGCTTTGCGGCAGGAAGGGGATCGCAGCGAGCGCCAGCAGTCCCGCGCCGGCCATGTAGAGGAAGCGATATTTGACCGCGCGCAGCGACAGCGCCGCGAGCACGGCAAGGCAGACCAGGCCGGTGCGCGCCTGCGTCCCCACGGGGAGGAGCATGCACGCAAAGCAGAGCGCGAAGGCAAACAGGCTGACGCGCCAGTCGGGCGGAAAGATGGTGCCGTGGCGGCGATACCAGAGGATCAGCGGGATGATCGAGATGCCGACGGTCGACATGATCGACCCTTCGTAGAGTCCGTAATTTTCGTTGAGGAGAAGCTGGAGCGAGCCATAGCCGCCGCCGCCCGCAGCGGTCTTGATCCCCCCGGCGATGGCGATCGACGCGGCCGAGAGCAGCATGACGAGCGCCAGCGCCTCGATCCTGAGTTTCGTCCGCAGCGTCAGCGGCAGGAAGATCGCCCAGACGAGCGCCTTCCACACCCAGCTCCACTTGTCGGCCGCCTCGACAGGAAAATCGGCGTGGATCGTCGTCATCCAGCAATAGAGCAGCAGCGCGACGAGCAAGGATTGCCGCCCCGACCAGCGCGTGTCGCGCTTGTCGTCGATCGCGAGCCAGCCGAGTATCGCGAGTGCGAAGGCAATCAGCGAGATCGGGATCGAGTTGATGAGGAAATAGCTGAGCCGTTGCGGCGCGACGATGTCGATGTAGCAAAAGGCGAGGACGAACAGGAACGGCCGGCGAAAGCCGAGGCCGATGAAGGCAAAGAGAAATGCGACAAAGGCGATGTCACGCATCGCGTTGCTCCGCTGCCGCGGCGTCGCGGCGCTGCTGCCACAATTTGCGCGGGCTCACCTCGCGGTCGAGGTCGTCGCGATGCAGCAGGCGCCATAGCGCGATCGCGATCAGCGCGTGCGTCAGGGCAATCGAAAAATTGTCGACCATGGTGGCGGCGCTGGCTTTCGTGGCGGCCCCGCAGGGCGTTTGACGGCGTTCTAACCCATCGGGGTTGACGCGGCGTTAAGTCTTGTCTGGCAAAGCGGCGACCTATGCCGCGCATCCTTCACGTCCTCGATCACAGCCTTCCCGCGCACAGCGGCTATACGTTTCGCACGCGCGCGCTGATGAAGGCGCAGCTTGCGAAGGGATGGGACGTCAAGGGCGTCACAGGGGTGCGCCATCCGGTCGAGGGCCCCGAAGTCGAGGAGGTCGACGGGCTGGCTTTTCACCGCACGCCGCCTATCGCTGGGGCGCCGCCGGCGATCCGCGAGTGGCGTGAGGTCGGCGCGCTCGCCGCGCAGGTCGAGGCGGTTGCGCGCGACTGGCGGCCCGACATACTCCACGCCCATTCGCCGGTGCTCGACGGCATGGCGGCGCTGCGCGCTGGCAAGCGGCTCGGTATTCCGGTGATCTATGAAATCCGTGCCTTCTGGGAGGATGCGGCGGTCGGCAACGGCAGCGGGCGCGAAGGCAGCCTGCGCTACCGCTTGACGCGCGCGCTCGAAACGCGTGCGGTGCGGCGCGCCGATGCGGTCGCCGTCATCTGCGAAGGGCTGCGCGGCGACCTGATCGCCCGCGGGATCGATCCCGCGAAAATCATCGTGTCGCCCAACGGCGTCGACCTCGACCTCTTTGGCGACCCGCCGCCGCGCGACGAGAGGCTCGCCGTCGAGCTGGGGCTGGACACCAGCGCAACGGTGATCGGCTATATCGGCAGCTTTTACGATTATGAGGGGATCGACGACCTGATTGCCGCGATGCCCGCGCTCGTCGCGGCGCAGCCCGGCGCCGGACTGCTGCTGGTCGGCGGCGGGCCGATGGAGCATGCGCTGCGCGCGCAGGCCGCGGCATCGCCCGTCGCCGACCGCATCCGTTTCGTCGGACGCGTGCCGCACGACCAGGTCGAGCTTTATTATTCGCTGATCGATATTCTCGCCTATCCGCGCAAGAAGATGCGCCTCACCGATCTGGTCACGCCGCTGAAGCCGCTCGAGGGGATGGCGCAGGGCAAGCTTGTCGCCGCGTCGGACGTCGGCGGTCATCGCGAGCTGATCGAGGATGGTGTGACGGGCACGCTGTTCGCGCCCGGCGATCCGGCGGCGCTCGCAGCGGCGCTCGCCGACCTGCTCGGCGCGCGGGCGATGTGGGACGAACGCCGACGAACGGCGCGAGCCTTCGTCGAGACGCATCGTAACTGGTCATCAAACATTTTATGTTATGAGCCTGTTTACCAAAGGCTGTTGCAGAGCCGCGCGACCTGGCGCAACGCCAAGTCGAATGCGGCGATCTGAACGGCGCAAGATACAGGTTCGAAAGTAAAATGAACGAAAGCAGCGAATATCGCACGGCGAACAAAGGGGCCGTCCTGCTCCGCGCGCTGCGTCCGGCGCTGCCTGCGATAATCGGCGCGGCGGCGCTGACTTTCCTGTTTGCGGCGCTGATGCCGATGGCGTGGGTCGCGGCGATCAGCTGGAATCTCTACCTCGACCGGCTGGCCGAACTTTTCGTGCCGCCCGTCGGCAACGGCGCGCGGCTTGCGCTCGCGCTCGGCCTGTCGGCGGTCGCAGCGCTGATTGCCGGCTTGGTCGCGCTGTTGATCGAGCGGCCCGGCGCGCTGCGCCGCCGGTCGCGCGATACGGATGCGGGTGACAATAACGCCGCTACGCGCCGCCGTTCCGACTTTCACCCCGACGATGCGCCGCGGCCGCCGTTGCGCGCGGGACGCGAGCTGCCTGCGGGCGGACTCGGTCCGCTGCCCGAAATCGCTTGGGCCGAAGCTTCGGTCGAACAGGAGGCGGACGGCGAAGCGATGCCGAGCGCCGCGCGCGAAGCGGAATTGGCGGCGGTCGACGCCGAGCCCGCGTTCGACGCCATGGCCGACGCACCGTGGCTGCAGCCTGCCGAGCTTCCGAACGCCTATGACGTTCCCGATGCCGCCGACAAAAGCCTGGGCGCGATGGTCGCGCGGCTCGAGGTCGGCCTGGCGCGCCGCCGCGATCTGCACGGTGCCGTGCCCCCGGACCCGCAGCGCGAAATCGCGATGGGTACCCGTCCCGCCGACAATGATCTTGTCGGCGAAGTCGACGTCGCGCTCGAAGCGGCGCTCGGCACGCTGAGCCGCATGAACCGCCACGCGCTCGGCTGAGCCGCGGCCTAATCCTCCACCGTCAATATCTCGATGCGCAGCCTGTCGTCGCGATCGGCGTCCACCGCGACGTCAGCGACGATCTGACCCGCCAGCACCCAGTCGCGCGCGCCGAGCTCCGCTTCGAGCGTCGTCCGCTGCACGCCGTTCGCTCCGCTCGCGACCGAGCAGGTGAAGATATGGCGCGCTCCGACGAAGTTCGCGCTCGCCCACGGGTGCGGCAGCGACGTGTCGATAGTGATGCCTTCGGGCAGCGCGCCGCCGAGGATGCGGCGCAAGCGGCGGTGCGGGCAGGCGGGGCGGGGCGGCAAGGCGGGCGACCAGAGCTTCATGCGCCCGCCTCCATCGCGTTGCGAACCGCGCGCGTGCGCCGGTCGCCGCGCTGCGTTGTGCGCCCCGCGCGAAAGTCGGCGCGCCATTTGTTCATGAAATGTTCTGCACGGCAGACAAGCTGAAGACCGGGCTTCCGTCCCGCGCGCAAGTCGCCGACGAGGCGTGGATCGCCGACCGCGGCGCGTCCGAAAACGCTCGGCGGTATCGCCGATTCCTCGAGGAATTTTTCGATCCGTTGCAACAGGCTGGACTCCATCTTCTTCTCCCTTTTCGGTGCAGGCGCGCCGCGACTCAAGCGATAGGAATTTTCCTATTTGATAGGCATTTTCCTACTTGTCTAGGAAAAATCCTATTGCTAAAGACGAAATAGGAAGGACCGGACCAGCCATGTCAGAATTTTCTGCCGATCCGCGCGCCGCGCTCGACCAGCTCTGCCAGGAAAAGGGCATCGACTATGCGCGCCTGTCGGCGGCGATCGGGCGCAATCCGGCCTATATCCAGCAATATATCAAGCGTGGCACGCCGCGACGGCTTGCCGAACAGGACCGCGCGCGCATCGCCGCCTATCTGGGCGTCGCCGAATCGATCCTCGGCGGCCCGGTGCAGCGCGTCGCATCGCGCGCAGGGCCGCGCGGGCGCGACATGGTGCTGGTGCCCAAGCTCGCCGTCGGCGCCTCGGCAGGCGCAGGGGCGAGCATCGACGGCGAGCCGGTCGAGGGCGAGGTCGCGTTCGACCCCAAATGGCTACGCAGCCTGGGCGCCGATCCGCGCGCGCTGAGCATCATCCGCGTCGAAGGCGATTCGATGGCGCCGACGCTGAGCGACGGTGACGACATCCTCGTCGACGGCGGCGACGCTGCGGCGCGGCTGCGCGACGGTATCTATGTGCTGCGGATGGACGATGTGCTGATGGTCAAGCGCGTCGCGCGCGCGCCGGGGCAGGGGCGGATCGCGGTGATCAGCGACAATCCGCAATACCGGAGCTGGGACGATCTGCCGCTGTCGGCGGTGCAGCTCGTCGGCCGGGTGGTGTGGACCGGGCGGCGCGTCAGTTGACGCGGCGAGACTTTCAGTAGGGCGCGTTCATCTCGGCCTCAATCTCATGATCGAGTATTTGCGCACGTTGGCATTGCTCGCTGTCGCCGTTGCGGCATTTTTCGGCAGCCTTGTCGCGCTGGCGCGACAATTTGCCGAGCCGCTCCTCGCGTTCGCGTAGCGCGCGACCACGGTTGCGGTCGGCCTCGTCCTGGCTGATCGTCGACCAGTCGGCGACTTGCCCGGCCGCCTTCACCGGCGCCGTGACGACCGATTTGACCGCGCCGACGCATCCTGTCAGCAACGGTGCCGCCAATAGTGCCGCAACATAGCCACGCATGAACTTCTCCCTGACGGTCCGTCCATCGCATGCCATCGGGTGTCGTGCCACCATTATGCGACCAATTGACCGGCGGCCGCGCCTTGGTGTCACATCACTGAAATAAATGGTTAAAACCGTCTTTACCATCACCCGCTAGGCATTGCGCCGTCACGAACCGCAAGGCGATGGGATCAGATGAATTCGGTACAGCTTGCCCTCGAACCCGCATCGGGTCATGCCATCGCGGTCGGCGTCGATGCACCGCTGGCCGAGGTGATCGAGGCGTTTCGCGCGCATCCCGATCTCCGGCTGCTTGCGGTGCTGGGTCCCGACCGGGCTCCTGTCGGAATTATCCGCGAACAGCGCGTGCGCGAACTGCTGTTCTGCCCCTATTGGTTTTCGCTGATGCAGAATCCGACGATCGGCGGCTCGATTGCAACGATGATCGAGCCGTGCCTGACCGCCGACGTTGCCGAACCGACCGCCGCGCTGTTGCGCCGTGTATCGCGCGCTGCGGGACATGAGGGGCTGGTGCTCGTCGACAAGGGGCGATTTGTCGAAACGCTCGACGGCGGCCAACTCGCGCGGCTGGCGATGATGCGCGAGATCGAGGTCGCGCGTGAGCGCGCCGAGCGCGCGGCGCAGATCGACGCCGCCGGGCGTGGGTTTCAGCAGGATATAGCTGCGCTGACAGCGACCTTGTCCGACATGGCGCATGAAGTTGAAGCGGTTGCGCGCCAATTGTCCGAACGCGCCGAACAGACCGGGCGTGACGCGCTGTCGGTCGCAGGCGCGACCGCGCAGACGCTCGCCGGATTGCAAGAACTCGGCGATCGCGGCCACGCGCTCGCCGCGAGCATGGCGCAGATCGTCGACGACGGCACGCGCGCGCGCAGCGTGCGGCGCGACGCCCATCAGAAGGTCAAGCAAACCGGCGATCGCGCGGCAATGTTGCAGGATGCAAGCCAGTCGATCGAACAGATGCTGCGGCTGATCATCGACATGGCAAGCCGCACCAACATGCTCGCACTCAACGCGGGGATCGAGGCGGCGCGTGCCGGCGATGCCGGGCGCGGCTTCGCCGTCGTCGCCGCCGAGGTCAAGGCGCTCGCCAACCAGACGCGTTCGGCGGCGAGCGACATCACCCCCTATATCGACCGCATCCGCGAGATTGTCGTGCAGGTCGCCGAGGGATTTCGCGACGTCGAACGCGCCATCGAGGCGAACAATGGCTTTTCCGACACGATCGACGCTGCGGTCGACGGCCAGAGCGCAACAAGCCTGTCGATCGCGAGTTATGTCGAGCAGGCGGTGTCCGCGGGCCGCGAGATCGACGACCGCGTCCAATATATCAGCCGCGGCGCATCGGCGGTTGGCGAGGGCGCGGCGACGCTCGGCGAGCTTTCGTCGGGGCTCAACCGCGCGGCGCAGTCGCTGCACCAGCGCGCGCGCCATTTTGTCGAGGCGGTCGCCGCCGCCTGAGTGTCGCGGGAATGCCCGATTCCAAGGGGTTGCGAGCCGCTCCGGCGGCGCTAGAGTGCCCCTGCGCCGGAGGCGTGCTTGGCCGCCGGCGGGGAGGAGGGTCAAATGACAAATCTGCAGAAGGGACTCGCCGAGTTTATCGGCACATTCTGGCTCGTGTTCGGTGGATGCGGGAGCGCTGTGCTCGCCGCGGCATTCCCCGAGGTCGGGATCGGTCTGCTCGGCGTATCGCTCGCCTTTGGTCTGACGGTCGTGACCATGGCCTATGCGATCGGCCATATTTCGGGATGCCATCTCAATCCCGCGGTGACCGTCGGGCTGTGGGCGGGCGGCCGCTTCGAGGCGCGCGACATACCGCTTTATGTCGCAGCGCAGGTGCTCGGCGCGATCGTCGCCGCCTTCCTGCTCTATTATGTCGCGAGCGGCAGCCCGGTGTTCGACATCGCGGGCGGGCTCGCCGCGAATGGCTTTGATGCGGGGTCGCCGGGCAATTACGACATCTGGTCGGCGCTGATTATCGAGGTCGTGCTGACGGGATTCTTCCTCTGGATCATCATGGGTTCGACTGACGGGCGCGCGCCTGCCGGTTTTGCGCCGCTTGCAATTGGCCTTGCGCTGACGCTGATCCACCTGATCTCGATTCCCGTCACCAACACATCGGTCAACCCGGCACGCAGCACCGGGCCTGCGCTCGTGGTCGGCGGACTGGCGTTGCAGCAACTGTGGCTGTTCTGGCTCGCGCCGCTCGTCGGCGGGCTTGTCGGCGGGTGGCTCTATCGCACGCTCGGCGCCGATACATTCCCCAAGCCCAACATCGAGGGCGAATAGGCTTCGGGCCGGCGGGGGACCTCCCCCGCCGGACTGTTATCGCAGGAGGTCGATGGCAAAGGCTCGCACTTCGGCGGCCATGTCGGGCCGTGCGAGCGCGACCGCCAGATTGGCCTGGATATAGCCCGCCTTCGATCCGCAGTCGTAGCGCGCGCCGTCGAAGGTCACGGCGTGAAAGGGCTGGTTCCCGATCATCGAGGCCATCGCATCGGTGAGCTGGATTTCGCCGCCGGCGCCCTTTCCCTGCCCTTCGAGCACGCGCATCACCTCGGGCTGGAGGATGTAGCGCCCCGAAATGATGAGGTTCGACGGCGCTTCGGCAACGGGGGGCTTTTCGACAAGGCCCATGACCTCGGTCAGCTTGCCGTCCGACGCGCCCGGCGCGATGACGCCATAGGACGACACCTGCTCGCGCGGGACTTCGAGGACGGAGATCAGATTGCCGCCGACGCGCGCATAGGCATCGACCATCTGCTTCATGCATCCCGGCGAACCGTGCATGAATTCGTCGGGGAGGAAGATCGCGAAGGGCTCGTCGCCGACGATGTCGCGCGCGCACCAGATCGCATGGCCAAGCCCCATCGGTTCCTGCTGGCGGACATAGGCGCAATTGCCGGGGCCGAGGCGCGTCGGTTCGAGAACCGACAGATCCTTGCCGCGCTCCGACATCGTTTTTTCGAGCTCGAAGGCGATGTCGAAATGATCCTCGATCGCGCTCTTGCCGCGGCCGGTGACGAAGATCATCTGTTCGATCCCCGCCTCGCGTGCCTCGTCGACCGCATATTGGATAAGCGGGCGATCGACGACCGGCAGCATCTCCTTGGGGATCGCCTTGGTGGCGGGAAGGAAGCGCGTGCCGAGGCCGGCGACGGGAAAGACGGCTTTGCGGATCGGTTTCATGGCGACGACCCTAGCCGCCCAGTGTTGCGAGGGAAAGCATTGCAGACGTTTGCGACTGCCGGCGCACGCCTATTCGGGCGCCACGATCACCACGACGCGGCGATTATCCTGTCGGCCTTCGGCGGTATCGTTGCTCGAAAGCGGGAAGGCTTCGCCGCGGCCGACAATCTGCTCTGGGTTAAAGCGCATGCCATTCGCCTGCATCGGCGTCGCGACGGCGTGGGCGCGCGCCTGCGACAAGGCCTGGTTATAGGCCGAGGTGCCGGTCGAATCGGTGTGGCCTTCGACGCGCGCGGTAAGAATATCGACCGATACGAGATTGCGGGCGAGGCGGGCGATCCGTTCCTGCTGATCGGGCTTGAGTGCGCTTTCGTCGACCGGGAACAACAGGCGTTCCGAGATCGTGAGTTCCCACGCGGGTCCGGTTTCGACAAAGCCTTCCGATTCGAGCATCGCGATCTGGGCCGGCGTGAATCCGGAAATCGGCGATACGCTTTGGCATGCCGCGAGTACGACTGCGGCGGCAAAAGCCAGCAGCGCTGATGGGCGAAGGGGGGATAGGCGCATCACGGGAGGGCTCCGATATTGGTCATCTTTCGCCGCTCGTCATCTTGTCGGCATACATGCCGGCATCGGCGACGGTCAGCAGAGCGGCGGAATCGCTGCCGTCGTCGGGGTAAACCGCAGCGCCGACGCTGATCGACGGACGGTATTGCTCGTCGCCCCCCGGCAAGGCGATCGGATCGGACACACAATCCTTGATGCGCCGGATCAGCGCGCCCGGATCGGCCTCTGCGTCGAGCGGATCGACGATCACTACAAATTCGTCGCCGCCGATCCGCGCCGCAAAATCGCCCTTGCGCAGTCCGTTGCGGATGCAGGTCGACACCGCGACGAGAACGCGGTCGCCCACCGCATGGCCATATTCGTCGTTGACCGCCTTGAAATTGTCGGCGTCGCAGAAAAGCAGGACAAAGCGCCCACCGCGCCGTTCGGCCGCGGCAATTCGCTCGGCTAGTTGACGGTCGAAAGCCGCGCGGTTGGGGAGTGTCGTCAGCGGATCGTGCGACGCGCGATGTTCAAGGATCGCGCGTTCGCTTTCCATATGCCCCTGCCACCCCTGCAATTCGTCGAGCAGTGCGTTGATGTCACCGCCGAGCCGGTCGAGTTCGGCGATGCCGAGCGGCTTGACGCGCTTGTCGAACCGGCGGTGCAGGCGGACGTCGTGCGCAACGGTGGCGATCTCGCCGAGCGGCTTGACGAGCTCATATTCGAAGCGCCGCGCGAGCACGATCGTACCGAGCGCGGTGACGAGCAGGCAGCCCAGCCCGGCGAGCAGGCCGAGCCGCACATAATCGTTCATCGTCGAACTGTCGCCCCACACCTCGACCGTCCCGATAACCGATCCGTTGCGGCGGACGGGGATTGCATAGGGCCGCGGAAAGACGAGGCGCGTCAGCAGCGGCGCCGGATCGGGGTTGGGGGACGTCCATCCGGTCAGCACGCGGCCGCGATCGTCAAGGACGCGCAGGCGGGCGATGCCGGCAATTTCCGTCAGCGGTTCGATGCCATCGCGCGCTGCCAGCGGGTCGTTGAACACCAGTGCAGGTTCGGCGCCATAAGCGCCGAGCCGCGCCGCAAGCTCCAAATTGCGATCGGCATAGCCGCGCAGCGCCGTGACCCCGGCGAGCAGGATCGTGATGCCCGACAGCGCCACCGCGAACAGGGTGATGCCGAAGTGGAACCGCGACAACAGCCTTTGCAGGGTGGTGCGGCGGACGGGCGTTTCGGTAGCGCGCTCGATCATGTCGCGCTCCCGTCGTTCTGCCCCATTTTCAGCACGCGCGGATCGACGCGCAGCGGTCCACGCCCGATCGCGTCGAGATTGACCGAAAAGCCGAGGCGTCCGGCGCGCGCCGACAGGCAGAACATGGCGCCGTGCAGGCAATCGGGGTCGTCGTCGCTGATCGTCAGCACGGCGCGGCCGCGCACCCAGCCGATCAGCCGTTGCCGATCGGCCGCCGCCATGCGCCCGAGAAAGAGAATGTCGCAGTCTTTGCGAACGCTGACCGCTGCCGCCGAAAGGCGATGGACGGTCACGGGTAGCCCGCCCGCGATCGACGGAGCGATGCTCGCAGTGATCGTAGGGCTTCCGACGATGCAAAGATTGCGTGCCGCGGCGGCGGGGCTTTCGGGCCAGCGGACATAGCTGATGATGCCGCCGACCATGCGGTTGACAGCGCGCGCCATGCCGTCGGCGCCGTCCTCGACAATCGTCTGGTTTGCGGTCTGTACTGCTACCGGCTGCGCGACAGCCAAAATACCAGAAAGGAACAACGATCCCAGCACGTCCAGCGACCCCCACGGCGCCTGGGGGCTATCCCGCCCCTAAGAAGCGGCGGCAGCTAGTCAAAATCGCTGATAAGTCAAGGAAAAGGAGCGAGTGACGTCATGCCTGCGCTTCCCTCGGCCATTGCGGCGGCGGCTAGCCCGCGCGGAGGCGCTCGCCGAACCCTTTGCGCAGCTTTGCCAGTTTCGGCGGAATGACGGCCATGCAATATGGATTGCGCTGGCCTTCGCCATCCCAATAGGCCTGGTGATAATCCTCGGCCGGATACCAGGTCGAAGCAGGCTCGATGGTCGTCACAATCGGTGCTGGCCAGTCGGCGGCGGCGCGTTCGATTCCGGCGCGCGCCGCAGCGGCCTGCGCATCGTCGAGCGGGAAGATCGCGCTGCGATACTGGGTGCCGATGTCATTGCCCTGACGATTGAGCTGCGTCGGATCGTGCGTCGCGAAGAAGACGTCGAGCAGATCGTCATAGCCGATGACGTCGGGGTCGAAGGTGATGCGGATCGCTTCGGCGTGGCCGGTGTCGCCGCCGCACACTTGCTTATAGGTCGGGTTTTCGACCGTCCCGCCGATATAGCCGCTTTCGACCGAGTCCACACCCGCGAGCGACTGGAACACGGCTTCGGTGCACCAGAAGCAGCCTCCGGCGAAAATGGCGGTCTCACGGGTCATGGCATGGGTCCTTGAAGGGTCGGGGAGCGATGGCTCCAAAATAGGATGGCCGCGCCGCTATTCCAAGGGCGGCGGGTTGGCGACCAGCGGCGGGACGAGCGGCTCGCCCTCGGCGCGGGCGGCGGCAATCGCGGCTGCCTCGGCCTCGAGCGTCGCGACGCGGTCGCGCCAGCGCGGATGCGTGCCCGCCTGGAAGAGCGGACGTCCTTCGCGCTGGCCGAAGCGCGTCCAGAAACGGGCGGCGGCAGTAGGATCATAGCCTGCGCCCGCGAGCAGCCAGACCGACAACCGGTCGGCTTCGATCTCGGTCTGGCGGAAGAGCCGGGCGCTGCGCCCGAACTGCTTGCCGAGCCCGCGGTCGACCCCCGCAGCGTCGAGCCGTTCGCGATGACGGAGGATATTGTGCGCGAGCTCGTGCGCGACGGCAGCGGCGAGTTCGGCATCATCCTCTGCAAACAGTGCGAGGCCGTAGCTGATAAGGACGAGGCGGCCGTCGGCCGCGCCCGCGGGGCGGTCGCGCGCTTCGAGGCGAAAGTCCGACGCGCAGCCGGTGACAGGCTGGATGTCGACCGTTTGCCCGTCGCCGGTCGCCAGCGTCAGCGGCCGGTCGAGCGGAAGTGCCGCGAGCGCGGTTTCGAGCGCCGAAATGCGCGCGAAGGCGTCGGTGCCCTCGGCGGGCGGCAAGGACGCCCCGTTCAGCTTGAGGATCGGGGTGCCGATGCGAAGTCCCGTACGGGCTGCGGGCGAATCGGGTGCGATGGCTGCGGGGAAGGGCGCGTCGCTGGTCGATGCGTCGTAGGGGACGAGCGCCGCCGCGCGGTCCTCCTCGGCGTAAAGGCGCGGGTCGCCCCAGAGCCATCCGAATTGCGGCTGACGCACCGGGCACCAGTTGGCGTTGGCGGTCGTCAGGCGGAAGCCGATCGCTGCCACGCGCGCCTCCATCGCGGCGAGCGCAGCATAGGGTGACGTGGCAGTGTCGGCACGCGCGGCAAAGGGTGCGGCGGCAATTGCGGCGCAGGCGAGCGCCAGAGCAGGCAAACGGCGGAACATCGACGACCGATTATCAACCCCAGCCTGTCGCGACCATGAATTTCGACCCGCTTGCCTAACGCGCGCCGAACGACGATAGGGCGGCGCATGTCCGACGCCTCGCTGACCGCCGCGGCCGCGCGCCGCACCCCCCGCCCCGCCGCGCTTGCGCGCTGGCTGTGGGCCGTCGCCGTGCTCGTCATCATCGTCGTCGCCGTGGGCGGGATCACGCGGCTGACCGAATCGGGGCTGTCGATCACCGAATGGCGCCCCGTGTCGGGCGTATTGCCGCCGACGAACGAGGCCGACTGGATCGCCGAGTTCGAGAAATACAAGCAGATCCCCGAATATAAGGAAATCAACCTCGGCATGACGCTTGAGGGGTTCAAGGCGATCTTTTTCTGGGAATGGCTGCACCGCATTTTGGGGCGCGTCGTCGGAATGGCGCTGCTGCTGCCGCTCGCCTGGTTCGCATGGCGGCGCGCGATCCCCGCGGGCTATGGCTGGCGGCTGTTCGCGCTCGCCGCGCTCGTCGGGCTGCAGGGCGCGATCGGTTGGTGGATGGTCGCGTCGGGGCTCGAATATCGCACCGACGTCAGCCATTTCCGCTTGGCCGCGCATCTGCTCACCGCGCTCTTCCTGCTCGGCGGGCTGGTGTGGACCGCGCGCGACCTTGGCGAGCTGGCGCGCGATGAAGGGGCGCGGCCCGCGCGGCTGACGGGCGCGGCGATCGGGGCGATCGCCATCCTCTTCGTGCAATTGCTGCTCGGCGCATGGGTGGCGGGGCTCAACGCGGGTCAGGTCGCGAACACTTGGCCGGCGATGAACGATCATTTCGTGCCCGAAGGCATCGACTGGTCGGGCGGCGCGTGGATGGCGCTGACCAACGATCCCTTCCTCATTCATTTCCTGCACCGCTGGTGGTCGTGGGTCGCGGCGCTCGCGCTGTTGCTGCTCGCGCGCGCACTGGCCAAGAGGGGCGCACGGCATGAAGCGGGCTTGATGGTCGTCACCGTTGCCGCGCAGATGCTGCTCGGAATCCTCACCGTCGTCACGGGGGTCTCGATGTGGATCGCGGTTCTCCATCAGGTCGTCGGCGCCATATTGGTCGCGGTGACGGCGGTCGCCGTGCACCGCCAGGGGTTGAAATCTGCCTCGGCAAATTGTTGATGGTATCATAATACCCGTCAGCAAAGCCGCAGGACGCTTGACTTTCGGGGCTTCAAGCGTCATTGGGCCGCTCCGAAGCGCCGCATTGTCCCACCGGGGCAGGCGGCGCGGATTGTTTTCGGGCGGCAGCGAATGCGACCGCCCCGTTCCATCTCTGTCAAGGAGCGTGCCATGAAGGCGCTGACCAAGACGACCCAGTCGGCAAACGCCGCGACGGTCGAAAAGAAATGGGTGCTGATCGACGCCGACGGTCTCGTCGTGGGCCGCGTTGCTTCGATCATCGCCAATATCCTGCGCGGCAAGCACAAGCCGTCGTTCACCCCGCACGTCGATTGCGGTGACAATGTCATCGTCATCAACGCCGACAAGGTGGCGTTCACCGGCAAGAAGATGGCCGACAAGCGCTATTACAAGCACACCGGCTATGCCGGCGGCATCAAGGAAACCAGCCCCGCGAAGATTCTCGAAGGCCGTTTCCCCGAGCGCGTGCTCGAAAAGGCCGTCGAACGCATGATTCCGCGCGGCCCGCTTGGCCGCCAGCAGATGCGCAACCTGCGCATCTTTGCTGGAGCTGAACATCCGCATGAAGGGCAGAGCCCCGAAGTGATCGACGTCGCGTCGATGAACCGCAAGAACAAGGTGGGTGCATAATGGCTGACGAACAGACCATGACCGATCTCAAGGATCTCGCCGGCGCCGTCGAAGGTACCGAAGCAACGATCGCGGCACCGTCCGCACCGCTGCGCGAAAAAATCGTCGACAAGCAGGGCCGCGCTTATGCAACCGGCCGCCGCAAGGACGCCGTCGCCCGCGTGTGGCTCAAGCCCGGAACGGGCAAGATCACCGTCAACGGCCGCGACCAGGAAGTCTATTTCGCGCGTCCGACGCTGCGCCTCGTCATCAACCAGCCCTTCGGTCTGACCGACCGCGCCGGCCAGTATGACATCGTCGCAACCGTCAAGGGTGGTGGCCTGTCGGGTCAGGCTGGCGCCGTGCTGCACGGCATCGCGCAGGCGCTGACCCGCTTTGAACCCGCGCTGCGCGGCACGGTGAAGTCGGCTGGCTTCCTGACCCGCGACAGCCGCGCGGTCGAGCGCAAGAAGTACGGCAAGGCAAAGGCCCGCCGCAGCTTCCAGTTCTCGAAGCGCTAAACGACTTTTTCCACCGACGGGTGGGAAAGAGGAGGGCGGTCCGGAAACGGGCCGCCCTTTTTGCTGAATGCAGCGCAAAGCGGACTTGGACCTTCCGCCCCGAATCGCCTAGCGTGGCGAAAGGGGGGAACAGGCGATGCTCAGAATATTGAAGATATTGCTCGTTATCGCGGTGGCAACCTGGGGCCTGCTCGGCGCTTTTGGCAATTTCCATGATTGGCAGGGAACGAAGGGCGCCGTCGCCGCGACGCTGTCGATGACGACGTTCGAAGGCGGCAGCGACGATTGGCGCGCGACGGCAAGTCCGGCGTTGGTCCTTGCGGGGGCGCTCGCTATTCCGTCGCTAAAGCTTGTAACGGCATTGCTTTGCCTCGCGGGCGCGAGGCGGATGTGGGCGGTGCGTGGCCGCGACCCGGCCACGTTCGACGCCGCCAAGACGCTCGCGCTGGCGGGTTGCGGGGTCGCCGTGCTGATGCTCTTTGCCGGCTGGATCGTGATCGCCGAAACCTGGTTCGAACTTTGGCGATCCGAAGCCATGCGCGAGGCGGCGCTCGACGCCGCGCTGCGCTATGGCGCGTTCATCGGCATCATCGCGCTGTTCGTGGGCGCGCGCGAGCCCTGATCAGACGAACGGGTCATAGGCCCATTGCAGCAGCGCCTGCCGTTGGCGCGGGCGGCAGTGAATGTCGCCCGGGTCGCAATTGGCGCGAACCTGCCCCGCATGGCGGGCGAAACCGCGCCAGCGCTTGATCTGGATCGCGTCGATGTCGGGCAGGCGGCGCCCCATATAATAGCGGCAATACCATTGGAACCAGCCACGCGGGTCGGGGCCGTAGATCCATCCTTTTTCACGCCACACGGAGAGTGGCTGGCGCGATTTGACGCCGAAATAGTTGAGGTCGGGATCGGGCTTGTCGGCTACCCTGGCGTTCTCGAACCAGTCGGCGGGAAATTCGTCCCGACAATCGTTGCAATATTTTCCCTCGAAGACCCCCATTTCCAGCATCTCCCCGGGCGTGAAATACGGCGTAAATGCGGGGTCGAAATCCGCGCCCTCGGGGGCAGTGAGGTCGTAGCTATAACCCGACTGCATCCTGTCGTTGACGTGGATTGTGCGGCGGCTCGTCATGGACCGGTTCCTTTCACCTGGGCGTGGCCGCGTCAATGGACGGGCGGGTCGACGGGCGGAACGGCGCCAACGGGAGCGACCGGCTCGCCCGGCCGACGCGGGGGGAGCGCGTCGGGCGGGATGGCGTCGATCTGCATGTCGCGCGTCGGGAGTTCCGGCAGGCTGCGCACGTTAACACGCACCGCTCCGTCCGCTATTTCGAGGTCGTTGAAACTGGGCGGGGTCGAGCGGATACGCTGCGACAAGGTGCCCGCGCCGATCATCCGGACCGGTCCGGCGGGTGTCTGCTTCACCAGATCGAAGGCGTCGTGGACATGGCCGGTGAGCACACCCGCGACGCCGCGCTCGGCGAGCGCGCACAGCGCCCGTTCGCCGCCGCGTGTGAGCGCGCGCCCGCGCGTTCCTGCTTCGACGAGCGGATGATGGCCCGCGACGAGGACCGTCGTGTCGGGCGGCAGCGCATCGATAGCGGCGAGTGTCTTGTCGAGCGCGCGCCGGGTCACCCGACCCTTCGACCAGTCGAGCCGCCATTGCGCGCGCGCCGTGGTCTTGAGCGGAACGACCGCCAGCCCCGGAAAGTCGAGCTCGCGGTCGATCAGCCTCTTGATCCGGGCGATACGGCGATAGGGAAAGAAGAAGCGCTCGATCGGGTTGAAATAGGGCAGGTCGTGGTTTCCGACCTCAACCGTAACCGGGAGGTCGAGCGTCTCGATCCAGTCGCACGCCGCCGCAAATTCGCGGGTGCGCGCGCGCATCGTCAGGTCGCCGGTGATCAGCACGCCGTCGGGGCACTCGGCGCGCACCAATTGGGTAAACCAGGCGAGTGCGATGCGGTCTTCGAGCCCGAAATGGAGGTCGCTGATGTGGAAGAGGCGGATCATGGCAAAGGCATCGTCAGGAGCATCGCCATCGGCGCGGGCTCGATCCTAAAGGTTACGCTCGCTGCGCCGTCGGCATGTTCGCCGTCCATCAGCAGGCCGAGCGGGGCGTCGGAGCTGATCGTGACCGTGGGGCGCGCGGTCAGCCGTTCGCGCGGCCCGTCGCGAAAATCGCCGCCGACCCACGCGATCGCGTGGCGCAGGAGCAATGTGGGGCTGTCGGCATAGAGGCCGTCGACGACGATGCCGTCGCGCGAGGGCGTCATGCTGATCGCCTGGAATTCGCGAGCATCGCCCGCGAGCCGCACCGGGTCGCCGGCAAGGCTTTCCTCGAGTGCCTCGGGGACCAGCGCGGCGGCGCTGGCCAGTTCGCGCTGGCGGACGTGCTCGCGCACCTCGGCCCAGACGGTCGTCGGCCCCGCGAGCATGTTGACCATCGCGCGACCGGCGGCGCAGGCGACGGTCGGCGGGACGTCGCGATGCGCGCGCCCGGAAAGAACATCGGCGAGGATGGCTTCCAGTTCGCGCTCGCCATGAAGCTGTTTGACGAGGAGGTTGAGCGTCCCGCCGGGAAGGGCCAGCAGCGTGCCGTCCCAGCCGGCGAGCGCCGCGACGCTTGCATTGATCGTGCCGTCGCCGCCCCAGACCACCGCGAGGTCGACGCCATCGGCGACAAGGCGCGCCGGGTCGGGCAGTTTCTGGTCGGGAAGGCAATAGTCTGCGACGAGCGGCGTCCCCGCCGCGGCAAATTGTTCGGCGATCCAGTCGCGGCGCGCGGAATCGAAGCTGCCGCTCTGGCTGTTGCAGACGAGCGCAGGGCGGCGGGCGGGCGGAGTCATGCCTTTCCTACGCACGACACGCGAAAAGGTGGCGCTTGTGGCGCTGCGCGACGCACGGTAGGGCCGCGGACGGACCGATGTTGCGCGGTCCGGCGAAGGGCGGACGAATGACGGACGCGGGGCGCAAGGGTCGGCGGTTGATCAAATATCTGTTTATATTGCTGATCCTGCTGCTCCTGTTCGGTGGCGGCGCAAAGCTTATCGTTGCGGGCGGCGCGAAATCACTCGACCTTGCCGACAAGCTGCTCGGCGGCGGAGGCGGCGCAAAACTGCTCTTCGCGGGGCAGCCCTATGGCCGCGGCGCGCGCCAGACGCTCGACATCTGGGTTCCCGAGGATGCGCGCGAGGGCGACCGGCTGCCGGTGGTCGTCTTCTTCTATGGTGGCGGCTGGAACAGCGGCGAGCGCGCCAGCTACGGCTTCGCCGGTCGCGCACTCGCGCGGCAAGGTTTCGTCACCGTCATCCCCGACTATCGCCTCGTCCCGCGCGCCTATTGGCCCGATTATATCGAGGACAGCGCGGCGGCGGTCGCATGGACGCGCGAACATGTCGGAAAGCTTGGCGGCGATCCCGACCGGATCGCGCTGATGGGACATTCGGCGGGCGCCTATAATGCTGCGATGCTCGCGCTTGACCCGCAATGGCTGCGCGCGGCGGGGACCGACCCGGCGGTGATCCGCGGCGTCGCGGGGCTGGCCGGGCCTTATGATTTCACCCCGCTCGAAAAGGGCGGCCGCGCCGACAAGGCGATGGGCAAGATCCGCCCGATCGAAAAGACCCAGCCTGTTTCCTTTGCGCGTGGCGATGCGCCGCCGATGTGGCTCGCGACGGGCGACGCCGACGATATCGTGCGCCCGCGCAACAGCCAGAATCTCGCCGCCGCAATCGAGCGCGCGGGCGGCGCCGCGACGTTGCGCGTCTATCCGGGGCTTGGTCACACGGGTATCGTCATGGCTCTCGCCGCGCCCTTTGGTGGCAAGGCGCCGGTACTGGACGAAGCGGGCGATTTCCTGCGTGGCGTTACCGGACGGCGGATCGCGCCGGTGGAGGCGTCGCCGCAATGACCGCGCCGATCCCGGCAATCGTGATGGCAGGGAGCCGCCCCGGCCCCGACCCCCTGCTCGACGGCAGCGGCGTCGCGACCAAGGCACTGCTGCCGATCGCGGGCGAAGCGATGCTCGTTCACGTCGTGCGCGCGCTGCGCGCGTCGCCGCGCGTCGGCGCGATCACCGTTCTCGCGCAGAACAGCCGCGCGATTGCCGCCGATCCGGCGCTTGCCGCTTTCGAAGACGTGCGGTTCGCCGACTCAGGGCAGGGGATCAGCGCGTCGCTCGCCGCTGCGCTCCCCGACGATGACGCGCCGGTGTTGGTGACGACCGCCGACAATGTGCTGCTCACTCCCGCAATGATTGGCGAGTTTCTCGATGGGGCCGAGGACAGCGACGTGGCGGTTGCGATGGTCGAACGCACGGTGCTGCTCGCGCGCTATCCCGAATCAAGGCGGACGTGGCTCAAGTTCCGCGGCGGCTGGTGGTCGGGGGCGAATCTCTTTCGCTTGCGCGGTCGCCGCGCACGGCCGCTGCTCGATTTCTGGGGGCGGATCGAGCGCGATCGCAAGAAGGGGCTCAGGATCATCGCGGCCTTCGGCCCCGCGCTGCTGATCGGCGTGCTGCTGCGGCTGCTGACGATCCATCAGGGCGTCGCGCGCGCGGGTCGCCGTTTCGGGGTCAAGGCGCGGATCGTGCCGATGTCGGCGGCGGAGGCATGTATCGACGCCGACAAGCCCGAAGATATTGTGCTGATCGAGCGGATCATGGCCGGGCGAGGCTTTTAAGCTTGCGTGCGCCTGCGGCAGCGGGTGCCCATCGCCGGTCGGTGCCACCTTGGCCGGGCAGGAGATGGTTCCCCGCCTTCGCGGGGGCTCACGAAATTCAAGATCGGGCAGCTAGCGCCTGATCGACCGCCGCCTTTGCCAGCGCCAGTTCCTCCGCATATGGCATGGTCGCGTCGAGATCGACGATGGGGGCGCCGCCCATCGTCAGCAGCGGCACCGTTTCGACCTTGCGTGCGATCAGCGCGCGTACATGATCAGGCTTGCGGGCCATCCCCGTGTCCACGTCGATGTGCAGGCGAATGACGAGCGTCGGCATATAGGCCGCCATCTCGGCATAAAGCGCGTGCTCCTCTGCCCGCATCGCCGCGAGGCGCGGTGTCATGGCGCGGCCCGCGAGGATCGGGCCGTCGTGCAGGCCGGGCACTTCGATCTGCGGGTAGCGGTCGGTGACGATGGTGATGCCCGCGCGGCGCCGCGCGAGAAGCTGTTCGAACTTCGCGCGGCGCTTCTTCGATTTGCGCAGCGCGTAGCGCGCGGCGAGCCAGCCGGGGATCGGCGCGTCGGGATCGCGCAGCCGGTCGGCGATGCCGTCGAGGAAGCGGTGGAGTGGCGGACCGATCAGCGGCCAGCGGCCGATGCGGCGGCCCTGCTCGCCCGAACCGAGGCCGAGATAGCCGCTCTCCGCGGGCCGCGACTTCTGGATATGCGCGAGGAGGTCGGCCGACAGCGTCGATTTGCCCGACCCGTCGCTGCCGATCACGGCGATGAGGGGAGCGAGATCGCTCCCCATTTGATCAGCTCAATTCCTTGAAGAAGCCGATCATCTTGAGTCCGCCGATGATGAAGCGAACGACGACGAGCGCGGCAAAGGCATAGACCCAGTTCCACTGCGCCGAGGTCAGCGCGTCGAAATTGAAGTCCATCCGCGCCATCCACGTCAGGAAGACGGTCGTCGCGAGCAGGAACAGCTTGTTCTGCTCGCGCCAGATCATCCGCTTCCACCAGAAGGGATATTTGGGCTTCACCCAGCCCGACAGGCGCGGGAGCAGCGCGGGGACGTCCTTTGCCCATTCGGCGTGTGCGGCGCCGAACTTTTCGCGCAGGAACTCTTCTTCGTAAATCGAGATGCGCTCATAGATCAGGATCGCGAGCAGGAAGACGATTGCGCCGAACACCCAGCTTCCCGACAGCATCGCAAGGCCGGTGAAGTTCAGGATGCGCCCGACATAGAGCG
Source organism: Sphingopyxis sp. P8 (assembly GCF_020622175.1). Lineage (NCBI taxonomy): Bacteria > Pseudomonadati > Pseudomonadota > Alphaproteobacteria > Sphingomonadales > Sphingopyxidaceae > Sphingopyxis > Sphingopyxis sp. P8. The sequence continues at coordinate 1,530,875 of NZ_JACNMK010000001.1, read as the reverse complement.
GGTTGCGCACCAGGCTGTAGGGGCCGGTGGTGTTGAGCTCGCTCGCCTCGGCGGCGATCTTGGCGCGCCCCGAGGTGCCAAGCGCGGCCCAACCGCTGGTAAAGACGCGGACGATTGCGCCCGTGCTTGCGACGCCCAGCGACAGCCAGAACCAGGCACAGTCGCCGAAAGCCGTCTGGAACGGCCCCCAATCCTTGCTGCACCACGCGATCAGCGTCGAGATTGCGATCGTGATGTAGATATAGGTGCCGCGAATGAAGAAAAGGCGCTTGCCGCTACGGGCGAGTTCTTGCTGATACATCGGGTTCCGCCTGTTGGCCGCAGGAGCGGCGAATGAAGTGGCGTCTCCTCTAGCAAAGTTTGCGGCCAAAATAAGACCCTCTGTCTTGTCGTCATCCCGGCGAAGGCCGCGATCTGGCCGGTGCATTGCAAGCGGAGGTCGAGATCGCGGCCTTCGCGGGGATGACGGATCAGGAGATCAGTCTGAGTTTCCGCCCGGTCTTGCCCAGCGATGCACGATCGGCTTCGGGCAGCGCGAAGCGGAGCGACGACCAGATTGCGGCGACCGCGACCAGCACGATCAGCGGCAGCGCGACCGGGTCAGGCAGGCGGCTGATGAACAGCGCGAGCAGTCCCGCCGCCAGCGTGATCAGCATTCCGCGCAGCGCGACCAGCGGGAACTGCCGGTCGAAGGGGTGAAGCCGCTCGCTGATTGCGAGCTGCGCCATCGGGATGCCTGCCATCACGACGAGCCCGATCGACATGGCGAGCGTCACGCCGGTCAGTGCGTCCATTTGACCGACGATCAACCACCCAGCGCCGACCGCGACGGCGACGCCGAACAGGCTGGCGGTGAGCTGGTGGCGAAAGGCGGCGACGACCTGGAGCACCGGAAGCGAAATGCCGAGCACCGCTTCCGCCGCGCGCGCGAAGAAGAGGATGACGACTGCAGCGCGCGCGACCTGCGCCTGATCGCCGAACAGGCTGAGCAGCGACGCGCTCCCCGCTGCGAGCACCGCCGCGAGCGGCAGCGCGATCGCCGCGATAAGCCGCGTCGCATAGGCATAGATTTCGGCAACCTGCGCGCGGTCGGCGCGCTCGGCGCTCGCGGCGAGCGGAGCGATGACATAGACGAAGGCAACGCGGACGAGCTGGACGACGCTCGAGAGCTTGCGCGCGATGGTGAAGAGGCCGGCCGCCGCTGCGCCCGCCGCGCCGGGGAGCAGCAGGTTGAGGATCAGCGCCGGCGCATCGCCGAACAGCCGCGCGATCACGTTCGACGGCAGGATCGACAGCCCGGCCCAGAAGGTGTTGCGCTCGACATCGCTGCCGCGCCCGCCGCGCCACAAGAGCGCGAAATCATAATGACGCCGCAGCAGCCGAACGCAGAGGAACGCGGTGATCGCGAGCGAGCACAGATGTGCGACGAAAAGCCCCTTGAGCCCCAGCCCGCCCGCGAAAAAGGCGCCGGCGAACACCAGCCGCATGATCTGCTCCCAGACGATACGCAGGCGGATTTCGGCGCCGAACACCATCCGCGCACGCATCGCCGAGGTCGCGATCTCGACAAAGGCCCACAAGGGCAGCGCCCAGACGAACAACTGTATCGCGGGAACGACGAGCGGGCGGTCGCGCTCGGCGACGTTGAGCAGCGGCGCGAGTTCGGCCGCGAACCAGGCAATGAGCGCCGCGACGACAAGGCACGGGCCGACCCCAAAGAGCATGGCGGTGCGCAGCGCCCCCGCCGCCTCGGCGTCGCTCGCCGACTGCGGGACGGTCCGCTGCATGGCGCTCGTCATGCCGAGGTCGAAGATATTCTCGATGAGGTTGATCGTCGCCCAGAGCACCGCATAGAGGCCGTAGCCCGCGAGCCCGAACATCAGCACATAAAGCGGCTGCGCGACAATCTCGACCACCGCACCGAGCCGCGCGAGCACGGTCGTGCCGAGCCCTTTGGCGACATGGCGGCTGGTGACGGCGGGTTGGGCGGGATCGGCGGTCATTCCATGCGCCCGTAGCCGCATATTTCGGAATTTACACCCCTCCCCTTCAGGGGAGGGCAGCGAGACTTGGCGGCTTGCCGTCTGGTCGCGGCGGGCGGGCCTTCGGAACCTTTGCGCCAGGCCGCTGGCCCCACCCCGACCCCTCCGCTGAAGGGAAGGGGCTTTTCATTAGCTCGCCACACCCCCTTGCCCCCGCCGCGCAACGGGTCTAGTCCGACCGCCGACTGCACAAGGGAGCCCGATATGGCCGAATTTCGCCTGCCCAAGAACAGCCGCGTCCAAAAGGGCGGCACGGTCCACAAGGCCGAGGGGGCGACCAACGTCAAAAAGTTCAAAGTCTATCGCTACGACCCCGACAAGGGCGCGAATCCGCGCTTCGACACGTTCGAGATCGACACCGAAAAGTGCGGGCCGATGGTGCTCGATGCGCTCATCAAGATGAAGAGCGAGCAGGACGCGTCGCTGACCTTCCGCCGCTCGTGCCGCGAGGGCATTTGCGGCAGCTGCTCGATGAACATGAACGGCAAGAACGGCCTCGCCTGCACGACCGCGATCGAGGATTTGAAGGGCGACATCACGATCACCCCGCTGCCGCACATGGAAGTCATCAAGGACCTCGTCCCCGATTTCACCCATTTCTATGCGCAGTATGCGTCGATCGAACCCTGGCTGAAGACCAAGACGACGACCCCCAGCGGCAAGGAAAGGCTGCAGAGCCCCGCCGAGCGCGAGAAGCTCGACGGGCTTTACGAGTGCATCCTGTGCGCATGCTGCTCGACGAGCTGCCCGAGCTATTGGTGGAACAGCGACAAGTTCCTCGGCCCTGCGATCCTGCTGCAGGCCTATCGCTGGCTTGCGGACAGCCGCGACGAAATGACGGGTGAGCGGCTCGACGAGCTCGAGGACCCGTTCCGACTCTATCGCTGCCACACGATCATGAACTGCGCCAATGCGTGCCCCAAGGGGCTCAACCCCGCGCGCGCGATTGCCGAGATCAAGAAGCTCGAGGCCGAGCGGCAGGTGTGAACGACGGCATTGAAGAACCCAAGCGGCGCGAGAATTTCACCGCCGAGGAGTTGCCCGACGGTTGGGTCAGCTGGAACCTGAAAGACCCGAGCCGCTTCAATGGCTTCATCGAGCCGCTGTCGGTGCGCGTCGAAGATCCGACTCCCGACGGTCGTCCGCGCGCGCGGGTGCGGATGGTGCCCGAGCGCAAACACAGCAATCTCGGCGACAATGTCCACGGCGCGGTGACGCTCGCGCTTGTCGACATCGCGCTCTTCGCGGCGTCGCATCAGTTCGGCTCGCTCGACGCGGGCCATTCGGTGACGCTCGACCTGTCGACGCAATTCGTCGGCGCGGGGCGGATCGGCGAGCCGATGGACGCGGTGGTCGAGCTGGTGCGCGAGACGGGGCGGCTGATCTTCCTGCGCGGGCTGGTCGTGCAGGGCGCGGGTGACGCGCATATCGTGCTGAGCTTTGCGGGGACGATCCGCAAGGCGACCAAGCGTTGACGACCATCCTCGCGCATTATGATGCGTTGATTGCTGCGGGCGAGCTGCGGTCCGACCCTGAGCAACGCGCGGCGGCCGAGCGGCTCGACGCGCTCCAGCGCGAGCTCGAGGCCGTGCCGCCGCGCGGCAGCCTCCTCTGGCGGATTACCGGGCGCAAGCCCGACGCACCGCGCGGCGTCTATTTGTGGGGCGCGGTCGGGCGCGGCAAGTCGATGCTGATGGACCTGTTCTACGACGCGCTCCACATCCAGCGAAAGCGCCGCGTCCATTTCCACGCCTTCATGCTCGACGTCCATGCGCGGATGCGCGAGGTGCGCAAGAGCGAGAGCGGCGACCCGATCCCGCTCGTCGCGGCGGCGCTCGCCGAAAATGTCCGCTGCCTCGCGTTCGACGAGATGGTGGTGAACAACAGCGCCGACGCGATGATCCTCTCGCGGCTGTTCACCGCGCTGGTCGACCGCGGCGTCACCGTCGTCGCGACGTCGAACCGCCCGCCGCAGGACCTCTACAAGGACGGGCTCAATCGCGAGCATTTCCTGCCCTTTATCGCGCTGATCGAGCAGAGGCTCGATATCCTCGGACTCAACGGCCCGACCGACTATCGTCGCGACCGGCTTGGCGATGGCGCGCGCTGGTTCGTTCCCGCCGACGATGCGGCGAGCGCGGCGCTATCGGCCGCCTTTTTCCGCCTCACCGACTATCCGCCCGAGGACCGCGCGCATGTGCCTTCGCTCGATCTCGACGTCGGCGGCGGGCGGACGCTGCACGTCCCGAAGGCGCTGAAGGGCGTTGCGGTCTTTTCGTTCAAGCGGCTTTGCGGCGCGGCGCGCGGCGCGGCGGATTATCTGGCGGTCGCGCAGCAATTTCACACGGTAATCATCGTCGGCATTCCCAGGATGGGGCCGGAGAACCGCAACGAGGCGGCGCGCTTCGTGACGCTGGTCGACGCGCTTTACGAATATAAGGTCAAGCTGCTTGCGAGCGCGGCGGCCGAGCCCGATGCTCTCTATGTTGCGGGCGACGGCGCGTTCGAGTTCGAACGGACGGCGAGCCGCCTCGCCGAAATGCAGTCCGACGCCTATCTGGCGCTAGGCCACGGCCAGGATGACGCCGCTTAGAATCTTGCCCCAGCGCGACGAATTGACCGCGACGGAGATGAGGTCGCGGACGTAGCGGACTTCGTGCGCGAGGTGGCCCGCCGCCTGCTCGACGATACGGCGCGCGGTGCGCAGCGGCTTTGGACGCGCGAGCCGGATGCGGCGCGGCTGCGACGGCGGGGTGGGCAGATCGACATAGCCGCCGCTGGTGACGCGCGGGTCGTCGGCGACCGCGCGGCACAGCGCCTCCATCCGTGCGATCGCGAGGCGGTTCGGAACGGCGCGGTCGCGGCTGAGCAACTCGAAACTGTGGCTGAATGCCGAAAACTGGATCGCGCCGCTCGCCGCCGCATGGTCGAGCGCGTCGCGCATTTCCTCTTCGGACATCGCGCAAAGCTGCGCGGGGCGAAAGCGGTTGCTGCGGTCGAGCAGTCCGCTGACGGGCACTTCGCAGATGCCCTGATGGTGGCGCATCCCGATATTGCCGGGGTCGAGCGAAATGTCGCAGCCCTGGCCGCGCCACGCGCCGTTGAAGCTGCTGTCGAAGCGGAAGCCGAGCGCCGCGACCGCGCGTAGCGTGTCGTCATTGGCGCCGAAATTTCCTGCACGGAATGCGATCGGGCGCGGTGCCCCGGCGCCGATCAATATGTCGCGGGAAAGGGCGATCAGCTTCTTTTGCGCGGTAAAGGGGAAGTCGCCGATGTTGCGCCCGTTAAGCCGCCCGACCGGGTTGAAGCGCGCGAATTCCAGCCATTCGGTGTGAATATGGAGCTGCACTTCGTGCCCGCGGGCGACGATCGGCGCGACGATTTCGTCGACGATCGCGGGGCCATAGACAAGCGCGGGCATCGGGTCGACGAACCAGACGCCGGTCAGGCCATGGCGTTCGAGCATGTCCATCTGGAAATGGATGCCGAAATCGCCGTCGCGACAACGGCCGAGGATCGAGCTTTCGAAATTGGCGCGCGCGTCGGCACCCCGCTGAAAGAGGGCGGCCGACAATTCGGTGTCAAAGCTGATGATCGCGCGCGTCACGCTTTCCACGATAACAGGGCAGGGATAAGTGAGGGTTAATCGGCGTCTGCGCAAATCTACGCTCGGCCCGTGGGATTCAGAAACGCAACGTCATGTCGATCCCGGCGCTTTTCGTGTCGCCCCACGGAACGATCTGCACGCGCGCGTTCGCCTTGCGCGTGATGAGATGCCCCGTCGCGGTGCCGATCGCGGCGCCGACGAGCACATCGCCGACGCGGTGCTTGCGCGCCTCGACGCGCGACAGGCCGACGAAGGAGGCGACGACATAGGCGGGAAGCCCCGCCTCCCAGCCGTAGCGGTTGTGAAGCGTCGCTGCGGCGGCGAAGCTCGTCGACGTATGCCCCGACGGGAAACTGCGGTCGTCGCTGCCGTCAGGTCGCCGCGAAGGAAAGATTTCCTTGAGGCCCTGCGTGACGAGGATCGTGCCGCCGATGCTGCCGCCCGCCTGCAGCGCGCCGTCCCAATCCTCCTGCACCGCCGGAACCGCGAAGGCCGCGACGACGAGCGCGTTCTTGGCGATTGTGCCCGCGTCGTCCCAACCTTTCTCGCTCGCAGCAGCGGGAGCGGCAAGGCCGAGCGCGAACAGGGTCGCGATTGCGCTGCAACGCTTTCGGAGCATATGCGTATCCCCGTCAGGATTTGAGTCCGGCGCGGTCAGGCTAGGCCGATTGCGTCCCGGCGCAAAGCAAATGCGACAATAATATTTCAACGCGCGCACTTGATCCGCAACGCAGCCGCTTGTTGCAGCTTAATGTTATTGCGAACTATTTGCAGAAAAACCCGGAAAAACGTGCTTTTGGCGGTTGTTTCCTTAACGGAATCGGCGTAGGGGCGTCGCCAGTCTTTGGGACCGGTTCGGGGCTTTAGCCCGTGCTCCCGTCGGTCTGTGAACCACATTGCCGGGCTTGCCAGGAAGGGAGTGCCGCGCGCCATGGGACGCAAGAAGATCGCTTTGATCGGAGCCGGGAATATCGGCGGAACACTGGCGCTGCTCGCCGCGCAGAAGGAGCTCGGCGACGTCGTGCTGTTCGACGTGGTCGAAGGCGTGCCGCAGGGCAAGGCGCTCGACCTGTCGCAGGTCGGCCCGATCGCGGGCTTCGACGCGAAAATAACCGGTTCGAACGATTACAAGGACATCGCCGGCGCCGATGTCATCATCGTCACGGCCGGGGTCGCCCGCAAGCCGGGGATGAGCCGCGACGATCTGCTCGGCATCAATTTGAAAGTCATGAAGGCCGTCGGCGAAGGCATCAAGGCCAACGCCCCCGACGCCTTCGTCATCTGCATCACCAATCCGCTCGACGCAATGGTCTGGGCGCTGCGCGAGTTTTCGGGCCTGCCGCACAACAAGGTCGTCGGCATGGCCGGCGTGCTCGATTCGGCGCGCTTCAGCCACTTCATCGCCGACGAATTCGACGTGTCGGTGAAGGATGTGAACACCTTCGTCCTCGGCGGCCATGGCGACACTATGGTCCCCGTCGTCCGCTATTCGACGGTCAATGGCATTCCGGTTCCCGACCTGGTCAAGATGGGCCTGTCGAGCCAGGACAAGATCGACGCGATCGTCAAGCGCACGCGCGGCGGCGGCGGCGAGATCGTCGCGCTGCTCGGCACCGGTTCGGCTTTCTATGCGCCGGCCGCGAGCGGCATCGCGATGGCCGAAGCTTACCTCGGCGACCAGAAGCGCATCCTGCCCTGCGCCGCTTATGTCGATGGCCAGTACGGCCTCGATGGCCTTTATGTCGGCGTGCCGGTGATGATCGGTGCGGGCGGGGTCGAGAAGATCGTCGAGATCGAACTTGATGCCGAAGACAAGGCGGGGCTTCAGGTGTCGGTCGATGCGGTCAAGGAACTGCTCGACGCGTGCAAGGCGCTGGATCCCAGCCTCGCCTGATGGACCTGTTCCTGCTCCTTGGCATCCTGATCGGGACGCCGATCCTCGTGGTCGGCGGCATCCAGTATCTGATTTTCAAGTTGGCAGGTGGCATGGCGCTTAGGGTGGTGTGCGCGATTGCGGCATTCTATTGCACCGTTGTCCTGATTTCCGCGTACGGCGCTCCGCCGCTCCTTGGAAACAAGGCTGCGTACGCCGGGGTCGCAGATGGCGTCACAGTGATACTCCTTCTGGAATGTCTCGCGATTTTGCTCTGGCCTTTGGCGCGGCGCTTTTTTGGTTTGAATATGGCCGCTGAAACGCGGCGCGCGGCTGAAGCCGAACAGACGATAGGAATTAGTAAATGAGCATCCTCATCGACAAGAATACCAAAGTCATCACGCAAGGGATGACCGGCGCCACCGGCACCTTCCACACCGAACAGGCGCTCGCCTATGGCACGCAGATGGTCGGCGGCGTGACGCCGGGCAAGGGCGGCACGACGCACATCGGCCTGCCGATGTTCGATACCGTTGCCGAGGCCAAGTCGGTGACCGGCGCGACCGCGAGCTGCATCTATGTGCCGCCGCCGTTCGCCGCCGACTCGATCCTCGAGGCGATCGACGCCGAGATGGAACTGATCGTCTGCATCACCGAGGGCATTCCGGTGCTCGACATGGTCAAGGTGAAGCGCGCGCTGTCGGGATCGAAGTCGCGCCTGATTGGCCCGAACTGCCCCGGCGTGCTGACGCCCGGTGAATGCAAGATCGGCATCATGCCCGGCAGCATCTTTTCGAAGGGCAGCGTTGGCGTCGTCTCGCGTTCGGGCACGCTGACCTATGAAGCGGTGTTCCAGACGACGAACGTCGGGCTGGGCCAGACGACCGCGGTCGGCATCGGCGGCGACCCGGTCAACGGCACCAACTTCATCGACGTGCTCGAACTCTTCCTCGCCGACGAAGCGACCAAGTCGATCATCATGATCGGCGAAATTGGCGGCGACGCCGAGGAGCAGGCGGCGCAGTTCCTGATCGACGAAGCCAAGCGCGGTCGCAAGAAGCCGATGGCTGGCTTCATCGCGGGCCGCACCGCGCCTCCGGGCCGTCGCATGGGCCACGCCGGCGCGATCGTGTCGGGCGGCAAGGGCGACGCCGAAAGCAAGATCGCGGCGATGGAAGCCGCGGGCATCAAGGTGTCGGCAAGCCCGTCCGAACTGGGCACGACGCTCGCCGACCTGCTCAAGGAACGCGTGTGATTTAAGCGCCCGCCGGCAACGGTCGTAGCTGGTGGGCGCTTGCTCAACTCCTCCCCGGAGCCATTTCTCCCGAGAGAATGGATTAGAAAATGAACCTCGAACGACAGAGCTTTGACATCGACGAGCCGCAGGCCGGCCCGAGCTGGGCGCCGAAGAACTGGCCGCTGATCGACAGCGACGACATGACCGCCGCGCTCGACCCGCAGCAGATGCAGGTTGCGGTCAAAGCCGCGGCGGCGAAGGCCGGAACGCCGCTGCCCGCCGCCGAGGTCGAACGCGCCGCGAATGATTCGATCCGCGCGATGATGCTGATCCGCACCTATCGCGTGCGCGGGCATCTGGCAGCGCAGCTCGATCCGCTCGGCCTGACGCAGCGCGAGCTTCCCGCCGATCTCACTCCCGAGTTTCACGGCTTCGTCGGCGCCGATCAGGATCGCCCCGTGTTCATCGGCGGTGCGCTCGGTCTCGAAAAGGCGACTGTACGTGAAATCGTATCGATCCTGCGCGCCAATTACTGCGGGCATGTCGGCCTCGAATATATGCACATCGCCGATGTCGAGGAACGCCGCTTCCTGCAGGACCGGATGGAGGGCGCCGACAAGCGCGTCGAGTTCACCAAGGAGGGCAAGCAGGCCATCCTCAAGAAGGTGATCGACGCCGAGGAATGGGAAAAATTCCTCGCCAAGAAATATGTCGGCACCAAGCGTTTCGGGCTCGACGGCGGCGAAGCGATGATCCCCGCGATGGAAGCGATCATCAAATATGGCGGCCAATACGGCTTGCGCGAGATCGTGTACGGCATGGCGCACCGCGGGCGGCTCAACATGCTCGCGAACGTGATGGCCAAGCCCTATCACGTCATCTTTCACGAATTTTCGGGCGGCAGCGCGAACCCCGACGATGTCGGCGGCTCGGGCGACGTCAAATATCACCTCGGCACCTCGACCGACCGCGAGTTCGACGGGATCAGCGTCCATATGTCGCTCGTCCCCAACCCTTCGCACCTCGAGGCGGTCGATCCGGTCGTGCTCGGCAAGGTGCGCGCGCAACAGGTCCACCGCGACGACCTCGACAAGCACGAACAGGTGCTGCCGGTGCTGATCCACGGCGACGCGGCGTTCGCCGGACAGGGGATTGTGTGGGAGTGCCTCGGCTTTTCGGGCGTTCCCGGTTACAATACCGGCGGCTGCATTCACTTCATCGTCAATAACCAGATCGGTTTTACGACGAGCCCGCAATTTGCCAGATCGTCACCCTATCCGTCGGACGTCGCAAAAGGCGTGCAGGCGCCGATCCTCCACGTCAACGGCGACGATCCCGAGGCGGTGACCTTTGCGTGCAAGCTCGCGATCGATTTCCGCCAGCAGTTCAAGCGCGATATCGTGATCGACATGTGGTGCTATCGCCGCTTCGGCCACAATGAGGGCGACGAGCCGAGCTTTACCCAGCCGCTGATGTACAAGAGCATTCGCAAGCACCCGCCGGTGAGCGAAATGTTCGCGGCGCGGCTGGTCGAGGAAGGCGTGATCGACGGCGATTTCGTCGCGCAGCACCGCGCCGAATTTACGGCCTATCTGGAGGACGAGTTCAAGCTTGGCGCCAATTACAAGGCGAACAAGGCCGACTGGTTCGCCGGACGCTGGTCGGGCCTTTATGCGCCGAAGGATGAAGGCAGCACCCGCCGCAACGTCGAAACGGGCGTCGAGCGCAAGCTGTTCGACGCGATCGGCCGCACGATCACGACCGTTCCCGACGACGTCGACGTTCACAAGACGCTCCGCCGCGTGATCGACGGCCGCGCCGAGATGTTCAAATCGGGCGAGAATTTCGACTGGGCGACCGGCGAGGCACTCGCCTTTGGCACGCTGATCAGCGAAGGCTATCAGGTCCGTCTGTCGGGACAGGACTCGGGCCGCGGAACCTTCAGCCAGCGCCACGCCGTCTGGGTCGACCAGACGACCGAAGCCAAATATGTGCCGCTGAAAACGCTGCCGCACGGCCGGTTCGAGGTACTCGACAGCCCGCTGAGCGAATATGGCGTGCTCGGCTTCGAATATGGCTATGCGATGGCCGATCCCAAGAGCCTCGTGCTGTGGGAAGCGCAGTTCGGCGACTTTGCGAACGGCGCGCAGATCATGATCGACCAGTTCATCGCGTCGGGCGAAGCCAAGTGGCTGCGCGCCAACGGCCTCGTGATGCTGCTCCCGCACGGCTATGAAGGGCAGGGGCCGGAGCATAGCTCGGCACGGCTCGAACGCTTCCTGCAACTGTGCGCGGGCGACAATATCCAGGTGTGCAACATCACCACGCCGGCCAATTACTTCCACGTGCTGCGCCGCCAGATGCTCCGCGATTTCCGCAAGCCGCTGATCATCATGACGCCCAAGTCGCTGCTGCGCCACAAGCAGGCGGTCAGCAGCCGCGACGAATTCCTGGGCGACAGCCATTTCATGCGGATCAAGTCCGACCTGAACCCGCCCGCCGACGACAAGGTCAAACGCCTTGTCCTCTGCTCGGGCAAGGTCGCCTATGACCTGATGGAAGCGCGCGACAGCGCCGGGCTCGACGATGTCAGCGTCGTGCGCGTCGAACAGCTCTACCCCTTCCCGGGCGAAGCGCTTGCGATCCGGCTCAAGCGGATGAAGAATCTCGAAGCCCTGGTCTGGGCGCAGGAAGAGCCGCGCAACAATGGTGCATGGTTCTTTGTCGAGGAACTGATCGAGGAATCGCTGAACGAGGCGGGGCACAAGGGCATGCGGCCGCGTTATGCCGGTCGGCACGCCGCCGCGTCGCCCGCGACCGGCCTGATGAGCCGCCACCAGACCGAACAGGCGGCGCTCGTCGCCGATGCGCTCGGCCTCGACGTCCGCGCGGAAATTCGCCGCACCAAGACCAAAGCCTGACACCCCGCAAGGAAATTGCCAATGACAACCGAAGTCAAAGTTCCCACTCTCGGCGAAAGCGTCACCGAAGCGACGATCGGCGAATGGCTGAAGCAGCCCGGCGAGGCGGTCGCCGTCGACGAGCCGATCGCCAGCCTCGAAACCGACAAGGTCGCGATCGAAGTGCCTTCGCCGGTGGCAGGGGTGATGGGGCAACAGGTCGTCGCGGTCGGCGACACGGTCAACGTCGGCGCGGTGATCGCGACGATCGAAGCCGGCGACGGCAAGACCGCCGCACCCGCTGCAGCCAAGGCCGAGGCGAAGGCCGAAGCCGCCGCACCTGCGCCCGCGACGTCGGGCGGTGACAGCGTTGATACCGTGACGACGATGTCGCCCGCGGTCCGCCGCCTCGTGCTCGAGCATGGCCTCGACCCCACGAAGATCAAGGGCACCGGCAAGGACGGCCGACTGACCAAGGAAGATGTGCTCGCCGCCGCCAACGCCGCGCCCGACGCGTCGCCCGCGCCGGCCCCCGCCGCTGTGGCGCCCGCGCCCGCTGCGGCGCCGGGCCGTCAGGAAGAGCGCGTTAAGATGACGCGCCTGCGCCAGACGATCGCCAAGCGGCTCAAGGCTGCGCAGGACACGGCGGCGATGCTGACGACCTTCAACGACGTCGACATGTCGGCGGTGATCGAGGCGCGCGCCAGGTACAAGGACCTGTTCGAAAAGAAGCACGGCGTCCGCCTGGGCTTCATGGGCTTTTTCAGCAAGGCCGCCTGCCTCGCGCTCAAGGATATTCCGGCGGTCAACGGCCGGATCGACGGCGACGAGATCGTCTATAACAATTATATGGACATTTCGGTCGCGGTCAGCGGGCCGAGCGGGCTCGTCGTTCCCGTCATCCGCAATGCCGAGACGCTGAGCTTTGCCGAGATCGAAAAGACGATCGGCGACTTCGGCAAGCGCGCCAAGGACGGCACGCTGACGATGGACGACATGACCGGCGGCACCTTCACCATTTCGAACGGCGGCGTGTTCGGATCGCTGATGTCGACCCCGATCATCAACCCGCCGCAGTCGGCGGTGCTCGGCCTTCACCGCATCGAGGACCGCGCGGTGGTCGTGAACGGCGAAGTCGTCGTGCGGCCGATGATGTATCTGGCGCTGAGCTATGACCATCGCCTGGTCGACGGCCGCGAGGCGGTGACCTTCCTGAAGACGATCAAGGAAGCGATCGAGGACCCGACGCGGTTGCTGATCGATTTGTAAATGATGTGCTCCTGCGAACGCAGGAGCCCAGGGCGGAATTGCGCTATTGGTGCGAACTGACCCTTGGGCTCCAGCTTACACCGGAGCGCTGGAGATGTAGGTGAACAGACCCGGATATCTCTACCTGATGGCCAGCGGCCGCAATGGAACGACATATCTGGGTGTTACCAGTGACTTGCTTAAAAGGGTCTGGCAGCACCGGAATGAGGTGGTCGACAGCTTCACCAAGAAATATGGCTGCATGCGGCTGGTCTGGTATCAGGCGTTTGACGATATTCAGCAGGCGCGTCAGCGCGAACTGCAAATGAAGAAATGGAAGCGGGCGTGGAAGGTTGAACTGATCGAGCGTGAAAATCCGCAATGGCTGGATTTGTTCGACAGTCTTTCCCTTTAACGCCCTGGGTTCCTGCGTTCGCAGGAACACAATTGGAGTGAACCATGGCTGATTACGACTACGACGTTCTTGTCATCGGTGCCGGTCCCGGCGGCTATGTTGCGGCGATCCGCGCGGCGCAGCTTGGGCTGAAGACCGCGTGTGCCGAAGGACGCGGGACGCTGGGCGGAACGTGCCTCAACGTCGGCTGCATCCCGTCGAAGGCGATGTTGCATGCGTCGGAGTATTTCGAGGCGGCGGCGGGCGGCATGATGGCCAAGATGGGCGTGATGGTCGAACCCAGGCTCGACCTCGACGCGATGCACAGCCAGCGCAAGGACGCGGTCAAGGGCCTGACCGGCGGCATCGAGATGCTGTTCCGCAAGAACAAGGTCGACTGGCTGAAGGGCTATGCCAAATTCACCGCCGCCGACACGGTCGAGGTCGACGGCAAATCCTATCGCGCCAAGAATATTGTCGTCGCGACGGGGTCGTCGGTGACGCCGCTTCCCGGTGTGGACGTCGACAATGACAAGGGCGTGATTGTCGATTCGACCGGCGCGCTCGAACTCGCCAAGGTTCCCGGGCACATGGTCGTCATCGGGGGCGGGGTAATCGGGCTCGAGCTCGGCAGCGTGTGGCGCCGCCTGGGTGCCAAGGTGACCTGCGTCGAATTCCTCGACCAGATCCTGCCCGGCATGGACGGCGACGTTCGCAAGGAAGCGAACAAGATCTTCAAGAAGCAGGGCATCGAATTCAAGCTCAAGACCAAGGTGACGAAGGCCGAGGTGAAGGGAAAGAAGGCGGTGCTGACGCTCGAACCCGCCGCGGGCGGCGAGGCCGAGACGCTGGAAGCCGACGTCGTGCTCGTGTCGATCGGCCGGCGGCCCAACACCGACGGCCTCGCACTCGACAAGGCGGGGCTGACGACCAATCAGCGCGGCCAGATCGAGACCGACCATGATTTCCGCACGAGCGTTCCCGGCATCTGGGCAATCGGCGATGTCGTTCCCGGCCCGATGCTCGCGCACAAGGCCGAGGATGAAGGCATTGCCTGCGCCGAAAATATCGCCGGGCTGACGGGCATTGTGAACCACGATGTCATTCCGTCGGTCGTTTATACCTGGCCCGAAATCGCTGGCGTCGGTCTGACGCAAGAGCAGGCGGTCGAGAAAGCGGGCGGAGATAAGACCGCGGTCAAGGTCGGCAAATTCCCGATGCTCGGCAACAGCCGCGCCAAGACCAATCACGAGCCCGACGGCTTTGTGAAGGTGATAGCCGACGCCAAAACCGACCGCGTGCTCGGCGTCTGGTGCATCGCGAGCGTCGCCGGGACGATGATTGCGCAGGCCGCGCAGGCGATGGAATTCGGCGCGACGTCCGAAGACATTGCCTACACCTGCCACGCGCACCCGACGCACAGCGAGGCAATCAAGGAAGCCGCGATGGCGGTGACGGGGAAGCCGATCCACATCTGACCGGCCGGACCGGGTCCGCGGCGCGCTATGCTTCCATCATGGCGCGCCAGCGGTCCATTGCTTCGGCGCTCCAGACCTCCCGCGGCGACGGGTAAAAATCGGCGAAAGCGGGGATGCCGTCGGGCAGCGCAACCCACGCCTGCTTGCTGCTGGTGAAAATATGGACGTCGGGCGGGCAGGCGTCGGGATTATCGAGCGTGCCGACGCGGACGAAGGAACTGCGCCGTCCGGCGTTGGGATAGTGGCTCCACAGCGCGACGCGGCAGCGCGGACAACGTGCTATTTCCTGCCCTTTTCCACTTTCAGACGGCGTCATGACCAGATCGGGATTGCCCTCGACTTTCAGCCGGTCGGATTCGATCAACGCATTGATGACAAAGGCGCTGCCGGTTTCACGTTGGCACCAGCGGCAATGGCAACAATGCACGATCATCGGCGTAGCCGTCATTTGGTAGCGCAGGCTGCCGCAGGTACATCTTCCCTCCATCGCCAATCTCCTCGCGCCGTCCATTGTGCGGACGTCGGCACGATGTTAGCTCGACGATCGATGGAAACTCAAACCCTGATCCGCTTGCTCGACGTGATCGGCATCGGCGTTTTCGCGCTGTCGGGCGCGTTGATGGCGGTACGGATGCGACAAACGCTGGTGACAGCGAGTTTTTTTGCGCTCGTGACCGGCGTCGGCGGGGGCAGCGTGCGCGACCTGCTTATCGGTGCGCCCGTGTTCTGGGTGCAGGACGGAGTCATAGCGGCGGTGTGCATTGCGATCGCCCTGATAGTGTGGATCACCCCCGAACGCTGGTGGCGCGGAAAGCTTCTCGAATGGGCCGATGCGGTGGGGCTTGCCGCCTATGCGGTGTTCGGGACGGCGAAGGCGCTGGCATGGGGCGTGCCGCCCGTTCCTGCGCTGCTGATGGGGGTGATTACCGGTTGCGTCGGCGGCATCATCCGCGACGTGCTCGCGGGCGCGCCTTCGATCATCATGCGCCCCGAAATCTATGTCACCGCCGCGGCGCTCGCCTCCGGGCTTTTCCTTCTGCTCCTGTGGCTGAGCGTACCGACCGCACTTGCGGCGCCGCTCGGCGCGCTCGCGGGTTTCCTGCTGCGCGGCGCGGCGATCCGCTGGTCGCTCGCGCTGCCCATATATGGGACAGGGCGCGGCGATCCGGCCTGAGCGCGCAAGAAAGGCTTAACGAAGCCGTCATAGCCCATCGCCCGCGAAACATGCGGGTGGCGTCCGTGGATACGCTGTTGATCGCCTTTGGCGCCGGGGTCGACCCGGCGGGATGCGGCATGTCGTGTCGCGGGAGCGCGCCGGCCGGGCCGTGGCTGCTGGCCGCGTCGGCGGCGATGATCGTGATGATGCTGCTCGAGCCGCAGCACCGACCACGCGGCATCGAGGCCCTGTATCAGCGCATGCAGCAGATCCTTGCGAGGGCAAAGCGGCGCCGGAGCTTGCCAAATTGCCAATTTGTGGCACGTTCAACTAGTGAACATCGATGTCAGCACCATCGAGCGTCTGCCATTCGGGCCGTATAGCGCCGCAGAGAACAGGGATTTTTCATGAGTATCGCCCAGACGACCGCAAACGGCATCACCATCACCTTCGAAGACAAGGGGCCGCGCAATGCGCCGGCCATCCTGCTGGTGATGGGACTGGGCGGACAGTTGACCCTGTGGCCCGACGAGTTCGTCGATGCGCTCAACGCGCATGGCTTTCGTACGATCCGCTACGACAATCGCGATGTCGGCCTGTCGACGCGGTTCGACGCGGCGGGGGTGCCGAACCTCAAATGGATGTTCGTGAAGGCTGCGCTCGGCCTGCCCGTGCGCCCCGCTTATACGCTGTCGGACATGGCGGCCGACGGGATGGCGCTGCTCGACCATCTGGGCATCGCGCGCGCCCACATCGTCGGCGCATCGATGGGCGGGATGATCGCGCAGCATGTTGCGGCCAACTGGCCGGACCGCGTGCTGTCGCTTACTTCGGTGATGTCGACGACGGGCAATCGTCGCCTGCCGCGTGCGCGCAAGGAAGCGATGCAGGTGCTCGCCAACCGGCCGATGAGCGGCGATCCCGAAGACATGATCGCCTATTCGATCAACGCCGCGCGCGTGATCGGAAGCCCCGGCTATCCCGCCGCCGAGGAGCGGCTGCATCGCCGCGTGCGGTCCGACTTTGAACGCGGATGGTATCCGCAAGGGGTCGCGCGGCAAATGGCGGCGATCGTCGCCGACGGCGACCGTCGCCCGATGCTGAAGCGCATCACCGCGCCGACGCTCGTCATCCACGGCGAGGACGACCCGCTGGTGCCCGTTGCGGCCGGGCGCGACACTGCCGCCAATATCGCAGGGGCACGGCTGATGACGATTCCCGGCATGGGGCATGACCTGCCGCTCGCGCTCGTCGACACGCTCGCGGACGCAATCGCCGAGCACGCCAAGGGTGTTGCCGTCGCGGCCTGATCTATTTGAGCAATAGCGCCAGCTGCGCGAACAGTCCGTCGGGCACGGCGGAGGGGCGCGGCGCGGCAGGCAGATAGGCGCGGCAGTCGAGGCACGCGGCTTGGATCGAGCCCGCATTGGCGAGCATCGCCAGATCCTGCACCAGCCGCCGTTCGGCCATCTGGCGGTTGAGCGCCGCGATGCCGAACCAGCCGCGTGGGAGCGCCGCGCTTTCCTGTTGCTCGGCGCCGGTCAGGCTGGCGAGCATCTTTGAAAATTCGCTCGGCTCGTCCTCAAAATATTTCGCGTGATAGTCGCCCTCGATTTTCGCGATTTTTGCTGCGGCCGCCATCGCGTCACGCAGGCCGCCGAACTGGTCGACAAGGCCGATCTGGCGCGCGGTGCCGCCCGCCCAGACGCGGCCTTCCGCAATCGGCAGCACCTTATCGAGTGGCTGCTTGCGGCTCTTGGCGACAAGGCCCGTGAAGCGCGCATAAACGTCCTCGACGCTCGCCTGCGCGAGTGCGTTGAACTCGTCGTTGATCCCGCCAAAGAGGTCGGGCTGCCCCGACAATGGTGTGGTCTTTATGCCGTCGGCGTTGACGCCGATCTTGGCGAGCGTGCGGTCGAAACTCGGCAGGATGCCAAAGACGCCGATCGAGCCGGTGATCGTGTCGGGCTCGGCAAAGATGCGGTCGGCGGGTGTTGCGATCCAATAGCCGCCCGACGCCGCGACATTGGCCATCGAGACGACGATAGGCAGCTTCTTCGCTTTCGCCGCGAGCAGCGCCTGGCGGATCTGTTCGGATGCCATCACCGATCCGCCGGGCGAATCGACGCGCAGAACGATGGCCTTCACCCCGTCGGCGGCGGCGGCATCGAGGATATGCTGTGCGATGGTCTCGCCGCCTGCGAGGCCGTTGGGTGCGTCGCCGTCGACGATTTCGCCGATGACGGGCACGACCGCAATCGCGCTGCCGGGCGTTTTCGGCGGGTTGGCGGCAACCCAATTGTCGAGCGGGATCGCGTTGAACTCCCACGGGCGCTCGTCATTCATCGTGCCGCTGATCTCTGCAACGCGGCGGCTGAACGCCATCCGGCTGCCCAGCTTGTCGACGAGCCCGGCGTCGGCCGATGCCTTCGACAGGTCGTTCCCCGCCGCGCGCACCGCGTCGGCAGGGCTTGCGACAAAGGCGTCGACCTTGGCTTTCGGTCGCGCTTTTTTGACGTCGCCAAGCCATTGTTCCCAGAGCACGCCGGCATAAGCGAGGTCGGCCTCTTTGGCCTCGGGTGACTGGTCGCTGCGCAGAAAGGGCTCGACCGCGCTCTTGAAGGTGCCGACACGATAGATGTGCGTGGTGACGCCCAGACGGTCGAGCAAGTCCTTGTAATAGAGGCGCGATCCGCCCGGACCGGCGATGGCGACACCGCCAATTTCGTCGACCCAGATTTCGCTGGCGTGC
Source organism: Sphingopyxis sp. P8 (assembly GCF_020622175.1). Lineage (NCBI taxonomy): Bacteria > Pseudomonadati > Pseudomonadota > Alphaproteobacteria > Sphingomonadales > Sphingopyxidaceae > Sphingopyxis > Sphingopyxis sp. P8. Next base: position 1,512,188 of record NZ_JACNMK010000001.1, on the reverse strand, counting down.
GCGGCGAGCTGATAGCTGTCGGTCGTATAGGCGGTGGCAAAGGCAAGCACCGGCTTCTTTTTGGCGCGCACCTTGTCGATCGCGTCGCCGATATCGGCAAGCGAGACCTGCCCGCCGCCAAGGAAGCGGTCGAGGTCGAGCACGACCGAGGTGACACGCTTGTCCTCGGCCGCGGTTTCGAGTGCGTGGACGATGTCGCGCGTGCGATATTCGCGGAACTGCTGGCCGCCCGACAGCGCGGCGAGCGGATCGATCTCGGCTGGCTGTTCGGTGACGATGCCGTCGAGTTCGAGCAGCAAAGCGCCATTGGATACCGGAAGTCCGGCATTGGGACGCCCCGCGAGAAGCCCGAACAGTGCGACAAAGAAAAGTAACAGGAAAACCAGCGCCAGCCCGTCCTTGATCGCGACGAGCAAATTCCACACCTTGCGCGGAAAGCTGGTCGTGCTCTTGGGCTTGTCGTCGCCGGGCAGCGGCCGCCGGACGGGAATGGCCCACGGGCCGGCGGGATTCTGGGGAGCGTTGGCGCTGGTGTCGTTCATGCGCGCAAATCTAGGCGCGCGCCCGGACGATGGCAATGCACGCTTCGACGGGTGTTCCTTGCCGACCCATCGACGACGTTACAGCCAGCCCTCGCGGCGATACCAGCGCACGGTTTCGGCGAGCGCATCTACGGTGTCGACGTCCGGGCGCCACAGCCCGGCGGGAGGGCGCGCGCCCTGCGTGACCACCCAATCGGGATGCGCGATATAGCGCGCGCGGTCGGGGGTCAGCTTGGCGCGGCCGCGGCGCAAGAGCTTGTCCAGACGTCCCCCCGCCTTGAGGATGGTCGCGGGAATGGCGAGGGTCGATACATGGTGCCGCCCGACCGCGCGCCCGATCGCGCGCGCGAAGCTGCGGTGCGACCAGCCGTCGGGGCGGCCATCGTCGGGTTCGTAGATGGCACCGATGCTCGCATCGCGATCCGCGACGAGCGCGACGAGCAGGCGCGCGAGGTCATCGACATAGATCGCCGACATTCGCCCGCGGGGCGGCAGCAACGCGATGCCGCGCCGCGCCATGCGGAACAGGTCGAGCATCTCGGTATCGCCGGGGCCGAACACCGCGGGCGGGCGCACGATCGTCCAGTCGAGCCCGCTTGCCCGCACCATCTTCTCGGCACGGTCTTTCGACCAGCCATAATCGGACAGACCGGGTTCGCGCGCGGCGAGCGACGAGACATGGACGAAGCGCGTGACACCCGCGCCGCGCGCGGCGTCGACGACATGGCCCGTTGCCGTGGCGTTTCCCGCCTCGAACGCTGCGCGGTCGGGAACGTTGACGACTCCCGCGATGTGCAGCAGCGCGTCGCTTCCCTTGGCCATTTCGGCGAGGCTGTCGGGGCGGTCGAGTGCGCCCGCAATCCAGGTGACGCCTTCGCGTTCCTCCTGCGGGCGGCGCGTGAGCGCGCGAACGTGCCAGCCCGCGGCAAGCGCGGCATCGAGCGTCGCGCGGCCCACGAAGCCGGTCGCGCCGGTCATCGCGAGCACCGCCTGCGTCACAGCAGCACCATATGGTCGCGGTGAACCATCGCGGCGCGGGGCGAATAGCCGAGCGCGGCTTCCTGTGCATCGCGGCCGAGCCCGCGGATTGCCGCGGCATCGGCGGCGGGATATTCGGCAAGGCCGCGTGCGACCGTGCGTCCATCGGGACCGGCGATGTCGAGGATGTCGCCGCGCGCGAAATCGCCGCTCACCTCGGTCACCCCTGCCGCCAACAGGCTCGCACCGCCGCGCAGCGCCTTGACCGCGCCCGCATCGATCGTCAGCCGTCCGCGTGCGGTGAGCCCGCCCGCGAGCCATGCCTTGCGCGCGCTCGCGCCCTTTTCCGCGACGAAAAGCGTGTGCCGCGCTTCGGTCGAAAGCGGCCGTTCGATGCGGCCGGAAGCGATGGCGAGATGTGCGCCCGCGGCATTGGCGATGCGCGCCGCGGCGATCTTCGACACCATGCCGCCCGACCCCATCCCCGACGCCGATCCGTCATCGGCCATCGCCTCGATCGCGGCGTCGATACGCTCGACGCGGCCGATGTGCACCGCGCCGGGCTGCGCGGGATTGCGGTCGTAGAGCCCGTCGATGTCGGAGAGCAGGACAACCCCCGCCGCGCCCGCCGCCTGCGCGACGCGCGCGGCGAGCCGGTCGTTGTCGCCGAAGCGGATTTCCTCGGTCGCGACGCTGTCATTCTCGTTGATCACGGGCACGACGCCGAGCCCGAGCAGGCGGTCGAGCGTCGCGGCGGCGTTGAGATAGCGGCGGCGATGCTCGAGGTCGTCGAGCGTCACGAGGATCTGCGCCGCGGTCAGCCCTTCTTCCCCGAGCACGTCGGCCCAGACGCGGCTCAATGCAATCTGCCCTGTTGCGGCGGCTGCCTGCGCATCCTCGAGGCTCGCGCGCCCGCCCTTGGCAAGGCCGAGCCGCCGCGCGCCGAGTGCGATCGCTCCCGACGACACGACCGCGACTTGCTGCCCCGCGCGCGTCCGCCCGGCAATGTCGGCCGCGATGCCCGCCAGCCAGTCGCGCCGCACCGCGCCGCTATCGTCGACGAGCAGCGCCGATCCGATCTTGACGATCAGGCGGGGGCAAGAGGCGGGGGCGAACAACATGCGCAGCCGATAGCGTGCAGGCGCGAAGGTGCCAATGCGAATATCCGGGTAGCCGGCGCCCGATTATGCTATGGCGCGCACCTCACCGAGCCTTCTGGAGAGTCGCGAACCCCTTGGTGGTGAGGAGCGAAATCATGGCTGACACTCTCAACGAAGAGAAACTGCACGCCTTTGTAGGCAAGATGCTGGGCGACCTGGGCGGTGCGATGAGCGTGCCGACTGCACGGATCGGTTTCCGGCTCGGGCTGTTCGACGAATTGGCGAAGGGCGCGGCAAGCGCGGGCGAGTTGGCCGAAAGGGCGGGCAATCTTCACGAGCGCTATGTCCGCGAATGGGCGCTGGCGCAGGCGGCGAACGGCTATATCGATTATGACGCCGCCACCGACCGATTCAGCCTGTCGCCCGAGCAGGCGATGGTGTTCGTCGATCCCGACAGCCCCGTCTATCTCGCCGGGGCATTCGAAATGGTCGCCGCGACAATCGAGGCCGAGCCCAAGGTCGAACAATGTTTCCGCAAGGGCACGGGGGTGCGCTGGGGCGACCATGCGGGATGCCTGTTTTGTGCGACGGGCGCCTTTTTCCGTCCGGGTTACGTCAATCATATCGTGCAGGACTGGATTCCGGCGCTCGACGGGATGGAGGCACGGCTGAAGGAGGGGGCGAAGGTCGCCGATGTCGGCTGCGGGGTCGGCTTTTCGACGTTGCTGATGGCCGATGCCTATCCCGACAGCGAATTCGTCGGCTACGATTTCCATGGCCCGTCGATCGAGGAGGCGCGTCGTCATGCCGAAGGGCATGGCTATGGCGAGCGCGTCCGCTTCGAGGTCGCGACGGCCAAAGACATCGCCGAGGAGGATTTCGACCTGATCACCATGTATGACTGCCTCCACGACATGGGCGATCCGCGCGGCTGTGCGTCGCACATGCGGCGCATCTTGGCGAAGGATGGCGTATGGATGATCGTCGAGCCGATGGCCGGCGATACGCCCGCCGACAATATGAACCCCGTAGGAAGGCTCTATTACAACGCCTCGACGATGATCTGCGTACCGACGTCGCTCGACCAGGAGGTGGGCGAAGGCCTCGGCGCGCAGGCGGGCGAGACAAAGCTGTCACAGGTCATCCGCGAAGGCGGATTTTCCGAAGTGCGCCGCGCCACCGAGGGGCCATTCAATATGGTACTGGAGGCGCGCGGAGCCTAGCGGCTGCCCCCGAAGGTGTAGCTCAGCGCGAGGCCAACGGACGGCTGATCGCGCGAGCCGAGCTGGCGCACGACTGGCGACCGCGCCGCATCGCCGACAAGGCGGTCATAGCGGCCATAAACCGCGACGCCCCAGTTGCGATCGATCTGCTTCAGAACGCCGGCGGTTACGCCCACAGACGTGATGCCGCCGCCGGGGCGATAGGCTGCAAGTCCCGAGGCGGCCGAATCGACCGGCGCGACGCCAACATAGGCGCGATGGAACTTCGCATCGCCCAGCGTCACGCGGGGACCGATCGACACCAGCCACTCGTCGCCGTCGCGCGCGACATAGTCGGCGCTGACCTCGCCGACCCAGCCGTCATGGCCCGAGAGCGCCTTGCGCCCCTCGACCCGCACGCGCAGCTCGGGGGCGGCCCACATTTGCGCGAAAGCGCCCGCTTCGATGCTGAAGCCGACGGTTGGGAGCGGCGCTCCGATGTCGCGCGCGCTGCGCTTGCCGATGAAGCCGAGCGCGGGGCCGAACTCGAAGCGTCCGCTTTCGATCAGGGGCGAGCCAAAACTTTCGTCCGGCGCCTCGAAGGTGAAATTGCGCCCCTCGCGTGCCCGCGAAAAGTCGAGATAGGGGCCGACCCCAAATTTGTCCGCCCCCGGCCATGATGGCGAGATTTGCGGACCGGCAAGCAGGCGGGTGCGTTTCGCAGGTTCTGCCCCGTCCTGCGCTGCGGCGGGCGCGGTAGCGACGGATAACAGAAGCCCGGCGAGGGCAACCCGCCGGGCGAGAGGATGCAGCATCGGAAACTCCTTGGTTGCTTTAAGCAATCCCTCGAGGCCGTGTTGGTTCCTCAGATCGGCGACCAGTCGTCGGCGCCTTCCTCGTCGGCCTCGTCGGCGCCGGGTTCGGGCAGGCCGACCGCTTCGAGCAGCCTGTCGAGTACCGCGTCGATACCCGCGCCGCTTGCGCCCGACAACGCCATCACCGGCTGGCCGCTCGCTTCGGCGAGTTCGGCGGACAGCGCGGCGATCAGTTCGTCGTCGAGCGTGTCGACCTTGTTGAGCGCGACGATGACCGGCTTGTCGATCAGGTCGGCGCCATAGGCCTCGAGTTCGTCGCGTACGACGCGGTAACTGGTCGCGACGTCGGTGTCATTGGCGTCGACAAGGTGCAGCAGCACGCGGCAGCGCTCGATATGGCCGAGGAAGCGGTCGCCGACTCCGGCGCCTTCGGCGGCGCCCTCGATCAGCCCCGGAATGTCGGCGACGACGAACTCATGCCCCTTGTGGCTGACGACGCCGAGCTGCGGGCGCAGCGTGGTAAAGGCATAGGCGCCGACCTTCGCCTGCGCGTTGGTCACCGCGTTGATGAAGGTCGACTTGCCCGCATTGGGCAGGCCGACGAGCCCCGCATCGGCGAGCAATTTCAGCCGCAGCCACACCCACATTTCCTCGCCCGGCCAACCGGGTCCGTGCTGACGCGGCGCGCGGTTGGTCGATGTCTTGTAGCTCGCATTGCCGCGCCCGCCGTCGCCGCCGCGCAGGAAGACGATGCGTTCGCCTTCCCTGGTCAGGTCGGCGAGCAAGCTGCGCTCGTCGTCGTCGGCAAGGATCTGCGTTCCGATCGGAACCTGGATGACAAGGTCGGGGCCGCCCGCGCCGGTACGGTCGCGCCCTGCGCCGGGGGTTCCGCGCTTTGCCTTGAAATGCTGCGTATAGCGAAAGTCGATCAGCGTGTTGAGCCCCGCGACCGCCTCGAAAATCACGTCGCCGCCCTTGCCGCCGTTGCCGCCGTCGGGGCCGCCATATTCGATATATTTCTCGCGCCGAAAGCTGACCGCGCCGGGGCCGCCGTCGCCCGACTTGATGAAAATCTTGGCCTGATCGAGGAAATGCATGGCGGGGTCTCTGGTGGCGGGAGGAGGGGACTAAACGTCAAGCCCCCCGCGATGCGAACGGGGAGGGAGGCGGGGCGACATAGCGACTGCGCAGCGAAAAGGCCAGTCGGCTATTCCCCCGCCTTGCCCCCATGCTCTGCCCAAAAAGCCGTGATGCGCCCGGTAATCAGCTCGGTCGCGAGCGCGCGCGCGGTGTCGCGCGGCAGGCCCAATGCTTCGGCCATCGGCCCGCCGAGCTGCGAATCCCCCATCGCCATCAGCACGAGCGCGAGCGTGTCTTCGTGCATCAGCCGCTTTTCGTGGGCGTCGGGGGTCATGCCGTCGATCAGCCGGTGGATCGCGTCGATGATCGGGTCGAGCGCGTCGTCATTGCCCGTCGCTGCCATCCAGGTCGCGAGCGCCCCCGCGCCGCCGCTGTCGAAGGCGTCGAACGCCAGATCGACGATCTCGCGCACATTGCGGTCTCCGGGGGGCGAGGCGGCCATCTTTTGCCCGATCGTGTCGCATACCGTGTCGGCAAGATAGGCCGCGAGCGCCTTTTGCAGCCCGGCGGCGCTACCGAAATGGTGGAGCAGGTTCGCGTGCGTGCGCCCGATGCGCGCCGCGACGGCCTTCAGCGTCACCGCCTGCGGACCCATTTCGATGAGGATCTGCCGCGCGGCTTCGAGCGAAGCGGACCGGCTTTCCTCCGGACTCAGGCGCTTCTTTGCAATTGACACCACTGTAAGTAACCCTTAATTTGCCCCATGGGTTTTGTACGACCCCCAACCCCTTTCCGACGGAGAGGCCGATATGTCCAGCGTTTCGCTCAGTCCGACACCGGACGACCTGACCATCACCCCGCGTGACCGCCGCTTCGGACGCGACGATGCGCAGGGGCGCTGGTGGCTGAACGGCGACCCGATCGCTTCGGCTTTCCACACCGCGCTTTCGGTGACGTTTCCGAAAGGCGAGGCGATGTTCATCGAGGCGGTGAAGGCGCATCGTGACGGCGTGCCCGACAAGCTCGCGCGCGAAATCCGTGCCTTCACCCAACAGGAAGTGATCCACAGCCGCGAGCATGTCGTCTTCAACCGCAAGGCGGCGGAGGCGGGCTACGAACTGACCGAACTCGAGGCTGACGTCGACGAGGTGATGGCGATCATCAAGGCGCGTCCGCCGATCGTCAATCTGATGGCGACGATCGCGCTCGAACATTATACCGCGATGCTCGCCGCGGTGATGCTGAGCGATCCGGCAATGTATGAGGGCGCCGAACCCGAATGGGCGGCGCTGTGGCGCTGGCATGCGATCGAAGAGATCGAGCATAAGGGCGTCGCCTATGACACCTGGCTCCACGCGACGAAGGATTGGAGCCGCTTCCGCCGCTGGCGCGCCAAATCGCTGATGATGCTGCTCGTCACGTCGCGTTTCTGGCCGCGCCGCGTGAAGGGCATGAAGGCGTTGTTGCGGCAGGACGGGCTCTCGGGCTGGCGCGTGACGGCGCGTATCTGGTGGTATCTGCTCGGCAGGCCCGGCGTGCTCCGGCGCAGCCTGCCCGCATGGCTGTCCTATTTCCTGCCGGGGTTTCATCCGTGGAACCACGACGACCGCGCGCTTATCCGCAAGTTCGATAGCGACTATGCCGATGCGGTAATGCCGGCGGCGGCCGCCTGAGCGCAACGTCGGTCGCGCAGAGGCTGGACGGCGCGGCGCTCCTTTCCTAATCGGGTGGTGTCCGATCGGACCTTTCCCGATCGGGCACGGGGACGGCGTCATGCAGCCACAGATGACCGCGGCCGAGGTGGGACAGATCGAGCTTCAACTCGCGGGTCGCGACGCGCTGCTCGAATTCGGGTGTGGCGGCAGCACTATCGTCGCGGCGCGGCAGGTGCAGCGGATCGTCAGCGTCGACAGCGATCTTGCATGGCTCGACAAGGTTGCGGCCGCACTGATCGATGCGCCGGTCGAATTCAACCCGGTTCACGCCGACATCGGACCGGTCGGCGAATGGGGCTATCCGACGAGCGAAGACAATATCCGTCATTGGCCGAGCTATCATATGCAGGTCTGGCGGCATCTGCGCGGCAGTCCCGACGCGGTGCTGATCGACGGGCGGTTTCGCGTCGCCTGCCTGCTCCAGTCGATCATCCACTGCAAACCCGACTGCATTTTCCTGTTTCACGATTTCAATGACCGGCAGCACTATCATGGCGTTCTGAAGCATGCCGATGTGCTCGCGCGCGTCGATACGCTGGCGGTGCTGCGCGCCAAACGGCAAGTCGACGGCAAGGCGGTTCTGCACGATCTTTTCGACCATTTCCTCGTCCCCGATTGACCGGCGGAACCGCAATGCGGCATGGCGGCGTGATGACCAGTACGCCCCCCGTTATCGAGACCGCGCGCATGCGCCTTCGCCCGCAACGACTTGGTGACAAGGATGTTCATATTGCGATGTGGGCCGACGAGCGCGTGACGCGCTTCATCGGCGGCGAACCGCGCGCACCCGATGTCAGCTGGGGCAAATATCTGAGTTCGGCGGGGCTGTGGCCGGTGATGGGGTTCGGCTATTGGGTGTTCGCCGACCGCGCGGACGACCGGCTGATCGGCATGGGAGGCCTCAGCTATTTCTGCCGCGGCATTGCGGAGCTGGAGGGCGTGCCCGAAGCCGGCTGGGCGTTCGACGCCGACCATTGGGGCGCAGGCTATGCGACCGAGGCGATGACCGCCGCGCTCGGCTGGGCCGACGGCCATCTCGATGCCAAGGAAGTGCGCTGCATCATCGATCCGGGTAACGCTGCCTCCGAACGCGTCGCGGCCAAGCTCGGCTTTGCGCGCATCGGCGACAGCGACGCGCTGGGGGGCGTCGTCGCAATCTATTCGCGGCCGAAGGGCGGGTAATAAATCCTCCCCGGAACGGGGAGGGGGACCGCGAAGCGGTGGAGGGGGCTATCGGCATTGAGCGGCGGTTGCAGGACGCCACCCCCCTCCGTCAGCGCTTCGCGCTGCCACCTCCCCACAAGGGGGGAGGATAAGCTTTTTCAAACCAGTTCCACGACCAGCAAGCCGCCGTCGGCGCTGACGACGCGCACCTTGGCGCCCTCGACGGCATCGGGACCGCGCACCGGCCATTCGCCGTCGCCGACCTTGACGCGCCCGCGGCCATCCTCGATCGCACGGGTCACGGTAAGAATTTCACCGACGAGCCGTCCCCCGCGCTCGTTGAGGTGCGGATCGGCCGATGTGATCGGGTTTGCCTTGAGCCAACGCCGCGCGCCATAGAGCGCGACGAAGGACAGCACGGCAAATATTCCGAGCTGGGCGGGGATCGACAGCGGGACGACCCACGCGATCACGCCGGTAACGACCGCCGCCGCGCCGAGCCAGATCAGGAAGAATCCCGGCATCACAATTTCGGCGGCGGCGAGCAGAACGCCGAGCGACAGCCACATCCAGTGCGGCTCCATATTGGTCAGCCAGTCGGGCATGTCAGGCTCCCTTGCGTTCGATAGCGTCGCGCGCAAGTTCGCCGATGCCGCCCAGCGTACCGATCAGCTGCGTCGCCTCGACCGGGAAGAGGATTGTCTTGCTGTTCGGGCTCGTCGCAAACTGGCTCACCGCCTCGACATATTTCTGCGCGATGAAATAGTTGATTGCCTGCGCGTTGCCGCTTGCGATCGCGTCGCTGACCATCGTCGTCGCCTTCGCTTCGGCCTCGGCCTCGCGTTCGCGCGCCTCGGCGTCGCGGAAGGCTGCCTCACGGCGACCCTCGGCCTGGAGGATCTGGCCCTGCTTCTCGCCCTCGGCGCGCAGGATTTCGGATGCCCGCATGCCTTCGGCTTCGAGGATGTTGGCGCGCTTTTCGCGCTCGGCTTTCATCTGCCGCGCCATCGCGTTCGAAATGTCGGCGGGCGGGCGGATGTCCTTGATCTCGACACGGGTGATCTTGACCCCCCACGGCGTCGTCGCATCGTCGACGACATGGAGCAGGCGAAGATTGATCTCGTCGCGCTTCGACAGCGTTTCGTCGAGGTCCATCGAACCCATGACGGTACGCAGGTTGGTCGTCGTCAGGTTCATGATCGACAGATACAGGTCGCTGACCTCATAGGCGGCCTTGGCGGCGTCGAGCACCTGGAAGAACACCACCCCGTCGACCGCGACCATCGCATTGTCCTTGGTGATGATTTCCTGCCCGGGAATATCGAGCACCTGTTCCATCATGTTCACCTTGCGCCCGACGCGGTCGAAGATCGGCATGATGAAGTTGAGCCCCGGCTGCGCGGTGTGCGTGTAGCGGCCAAAGCGTTCGATCGTATAGGCATAGCCTTGCCGGACGGGCGTCAACGCCCAGACAAGGAAGACCAGAGCCAGAACGACCAGCGCGAGCGCGAATTCCATCGATAATCCCCTCTAGCAGTTGAACTCTGCGTACCCGCCTTTCTTATTGCGGCATTGGCGTCGCTGCGCCACAGAAAAGCGCATGACTTTGCCCGATTTTGCTCCGCGTTCGTTGCTTTATGTGCCCGGATCGAACACGCGCGCGCTCGAAAAGGCGGCGGGACTCGCTGCCGATATGCTGATCATCGACCTCGAGGATGCGGTGCCCGCGGACCGCAAGGACGAAGCGCGGGCGGCGATGCGCGCGGCGGTGACGGCGGGCTTTCCGGGCAAGCGTGTCGCGGTGCGGATCAACGGCAGCGACAGCGCGCAGCAGGCGGGCGATCTCGCGGCGATCGAGGGGCTCGCACTCGACGCGGTGGTGCTTCCGAAGGTCGATGTTCCCGCCGATCTCGACCCGGCGCGTTCGCTCGGCCTCCCGCTTCTTGCCATGATCGAGACGCCGGTCGCCATCTATGCGGCGCGCGACATCGCGGCCGATCCGGCGGTGACGGGATTGATCGCGGGGCTCAACGACCTCGCGCACGAACTGAAACTGCCGGACGGGGCGGACCGCGGAGCGATGAGCCATGCGATCCAGGCCATCGTGCTCGCGGCGCGCGCGGGCGGCATTTGGTGCTTCGACGGAGTTTACAATGCCATTGACGACGCCGAGGGCTTTGCTGCCGAGGCTGCCGGAGGGCGGCGGCTCGGTTTCGACGGCAAGACGTTGATCCACCCGTCGCAGGTCGACCCGTGCAATTCGGCCTTTGCTCCGACCGAGCGCGAGATCGCGGCGGCCGAGGCACTCGTCGCGGCGGCGACCGGCGGGGCGCAGCGGCACGAGGGGCGGATGGTCGAGGATATGCACGTCGCCGCGGCGCGCGCGCTGCTCGCCCGCGCGGGGCGCTGACCGGTCTGCCGTTCGTCTTTCGACGAACGACGCTTGCCTCATAATGAGCCCCATGCCATGCGGCGCGCCCATGCAAGCAACAAAATTTCGCGCCGCTCTTGCGGCCGTCGCTCTTTCGGCCCTGTCTCTCTCCGCAACTCCAGCGCACAGCGCGGACGCCCCGATTACCGAGTCCGATCTTGCGGCCCATATCAAGATTCTTGCCGATGACATGTTCGAAGGGCGCGCGCCGGGAACGGCGGGCGAGGACCGGACAATCGGCTATATCGTCGGCGAATGGGCCAAGGCGGGTCTGGTTCCGGTTCCGGGCAGCAAGACACCCTGGCTCCAGCCTGTTCCGCTGATCGAGGCACAGGCGCTGACCGCCAGCGCGACGTTCAAGGTCAAGGGGCGCGACTTTGCGCTCGAGGACGATGGCGTGATCCTGACGGGGCGCGAGGCGGCGGTCGCGCTTGCCGATCTGCCCGTCGTTTTCGTCGGCTATGGCGTCGACGGGGCGGGCAAGGTCAACGCGGACGTCAAGGACAAGTTGGCGGTCATGCTGTTCGACAATGCGCCCTTCGGCGACAAGCTGCCGCGTTATCGCGAGCGGCGCCAAATGCTCGCCGATGCGGGCGCCGCCGGCGTGCTGGTGATCGCGACCGATGCTCTGCCCTGGGCGCAGCTGCGCGATGCGCTGGCGGGCAAGACGACGCGGGCCGCGAGCGCGAAGGCGGGCGCACCGATCAGCGGATTCATCTCGCTCGAGGCGGCCGACGCCCTGTTCCGCAAGGCGGGCGAGGACGGCGCGGCCTTGCGCGAGGCGGCGCGTTCGGCGGACTATCGCGGAACGGCGCTGCCCGTGACCGCCGATCTTGCTGCGACGACGGCGGTGCGCGCCTATGACAGCCACAATGTGGTCGCCAAGCTGCCGGGCGCCAGGCCCGACGGCAAGGCGGTGCTCTTCCTCGGCCATTGGGATCACCTCGGCATTTGCGCACCCGAGGGCGAGGCCGACCGCATCTGTAACGGTGCCGTCGACAATGCGAGCGGTATCGCGGTGCTGATCGAGGTCGCCAAGCGGCTCGGTTCGGGCGTGCGGCCCGACCGCGACATTTATTTCCTCGCGACCACGGCAGAGGAAATGGGGCTGCTCGGCGCGCATCGGTTTGCGAGCGATCCGTCAGTGCCGCTCAAGGATATCACCGTCGCGCTCAATATCGATACCATCGCCATTTCGCCGCGCGGCACCCCCGTCGCGACGATCGGGCGCGGCAAGCCCGCCTATGACGCAGTCGTGCGCGAGGTCGCGACGAAACTCGGCCGCAAGCTCGACGAGGACGGCGAGGCCGACGCCTTCATCCAGCGCCAGGACGGCTGGGCATTGGGGGCCAAGGGCGTGACGTCGCTGATGGCGGGCGGCAGCTTTTCGGACATGACGCTGCTCCAGAAATTCCTGGGCAGCGACTATCACAAGCCCGGCGACAATTATTCCGAGGCCATCGAGCTTGGCGGTGCTGCGGAGGACGCCGATCTCCACGTCGGCCTCGGCCGGGCGTTTGCCGACACGAAACGGTGGCCGGGGAAATAAGGTCCGGTCAGCGGGTCAGGACGAAATAGGCGACGTAGAACCAGCTGAAAATACCGTGGATGATCGCCCACAGCACCGACTGGTGCGTGGTGAAACTGATCGCGATGGCGAGCGCGCTGCCAAAGCCGATCCCGTTGCGGATCGCCTCGTGACGGACAACGACGCGCCGCTCGGTCATGCCGCCTGTTTGGCGCGGTCGCTCATTTCCTGATTGAGCATTTCGGCAAGCAGGAACGCGAGCTCCAGCGATTGCCCCGCGTTGAGGCGCGGGTCGCAGTGGGTGTGATAGCGGTCGGCAAGATCCATCTGGGTCACGTCCATCGCGCCGCCGGTGCATTCGGTGACATTCTGGCCGGTCATCTCGATGTGAATGCCGCCGCCATGCGTGCCTTCGGCGCGGTGGACGGCAAAGAAGCCGCGCACTTCGGCGAGGATGCGTTCGAACGGGCGCGTCTTGTAGCCGGTCGAGGTCTTGATGACATTGCCGTGCATCGGGTCGCACGACCAGACGACGGGGTGCCCCGATTCCTTCACCGCGCGCACCAGCCTGGGCAGGTGCGCCTCGATCTTGTCGTGGCCGTAACGGGTGATCAGCGTCATCCGCCCCGGCACATGATCGGGGTTGAGCGTGTCGAGGAGCCGCAGCAGCGTATCGGCTTCGAGGCTCGGGCCGCATTTCATCCCGACCGGATTGCCGATCCCGCGCAGATATTCGATATGCGCCGACCCTTCGAAGCGGGTGCGATCGCCAACCCACAGGAAATGGGCCGAGGTGTCGTACCAGCCGCCGGTCAGGCTGTCCTGCCGCGTGAGCGCCTGCTCATAGGGGAGCAGCAGCGCCTCGTGGCTGGTGTAAAAGCTCGTGCCCTTGATCTGCGGCACGGTTTCGGGCGTCACTCCGCACGCTTCCATGAAGGCAAGCGCTTCGGAAATGCGCGCGGCGGTTTCCTGATATTTCTTGGCCCACGGGCTGCGGTCCATGAAATCGTGCGTCCAGGCGTTGACCTGATGCAGGTTCGCATAGCCGCCGCCGGCGAAGGCGCGCAGCAGGTTGAGCGTCGCCGCCGCCTGGCTGTAGGCGCGCACCATGCGGCGCGGATCGGGCTCGCGGCCCGCGGCCTCGAAGGCGATGTCGTTGATGATGTCGCCGCGATAGCTGGGCAGCGCGACACCGTTCACTTCTTCCATGTCGGCCGAGCGCGGCTTGGCGAATTGTCCCGCCATCCGGCCGAGCTTCACCACGGGCATCTTCGAGGCAAAGGTCAGGACCACCGCCATCTGCAGGATCACGCGGAATGTGTCGCGGATATTGTTCGGATGGAATTCGGCAAAGCTTTCGGCGCAGTCGCCGCCCTGGAGAAGGAAGGCCTTGCCCTCCGCCACGCGCGCGAGTTCGCTCGTCAGTTCGCGCGCCTCGCCTGCAAAGACCAGCGGCGGATAATTCGCAAGTTCGCCTTCGGCCGCCGCGAGCGCCGCCGCGTCATTATAGGTCGGAAGCTGGCGGGCTTCGTGCGTGCGCCAGCTATGCGGTTGCCAAGTCTTCGTCATATCAAGGGTCTTCTAGTTCCAAATGGGCCGAAACGCGACTCGCGCGCCGCAATGGCGCGAATAGCCGCGGGGCGCAAGGTTGGAGAATTAGCATCGCCGCCCCGTTTGGGCAGCATTGCTTTCCTTTCCTGTCTGAAAATGTTAGTTTGTTTCAGAAAGTGGCGGATGTTCCGGGGAAAACGTCAAGGCGTTCGGTAATCGGTAACGTAATGGAATTAGTGACCCGAACAGGGTCTCGCCGCAAAAAAGAATTGTTATGGCCAACTTCGATCCTGCCTTGCTGGGCTATGGCGCACTCCTTGTGCTCCTTGTGGCAAGTTTGGTCGCGCGCGTCGACCACGTCCGGCTGGGGCTCGCCGTCGCCGCACTCCTCGCATTGCCCGTCGCGATATTCGGATGGCAGGGGCTCGGCTATACGCTGCTGATACTCGCGATCCTGATCGTCAACCTTGCACTCATCGCGCGTCTGTGGCTGCGCGACGCGCATGTGAAATTCACACCCGAGGAAGAGGAACTGCGCCGCGCGCACTTCGACGGGTTGCCGCTTGCCACGGCCCGCGCGCTCATCGATCAGGGGCACTGGATTACCGCGCGGCGGGGCGAAGTGCTGATCCGTGAGAATCAAGCGGCTCCCAGCCTCTTTTACCTGTCTGATGGCACGGCGTCGGTCCAGCGCGATGGCAATGATGTCGGAGTGGTTGCCGACGGGGCGCTGATTGGCGAGGCGACCGTGATCGACGGGTCGAATGCGACCGGAACGGTCGTGCTGACGAGCAACGCGCGCTTGTGGTTCGTTCCCGCCGCTGCACTGCGAGCCTATCTCGCTGCCAATCCCGACGTCGCGGCGAGCCTGCACGAGGGATTTGCACGCGCGCTGCGCGGCAAATTGGCGAGCGCAAACACTCGCATTGCCGAGCGAGCGTCGCTATGACGGCCGCATGGCACTGACAATCTTCGGCATTCCCAACTGCGACACTGTGAAAAAGGCGCGGCGTTGGCTCGACGCGGCGGGCATCCCTCATGCGTTCCATGATTTCCGCAAGGACGGGCTCGACGACGCGCGGCTCCAGCGATGGATGGACGCGCTGGGTTGGGAAAAGCTGCTCAACAAGAGTGGAACGACTTTTCGCAAGCTGTCCGACGCCGACAAGGCCGATCTCGACGCCGCGAAGGCCAGGAGGTTGATGCTCGACCAGCCTGCGATGATCCGACGGCCCGTGGTCGAATCGGAGCGCGGCGTCAGCGTCGGCTTTTCCGAAGCTGACTGGCAGGCACGCTTTGCCGAATGATCGCGCGGTGCGCCGCGGCGCTCGCGCTGCTGCTCGCGGCGTGCGCGACTGACGACGAAATGGCAACGCAACCCACCCTCGACGGAAAGGCTGCGATCGTCATCGCGCATCGCGGGGCGTCGGGCGAACGTCCCGAACATACGCTTGCGGCGTACAAGCTGGCGATCGAGCAAGGCGCGGATTTCATCGAACCCGACCTCGTGCTCACCCGCGACGGGGTGCTCGTCGCGCGGCACGAGAACGAGATTTCGGAAACGACCGACGTCGCCGACCGTCCCGAATTTGCCGCGCGCCGCGCGACCAAGACGATCGACGGGCGCGAGGTGAGCGGCTGGTTCACCGAAGATTTCACGCTCGCCGAACTCAAGACGCTGCGTGCGAAGGAGCGGCTTCCGCAATTGCGCTCGACCGACAGTGACGGCGCGTTTGACGTGCCGACTTTCGAAGAAATTCTCGCCTTCCTTGCCGAGGCGAACATGGGGCGCGAAACGCCCGTCGGCGTCTATCCCGAAACCAAGCACCCGAGCTATTTCGCATCGATCGGCTTGCCGCATGAAGCTCCGCTGCTCGCGCTCCTCGATGCTTATGGCTATCGCGGACGCGCAGCGCCGCTGTTCATTCAGAGTTTCGAGGTCGGCAATCTGAAGGCGCTGCGGGCGAAGAGCGACCTGCCGCTGATCCAGTTGATGGAAGCCGAAGGCGGTCCGGCCGATATACCCGGAACGAGCTATGCCGCCATGGCGTCGCCCGAGGGGCTGAAAGCGATTGCTGCCTATGCCGACGGAATCGGACCGAACAAGACAATGATAATCCCGCGCACGGCGCTCGGGTCGCTCGGATCGCCGACGACGCTGGTGCGCGACGCCCATGCCGCGGGGCTGAAGGTCCATCCCTGGACCTTTCGCCGCGAGAATTATTTCCTGCCGCTCGGCCACAAGGGCGGGATCAGTCCTGGCGGCCATGGCGATCTGGCGGGCGAGATCCGTGCCTATCTGGCGACCGGCATCGACGGGCTGTTCAGCGACAATGTGCGCGAAGCGGTGCCAGCGGTGCGTGACCGATAGCCATTATTTCTCCGGCTCGGTCCACTGAAACACCTCTTCGAGCGGTTTGCCGAAGGTGCGCGCGATGCGGAAGGCAACCTCGAGCGAGGGTGAATATTTGCCCTGTTCGATCGCGGCGATCGTTTGCCGCGTAACTCCGACCCGCTCGCCGAGTTCGCCCTGCGTCATCTCGTTGCTGAGGAAACGCAGCGTACGGATGTCGTTGGTGAAGGGAAGGCGCGCCATCTCTCAATAGCCCCGACGGTAGTAATAAAGCTGCGAACCGACGCGGATGAGTTCGGCAGCAACGAGCGTCGCGAGCAGAATGTTGAGCATCACGCCGCCGCTGTTGCCGTTGATCATCGCGACGATATTGGCCCAGATACCGAGCACGAGCGGATAATAGGCGAGGTGCGTGCCGCGCATGTGGATGGTCTTTTCACGCTCGTCTTCCTTCAGATTGGCCTCTTTGGGCGATCGGATAGCGAACCACGCCGAACCGATGACCATCGGTATGAGGAAGATGATGGTGACCGGAATCAGCATCCCGACCGCGGCATAGACGCCCGCGCGCGTATCGACGATGCTCCAGGGATAATTGGCGAAATACCATCCAAAGGCGCCGAGCAACGCGACAAGCGCGACCCAGTGGGTCTTTTCGCGAAAGGACATCCGAACCTCCATGCATTCTTTGATATACATCATGTAAAAAATATCGAACATCGAGTCAAGTATAATATACCTCGGTCAATCTCCAACCTTTCGCGCCGCAACATAAACCGCTAAGCCCGCGCCCCATGTCCACGACGCCGAAAACGCTCACGCTCGACACCTCGACGAGCCGCGCCAATCCCACGCCCAAGCCGATGAAGCGGCTGACCGTTCCGCGTATCCGCCAGCGCAAGGGCGGCGAGCCGATCGTCATGCTCACCGCCTATACGGTGCGGCAGGCGCAACTGCTCGATCCGCATTGCGACATGCTGCTCGTCGGCGATTCGCTGGCGCAGGTCATCTATGGCATGCCGCATACCGTCGGTGTGACGATGGACATGATGGCGCTGCACGGCGCCGCCGTCGTCCGTGGCAGTTTTCATGCCGCCGTGATCGTCGACATGCCCTTCGGCAGCTATGAGGGCAGCCCCCAGCACGCTTTTGACAATGCCGCGCGCCTGCTCAAAGAAACCGGCGCGGCCGCGGTGAAGGTCGAGGGCGGCAAGGTACTCGCGCCGACGATCGAGTTCCTGACCCAGCGCGGCATCCCCGTGATGGGCCATGTCGGGCTGACGCCGCAGGCGGTGAATATCCTCGGCGGTTATGGCGTACGCGGCAAGAGCGACGAGGAGGCGCGCTCGATCGTCGACGATGCCGTTGCGGTCGCCGAAGCCGGTGCCTTTTCGATCGTCATCGAGGGCGTCCTCGAATCGATCGCTGTCGAAATCACCAACAAGGTGGCATGCCCGACCATCGGGATCGGCGCGTCGGCGCAATGCGATGGCCAGGTCCTCGTTACCGACGACATGCTGGGCATGTTCGAACGCGTCCCCAAATTCGTGAAGCGCTATGGCAATATGGCCGATGTCGTTACCGACGCGGTCAAGGAATATGCGGATCAGGTCAGGTCCCGTTCATTCCCGACAGAGGAACAGATTTACGCCGGTTGACGTTAAAGCCGACAGGATTTGACGTTGCGGCTGAGGGACAAGTGAATCGCTTGGCCTTTGCGGGCGCCGTCGCTAAGGAGTCGGCCGGCCTTGCGGCCCTTGTGTTGGATGGAGGTTTGATTGGCGCTGAGCCCGACAGATAATTCGGCCCTGTTGCAGGAAGTCGATGAAGCGGTTCGCAAGGACCAGCTGCAATCCTTCGCGCAGCGCTATGGCCGCTGGGTCGTCGGCGTGGCGGTCGCAGGGCTGTTGGCCTTTGGCGGCTATCTGTACTGGGGGCATCATCAGGACAGCGTGCGCGGAGAAAAAGCCGAAGAACTTCTCGCCGCATTTGAAAAGCTGAGCAGCGGACAGCCGCAGGCGGCGACGAGCGAGCTCAAGGCACTCGAAGCCAGCGGCGAGGGCGCCTACCGCGCGGCGGCGCTCATTCAACAGGCGAATATGAAGGCCGAGGCCGGCGACCTGAAGGGCGCTGCCGCGATGATGGCAACGCTGGCGGGCGATGCCGACGTCGATCCGGCGCTCCGCGACCTCGCGCGCATCCGTCAAACGGTTTTCGAATATGACACGCTGAAGCCCGAGGCGGTAATCGCGCGCATGAAGCCGATGGTCGATGCCAAGGACCCGGCCTCGAGCTGGTTCGCGAGCGCCGCCGAACTCAGCGCGATCGCGCATTATCAGCTCGGCCAATATGACCGCGCCGGTGCGCTTTATGGCCAGATTGCGAAACTCGACGATATTCCGAAATCGCTGCAGTCGCGCAGCGTCCAGATGGCGGGCATGCTCGGCGTCGATGCGGTCGCCGACCGCGCCGAGGACAGCGCAAAGGCTGAAGCGGGAACCGACACGAAGGGCGCCACGACGCCTTCAACGAATGGGGATGCCGAATAAATGCGGACCAAGCTCAAGATATTGACGACTGCCCTCATCGCGCTGCCGCTCGCTGCGTGCGGCGCTCTCAAAGGCGACGGCGGGCCGCGAACGCCAACGGTCGGCGAGCGCGTTTCGATCCTGTCGAACGACAACAGCATCAAGGTCGATCCGGCCACTGCGGGCATCGCAGTCGTCCTGCCCGAGCCTGTGGTGAATGCCGCTTGGGCACAGTCGGGTGGCAATGCGTCGAAGTCGATGGGGCACCCGGCGCTTGGCGCGGCGCGCAGCCAGGTTTGGCAGGCGAGCATCGCTGGCAACACCAAGAAGCAGCGGCTGGCCTCGTCGCCGGTCGTCGCCGATAATCGCCTGTTCGTTGTCGACACCGACGCGGTCGTCACGGCTTTCGCAGCGGACACGGGCGCGAAGCTCTGGAGCACCGCGATCGGCAGCACCGGCAAGGACTTCAAGGATTCGCTGTTTGGCGGCGGAGCAGGGATCGACGGCAATGTCGTCTATGCGACGAGCGGCGTCGGCGATGTCGCCGCGCTCAATGTCGCCGACGGATCGGTGATCTGGAAGGTCAAACCGGCAGGTCCGCTGCGCGGCGCGCCGACGATCGCATTCGGCGGCGTCTTTGTGATCAGCCAGGACAATCAGATTTTCGCGCTCAACGCCGCCAACGGCGCGGTGCAGTGGCAGGCGACGGCGTCGCTCGAAGCGGGCAGCATCTTCGGTGCGGGCTCGCCCGCCGCCGGGCAGGGCACGATCGTTGCGGGCTATTCGTCGGGTGAGGTCCAGGCCTATCGCTACGAAAATGGCCGCGACCTGTGGGAAGACGCGCTGGCGCGCACGTCGATGGCGCTGTCGGTTTCGACGCTCTCCGACGTCGATGCCGATCCGGTCATCGATCGCGGGCGCGTCTTTGCGCTCGGTCAGGGCGGCCGCATGGCAAGCTATGAGCTTGTCACCGGCCAGCGCAGCTGGGAAATTTCGATCGCCGGAATTTCGACGCCTTACGTGGTCGGCGAGTGGGTCTATGCGATGACTGACGACGGCAAGCTGCTCTGCGTGGCGCGCAACACCGGTCGCGTCCGCTGGCTGCAACAGCTCGCGCGCTTTCGCGTCGAAACCGAAAAGAAGAAAAAGGACCCGATCCGCTGGACGGGACCGATCCTCGCCGGGAACCGCCTGATCGCGGTGAACAGCGAAGGACAGTTGGCCGAATTTTCGCCGACCGACGGCAGCGTGCTGGCAACGACCGAGTTCAAATCGTCGCTGTCGCAGTCGCCGGTTGTCGCGAACAACATGCTTTATATTCTGGCGGACGACGGGCGCATCACCGCCTGGCGGTAACAGGGGCGGAGCGGACGGCTTCGCCGACAGATAGGATAAGAAGATGGCGCGATCCGCGACGGTCGCCATTGTCGGCCGACCCAATGTCGGCAAATCGACCTTGTTCAACCGGCTGGTCGGCAAGCGCCTCGCGCTTGTCGACGACCAGCCGGGCGTTACGCGCGACCGGCGCGAGGGCGATGCAAAGCTGCTCGGACTCGAATTCCTGATCGTCGACACCGCCGGATTCGAGGATCAGGATGCGGCGACGCTGCCCGGGCGCATGCGCGTCCAGACTGAAAAAGCGGTGCGCGAGGCCGATGCCGCGCTGTTCATGGTGGATGCGCGCGCTGGCGTCACTCCGCTCGACGAGGAAATCGCGCGCTGGCTGCGCAGCGAGGACACGCCGATCATCCTCTGCGCGAACAAGGCAGAGGGCAAGCAGGGCGAGGCTGGCCTTATGGAAACCTATGCGCTCGGTTTCGATTCGCCGATCGCGCTCAGCGCCGAACATGGCGAGGGTCTCGTGGAATTGTTCGACGCGCTCCGGCCGATCGTCGAGCCGTTCATGGAAGGGCAGGAGGCGGCAGAGCGGGAAGAGGACGAGGATGCTCCGCTTGGGCCGCTCAAGCTCGCAATCGTCGGGCGCCCCAACGCGGGCAAATCGACGCTCATCAACCGGATGATCGGCGAAGACCGACTGATTACCGGTCCCGAAGCCGGAATCACGCGCGATTCGATCCGTGTCGATTGGCAGTGGGAGAAGAATGGCGAGATCCACCCGATCCAGCTTTTCGACACCGCAGGCATGCGCAAGCGCGCAAAGGTGCAGGACAAGCTCGAAAAATTGTCGGTCGCCGACGCGCTGCACGCGGTCGATTTCGCCGAGGTCGTCGTCTTGCTCCTCGACGCGACCAAGGGGCTGGAGGCGCAGGATCTGCGCATCGCCGACAAGGTTCTAGAGGAAGGGCGTGCGTTGATCGTCGCGCTCAACAAATGGGACGTCGCCGAAGATCCGTCATCGCTGTTCAATGGCGTGCGCGCCGCGCTCGACGACGGGCTGAGCCAGGTCAAGGGCGTGCCGCTGCTCAGCATTTCGGGCGCGACCGGCAAGGGCATCGACACGCTGGTGCGCGTCGCCTTCGAACAGCGCGACATCTGGACGAATCGCGTCTCGACCGCGCGGCTCAACCGCTGGTTCGAGCGCGCGGTCGAGGCAAACCCGCCACCGGCGCCGGGCGGCAAGCGGATCAAGCTGCGCTATATCACACAGGCACGGACGCGGCCGCCAACCTTCGTGGTTTTCGGGACGCGCACCGATGCATTGCCGGGCAGCTATGAACGCTATCTGGTCAACGGGATGCGTAAGGAGCTGGGATTCCAGGGCGTGCCCGTGCGCCTCAATTTCCGCAACGCGCGCAACCCCTATGACGAGTGATGCCGCCGCGTTGACCGTCGATGCACGCGGGATGCGCTGCCCCTGGCCGGCGCTCCGCCTTGCACGCGCGATGCGCGACGCGCGCGACGTGCTGCTGCTCGCCGACGATCCGCAAGCGGGCCGCGAAGTTGCGGCGCTGGCCGCCGAACATGGCTGGCGCGTGGAGCTGCGCAGCGATGCCGAGGGCGAGGGGCGTTGGCGCGTCCGGCGCGACTGACCCGAAACGGGACGGCTTCGGCGTTCGGAGAGCCTCCGCGTAACCTCTTTTTTACCCCCTTTTGGCATCACCCATGTCGGGACCAAGACCGACTTGAACACCGAGGGACGCAACATTGGACGAAATCCTGGTCGATTGGGATGAATTTCGTGCGACGCGCGCGCAGTTGGGTGCGGCGTTTGTGCGGATTCTGGGCTATTTTCGCGAGGACGGGACCAAGTCGGTCGCGGCGATCGAAGAGGCGATGCGCGCCCGTGATGCGCGGGGTCTCGTCATGCCGGCGCACACGCTGAAAAGCGAAGCGCGTCAGTTCGGTGCCGAACGCCTGGGCCAATTGTCCGAGGATATCGAAATGTTTGCGCGGCGCTGCGTCGAGGCACAGGTCAGCCCCGAGGAATATCTGCCGCGCGTCGTCGGCCTGCGCGCATTGTTCGAAGAAACGCTAGGCGCGCTCGAGCGCGAAGCGAACCCGCTCGTCCAGCGCCGCCCGACGACCTTCGGGCGCGCCGTCAGCTACTGAAATCCCGGAACGCGGCGCATCGGCTGCAGGCTTCCGCGGGCGAGCGTGCGCCACAGCCATTCGAGCGGGCCATAGGCGAAGCGGTCGAGCCAGGGCTTCGACCACAGCAGCATGACCGCCCACATTCCGATGCAGAATAAATAGAGCGTCCAGCGATCGACCTGGCCAAACAGGTCGAGCCCATAGCCATAGAAGATCGTCGTCATCACGATGCTGGTGCCGAGGTAGTTTGAAAATGCCGTCCGTCCGGCAGCCGCGACACGCGCGATGCCGCCGCTGTCGGCGTAGCGCCGGACCAGCAGCAACAGCAGCGCGGCATAAGCAATCGTCATCATCAACCGGCCCGGCGCCGCCCACGCCAAAAAGGCGTTGACCGCCACGATATAATCAAAGCCCGAACGCCATTGGAGCCATGCGACGATCAATGTCAGCACTGTGCCCGGCGGCAGCCAGCGCCAGACGATCCGCCGATAGGCGTCGGTGGTCCAGTCGCCGGTCAGGAACCCGTTTCGGAACAGCGCCATGCCCAGCATCATCATCGGGAGCGTTTCGAGCATCATCATTATGACGCCGATGAAAGGATTGACGGCATTCCCCAGTCGCTCGTCGACGATCGCGGCATATCCGCCGCGATAGAGTGCAACCTCGTCGATCGCCTCCCGGTCGATCTTGGCATATTCGGCGCGGACTTCGCGCCCCGCTTCGACAAACGGCGAGGTCGGATCATCGGCGGCGCTCGCGACGGCGAGCTGTGCGCCGAAGAACAGCGATGTCAGGACAACGCCCAAAGTATAGAGGCCGAGAGCCCATTTGATCAGCCGCCGCGCCTCCCAGCGCCGGAAGCCGAATGCGACGCAGCCAACCGCGGCATAGAGGAACAAAATGTCACCCCACCAGATGAAGAAATAGTGGCACAGCCCAAAGACCGCCAACCAGAACATCCGACGATAATGGACCGACCGAGGGTTGTTTCCGCGCGCGTCCGCGCGATCGACGATCAACAACATGCTTGCGCCGAACAGGATCGAAAAGAGGCCGCGCATCTTGCCGTCTACCAGCAGGAAACCAAATCCCCATGCCGCAATATCGCTTGGCGACGTGCCGCCAAAGGCTTTGGGCGAAAGATAGGCCATCTCGGGCATTGCAAAGGCGACGATATTCATCGCAAGGATGCCCATCACTGCAAAACCGCGCAGCGCGTCGAGCGTCACGAGGCGGGTCGATGCGGGCGCGGTGGTGGCAGACATGGCGTTCTCCGGCTGTGTTATTGCAATGCTACAGCCAAGATGCGATCTGATCGAGCGGCTTTTTGCGCGTCGCGTGAACGGGCACCGTTGCGTCGGGCGCAGGGTGTCCGGCGACAACCAGCATCAGCGGCTTTTCGTTGGCGGGGCGCCCGCAAATGTCGCGCAGGAACCCCATCGGCGAGGGTGTGTGCGTCAGCGTCGCGAGCCCGGCGTTGTGGAGCGCGGTGAGCAGCAGTCCGCACGCGATCCCGACGCTTTCGGTGACATAATAATTCTGCCGCGATTCGCCGGGCTCGATGCCGCCGCGCCGTTGACCGAACACGACGATCAGCCACGGCGCCAAATCGAGAAATCCCTTGTCCTCGTCGGTCCCGAGCGGCGCGAGCGCTTCGAGCCATTCCTGTCCGGCGCGGCTCGCATAAAAGGCCGCTTCCTCTTCCTCGGCTGCGAGGCGGATGCGGTGCTTCACCTCGGGCGAGGATATCGCGGCAAAATGCCAGGGCTGGTGGTTCGCGCCGCTAGGCGCGGTTCCCGCGGCTTCGATCGCCGCCGCAATCACGGCGCGCGGTACAGGCGCATCGGTGAACATGCGACAGGTACGGCGTTTGCCAACATGGTCGCGAAACGCCTCGGCGGCGGCGATCCGCTCGGCATCGGACATGGCGGGGAGGGCGGTATAGGGGATCGTCGCGTGCGGCTTCATGCCGCGGGTGTAGCGTGCCGCTTTCGACTGGACCAGCGCGTTCATGCTATATTGACATTTATGTCAGTAATGCTATCGGGATATTGCAAGGATTCGCTGAAGAGGTTCACCATGACCACTATCCCGCTCTCCCATCCCGATCGCACCGACACCGGATTCCGCCCGCTCAAGGCGTGGCGCCATTTCCGCAAGCTGATCGCGGACAAGGAAGACACCGAACAGGTCTTCCACATCATCGAGGCGCTGCGCGACCGCCGCTTCGAAAAGGCGACGCAGGCGTTTTTTGCGACGCCCGAGGGACAGAAGCAGCTGGCCGAGCGCCCCTACCTCCCGGCGATGCTCGACAATCATGATGCGCTGCGCAAGCTGCCCGAGGGCAGCGTCGGGCGCACTTATGTCGATTTCATGGAGCGCGAGGGGTTGACGGCGCAGGGGCTCGTCGATGAATTCGACAAATTCCGCCGCGGCCAGCCGCGCTACGACGATATGCTCGAACTCTATGGCAACCGGCTGCGCGACACGCACGACCTGTTCCATATCCTGACCGGCTATGGCCGCGACGCATTGGGCGAACAATGCGTGCTCGCCTTTTCCTACAGCCAGAACCCGAGTTGGGGCACGCTGTTTATCGCCTGGGCGGGCGCGCGCGAAATCCGCAAGGGATTCGGAAATCGCTATCCGATCTATGCCGCCGTCCGCGAAGGCCAGCGCATCGGCCGCGCCGCGCAGCCGATTGCGCATCAGGATATTGCCGCGCTGCTTGCCGAACCGCTCGACGTCGCGCGCGCGCGGCTTGGGATCGCCGAGCCAGCGACCTATAAGCAGGTCCACGCGATGATGCGCGCCGACGGCATCGACCCATATGACCTGTTAGGGCAGAAGGCGGCTGAAGCGGCGACACCACCGCAGCTCGCGAAGGCGGCCTGAGGCTCAGCCGCTCGGTTGCAATCGCGCGAGCAGCGCCTGCGCGGCTGCCGGGTTGCGGACCTTCGCGCCGGAAATGAAGAAGACATAGGCGGTGCGCCCGTTCGCGGCCCATTCGCGCGCGCGGCCCGCCCAATGATCTAGCGCGCCATCGTCATAGCCGGTTGCGACATCGTCGGTGCTGCGCTGCAGCCGCGCATAGGTGAAGTCGGCAGTCTGCTCGTCGATGCACGGAAATTCGTCGCTGTCGGCAAAGACGATAGCCGCGTTCCGCTCGCGCGCGAGGTCGACGAAGGCAGCATCGCGAAAGCTTTCGTGGCGCACCTCGAGCGCGTGGCGCAACGGCAGCCCGTCCTGACATTCCGGAAGCAGGTCGAGGAAGCGCGCGAAATCGTCGCGCTCGAATTTCTTGGTGGCCATGAACTGCCAGAGGATCGGACCGAGCCGGTCGCCGAGCCGTGTCAGTCCCTGCGTCAGGAATTTCTCGACCGATGCCGCGCCGTCGGCGAGTATTTTGCGGTTGGTGCAGAAACGCGACGCCTTGACGCTGAACTTGAACCCGTCGGGGACCGATGCCGCCCAGTTCGCGAAGCTTTCGGGCTTCTGGCTGCCATAATAGGTGCCGTTGATCTCGATGCCCGTCAGATGCTCGCCGGCATATTCGAGTTCGCGTTTCTGCGGGTGCTTCGGCGGGTAAAAGGTCGCACGCCATGGTTCGTAGGTCCAGCCGCCGATGCCGATGTGGGTGCTCATCGCCTTATCCTTTCCGCAATTCATCCATCTTCGCCGGAATGATGAGGTGAGGATACTAAGCCAGCGCCGCATCCGCCCCCATCAGCTTCGGGAAAAACCCTTCATATGCCTCGCGCAGTTCCGCGAGCGTCACCTGATGGTCGCTCTCGGGCAGTTCGAAGACGATCCGGTCCCTGATCGTGCGGCCGAGCGGGTCGACCGGCACATCCGCGCGGCCTGCGGCGTCGAGGAAATCGGCGAGGCAGGTGTCGCAGACGGTGACGAGATAAAGCCCCTGATCCTCGCCGAAGAAGCTTTCGGCGACACCGAACGGCTGTTCTTCGCTCACGAGAACGCCGATGTTCGACTTGAGCGCCATTTCGGCGAGCGTCACCGCTACGCCGCCGTCGGAGACGTCGTGGCACGCCGTTATCCAGCCGGCATTGATGCTCGCACGGATGAAGTCGCCCGTGCGCTTTTCGGCCTTCAGGTCGACCGGCGGCGGCGGGCCTTCCTCGCGTCCGTGGATTTCGCGCAGCCACGCCGACTGGCCGAGGTGCCCCATGCGTTCGCCGACCGCGAGCACGATGTCGCCGGTTTGCTTGAAGCCGATGCCGACGGCCTTCGACAGATCGTCGATCACGCCGACGCCGCCGATTGCGGGGGTCGGCAGAATCGCGCTGCCGCCGCCGGTCGCCTTGCTCTCGTTATAGAGGCTGACGTTGCCCGAGACGATCGGATAGTCGAGCGCGCGACACGCCGCAGCCATGCCGTCGAGGCAGCCGACGATCTGCCCCATGATCTCGGGGCGCTGCGGGTTCGCAAAGTTCAGGCAGTTGGTGATCGCGAGCGGCGTCGCGCCGACCGCGCTGATGTTGCGCCATGTTTCGGCGACCGCCTGCTTGCCGCCCTCGAACGGGTCGGCGTAGCAATAGCGCGGGGTGCAGTCGGTGCTCATCGCCAGCGCGCGGTTCGTCCCGTGGATGCGGACGAGCGCGGCGTCGCCGCCGGTCTGCACGGTATCGCCGCCGACCTGACTGTCATATTGCTCCCAGATCCAGCGACGGCTCGCGATGTCAGGGGTGCCCATCAGGGCCTTGAGGTCGGCCGCGACGTCCGAGGTTTCGGGGACGTTGGTGAGGTCGGCCTGCTTCGGCGTCGGAACGTGCGGCCGGTCGTAGAGCGGGGCATCGTCGGCGAGCGGGGCGAGCGGGATGTCGCAGACGATCTCGCCATGATGTTCGAGCACCATGCGGCCGGTGTCGGTGACGGTGCCGATGACCGCGAAGTCGAGTTCCCATTTCTCGAAGATCGCCTTGGCGAAGTCTTCCTTGCCGGGCTTCAGGACCATGAGCATCCGCTCCTGGCTTTCCGACAGCATCATCTCATAGGCTGTCATGCCCGTCTCGCGCTGCGGCACATCGTCCATCTTGAGGTGGAGGCCGACGCCGCCCTTCGACGCCATTTCGACCGACGATGACGTAAGCCCGGCTGCGCCCATGTCCTGGATCGCGACGATCGCGTCCGACGCCATCAGCTCGAGGCACGCCTCGATCAGCAATTTTTCGGTGAAGGGATCGCCGACCTGCACCGTCGGGCGCTTTTCCTCGGCATCCTCGCCGAAGTCGGCCGACGCCATCGTCGCGCCGTGGATGCCGTCGCGGCCGGTTTTGGACCCGACATAGACGATCGGATTGCCGACGCCCGAGGCCGCCGAATAGAAGATCTTGTCCTGCTCGGCGACGCCGACTGTCATCGCATTGACGAGGATATTGCCGTCATAGGCTTTGTGGAAATTGACCTCGCCGCCGACGGTCGGCACGCCGACGCAATTGCCATAGCCGCCGATGCCGTGGACGACGCCCGAGATCAGGTGACGCATCTTCGGATGGTCGGGGCGGCCAAAGCGCAGCGCGTTGAGGTTCGCGACCGGGCGCGCGCCCATGGTGAAGACGTCGCGCAAAATGCCGCCGACGCCCGTAGCCGCGCCCTGATAGGGTTCGATGTAGCTCGGGTGGTTGTGGCTCTCCATCTTGAAGATCGCGGCGAGCTTCTTGCTCTCGGGGCCTTCGCCGATGTCGATGACGCCGGCATTCTCGCCGGGACCGCAGATCACCCACGGCGCCTCGGTCGGCAGTTTCTTCAAATGGATGCGCGAGCTTTTGTAGCTGCAATGCTCGGACCACATGACCGAGAAAATGCCAAGCTCGACAAGGTTCGGCTCGCGCCCGAGCGCGTGGAGCACGCGCTCATATTCTTCCGGCGAGAGGCCGTGTTCGGCGACGATCTCGGGGGTGATGACGGAGGCGGGCGCGGTTGCAGTCTGAGTCATGGCGCGCCTTTAGCCGCGCGCGCGCGAAACGAACAGACCCCATGTGCCTGTCGCGTGGCACATGGGGTCCGAAAATCGACGATCAGCGCGAGGCGAGCGTCGTCGCGGGCTTGTCGAGCGGCTTGACGTCGCGCAGCGTGAAGCTGACCTGCTGCGACCCGACGGTGCCGCGGACGCGGTGCTTGCCGACGCGCAGGGTGAACGGCTTGCCCGTCTTTTCCTCGACGCCTTCGATGACGCGCCCGTTGTCGGTCGATGTAACCGTATAGCTATAGACATTTCCGCCATGCTCGAACCGCTTGACGTCGGGGTCTTTGGCATGGACGGCGGCGGACGTCAGCGTCGCGAGAGCCGATACGGCCAGAATGATCGTTTTCATGGTGCAAGTCCTTGTCTGATTGAACAAAACTTGCCTTTAAGCCCCTCTTTATTGTGCGATGCAACATGACGCGCTCGTCTCGCGTCAGCAATTGCAAAAAACCGAATCGCGATTGCAGCGCAGCGAACCCCTCAGCCGCCGCGCGGCAGGAATGTGAGCACAAGCCAAGCTGCCGCTCCGGCAGCAAAGCCCGTCGCAAAGCTGCCCCAGATTATGTCGAGCACGGTGATCTTGAGCGACCAGATCTTCATCGTCGCGTGATTGGTCAGGTCGTAGGTCATGTAACAAAAGAAGCCGAACAACGCCCCCCACTGCGCCGCGACCTGCCATTTCCCCGCCGCCAGCGCGGGGCCAATCGCGAAGATCTGGATGCCGACCATATAGAGCCCATAGAAGACCAGCGCCGGTACCGGGCGCCAGCCGTCCATCAGCAATTCGCCGATTTCGGGACGGTAAAGCCTGGGGCCGACGCGCGTCAGCCAGAGGGCATCGAGCAGGCCGAAGATGATCGCGGTGGCGCCAAAGGCCGCTATTGTCTGCAGAGCCATCCCAATGTCTCCTCTATGCGATGGACCTCAAAGGCTAAAGCAGGGCGGCGCGACGTCAAGCTTGACCGCACGGGGGCGAAGGGGCCAAAGCATGGGCATGACGGACACCCCTGAAGCGGACATTTCCAAGCTGTCGTTCGAAGCCGCGATGGGCGAGCTTGAGACAATCGTGCGCCGCCTCGAAAGCGGCGATGTGAGCCTTGAGGAATCGGTGGCGCTCTATGAGCGCGGGCACGCGCTTCGCCAGCATTGCGAAGCGCGGCTAGCGGCAGCGCAGGCGCGGATCGAGCAGGTCAGTCTGGGCGCCGACGGCCAGCCTGCCGGAACCACCCCCTTCGGCGAAAGCTGACCGCATGACGGTGCGGATCGACGGCGAAACGGCCAGTGCCGCGATGCGGGTCCGCGCGGCGCAGGCCGACGTCGCGGCGGGTGTCGACGATTTGTTCGAGCGCTGGCTCGCCGTGCCCGCCGATCCGCGCGCGCGACTGTACGAGGCGATGCGTCACGCAGCGATCGCGGGGGGCAAACGGCTTCGCCCCTTGCTCGTGCGCGCCGCAGGCGACCTGTTCCATGTCGATCGCGCGCTGAGCTTGCGCGTCGGCGCGGCGGTCGAGGCGATGCATGTCTATTCGCTGATCCACGACGATTTGCCGTGCATGGACGACGACGATCTGCGTCGCGGCAAGCCGACCGTTCACCGCGCCTTTGATGAGGCGACGGCGGTGCTTGCGGGCGATTCGCTGCACGCACTCGCTTTCGAATGGCTTGTCGATCCGGCGACGCACAGCGATCCTTTCGTCCGCAGCGAGTTGGTGCGCGAACTGGCGCGCGCCGCCGGTCCGGCGGGGATGGCGGGGGGGCAGATGATGGACCTCGCCGCCGAAACCGCCGATTTCGACCTGCCGACGGTCACGCGGCTTCAACAACTCAAGACCGGTGCGCTGATCGCCTTTTCGGTCGAGGCCGGCGCAATCCTGGCGCGCATCCCCCCCGACGGACGCATCCCGCTGCGCGGCTATGCGCGCGACATCGGCCTCGCTTTCCAGATCGCCGACGACATCATGGACGTCGAAGGCGACGAGGCGCTCGCCGGCAAGGCGCTCCACAAGGACGAAGCCGCGGGCAAGGCGACCTTCGTCACGTTGATGGGAATCGAACGCGCGCGCGAACAGGCAGGGCTTCTTGTCGAGCAGGCCATCGCGCATTTGTCGGGCTATGGCGACGAAGCCGCGCTGTTGCGCGCGATCGCGGCCTATGTGGTGGAAAGGGACCATTGATGCGGGTGGGGGTTTATCCGGGGACGTTCGATCCGATCACGCTCGGCCACATGGACATCATCCGGCGCGGGGCGAAGCTCGTCGACCAGCTGATCGTCGGCGTTACCACCAACATCGCGAAATCGCCGATGTTCGACGACGACGAGCGCATCGCGATGGTGAAGAGCGAAGTCGCGGGCATCGACGGCGATATCCGCGTCGTCGGTTTCAATTCGCTGCTGATGGATTTTGCCGAACGCGAAGGCGCGGGGATCATCGTTCGCGGGCTGCGTGCCGTCGCCGACTTTGAATATGAATATCAGATGGCGGGGATGAACCAGCAGCTCAACAACCGCGTCGAAACGGTATTCCTGATGGCCGATGTCAGCCTGCAACCAATTGCGTCGCGCTTGGTCAAGGAGATCGCGATCTTCGGCGGAGACATTCACAAATTCGTGACGCCCGCGGTGCGCGCGGCGGTCGAGACGCGCATCGCCGAACGCGGGTTGCGCCAGGGCGAGCTTTGACATCGCGACCGATGCCAATCATTGAGCGTTCAGCTTTTTCCCGCTAGGGCGCGCCAAACGGGGCGCAAACCACGTATCAAACAAGAGGCCGATCCAGCATGACATTCACATTCCGCCCCCTGGCCCTGACCGCGATGGCGCTCGCTTTTGCCGCGCCGGTGGCGGCGCAGGACGCGGCGCCGGCAGAGCAGGCGGCCGAGGCGACGGGCGAGGCTGCGCCCGCGATGACCCCCGACCAATATATCGGCAATCCGGAATATATGCTCAACCTCGACCTTTCGACGGGCGGGCGTGTGGTCATCCAGCTTTACCCCAATGTCGCCCCGAACCATGTGGCGCGGGTCAAACAGCTTGCGCGCGCGGGATTTTATGACGGCGTGAAGTTCCACCGCGTCATCGACGGCTTTATGGCGCAGACGGGCGATCCCACCGCGACGGGGCAGGGGGGATCGGAGCTTCCCGACCTCGAAGCCGAATTCAATCCCACGCCGCACCTGCGCGGCACTGTCTCGATGGCGCGCGCGCAGGCAGAGAATAGCGCGAACAGCCAGTTCTTCATCATGTTCCAGCCGCGCTTCACGCTCGACCGCAACTATACTGCGTTCGGCCGTGTCGTGTCGGGAATGCAATATGTCGACGCCATCAATCGCGGTGAGCCGCCGGCGGTGATGTCGCGCATGGTTCAGGTTTCGGTGGCCGCCGACGACAAGCCGGTGCCGCCGGCCGCGATGCTGACCGAGGCGCAGCCGGCCCCGGCCGCGCCGCAAATCGGCATCGACGAGCTCAACGCGCCGATCCGTTGATCGCGGCGCCGCGCGAGGTTTCATGCGCGTCGACGCTTTCGATTTCGACCTTCCGCCCGAACGCATAGCGCTGCGTCCCGCGCGGCCGCGCGACGCGGCACGCATGCTTGTCGTCGAAGGTGATGCGTTGTCCGACGCGCGCGTCGCCGACTTGCCGCAGCGGTTGCGCGCCGGTGACTGCCTCGTCTTCAACGACACGCGCGTAATCCCGGCGCAACTCGAGGGGCAGCGCGGCGATGCGCGGATCGGCGCGACCTTGCACAAGCGCATCGACCTGCGGCGTTGGCAGGCGTTCGTCCGCAACGCCAAGCGGCTGCGCGTCGGCGAGACGGTCGATTTCGGCCAGGGCGTCGCGGCCGTGGCCGAGGATCGCCTGCCCGACGGCAGCTTCGTGCTCGCCTTTGGCGGCGAAGAACCGGTCGAAGTGCTGCTCGAACGTGCCGGGACGATGCCGCTGCCGCCCTATATCGCGGGCAAGCGCGCGACCGACGATGCCGACCGCTCGGACTATCAGACGATGTTCGCGCGCGAGGACGGCGCCGTGGCCGCCCCCACGGCGGCGCTGCACTTCACGCCTGAGTTGCTGGCCTCGTTGAAAGCGGCCGGGATAGCCAGCGAAACGCTGACGCTGCACGTCGGCGCGGGCACCTTCCTGCCGGTAAAGGCCGACGATACCGACGATCATGTCATGCACGCCGAATGGGGGCGGATCGACGCCGCCACTGCCGGACGGCTCAATGCCGTGCGCGCCGCCGGCGGGCGCGTGATTGCGGTCGGCACGACCAGCCTGCGCCTGCTGGAAAGCGCCGCGCGCGACGACGGCACAATCGCGCCGTTCGAGGGCGACACCGCGATCTTCATCACGCCGGGATATCGTTTCAAAGCGATCGACGGGCTGATGACCAATTTTCACCTGCCGCGCTCGACGCTCTTCATGCTGGTGAGCGCGTTGATGGGGCTCGAGACGATGCAGGCTGCCTATGCGCACGCCATCGCGAGCGACTATCGTTTCTACAGCTACGGCGACGCGAGCCTGCTGCTGCCGGGCGGGTAGAGCGCGCGGCGCGCTACCCGCCCTGACAGTCAGAATTTGACGCGTGCGGTGAAGCGCGCGTTCAGCGGCGCCCCCGGCGAGATATTGTTGTTATTGTGCGCGTCGGCGAAATAGCCGGTGTCGAACAGATTCTCGACGTTGAGCTGGAACTGAACCTGCTCGCTTGCCTCGAAGAAGAGCGCCGCGTCGAACCGTGTAAAGGACGGCAGCCGCGTCGTCGTTGCCGAGGTGCGGATCGCGGCGAACTGGCTTGACTGGTGGATCACCCCGACGCCGACGCCGACCCGGCGGTCGAAATCATAGCGGTTCCACAGCGCAAGCTGGTGGCGCGGCGTCTGGCCTAGCCGCACGAAGTCGTTCCCGCGCAGCTTTGCGTCCTGGTAGGAATAGCCGCCGCTCACCTGCCAACCCGGCATGATCTGGCCGACCAGGCCGACCTCGATGCCCTTGGTGCGCGTCTCGCCGACGTTGATCGAGTTGGCGGGGTTCGCCGGATCAGGCGTCGTCGCATTGGTGCGGTCGAGCTGGAACAGCGCGAGCGTCGCGCTCAGCCCCGGGCGGACATCCCATTTGGCGCCAATCTCGTAATTGGTGAATTTCTCGGGCGCGAGATTTTGCTGCGTCGTCGACAGCGACAGAAACTGGTCGCCCGACCGCGGCAGGAACGACTGGCTGTAGCTGCCATAGATCGAGATATTTTCCCGCGGCTTGACGATCAGCCCGACGCGCGGCGAGACTTTTTCATCGACCCGCGCGAAATTGCGGTCGGGATCGGGGATGAAGTCTGTACCCGCGATGTCGAAACGGTCGAAGCGCAGCCCGACGACCAGGTCGACATGCTCGCCGAACGCAATCTGGTCCTGCGCATAGGCGGAGAAGAATTTGACCGTCGATTCGGTGCTGCGCGCGAGTGTCGGGAACGTCACAGTCGGATAGACGATGTTGGAAAGATCGAGCGCAGCGCTCGACAGCACGGCGTTGCGCCGTTGGTTCTGCGAATCCTGCTCGCCATATTCTACGCCGAGCAGGATCTTGTTCTCGACCCCGCCGAGCGCGACGTCCCATACGAAGTTCGATTGGACGATGAAATTTTCGCGCTTCGTCGGGTCGGTATAGCCCGACAGCGCTACCGTGCCGTCGGGCGCCGTCGCCGCGCCATTGGCATAGATGTTCGTGTAAAATTTGTCATAGTCGCCATAGAGCAAGGTCGACGACCATTGCAGATTGTCCGCAAGCTCGCCGTCGAGCCGCGCCTTGACGATATGCGCCTCGATGCCTGTGCGGTTGACGCCGGGAACCCCGAAGAAGGTGTCGCGGTGGCCGGGGAGCGGCCCGGGCGTGCAAGGCTGCGCGCAGGCGAGCGCGGGGATGCCGCGGTCGGTGACGCGGTCGTCCTTCACATATTCATAGCTGAGCCCCGCCTTCCAGCCGGGTGCGAATTCGACCCCAGCATAGGGGTTTACGGCGTAGCGCTTGCCGTCGAAATAATCGCGGTGATTGTCGAGTTCCTCGTAGAAGCCGTTGATGCGGAAAGCTGCGTTTGAGGACAGAGGTGCGTTGATGTCGGTCGACACGTCCCATGCGCCGAAGCTGTTGACCGAACCCGCAGCGCCGACAAAGGCGCGCTCGGCGCTCGGCGCCTTCTGCACGCGGTTGACGATCCCGCCGCCGCCACCGCGCCCGAAGATGAGCGCATAGGGCCCCTTGAGGATTTCGACGCGTTCGATGTTGTAGAGATTGCGATAATATTGGACGTCGTCGCGCACGCCATCGAGGAAAAAGTCGGCAGTCGTGTTCTGGCCGCGCAGCGTAATCTGGTCGCGATTGCCTTCGCCCTGGCCGATCGTCGTGCCGGGGATATAGCGCAGCACGTCGCCGATGCTGTGGTGCGCCTGATCGTCGAGCTGCTCGCGCGTCACGACGGTGACGCTCTGCGGTACGTCGATCAGCGGCGTGTCGGTCTTGGTTGCTGTGACCGAATCGACCGCCTGATAACCCTGCGACTTGCCGACGACGAGGATCGTCTGATCGTCACCGGCGTCGGCCTCCAGCGCGTGCGCAGCGGGGGCGGACAACGCCGCTATGGCGGTCGTAAGCATCAACAGGGGTCGCATATTATCTCCATCGGGTGCGGGAATTTGCCGCCCCTTAACGAGATTGCGAGTGAGTTGCAATTTCGAAATGCCAACAGGGCAGATCGCCCTCTGCCCACGTCAATGTCGCGCGCAAGTGAAATGCGTATCGATAGTGAGCGCGCCCCGCGGGCTTAGGGCGCGGGGGTAGCCAGCATCGTTTCCATCATTGCGAGCGCGGCTTGTTTGCCGATGCGCGCGACGAGCTTGCGATCGGTTTCGTCGCCGAGCTCGAAGGTCGCGGTCGGGACGCGATAGGCCTCATAGACCCACGACTTGGCGGTCGGGAGGCCGGGATTGTGGCTCGAATCGCGC
Organism: Sphingopyxis sp. P8; assembly: GCF_020622175.1. Lineage (NCBI taxonomy): Bacteria > Pseudomonadati > Pseudomonadota > Alphaproteobacteria > Sphingomonadales > Sphingopyxidaceae > Sphingopyxis > Sphingopyxis sp. P8. The sequence goes on along the minus strand of NZ_JACNMK010000001.1, from coordinate 1,476,739 downwards.
TCGACCTTGTACCCCGGCATACGGTCCTGATAGCGCGCAAGCCAGCCAGCCGCGAAGCCTGGCGGATCGGTGATTTTTGCGTCGGGAAGCGTATAGACGACATCCTTCTGCGTCGAATGAAAGTCGAGCAGCAGCCGCAGCTTGCGCGCCGGATCGGCGTCGATGTCGGCGAGCAGCTTTTGCATGAGCTGAGTCTCGGGCTGGGTGAACGGCCCCCAATCTCGGTTGAGGTCGAGCCCGCCGGTTCCGTGGCGCCAATGGCCCCGGACAACGCCGTCGGGATTGAGCATCGGAACGACGATCGTCGAGAAACGCGCGCGATAGGCTTTTGCGACCGGATCGTCGGAAAGGATCGTGTCGACAAAGGCGAACATTGCGAGCGCGCCGGTAATTTCGGGTGGATGCTGGCGACCGATCAGGACGACCTGCTCGCGCGGTGCGGCAGCGGCCGACGTGATCGTCAACTGCTCGATGATGCGCCCCTCGGCCGATTTGCCCAGCGTCGCGCGGACGGCGTCGGGATGACGTGCGCTTTCGGTGAGCCAATGGTCATAGGTGGATGGCGCAATAATCTCTTGCCCCGCGACGAACAGCGGTCCGGAACCAAGGGCGATGTTGAGCTGCGCCTGCTTGATCCCGCGGCGCTCGAACAGCGTTACATCCTTTTTCGGCATCGCCTTCCAGTTGACGCCGTCGCTGCTCGTCTTGGGCCAGTAGCGGTGCCCGCACGCGGTATAGTCCAGCGTGACCTTCACCTTGGTCCCGCGCTTCGCTTCGGGCTGCGGGGTCAGGCGAAAGGCATACCAGGCGCTGCAATTGATCGGGGGAGCGTCTTCGGGGGCGAGGGTGATCGTCAGCTCGCGCTCGCTCACCGTTTCGCAGCGCGCGGCAGCGCCCGTGGGAAAGCCGGTATCGAGCCGGACCCGGCTGTTTTCGCATCCGGCCTTTGCCGGGGCGGCAAGGGGTTGTGGAAGCGGCTGTGCCGCGGTGGCAGGCAAGTGGACTGCCGCTGCCACCGCGGCACCAAGCGAAAGGGCGTGGCGGGCGATGCCGCCATTGATTGCGCCGCGCCGATTTCGCATCACGGACCTCAGAACTTCTTGCGCATCTCGAAATAGAAGACGCGGCGCTTGCCACTATGCTCGGCGCCGAAATAGCCATAGCTTTCGTCGGCGATCGGCGGGCGCTTGTTCTGGATGTTGTTGATGCCGAACTTCAGCCGCAGCCCGTTGAGCGCGGTGTTGTTGGTCACCGTATAGGCCACCGACGCGTTCATCGTGAACCAGCTCTTCACGCGCAGGAATTCCCCGGTCTGGTCCTGCGTGACGCTGATGTCGTTGAAGCTGCCGATATATTTGCCGAACCAGCTGACGTCCCAATTGCCCACGCTCCAGATTGCGGAGGTCGAAAAACGCCATTTGGGACGCCCGTCCTGTTCCATCAACTCGCCGATGCCATCGACGCTGACTTCGGTCGGCAGGTCGCCGTTGGCGATCGCGTCGAGCAGCAGCTGGCCGTCGGGGCCGGGGACCTGGAAAAAGCTCTTGAGCCGCGCGGCGTTGAACCGGAAGCGGAAGTCGCCGATCCCCGTGTCGGGCAGGTCGTAATAGGCGCCGAAGTCATAGCCCTTCGACGTCCGGCTATCGAGGTTCAGATAGGGGTCGAGGACGATGTTCACGTTGCCCGCCGGGTTGGCGGCGAGCGACGTTCCGGCGAACAGCGCAAGCGTGTCGGCGTCGGGATCCTCGCGAATCACGTTCGGGTTAAAGCTGCCCTGCTTGCGAAGGAGAAGGTCGAGCGCGAGCTGGTTCTGGTCGCCGAACGTGCCGACGAGGCCGGTCTGCTTGATGCGCCAATAATCGGCGGTCAGCGTCAGGCGCGGGATGAACGACGGAGAGACGACGACGCCGAAATTCAGGCTGGTCGTTTCCTCGGGCTCGAGCTGGTCGGTGCCGCTGCGCAGGCTGGTCGTGCTGCGGTTGCCGCACGCACCGACGTTGGAGATGAGGCCCTTTTCGAACTCGGCCTGACAACGGACATAATCGTCGCGCGAATTGTTGCGCGTTGTCCCGACGTCATTGACCTGAACGAGGTTGGGAGCGCGGAAACCGAGCGACCAGGCGCCGCGGAACAGCAGGCCGTCGAACGGGGTCCACGCCGCCGCGACGCGCGGGACGATCGTGCTGCCGACATCGGTGAAATGTTCGAAGCGGCCCGCAAGCTGAACTTCCAGCTTCTCGACGAGCGGAACATTCATATCCTCACCGATCAGCGGGATGAACGTCTCGGCAAAGGCCGAAAAGACTTCGCGATTGCCGCTGGTGTCGGGGCTGGGGCTGGTGCCGAGCACGTCGCTCTGCTCGACCACGCCGGTCACCGCATTGGTGAAGGTGATCGTGCCGTCGAGCCGCTCGTCGCGGTTGTCGATAAAGGTCTCGCGCCGCGCTTCGACCCCGACCGCGATGCCAAGGTCGCCGCCGGGAAGCGTGAAGAGATCGGGACGCGAAATCTTGAAATCGGCGAGCGCCAGCGTCGTCTTGCCGATGCGGTAGACGGGGACGATGAAGCTGTCGATCGTCGCCTGGTTGCTCGGCGTCCCGTCGATCGAATTGGGAAATTCGAAGCTGCCGCCGTTGAACGGATTATAGGCGCTCGCGTCGGTGCGGTTGATCGCGGCTTGGAACAGGGTGTTCGAGATGCGCGTCGCGCGGTCGGTCGTGTTCGCCTCGGTATAAAGGACCGCGGTGTCGAAATCCCACGAACCGATTTCGCCGCGCAGGCCGGCGAGGAAGCGCATGCTGTCGCCGGTGACCTGAACTTCGCGCGGACCGGCGTCGATCGCACGATAGCCGATGATCTGGATCGTCGATCCGGTCGCCGGGATGCCCGCCGGACGCGGATCGATCCGGTTCGGGTTGGTCGGATCGGGGGCGCCGAAGGGATTGTAATAGGCCGTCCGCGTCACGCCGATCGGGACGCCGCCCAGGATCTGCGCCTGCTCGATATTGCGGTTGAGCTTCGAATAATAATAGCTGCCCTCGGCATAAAATTCGAGGCCATTGTCGAACTCGTGGCTGAACAGCGCGAAGATATTATAGCGGTCGCGCTCCGAAAAAAGGTCGGACACCGGCGCCGAGTCATAGCGGATGGCGGTGTCGATGGTCGTGCTGCTGTTGTCGGCACACAGCCCGTTCTGCAGCGGCAGGAAGGTCGTGTCGTTCGACGCAAGGACGCTGCACGGCTGGATGTGGAAATCGTCGTCGCCAACGCGCGTGATCCGGTTGCTCGCCTGGAAGCGACCCCAGGGCGAGCCTGTGCTGCGATTGTTCAGCTGGGTGTCGTTCTCGAACGGTGTGCCCACGAAAAAGGGGCGCAGGTCGTCGCTTGCCGAAAAATCCTGCTCGGAAGCCGGAACGCGGTTGCCGTGAAAATAATTGCCATAGACGGTCAGGTTGCTGCGGCCGCCATTGAAATCGATGCCGAAGCCCGCGCTGATGTCATATTCATATTGGCTCGTCTCGTTCGCGAGGTCGAGCCGCATGTTGACGAAACCGCCTTTCAACCGCCCGCGCAGCTGGGTGTCGATCACGCCGGCGACGGCATCGGCGCCATAGACCGGCGATGCGCCATCGCGCAGCACTTCGACGCGGCGCACCGCGCTCGGCGGGATGGTATTGGTGTTCGGCGACACGACAGGGACAAGAAGTTCGGTCTGGAAACCGGGGTTGAGGACCATGCGGCGGCCGTTGATGAGCAGCAGCGTGTTGCCGGTGCCCAGGTCGCGCAGGTTGATCGACGCGACGTCGCCGCGCGCCGCGTTGGCGCTGCCGACCGTATTCTGGTCATTGAACTGGGTCGCCCCGATCTGCGGGATCGAACGGAAAAGTTCGTCGCCTGTGATCGCGCCAGTCGTCTCGATATCGTCCTCGGTCAGCACGGTGACGGGCAGGACATCGTCGACCTTCGCGCCCTTGATCTGCGAGCCGGTTACGACGATTTCCTGCTGCGGCGGAGCATATTCCGGCGCGCGTTCGGCCGCCGCAACGGGCGGATTGGCCGTCGACGCCTGCGCCACGGCTCCAGCGGTTACGACGAACGAGCCGCCGCTCGTTTCGCGCAGCGTCAGGCTCGAACCCTTGAGGAGCGTGCGATAGGCCGAGCGAGCGGTAAAGCGGCCCTTCAGCGCGGGCGCCGTCCGCCCCTCGACGGCCGATCCTGCAAATACGACGTTGCTGTCGGTCTGGGCTGCGACGGCGCGAAGCGACCGCGCAAGCGCCTGTTGAGGAAGATCGATGTTATATTCGGTCTGTTCGCGCGCCTCGGCCACATTTGCAGCGATAGCGACCATTGCGCTGCAGGCACCCAACATAGCCTTCGAGATCATAGTTTCGCCCCCTTGTGGCGCCGCGATTGTCGCATCCGCCTTCAACCTTTCAGACGTCGAAAGCGTCCAAATCCGACACAGAGATGAAAAAAAATTGGCTGGGGCCACAGCGCGCAATTAAATTACGGATTTGCCTGACATATTTTTTACCGGCGCGTCAGCAGCAGGCGGCTGTCCGACCGCTCGACGCGCAGGTCGTGAAGGGCCGCCACGGCGTGAGCAAATTCGGCGGTGTCGTTGGTTGCGAAAACGCCCGACACCGTAAGCCCGCCGAGGCGCGGGTCGGCAAGCTCGATATGCTGCCCGCCATATCGTCCGAGTTCGGTGAGCGCCGCCGACAAGCTCGTCTCGTCGAACACGATCTGGCCCCGCCGCCACGCCGTCGCGGCCTCTGCCGATGTTCGCGTCACGACTTCGGGGGATTGGGCGGCGGCCATCAGCTGTTCGCCGGGGGCAAGGATGGTGGCCGTCGCGCGCGGAGCCGTACCCGCGTCCAAAGTGTCGACGCGCACCTTGCCCGACAACAGGATCACGGCGACGGAATCCCCTGTCTTGCGGACAATGAAACTGGTTCCCAGCGCCGTAATCCGCTTGTTCCCGGCTTCGACCGTGAAGGGGCGCCGTGCATTGTGCGCAACCTCGAACATTGCCTCGCCCTTGTCGAGCTGGACGCTTCGGGAAGCCTTGTCATAGTGCACTTTAAGCTTCGTGTCGGCGTTGAGCGCGATACGCGACCCGTCTTCAAGCGTGGCAACCTGTTGTTCGCCGACCACCGTCGAATAGGTTGTCGATCCGTCGATCAGGAACCACCCCGACACAAAGCACATGATCAGCAGCGATGCCGCCATCGCGAGTGCGCGGCCGTGCTCGACGAAGTGCCTGAAGCCAGACCTTTTGCGCGCGGGTGACAGGCTCGCCGCCAACAGTTCGGCGGCGCCCGGGATGATCGCCCACACGTCCATCGCGCGCTCGAACGACCGGCGGTGCGCGTCGTCGGCAAGCAGCCAAGCCTTCAGCCCCGCTTCGGTCGAAGGCGTCCGTCCCGTCGATTCGAGCCGGGCGAGCCACGCCGTTGCTTCGGCGGCAATACGTTCCGATCGGTCGCGGCGCATCACCACTCGTCCATCCATTTCATCAATTGCAGCGTCGCCCGCGCAACCTGCTTTTCGACGGCTGCGACCGTCATCCCCTCATCGCGCGCAATGTCGGCAAAGGGCCGGTTGTCGAGCCGCCGCGCCAGCAGGATACGCCGCGTGCGTTCGGGAAGGCGCTCGAGCCCTTCCGATGCGCGGACAAGCCGCACCCGCTCTTCGACAATCTGCGCCGGGTCGGGCATCGCATCGGCAACGTCGCGCATTCCGTCCTGCGACGAAAAGGGCGACCGAAGGTTACGCCGCGCGCGGTCGATCGACAGGTTGATCGCTGCCTTCACAAGCAAGGCCTCGCGCGACTGCACATTGTGCGCGCTTTCATATTGTTCGAGCTTGATGAAAGCATCATGCACCAATTCATCGGCATCCTCGATTGGAACGCCGCGCCGCAGTACGGCACGCCTTGCTTTCGCCAACATGTCGACAAGGCTTGTCATGCGTCCCCGTGGTCCCCCCTCAGCCATTCAGACGAACGAGACGTCGAAAGCCGACATGCCGCGATGCGATCCGATCAATGGCGTCGCTTCCGTTATGCTCATTGGCGGAGAAAATCGCCGTCGCCAATATCCCTGATGATCTGCGCGCGAAGCAATCGGACTTGCGGTCGGCGCGTTTGGAGAGGAACGGCCGTCGCGGAACCCGCGCGGGGCTCGACCGTTTGCCTGAAGACCCCAGCGATCGATGGAGACCCGAATGGCCGACACGAAAATCTTCGCCCGCCTCAAGCAGGATCATGATCGTCATCGTGAGCTGCTCGAACGGATCGACGCCACTCAGGGTGACAGCCCGGAGCGGGCAGCATTGTTCGAAAAATTTCGTGTCGAGGTGACGGCGCACGCGGCGTCGGAAGAAATGTCGCTCTATGCCGCGATGCTCGGCCGTTCGGACCTCCGCGACGAGGCACAGCATAGCGTCGCCGAGCATAAGGAAATCGAGGATATGCTCGCCGAGCTATACGAGATGGACTTCGGCTCGACCGGTTGGCTCACGCGCTTCCGCACCATGAAAGACCGCTACCTCCACCATATCGACGAAGAGGAGGAGGACATGTTCCCCGAAGCCGAGGACGGCCTGTCCCAAGCCCAGAAAAAGGAGATCGCGGAGACTTTCGCGAAAGAGAAGCCGAAGGAAAAGGCCAAGGCCGCCGCGGAGGAACCCTCGAGCGAACACGCGCGCGAATAGCGCGGCGGCTCGACTTTCGGCGCGCGCCTCGCCATAGGCGCGCGCCATGAGCGACAGATTCGCCTTTTCGATCGCCGCGACCGACGGCGCCGCGCGCACGGGCACGATCCGGATGCAGCGCGGCGAGATTCGCACGCCCGCCTTCATGCCCGTCGGCACCGCCGCGACGGTGAAGGCGATGCGCCCCGCCGAGGTGCGCGCGACGGGAGCCGACATCATCCTCGGCAATACCTATCATCTGATGCTGCGCCCCGGCGCCGAACGGATGGCCCGGCTGGGCGGGCTCCATAATTTCATGGGGTGGGACCGGCCGATCCTGACCGACAGCGGCGGCTATCAGGTGATGAGCCTGTCGGCGCTCACCAAGCAGAGCGAAGAGGGCGTGGCGTTCAAAAGCCATCTCGACGGCTCGCGCCATATGCTTACGCCCGAGCGCTCGATGGAAATCCAGCGGCTGCTTGGCAGCGACATCGTGATGGCATTCGACGAATGTCCGCCGAACGGCGTCGATGCGAAGCGTGCGGAAGCGAGCATGGAGCGTTCGATGCGCTGGGCGGCGCGCAGTCGCGCGGGTTTCGATGCGGGCGAGGAACATGCGGCGGGTGCGGCGCTGTTCGGCATCCAGCAGGGATCGCTCGACGAAAAATTGCGCGCGCGTTCGGCTGCCGCGCTTATCGACATCGGTTTCGATGGCTATGCGATCGGCGGGCTCGCCGTGGGCGAGGGGCAGGAGGCGATGTTCGGCGTGCTTGACTATGCGCCCGGCCAGCTTCCCGCCGACAGGCCGCGCTATCTGATGGGCGTCGGCAAACCCGACGATCTGGTCGGCGCGGTCGCGCGCGGGGTCGACATGTTCGACTGCGTGCTGCCGACGCGGTCGGGGCGCAACGGGCAGGCCTTCACGTGGGAGGGGCCCGTCAACATCCGCAATGCCAAACATGCCGAGGATCTGGGTCCGCTCGATGCGTCCTGCGGCTGTCCGGTCTGCACAAACTGGTCGCGCGCCTATCTGCACCATCTCGTCCGCGCCGGCGAGATGCTCGGCGCGATGCTGATGACGCAGCATAATCTGCATTTCTATCAGGATCTGATGCAGGCGATGCGCGATGCCATCGCGGGGGGCCGTTTTGCGGCTTTCGCGTCGGACTTCGCCGCGCGCTATCGCAAATGATCAGCTGAGCTTGCCGAGCAGGTCGAGCATCGACTGCGGAATGCTTTCCTCAACGGCAGAATCATAGGCGCGGCGCAACGCGACGTTGACGTCGTGCGCCTTTCTGGTGACCTTCCTGTCACCTGTCTTGCCGGTCCGCTTGTTCGCTGACGAACCGGATTCAGATGACATATTCGAAGCAACCGCTGGTCATGGTCCCCCGTGCTAACTGTGGATAAACCAAACTGCAATGGTGCGTTTGTTCCTTCCGCATGAAACCAATTTGCGCTTAAATCGTTCCCGACAGGAGAAATTTTGCCGGGCTGGCGCCGACTTTTCGACGCGACGCCCGGATTTGCGTGTGTTTTGGGGCAGGCTCTGGCCTGGATCAGGAGGTAATCTATGTCATTGGGTCAGGCGATTGCGCCGCATCTTCCCTATCTGCGGCGCTATGGTCGTGCCATATCGGGAAGCCAGCAGCGCGGCGACGCGCTCGTGGCCCGCATTCTCGAAACGCTCGTCGCCGATCCGGGCGCGATCGACGAGGGCGCCGACCTGCGTATTCAGCTCTATCGCATGGTTCACGATAATTTCGCCCTGATGGCGGAAGAGGCGAATGTTGCGGAGGCAGCCCCCGCCGACGATATGGCGATTGCCGATGCCCGGCTGCGCCGCATCCCGTCGCTCGCGCGCCAGGCGCTGCTGCTCACGGCAGTCGAGGGGTTCGATGCCGAGGACACCGGCCGCATCATCGGCCGCGACGCCGACGCCGTGCAGCGCTTGATCGCCGAAGCAACCGCAGAGATCGAACGCCAGACGCGCGCGCGCATCCTGATCATCGAGGATGAGCCGATCATCGCAATGGACATCGAAATGATCGTCCGCGAACTCGGGCACGAGGTTGTCGCCGTGGCGACCACCCACACCGAAGCGGTCGCCGAAGCGCAGAAGCACAAGCCAGGCCTCGTCCTCGCCGACATCCAGCTCGCCGACAACAGTTCGGGGATCGAGGCGGTGCAGGAAATCCTCTCCGACGTGAAACTGCCGGTCATCTTCATCACCGCCTTCCCCGAGCGGCTGCTCACCGGCGACCGGCCCGAACCGGCCTTCCTGCTCACCAAGCCCTATCAGCCCGCAACGCTGCGCGCCGCGATCGCGCAGGTGTTGTTCTTCGACGAGAGCACGGTTCCGGCCTGATATTTCCTTCGCCATTGCGAGCGCGGCGAGGCAATCCGGAATGGATAAACCATCCTGGGTCGCTTTGCTGCGCCCGCAGCGAGCAGCTTTGGGTTGCGGCCTTGGGCCGGGCGCGCGATAGCGGCCTGCGATGACGTCCCAACGCCAATCGGCGCTCGACCGCCTGACCGCCAACGCGCCCTTCCTCGCGCGGCTTGCCGAGCTCAATCCCGGCGATGTGACGCGCTTTCTGGCCGACGGCACCGACGCGGCGCTCGCGCAGATCGATTCTCCGGCAGTCGACGACAATATCATGGCGGCGCTGCGCTACTGGCGCGGGCAGGTTGCGCTGCTGCTTGCGCTCGGCGACCTGTCGGGCGAGCATGATGTCGCGGCAACGACGCGTCACCTGTCGGACTTTGCCGATGCTGCGTGCGACGCCGCGCTTGCTGCGGCCTTTGCCGAGCGCGTGCCGGACGAGGAGCCGCGCGGGCTGTCGGTAATCGCGCTCGGCAAACTCGGCAGCCACGAGCTCAATTACTCGTCCGACATCGACCCCATCCTGATCTTCGACCCCGAAACGCTGCCGCGCCGCGCGCGCGACGATCCCGACGAGGCTGCCGTACGGATCGCACGGCGGATGGTCGAAATTTTGTCGGCGCGCACCGCCGACGGGCATGTGCTGCGCGTCGACCTGCGCCTTCGCCCGCACCCCGAAGTGACGCCGATCGTGCTGCCGGTGAACGCCGCGATCTCCTATTATGAATCGCAGGCGCTCGCGTGGGAGCAGGCGGCATTTATCCGCTCGCGCGCGTCGGCGGGCGACCGCGCGCTCGGGCAACATTTCCTTGGCGCAATCCAGCCCTTCATCTGGCGCCGCAGCCTCGATTTCCGTCAGCTCAAGGAAATCGGCGCGATGAGCGACCGCATTCGCGACCATTTCTCGCAAGGACAGGCGCTCGGCCCCGGCTATGACCTCAAGCGCGGGCGTGGCGGGATTCGCGAAATCGAATTTTTCGCGCAGGTCCACCAGCTCATCTACGGCGGACGCGAGCCAGCACTGCGCGCGCCCGCGACGGTCGACGCGCTTGCCGCGCTCGCTTCGGCGGGGCGGATTGACAGCGATGTCGCTGCGCGCCTCGCGGACCATTATGCGCTGCTGCGGCGGATCGAGCATCGGCTGCAGATGGTCGAGGATCAGCAAACGCACAGCCTGCCGGTTCAAACCGCCGCGCTCGACGGCGTCGCGCGGCTCGACGGGCTGGCCGACGGCGCCGCGCTGCTCGCGCTGCTCGAGCCAGTGGTTGCCGACGTCGGCTCCTGTTACGACCGCCTCGTCGCCGAACGCGCGGCGCCGAGTGGCGCATTGCCGCGCGACGAGGGCGAACTTGCGCCGCAACTCGCGGCGGCAGGCTTCGATCCGCCCGCCGCCGCGCTCCGCACGATCGCCGAATGGCGCGGTGGCAAGCTGCGCGCGCTGCGAAGCAGCGCCGCGGTCGAGGCGCTGGAAACCGTGCTTCCAGAGCTGGTGCGCGCGCTGGGGGCGGCACCCGACCCCGACGCCGCACTCACGCGCTTCGACAAGCTCGTCGCGGGACTGCCGAGCGCGGTCAATTTCTTTCATCTTCTCGCCGCCAACCCCGCGCTTGCGCGGATCGCGACGCGCATCCTGTCGCTTGCACCGACGCTGGCCGACGCGCTCGCGGTGCGCGTCGATCTGATCGAGGGGCTCATCGACGCGCATGCTTTCGATGCTCCCGCGACGCGCGACGCGCTCTTCGTCGAATGGGCGCCGGGGCTCGCGGGTCTCGATTACGAACAATTGCTCGACCGCGTGCGCGACCGCGTGGGCGAGCGGCGTTTCGCCTATGGTGTCCAGCTCATCGCCGGGTCGACCGATCCGCTCGATGTCGCGCGCGGCTATGCCGATCTTGCAGAGGCGGCTTTGCAGTTGCTCGCCGATGCGACGGTCGCCGAATTTCGTGCGGCGCACGGCGTCGTGCCGGACAGCGAATTGGTGATCCTCGCGCTTGGACGGCTCGGCGGGTGCGCGCTTACCCATGCGTCCGACCTCGACCTGATCTACCTCTTCACCGGCGACCATCTCGCCGATTCGGACGGCGCGCGTCCGCTCGGTGCGTCCACTTATTACAACCGTCTCGCGCAGCGCGTGACCGCGGCACTCTCGGTCCCGACGGCAGCGGGCAAGCTCTATGACGTCGACACGAGGCTGCGCCCGCAGGGCGCGCAGGGGCCGCTCGTCGTGACGCTCGACAGCTTCGAACGCTATCAGCGCGAGGAAGCCTGGACGTGGGAACATATGGCGCTGCTCCGCGCGCGGCCGGTTTACGGGTCGGACGAAGCGCGCACAGAGGTCGAGCGCATCATTCGCGAGGTGCTGGCCAGGCCCCGCGACCCCAATTCGGTCGGGCGCGACGCGGCGGAGATGCGGGCAAAGATGGCCGCGCATAAACCGCCCAAAGGACCGCTCGACGTAAAGGGCGGACCCGGCGGGCTCGTCGACCTCGAATTCGCGATGCAATATGTCCAGCTGACGCGCGGGCAGGGGCATGACCCGCATCTCGGCACCGCGCTCACCGTGCTGGTCGAGGCCGGCCTTGCACCACGCACGATACCGCAAGCGCATGACCTCCTCACGCGGATGCTCGTCATGCTGCGCCTGACCGCGCCCGAGGGTGAACCCGCGACCCCGGCCGCGCGCCGCCTTGTCGCGGAAGCGTGCGGACAGTCCGACTGGACCCAATTGCTTGCCGCGCACGATGCGGCGCGGCAGGAGGTCGGCAATTGGTGGGCGTCGATTCGCCCCGACGATATGGAAAAGGAGCGCGAGAAATGAGCGGATTGACCATCGGAGACGCGATTCCGGCCGTCAAGCTGGCCGACGCCGACGGCGCGATGATCGACCTCGCCGCGATGAAGGGGGCGCCGCTGATCGTCTATTTCTATCCCAAGGCCGATACGCCGGGCTGCACGACCGAGGCGCAGGACTTCACGCGGCTCGCGCCCGACTTCGCACATTTGGGCGCGCAGGTGCTCGCCGTATCGCGCGACGCGCCGGCAAAGCTCTGCAAGTTTCGCGACAAATATGGCCTCACCGTGCGGCTCGCCTCCGACGAGGATGGTGCCGTGTGCGAAGCCTTTGGAACCTGGGTGGAGAAGAAGAATTACGGGCGCACCTATATGGGCATCGAACGCTCGACCTTCCTCTTCGACCGCGATGGCAAGCTCGCGAAAGAGTGGCGCAAGGTCCGCGTGAAGGGACATGCCGATGCGGTGCTGGAGGCGGCGAAGGCGCTTTGACCGAGCATGCCCATTCGCCTGCCATTCCGTTCGCGCGACGCGAACCGTTTGGGGAAAGAGGCGGGATGCCGGTGACCACCCTTGGCGAAGCCGCGCGTGCGGTCCTGCTGACGGCGGACCCGCACGACAAGCGCCGCGCGGCGCGCGCATTTGCGCGGGCATGGCGGCAGGGCGCGCTTGCGCACCGCTGCGACGTCGCGATGCCCGATCAGCCCGCCTGGCCCGACCGGCCCGAGTTGCTTTCGCCTGCACACATGCCGCGGCGGCGCAAGGGCGGGTCCGAGCGCGGCCGGATCGCGATGCTCCACGCGCTCGCGCATATCGAATTTGTCGCGATCGATCTCGCCGTCGATCTCGTCGGCCGCTTCGGCGGCGAATTTCCGCGCGGCTTCGTCGACGACTGGATCGGCGTCGCGGCCGACGAAGCGATGCATTTTGCGCTGCTCGACCGCCGGTTGCGCGCGTTCGGCAGCCATTATGGCGCGCTTCCTGCGCATGCAGGATTGTGGGAAGCCGCCGCCGCGACGGCCGATGACGCGCTCGCGCGGCTCGCGATCGTGCCGATGGTGCTCGAAGCGCGCGGGCTGGACGTCACGCCGGCGATGATCGAGCGCTTTCGCGGCGTCGGCGACGCGGCGTCGGCGAAAATTCTTGAACGAATCTATAGGGATGAGGTGCGCCACGTGAGCGCGGGGACGCGCTGGTTCGGCTGGATGTGCGACGAACGGGGATTCAACGCCGTTGAAACGTGGCAAAGCCTCGTAAAATCGCGGTTTCGCGGGCAACTGAAGCCGCCGTTCAACGACTCAGCGCGTCACAACGCCGGTTTAACGCAAGAATACTACGCTGTTATTGCTTCATAAGGATTGGCACAGCACACAGGCTCTCGCGGGGGATGAGCAATCATCCAAGGCAAGAAAAACCAGCGCCAAGGCCCTTTTCGGGACCTTGGTGACTAGGACAACGCGGGGTCGTTACGTGATAAACACTCTTCTGATGCAGAAGTTGCAACAAGGTGCGTTTCTCTGTGCCGCCGCCCTTTTCTGGGCCGCCACGCCAGCAGCGATCGCTGCAGAGAATAGCGCCAATGCCGGGGTCGTCGTTCCCGACGAACCCGATGATGACGAATTTACCGCCGGCGTTCCGTCGGCCAGCGAAGACAGCGAAGCGCGCGCGGTGTTCCAGGCGTGGAAACGCCTCGATACCGGCCTTGCCGCAAGCATTGGTGTTTCGGTGCCGTCGCGCCGCCCGATCGAGCAAATGTCGCTGTCATCCTCCTACGGCATGCGTGTCCATCCGATCACGGGCAGGGTCGCGCGCCACAATGGCATCGACATTCCGGCGCCGCACGGCACGCCGATCTATGCCACCGCCGACGGCATTGTCGGCCGCGCGCAGCGCCTTGGCGGCTACGGCAATTATGTCGAAATCGAACATGGCAACGCGATCCAGACGCGCTACGGCCATATGTCGTCGTACATCGTGAAGTCCGGTCAGCAGGTCAAGAAGGGCGAAATTATCGGCTATGTCGGTTCGACCGGCCGCTCGACTGGCAATCATCTCCATTATGAAGTCCGCATCGAGGGCGCACCGGTCAATCCGATGCCCTTCGTCCGGTCGGACCAGATGGCAATCGCCGCGCTGACGGGGGACAACAGCGCAATGGGCGGTCCCGAGGAATAAGCTCTTTAGGGTCGGAGAGGAGCGAGGGCGCCCAACGGCAATGCCGGGGCGCCCTTTTCATTTGGCGCAGGCGCCTTATCTTGCAGTCATGAGCACCGACATCAGCCTTTCCTCCGCTGCCGCAGCGCGCGTCCGCTGGATTGCCGAACGGCAAGGCGCCGCCGAGCCTGCGCTGCGCCTCGCCGTCGATGGCGGCGGCTGTTCGGGCTTTACCTATCGTTTCGGCCTCGCCGACAGCATCGACGCCGACGATCTGGTGACCGAGACCGATGGCGTCAAACTTGTGGTCGATTCGGTCAGCATCGACCTCGTGCGCGGCTGCATCGTCGATTTCGTCGACTCGCTCGGCGGCTCGTCGTTCAAGGTCGAAAATCCCAACGCCGCCGCGGGTTGCGGTTGCGGGTCGAGTTTCTCCATCTGACGCCTTTCGAAGCGCGCCGCATCCTGCCATAGCGGGCACATGAAAGTCGCGACCTTCAATATCAACGGGATCAAGGCGCGCCTGCCGCGCCTCGTCGAATGGCTGGAGGAAACCCGGCCCGATGTCGCCTGCCTTCAGGAACTGAAGTCGAGCGACGAAACCATGCCGGTCAAGGAAATCGAGGCGGCGGGCTATGGTTTTCTCTATCATGGGCAAAAGGGGTTCAATGGCGTCGCAATCCTCGCCCGCGATGCACAGCCTGTCGAGATCCAGCGCGGCCTTGCGGGCGAGGCCGAAGACGAACAATCGCGTTACCTCGAGGCCGACGTCCACGGCATCCGCGTGGCGTCGATCTATCTTCCCAACGGCAACCCCCAGCCGGGGCCGAAATTCGATTACAAGCTGCGCTGGATGGCGCGGTTGCGCGAGCGCGCGAAGGCGCTGCTCGCATCCGAAATCCCGACCGTGCTTGCGGGCGACTATAATGTCATCCCGCACGACGACGATGTCTGGGACCCGCGCGCGATGGCGGGCGACGCCTTGATGCAGCCCGAATCGCGCGATGCCTATTTCCGCCTGCTCGGCGATGGCTGGACCGACGCGCTGCGCAGCCGTCACCCCGCGGGCGGGGTGTGGACCTTCTGGGACTATCAGGCGGGCGGCTGGCAACGCGACCACGGCTTTCGCATCGACCATCTGCTGCTCAGCCCTGCGATGGCCGACCGGCTTGTCGACGCGCAGGTCGACAAGGATCATCGCGGCCGCGAAAAGGCGAGCGACCACGCGCCGACGTGGGCGAGCTTTCGCTAGATACGATCAGGCGTCGGGATAAAGCGTCGTCATCACCCGTTTCGGGTCGAGCGCGTAGTGATGGGCAACTGCCTCGGCAATCACGCTTTCGAGGTTTCGCGTCGGCCTGAGATCGCGCCCCTCGTAACGCGAAGCAGGCGCCAGCCCCGGCCAGTCGGCGACCACCGTCCCGCCGTGCGCCAGTGCGCCGCCGAGGAACATTGCGCTCGACGCGGTTCCGTGATCGGTGCCGCCGGTGCCGTTGACCTCGACCGTCCGGCCGAACTCGGTCGCGACAATCACCAGCGTGTCGTTCCACGCCGTGCCCAGGCCGGTTTGCAGCGCCGCGACGAGCTGGTCGAGCCCGCGCAACTGCGCTACAAGGCGCCCGCGCTGCCCGCTGTGCGTGTCCCAGCCGCCCGTTTCGACCATCATCACGCGCGCGCCGTCGGCAGGCTGCATCAGCGACGCGGCAAGCTTGCCAAGGTCGGCGCCGTTGCGCCCGTTGTTGCCGCCGATGTCGCCCGCCAGTTCCTGCGTCTTGACCGCGCTGTCCCATAGTGGGTGAAGCAGCGGGTCGTCGGCGTAAAGTGCAGACAACCGCGCGATCAGGTCGGCATCGGCTTGCGGCAACCGGCTCGGCGCGTAGGTGCCGACCGGGAAGGGGCCGCGCAGCGCGAGCGGGACCGCGGCGGCGATCGCCAGTGCCTCGCGCTCGGCATCGGGGAGCAGGGTGAGCATCCGACCGACCCATCCGTCCTCGCGTCCATAGGGCCGCGCCCCGCCACCTTCGAGCATGTTCTGCCCGTCGAAATGCGACCGGTCGCGATAGGCGGTCGCGACGGCGTGCGCAAAATGCGCCTGCTTTGCTCCGTAAAGCGTCGCGGTGTTCGCGAGCGCCGGATGCAGTGTGAACATCGCATCGAGCTTGGCGCCGCCCGCGGTCTCATCGGCGAGCGCCTTGCGCGCGGAGGTAAAGGCGGGGTCGCCGGTGGGGGCGAGCGTTGCAAGCCCGTCGGCGGCTCCGCGCTGGATTATGAAAACGAGCCGTCGGGTCGTTCCGGCGGCGGCATAGGCGAAGCGCGGCGTGGCCGCGGCGGCGGCGGCGATGCCCAGGCCGGAAACCAGCAGCGAGCGGCGCGAGAATCTCATCGGCTATCTCCGCAAAAAGGCCGGGCTGGCGAAGAGCATCGCCATCCCCTGGCCGGGGCTGTCGGCGCGTGCGATCGCCGTTTCGGTTTCGGTCGTCAGCGCGTCGGCGAGAATCAGGGGCGCGAGGCGGCGCGCGTCGACGCGGTCGCCGATCCGCCCCGCGATCCGGCTCGCGAGTTCGACGCGCTGCATCAGCGCCGCCGATCCCGCCCAGGTCGCGACAAGATCGGCATAGCCCGCGGGCGATCCCGGGCGCCACAGCGGCTGGCCGAGCTGGTTGAACATTGCTGCGACATTCTGGCGCTCCCCGAGCGCGGGCAGTTTCAGCGCGCGCATCACCGACACCGACCAGTCCCACGGCGACTTGAACATCGCGGTGTCGGCGGCCCACGGCTCGGGCGACGCGACAAGCGTGCGATAAAGCGAGCGAAGGTCGCCGCCGCTCCTGCGGAAATCCTCCGCCAGCCGGTCGACGAGCGACTGCGGCGGCGTGTCGCCGGTGAAATGGCGCGCAATTTTGGTCGCGATATGTGTCGCGGTCGCAGGATGCACCGCGAGGTCGCGCAGCACCGCTTCGGCCTGTCGCGCCCCGGTGTCGGGATAGGATTTGCCGAGGATTGTCTGGCTGCCGGGCTGATGCAGCGGGGCGATGAACACCGTCTCCCCCGGCCGCGCGTCAGCGGGCATCAGCCGCTGGCCCGCGCCGCGCCCCAGGCCGCTCACCGTTACCCCGGTAAGCGCCTTGGCGAACGACGTGACGTCCGCTTGCGTATAGCCGCTGCGCACGCCGAGCGTGTGGAGTTCGAGGATCTCGCGCGCCAGATTCTCGTTGAGTCCCGGCGCTTGCCGCCGACCCCGGCCGCGCATCCGCGTCGCGAGCGCGCTGTCGGGGCCAAAGCTTTGCGCCTGGTCGAGATAGAGGAGCATCGCCGGATGGCGCACCGCCGCGATCAGCAGGTCGGCGAACTTGCCCATGATATTCGGGCGGATTGCCTCGAACTCGTAATTGCCGGCGAAACCGATCACCGGCAGCTTGTCCGCCGATACGGCAAAATGGTTCGACCAGAAATGGACCAGCCGCTCGGCAAAGGGAGTCGGGCTGGCAACGGCAGCGGTCAGCCGTGCGCTCGCCGCGTCGACATAATGGCGGCGGATGTCAGAGCGCGACAGACGCTCAACCTCAGGATCGGCACCTTCAGGTGTCGGGGCCCGCGCTTCTGTCTCGCGCATGGCGCGGCGGTCGGCGAAATAATCGACATAGGCGGCGGCGACAGCCTCGCGTCCGGCAAGCGCGGCGATGGGCGCGGGTGCAGGGTCGAATTCGGCAAGCTGGCGCGTCAGCCAGTCGCGGGGGTCGTCGATTGCCGGATCGTCATAGCGGCGCCCGAGACCGAAGCGGTTGGCGGCAAGATATTGGACAGCCATGCATCAGCCTTTCTCGAAAGCCGTGCCAGCATGTCCGCGCTTTGTCGCAAATTTGTGCCAGCGGATCAGCCGAATGACTTGTCGTAAATCTGGTACACCCGGTTTACGCGTGCTTCGATCGCGTCGGCAACCGCCTTCATCCCCTGATTGTCGTCGAGCACCCAGCCGATGTCGCCCCGCGTGGCGCCATAATCGCGTACGGCGTCGCGGCGGATAAACTCGATCATCATGAAGGCCAGCGTGCTCGCCATGCGGCTGTTCTGCAATTTCTTGACGACGCCCATCAGCGGGACGCGGAGCCGGCGGCTCTTGGGCTTGTGCAGCCACCAGAGCAGCTTCGCCCAATGAAAGGGGAGAAGCGAGCCGTTCATGTCGATCAGCAGCTCGTTGATGTCGGGGAGGACGATCATGAAGGCGACGGGTTCGCCGTCGACCTCGGCGATGCGGATCAGGTCCTCGAACACCAGCGCCTTCAGCTTCTTGCCGACGTGCGCGATTTCGGAGTCGGTCAAGGGCACGAAACCCCAATTGTCCGACCAGGCGTCGTTCAATATGCCCATGATGAGCGCGGCCTCGGCATCGAACCGGCGCTTGTCGACGCGCCGGACGCGGATACGCGCATTTTTCTCTCCCGCCGCGACGATGCGCTCGACGATCGGAGGGAAGCCATCGACGATGTCGACCGCATAGTTGAGCAATTGCTTGGCCGGGCGATAGCCTGCGGCTTCGACCCAGCCGCGATAGAGCGGGCTGTTGTGGCCGAGCATGATCGTCGGCGCCTCGGCAAAGCCCTCGATCAGCAGCCCCGGCTCGTCCCACACCGATATCGACAGCGGCCCCAGCGCGCGGTGCATTCCCTGCGCGCGCAGCCAGTCCTCGGCCGCCGCGAACAGGGCGGCGGCAACCTCTTCATCCTCGGCCTCGAGCAGCCCCCAATTGCCGGTCCCCGGCCCCATGCCCTGTTCGGCAGGCTGCGCGAGCGCGAGCGCGTCGATATGCGCCGAAATGCGTCCGACCGTGCGCTCGCCGCGGCGGGCGAGGAAAAGCTGCGCCTTGCCATGCTCGAACCAGGGATTCTTGCCGGGCGTCAGCAGGTCGAACACCTCGTTCTTCAACGGCGGAACCCATGCCGGGTCGCCGCGATTGAGCCGATAGGCAAGCTCTACGAACTCGCGCTTGTCGGCCTTGTTTTCGACGCGGCGGATGGTGATCGGACCTTCGCTGTGTGCGGCCATACCTGTTATCCCGTTGCAACTGCCCTATATTGGTCGCGCCGCATTAGGGCATCTGTGCGGCGGTGGCGACCCGCATTTGGCCATCTTGCTGCCACGAAATCATGGTGAAGGCACCGGCTATGACTGTCATGACTCCCACTGCCGAGCGCGCCGCCGCACCCGCTGCGGCGCAGCCCGCGCGCAAGGCCGCGATTGCCGACGACATGGCGATGATCCGCGCCGCGTCGGAACTGACGCGCGACCTCGTGCAGCCGAGTGCGCGCATCTATTGGACCGATTTCCTTGCCTCGGCCTTCATTGGCTATGCCGGTGTGGCGGCGGCGATCTTTGCGCCGACGACGGCGTGGATGCTCGCCGCGGCGCTCGTCGCGGTGCTCGCGCTCTACCGTGCGGGCAGCTTCATCCACGAAATCACGCATATCCGCAAAAATGCGCTGCCGGGCTTTCGCTTGGGGTGGAACCTGCTCGTCGGCGTGCCGATGCTCATCCCCTCCTTCATGTACGAAGGCATCCATTCGACGCACCATAACCGCACCAAATATGGCACGGTCGAGGACCCCGAATATCTGCCGCTCGCGCTGATGAAGCCGTGGACGGTGCCGCTGTTCGTGGTGGCTGCGGCCTTCGCGCCGCTGGCGCTGATCGTCCGCTATGCGGTGCTGACGCCGCTGTCCTTCCTGATCCCGCCGCTCCGCAAGCTGGTGCGCGAGCGCTATTCGGGGCTGATCATCAACCCGATGTTCCGCCGCCGCGCGCCCGAGGGCGAGTTTCGCCGCCAATGGGCGTGGCAGGAGGGCGGCGCCTGGGCGTGGTCGACCTTGCTCCTTGCCGCGGGGCTGTTCGGCTGGGTGCCGCTGCGCGCGCTGCTGATCTTTGGCGCGATCGCGTCGGCGAGCATCGTGCTCAACCAGATTCGCACGCTCGTCGCGCATCTGTGGGAAAATGACGGCGAGGTGCTGACCGTGACCGGCCAGTTCCTCGACAGCGTCAACGTCCCGCCGCCGGGCCTGCTGCCCGAACTTTGGGCACCGGTCGGGCTGCGTTATCACGCACTCCATCACCTGCTGCCCGGCGTCCCCTATCACGCGCTTCCCGAAGCGCACCGCCGCCTCAAGGCCGCGCTGCCCGACGATTCGCAATATCACAAGGCGAACTACAGGGGGCTGCCGGGGCTGGTCGCGAAGCTGCTCGCGGGTTCGGCCAAGGGCGCGGCAGTTTGAGGTGAGCCTGCAAAAGGTCGTCGGCTTTGGGGTTGGGAGCGGACGTTCAAGAGCACCCTCGTCACCCCGGGCTTGACCCGGGGTCCCGCTTCTATGGCGCTGCTGAGCGGGACCCCGGGTCAAGCCCGGGTGACGGGCTAGAAAGTCCGCAACCGGTCGCAAGCCGCCGTGCGACAACCCTATTCCTCGGTGCGTATCAAGATCGTCTCGCCGATCAGCGCGAAGAGGATGAACGGCCCCCACGCCGCCAGAAACGGCGAATATGCCCCCAGATCACCCATCGCGAGCGCGAAATTGTCGGCGACGAAATAGGCGAAGCCCAGCGCCATCCCCAGGATCGCGCGCACGAACAGCTTGCCCGAGCGCGCAAGACCGAAGGCCGCGACCGCGCCGAGGAGCGGCATCAGGATCGCCGACAGCGGACCCGAAATCTTGTGCCACAATATGCCTTTGAGCGCATCGACCGGCCGGCCCGCAGCCTCGAGGTCGGCGATGGCGCCGCGCAGCTCGAGAAAGGTCAGCGCGTCGCCGTCGACCTGCGCCAGCGTGAACTGGTCGGGCCGCACGCCTTTTGCCGCGACGATCGTGCCAAGCTCGGTCACCGTGCCCGATCGCCGCTCGAACCTTTTGGCGTTGGCAAGCTCCCATCCGCCCGCGACCGTCCGCGCGCTGTCGGCGGTGAGCATCGACGACAACACGCCCTGCACACGCTGGTAAATCTTGACCTTGCCGAGCCGGACCGTGTCGCCGTCGATCGTGACGCTGCCCGCATTGATCAGATCGTCGCCCGCACGCACCCAGATATTGGTCCGCGTGCCGTCGTCGCGCGGCACCTCGGCATATTGGACCTTTTGCCATGCGCTGAGCGAGGCGTTGGCGCGCGCGACGATGCGCTCGTTGAAGGCGAAGCTGATCGCCGCGACCAGCAGCGCGGCGAGGAACAGCGGCGCGAGCACCTGGTGTGCCGACATGCCCGCCGCCTTCATCGATACCACCTCGCTGTTCTGGTTCAGCGTAATCAGCGTCAGGATGGTGCCGAGCAGCACCGAAAAGGGCAGGAAAGTCTCGATAATCTGCGGCAGACGCAGGCCGACATAGCGCCACACCTCGGCGTCGCCATTGCCCGCGACCGCCAGTATCTTCCCGCTCTCGCCGAGCAGGTCGAGCGTCTGGAGGATCAGCACGAGCGCGAAAAGAATGGCGAAGCTGCGGGTGAGGAACAGCCGCCCGACATAAAGCGCCATCGTGCGCGAGGGAAAGAAATGAAGCTGGTGCATCAGGCGGACCGCTGCTTGCGCTGGAACAGTCGGGCAAAGGCGCGAATCTTCTGCCCCGCCTTTGCCGCAACGCGCTCGAGCGCGCCGATCGGCTGGCCGCCCGGAACATGCGCGACGGTGTAGTACATCCAAACCGCGAGCGCCGCGAACAGCAGGAACGGCACCCACAGTGCGATCAGCGGATCGACCGTCCCGCGAGCGCCCAGATCCTCGGCATATTGGTTGATCTTGTGCTGCGTCACGAGCAGCACGATCGACAGGAAAACGCCGAGCGACGAGGTCGAACGCTTGGGCGGGATCGCGAGCGCGACCGCGATCAATGGGATCAGGAACATCGACATGACCTCGACGATGCGGAAATGGAAATTGGCGCGCGATTCGAGCCGCGTCTGGAGCGTCTCGCGCTCGTCCTTGCCGACGACGAACAGCTCGGGAATCGTCAATTCGCGGTCGGCGCCGCCGCGCAGCCGGAACGCCTCGATCTTGGGGAGCGGGATCGGCAGGTCGTGGCTGTCGAAGGTCAGCACCCGCGGCACCGGGAATTTGGGCGATTCATGGATCAACACGCCCTGCGACAGGCGCAGGATGATCGTGTTCGGATCGTCGGTCGCAAGGAATTGCCCGCGCGAGGCGGTCGCCGACACCGTCTGGCCGTCGCGATTCTCGCCGCGCACGAAGATGCCGGCGAGGCGGCGCCCCTCGTCGTGGCTCTCTTCGATACGCAGCGTCATGCGGTCGCCGAGCTTGGTGAACTCGCCGACCTTGATCGACGCGCCGAGCGCGCCCGACCGCAGCTCGAACTGCAAGCCTTCATAGGCATAGCGTGCATAGGGCTGGATGAATCCGACGATGGCGAGGTTGAGCGCCGCGAGCGCGATCGCATAGGCATAGGGCACGCGCATCAGCCGGTTGAAGCCCATGCCGACGCCTTTCAGAACGTCGAGTTCGCTCGATGTCGCGAGGCGGCGAAAGGCGAGCAGGATGCCGAGCATCAGCCCGATCGGGATGCCGAGCGACAGATATTCGGGGATAAGATTGGCGAGCATGCGCCACACGACGCTGACCGGTCCGCCTTCTGTCGCGACGAAATCGAACAGGCGCAGCATCTTTTCGAGGACGAGCAGCATCGCCGACAGCACGAGCGTGCCGAGCATGGGGAAGAAGATGAGCCGCGCGATATAACGGTCGATGGCGGGTAGCTTATTCAATCTTTCGTCGCCCCATCACCATGTTTTGGCCGCAAATGTTTCCGATATGCCGAGTCAAGGGCGACAGGGACCCATGCCAGCCTTGAAGCTGGCGTGGCTATAGCCTCTGGAGGTTTTGAGGTCATGTCGAAAATTTTTCTCGCCGGACTGCTCGCTGCCGGTGCTGCCGGAGCGCTGATCGCGCCCGTCGCGGCGCAGGGCGCCACTCTCGGCCCGGCGGCCGCGCTCTGCAACAGCAACGCCACCGCCGTCCTCGTCGATGTGCGCGGGTTCAAGCAGAATACGGGCACATTGCGCGTCCAGATTTACGGTGCGGACCGCAACTATCTCGAAAAGCGCAAATGGCTCGAACGTGTTGATATTCCGGTATCGAAATCGGGCAATATGCAGGTGTGCGTTCCGGTCAAGGCGCCGGGCAATTATGTCGTGTCGGTCCGCCATGACCTCAACGGCAATGGCAAATCGGACAAGAGCGACGGCGGCGGCCTGTCGGGCAACCCCGACATGAAGCTCACCGACTTCATCTTCAAGCGGAAGCCGAAGCTGGCAGCGGTCAGCTTTGCGGTGGGCGCGACGACCAAGCGTATCCCCGTCACGTTGAATTATATCAACGGGCTCTCTTTCGATCCGGTGGATTAGGGGGGGCGGTGGCCAGCGTCGCGCTACTTTCCAATCCGCGATCGACGGGGAATCGCGCTCTGCTTCCCCGCGTGCGCGAATATTGCGCGGCGCACCCCGACATTTTTCACTATGAGGTCGAGGACGTCGACCAGATCGGCGAGGCGATCCGCACGATTGCGATGGTCAGCCCGCGCGTCGTCGCGATCAACGGCGGCGACGGCACGGTTCAGGCCGCGCTGACCGAGCTTTACTCGGGCGGCCATTTCGGCGGGACGCCGCCGCCGGTCGCAGTGCTGCCCAATGGCAAGACGAACCTGATCGCACTCGACCTCGGTGCCGAGGGCGATCCGATCAAGGCGCTCGAACGCGTCGTCGAGCTGGTCGAAGCCGGCGCGATCGACGACCATGTCATCGAACGCCAGCTCATTGCGCTCGACCGCGGCGGCGGTGGCCGGCCGGTGCTGGGGATGTTCCTCGGCGGCGCCTACCTCGCCGATGTGATGCTCTATTGCCGGCACCGCATCTATCCGCTCGGGCTGCCGAACGGCGTGTCGCATTTCCTTGCCGCGATCCTCGGGCTGTTTGCGATCGTCTTCGGCCTTGGCGGCGGCCGTCTGCCTCCCAAGCCCGAGCCGATGACCGTGTCGCTGGTCCGGCAGGGCGAGTTCAAGGGCAAATTTTCGCTGCTCATCGTCACCACGCTCGAGAAATTGCTGCTGAGCATCCGAACGAGCGAAGCCTATGGCACCAACGGCCATATGAAGCTGCTCGCGACGGAAAGCAGCTTTGGCGCGCTGTTCCGCATGCTGCGCGCGACCTGGCGCGGCACGCTCGGGCAAAAGCCGCTCGATGGCGTGCATTTCCAGCAGGGCGACGAAATCCGTATCGAAGGCGCGCGCTCGAACGTCATCCTCGATGGCGAGATTTTCGAGGCAAAGAATGGCAAGCCGATCATCCTGACTTCGACCCAGCCGGTGCCTTTCCTGCGCCTCGCCGCCTGAGCTATTGTCGGGGCGCCCGTCATGAATTCATTGCCCAAACTGGTCCGCGGCGAACTGTCGCACCCCGTCGACCCGCGCGTAACCGCGATGGCGGCGGCGATTGCGGCCGAATATCCCGGCAGCGCGCGCGCGGTGCTTTTTTATGGAAGCTGCCTGCGCGAAAGCGAACTCGACGGGCTGATGCTCGATTTCTATCTGATCGTGTCCGATTATGGCGACGCCTATGACCGGCGCTGGCTGGCCGCCGCGAACCGGCTGATCCCACCCAACGTCTTTCCTTTCCAGCATGGCGGGCTGGTCGCGAAATATGCCGTACTCAGCGAGGCCGACTTCCACCGCCTCAACGGGCCAGAGACGCGCAACGTGTCGGTGTGGGCGCGCTTTGCCCAGCCGTCGCGCATCGTGTGGGCCGTCGACGACACCGCGCGCGACAAAGCCGTTGCGGCAATATCGCGTGCCGCGCCGACCTTGCTGACGGCGGCAGGCCGGGTTGCGAGCGAAGCGCCGCTCGACTGGTGGCGCCGCGCCTTTGCGCTCACCTATTCGGCCGAGCTGCGCGCCGAGCGCCAAGGCCGTGCGCAATCGGTGGTCGACGCCGATCCCGATCGATACCGCCGCTTCGCCGACGCCGCGATCGCCGCGGTTCCGGCGCGCGCGGCGGGGGGCGGCTGGGCGCGGCGGCGTATCGAGGGCAAGGCGCTCAGCATTGTGCGGCTCGCCAAGGCGGCCTTCACCTATGCGGGCGGGATCGACTATCTCGCATGGAAGATCAACCGGCATGCCGGCACCAAGATCGAGATCAAGCCGTGGCAACGGCGCTGGCCGCTCCTCGCCGCGTTGACGCTCGTTCCGCGCCTGATGCGAAGTGGCGCCATTCGCTGAAGGAAAGAGGGCGGCGCTCAGCTCGCGAGCTGATGGTCCGCAACGCGCCGCTCGCTGGCGCGGCGGATCGCCTGATCGAGTCCGCTCAGCGTGAAGGGTTTGCGCAAGACATCGTGATCGCCGAAGCTCGCTTCTTCGGCGGCATCGCCCGCAAAACCCGTCAGGAACAGCACCGACAAGTCGGGCCAGCGCTTCTTCAGCCGCGCGACAAGCTCGGGACCGGTCAGTCCGGGCATCAGCACGTCGGTGAGCACGAGGTCGAACCCGCCCTTCTTTTCGACGAGCGCTTCGGCATCGAGCGGATCGGGGCAGGCGACGACCCGGTGGCCCAATTCGTCGACGGCATCGACCGTCGCGGTAAGGACGCGCGGATCGTCCTCGACGACCAGGATGTCGAGCGGGTTGGACGGCGCGATCGCGGCGACCGGCGCCGTCATCTTGCGTCCCGCATCGGCCGCTTCGCCGCGCTGCGCGACGGGGAGCAGCATCGCGACGCTCGTCCCTTCGCCTTCGGTCGAATGGATTTGCACCTCGCCCCCCGACTGGCGGCAAAAGGCAAAGACCTGGCTCATGCCCAGGCCGGTGCCCTGGCCCGCGGGTTTGGTGGTGTAAAAGGGATCGAACACGCGTTCGAGCACTTCGGGCGACATGCCGCACCCGGTGTCGATGACCTGCACGGCGAGCGCTGCGGCGCCATCGCGCTGGTCGCAGCGCGTGCGGATCGTCAGCGTGCCGTGCCCGTCCATCGCGTCGCGCGCATTGACCGCGAGGTTGAGCAGCGCATTTTCGAACTGCTGCCGGTCGATCCAGCTCGCAAGCTCCCCTGCCTCGAGGTCGAGGGTCAGCGCGATGCGGTTGCCGATCGTCCGCTCGATCAGCTCGGCAAAGCCGGTGATGCACGCGTCGATCTGGGTCATTTCGGGTCGTGCCGATTCCGACCGTGCAAAGGCCAGCAGGCGGCGCGTCAGGTCGGCAGCGCGGTTGGCGCCGTCAAGCGCATTGGCAAGGTGACGCTTCGCCTTGTCGGGCTCGCCCGGAAGCCAGCGCTGCGCAAGCTCGAGCCCGCCGACGACGACCGCGAGCATATTGTTGAAGTCGTGCGCGATGCCCCCGGTGAGCTGGCCGACCGCCTCCATTTTTTGCGCCTGGCGAAGCTGCGCCTCGGCGGCGATACGCTCCGACATTTCATTGCGCAGCGCGCTGTTCGCTTCGGCCAGTTCGACCGTCCGTTCCTCGACCGCGGCTTCGAGCTGCGTCGCACGCTCGGTTTCGGCAAGCTGTTCGCGCCGTGCCAGTCGCCGCTCGCTGATCGCGCGGATGAGCGAGATCGTCGCGCCGATCGCGAGCACCGCCGCCGCCGCGCCGAGCAGCGAGAAGAGCAGGATCGCGCGGTTGAGGTCCGCCCGGTCGGCCGCCGCGCCGCGGATGCGGTCGCGTAGCAGCGTGCGTTCGTTCTCGATGATCTGGGTGAGCAGCTTGTCGATGCGGTTCAGGCCGTCGTCGTGGCCCGCGGCGTGATATTTCGAGATTGCGGCGACGGTCTGGTTATAGTTGGCGCTGAGCGCGGCGTCGCCGAGCTGGGCGCCGCGGCTGTTCAGCTCCGCGGTGAGTTGCTCGACGAGTGCTGCCTGCTGCGGGTTGTCGCGGACATTGCGCTGCAATTGCGTCAATATTTGCCGCGCGCGCGCCCATTGATATTCATAGATGCGCCCGTCTTCCTTCTGCAGCCCCACCGCAAAGCGGCCGAGCGCCGCCTCGGCGCGGCCGAGCGCGGCGTCGACCGAGCGCGTCTGCGAGATGACCTCGAGGCTCTGCGACTGCCAGCCGAGCGAGCGATCATAATTGTCGTTGGCGCGCGACAACAGCATCACGAGCGCGCCGACCGCGCCGATCAGCACCGCGCCCAGCGCAATCGTCAGCCATAAACGGAAACGCTCGCGGCGACCCTCGGCCTCGTTATCCAGATCCCTCTCGAACACACTGAAGGTTTAGCCGAATTTGGACAAAAGGACCAAGCGGCGAAGCGGCCTGCAGCGGCGCGGCGCCTCGATTCGGCGCGAAAAGGAATCCGCTGGTCGGCGTGGGCGCTCGATTCAGCCGATTATGCCGACGCGCTTGCCCGCGCGCTCGAAGCGGCCGAGGATCTCGCCGACCTGTTCGCTCGAATGTTCGGCGCACAGCGAACAGCGCAGCAATGTCATCCCTGCGGGGGTCGCCGGCGGGCGCGCAAGGTTGACGTAAAGCCCTTCCTCCAGCAGCGCTTCCCACATCATCGCGCCGCGTTCCAGGTCGGGCATGATGACGGCGATGATCGCCGATTGCGGCTCGTCGGTGCCGAGCGTGAAGCCCAGATCCTTGAGGCCCTTGTGGAGCGTCTTCGAATTTTCCCACAGATGCGCGCGCTTGTTGCTCCCGTGCATCAGCTTGCGGATGCTCGTCGCCGCGGTCGCGACGACGCTGGGCGGAAGCGAGGCGGTGAACACATAGGGGCGGCAGACGAGCCGCAGGATCTCGAACTTCGGATGGTTCGACACGCAGAAGCCGCCGACCGTGCCGACGCTCTTGCTGAACGTCCCGATGATGAAGTCGACATCGTCGATCACGCCCTGCGCCTCGACGACGCCGCGGCCATTGTCGCCGATGAAGCCCATCGAATGCGCTTCGTCGACGAGCACCATCGCGCCATTTTCCTTGGAAACGCGCACCATTTCCTTGAGCGGCGCGACGTCGCCGAGCATCGAATAGACGCCTTCGAGCACGACGAGCTTGCCCGCGTCGGCGGGCAGGCGCTTCAGCCTTTTCTCCAGCGCCTCGACGTCATTGTGGCGGAAGGCGACGATTTCGGCGTCGCCCATCTTGCACCCGTCATAGATCGACGCGTGGCTGTCGATGTCGAGGATGACATAGTCGCCCTTGCCCGCGATCGTCGAAATGATGCCGAGGTTCGCCTGGTAACCGGTCGAAAACACCATGGCGTGATCCATGGCGTAAAATTCCTTGAGCGCGTCCTCGACTTCCCTGTGTCCCCGATAGGTGCCGTTGAGGACGCGGCTGCCGGTCGTGCCGCTGCCGAATTTCTCGAGCGCCTCCTTGCCCGCGGCGATGACATCCTCGTCGAAGGTCATCCCCATATAATTATAGGTGCCGAGCAGGATCGTCTCGCGCCCGTTGCAGATCGCGACGGTGGGCGAGAGCACCTTTTCCATCACCAGGCTGAACGGATCGGTGACGCCGGTCGCAAGCAGCGCCTCGCGCTGCTGGATGAGCGGATCGAATTTCGAGAAGAGGTCGGTCATATCAGTGTTCCATTGCCCGTTCGTGTCGAGCGAAGTCGAGACACCCGTCGGCATGGCGCAATGTCGAGGGGCATCTCGACTTCGCTCGATGCGAACGGGATCGGGGTTACCCCTTCAGCTTTTCCACCGCGGCGACCAGCTGGCCGACATTCTCGATCTCGGCCTGCTGGTTCATGCTGATGATGATGTCGAAACTGTCCTCGACCTCGGCGACGAAATCCATCACCGTCAGGCTGTCCCATTCGAGGTCGCCGGCAAAGGTCGTCGCGTCGGTCAGTTCGACGCCCTTTTTGTTGAAGGGATCGATCAGCGCGTAGATTTGGTCACGCAGGGCGGTGCTCATAAGGTGCATCCCGTAAAGGAAAGAGGAAAACTGCGCGCGGGCATGCCGCGCCGCGTCCCGATTGGCAAGCGAATGCGGCGGCAATCGGGCAGCATCTTGCCGCAAACGGCGCGGCGTGCCACGCTGGCTCGCCGCCGGCGATGGCGGAGGAGCGCAGCGCAGGAGAGGGAAGGCCTATGGACGACGGGGGCAAGCAACAGAGCGCCGTTTATCCGCCCAATGCCGTGCACCTGCTTCGCACGTCGCAACTGCTGACGATGCAATTGTCGCAGATGGCCGATCAAAAGGCGTCGATCCTGATGGGGGCGACTTTCGTTGTCTTCACATTGGCGGTGGGGCAGGTACGCACGGGAAGCGGCGCGCTCGCGATCCCGCTGGCGATCCTCGCGACCTTTGCCTTCCTGTCGGCGATGCTCGCCGTATCGGCCGTCCTGCCGCGCATCGGGCGAAAGCCGCCGGTGGCGGCGCCTGCCGGGGTGGATAACAGCAACATCCTGTTCTTCGGACGCTTCGCGCAAATGGCCGAGGAGGAGTTTATCGCTACGGTCAAGTCGCGGCTCCACACCGAGGACGATATTTACGAGATGATGCTGCGCGACACCTATCAGAACGGCGTGATCCTCGCGCAGCGCAAATACCGCTTCCTCGGCTATGCCTATCGCCTGTTCGTCGTCGGGCTGACGATCACCTTCCTCGCCTTTGCGGTCGAGGTGGTGTTGATGTGGACGTGATGCTGCCGGTTTCCTCCCCACGGCTTCGCCGCACCGACGATGCGGGCGCCCTGTTGCCTTTCTGCCACCCTCGTCCAGCAAATATATTGTAACGCATTTCGCGATTGATGCCCCCCGCCGCCGCGCCTATCCGGGCCGGCTATGCTTCATCAGCCCGCCCCCCTGACCGCCGAGGTTCCGCAGCGTTTCAGCACCGAATTTCGCGCGACGCTTGCGCTCGCCGCGCCGCTCGCGGCGGCGAATCTGCTGCAGATGCTCGTCCATGCGATCGACGTGATCTTCGTGGCGCGGCTCGGCGACACCGCGCTCGCCGCCTCGTCGCTCGGCGTGTCGATCTTTGGATTGCTGCTGTGGACGGGCACCGGGCTCGTCGGCGCCGCCGCGCCGCTGATCGCCGCCGAGATCGGCCGCCGCAAACATGCGGTGCGCGAGGTGCGGCGCACGGTGCGGATGGCGCTCTGGCTCAGTCTGCTCGTGTCGATCCTCTTCATGGGCATCTGCGCCGCCGGCGGGCCGATCATGCGCGCGACGGGCCAGCCCGCCGAACTCACCGATCGCGCGTCGAGCTTCCTCCTCATCTTGATGTGGGCGATGTTCCCGATGATCGCGGCGAGCGTGCTGCGTATCTTCGTCTCGGCGCTCGGCCGTGCGACGATCGCGACCGCGATCACTTTCTTCGCGCTGTTCGTCAACGCGCTCGGCAACTGGACGCTCGTCTTCGGCAATCTCGGCATGCCCGCGCTCGGGCTGCACGGCTCGGCGCTGTCGAGCGTCATCACCAGCGTGCTGATGCTGCTCGCCTATGTCGTCGTGATCCAGTCGGACCGCCGCCTGCGGCGCTATCGCCTGTTCGGCAATTGGTGGCGCAGCGAATGGTCGCGCTTCGTCGAAATGGTGCGGCTCGGCATTCCGATCAGCCTGACGATCCTGGCCGAGGCGGGGCTGTTCACCGGCGCCGCCTTCCTGATGGGTCGCATCGGCGAGGCGCAGCTTGCCGGACACACGATCGCGCTCCAGGTTGCCGCGCTCGCCTTCCAGATCCCCTTCGGCGTCGCGCAGGCGGCGACGATCCGCGTCGGGCTTGCCTATGGCGCGCGCGACCATCGCGGCATCGCGCTTGCGGGGCAGGCGTCGCTCGCGCTCGGCATCGGCTTCATGGGATTCACCGCGCTGTTGATGTGGCTCTTCCCCGGCCTTGTCCTGTCGATCTACGTCGATGTCGACGCGGCGCGCAACGCCGCGCTGGTCGGCTTTGCGATGCAGTTCCTCGTCATCGCCGCCGCCTTCCAGCTTGCCGACGGCGCGCAGGCGGTCGCGGCGGGCGTGCTGCGCGGCCTCCAGGACACGCGCATCCCGATGATCATCGCGGTGTGCGGTTATTGGATCGCGGGCTATGGCGCCGCGATCTACCTCGCCTTCTGGACCCCGCTCGAGGGTGTCGGGGTGTGGATCGGCCTCGCGGTCGGGCTGTTCGTCGTGGCGGCTATGCTGCTTGCACGGTGGCGGATGCGCGCGCGGTTGGGGTTGCTGCCTTCAGCCTAATTTCTGCAAGCGGTCTTCGACCTGTACGAGGAGTGCCTTCAGCCATTCTCGCCCGGCTTTCGGCTTGAATGCCTCAATTGGTATATGTCCCTTTTTCGCGTTGCACGGTTTGCACGCAAGAGCCAGATTCTGAATTGCTTTAGCGCCGGGTCCAGCACGGCCCTCGATATGATCGATAGTGACCGTCTCCTTGGTCAGGGCCTTCTGGCAATAGAAGCACCTGCCGCCGTGCTTGCGTCCCGCCTCCCGCAGTGCCTTCTCCGCGCCCCAAGGTCCGCCTGCTACTCCGCCAACCCAATAGAGCGGCGTCGTCCCATTCAGACGCGCAAAGACAATTGTTTGATAGGGATGCGACTCGAGGCAAGGCCGCGCACCGTTTTCTGGTCGCTCAGTGGTACAGCTTGAAAGATCAGCAAGCGTCTTACCCGTCATAGATTGCGCTCTAGGCGTGAGACTGAAAATTTTCCCTTAACCCGTCTTGACGCTGTCACACCCGCCGCCCATAT
Source organism: Sphingopyxis sp. P8 (assembly GCF_020622175.1). Classification (NCBI taxonomy): domain Bacteria; kingdom Pseudomonadati; phylum Pseudomonadota; class Alphaproteobacteria; order Sphingomonadales; family Sphingopyxidaceae; genus Sphingopyxis; species Sphingopyxis sp. P8. Next base: position 1,445,043 of record NZ_JACNMK010000001.1, on the reverse strand, counting down.
GCCCGCCTGTTAGCACTCTCTCTTTGCGAGTGCTAAAGTGACATCCATTGCATTTCTGGAGGGACATCCATGCAATTTCGTCCGCTGCACGACCGCGTGCTCGTCCGCCGTATCGAAGCCGAAGAAAAGACGGCTGGCGGCATCATCATCCCCGACACCGCCAAGGAAAAGCCGCAGGAAGGCGAAGTCGTCGCCGTCGGTTCCGGCGCGAAGGCCGAAGACGGCAAGGTCACGCCGCTCGACGTCAAGGCCGGCGACCGCATCCTGTTCGGCAAATGGTCGGGCACCGAAGTCAAGGTCGACGGCGAAGAGCTGTTGATCATGAAGGAATCGGACATTCTGGGCGTCGTCGCCTGAACCGGTTCGGCGTCGCATCGCGGCGCGATTTCAGTGTGAAGTTACGCAGTTTTCTGCCATTTTAAAGGAGCATCCACATGGCTGCCAAGGACGTTAAATTTTCGCGCGACGCGCGCGAACGCATCCTCCGGGGTGTCGACATCCTCGCCGACGCGGTGAAGGTCACGCTCGGCCCCAAGGGCCGCAACGTCGTCATCGACAAGAGCTTCGGCGCGCCGCGCATCACCAAGGACGGCGTCACCGTCGCCAAGGAAATCGAACTCAAGGACAAGTTCGAGAATATGGGCGCGCAGATGGTGCGCGAAGTCGCATCGAAGACCAACGACCTCGCCGGCGACGGCACGACCACCGCGACCGTTCTGGCGCAGGCGATCGTCCGCGAAGGCATGAAGTCGGTTGCCGCCGGCATGAACCCGATGGACCTCAAGCGCGGCATCGACCTTGCGACCACCAAGGTCGTTGAAACGATCAAGGCGCAGTCGAAGGCGGTTTCGGGCTCGGCCGAAATCGCGCAGGTCGGCATCATCTCGGCGAACGGCGACAAGGAAGTCGGCGAAAAGATCGCAGAGGCGATGGAAAAGGTCGGCAAGGAAGGCGTCATCACCGTCGAGGAAGCCAAGGGCCTCGATTTCGAGCTCGACGTCGTCGAAGGCATGCAGTTCGACCGCGGCTACCTCAGCCCCTATTTCATCACCAACCCCGAAAAGATGCTCGTCGAGCTGTCGGACCCCTATATCCTCATCTTCGAAAAGAAGCTGTCGAACCTCCAGTCGATGCTTCCGATCCTCGAAGCCGTGGTGCAGTCGGGCCGTCCGCTCCTCATCATCGCCGAGGACATCGAGGGCGAAGCGCTCGCAACGCTCGTCGTCAACCGCCTGCGCGGCGGCCTGAAGGTCGCAGCGGTCAAGGCACCGGGCTTCGGCGATCGCCGCAAGGCGATGCTGCAGGACATCGCGATCCTGACCAAGGGCGAGATGATCAGCGAAGACCTGGGCATCAAGCTCGAAAGCGTCACGCTCGGCATGCTCGGCCAGGCCAAGCGCGTCACCATCGACAAGGACAACACGACCATCGTCGACGGTGCCGGCGATGCCGACGCGATCAAGGGCCGCGTCGAACAGATCCGCGCGCAGATCGAAACCACGACCAGCGACTATGACCGCGAAAAGCTGCAGGAACGTCTTGCCAAGCTCGCGGGCGGCGTTGCCGTGATCAAGGTCGGCGGCGCTTCGGAAGTCGAGGTGAAGGAACGCAAGGACCGCGTCGACGACGCGCTCCACGCGACCCGCGCCGCGGTCGAGGAAGGCATCGTCCCCGGCGGCGGTACCGCGCTCCTCTATGCGACCAAGGCGCTCGACGGCCTGCAGGGCGAAAATGAAGACCAGACCCGCGGTGTCGACATCATCCGTCGCGCGCTGCAGGCTCCGGTCCGCCAGATCGCCGAGAACGCCGGCTTCGACGGCGCGGTCGTCGCGGGCAAGCTGTTCGACCAGAGCGACAGCAACCAGGGCTTCAACGCTGCGACCGACACCTATGAGGATCTGGTCAAGGCCGGCGTGATCGACCCGACCAAGGTCGTCCGCACCGCGCTTCAGGACGCTGCCTCGGTCGCGGGCCTGCTCATCACCACCGAAGCGGCGGTGAGCGAGCTTCCCGACGACAAGCCGGCGATGCCGATGGGCGGCGGCGGCATGGGCGGCATGGGCGGCATGGACTTCTGACGACCCCCACAGGTCGTCGCCCCCGCGAAGGCGGGGGTCACATGCCGACTTGCCGAACGGCCAAGTCGAAAATCGGGCCGGGGGAGCAATCCTCCGGCCCTTTTTCGTCGGCGGTGCGGGGGAGGGACATTGCCAGTTCATCGGCGCGCGCATAGCTAGGGCGCGATGAACCTGTTCCTCGGCCTTTTACTGCTTGTCGCCGCGCAACCTGCCGGGGCCGTCGCGCCCGCGCCGGTCGAACGCTGTGGCTATCGCATCGTGCAAAGCTATCCGCACGACAGCGCCTCCTTTACGCAGGGCCTCTTCTGGGACGGCGGGCATCTTTATGAAGGGACCGGCCAATATGGCCGCTCGCGGATCGCGCGCATCGACCTTGCGACCGGCAAGGCGCTGAAGGAAGCGCATCTTCCCGCCGACCATTTCGGCGAGGGCATCGCGCGCTGGCGCGACCAGATCATCGGCGTGACCTGGCAAAATGGCGTCGGCCACCGCTGGCGGTTCAAGGATTTCAAGCCGGTCGGCACCTTCACCTACGCGGGCGAAGGATGGGGGCTGACCCTCCACGGCGACAGCCTTGTCCTCAGCGACGGGACGCCGGTGCTCCGCTTTCTCGACCCCGCGACGATGACCGAGCGGCGGCGCGTCACGGTTCAATTCCAGGGCAAGCCCGTCCCGATGCTCAACGAACTCGAAACGATCGACGGCCAGATCTGGGCCAATGTCTGGATGACCGATTTCATCGTCCGCATCGACCCCGCCAGCGGCGATATCGTGTCGGTCGTCGACCTGTCGGGACTCAAGGCCGAAGCGGGCGTCACGGGCAGCGACCGCGTCCTCAACGGGATTGCATGGGATGCGGACAAACGCCGCCTGTTCGTGACCGGCAAATATTGGCCGAAGCTTTACGAAATTGCGCTCGCGGACTGCCGTTAGTCGACTCCGGCACCCGCTTCGGCCTTCGCCTCCGCCTGCTCCTGTCCGGCTACGGGTGGCGTGTCGCGGCTTTCGAGCATTTCGGCGGCAGCGTCGAGCGCCTTGGCCTCGCTGACGGTCACGCCGCCGGGACCGGGTTCGTTTTCGGTGCGGCTGCATCCTGTCGTCGCAAGAACGGCCAGCGCCAGCAGTCCGAACATCCTCATCGTCTGGCTCCAAAGAAAAAGGGCTCCATTCGAGAAGAATGGAGCCCCTTGTCGTAACACCAAAGGCGCGACGCTTACTGCGCGTCGTTGGCTTTGGCTGCTTCGGTTTCGGCTTCGATCTTGTCGCCAGCCGCCGCCGCAGCGTCGCCCGCAGCGTTGACGGTGCCTTCGACGGCGTTGCCCGCATCGGCAGCGGCATCGGCGGTCGCGTCGGCAGCATCGGCAGCGCCTTCGGCCATCGCGTCGCCGGTGGCTTCGACGTCATCGGCCATGGCCGCGCCGGCTTCCGACGTTTCGTCCTGAGCCTTTTCCGAGCAAGCAGCGAGGCTGAAGGCCGCGGCGGCCATCGAGGCGATTACGAATTTGCGCATGAAAATTCCTTTCAACTTCCCCCGTGACCCGAACCGGCCACGCTGTGCGAAGGCTTAACCCCCGATGAAGCGATTGGCAACCGGCTAGGGCAGGCCTGCGTCTTGGCGGTTGAATTTCAAAGAAAAAGGGGCTGCCGGTCGCGCCGACAACCCCTTGTTCGAACCGGTATGGAAACCGGAAAGAAGCTTACTTCGTGGCTTCTTCCATCGCGCCCTTGGCGGCCGCGGTTGCTTCCTTGGCAGCATCGGCAGCTTCGGTCGCCTTGTCGGCGGCTGCGCTCGCTGCGTCGGCGGCTTCGCCCGCGGCAGCCGCGGTTGCATCGGCGGCTTCGGCCGTCGCGTCCGCAGCACCTTCGGCCGCTTCCATCGCGCCGTCAGCAGCACCTTCGACCGTTGCAGCCGCGTCGTCGGCGGTGGCAGCCGCGTCGTCGGCGGTCTTTTCGGCGCAAGCCGCGAGGCCGAGCGAAGCCGCGGCAACGAGCGACAGAGTGATCGACTTTTTCATGTGGGAAACCCCTCTCGATTGAACTTCCGACCGGCACGCGATCGCCTTGCGACCGCTGAAATGCCAATCGCGCTCAGGGGTACAGGCTCGCCAAATGGCGCGCAACGTACTTTTTGGGAACAATCGGCGTGCGTCGTCGCAAATTGACATTGCGGGTGTCAAAGGTGGGAGAATTTGCGGCGATGTCATCGGTTGACCAGATATAAAGAAAACTTTATATGTAGCCTCGTGACCGATTTGCTCGACATTTTTCGCGCGCTTGCCGACCCGACGCGGCTGCGAATCGTGGCGCTGCTGCGCGAGATGGAGCTGGCCATCGGCGAACTGGCGGTGGTTCTCGACCAGAGCCAACCGCGGGTGTCGCGGCACGTGCGGATTTTGGTCGATGCCGGGATGATCGAACGCCGACGCGAGGGTAGCTGGGTTTTCCTGCGGATCGTCGAGGGCGGCGCGATCGGAGAGGCGATCGCCCGCGCGGAGAATTGGCCCTATTCGGCGCGCGAGGCGCGCGTCATCGCGCACGATGCACGACGGCTCGCCGCCGTCCGGACCGAACGGGCCGCAGCCGCCGAACGTTATTTTGCCGACCATGCCGCCGAATGGGACGCGATCCGTTCGCGCCATGTGGCCGAGAGCGAGGTCGAAGCGGCAATGCTCGCGATGATGCACAACCGGCGGCTCGGCCATATGCTCGACGTCGGCACCGGAACGGGCCGGATGGCGGAAATTTTCGCGCCGACCGTGCGACGGATCACCGCGCTCGACCGCAGCCCCGAGATGCTGCGCCTTGCCCGCGCCAAACTTGCCGACCAGTCGATTCCGATCGACCTCGTCCAGGGCGATTTCCTGAACCTGCCGATGGCCGACACCAGTATCGACAGTGTCGTGATGCACCAGTCGCTTCACTTCGCGCACGAACCCGATCGGGTGATTGCGGAAGCGGCGCGCGTCCTGCGCGGCGGCGGGCATTTGCTCATCGTCGATTTCGCCCCGCACGAGCAGGAGGATCTGCGCGCGCTGGCGGCGCACGCGCGGCTCGGTTTTTCCGACGGCCAGATCCGCGGCTGGTTCGCATCAGCCGGACTGGTGCTCGAATCGACCCAGACGCTCGAGGGTGGATCGCTGGCGGTCAAGCTATGGCTCGGCCGACGGCGGAGCGACGAAGAACAAGATCCCGCCACCGAAGGCGGCCAGACCAAAAGGCTTGCGGCATGACGACCAATTTGAATTCGCTTTCGGAGGCGCGCCGTGCCGCAGCCTCGCCCCTGTTCGCCAATCTCGACGGCGACATCGGCGTCAGTTTCGAATTCTTTCCGCCGAAGAGCGAGAAGATGGAGGCGCAGCTTTGGGATACGTTCCACACGCTCGAGCCGCTCGCTCCGCGCTTCGTTTCGGTGACCTATGGCGCGGGCGGATCGACGCGCGAGCGCACGCACGCGACCGTCGCGCGCATCGCCCGCGAAAGCAGTGTCCCGCCGGCTGCGCATCTCACCTGCGTCGAAGCGTCGCGCGCGGAGATCGACGAGGTGGCGCACGCCTATTGGGATGCGGGGGTGCGCCATATCGTCGCGCTGCGCGGCGATGTTCCGGGCGGCGGTGCCTATCGCGCGCACCCGCAAGGCTATGGCAATGCCATCGAACTGGTTGCAGGGCTGAAAGCGGTGGCGCCGTTCGACATCTCCGTCGCGGCCTACCCCGAAGTCCATCCCGACGCCGATTGTCCGCAGGCCGACCTCGACAATCTGAAGCGCAAGCTCGATGCGGGGGCAACGCGGGCGATCACGCAATTCTTCTTCTCGCCCGACGCCTTTCTGCGTTTCCGCGACGCGGCGGCGGCGGCGGGGATCGACGCGCCGATCGTGCCCGGTATCCTGCCGGTGTCGAACGTGTCGCAGACGCGGCGCATGGCCGATATGTGCGGCACTGCGATCCCCGCGTGGATGGCGGGGCTGTTCGAAGGGCTGGACGATCACCCCGCCGCGCGTCAGCTCGTCGCGGCGACGATCGCCGCCGAAATGTGCCGCCGCCTCTATGCGGGGGGCGTGCGCGATTTCCATTTCTACACGCTCAACCGAGCGGAGCTTAGCTACGCCATCTGTCATTTGCTCGGGCTGCGTCCCAGGACCGCCCCCGCGTCGGAGAAAGCCGCATGACCGCACCATCGACCGAAAGCGCGCGCGACGCGCTGATCGCCGCAGCCAGCGAACGCATCCTGCTCACCGATGGCGGCTGGGGCACGCAGATACAGGAACGCAAGCTGGGTGAGGCCGACTATGCCGGCAACCTCGGCCTGACGCACGATCAGAAGGGCAACAACGACATCCTTGCGCTGACGCGGCAGGACGTCGTGACCGCGATCGGTGAAGCCTATCTGGCGGCAGGGTCGGACATCGTTTCGACCAACACCTTCAGCGCAAACCGGATCAGCCAGGCCGATTACGGCGCTGAAGCGCTCGTCGCCGACATCAATCATGAAAGCGCGCGGCTGGGGCGCGAAGCCGCCGACAAATATCAGGCTTTGGACGGCCGCCGCCGTTTTGTCGCGGGTGCCGTGGGTCCGACGAACAAGACATTGTCGCTGTCGCCCGACGTCAATAGTCCCGGCTTTCGCGAGATCGACTTCGACGAATTGAAGGATGTCTATCGCGAGCAGGTCGTCGCGCTTGCCGAAGGCGGCGCCGATTTCATCCTGATCGAGACGATTTTCGATACGCTCAACGCCAAGGCGGGGATCGCCGCGACGCTCGAGGCCGAAGCATCGGTCGGGCGCGAGCTGCCGCTGATGATTTCGATGACCCTGACCGACCTGTCGGGGCGCAACCTGTCGGGGCACACGGTCGAAGCCTTCTGGTATGCGGTGCGTCACGCAAAGCCGCTGACGATCGGGCTCAACTGTTCGTTCGGCGCGGCGCAGCTTCGCCCGCATGTGAAGGTATTGTCCGAGCTCGCTGACGCGTTGGTGATGGTTTATCCGAACGCAGGGCTTCCGAACGAACTTGGCGAATATGACGAGATGCCGGAAACGACGGCCGAGCTGGTTCGCGAATGGGCCGCGCATGGGCAGGTCAATATATTGGGCGGCTGCTGCGGCTCGACGCCCGCGCATATCGCGGCGATGGCGCAGGCGATCGAAGGATTGGCGCCGCGGCACATTCCCGAAGTGCCGGTGCGGACGCGGCTGGCGGGGCTGGAGCCATTCACGATGGCGGCTTGATTTAGCCCCTCCCCTTCAGGGGAGGGGTAGTGAGACCTGGTCCGGCGTCCAGCCGGGCCTTTAGTCGAGCGGGGTGGGGCCATCGGCCTTGCGCTACCTCGACAGCCCCCACCCCAACCCCTCCCCTGAAGGGGAGGGGCTTTAGAATGAAGACAATGACCGAAACCAACGCCTCCTCAACCTTCGTCAATATCGGCGAACGTACCAACGTTACCGGCTCCGCAGCCTTCAAGCGGCTGATCCTCGCCGACGACTACGCCGCTGCGGTCGAGGTCGCGCGCCAGCAGGTCGAGAGTGGCGCGCAGGTCATCGACGTCAACATGGACGAGGGACTGCTCGACGCCGTCCATGCGATGACGACCTTTCTGAAGCTCATTGCCGCCGAACCCGACATCGCGCGGGTGCCGGTGATGATCGACAGCTCGAAATGGGAGGTGATCGAGGCGGGGCTCAAATGCGTTCCCGGCAAGCCGATCGTCAATTCGATCAGCATGAAGGAAGGCGAGGAACAGTTCCTCGAGCATGCCCGCAAATGCATGGCCTATGGTGCTGCGGTCGTCGTCATGGCGTTCGACGAGGTCGGGCAGGCCGACACGAAGGAGCGCAAGATCGAGATCTGCGAGCGCGCCTACAAGCTGCTCATGACCATCGACTTTCCGCCCGAGGACATCATCTTCGACCCCAATGTCTTCGCCGTCGCGACGGGGATTGAGGAGCATGATAATTATGCGGTCGACTTCATCGAGGCGGTGAAGGAAATCCGCGTCCGCTGCCCGCACGCGCATTTTTCGGGCGGACTTTCGAACCTGTCGTTCAGCTTTCGCGGCAACGAGACGGTGCGCCGCGCGATGCACAGCGTGTTCCTCTATTATGCGATCCCGGCGGGGCTCGACATGGCGATCGTCAATGCCGGGCAGCTCGACGTCTATGACACGATCGATCCCGAGCTGCGCGCGGCGTGCGAGGACGTCATCCTTAATCGCAAGGTCGAGGGCGAGGCCGAAAGCCCGACCGAGCGGCTGATCGCGCTCGCCGAACGCTACAAGGGCAAGGATGCGGCGCAGGAAAAGGCGGCCGAGGAATGGCGCGGCTGGGAGGTGCGCAAGCGGCTCGAACATGCGCTGGTCAAGGGCATCGACGCGCATATCGTTTCGGATACCGAGGAAATGCGCATCCAGATGGACCGCCCGATCGAGGTGATCGAAGGGCCGCTGATGGACGGAATGAACGTCGTCGGCGACCTGTTCGGATCGGGCAAGATGTTCCTGCCGCAGGTCGTCAAATCGGCGCGCGTGATGAAAAAGGCGGTAGCGCACCTGCTGCCTTTCATCGAGGCTTCCAAGGAGCCGGGCGCGAAGGGCAAGGGCAAGGTCGTGATGGCGACCGTGAAGGGCGACGTTCACGACATCGGCAAGAATATCGTCGGCGTCGTGCTTCAGTGCAACGGGTTCGAGATCGTCGACCTCGGCGTCATGGTGCCGTGGAGCAAGATCCTGGAAGCCGCGAACGAGAATGACGCCGACATGATCGGCCTCAGCGGCCTGATCACCCCCTCGCTCGACGAGATGGTGACGGTGGCCGAGGAAATGCAGCGGGCAGGGATGACGATGCCGCTGCTGATTGGCGGCGCGACGACATCGAAGGTCCATACGGCGCTGCGTATCGATCCCGCCTATCAGGGCCCGGTGCTCCACGTCCTCGATGCCAGCCGCGCGGTCGGGGTGGCGACCGCGCTGGTCAGCGACACGGGGCGCGACGCCTATGTTCGGGGTTACAAGGACGATTATGCCCACATCCGCGATGTGCGCGCGGGCAAGGGGCAGAGCGTCCTCCACACGCTGGAGGAAGCGCGCGCCAATTATTACGACGCCTATTTGAGCGATAAGCCGGCCCCCCCGCTGCAACCGGGCTTGCACCGCTTCGACGACTGGTCGCTCGAAGAGCTGCGCGACTATATCGACTGGACGCCCTTCTTTCGGGCGTGGGAGCTCCATGGCACCTGGCCGTCGATCATGGACGACGAGGTGGTCGGCGAAACCGCGCAGGCGCTCAAGGCCGATGCCGATGCGATGCTCGACCGCATCATCGGCGAAAAATGGCTGACCGCCCGCGGCGTCTGCGCCTTCTGGCCGTGCGCGCGGCACGGCGACGATGTTATCATCCACCTCACCGAGGAGGAGCGCCACGTGACGCTCCCCTTCCTGCGGCAGCAGGTCAAGAAAAGCCGCGACCGCGCAAATATGTGCCTTGCCGATTTCATCGACCCGGCGGGCGACTGGATCGGCGGCTTCGCGGTCGGCATCCACGGTATCGAGCCGCATTCGGAACGCTTCCGCGCCGACAAGGACGATTATTCGGACATTTTGCTCAAGGCGCTCGCCGACCGTTTCGCCGAGGCGTTCGCCGAGCGGCTGCATCAGCATGTCCGCACGACGCTCTGGGGCTATGCGCCGGGCGAGCAACTGACCAACGAGGCGCTGATCAAGGAAGAATATCGCGGCATCCGTCCGGCGCCGGGCTATCCGGCCTGCCCCGACCATAGCCTGAAGCCGATCCTGTTCGACTTGCTCGCGGCCGGGGAGAATGCGGGGCTGGTGCTGACCGAAAGCTTTGCGATGCTGCCGACTGCGGCGGTGAGCGGCTTTTATTTCGGCCACCCCGAAAGCCAGTATTTCGGCGTTGCGCGGATCGGCAGCGACCAGCTCGAGGATTATGCGCAGCGGCGCGGCGTCGACCTGGAAACCGCGACGCGTTGGTTGCGGCCCAATCTCGATTGATACGTCGTCCCCGCTTTCGCAGGGGCGACGGTTATTAATCGGCGCATCTACGCCTGTCCGAAACCGAGACAGGCGCGCGGTTAACCAGCCTTGCACACGACTGCGCCGGCGACGTCGGCTAAACGGCCGTCATGATCCGGCTGATTTTTGCGCGGCCCGTGCTGCCGCTATTCGCGCTCCCGCTGTTGCTCGCGCCCGCGCCGCTGCCCGCGCAAACGGGCGGTGCGCCCTATAGTATCGACGGGCGCGGCTTTGCGCGGCTGCAGGAAGCCGTCGATGCGATCGGCGATGGCGAGGGCGTGATCCGCATCGCGCCCGGCTATCACCGCGACTGCGCGGTGCAGAGTGCGGGGCGCGTCGCCTTTGTCGCCGCCGAGCCGGGGCGTGCAATCTTCGATGGCGTCGCTTGCGAGGGCAAGGCGGCGCTCGTGCTGCGCGGCGCAGGCGCACGCGTCGAGGGCCTTGTGTTCCAGAATATGCGCGTGCCCGACGGCAATGGCGCGGGGATCCGGCTCGAACGGAGTGACCTCGAGGTTGCGGACAGCCTGTTCCGCAACAGCGAGGAAGGCATATTGACCGCTGACGACCCGCGCGCGGCACTGACCATCGACCGTTCGACCTTCTCGCGCCTCGGGCGCTGCGACCGCGGGCTGAGCTGCGCGCACAGCGTCTATACCGGCATCTACGGCCGCCTGACGGTCACGCGCACGCGCTTCGAAAAAGGGAGCGGCGGCCATTATCTGAAATCGCGCGCGGTGGTGGTCGATGTCAGCGACAACAGCTTCGACGACACGCAGGGGACGGGCACCAACTATATGATCGATCTGCCGTCGGGATCGGTCGGGCGCATCACCGGCAATCTGTTCGTCCAGGGGCGCGACAAGGAAAATTATTCGGCCTTGATCGCCGTGGCGGCTGAAGAGCGGAAAAACCCGTCGCGCGGGCTTTCGATAGCCAACAATCGCGCGCGTCTCCCCGACGACATGGAGCGCAAGTCGGTGTTCGTCGCCGACTGGAGCGGCGAGCCGCTGGCGATTGCGGCGAATGATCTGGGGCCCGGGCTGACGCGGTTCGAGAAGCGATAAGCCACCTTCAAATCCCGTTCGTGTCGAGCGAAGTCGAGACACGGGAGGCCACGCGCGATGTCCGCGTGTCTCGACTTCGCTCGACACGAACGGATCAGGCGGGAGCGTTAAGCCTCGCCGCGCGTTTCGATGAGCGAGGCCGCGAGCGCTTCGGCGGGCGATTTTCCACCCCACAGCACGAACTGGAACACCGGGTAAAAGCGCTCGCATTCGTCGATGGCGCTTTCGACCAGCGTTTCGGTAAGGTCGAGCGTCAACGCCGCGTCGCTGCCGACAAGCATGCCATGGCGGAAGAGGATCGTGCCGCTGTTCGACCACAACTCGAAATGGCCGAGCCACAATTGCTCGTTGATCAGCGCCAGCGCCTCGTGCGCGACGGTGCGCTTATCCTCGACCACACGGATGTCGGGAAAGGCGAGAAGCTGGATGACGCCGTCATCGGGGCGCCAGACAGCGCGCAATTCATAGGTCGTCCAACTGCCCTGCGCGGTCGCGACAATCTCGTCCTCGCCAACCATTTCGTGCGGCCAGTCGTGCGCCGCAAAATAGGAGGCGAGCATGTCCATCGGCGCAGCTTCCTGGCCGTCGTCATCGTCGTAGATATCGTCACTCATAGTCGCTGCCCTAGCCGTTCTCGGGTAAGGTTGCGAGTCTGGCCGTCACCCCAGCCTTCGCCGGGGTGGCGATCATGCCTTCGGTGCAGCCCTTGGCTTGCGCGCTGCCGGCTTGGTCGGCGCCTTTGGCGCCGCAGCCTTGGGCGCGGGCTTTACCGTTCCCTCAAGCTTGTCGAGCCGTGCCTTGAGCGCATCGGCTTCGGCGCGCGCCTTGGCGGCCATTTCCTTCACCGCCTCGAATTCCTCGCGGCTGACGAAATCCATGCTGCCGACCCATTCCTTCGCGCGCTCGCGCATCGCCGCCTCGGCCTCGCGGCCGGCGCCGGCGACGGTGCCGGCGATGCCGTTCACCATCTTGGCCAGATCGTCGAAAAAGCGGTTCTCGCTCTGCATGCTCAATTGCCTCCGTCGGGGGTGACCCCTTGCCCGAACTCTATCTGGGTGCTCGCCGCCGCCGGAACAAGGGTTTCGGCGTCGGGGTTGCGCTGGTCGATCTGGAAATTGAGCACTGCGGCAAAGCAGAGCCACACCATGTAGGGGACGAGCAGCCACGCCGCCGCCTTGCGGATCGGCGCAAAGGCAAAGGCGGTCGCGACCGTCACCATCAGGATGAAGATGATGAGGTAAAGCGCGGTCGTCACCTGATGCTGGCCGAAGAACAGCGGCGACCAGGCGAAATTCGCGAACAACTGCACGGAAAAGAGGAGCAGCGCAAAGCCGCGCCCCATGGCGCCGCGCGCATGGAGCACCATCGCGAGCGCAAGGCCGAGACAAGCGTAGAGCACCGGCCACACGACCGCGAACACCCAACCCGGCGGCGTGATCGCGGGGAGGTCGAGCGCGGCGAACCAACGGTTGCTGTATCCGCTGTTCGACAAATAGCCCATCAGGCTGCCGATCAGCACGATCGCCGGAACGGTGACCATCGCCCAGCGCCAATAGGACATGCGCAGCTGTCCGGGGGTGGCAAGTTCGCTCATTCTGGCTGGTCCCTTTCGCGATTCCGCTGGGTACAGGTGTCGCGACTCGCGGGGCCAGCGTCAAGCGCCTCGCTGCGTTGCAGCAATCAGGAACTCGACATTGCCCTCGGGCCCGGTGATCGGGCTCTCGACCAGATCGGCGACATCCCAGCCTTCGCTGTCGAGCCAAGCGCGCACTTCGGAACAGACGCGCTCATGCACGCTCGCATCGCGCACGACGCCCTTTTTGCCAACCTCGTGCCGTTCGGCCTCGAACTGCGGCTTGATCAGCGCAACGAGGCGCGCGCCCGGGCGGGCGAAGGACATCGGCACCGGCAATACCTTCGCCAGCGCGATAAAGCTTGCGTCGCAGACGATCAGATCGACCGGTTCGGGGATATGGTCTGCAGTCAGGATGCGCGCGCTCGTCTGTTCGTGGACGATTACGCGCACGTCCTGCCGCAGCTTCCACGCGAGCTGGTTGGTGCCCGAATCGACGGCATAGACGCGCGCAGCGCCGCGCGTCAGCAGCACGTCGGTGAAGCCGCCGGTCGACGAGCCGACATCGATCGCGACCGCGCCGGCCACGTCCCAGCCGAGATGCGCGAGCGCATGGTCGAGCTTGATCCCGCCACGCGACACCCAGGGGTGGTCGCGGCCCTTCACGCTGACCTCGGCGTCGTGGGCGAGCTGTTGCCCTGCCTTGTCGATCTTGCGGTCGCCGACAAAGGCGAGTCCGGCGAGGATCAGCGCCTGCGCGCGCGTCCGGCTTTCCGCGAGGCCGCGGTCGACGAGCAGCTGATCGGCGCGCTGTTTTGCCATCACGCCTTCCCCGTCATTGCGAGCCAGCCTTGTCCACCAGCATCCCCGGCGTCAAAATCTGCGGCAGGATTTCGGGTTCGGCCGCACCGGGCGCATACCAGAGATAGAGCGGCACGCTGTTGCGGCCATGTTCGGCGAGGGCGCGCGTGATTGCAGGATCGCCGTTCGTCCAGTCGCCAACCAGCGTGACGACGCCGGCCTTGTCGAATGCTTTCTGAACCGCCTCACGGTTGATCGCGCCGGCTTCGTTCGCCTTGCACGACAGGCACCAGTCGGCGGTGAAATAGACGAACACCGGCTTTCCGGTCGCGCGTGCCTTGGCGAGTGCGTCGGGCGAGTAGGTCGACCCCGTTCCGGCAACCGACCGGCTGCCGGACGCAAGCTCCGCCGCCGCCGCGCCAAAACTTGCGGCGAACAGGAGTGCGGACAAGGCGAGCAGCCAGCCGCGCCGGTCGCCGCGCTGCATCGATCCCCAATGCCACAAGAGCGCGATTGCCATCGCAAGCGCGATCAGCGGATAGGCGAGCGCGTCGGCGCTGCCGAGCTGGCGCCAGAGGAGCCAGCCGAGCGCGAGCGCGGTCAGACCCATCGGCAGCGCCATCCATTTGCGAAAGCGCGCCATCCACGGGCCGGGCTTGGGAAGGCGCTGGCGCAGCGCGGGGACGAAACCGACCGCGAGGAAGGGGAGGGCAAGTCCGAGACCGAGCCCGCCGAAGATCGGCAGCGCCGCCCATGCGGGCAGCACGAGCGTCGCGCCGAGCGCCGCGCCGAGCAGCGGCCCGCTGCACGGCGTCGCGACGAAGGCTGCGAGCGCGCCGGTCCAGAAGCCGCCCGCTGCGCCGCCCTTTTCGGCCAACGCTTGCCCGCCTCCGAAAGACGGCAGCTCATAGGTGCCAAGCAGATTGAGCGTGATCGCTACCGTCAGCAGCAACAATACCAGCACGCTCAACGGATGCTGGAGCTGGAACGCCCAGCCAACTTGCTCGCCCGCTGCGCGCAGACCAAGGAGTGCGCCGCCGAGAAGCAGCGCGGTCGCCACTGCGCCGGCGGCATAGGCCAGCCCTTCGACCTTCGCCGCGCGTGCATCGCCCCCGGAGCGCGCGAGGCTCAGCGCCTTGAGGCTCAATATCGGGAAGACGCAGGGCATCAGGTTGAGGATCAGCCCGCCGACGAGCGCCCCGCCGAGCGCGGCGAAGAACGTGGCGATGTCAAACGTCTTGTCGCGTCCGCCTGTCGTGGCGATGGCCTTGCCGGCCGCCGGCACCGCGCCCGGCTGGAAGCGCACCGAAAGCCCGCGACCTTCGCCGAGCCGGAGCAATCCTGCGATTTCGCCTTCGGCGCCGCCCTTCGCCCGCGTTTCGACGACGATCATGTCGCCGCTGCGGCTGAAGGTCTGCGGCGCCGGATAATCGACGACATCCTGTGTTTCGGCGAACAGATAGGGCGCATCGATTGCCACGCTTTCGGGCAGCGGGATGGCAAAGCGCACGCGCTCGCCGCGCCGCTCCCATCTTCCCGGGCGGTCGAGCGGCTGCGGAAGCGCTGCGCGCCATGTGTCGAAGCGCGTGCGGTCGGCGGCACTGACGGCTCCGTTGCCCGCGACGAGCTTTACCGAGATCACCGCCTTTTCGGGAACGCACACCTTGTCGGTGCAGGCGAGCCAGTTGGCAACGCCGGACAGCGTCATGTCGCTCCCCCGCGCGACGCGCGGATCGACGCGCACATCGGCGAGCAGCGCATAGGGATGCTCATAGACATGGTTCATCATGCCGAACAGGATCAGCGGCTCGGGCACCGGATAGCGGAAGGGCGTCACGCTCACGCCTTCGGGCGCATTCCATTCGACCGACAGGCCGAACCCCGCGTCGCCGCCATTGACCCAATAGCCATGCCAGCCCTCGTCGGGCGTCATCGTCAAGGCGATGCTCGTGCTTTCGCCGGGGGCGGGGACCACGGATTCGGCGACGAGTTTCGGCGCGATATGCGTCGATTGCGCGTGCGCGGAGGCAAGCGCGAGCTGCCCCATCGCGACCATCGCCAGCGCCAGCCGCCAAAGGCCTGTCACGATCCCGTTATTCCGCAATTCCATTGTTCGCCCGCAGCCGTTGGAGTCTGAAGGCTTGCCATATAGGCGGCTTTCGTCGAGAGGACAGCCCGCGCCGACGCCGCCGAACCGGAGAATTGCCGCCATGTCGATCAAACGCCTGACCACCGCGCTTGCAACCGCTCTTTGCCTGACCGCGGCAAGCGCGGGTCTCGCGCAGGACTCGCGTCCCGCCTCCACGGCATCTGCGCCCGCTGCCACAGCGCCCAAATTGCTTGTGGTGATCGCGGTGGACCAGTTATCGGCAGATCTGTTTTCCGAATATCGCAGCCATTTCACAGGCGGCTTCGCGCGGCTCGCGTCAGGGGTCGTCTTCCCGTCGGGCTATCAGGCACATGGCGCGACCGAAACTTGCCCGGGCCATTCGACGATCCTCACCGGCAACCATCCCGCGCGTACCGGGATCGTCGCGAACAATTATTTCGACCTTGCGGTCGGGCGCGAGGACAAGCGCGTCTATTGCGCCGAGGACGAGCGCGTCGAGGGCACCGCGTCGGGCAGCGGCAAATATGCGCCGTCGGTCGAGCATCTGCTCGTTCCGACGCTCGGCGACCTCATGAAGGCGCGCGACCCGGCGGCGCAGGTCGTGTCGATTGCGGGCAAGGACCGCGCGGCGATCATGATGGGGGGGCGCCGCGCCGACGAACTGATGTGGCTCGCACCGACCGGGCTGACGAGTTATCGCGGCACGGCCTTGTCGCCCACCGCCACCCAGGCCGGCGCGGCGATCGCCGCCGCCATCGCCCAGCCGCGCCCCGCGATGACACTGCCGCGCGACTGTGCGGCGCGCGATATTGCGATTGCCACCGACGCAAAGGGCGGCAGCGTCGGAACGGGGCGCCTCGCGCGCGACGGCGGCGACTTCCGCCGCTTCATGGCGTCGCCCGAAGCCGACGGGGCGGTGCTTGCGACCGGTGCAGCGATCCGCGCGGCGCGCAAGATGGGCGAGGGCCCAGGGACCGACCTGTTGATCCTCGGCCTGTCGGCGACCGATTATGTCGGCCATGGCGCGGGGACCGAAGGCAGCGAAATGTGCCTCCAGATGCTCGCGCTTGACCGTGAACTCGGCGATTTCTTTGCGCGGATCGACGCGACCGGGATCGACTATGCCGCCGTGCTGACCGCCGATCATGGCGGGCATGACCTGCCCGAACGCAACCGCCAGAATGGCTGGCCGGAGGCGCAGCGCGTCGACCCCGCCCTTTATCCCGCGGTGCTCGGCAAGGCGGTTGCGGAAAAGCTCGGCCTGCCGCAGCCGTTGCTCTATGGCGACGGCCCTTTCGGCGATCTTTATTTCTCGAAGGCACTCACACCGACGCAGCGCAAGGCGGCGATGGCCGAAGTCCTCGCCCGGCTGCGCGCGCATCCGCAGGTCGAGGTCGCGCTGACGGCAGAGGAGTTGGCGGCGCATCCGATGCCGACACGCGCCGCCGACCTCTGGTCGGTCAAGGACCGCATTCGCGCATCCTTCTATGCCCCACGCTCGGGCGACATCATTCTGGCGCTGAAGCCGCGCGTCACCCCGATTGCCGAACCGGGTGCCGGATATGTCGCGACGCATGGCTCGGTGTGGGACTATGACCGCCGTGTGCCGATCCTGTTCTGGCGCAAGGGGCTCGCCGGATTCGAGCAGTCCAACGCCGTGATGACCGTCGACATTTTGCCGACGCTTGCGGCGCTGGCGGGGCTCGAACTCGACCGCAGCAAAATCGACGGCCGCTGCCTCGACCTGATTTCGGGACCCGCAAGCAGTTGCCGACCATGACGAAGACCGAACGATGACCAAGGATTTGACGACTTTCAACGGCCGCCTGCTGCTCGTCGGCTGCGGCAATATGGCGGGCGCAATGCTCGATCGCTGGCTCGCGGCGGGGCTGGACCCGGCGCAGGTGGCGGTGGTCGACCCGGCGGCAGCGAAACGCCCCGGCGTGGTGATACACGCGTCGCTTGCCGAGTGGCGCGGCGCGGGCGGATCGGCGGACTGGATCATGCTCGGCATGAAACCGCAGCAACTCGGCGAAGTGGCGGGCGAACTCGCACCGCTCGCGATCGGCGACGTGCATCTGCTTTCGATCCTCGCGGGCGTGTCGCTCTCCGACCTGGCCGAGCGCTTCCCCGATGCCAAAGCGCAGGTCCGCATTCTCCCGAACCTCGCGGCGCGCATCGGCGCGGGCGTGTCGGCGGTTGCGAGCAGCGGCGATGCCGACATGGACGCGGTGGCGGCGCTGCTCGACCCGCTCGGCCGCACGGTCGCGCTTCCCGACGATTCGACGATGGACCTCGTCACCGCCTTCACCGGCAGCGGCCCGGCGTTTGTCTTCCGTTTGATCGAAGCTTATGCCGCTGCGGGCGAGCGGCTCGGGCTGTCGTCCGACGATTCCTTGGCGCTCGCGACCGCGACCTTCGGCGGCGCGGCGGCGCTGCTCGCCGAAAGTGACGAACGCCCGGGAACGCTCATCGCTCAGGTCGCGAGCAAGGGCGGCACGACGCAGGCGGGGCTAGACGTGCTCGATAATGACGGGCAGCTTGCGGCGCTTCTCACCAATGTGCTGCGCGCGGCGCGCGATCGCGGGCGCGAACTGGCCGACATCGCGCGCGGCGACGGTTGAATTTCAGCGCGGGGGTTCGCCCAGCCGCGCAACGCGGCCGCGTTCGCGCGGCGGCAGCAAGGCTTCGCTCACCTGCCAGAATCCCGTGACCGCCGCCTGCCCGGCGTGCGTATAGGCGCGGCTCATCGCGTCGCGCAGCAGCCCGAACACCGACGCCTCGAGCGCGCGGCCCGCGTCGGTAAGGCGCAGTTCCTTCTGTCGTCGGTCGCGGTTGCCGGGGCGCGTCGCAACGAGTTCTCGCGCCTCCAACTCCTTGATGACGCGGCCGAGCGACTGCTTGGTGATGCCCAGCAACAGGAGCAGATCGGAAATCGTCAACCCCGGGCGGCGCGCGATGAAGTAGAGCGCACGGTAATGCGCGCGGCCAATCCCCTGCTCGGCAAGCCGTGCATCTATTGCGCGCCAAAGCGATCCGTGTGCGAAAAACAGATATTCGATTCCCCGACGCACCTCATCCTCGCGTAAGAAAAGGGCAGAGGCAGTCGGGACTTGTGAAAGAAAATTATCGTCATCCATCGTCACTACCGTTGCGCCCCGCGCGCTCCTTTGGCAAGAGGCGCGCACCATCCACCGCCCGACGACAGGTCCTCCGCAATGTCTGCTAACGCTTTCTCCCGATTGCCGCATCCCCGCCCTACGGCCGAGGATGTTCGCGCCGCGGCGATTGCGGACCCGGTGTTCGGGCGGATTTTTACCGATCATATGGTGTCTATCCGCTATACCGAGGGCAAGGGCTGGCACGATGCACAGGTGATGCCGCGCGGGCCGCTGACGCTCGATCCCGCGACCGCGGTGCTCCATTATGCGCAGGAAATTTTCGAAGGGCTGAAGGCCTATCGACTCGACGACGGCGCGATGGCGCTCTTCCGCGTCGAGGCGAATGCCGCGCGCTTCAACGCGAGCGCGCGCCGCATGGCGATGGCCGAGCTGCCCGAGGAGTTGTTCATCGCGGCGGTCAAGGAAATCGTCGCCGCCGACGCCGACTGGTTCCCCCAGGTCGACGGCGGCGCGCTTTACCTGCGCCCCTTCATGTATGCGAGCGAGGTGTTCCTCGGCGTGAAGCCCGCGGCGGAATATCATTTCCTCGTCATCGCCTCGCCCGTCGGCAATTATTTCAAGTCGGGGGCGCCGGCGATCTCGCTGTGGGTGTCCGACGATTACACGCGCGCGGCGCCCGGCGGCACGGGGGCGGCAAAATGCGGCGGAAATTACGCCGCTAGCCTGATCGCCCAGCAGGAGGCGATCGCCAAGGGGCACGACCAGGTCGTCTTTCTCGACGCCGCCGAACACCGCTGGATCGAGGAACTGGGCGGCATGAACATGTTCTTTGTCTTCGACGACGGCAGCATCGTCACCCCGCCGCTGACCGGAACGATCCTGCCGGGCATCACGCGCGACGCGATCATGACGCTCGCGCGCGACGAGGGGCTGACGGTCCGCGAGGAACGCTATGCGATCGACCAGTGGCAGGCCGATGCCGAAAGCGGCCGCCTGACCGAAAGCTTTGCCTGTGGCACCGCCGCGGTGGTGACGCCGGTCGGCAAGGTGACGCGCCACGACGCGAGCTTCACCATCGGCGCCGGCGGTCCGGGGCAGGTCACCGCGAAGCTCAAGAACCGCCTAGTCGACATCCAGCGCGGCCGCGCCGCCGATCCTTACGGCTGGGTGACGCGCCTGTAAGCGCCGCCTTGCCAAGCCCGGGCGAGCCGCTATAGAGCGCCCTCGCACCGGCCGTTGGGGCGTAGCCAAGCGGTAAGGCAGCGGTTTTTGGTACCGCCATGCGCAGGTTCGAATCCTGCCGCCCCAGCCAGCCGGTGAGTTTCCGATCGTGGGCGTTCCTCAAGGCGCGAACAGCCAGCCCGCGGCCGCGCCCGCCGCGATTATCGCCGGCGTTCGCGCGCTGCCCCTTGCGTTCCAGATCAGCGCCGCTGCGGCGGCAAATATCGTCACCGCCACGCCGACGTTGGAGGCGCGTGCGGCGGTCGAAGTGCCGAGCTGAACCAGTGTCGCGGCGATGACGCCGACGACTGCGGCGGCGATGCCGGTCAGCATGCGATGAAGCGCCGGGTTCTCGACTGCAGCCTCGAGCCGTTCGAAAAAGATAAGGGAAAAAGCAAAGGCGGGCAGGAATATCCCGGCGGTAATCGCAACCGCACCGCTCCACCCTCCCGCCATATATCCAGCAAAAGTTGCAAAAATGACGAGCGGCGCAGGCAGGACCCCAGCCACCGCAACGCCATCGAGGAACATTCCGTCGGACAGCCAGCCGCGTTCAACGGTATCGGCGCGCACATAAGGGATGGCGGTATAGGCGCCGCCAAATGTGAGGAGGCCGCCCTTCAGTCCGGCGACGAACAGCGCGGCGGTGGTCGCGCGGCTTGGGGTGAGCGCGGCGCTCAACCCTATGGCGTGCATGTACGGTACGAGCAGGGTCAGGAGCAGGGCCGCGGCGCCTATCAAGGCGAGCATCCATGGTCGATCCGACACAATATAGGCGAGGCCAGATGCAATCAGCGGTATCCAGAATGGAACGCCTGCAAGTGTGGCACCAAAAGCCAGTCCGGCAAGCAGCCAGAGCATTCGGTCTTCCAACACATGGCGTCCGATGCGCTCGATCGCGCGCAGGATGATTGCCAGCACCACAAGCTGCACGCCGAAAAAGGCACTCGCCATTGCCGTGCCGCTGGCGAGCCATTCGTCATAGGCCCAGGCCGCGGCCAGCATCAGCGCGAAGCCCGGCAGCATGAAGCCCAGCCCGGCGAGAAGGCCGCCTATTCGCCCGCGCGCAATCATCCCCATGTGAACGCACAGTTCGTGCGCTTCCGGTCCGGGTAGAACCTGCATCACCGCGAGCAACCGGTTGAAGCGCGCCGACGATATCCAGCCTTCGTCCTCGACCAGCGCTTCGCGGATCATCGCGATTTGCGCGACCGGACCGCCAAAAGCCAGCAGGCCAAAGCGCAGGAATTTGAGGAACAGCTGCGGAAGGGTCGGAAAATGTGGCGCCGCCTGCTGCGTCATGGCATTCCCCTTGTTCGCGTCGCCACGGGCGGGGCGCTCCCCCCGTCTGCGATCCTATCGCGCTGGCGCCGTATCCGGTCAAGAAGCGCGAAAGCCGCTTGATCTCGGCTCAGACAAAGGGGCAGGTTCTAAGTCTCGGACGCGGGCAGCGGAATGTCGTGGCCGCCGGGGGGCTGGCAATCGGTCTGTTCGGGCTCAGACTGTTCTCCGACCCCCAAGCGATCTTGCACGTCGCCGAACTCGGCGTCGTGCTCTTCCACTTCATCATCGGGCTCGAAATGCAGCTATCGCCGCTCTGGTCGATGCGCGGAGAAATCTTTGGGCTGGGGGCACGCAGGTGTGTCTGTGCATCGCATTGTTCATCGGCGTCGACATTGATGATCAGCTTCGCGCGCTTTGGTCAGATCGTCAAACCCGATAGCTGAGGCAGCGAACCTTTGTCCCCCGCCCGCCGCGCCCGGCGGCCGCGACGGGGGAAAGGTTGTTTGTGCACAAAAAGAACATTAAGTGAACAAAATGATCGCGTCAACCCCATTTCGATGCGCTGGGTCGATGCGCCGGTGCTACGAGATCCGGCAGCAAATCACGCCCGAAAGGCCATTGCCCCCAACAGGATATTGACATAATCAATGTCAATATAATCGAGGGGAGAGCGAGGGTCATGGCGGTGCGCGTGCACAGCTGGAGGGTGCCGGGTCGCGTCGGTAGGTTGTGCCGCACCGTCTTATTGATTCTGGCAACCCTGTTCGCGGCGACGCCAGCGCAGGCACAGCGCCCTGCGGCGTCGCCGCGTTACCCCAATGTCGTGATCCTGCTCGCCGACGATTGGGGCTTCACCGACGTCGGGGCCTTTGGCGCCGAATTCGCGACACCGAATATCGACGCGCTCGCGCGCACGGGAGTGCGCTTTTCCAATTTCCATGTCGCCGGCTCCTGTTCGCCGACCCGCGCGATGCTCCAGACGGGGGTAATGAGCCACCGCGCGGGGCTCGGCAACATGCCCGAAACCATCCCCGACGAACATCGCGGAAAGCCGGGATACGACACGGTAATGAACCATCGCGTCGTGACGATCGGCCAGATGTTTCAGGCGGCAGGTTATCGTACCTATCTGACCGGCAAATGGCATTTGGGCAGCGATGCCGGGCGGCTTCCCGAAGCACGCGGCTATCATCGCGCCTTCAGCCTGGCCGATGCGGGCGCCGACAATTTCGCGCAGCGCCCGATCGAGGGGTTATACGAAACCGCTGCCTGGACCGAGGGCGGCAAGCCCGCGACCTTGCCGGCCGACTATTATTCGTCGCGCTTCGTCGTCGAACGGATGATCGACTATATCGAGGAGGGCCGTGCCGCGAATGCGCCCTTCTTCGCTTCGATCAACTTCCTCGCCAATCATATTCCGATCCAGGCACCCGACAGCGACATCGCTCGCTATGCGGCGATGTACCGCGACGGCTGGACCGCGTTGCGTGCGGCGCGGGCAAAGCGGGCGGCGGCGCTCGGGATCGTCCCCGCCGGTGCGCCGATGGTCCGGATGGCGACCACGCCCGATTGGGCGACGCTCGATCGCGACGAGCGCGCCGCCGCGGTGCGCGTGATGCAGGCCTATGCCGGCATGGCGACGGCGATGGACCGCGCGGTCGGCCGCCTTGTCGCGCACCTCAAGGCGACCGGCGATTATGAGAATACGATCTTCGTCTTTCTGTCGGACAATGGCGCCGAGCCGACCAATCCGTTCAACCGCTGGCGCAACCGGTTCTTCCTGAACCAGCAATATGATCTTTCGACCGCCAATATCGGCCGGCCGAACAGCTTCAGCGCGATCGGCCCGGGATGGGCGAGCGCTGCCGCATCGCCGCTAGCCGGATATAAGTTCAGCGCGGCCGAAGGCGGATTGCGAGTCCCGCTCATCATTGCCTGGCCCGGCAACGACAAGGTCGGGGCGGGCACAATCCAAGCGGGCTTTGCGCATGTGACCGACATCGTCCCGACGCTGGCCGAACTGGCCGGCGTTGCGCTGCACAGCGGCGAATGGCAGGGCAAGGCAGTCGAACCGGTGATGGGGCGCAGCCTCGTGCCGATGCTCGGCGATGCGGCAGGCAGCGTGCACGGCGATGATCCGCTTGGTTACGAATTGTCGGGCAATGCTGCATTGTTTCGGGGCGATTTCAAGCTGGTGCGCAATCTGCCGCCGGTGGGCGACGGGCGCTGGCGATTGCACGATTTGTCGCGCGATCCGGGAGAGACGCGCGACCTGTCGGCGGCGATGCCCGACCGCTTCGCGTCGATGCTCGCCGACTATCGCGCCTTTGCCAAGGCGAACGGCGTACTCGACATGCCGCCGGGATATTCGGCCGCGGACCAAATCGATCGCTATGCCTTCGCGCAGCAGGGACGCGCGCGGCTGATCCGGCTTGGGCTTTGGGTTGGTGGGACGTGTCTGTTGGTAGCTGCCCTTGTTTGGGCATGGCGGCGCAGACGGCGACGTCCGGTGCACTAGGCGGTCATTCCCCGGCGGCGAGCGCCGCCGCCAGCGCCTCGGCCATATGCGCGGTCACGTTGCCTGCCGCTTCGACCGACATTCCGTGATCGTGACGCAGCGCCCGCCAGTTCTGGAACGACAACGCCGCGCAGAGCGCTTCGGCCGGAACCGTGCGGCCGCGCATTTCCTTGGGCAGTAGTCGCAGCACCAGATCGCGCTCGATCGCAACCACTTTCCCATATTGCGCGGTGAGGAAGGGCGACTGGTAGCGTTTGATGTTCGCGGCAAGGCGAAAAGGCAGCATCGTTTCGAAAACGCGCGCGCGCCGCTCGACCAGATCGCGCAGGTTCACGCGCCAGTCGGTGCTGTCGTAGGGGGCTGTAACGATCGGCAACACACGTTCGGCGATTGTCGCAGAAATCTCGGCGTAAAGCGCGTCCATGTCGTCGAAATGACGAAAGACGGTGCGCAGTCCCAGCCCCGCTTCCTCGGCAACGCGCGCTGCGCTCGGCATCAGGTCGCCGCCCGCGATCAGGGTCATCATCGCCTTGACGATCCGGCGCCGGCTCGACCGGCCGCGCTCGCGTCGGCCGTCGACGCGCGCGGGCGCGGCGACTTCACTGATCCGGCTTTGCAAGCTTTGGGCCATAAAACCCCGCTGGCCTGTTCCGTTGCCTTCGTCAATGCCGCGCTTGCGCGACCACCGACATAATGACACATATAGTGTCACTTTCATAGCTGTGCGGCAGCGAGCAGGGGTGGGGCGATGGCAAAGGGCTGGATCGGGCTGAGCGTCGTGGCGCTCGCCGTCGCGGGTGGATATTGGGCTTACACCGAAAACCGATATCGGCTGCCCGGCATCGTGCAGGATTGGCGCGACCCCGTTCAGCCGAACCGTCCGGTCGTGTGGCAGGCCGGTCCCGACGCAGCACGGAGCGGTGAGCGGCCGCCCAACATCATCCTGATCGTCGCTGACGATCTGGGCTATAACGACATCAGCTTGAACGGTGGCGGCATTGCGGGCGGCATCGTGCGCACGCCCAATATCGACCGCATCGCGCGTGAAGGAGTGAATTTTACGACGGCCTATGCCGCCAACGCGACCTGTTCGCCTTCGCGCGCCGCAATGATGACCGGGCGCTATCCCACGCGCTTCGGATTCGAATTTACTGCTGTGCCGACCGAATTTGCGGAGAATCTTGTCCATGGCGGCGGAGTCGGGCCGCTCGAAGCGGTGTTTCACGCGGACCGCATCACCGACGACATACCCGATTATCCCGACATGGGCGTCCCGGCGAGCGAAGTGACGATCGCCGAAACCGTCAAGACAGCGGGCTATCGCACGCTTCACATCGGCAAATGGCATTTGGGGGAAGCGCCCAAGCTCCAGCCGCAGGCGCAGGGTTTCGACGAAAGCCTCGCGGTGCTGGCGGGCGCGGCGATGTTCCTGCCCGAGGATGATGCGGACGCGGTCAATGCCAAGCTTCCTTGGGATCCGATCGATCGCTTTCTCTGGGCCAATCTGCGCCATGCGGTGACGTTCAACGGCAGTCCGCGCTTTGCCGCGAAAGGGCATATGACCGACTATTTCGCCGACGAGGCCATTGAGGCGATCGAGGCGAACCGGAACCGGCCCTTCTTCCTCTACCTTGGTTTTACCGCGCCGCACACACCGCTGCAGGCGACGCGCGCCGAATATGACAAGTTCGTGCAGATCAAGGACCACAAGACGCGCGTATATGGTGCGATGGTCGCGCATATGGATCGGCGGATCGGTGACATTCTGGCAAAGCTCGAACAGCTTGGCATCGACGACGACACGCTTGTCATCTTCACCAGCGACAATGGCGGCGCCTGGTATGCGGGGATTCCCGATCTCAACGCGCCGTACCGCGGCTGGAAAGCAACCTTCTTCGAAGGCGGCATCCGCGCGCCGCTCTTCATGCGGTGGCCCAAGGCAATTGCGGCAAACACGGCTCGCGCCGATGTCACCGGTCATATCGACATTTTCGCGACGATCGCGGCGGCGGCGGGCGCAAAGCTGCCCAGCGGACGCCTACTCGACAGCGAAGATATATTGGCCGGCCCGGCGCAGCGCGATGCGATCTTCTGGCGCTCGGGGGACTATCGCGCGGTGCGCACCGGCGACTGGAAACTGCAGCTGACAAAGCGGCCTGAAAAGGCGCGGCTCTATAACCTTGCGACCGATCCCACCGAACAAACCGACCTTGCGGCGCGCGAGCCCGCCCGCGTTGCGGAGCTGCGCACGCTGATTGCAAGGCAGAACGCCGGGATGGCGAAACCGATCTGGCCCGGCCTTGTCGAAGGACCCGTGCGGATTGACGTGCCGCTCGACGCGCCGTGGCGCGATGGGCAGGATTATATCTACTGGACCAATTAGCGAAACGCTTTGCGGGACGGGCCGCCGCCGGACGCTATTTCTTCAGCCCGATCTCGCGCAGCCGCTGTTGCAGATAATCGTCGGCGGTAATCGGTTGGGGATAGCGGTTCGGATGCTCGGCATCGATGCAGTTATCGAGCGTCTCGATCAGATAGTCCGAGCGGAAATGCAGGAAGAAAGGCATCGAATAGCGTGCGATGCTTGCGCGCCCTTCGTCGGGGTTGCGAACGCGGTGGGTAGTGGAGGGAAGGCGGTTATTGGTCAACCGCTGGAGCATGTCGCCGACATTGACCGCCATCGCGCCTGCAGGCGGCGACACGGGCAGCCAGCTGCCATCCTTGTCGAGGATTTCGAGCCCCGCCTCCTCGGCGCCGAGCAGCAGGGTGATCGTATTGATGTCCTCATGCGCCTCGGCGCGGATGCCCTTCGCGGGCGCTTCGACCGGCGGATAGTGGAGCAGGCGCATCACGCTGTTGCCGTCTCTCACCGTGTCGTCGAAGAAATCGGGGGCGAGCTTCAGATAGCGCGCGATGCCCGACAGCAGCTGTCCTCCGACGCGGTCGAATTCGGCGAAGAGCTTATCGAACACGGCGCGGAAGCCTTCGACCTCGGCGGGCCAGACATTGTTCGGTTGCTGCGCCGCAAGCGGGTGGCCTGCGGGCAGGTCGCGGCCGACGTGCCAGAATTCCTTGAGATCGACTTCTTTCGCGCCCTTGGCGATCTCGGTTCCGAACGGGGTATAGCCGCGCGCGCCGCCGCCGCCGGGGATGTGATAGCTGCGCTTCGCCTCCTCGGGCAGCGCGAAAAATTCCTTCGCCTTTGTCCATGCATCGTCGATCAGTGCGGGGTCGATGCCGTGGTCGGTAATCATGGCAAAGCCGAAACGCTCGAACGAGGCTCCGAAATCACGGGCAAAATCGTCGGCGGAAAGCGACATGGAAATGACGGGGACGGCGGCGGTCATAAATTGCGAATCCATATGGTCAGGGGTGGCGCCGCAAGGCGCGCGACATGCCGAGCGATTTAGGCGCTGCCGCGTGCGCTTGAAAGGGAAAAAGGCGGTTCCGTCGGCCGCACGGCTCGGCTAAACCGCGCGGCATGAGCAAGCAATATTGGCTGATGAAGTCCGAACCCGACGTCTATCCGTGGGACCAACTCGTCGAGGACGGCACCGGCATATGGGACGGTGTGCGCAACCATACGGCAAAGCTCAACATGATGGCGATGCAAGTCGGCGACGAGGCGCTCTTCTATCACAGCAATATCGGCAAGGAATGTGTCGGGATCATGCGGGTTACCGAAACCGCCTTTCCCGATCCGACCGCCGATGAAGGATCGCCGTGGGTCGTCGTGCGCGTCGAGCCGGTCCGGCCGCTCGATCACCCCGTCACGCTCGCGACCATAAAGGCCGACCTCAAGCTTGCCGACATGGATTTGATCCGCCAGTCGCGGCTGTCGGTCGGGCGCGTGCGCCCGGCTGAATGGACGCATATCCTGCGCCTGTCGGAGAACGCCGCGCGTTGATTCCTGGGGACGTTATGCGCCGCGCAGGCTTGCCTGCAGATGATCCGCCACCGCGGGATGAAGCGGCGCAATGAATTCGCACCCGTAATTATTGCCGTCAGCTCTGCGCACCACGGCCTCGAGCGGTTGCAGTCCGGGCAAGTTCACCCAGATGTGTTTGCCGATTTGCGGGCGAAAGGCGGTGACCATCCGGAACCCGGTCGACGACAGGTCGAACAGGTCAACATCGAATGGATTGAGCCCGGGTTCGCGGAACCGAGCGCGCGCCTTTACGGGGGCACGCTTCGAACGACGAGCGGCTTCGGGGGCTGGTCTGACCTTGAACTTCTGCGTTTCTATCACGGCGCTGATTTCCATAACCCAGTTTCGCTACGTCGATCTAAGCCGTAAACAGTTACCGCAAGATAGACGAACTTGGTAAACAGTCGGCACTCCTGTTTCTTATCGGAACAACTCGACGTCGGTGGCTACAGGCTGTGGGGGCTTTATTTGTCCCGGCGAGAGCGCTTTGTCGGGCGCCTGTCGGGCACGGTAATGGTCCGCGGTTGATCGGCGGCAATCATCATCCCGGCGCCCCTCATACTGCCTCCGACGAAACTCGGGGCGGTCAGACAAGGGGGGCCTCAGGGCGGATTTTGGGATTTCGCTCATGAACTGCTCCGCTTGATCGCTCGAGTGGTCTAGCGGAGCATCGTAAAAATCCTGTTTACTCCGCTCCGCGCACGCGGCCGCGCATCGCTTTCACCGCGCTGCGGGCCTTTTTTCCTTCGGCACGCCGCGCCTTCGCGGCCTTGCTCGGCTTGGTCTTGATCCGCCGTTCGGGACGGGTGAGTGCGGCGTCGATCAGTTCGCTGAGCCGATTCCGCGCGTCGGCGCGGTTCGCTTCTTGGGTGCGAAACCGGCGCGCGAGGATGACAAGCCCCCCTTCGCTCGTCAGCTTGCTGCCCGCGAGTGTCTTCAGCCGGCGAAAGGCATCGGGCGGCAAGCCCAGTGCATAGACGTCAACGCGTAGCTGGCACGCGGTCGCGACCTTGTTGACATTCTGCCCTCCCGGACCCGACCCCGCGAGGAAGCGCTCGCTGATCGCGCTTTCCGGAATCTCAGCCACGGGTTGGTGCCGCGCCCTCGGGCGCCTCGAACCCCAGAGCAGCAAAACGATCGGGGAACGGCGCCTCGGCGATGATTGGCGGCTTGACGTCACGATCGACCACAAGCCGTTCGGCGTGGAGCATCGTCCGGTCGCGCGGGCCGCCGCGGCCGTAGACGGGATCGCCGACGATCGCGAAACCGAGACCTTCGAGCGCGTGGACGCGCAATTGGTGCGTGCGCCCCGTCTCGGGGCGAAAGCGCAGCAGCGCGCGGCCCTCGACGACCGCCAGCTTTTCCCAGTGCGACACCGACGGTTTGCCGGTCGGGTCGCCGACCATCCGCCAGCCCGTTTCGGCGGTCGAGGTTTTGGACAGCGGCAGGTCTATTGTGCCGCTCGCTGCATCGGGAACGCCGTCGAGGATCGCGAGATATTGCTTGTTGACCGCACGGCTTTCGAACGCGCGCGTGAAGCGGCCATGTGCCTTTGGGTTGCGCGCGAGCAGCAGGCATCCCGACGTGTCGCGGTCGAGCCGATGGACGGCAAGCGGCCAGCGTTTGAAACCGAAGCGCAAGCTGTCGAGATGGTTTTCGAGGCTGAGGCTGCCGTCGCGCGGCGGATCGACGGGCAGGCCTTCGGGCTTGTCGAGGACGAGGGCTTCGCCGTCGAGAAAGAGGATGCGGTCTGAAAGAAGCATCGCCGCGCTATAGGGCGGGCAGCCCCTTGCCGAAAGCGGAAACGTCAGCGGCCATCGGATGGATGCAGCGGGAAAGTGACCCGGTCCGCGCCGGGTCAAGCGAAAGGAACAAACCCGGCGGGACGCGCTTTCGGGTCAGGCCGCCTGCTGTAGGCCGTCGATCGCGGCGGTCGCGCGGGTGACTGCCGTTTCGTCCGCCATCTGCTGGTCGGCAGCGATGATGGTGACGTCGGTGATTCCGACGAAACCGAGGACGTGGCGCAGATAGCCGGTGGCAAAGTCATAATCGCTGCCAACCGGGACGCCACCCGAGGCGACGACCAGGAAGGCGCGCTTGCCCTTCAGCAGGCCTTCGGGACCGGCTTCGGTGTAGCGGAACGTCTTGCGCGCGCGGGCGATCTGGTCGACCCATGCCTTGAGCGCGGCGGGGATTGCAAAATTATACACGGGGACGCCGATAACGATCGTGTCGGCGGCTTCGAGTTCGGCGATCAACGCGTCCGATCCCGCGAGGGACGTCTTCTGGTCGTCACTGCGTTCGGCTTCGTCGGTAAAGTTGGCGAATACCCAGCTTTCGTCGAGCAGCGCCGGCGGCGTTGCTGCAAGGTCGCGGTGGACGACCTTGGCGCCATAGCTTTCGGCGAGCAGGCGCTCGACAAGCTTTTCGGCGAGCGCGCGCGTGGTCGAACCCTGATAGCGGGCGCTGGCGTCGATACGAAGAATATTGGTCATGGCATTGCTCCTTGAACATTTCGAGAAGGGAGAAGGGGTGGGCCGCCGCCTCAGGGAGGGGACAAGCGGCGGCCCGGGGGGATTTCGTCAGAGGCTGTCGACGAGCACCAGTTCGGCGTCTTCGAGCGCCTCGACGGTGATCGTGCCGACATCGCGGATCGCGATGCCATCGCGCGGATCGGCATTCAGACCATTGACGCGGATGCGTCCCTTGGCAGCGACCAGATAGGCGTGGCGTCCGTCTCCGAGGTCGTAGGACACGCTCTCACCGGCGTTGACCGTCGCGGCCGCGACACGGGCGTCGGCGCGGATCGGCAGGACATCGTCGCCCTCGATGCCGCTTGCCAGCGTTACGAAGCGACCCGAGCGATCCGCCTTGGGGAACTGGCGCGCGCCCCATCCGGGGTTGCCGCCGGCACGGTCGGGCATGATCCAGATCTGGAACAGCGTCGTTTCCTCGTCCTCGAGGTTGAACTCGCTGTGCGTCACGCCGGTGCCGGCACTCATCACCTGAACGTCGCCCGCTTCGGTGCGGCCGCTGTTGCCCATGCTGTCGCGATGGGTGATCGCGCCGGTGCGGACATAGGTGATGATTTCCATGTCGCGGTGCGGGTGCGGCGGAAAGCCGGCCTGCGCGGCAATGGCATCGTCGTTCCAGACGCGCAGCGCCCCCCAGCCCATGCGGTCTTCGTCATAATAGTTGGCGAAGGAAAAATGATGGCGGGCATCGAGCCAGCCGTGGTTGGCGTGGCCCAGCGTGTCGAATTTGCGAATGTCGATCATCGGGCATTCCTTTCTCTGGCACGCCCCCGGCATGGCGGCGGCCTTGGGTTGAGCCCAACATAGCGATTGGCATTGTTTCCAAAATAGCATAGATGGAAATCTATTGTTTCCATATGCAGGATGATTGCATGTCGCTCCCCGACTATGAAGGCTGGGCTTGTTTTGTGGCGGTTGCGGACGGCGGAAGCTTCACGGCCGCAGCGTCTTCGCTCGGCCTGTCAAAGGCGACGGTGTCGAAGGCGGTGTCGCGGCTGGAGGCGTCGCTCGGCATCGCGTTGCTTCACCGCAGTTCGCGCACGGTCGCAGTCTCGACCGCTGGTGCGGGACTCCTGGACGAGGCGCGCGCGATGGTTGCGGCGGCGATGGCGGCGACCGAAGCGGCGCGCGGCGACCGCATCGACCTTTCGGGGCCGATCAAGCTGGCGGCGCCGATGAGCTTCGGCATCAAGGTTTTGGGGCCGCCGCTCGCCGTCTTCCTCGAACGGCACCCGGCGGTCACGGTCGATGTGATGCTCAGCGACGCGCGGCATGACCCGGTAGCCGAAGGGATAGACCTGACGCTGCGCATCGCGCCGCTAGCCGATTCCAGCCTGCTTGCGCGAACCATCGCGCCGGTCGCCGCGTCGATCATCGCAAGCCCGGCCTATCTTGAAGCGCATGGTACGCCGCGCCATCCACTCGAACTCGCGCGCCATCGCCTGATCGGCTACGGCCACCGCGACCGCATATTGCCGCTGCATTTTTCGCGCGAAGGCGAGGAAGCGACGGTGATACCGACGGGCCCCATGTTCACGAACAACGGCGACATCATGGTGCCGCTGCTGGTGGCCGGCGGCGGCGTTGCCGTGTTGCCGGAGTTCATCGCGCGTGAGGAAATCGCGGCGGGACAGCTGGTGCCGATCCTCACCGACTGGTCATTGCCGCAGTCTTTTCTGCACCTGCTGTCGCCGCCGACGCGCTTGCGTCCGGCGCGCGTCCGCGCGCTTTCTGACCATCTTGTCGACAGTCTGAAACTGTCATGCACAGGGCGCGACTCGCGGGATTCCGCGGGTTAAGTCAAAATTAACCTTTCCCCTTCATTTGTTTCATGGTTAATGTTCCGGCAGTCCCGCAACGGGGGTCGGGCGCCGGCACCGTTATGACGAGCCAGCGACCGGGTTGCGGGGTCATCGTGGGAAGTCCCTTCGGGGATCGAGTGTAAGGGGTGCCCAATGCGTGTATTGCTGATCGAGGACGAGCCGACGACCGCCAAGGCGATCGACACGATGCTCACGACCGAAGGCTTCAACGTCTATACCACCGACTTGGGGGAAGAGGGCTTGGATCTGGGCAAGCTCTATGATTACGACATCATCCTTCTCGACCTGAACCTGCCCGACATGCACGGCTATGACGTGCTCAAGAAGCTCCGCACCGCCAAGGTGCAGACACCGGTGCTGATCCTGTCGGGCATTTCCGAAATGGATTCGAAGGTGCGTTCGTTCGGCTTTGGCGCCGACGATTATGTCACCAAACCCTTTCACCGCGACGAACTGGTGGCACGCATCCACGCCGTCGTTCGCCGTTCCAAGGGCCACAGCCAAAGCGTCATCAAAACCGGGAAGCTCGCGGTCAATCTCGATACCAAGACGGTCGAGGTCGACAGCATCCGCGTGCATCTGACCGGCAAGGAATATCAGATGCTCGAGCTGCTCTCGCTCCGCAAGGGCACCACGCTGACCAAGGAAATGTTCCTCAACCACCTTTACGGCGGCATGGACGAGCCCGAACTCAAGATCATCGACGTCTTCATCTGCAAGCTGCGCAAGAAACTCGCGCTCGCGTGCGGCGGCGAAAATTACATCGAGACGGTTTGGGGTCGCGGCTATGTGCTGCGCGATATCGACGACGACGGCAACGAGGTGCGCCGCGTCGCCTGACGCAATTTTCTGCGACGACAAGTTCACGAGGGGACCCGGCGCGGAGTGATCCGCGCCGGTTTCCTTTTGGCTTTTTGGTTTAGCGCTTGCGGCCGTAGTGGCCGGGCAGGCTCGTCGCACGGCGCAGACCCGGGCGCCAGGTATCGACCTGTGGTGCGGGGACGATCTGGAACTCGCTCTTGCTGTCCGCGGCTACCAGTTCGTCGGCATGCGCGGCGCGCAGGCGGGCCGTTTCGATTTCCTTGTCGGTTTCGAGCCCGAATCGCTCGCCCGCGACCCAGCGCACGGTCCCGGTCATTGCCTCGTGCCCCGGCATATACAGCGTCACCTGTTCGCCCTTTTCGAGAACATGCGGCCCGCGGCCGCCGACTCCCGTCTGTGACACGTTGCGTAGCGTAACGTCGAATCGGCCCAGCCGCTGGCAGGCGAGTGCAGCCTTAACCAGCCGCGACTGCCGCGGTTGGCGCTTTTCGGCTGAGGCCGTTGAGGCAGATCGGGCCTCGGAATCGGGCATAAGCGACCTAATATTATAATCGACCGCCTGTTCCCACGTCAGGCGGCTATTCTAACTGTTCCCATCGTCCCTCCTAAACGAGGAAGGTGAATTTTCGTATAGCGTTTTTCTATTTCGGTTCCGTTGACGCCAAAAGGAGCACGAAAATTGGCCCGCCGCGCGCCGAAACGCGGGCGGACCTGATATGAGCCGACAGTTGGAAAAGCTTAACGCAGACCCGAAAAGTCGATGTCGACAACGCGGCCGTAACGCACGTCGCAGCTGAACTTGCCGCGGTCGTAATAGCCGCCGCCGCGGCCCCAGCGGCCACGATAGCCGTCGGTCACGACGACACGGCCCTTTACGCGATAGCCGTCGCGCTTGCGGTCGATCTTCGTCACTTCCGTCACGTCGGTGCGGCCATAGCGGCGGCTGCCGCGTTCGACGGCATTGACGCACTGATTCACCGCGCTGCGGCTGTTGCCATACCGGCCATAGTCATAGCCATACCCATAGCGCGGGTTGTCGTAGCGGCCGCGATAGCGGTTGTCATAGCGACGGTCGTAACGATCATAGCGATCATTTCCCGACGACAAGATGGCGGCGAGGCCGCCGATCACAACGGCGCCTGCGATAATCTCGCCGGCGCTGATGCCGTCGCGATCATGCCGGTCACGCGCCATCGCGGGGGTGGCGGTCAGCGCCATTGCGCCGGCAGTGGCCGCACCAATCGCGGCCTTGCTTAGCTTGTTCATAGCCATGGTTCGGTCTCCTGAAGCGCAGGCGGCGACAGTCGCTGCCTGTTGAAGACCTTTTACCAGTCTGGCTGTGACGTCACGCTGAACCCGCCGCTTATCTGGCGTTCAGCCTTGGTTTTGCTGGTGTTCATCAACGGAAAGCGGCCCCGGCAAACAAGTGCCGGAGCCACCGAAAGCTCTACCGGGCGGACGGGCTGTGTCAGCCGAAGCTGACGTCGACGACGCGGCCTTCGCGGAAACTGCATTCGAAACGGCGGAAGTCGCCGCCGCCGTCCGACGCCGTGCCCGCGACATGCCAGCTGTCCCCATCCGCGCGCGTCTCGCTAACGTCGTCGACGCGGGCGTCGCCGCCCATTTCGCCCTCGACCGCCCAGCTGCATGCATCGGTGGCGCGCGCCTCTGCTTCGCCGCGGCCATAGGCGTCCGTCTGAGGAGCTTCGTCATCGTCTCCGGGGTCATAGTTCGGAACGGCGCGCCGGTCCTGTTCGCGATAAGGCGGGTCATAACGTTCGTCGCGGTCGCGCCGGTCCTTGCTTGCAGCGCTCGCAATGGCGGCGATCGTTCCGATGATCAGCAGGCCGCCGATGACGTCGCCCGCGTCGATGCGGTCGTGGTGGCGGTGGCCCCAACCACCGTGACGATGTCGCGCTTCGGCAGGAGTCGCGGAAAGACCGACCGAACTCAAGACGACTGCGGCTGCGGCGCAAGCACCCGAAAATTTACGCATTGGAATGACTCCACCGGTGCGGGACAAGGGGCGTCTCGCCCGCTCTATTTTCCTCTATTCCCGCTTTGCTGTCGCGTCGCTGAACCGTTGCACAGATGCGGCCAAAGGAAAGCTCGCCACCCTTGCGGATGACGAGCTCTCGGGTCGCCTCGATAAACTGGTTCAGCAGACGCAGCGCGGCTTGGGCTTTGCCTTTGGCTTCGTGCGCTTTTTGGCAACATAGCGCTTCCGGACCGGTGCCGTTTCATAATAAGTTTTGGTGGTGGTCTCGACGGTTTCGGTTACCAGCGGTTCGCCTTCGATGATGGTCGTGATGACGACGCCCGGCGTGTACCAGCCATAGCCATAATGACCGTAGGCATGGCTGCCATAATAATGATGAGTCGTCCCCGGACGGCCGTCGTAGCGATAGCGGCGGATTTGATGCTCGCCCCGGCTTGCCCACCATTCCTCGCACTTCTTGCGCTCGGCGGCATCGCCGATCGCCGCACCGGCGAGTGCGCCGCCGCCGCCGCCAATCAGCGTTCCCGCCGTGCGATTGCCCTTTCCGGCGATGCGGTTGCCGGCGATTCCCCCCACGAGTCCGCCGACAACCGCTCCCCCGCCTGCGCCCCCCCGGCCGCAGCGGCGATACATGTCTTCGTCATGGCGCGAATCCCACGCGCCGTCATAAGCGGGATGATAGGGCGGCGGCGCGTAGCTCGTGCCGGGTCGCCCTTCGACCACACCTTCATAGCTGCCTTCGTAGCGTCGACCGTCGGGGGCTTCATAAGTGCCGTCCCAACGTCCCGACCAGCGCCCTTCGGCCTCATAATGACCATCGACGCGGCGATAGTCGACCTCGCTCGGGACGCGGTCAGGATAGCCGGTGTAAACGCGCGTATCGGTCGTGGCGGGCGCGCTATAGTCGAGGTGCGGCTCGGCGCTCGATGCGCGTCCCGACAGCAACAGCGTTCCCGCAGCCACCCCGAGAAGCAAAATCGTCCGCATGCCAAACTCCCTGCCAACCCCTGCCGAACCATTGCGCTCCGGCAGTTTGTTAACAAATGTTTAGCAAATTAGGCACTGACTCGCGAATCTGTTAACCCTTTGTGCCGCGTCCCATTTTGGGTCAGGCGGTAAATGCCCCCGCGATGCGCGCGACAAGCGCTTCGGCGCCCGCTTGATCAGCCGCCGAAAAGCGGCCGGGCAGCGGACTGTCGAGGTCAAGGACGCCGACCAGGCGATCATCTGCCACGATCGGAACGACCAGCTCGCTCCGGCTGTCGGCGTCGCACGCTATATGGCCCGGAAAGGCATGGACATCGTCGACACGCTGCGTCGCGCGCAGCCGCGCCGCGGCGCCGCACACGCCCTTGTCAAGCGGAATGCGGATGCACGCCGCCTTACCCTGAAACGGACCGAGCACAAGCTCTTCGCCGTCGAAGCGATAGAATCCGGCCCAATTCAGGTCGGGGATCGCCTGCCAGATCAAGGCCGCGACATTGGCCATATTCGCAATCGCGTCGGGTTCTCCGGAGACAAGCGCATCGGCCGCATCAGCGGCTTCGGCCCAGCGTTCGGCGGGGCCGGTGGCTGAGAAGGCAAGGGCGTAGGACATGGATGGTTTTTCCGTTCAGGGAGTGCAGGGCGACAAGGGAACCGGCGTAGCCGCCGCGTCGCCGCGCCAGCTGAGCTGGAAAACTATATATTGGGCGTCATGGTCCGAAAGGCGAGGGCCATTTTTACCGTCGAACAAGGTTGCGACGGCGAGCGGTTCGATGCGAAGGGCCCGGCCGCTGCGATAGCCGATAAGGTCGTAGGCCTGCCGCCACGCCTTGCCGTCGCGCATCGGCGCGGCGCGTCCGGCAAAGCCGCTGCCCTTTGCCGCCAATCGGAAAGCCGGATCCTCGGCAAAGCGGCCGCTGCGGTCGCCCGCGCGATAATTGTTGAAATCGCCAGCCGCGATAAGTGCGGCGTTGCGAGCAACGGCAGCAAGGAAAGCGTCATTCTCCTGTGTCTGCAACAGGTGCGATGCTTCGGCGCGGGCGATCCCGACCCTGGCGGGTTCGCGCGAGTTGCGGTGCGTGTTGAACAGAAACAGCGCCTCTGGCGCGCCGGGAACGCGGAGCTCTGCGAGCGCAGCCCCTTTGTTCGACAGGCAGTCATATCCCGCGCAGCTGTGACTGCCGAAGGCTTCGCTTTTCGCGGCGGCGACAGGGATGTCGGTGGCGATATAGAGCCCGCCATCGAGCCATTTGCCGATTCCTTCGCCCTTCCACCAGCGTGCGCCTTCGGCAAAGGCAGCGGGTGCTTCAGCGGCGGGAAGACGCCGAAGCTGGTCCCGCGCCGGACCGGGCAGGATAGAGGTATATCCCGCCTGCACGGCAATTCGGGAGGCGTCGGGCGTGAACGCCTTTTGCAGGATCAATATGTCGGGGCCGCGTCCGGCCGCGCGGCGCGCGGCGATCCAGTCGGCAACGCGTTGAAGCGTCGCCGCGCGGCCGCTGCGGATCGGCCAGGGGAGGCCCTCGACATTCCAGAGCAGGACGCGAAGCCGCACCGCCCTGCGGCCGTCGGCCAGCGTCTCGACCGGCGGCAGCGCGGTAGGGCTATAGCAATCGGCGACCCGCTCGACGCGCGCGGCGCGCCCGTCGGGCAGCACGGCCCAGACCGTGGCGGCGGTGCCCAGCAGGAGCGCCGCCACGGCCCACGGCCAGCGCCTTATTCGACGGCCAGCCCGGTCCATTTCGCCGCAAAGGCATATTTGTCGGCGGCCTCGGCAATGATCTTGTCGGTGGGCTTGCCCGAACCATGGCCGGCGCGTGTTTCGATGCGGATCAGGTGCGGCTTGTCGCCCGTCTCGGCATGTTGGAGCGCCGCGGTATATTTGAAGCTGTGGCCGGGAACGACGCGGTCGTCGGTATCGGCGGTCGTCACCAACACCGCCGGATAGCCCACGCCCGACTTGATATTATGATAAGGCGAATAGCGCAGAAGATTGCGAAAATCGGCTTCCTTCGACGGATAGCCATAATCGTCGACCCAATAGCGCCCGGCGGTGAAACGGTCGAAGCGCAGCATGTCCATCACGCCCACGGCAGGCAGCGCGGCGGCGATCAGGTCGGGGCGCTGGTTGGTCACCGCGCCGACGAGCAGTCCGCCGTTCGACCCGCCCTCGATCGCGAGCTGGCCCTTGCCGGTGATGCCTTCGGCGATCAGAAATTCGCCTGCGGCGATGAAATCGTCGAATACATTCTGCTTGTTGGCGAGGCGGCCGGCATCGTGCCACGCCTTGCCATATTCGCCGCCGCCGCGCAGGTTCGCGATGGCGAGCACGCCACCCTTGTCGACCCAGGCGAGCCGCGTCGGTGAAAAGGCCGGAGTCATCGACACGTTGAAACCGCCATAGCCATAGAGGATCGTTGGCGATCCCTTGCTGCGGTCGACACCCTTCTTCATCACCAGGAACATCGGCACTTCGGTGCCGTCCTTCGACTTGAAGAAACGCTGTTCGACGGCGAAATCGTCAGGTTTGAATGTCAACTTGGGCTCTGCGAAAATCTCGGTCTTTCCGGTCGCTGTATCGAGGCGATAGATGGTCGTCGGCCGCGCATAGCTGGAAAAGGCATAGAAGGTTTCGGGGTCGGCCGACTTGCCGCCAAAGCCCGATGCCGATCCGATGTCGGCCAGATTGATTTCGGCTACCTTCTTGCCGTCCAGCGCGATCATTTCGGCCTGCGATTTGGCATCGCCCAGATAGGACAGGATGATACGATTGCCGACGCGCGACGCTCCGACGAGCGTCGCTTCGCGCTCGCCCACCAGCTCCGTAAGATCGCGAGGCTTGCGAATGTCCATCGACACGAGGCGCTGACGCGGCGCGCCCTTGTTTGTGACGAAGGTAAAGCGCGTGCCCTCGTTGGTTACATATTCCCAGTTGTTCGCGAAATCGTCGACCAGCACGACGGGCTTTGCCTTGGCTTTGCCGATTGTATGCAGCGTCAGTCCATAGCGTTCGTCGGTCCCTTCGGAACCGATGACGAGCAGATATTTGCCGTCGTCGGTGACGATTGCCGCATTGTTGAGTTTCGGCTTGTCGGGCGTTGCGTGGGTCAGCAGGTCAGCGCTCTGCGGTGTACCCAGCTTGTGAAAATAGACGCTGTGATTTTCGTTGAGTGACTGGAAAGCCGCGCCCTCGGCGGGTTCGGGGAAGCGCGAATAGAAAAAGCCGCTTCCGTCTTTCGCCCAGTCGAGCGCGGAAAATTTCACCCAGCGCACCTCGTCGGCGAGGTCCTTGCCCGTCGCGACGTCCATCACGCGCACGATGCGCCAGTCGGTGCCGCCGTCCTGCACCGAATAGAGCAGATATTTGCCGTCCTCCGACGGCGTCCATTCGGCAAGCGCGGTCGCGCCGTCCTTGGCCCATTGGTTCGGGTCGATCAGTACGCGGCCTTCGCCGTGCAGTCCGTCGCGCACAT
Organism: Sphingopyxis sp. P8; assembly: GCF_020622175.1. NCBI lineage: Bacteria > Pseudomonadati > Pseudomonadota > Alphaproteobacteria > Sphingomonadales > Sphingopyxidaceae > Sphingopyxis > Sphingopyxis sp. P8. The sequence goes on along the minus strand of NZ_JACNMK010000001.1, from coordinate 1,405,682 downwards.
AGAGCACCGACTGCGGCTGCAGCCCGTCATTGCGCGCATAGAAATAGCGCGACCCCGCCTTCTTCGGCAGGCCGAAGCGTTCGTAATTGTAGAGTTCGGTCATCCGCGCCTTGAACGCATCGCGTCCCGGCAGAGTGTCGAGATAAGCATCGGTGACCTTGTTCTGTTCGGCGACCCACGCGGCAACCTTCGGATTGACGCGCACATCGTCCTCGAGCCAGCGATAGGGATCGGCGACATCGACGCCAAACTGGGGGTCGATGGTGTCGCCACGCTCGGTCGCGGGATAGGCGAGCGCCGGTGCGCTTGCCGATGCGGCACTGTCCTCGGCGGCAAAGGCGGTGGCGGGCGACATCAGCAGCAGCGCGAGCGCCAGCGGCGCGCCGAAGGAGTTACGGGACATGGCAAGGCGATCCTCATCGTTGGAGTAATATTCGTGCGTCTCAATGTAAGCATCGACAAGGGGCGGGCAAGAGGATTCGGGGGGCGACGACATTGAGCGTGGCCCAATCGGGTGGGCGTCAGATCTCGATAATGATACGGACTTTGTCGGTCGAAGTGCCCGCAAGCTGCGCAATAGTTTCGCGGCTATGCGCCACATATTCCGTCAATCCCACCGATCGGGCAGGTGTCTCCAGTGCGTCGTAGGACAGGTCGAGAAGATCCGACAGCGCCTTCATCCGATCGACCTTCGGTCGCATCCGACCCTTTTCCCATCCGCACACCGTCGCGACACTGACGCCGAGGGCTTGGGCAAGCCGGGACTGGCTATAGCCGCGCGCCGCGCGTTCGCGGCGCAGGCGGTCGGCGAAGGAAACGGGTATCAGGGCTGGTTTCACACGGGGGGATCGCTGGCGACTTGTTGCTATGTTTTGCACAACGATAATCCCATTTCCGGCGACTGCAACCAGCGAAAGTGCAGAAACGACGCCAAACAAGAAACGGGCGGCGATGATGTCATCGCCGCCCGTCTTTTTTCTTTCATGTCGAAGCCTCAGGCTTCGGCCATATCCTCGTCGTACTGCTCGGCCGGACCCGAATCCTGGCCCTTGGCATCGATGTCGCGATCGACGAATTCGATGATCGCGATCGGCGCCGCGTCCGAAGCGCGGATGCCAGCCTTGATGATGCGCGTATAGCCGCCGTTGCGGTCCTTGTAGCGCTCGGCGAGAACGTCGAACAGCTTCTTGAGCTGCGTGTCGTCCATCAGGCGGCTCTGCGCGAGGCGACGATTGGCGAGCCCACCGCGCTTGGCGAGCGTGACCAGCTTTTCGACATAGGGGCGCAGTTCCTTCGCCTTGGCGACAGTCGTCGTGATCTGCTCATGCTTGATGAGCGATGCCGACATGTTGCGGAACATTGCGGTGCGGTGCGCGCTCGTGCGCTGCAGCTTCCGGCCACCCGATTTATGACGCATAATCCATTCCTTCGTTTGTCAGAGGGGCCGTTTGACGGAACCCCAAGCCAGGCCCGCTTGCGGAGGAGCCCATTCCCTGTCCCCTCGCCCCCGCAAAGGCGGGGGCCGCTGGAGACGTAGCGCAAGGTTGCAGTCGGCCCCCGTCTTCGCGGGGGGCGACGCGTTTGTTACCCAAGCAGCTCCTGTTCGAGCTTCTTGGCCATTTCCTCGATATTCTCGGGCGGCCATCCGGGGATGTCCATGCCGAGGCGCAGACCCATCGACGACAGCACTTCCTTGATTTCGTTCAAGGACTTGCGGCCGAAGTTCGGCGTGCGGAGCATCTCGGCTTCGGTCTTTTGAACCAGGTCGCCGATATAGATGATGTTGTCGTTCTTCAGGCAGTTCGCGCTGCGGACCGACAGTTCGAGCTCGTCGACCTTCTTCAGGAGGAAGCGGTTGAGCTGGTTGACATCCGACTCGTCGCTTGCCTGGCTCGGCGCCGCCATTCCGATGAGGCCGCCTTCGGCCATCGCCTCTTCGAAGTGGACAAAGACCTGGAGCTGGTCCTGCAGGATGCGCGCGGCATAGGCGACGGCATCTTCCGGGGTCACCGTGCCGTCGGTTTCGACGGTCAGGTTCAGCTTGTCATAGTCAAGCTCCTGGCCGATGCGGGCATTGTCGACCTTGTAGGCGACCTGGCGCACGGGCGAATAGAGCGAGTCGACCGGGATCAGGCCGATCGGCGCGTCGACCGGGCGGTTGGCGGTCGCGGGGACATAGCCCTTGCCGGTATCGGCGACGAGTTCCATGTTCAGCGTCGCGCCATCGTCGAGGTGGCAGATGACGTGGTTCGGGTTCATCACCTTGATGTCGCCCGACACCATGATGTCGCCCGCCTTGACGGTCGCGGGGCCGGTCGCCGAAAGCTGGAGGCGCTTCGGTCCGTCGCCTTCCATCTTGAGCGCGATCTGCTTCACGTTGAGCACGATGTCGGTAACGTCTTCGCGAACGCCAGCGAGGCTCGAGAATTCGTGAAGGACATTCTCGATCTTGATCGAGGTGATCGCCGCGCCCTGGAGCGACGAGAGGAGAACGCGGCGCAGCGCGTTGCCGAGCGTCAAGCCGAAACCGCGCTCGAGCGGCTCAGCGACGAAGGTCGCCTTGCGCTTGCCGTCGCTGCCAGCCTTGATTTCCAGGTTGCTGGGCTTCTTCAATTCCTGCCAGTTCCGGATATTGACAGTCATGGATTTCCCTTTGCTAGTGGCGGGACGGGCGGGGGTCGGCCACCGGTCCGGCGAGAATAGGTGCGGGCGACACCCCGACGGGGCGCGCCCGATATTGGAGTCAGACGCGGCGGCGCTTGGCCGGGCGGACACCATTGTGCGGGATCGGCGTCACGTCGCGGATCGACGTGATGTGGAACCCGACCGCCTGCAGCGCGCGGAGCGCCGATTCGCGGCCAGCACCGGGGCCCTTGACCTCGACTTCGAGGGTCCGGACGCCATGTTCGGCGGCCTTTTTGCCCGCGTCTTCGGCGCAAACCTGCGCCGCGTAAGGGGTCGACTTGCGGCTGCCCTTGAAGCCCATCATGCCGGCGCTCGACCAGGCAATTGCATTGCCCTGTGCGTCGGTGATGGTGATCATCGTGTTGTTGAAGGTCGCGTTGACGTGGGCCACACCCGACGAGATATTCTTGCGTTCGCGCCGACGAAGACGCTGCGGTTCACGAGCCATTGTGATAAATCCTACCTAATCCTGAAGCGGGCCGGGGCGCGAGCCGTGAAGGCGGCCGCCGGCGCGGAAAAACCGGCTTACTTCTTCTTGCCAGCGATCGGCTTGGCCTTGCCCTTGCGGGTGCGCGCATTGGTGTGCGTGCGCTGGCCGCGGACCGGCAGGCCCTTGCGATGGCGCAGGCCGCGATAGCAGGCAAGATCCATCAGTCGCTTGATGTTCATCGCCGTGTTGCGGCGAAGGTCACCCTCGACCGTGTGGTCGGCGTCGAGCGTTTCACGGATCTGCAGGATCTCGGCGTCGCTGAGGTCCTGGACGCGGCGGCTGTGGTCGATACCCAGCTTGTCGGCGATGTCGACGGCAGTCTTGCGACCGATGCCGTGGATATAGGTAAGGGCGATGATTACGCGCTTGTTGGTGGGCAGATTGACGCCCGCGATACGTGCCATGAAACTTTCTCCTGCTCCACAGGGCGCGCTGGCAAACGGCCCCATCTCAAAGCGTCTGATTTCCAACGCAAAAAACGGACCACGAACACGCTGCTGCGCTTCGCCGTCCGGTCAGGCTGTCGGAATGGAGGCGCAGTTAAGGTGAGTCGCCCGAATTGTCAAGCGAACTGCGGCGCATTGATGGGGTTTCCGCGATGCAGAAACCGGCGGCGGGTGCCGTCCTATGGTGCGGACGTAAGCGCCACCGCCCGGTCATGCAAGCGCGCAACGACGGCCCGGTGGATTCCGGCGGCGCAGGCGATGACGCCAAAGGCCTGCGCGCGCGGCGTGTTGAAACGCAGCGGGTCGCCAAAAGCGTCGGTGACGGCGGCCCCCGCCTCGGCGGCGATCAGCGCGGCGGCGGCGACATCCCACTCGAACCCCCAGCGCAGCGTCGCGACCAGATCGGCGCGATCGTCGGCAACGAGTGCCATGCGCAGCGCGATGCTGTTCGGTTTGGTGACCATGATGAGGTCGCGGTCGATCTTGGGCAGGCTGTCGGCGGGGACGCGCGATCCGTTGAAGATCATACGACGGCTCGCGCGCAGCGTTTCGCCGTTCAGCGTTGCGCCCTGACCCTTTTGCGCGACCCATAATTCGTCGAGCGCGGGGGCATAGAGCACGCCGAGTTCGGGTTCGCCGTCGATGACGAGCGCCACCGACACCGCCCAACCCGGCCGTCCGCGAATGAAATCGCGGGTGCCGTCGATCGGATCGACGCACCACATGGCGCGGCGCGACAGCCGGTCGTCACTGTCGGCGGTCTCCTCTGACAGCCAGCCTGCTTCGGGGACCATTGCACCCAGTACCGATTTCAGCCGCGCATCGACCGCCAGATCGACGTCACTGACGGGGTTGTCGTGCCCTTTGTGCCAGACGTCGACTGGCCGCCCTTCGCCGCGCCAGCGCGCCATAGCCATGTCGCCGACCTCGCGCGTTGCGGCGATCACGGCCTCAAGATTGCGCGCGGGCATCGCCGGGATCAGCTGCTCGCGACGGTCATGCCGTCGATGCGGATCGTCGGGACGTTGACGGCCTGCCGGAATTCGAGATCGTTCGCGGGCCTCATCGCCGCGAACATGTCGATCAGGTTCCCAGCGACGGTGAATTCGGCGATCGGTTCGGCAATCTGGCCGTCGCGAATGACGAAGCCCGACGCGCCGCGGCTGTAATCGCCGGTGACGGGATTGACGCCCTGGCCGATCAATTCGGTGACATAGACGCCGGCCTTGACGCCGGCCATCAAATCGGCGGGGCTTTGCTGGCCAGGGACGAGATGCAAGTTGCTTGCGCTCACCCCCGATGCGCCGCCGCCGCGGCTGGCGTGGCCCGTGGGCGACAGGCCGAGCTGCTTGGCCGACGCCGTGTCGAGCAGCCAGCCGCTGATGCGTCCGTCCGACACGATGTCGTGTGCCGCAGTGGGAAGGCCCTCGCCGTCGAACGGGCGGCTGCGCAAGCCGCGCAGCCGGTGCGGTTCGTCGCGGACGACAATGGCGCTGTCGAAAAGCTGCTGGTCTTCCTTGCCGAGCAGGAAGCTGGTGCCACGGGCGATGGCCGGCCCGGCAATCGCGCTCATCAAATGGCCGAGCAGGCTGCCGCCGACGCGTGGATCGAACAATATCGGCAGCTTGCCGACGGGGGCCTTACCCGGGTTCAACCGTGCCACCGTGCGCTTTCCGGCGCGCGTGCCGACGTCAATAGCGCTTTCGAGATCGGACAGATGGTGCGTGCTGTGCCAGTCATAGTCACGCTGCATTCCCGCACCTTCGCCCGCAATGACGCTGGCCGACAGGCTGTGGCCGCTTGCGCCATAGCCGCCGGCGAAGCCGTGGCTGGTGACCAGAGCAAAGCGCATGCGGCTGTGGCTTGCGCTGCCGCCTTCGCTGTTCGTTACCCCGGCGACGGCGCGCGCAGCTTCCTCGACCGCGAGTGCAGTTTCGCGCAGGGCTTGCGGGTCGGCCTCGCTCCCGTCGTCGAGCTCGAGGTCGGGCGTCGGTCCCTTGAACAGCCGGTCTTCGGGTGCGAGCCCGGCGTAGGGATCTTCGGGCGCCTCGCGGGCCATCGCGACGCAGCGGTCGACGAGCTTGGCAAGTTCGCCCGCATCCATGTCGGCGGTCGACACGCTCGCGCTACGCTGCCCGACGAAGACACGCAGCGAAATATCCTGGCCTTCGGACCGCTCGACATCCTCGAGCGCGCCGAGGCGCATCGACACTGAAGTAGAGGCGTTGCAGTAGAACAGCGCGTCGGCGGCATCGGCACCCGCCTTTGTGGCGGCGTCGCACAGCAGTTGCGCGCGGTCGAGGGCTTCGGAAACACTCAGCATGGCCGCGCCCTATACGGCGCCGACCAAGGCGTCAAAATCTATGTCGCGGGATTAGTTCGCGATTGCCGCAATCGCGTCGGTCGCGGCCATCGCGCCGCTGACCCACATGATGGGAACGAACAGCGCGGCCGCCCACAGGCGGCGGACATCGCGGCGAAACCGTGCATGAAGTCCCCAGCTCGCGAGGGCTTGGCGGCTGAGGTGATACCAGTGTCGCTCAATGGCGCGCGCCGCCGGAATGGCGAGCGCAAGCAGGACCACGAGCGCGGTGATTACGAATGCCGAGGGCGCGCCCGCGGAAATCGCGCTCGACACCAGCCAGATTTGAAGAACGGAGAAAGCGATAAGCGCCGCGGCGGCATGGAATGTCATGCGGCGGCCAAGGCTGCGCGGGGGAGGAACCGATGCGCTCGCTCGTTTCCACAAGCGTGGTTCGAAGGTCGATGCCATTGTTTTCAGCCTCCCCGGCCGGCGATTCCCAGAAACGCCACGTTTTGCCCCAATAATTCCCAAGTCAAGACAGCTTCGCACCGATTCGTTAATTTTTTTGCTCGACTCGCCTCGAAAATCGAACAAATCGCGCCAGGCTGCCAAATCGGTTTCAAATTCAGCCATTTCGGTTGCGATTCGTCCCCGTTCGACCGGTCGAGCATAACATTCTTGTCGACGGTCGATTGCAACGCATCGTTGGTCGAACTCTTGCATCGCCGAGAGTGCGCGATAGCGTCTATGCCCGGTCAATTGCTTCATTTCAAAACGGGGACATCATCATGCGCTATCTTGCCGCTCTGGCCACTCTTGCCTTGCCGTTTGCACCGGCACTTGCCGCCGAAGGAGAGGGCGCCGCGGTCGAGCCCAAGCCGGCAGCGCTGATCGCCGATGGCGTACCCGCGGTCCCGGCCGACCTGCCTGCCGCAACGCGTCCCTATATGGAAAATCGCGGCGCCGGTTTCGTCGGCTGGCACCCGACCGACAAGTCGATGCTCATCGCCACGCGTTTCGGCAATACATCGCAAATCCATCGCGTCGCCGCCCCGATGGGCGCGCGCAAGCAGCTGACCTTCGAAGCCGAACCCGTCGGGCGCGGTGCATGGTCGCCGTCGACCGGCGATATGATGCTCGTGCAAAAGGACATCGGCGGGAACGAATTCTATCAGATCTACGCGATGAAGGACGGGCGGCTCGACCTGCTTACCGATGGCAAGAGTCGCAACGGTCTGAACGCGTGGAGCAAGGACGGGACGCTTGTCGGCTTTACTTCGACGCGTCGCAATGGGCGTGATAGCGACATCTATGTCATGAACCCGCGCGACCCAGCATCGAGCCGGATGGTGGCCGAGGTTCAGGGCGGCGGCTGGTATCTCGCCGACTTTTCGCCCGACAAGAGCTGGGCGCTCGTTGCCAAATATACGTCGGTGCAGAAATCGGACCTGTTCCGGCTCGACCTCGCCACCGGCGCGATGACGCCGATCGGCGACCATTCGAAAAGCGTCGCGCTCGGCGGGGCAGAATTTGCGCCCGACGGCACGATCTGGGTGACGAGCGACGAGGGAAGCGATTTTCAGCGGCTCGGAACTGTCGATCCGGCGACGGGCGCGTTTACCCCGCGTGGTCCAGCCGAAAAATGGGACGTCGATACGTTCGACATCGCCCATGACGGCAGCTTTATCGCCTATGTCGTGAACGAGGCGGGCATGGCCAAGCTCCGCATCCTCGATCCGAAAAGCGACGCGGTGCGGACCGTCGAGGCGCTGCCGCCGGGCATCATCGGCGGCATCGACATCGCGCCGTGGGGCGAAATCGGACTGACCTTTACCTCAGCGCGCAGTGCTGCCGACGCGTTTAGCGTCGATCCCAAGACGCTGAAGGTCACGCGCTGGACCGAAAGCGAGACCGGCGGTCTCGACGTCACGAAGAATGTCGAACCCGAACTCGTCAAAATCAAAAGTTTTGATGGGCTGGAGGTGTCGGGATTCCTCTATCGCCCGGACCCGGCCAAATTCCCCGGCAAGCGCCCGCTGATCATGAATGTCCACGGTGGACCCGAAGCGCAGTCGCGCCCCGGCTTCATGGGCCGCAACAACTATCTGCTCAACGAAATGGGGATTGCGATCTTCTATCCCAACGTTCGCGGTTCGACGGGCTATGGGAAGACTTTCGTCAGCCTCGACAACGGCCCGTTCAAGCGCGAAGACAGCGTCAAGGACATGGGGGCTTTCCTCGACCATCTGGCGAAGGACAAGATGCTCGACACGTCGCGCTTTGCGCTGACCGGCGGCAGCTATGGCGGCTATATGTGCTATGCTGCGGCGATCCATTACGCCGACAAACTGCGCGCCAATCTGTGCGTCGTCGCTATCTCGAACTTCGTGACCTTCCTTGAAAATACGCAGGATTATCGCCGCGACCTGCGCCGCGTCGAATATGGCGACGAGCGCGATCCGGCACAGCGCGCCAAGCTCATCGAAATCTCGCCGCTGACGCATGTCGACAAGATCGAGAAGCCGCTGTTCGTCGTCACGGGCGCGAACGACCCGCGCGTCCCGGCGTCCGAAGCCGACCAGATTGTCGAGGCGGTCCGCAAGAATGGGGGGACGGCTTGGCACCTTGTCGGCACCAACGAAGGCCATGGTTTCGCGAAAAAGGAAAATGCCGACTACAGCTTCTGGACGTCGCTCATGTTCTGGAAGCAGTACTTGCTGAATTAAGCATCATTCGCGCGTCCACCGAGATCATCCCGATCCCTGTGGACGCGTGATCGACATTCCGGCTCCCGCCAGAACTGCGGATAAGCTAGTTCAACTCTGCGGCGGGAGCGGCAAAGGTTCGGCGTCTGCTTCGCTATCGGGCGTGGTCGGCGCTTCGCCGTTCGCTTGCCGTTCGAGTTCGGCGGCGGCGCGGCGGCGTTCTTCCATCGCGCGTTCTTCGGCCACGACTGCCGCCTCGACCTCGGCCGCTGCGGAGTCGATACCTGCGAGTCGCTTGGCGCGTTCGTCGGCGATCATCGTCTGCCAGTCGGTCTTGTCGGCCGCGACGCGCTCGGCCTTGGCTCCCGCGACGAGTGCCTGCGTGCAGCCCGTGAACCCGCCAAGGCCCACCGGCGAGCAGCTGTCGGTGCCAAAGCGACCGACGCGCTCAAGTGCGACGACCTTGTTCGCCCACGCTTCGTTGCGCGGGTCGAGCGGGTCGCCGCGGAAAATCTGCGGGACGCGATAGCGATCCTGTTCGGGGAGGCGGCTGCAGACGACAATCTCGTTGGGGCTCGACTGTTCGCATTTGTCGTCGCCATAGACGATGACCTGGTTGATCTTCTCGCCATCGACCGTGGCTTCTTGCGCGCCGACGGACGGGATCGCCGCGTTTCCGGCGAGGATCAAGGCGAGGGAAAGAAGGCGGGTCATCGGTCGTTCCTTTATGGTTTCGGCGGGCATGACAGTGCGAAGCTGCATCGGTGCTGAACGGGCAGGCCCGCGCGCGAGCCTATCAGATACGCTTCGACAGCGCGATGGCTGCGCGACACCCGGCGCGGATCGCAAGATTGAGCAGGGGATAGCCCGGCGCATTTTCCGCGCCTGCGGCGATCGCCGCCTCCTTATGTTCCAGCTCCTCGGCGCGAAAATCGGCAACTGCAGCGCTCAGTTCGGGATCGCTGTCGCCAAGTTCGTCGAGTTGCTGCCGATAATGGCGGTCGATCTCGGTTTCGACCGCGGCGGTGCAGGCCATTGCGGCGCGCGGGCCGATGGCAGCCGTAATCGCCCCGAGGGCAAAGCCCGCGCGGTTCCACAGCGGTTGCAACGCGGTCGGGCGCACGCCGCGCCGGGCGATCATATCGTCGAAAAATTTGCGATGCCGCTCTTCCTGCTCGGCCATGTGGGCAATTTCGCGCGCCATTGGATGCCGGTCGCCGAGCACCGCAAGCTGCCCTGCATAGATACGCGTCGCGCCATACTCGCCCGCCTGATCGACGCGGATCATCGACGCCGTGCGGCGATCGGTCGGGTCCGGGCTTTCGCTCATGCGTCCGATGTGCGCCGACGGAGCAGCAAGGTCAAGACAAGCGCCGCGCCGCCCAATGAGAAAATGGCATTGAAGCCTGCGAGCGAAATGCCGAACAAATCCCACTGCGTCTGGTCGCACCGGATCAGCGGCGCGTTCATGATCGATTCGAGCGAGACGGGGCCGGCGGCGCCGGTCGAGCAGCTCGTCAGACCTTCCCAAAAGCCATATTCGACGCCTGCGTGAAAGATGCCGATCGCGCCGCTGATAGCGATCGCAATCGCCGCTAGCGCCGTCAGCAGGCGCATCGCCTTGCCATTGCTGCGCAGCAACAGCGCCAGCGCAGCAAGCACGATCGCCGCCTGGTGCGGCCAGCGCTGCCAATAGCACATCTCGCACGGGTGGAGGCCAAAGCCAAATTGCGACACGAGCGCACCGCCATAGAGGAGGAGCGGGATGGCGAGCGCGAGCAGCGGCGCGGCGAGGCGCGATTTCGGCATCGGTCGCGCCCCTTAGTTGCGGCGCGCCGGCTTGGCGACCGGTTTGGCCTGCGCCATGCGCGGAGCGGTGGCGCCGATGCGGCCGATGGTTTCCAACGCGTAGTGCAGCTGGAAATCCTCAATCCCCTTTGCCCTCAAGTCCGCCGCGGTCGCGGTAAAGCGCGGATCGGGTTTTTCGTCCTTTTCGATCAGGCTGTTGTCGACCTTTTTCTCGTTGACGAGGTGGCGGCGCAGATCGCTCTCACGGAACTTGGGCCGCGAAGCGTAGTCGGGGTCCGAAAGTTGCGGCACGCGGATGTCGGGGTCGATCCCGCCCTCTTGCACGCTGCGCCCCGACGGCGTGAAATAGCGCGCCGTGGTCAGGCGAAGCGCGGTGGTGTCGGTCAGCGGCAGGACGGTCTGCACGGACCCCTTGCCGAAGCTGCGTTCGCCCATCACCACGGCGCGGTGCTGGTCTTGCAGTGCGCCTGCAACGATTTCCGACGCCGATGCCGACCCGGCGTCGATCAGCACGATGACCGGTGCGCCCTTCGCGAGGTCGCCCGGCTCGGCGAAATAACGCTCGATGTCGCCCTTGCGGCGGCCGCGCTGCGACACGATTTCGCCGCGTTCGAGGAAGACGTCGCTGACGCCGACGGCTTCGTCGAGCAGTCCGCCAGGGTTCGAGCGGAGGTCGAGAACCCAGCCGCGCGGCTTGTGGCCCAGCGATTTTTCGACCGACAGCATTGCCGCCTTCAAATCGCGCGTCGCGTCGGCCGAAAAGCTGCTGATAGTCAGCACGCCGACATCGTCCTTCACCTCCCACTTGACGGGCTTGAGGTCGATGATTTCGCGCGTCAGCGACAATTCCATCGGCTTGTCCTGGCCCTCGCGAACGACGGTTATGTCGATCTTTGTGCCGGGGCGGCCGCGCATCTGTTCGACCGCCTCGTCGAGCGTCAGGCCGAAAATCAGCTCCTTGTTGATATGCGTGATATAGTCGCCCGCCTTGATGCCCGCGCGCGAAGCCGGGGTGTCGGCGGTCGGCGCGATCACCTTTACGACGCCGTCCTCCATCGTCACCGATAGCCCCAGGCCGCCATATTCGCCGTCGGTTTGCGTCCGCAGCGTCGAATAGCCCGATGCGTCGAGATAGCCCGAATGCGGATCGAGGCTGGCGAGCATGCCGTTGATCGCACCCTCGATCAGCGTCGAATCGTCGACCGGTTCGACATAGTTGGATTTGACCTCGAGGAACACGTCCATGAAGCGCGAGATTTCGCCGGTCGTCTTCGAATCGACGGCGGCCATCGCGCCCGTTGCCAGCGGGACGAGCGCGAGCGTGCTCAGCGCGGCGGCACCCTGCCACAGCGCAAAACGGCGCTTGGGCGACGCGGAAGTCTTGGGCGTTGCGGTCATATACGTCTTTCACTCATGCGGGAATCCCCGCTCTATAAACCCCGGCGCGCCATCCTCCTACGCAATTGCGCGCCCGTCAAGCATGGCATCCCGATACGGAACAGGGGTCAAACGGTCGATTAACCGGCCGTCAGCCGAGCATCGCGACGATGTCGACAGGCCGTCCGGCGCGGCGCAATTCGATGGTGATTCGGCTGTCATTCGACCCCGCACGACCGATCGGCATGCCGGCATCGAGCACGTCGCCGACACCGGCAGAGAGGCCGATCAGTCCGGTAATCAGCGACGTCCAGCCGCCGCCATGGTCAATGATGATGATCTTGCCATAACCGCGATAGTCGCCGGCGAAGCTCACGCGTCCCGGCGCGGGGGCCACCACCTGCCCGCCGGGCTGCGCCGCGACGGTGATCCCGCGCGACCGAACGCCGCTGTCGTTGACTTCGCCCAGTCCCGCGATGATGCGCCCGACGACAGGCAAGCGATAGGCGCCCACGGTCAGTTCGGGTTCGACTGGCGCTGGCGGGGCGGGCTGCGACGAAGCGCGCGAGGGATCGCGCGGCCGTGCGATCGGGCCGGGCAGCCGGGCGAGCTCCGCGCGCACCGCGCTGTCGGTTTCGAGTGTGTCCATCAGTTCGACAATATCGCGCGCCTTTTCGCCGAGCCCGAGCGCGCGGTCAGCCTCCAGCCGCGCGCTGCTGATGAGTTCGCGCGAGCGGAGTCGGCCTTCGTTTTCGAGCCGCGTCAGCGTGTCGCGACGTTCGGCCAGTTGCTCCTTGCTCGCCGCCAGTGCTTTCAGCGCAATCGCCTGATGCTGCTGGGCGGTGCGCAGTTCGGCGAGTTCGCGGCGCACGCCTGCGGTGCGGTGCTCGATGATCGGCAGCGTCGCATCGAGCACCGCGCGCGCGTGGACCATGTCGCGGAGCGAACCGGGCTGCGCGAGGACACTGACGGGCGGCTGGCGGGACAATTGCTGCAGCGTCGCGGAGAGTTCGAGCAATGGCTTTTGCTGCTCGGCCAACCGCGCGCGGCGGATCGCGAGGCGGCGGTTGACGAGCGCGACCCGTGCCTCGCCCGCGCGGATGTCGGCCTCGGCCGACTGGATTCGTGCAGCAAGCGCCGCGCTTTGCTTCTTGAGCCGCTCGGCTTCGGAGCGGGCGGCGAGTGCCTGCGCCTCGAACTGCGCGCTTCGCGCCATCGCTTGTACCGACTGCTCCTTCGCTTCGCGTAATTGTTGGCGTTCGTTCTCAGCGATAACGACGGGGTCGAAGATGTCGCTCTGCGCGAGGGCGATGGCGCCGACGGTGCCTGCGGCGGCGAGAACGAGGGCGAAGAGCGCGCGCCTCATTGCCGTCCCTCGCGGTGATAGGGGTGACCCGCGATGATGCTGGTCGCGCGCCACAATTGTTCGGCGAGCATCGCGCGCGCCATCAGATGCGGCCAGGTGGCGCGGCCAAAGGCGATCACCTTGTCGGCGCCTTCGCGCTCGTCGGGGGTAAAGCCGTCGGCGGCGCCCAGGCAGAAGCGCGTTTCGCGCACGCCGCTGTCGCGCCACTTTTCGAGAAGCCGAGCGAATTCGAGCGACGACATTTGTTCGCCCCCCTCGTCGAGAAGGACGGTACGGCTGGTATCGCCGGGGGCGGGCCAGCGCCCGCCCGTGTCGGAAAGTTCGGAAATCTTGTGCGGCCAGCCGAGCCGTTTCATGTAGCGATCGACGAGTTCGGCCTCGGGGCCGCGCCCGATGCGACCGCGCGCGATGATATGGAGCAACATTCCCGCCGTCTTACAGGATCAGCGGGCGCGCGCCATCAATTTGCCGCAGCAACCGGCGGGGCGTCGCCGAACGACCACATCCGCTCGAGATTGTAGAAGCTACGCACCTCGGGACGGAACAGATGGACGATGACATCGCCGGCGTCGATCAGCACCCAATCGGCGTTGGGCAGCCCTTCGACGCGGACAAGCCGGCCCGCTTCCTGCTTGATGCGCTGCGCCAGCTTGTCGGCGATCGCCGAGACATGACGCGTCGACCGGCCGCTCGCAATCACCATATGATCGGCGATGCTGCTCTTGCCGGCAAGCGGGATGGAAATGGTTTCCTGGGCCTGGTCCTCTTCCAGCTGGTGGAGGATCAGCGCGTGGAGTGCGTCCACGCTGTCGTTTGCGGGTGCGGCGCCGGGCGCGGCATCCTTGTTCGCGGCTATCAAGCGGTTCCTTTCCTTTCGCGGTCGCGCAGGCGCGAATGCGTCAGCGGGTCGCGCATCGCGCGGCCTGCATAGCGTTCGAACCAGCGGGGATTGGCCTGCCGTATAGCGGTTGCGGATCGCACATCGGGCGAAAAACGCAGGAACACGAGGGCAGGCGGTCTCCAGTTCGTCCAATGAAGTTTCTGGTCCGCGGGCCGGACGAAGCGCCGAAGCCAGCCCATCGCCTGCGCGGCATGGGTTCGGCCATTATAGCCCGGGCGCGCGACAACCGCAATCGGCATCAAGCGCGCAATGTCCCGCCAGTCGCGCCAGCGGGGCAATTGGACGAGATTGTCGGCACCCATGATCCATATGAAACGGCGATTGGGGTAGCGGCGCACCAGCTTTCGCAGCGTATCGACGGTATAGCGCGTCCCGAATTCCGCCTCGATCGCCGTTGCGCGGATCGGCGCGCGCCGCGCCATGTGCTGCGCCGACGCGAGTCGCGCGGGGAGGGGCGCCATGCCCTTTGCGGATTTGAGCGGATTGCCCGGCGAGACGAGCCACCACAGCTCGTCGAGCCCCAGTGCGTCGATGGCATTGAGGCTGATTGTGCGGTGCCCGCCGTGCGCAGGGTTGAAACTGCCGCCAAGGAGACCGGTGGGACGGGCGCGAGTCAGGGGCGGACCTGTCCCGTGCCGTGCACCAGCCACTTATAGGTGGTGAGCCCTTCCAGTGCGACCGGTCCCCGCGCGTGGAGCCGCCCCGTCGCGATGCCGATTTCGGCGCCGAGGCCGAATTCGCCGCCGTCTGCGAACTGGGTCGAGGCGTTGTGCATCACGATGGCGCTGTCGACTTCGCCCAGGAAGCGCCGCGCCGCCGCTTCGTCCTCGGTGACGATCGCATCGGTGTGGCGGCTCGAATGCGCGTCGATATGTGCAAGCGCGCCCTCGATTCCGTCGACCGCGGCAATCGACACGATCGCGTCGAGATATTCGCTGTCCCAGTCGACCGTGCTCGCCGGAGTGACATGCGGGCTGAGCGCCGTGATCGCGCTGTCGCCGCGCACTTCACAGCCCGCCGCGATCAGCGCATCGACGATGGCTTGCGGTGCGCCATAGCTGCGGTCGATCAGGATCGTCTCGGTTGCACCGCAGATTCCGGTGCGGCGCATCTTGGCATTGACCGCGAGCGCGACCGCCTTGTCGGGATCGGCCGATCCATCGATATAAAGATGGCAGATGCCGTCGAGGTGCGCGAGCACCGGGACGCGCGCCTCGTCCTGCACGCGCGCGACCAGCCCCTTGCCGCCGCGCGGAATGATGATGTCGATATGGCCCTGCGCGCGCAGCAGCGCCCCGACCGCCGCGCGATCCTGCGTCGGGATGATCTGCACCGCCTCAGCCGGCAGTCCCGCTTCGGTCAGCCCTCCAACAAAGGCCGCATGGATGGCGCCATTCGAATGGACCGCCTCGCTGCCGCCGCGCAGGATCACCGCATTGCCCGACATCAGCCCGAGCGCGGCGGCGTCGGCGGTGACGTTGGGGCGGCTTTCGTAGATGATGCCGACGACGCCGAGCGGCACGCGCACCCGTTCGAGCTCCATTCCGTTCGGGCGCTTGGCGCGGTCGATGATTGCGCCGACCGGGTCGGGTAGCGCGGCGACCGCTTCGACCGCATCGGCAATGGCGCCGAGGCGATTTTCGTCGAGCCGCAGACGGTCGAGCATGGCCGAGGTGAGGCCCGCCGCCTTGCCGGCCTCCATATCCCGCGCATTGGCCTCGAGGATCGTGTTCGCCTTTGCGCGCAGCCAGCGCGCGGCAGCATTGAGCGCGGCGGCCTTCTCTGCCGTCGCAGTCACTGCAAGCCGTTTTGCCGCAGCGCGCGCGCGCAGCCCCATGTCGGCGATCAGCGCATCGGGGTCGGCGGTGGCGGGCGAGGCAAGCGTGTCGGTGGTCATGACGCCGCTCTATCACGCTTATCCGCGGCTGCGAAAGCCCCGTTGCGCGTGGCGGCGTGCCGGACTAGGCAGGGGCGATGAGCGGGGACATCGACAGCATCGGGGCGGCGGTCACGGCGGGACTCGCGGGCGCTGCGGTCGAACCCGCGCGCGGGATGGCTGCCGAGAAGGGCGGTCCGCGCCGCTGTTTCAACTGCGGGACCAGCCTTGTCGGCGCGCATTGCCACCGCTGCGGGCAAAAGGCCGACATCCACCGCAGCTTCGGTGCGATCGGGCACGACCTGGTCCACGCCATCTTTCATTTCGAAGGCAAGCTGTGGAATACGCTGCCACTGCTCGTGTGGCGGCCGGGTGACTTGACGCGGCGCTATATCCACGGCGAGCGCGCGAGCTTCATATCACCGCTCGCGCTGTTCCTGTTTGCCGTCTTTCTGACCTACGCCGTGCTGGCGATGGTCGGTTCGGGGAGCGGCCTCAGCGACCAGATGGCGAAGGCGGCCGCGGAACAGACGCGCCGCAACGCGCTTCAGACGAGCTTTCGCGCGGAGGTCGAACGGATCGACACACGTCTTGCGGCGGCGGGCGCGACCGATGCCGAAAAGGCGTCTCTGGCCGACGAGCGCGCGACGCTCGAAAAGAGCGCACAATATCTGGGTATCGCGCGCGATTTGACCGACGAAGAACGCGCCGCCGGACCGCCGGTGCTTGAGGATCCGGTCGAACAGGTCACATCGAGCGCCGATTTCCTGACGCGCACAAAGATCGACAGTGGCGTTCCCTTTATCGACAAGGCGCTGCAAAAGGCTTGGGCGAACCCGGGACTGCTTCTCTACAAGTTGCAGGCGAACGCCTATAAGTTCGCATGGGCGCTGATCCCGCTATCGCTGCCCTTCCTGTGGCTGCTCTATCCGTTCAGCCGCCGCTTTCACACCTATGACCATTTCGTCTTCATAACCTATTCGATCAGCTTCATGCTGTTGCTGTTCGTGGTTGTGCGGCTGTTCAACATGACCATCCTTGGCGAAACGATAAGCGTCGCTGCGCTCTTTTATGTCCCCTTTCATATGTACCGACAGTTGCGTGGCGCGTATCGTTCGTCGCGTTTCGGCGCGATCGTCCGGTCGATCCTGTTGCTCAATTTCAGCCTGTTCGCGGTGATCGCTTTCATGTTGCTGCTGCTTACACTCGGGATGATGGGGTAGCGCGAATTGTAACATTGGCGGGGCAGGGAAGACGCATCCGGGAAGGGAAGGAACGCCATGCATCCGATTTGGAGCGCCATCGAACGCCGTTTGCTCGTCAAGCTGGGGACCGCGGGGCTGGCGGCGCTCGCGCTCCCGGGCGCGGCGCGGGCGATGGTGGCCCAAGGCTTTACCCATGGCGTCGCAAGCGGCGAACCGGGCCCCAATTCGGTGATGCTTTGGACGCGCTACGCCGCATCCTCGGACACCGATCTGACCGTCGAGGTCGCGGAGAGCGCGGATTTCGCGAAGGTCGTTGCCGGGGGCACTGTTCGTGCCTCGGCCGAGCGCGACTTTTGCGCGAAGATGGTCGTCGACGGCCTCGACCCCGGGCGCTGGTATTTCTATCGTTTTATCGCCCCCGATGGCGGCACGTCGGTTTTCGGCCGCACGCGTACGCTGCCCGAAGGCGCGACGTCGGCGTTCACGCTCGCGCTCTTTTCGTGCGCGAACCTGCCTTTCGGTCATTTCAACGCCTATGCCCACGCGGCGGCGCGGCAGGACATCGATCTGGTCGTCCACGCGGGTGACTATCTTTACGAATATAAGATCGGCCAATATCCGACGCTGAAGGAAGCCTTGCCGGGGCGCCTCATCCAGCCGAGCCACGAGATTGTCGCGCTCGCCGATTACCGCCTGCGCTACGCCTCCTATCGCGCCGACGCCGATTTGCAGCGCATCCACCAGCTCTATCCGATGATCGCGCAATGGGACGATCATGAGCTGACCAACGACGCCTGGTCGGGCGGAGCGCAGAATCATCAGCCCGACGAAGGCGAATGGAGCGTACGGGCGGCGGTTGCCGAGCGCGTGTGGCGCGAATGGATGCCCGTCGCCGATACGCGCTGGCGCCATTATGAGGTCGGCGACCTTGCGACGATCTTCCTCCCCGAAACGCGGCTGACCGGGCGCGACAAGCAATTTTCGGTCGGCAACATCGTCAGGGATGCCGGCGATCCTGCGGCCGCGCTGCGACGCTTTCGCGAAACGGGGTATGTCGATCCGGAGCGCCAGCTGCTCGGCGCCGATCAGGAAAGCTGGCTGACGCGCGGCATCGCCTCATCGGTCGCGGCGGGCAAGCGCTGGCAGGTCTGCGCGCAGCAGGTCATCATGGGCAGCACCTACAGCCCGCCCGAGTCGGCGGGATGGTTCGGCGCCGACGCGCCCGACTATGTGCTCGAACGGATCAAGTCGGCGCAGCTTGCGGCGACGGCGGGGCTGCCGTTCAACTTCGACGCGTGGGACGGCTATCCTGCCGCGCGCGCGCGGCTCCTCGGCGCGGCGCAGTCGGCGGGGGCCAATTTCGTGTCTCTCGCCGGCGACAGTCATAACAGCTGGGCATTCGACCTGCCGCATGACGGGCGCCCCGCCGGCATCGAGGTCGCGGGGCAGAGCGTCACCTCGCCGGGAATCGAGGCATCGGCCAAGGCGGCGAGCGCCGCCGACCGCGCCGCCGCGCTCCGCGGCTCGTCGCCGCAGCTGCGCTGGGTCGACACCGAACGGCGCGGCTATGCGACCGTGGCGCTGACGCCGGACATAGTGACCGCCAACTGGCATTTTCTCGAAACCGTGGGGCAGAAGTCGCTCGCGCTTGCTGGCACGCACCGCATGACCGCACAGCATGGGCGCAACCGCTACGACGCCTAGCTATAGGGCGGCGCATCCTCGAATTCGTCGAACCACGGATAATCCTCCGCGACGCTCGCCGTGAAATCGGGCGCGCGCTTTTCGAGGAAGCTTGTCACCCCTTCGGCGGCGTCGGGGCTGCGTCCGCGCGAATAGATGGCGCGGCTGTCCCAGCGGTGCGCGCTCATCGGGTGCGGCGCGCCGAGCATCCGCCACAGCATGTGCCGCGTCAGCGCGACCGACACCGGCGCGCTGTGCTCGGTCATCTCGCGTGCCTTGGCGATCGCCGCGTCGATGAGCTCGCCCGGTGCGTGGACCGACTGGACGAGCCCCTTGTCGCGAGCTTCTTCGGCGGAAATCAGACGGCCCGAATAGCAAAGGTCGACCGCATTCGCGATGCCGACAAGCCGCGGCAGGAACCAGCTCGAGGCCGCCTCGGGCACGATCCCGCGCCGGGCGAAGACGAAGCCATAGCGTGCGGTGTCGCTCGCCAGCCGCGCATCCATCGGCAAGGTCATCGTCGCGCCGATGCCGACCGCCGCGCCGTTGATCGCGCCGAGCACCGGCTTCTTCGCCTCGAAGATGCGCAGCGACACGCGCCCGCCCGAATCGCGCACCAGCGGGTGCGACCAGTCGATCGACCCGTCGGCGCGGACCGGGGTCGGCGCGACGCCGTCGGGCAGCGCGACCGCCTTGTCGGTGCGCTTGTCATAATCGAAGGTCGCGGCGCCGCCGCCAAGGTCTGCCCCGGCGCAATATGCGCGCTCGCCCGCGCCGGTGAAGATCACCGCGCGCACCGCGTCGTCGGCGTCGCACTCGTCGAGCGCCGCGACGATGTCGAGCATCATCTGCGTGGTAAAGGCGTTCATCCGGTCGGGGCGGTTCAGCGTCAGCAGCGCGATCCCCTCCTGCTTGTCGAGGCTGATCTGTTCAAAGCTCATCGCGTCTCTCCCCTTGGCTTTTGGCCATGGTTGCAAGCAGGGCGGGCGATGGCAAGCGCTTTACGTAAACGTAAATCAATCGTCGCCTCCGCGAAGGCGGGAGCCGCTGTCGGCATGGCTCCCCGCTCCCGGTGGCCCCCGCCCTGGCCGGAGCGACGTGACTGATGACGCGCCGATGCTTTGCCGCTATAGGGCGCCGACCGCCCCGGCGCCGCGCTCGCTTATCCGAGTCGCTTTCGCCGGGGTCATTCATTTGGTTCCGACAGAAAGTTGACCGCCATGGCCCGTCGCCGCCAGATTTACGAAGGCAAAGCCAAGATCCTGTACGAGGGTCCCGAACCCGGCACCTTGATCCAATATTTCAAGGATGACGCGACCGCGTTCAACGCGCAGAAGCGCGGGACGATCAACGGCAAGGGCGTGCTCAACAACCGGATTTCGGAGCATGTCTTCACGCTGCTCGGCAATATCGGCGTGCCGCACCATTTCATCCGCCGCCTCAACATGCGCGAGCAATTGATCCGGCAGGTCGAGATCGTGCCGATCGAGGTTATCGTCCGCAACGTCGCCGCGGGCTCGCTGTCGAAGCGGCTGGGGATCGAAGAGGGGACGCAGCTTCCGCGCACGCTTATCGAATATTGCTACAAGGACGATGCGCTCGGTGATCCGCTTGTCGCCGAGGAGCATATCGCCTGCTTCAACTGGTGCAGCCAGGACGAGCTTCACGACATCCAGGACATGGCGATCCGCATCAATGATTTCATGAGCGGGCTGTTCGCCGCGGTCGGTATCCGCCTCGTCGACTTCAAGCTCGAGTTCGGACGTCTTTATGACGGCGATTTCAGCCGCATCATCCTTGCGGACGAAATCAGCCCCGACGGTTGCCGCCTGTGGGACATGGCAACGAACGAAAAGCTCGACAAGGACCGCTTCCGCCGCGATCTGGGCGGAGAGGTGGAAGCCTATCAGGAAGTCGCCCGCCGCCTGGGCCTGATGCCCGAAGGCGGCGACAATGCGGTGCTCGACCTCGAAAGCCACCGCAAGAAAAAGGGCTGAACGGCCCTCTCATATCCGTCATCCCGTCGAAGGCCGGGATGACGATAGGGGTATGTCCGCAGTCGCTTCCAAAAGCGCATGGCCTTGACGCGGGCGCAATGATCGCCAGAACGGCCGAATGACCAGCCCCATCCTCCGGCGTGCCGCGACCGCGCTGTCGGCCCTCGCCCTTCTTGCCGTCTGTTCGCCGCCGCTGCTTGCCAAGGAGGCCGAGCGGTCCGCGGTGACCGCCGCGGTCAATCCGCAGAACGACGCGGCAAGGGCATGGAACTTCGCCGCGAGCGACGTGCCCGTCGATCCGAACATCATTTTCGGCGTCCTGCCCAACGGCATGAAATATGCGCTCCTCCAGAACGGCACGCCCAAGGACAGCGTCGTCATCCGCATGCGCTTCGACGTCGGCAGCTTCGCCGAGGCCGAGGACCAGCGCGGCCTTGCCCATTTCCTCGAGCATATGGCGTTCAACGGCTCGACCAATGTGCCCGAGGGCGAAATGACCAAGCTGCTCGAGCGCAAGGGGCTGGCGTTCGGCGCCGACACCAACGCGTCGACCGGCTTTGACGAGACGATCTACAAGCTCAACCTGCCGGGTGCCTCGGACGATCTGATCGACACCGGCCTGATGCTGATGCGCGAGACGGCAAGCGAGTTGACGATCGACCCTGCGGCGGTCGACCGCGAACGCGGCGTCATCCTGTCCGAACGCCGCGCGCGCGACACCTATCAACTCCGCAACGTCATCGACCAGCTCGACTTCCAGATGCAGGGGATGAAAGTCGCGAGCCGCATCCCGGTCGGCACCGAAGAGGTGATCCGCACCGCCCCTGCCGAGCGGCTCCGCGATCTATACGACCGCTATTATCGCCCCGAGCGGGCGACGCTGGTGATCGTCGGCGATTTCGATCCGGCGGCGGTCGAGGCGAAGGTGAAGGAGCGCTTTGCCGACTGGACCGGGCGCGGCCCCGCGGGCGCCGACCCCGACATCGGAACGATCGATTATGATCGCGCCGCGGCGGCGGACGATTTCATCGATCCCGCAGTGCAGGATTCGGTGACGATTGCGACCTTCAAACCGTGGGTCGACGAGCCCGATACGCGCGCCAAACGCGCCCGCAACCTGGCCGAAGAGGTCGGCGAGGCGATCGTCAGCCGCCGCCTCGCCAAGATCGCGCTTGCCGAGGATTCGCCGATCCTCGCGGGCTATTTCAGCGAGGCCGCCGGGTGGGACATTTTCGACCAGGTGACGATGGGCGCGGTCGCCAAGGAGGGGGCGTGGCGCGAGGCGCTGGCGCTGATCGAGCAGGAGTTCCGCCGCGCGCGCGACCATGGCTTCACCGAAACCGAGGTCGCCGAGCAGTTGGCGATCCGCCGCACCGCGCTCCGCAACGCCGTCGCGGGCGCCTCGACGCGGCGCAGCGAGGCGCTTGCCGACCGGCTCGTCGAGGCCGCCGAGGGCAAATTCGTTTTCGTACGCCCCGAAACGAGCCAGATGCTGTTCGAGGCGGTCGCGCCGACGCTAAGCGCCGCTGCGGTCAGTGCAGCCTTCCGCGCGCGCACCGACGGACTCAGCGCGCCGCTCGTCCGCGTGACCGCGAAAAAGCCGATCGAGGGCGGCACCGACGCAATCCTCGCCGCGCTCGAGGCATCGACCGAAGTTGCGGTCGCGCCGCCGACCGAATCGGTTGGCATCGCCTTTGCCTATGAGGATTTCGGCGAACCCGGGCGCGTCGTCGCCGACGACCGCATCGACGACCTCGGCATCCGGCGCGTGCGCTTTGCCAACAATGTGATGCTCAACATCAAGACGACGGATTTCCAGAAGGACCGCGTTTACCTGTCGCTCCGCGTCGACGGCGGCAATCTGCTCGCGACGCGCGACGATCCGACGCGCGTGTCGCTCGCGGGCTCGTTCAGCCTCGGCGGTCTCGGGATGCACGGCCTCGACGATCTGCGCTCGATCCTCGCCGGAAAAACGGTGAGCACCAGCTTCGGGTCGGACACCGACGCCTTTGGCGCCAAGGCGCTGACCTCGCCCGAGGATTTCGCGCTGCAGGCAAAGCTGATGGCGGCGTTCGTCGCCGATCCGGGCTACCGCCCCGACGGCCTTGCGCTGATCCGCCGCTATTTGCCGCAGCAATATGCCGCGAACGACGCGACGCCCGCGGCGGTGCTGGGGCGCGATGCGGGCGGCATCCTTGCCAATGACGATCCGCGCGCGCAGACCCCGCCGCTCGACCACCTGCTCGCGCTCGATTGGGACCAGTTGCGCCGCGCCATCTCCGACAGCCTGGTCAACGGCGCGATCGAGATCGGCGTCGTCGGCGACATCGACGAGCAGGCGGCGATCGACGCGATTGCGGCAAGCTTTGGCGCGCTCCCCGAACGCCGCGCCGCCTTCGATCCGCGCAGCGAGGCGCGCGTGCGCGAATTTGCGGTCGACCGCAGCGAGCGCACGTTGATCCACAAAGGCCCCGCCGAACAGGCCGAGATCCGCGTCTATTGGCCCGCGCGCGACGACAGCGATCTGGCCGAAGCGATGCGGCTCAACCTGCTCGCGCGCGTGATGCAACTGATGCTGACCGAGGAATTGCGCGAACGGCTTGGTGAAAGCTACAGCCCCGGCGCGGGCGCCAGCCTGTCGGACGAGTTTCCGGGCTATGGCCATCTGTTCGCGTCGAGCAATGTCGATTTCCAGCATCTCGCGACGACGCGAGCGGCGATCTTTGCCATCGCCAAGCAACTGCGCGACAAGCCCGTCGATGCCGACCTTCTCGACCGCGCCCGGCGCCCGCTCGTCGAGGCGATGGTGAAGGCGCGGCGCGAGAACGTCTATTGGCTCAATTATGTCGCCGAAGCGACGAGCGCCGCCGACCGCCTCGACCGCAGCCGCAACGGCATCGCCGAGGTCGAGGCGGCGACGGTCGAAGAATTGCAGTCGCTTGCCCGGCGCTATCTGACCGACGACAAGGCGCTGGTAATCAAGGCGGTGAGCGACAAGGTTTGAGCCCGACGAATCGCAAATAATCCGCCATCGTCATCCCGGATCAGGTCGGCGCTTGTCCATTTTCGCGAAGTAAGTGCTCCCCGGCGAAAGCCGGGGTCCAGGTTCGGGCCGCACTGCACCGCGTGGACTCCGGCTTTCGCCGGAGAACACCTAGGGGCCATAATCGCCGATCAAGTCCGGGGTGACGAGGTGGAGCGAAAAACTGTTCCTTCTCCGCCAGACGTCGCCATCAAAGCCGCCAAACAGAAAAGGGCCGGAGTTTCCCCCGGCCCTTCGCTAAATCGTTGCGATGTCGATCAGGCGCCGATTTCGGCGGTGTCGACCTTCACACCCGGACCCATCGACGACGACAGGGCGATCTTGCGGACATATTTGCCCTTCGCGCCCGCCGGCTTCGCCTTGACGATCGCGTCGACAAAGGCGTCGAAGTTCTGGCGGAGCTTTTCCTCGCCGAACGACAGCTTGCCGATACCGGCGTGGATGATGCCCGCCTTTTCGACGCGGAATTCGATCTGGCCGCCCTTGGCTGCCTTGACCGCTTCGGCGACGTTCGGGGTGACGGTGCCGAGCTTCGGGTTCGGCATCAGGCCCTTGGGACCCAGCACCTTGCCGAGACGGCCGACGATGCCCATCATGTCGGGCGTCGCGATGACGCGGCCATAGTCGAGGTTTCCGGCCTGCATGTCTTCCATCAGATCCTCGGCCCCGACCTTGTCGGCGCCAGCCTTCAGCGCTTCCTCGGCCTTGTCGCCGCGCGCGAAGACCGCGACCTTGACGTCCTTGCCGGTGCCGGCGGGCAGCGTCACGACGCCGCGGACCATCTGGTCGGCGTGGCGCGGATCGACGCCCAGGTTCATCGCGATTTCGAGCGTTTCGTCGAACTTCGTCGACGACAGGTCACGCACGGTCTTGATCGCTTCGTCGACGGCGTGAAGCTTCAGCGCGTCAACCTTGCCCTCGAGGGCCTTCTGCTTCTTGGTCAGCTTTGCCATCGGTTCAGCCCTCCGTCACTTCGAGGCCCATCGAGCGGGCGCTGCCTTCGATGATCTTCGTCGCCTGTTCGATGTCGTTGGCGTTCAGATCCTTCATCTTGATCTCGGCGATTTCGGCGAGCTTCGAGCGCGCGATCTTGCCGCCGCTGATCTTGCCGGGTTCCTTCGATCCCGACTTCAGGTTCGCGGCCTTCTTGATGAGGTAGGTCGCCGGGGGCGTCTTGGTGACGAACGAGAAGCTCTTGTCGGCATAGACGGTGATGATCGTCGGCGTCGGCGTGCCCTTGTCGAGCCCGTCGGTCGCCGCGTTGAACGCCTTGCAGAATTCCATGATGTTGACGCCGCGCTGACCCAATGCCGGCCCGAGCGGCGGCGAGGGGTTTGCGGTCCCCGCCGGAACTTGCAGCTTGATATAGCCGCTGATCTTCTTGGCCATGATGGCCTCCTTTCTTTCTGTCGCCGCGGATCAGGTCCGCGGCTCAAAATAAGCGGTCAAGCAGAAGGGCATCACCCCTTCCTCCCGCACGGACTCGCGCCCTTTTTCGACGCGAAGCGGCGCCGTTAGCGCCGGTGGAGCGAAAAGGCAAGGATTGCCTTGGTTCGCCCTCGGTGACGAAGGCGAAAACGGATCGATGTCTGCGGCAGAAAAGCGCAGAAATCCGCCGAACTTCACACTGAAATACAATCCCGCGGGATCGTCACTTCATGCGTTCGACCTGTTCGAAGTCGAGCTCGACCGGCGTCGCGCGGCCAAAGATCGACACGCTGACCTTGACGCGCGCCTTGTCGAAGTCGAGTTCCTCGACGACGCCGTTGAAGCTTGCGAACGGGCCTTCGAGCACCTTGACCTGATCGCCGATCTCGTAATCGACGCGGATTTCGGTCTTCGGACGCGCCGCGGCCTCTTCCTTGCTGTTCAGGATGCGCGCGGCCTCCGCCTCGCTGATCGGCTGCGGCTTGCCCGACGAGCCGAGGAAGCCCGTGACCTTCGGCGTGTTCTTGACGAGGTGATAGACGTCGTCGGTCATCGTGAGCTTGGCGAGGACATAGCCGGGGAAGAATTTCCGTTCGGCCTGCACCTTCTTGCCGCGCTTGACCTCGGTGACGGTTTCAACCGGCACCTCGACCGCTTCGACGAGCTGGGTCAGGCCCATGCGCTCGGCCTCGGCGAGCACCGAATCGCGGACCTTGTTTTCGAAACCCGAATAGGCGTGAATGATGTACCAGCGCGCCATGTGTTGAAGTCCTGTCCTGTGAAACCGCGGCGATTAGCGCGCGAGCGACGTCAACCA
This sequence comes from Sphingopyxis sp. P8, assembly GCF_020622175.1. Taxonomy (NCBI): domain Bacteria; kingdom Pseudomonadati; phylum Pseudomonadota; class Alphaproteobacteria; order Sphingomonadales; family Sphingopyxidaceae; genus Sphingopyxis; species Sphingopyxis sp. P8. The sequence continues at coordinate 1,379,549 of NZ_JACNMK010000001.1, read as the reverse complement.
GTTGACGATCGCGTTGAAAACCGTGTCGATGCCGAGGAAGAAGAGCGCGAGGATCGTCGTCATGATCAAGACCATGATCGTCGTCTGCATCGTCTCGCGGCCCGTGGGCCACACGATCTTGCCGGCTTCGGCGCGCACCTGACGGATAAATTCACCCGGGCTGGTCTTGGCCATGTCGATCGTCCTGTCCTTCAAGCGTCCAATATCTGGCCAGATGGGTCGCCGCCCGCGGCGCGTCAAGCGCGCTTCGGGCAATAGTCCGCCCACCCTCCCCGACCAGGTCGGCGAAAGGCGGAAGGAAAACGGCGCATCTGTCCGAATGAAAGCGGCCTTTAACCGCGCGTCCCGCCATTGGCAAGCAAATGGCGATGGTGCGGCCTGGCAGGGGCAGCAGGATTCGAACCCGCGACCCTCGGTTTTGGAGACCGATGCTCTACCAGCTGAGCTATACCCCTAGGCCGGAGTGCGCCCCTATACCGATTGCCGCATGGGAGCAAGGGGGATGAACGCCTTGCCAGCGGCTTCGGGGCTGATATGCGCAAACGCCATGCCGGCTGCTGCATCCTCCGCCGCCTCGACGCAGGCGCCCCAGCATTATCTGGGCGGCATCGCGCTGCGCCTGCTGGCGATGGCGAGCCTGTCGCTGATGTTCGTGCTCGTCAAATATGTCGACCGCGCCGGCATCCATATCGTCGAGAGCCTTTTCTGGCGGCAGGCATTGGTGCTGCCATTCCTGCTCGTCTGGATTCGCGCGACGACGGGCGGCTTCGCTTCGCTGAGGACGCAGCGCATCGGCGCGCATGCGCGGCGGATGACGATGGGGCTGGTCGGCATGGCGTGCAATTTCGGCGGGATGATCTTCCTGCCGATGGCCGAGGCGACGACGATCAGCCTGTCGGTGCCGATCTTTGCCGTGATCTTTGCCGCTGCACTGCTCGGCGAGCCGACGGGGTGGCAGCGGTGGAGCGCGGTGATCGTCGGCTTTGTCGGCGTGCTTGTCGTGCTCGACCCCGGCGCGAGCATTGCGGCGGGCTTTGGCGGCGATCATGGCATGGGCACGTTGATCGCGCTCGCGGGGGCGGTGATGACCGCGCTGATCACCATTGCGGTGCGTGACCTCGGCCGCACCGAGGCGGCGGCGACGATCGTCTTCTGGTTCAGTGCGCTGTCGATGATCCCGCTCGGGCTGATGCTGCCCTTTGTCATTACCTCGCACAGCGCGCAGGAATGGCTGCTCCTCCTCGGGCTCGGATTTTCGGGGGCCGTGGTCCAGATGGCATTGACCGGCGCGTTGCGGCTCGCGCCCGTCGCCGTGGTGATCCCGATGGATTACACCAGCCTGCTCTGGTCGATCGCGGCTGGCTGGTGGTTTTTTGGCACCTTCCCCGCCGAGACGACGTGGATCGGCGCGCCGCTGATCGTCGCGAGCGGACTGTTCATCGCGTGGCGCGAGCACCGGCTGCACATCGCACGGACCAAGGAGGTTGCCGCATGACCGGCGAGACGCCGCGCCCGATCCTCTATCACTGCCCCGACGCGCGTTCGCTGCGCTGCCTGTGGGCGGCCGAGGAAGCGGGGCTCGACATCGACCTGCGGCTGCTGAAATTCCCGCCGCGCGCGTTCGAGCCCGATTATCGCAGCGTCAACCCGCTGATGACCGTCCCCGGCTGGGTCGAGGACGGCCGGTTGATGACCGAATCGGCGGCGATCTGCGAACGCATCGCCGAGGGAACATCGCTGGAGGTGCAGCGCGACGAGTGCGATTATTGGGCCTGGCGCAACTGGCTCCACCGCAGCGACGCGACGCTGACCTTTCCGCTGGCGATCATGATCCGCTACACGCGCGTCGAGCCCGAAGAGCGGCGGCTCGCGCAGGCGGTGCAGGATTACAAGGCTTTCTTCGGCGGCCGCGCCAGGAGCATCGAGGCGGCGCTGTCCGACGGGCGCGACTGGCTCGTCGCGCGGCGCTTCACCATCGCCGACATCGTGATCGGCTATGCGGCATTTCTTGCGACGACGCTGGGCGCCGACGATGTGCTGGGCGAAGCGACGCAGGCGTGGCTCGCCCGCTGCATGGCGCGCGAGGGGTTCGTGCGCGCACGGGCGCGGCAGTGAGGTGGATATGACCGACCCCGACGCGCGCTGGCACGCCCATATCTATTATGACGCCGCGGAGCGGGCGGCGGCGCTTGCGCTGCGCCAGGCGTTCGGTCGCGATGCCGCGATCCTGTTCGTCGGCGCGATGAGCGACGCGCCCGTCGGGCCGCATCCGATCGCGCAGTTCGAGGTGCATTTTCTTGGCGAACATCGTGCCGCCGTGGTCGCGGCGGTCGAGGCAATGGGGCTGCGCGCGCTGGTTCATCCGCTGACCGACGACGACCTTGCCGATCACACAACGCTTGCGCACTGGATCGGCGCGCCGCTCCCCCTCAACCTTTCGGTGCTCGATCCGCCGGGGACGAACCAGGGTGTCGCGCGCTTCGGCGTTTCGGATTTTTAAGCTTCGACCGGGCCGTCGGGGCCGAGGACATAGCCGCAGCCGAGCCGGTCGGCATCCTCGGCATCGGTGAGCGCGGCGACCGTGTGCCAGCCGTCGGCGCGCAGGCTTGCGGCGAGTTCGGCGTCGTGGCCGAGCGGCAGGAAAATGCGGCGTTCGGCCTGGTCGGCAGTGCCGAGTCCCGCGTCGATCAGCGGGTCGGGATAGAGCGAAAATCCGACCGCGGCTTCCTCCTGATCCTCGCCCAGCGGGATGGCATAGCTGCCGCCGCGCCCGACGGCGTCGCCCTGGCCGGGGACGAAGACCGAAAAGCCGAACCAGCTTTGATAGGCGAAGCCGTGCCGTTCGGTCGGGTCGAGCGTCAAGGTGACGCGGTCGCGCACGGGGGCGGCGATCGCCCGCAGCGCCTCTATCCGCGTCGCCAGCACGCCTTCGCTGTCGAAGGCGGCAAGCTCGGCAATCGCGCGGTCGAAGGGGCCGGTCGCGCGGAGCAGCGGCAGATAGGCGTCGGCGCCAAGGCGCGCGAGCCCGCCGGCATCCTTGGCGTCGAGTTCGTCACGAAGCTGGTCGAGCGGCACCTTGACCGGATGCACCTCGGCGAGCAGGTCGACGAGGTCGGGCAGGGTGAAGTCGATCGTCACCGGGCCGATGCCCGCGGCTTCGAGCGCGTCGATCGCGACGGTCACGATTTCGCGCGCCGCGGCGACGCTGTCGCTGCCGATCAGTTCGGCGCCGACCTGGAGCATTTCGCGCGCGGGGCGAAGCTGGCTTGCCCGCAGCTTGACCACCTGGCCGGCGTAGCAAAGGCGCAAGGGGCGGGGGGCGGCCGCGAGCAGCGAGGTCGCAATGCGTCCGACCTGCCGCGTGATGTCGGGGCGCAGCGCGAGCGTGCGCTGCGACACCGGATCGGTGAAGCGGAGCAGGTCGCGCGCCGACCGTTCGTCATTGCCGCCCAGCGTCTCGCGAAACTCGGCGAGCGGCGGCGACACGCGGCCATAGCCATGCGCGCGCATCGCATCGACCAGCGCGCGCGTGACGCGCGACGCCGCTTCGGCCTGCGCGGGCAGGCGGTCGCGGAGGCCTTCGGGCAGCAGGGCAGGGGCCTTGGTCATGGGGGCTCCTCTAGCCCTTGGTGCGGGCTTGTGAAAGCCCCTCCCCTGAAGGGGAGGGCGTAGCTGCGTCAGAACTTCAGCCCCTTCACCGTCTTCACGCCGGGGAGCTGGCAGATCTGCCACAGCAGCGGCTCGGGCATGGCCGAGTCGATCGAGAGCAGCAGGATCGCCTCGCCGCCCGCTTCGCGGCGGCCGAGGTGGAAGGTGCCGATGTTGAGCCCGGCATCGCCCAGCGTCGACCCAATGCGGCCGATGAACCCCGGTGCGTCCTCGTTGACGATATAGAGCATGTCGCCGTCGAGGTCGGCCTCGACCTTGATGCCGAACATTTCGACGAGGCGCGGGTCGCCGTTGCTGAACAGGGTGCCCGCGACCGACCGGTCGCCCTGGCTCGTCGCGACGGTGACGCGGACGAGCGTGTGGTAGTCGCCCTCGCGATCGTGACGCACTTCGCGCACGTCGAGCCCGCGTTCGCGCGCGAGATGCGGCGCGTTGACCATGTTCACGCTGTCCGAATAGCGGCGCATCAGTCCGGTGAGCACGGCAGCGGTAATCGGCTTCATGTTGAGTTCGGCCGCAGCGCCCTCGACCTCGATCGAGATGGTGGTGAGATTGTCGTGCGCGAGCTGGCCGACGAGGCTGCCGAGCTTTTCGGCAAGCTCCATATAGGGGCGCAGCTTCGGGGCTTCCTCGGCCGACAGGCTGGGGACGTTGAGCGCGTTGGTGATGCCGCCGGTCAGCAGATAGTCCGAAATCTGCTCGGCGACCTGAATCGCGACATTGACCTGCGCCTCGTCGGTCGACGCGCCGAGGTGCGGCGTGCAGATGAAGTTGGGCGCGCTGAACAGCGGGTGGTCGGCCGGCGGCGGCTCGACCGCGAAGACGTCGAGCGCGGCGCCCGCGACATGACCGCTTTCGAGCGCGTCCTTCAGCGCTTCCTCGTCGATCAGGCCGCCGCGCGCACAGTTGATGATGCGCACGCCCTTCTTGGTCCTCGCGAGATTTTCGCGCGACAGCACGTTGCGCGTCTGGTCGGTGAGCGGCGTGTGGAGCGTGATGAAGTCGGCGCGGGCGAGCAAGGTATCGAGATCGACCTTTTCGACGCCGAGCTCGATCGCACGCTCGGGCGTGAGGAAGGGATCGAAGGCGACGACTTTCATGCGCAGGCCAAGCGCGCGCTCGGCGACGATGCTGCCGATATTGCCGCAGCCGATCAGGCCGAGCGTCTTCTGCGTCAGCTCGACACCCATGAAGTCATTCTTCGGCCATTTGCCCTGCCGGGTGCGCGCACTGGCGTCGGGGATCTGGCGCGCGAGCGCGAACATCATCGCGACCGCATGTTCGGCGGTGGTGATGCTGTTGCCGAAGGGCGTGTTCATCACGACGACGCCCTTGGCCGATGCAGCGGGGATGTCGATGTTGTCGACGCCGATGCCGGCGCGCCCGACGACTTTCAGGTTCGTCGCGGCGGCGAGGACGTCGGCGGTCACCTTGGTGGCCGAGCGGATGGCGAGGCCGTCATAGTCGCCGATGATCGCGATCAGCTCGTCCTTGGTCTTGCCGGTGATCTCGTCGACCTGGATGCCGCGTTCCTTGAAGATCGCGGCGGCCTTGGGATCCATCTTGTCGCTGATGAGAACTTTGGGTTGGGTCATTTCGATATTCCTTTTACCTCGTCATTCCCGCGAAAGCGGGAACCCAGTGTGGGATCAGCCCAGGCACGCTCTGGGTCCCCGCTTTCGCGGGGATGACGAAAAAATGTTAGGCGGTGAGCGTTTCGTAGGCCCAGTCGAGCCACGGGCCGAGCGCTTCGATATCGGCGGTGTCGACGGTCGCGCCGCACCAGATGCGCAGCCCCGGGGGGGCGTCGCGATAGCCCGCGATGTCGAAGGCAGCGCCTTCGGCTTCGAGCAACCCCGCAAACTTCTTGATGAAGTCGGCATCGGCGCCCGCGACCGACAGGCACACCGAGGTCTTCGAGCGGATTGCCGGATCGGCGGCGAGGTGGCTGAGCCAGTCGCGTTCCGCGACGATCGTGTCGAGCGCGGCGGCGTTGGCATCGCTGCGCGCCTTCAGCCCGTCGAGCCCGCCGACCGATTTCGCCCATTCGAGCGCGAAGATCGCATCCTCGACCGCGAGCATCGACGGGGTGTTGATCGTCTCGCCCTTGAACACGCCCTCGACCAGCTTGCCGCCCTTGGTCAGGCGGAAGACTTTGGGGAGCGGCCAGGCGGGAGTGTGGCTTTCGAGCCGTTCGACCGCGCGCGGGCCGAGGATCAAGACGCCGTGCCCGCCTTCGCCGCCGAGCACTTTCTGCCAGCTGAAGGTCGCGACGTCGATCTTGTCCCACGGCAGGTCATAGGCGAACACCGCCGACGTCGCGTCGGCAAAGCTCAGCCCTTCGCGGTCGTCGGCGATCCAGCCGCCATCGGGAACGCGAACGCCGCTGGTGGTGCCGTTCCAGGTGAAGAGTATGTCGTTCGACCAATCGACCTGAGCAAGGTCGGGAAGCTGGCCATAGTCGGCGCGCAGGATCGTCGGTTCGAGCTTGAGCTGCTTGGCGGCATCGGTGACCCAACCTTCACCGAAGCTTTCCCACGCAAGCGTCGTCACGGCGCGCTGCCCAAGCATCGTCCACATCGCCATTTCAAAGGCGCCGGTGTCCGAACCGGGCACGATGCCGATGCGGTGCGTGTCGGGAAGCTGGAGCAGCTCGCGCATCAGGTCGATGCAATATGCGAGTCGCGACTTGCCGATCTTCGCGCGATGCGAACGGCCCAGCGAGTCGGTCGAAAGTTTTTCGGGGGTCCAGCCCGGCGGCTTGGCGCAGGGACCGGAAGAAAAAGTGGGGCGCGCAGGGCGCACCTGCGGCGTCGTTACGTCAGTCATCAGTCTCTCCTTGCAGAGAGCTCGCGCGGCGTTGGGACCGCGTGGCCCGGCGCCGCGTTTAAGGACGGCGCCGGGTTTGTCAAATGATTTGGGTCCTGACGCTGGCGGCGCGCCGCCTCAATAACCCTTGGCGCGGAAGAGCACCTGGCCGCGGCGCGCGACATAGAGCTTTTCGAAGGTGACGGGGTGGAAATAGGCTTCGACCCGGTCGCCTTCGGGGGTGGTGCCATAGACTTCGTAGCAGCCGCCATCGACCTTCGACTTGCGGACCTGCCAGCCGTCCTTGGTCAGTTTCGATTCGAGCGCTTCGCGGCTCTTCCAGCCCGATTGCGGGCCGGCATCGCACTTGATCGCGCCGGTGGCGTGCGCGGGCGCCGACAGGCCCGCGGTGGCGGCGACGGCAAGCGCGAGCGCGGCGAGGGGGAGTTTGGTCATGGTCGGATTCCTTTCGGGGTTCGAGGGGGAGCGTCAACAGATTGGAGGCGCCGCGCCGCAAGGGCAAGCCAGACAAGGGCGAGCGGTGCGAAATGCGCGAGCGCCCCTGCAAGGCCATTGTGGACCCACCACCAGTGGAGGAGGGTGAGGAGCGCGGCGGGATAGGCGAGGCGCTGCAGCCGTTTCCACGCCGCTCCGAGCGCGCGCATCGCGGCATTGTTGCTCGTGCAGGCGAGCGGCAGCATCAGCGCGAGCGCGACCCATCCCGTCCAGATGCCCGGCGCGCCAATCTCGGCGAGCATGTCATCGAGATTGCCCATGTCGATCACATAAAAGACGAGGTGCGCGAGCGCGTAGAGAAAGGCCGCAACGCCGAGCGCGCGGCGCCGGCGCAGCAGCCAGCCGAGCCAGCGGCGGGCGCCAAGCACGCCGGTCAGCGGGCCGATCAGCATCGCTGCGATCATCAGCCGCGCGCTCGTCTCGCCGGTCGGGTGGAGCATGTCCATCGTATCGATCGCGCCATCGAGCCATCCGGCGAGCATCAAGGCACCCGGAATCGCCAGCAGGAGCCAGAAAAAGGGCAGGCTGTTGAGCAGGGATCGCAGTTTTGCCACCGGCGTGGGATAGGGGAAAGCGGTCACGATGGTCAATCAAAATGATAATCGTTCGCAACAAGGTCCGGGGCGTTAGCAATTGATTAACGATAGTTCTTTAGATTCCGGGTCCATGTCCGGTGTCCGTTTCCCTCGTCCGATGCGCCCAGGCGCGGCCTTGCGGACTGTGCTGGTCGCCGCGCTTGCTGTCAGCCTGTCCGGCTGTATCGGCGGCAACGTGCCCGGCGACCGCCGTGCGCAAACGGGGTCGGGGCCGTCGACCGCAAAAGACCCGAAACTTTCGACAGTGCCTGCCTTTTCGACCCCCGAGGCGCGGCAGTGTGCGGTCGACCTCGAGCGGGCGGGGGTACGCTTCACGCCGCTCGCGAACCAGGATTTCGGCGGTGGGTGCAGCGCGATCGATTCGGTCAAGCTGCTCGACATCGGCACGCCGACGAGCAATCTCGGCCCGATGACCTGTCCGCTCGCGCGCAATTTCGCGGCGTGGGCGCAACATGCGGTGCGCCCCGCTGCGCGGCTCCATCTCGGCAGCGACGTGGTGAAGATCGAGACCTTCGGCACCTATAGCTGCCGCAACATCTATGGCGGCCGTTCGGGGCGCCTGTCGCAGCACGCCTATTCGAACGCGGTCGATGTTTCGGGATTTGTGCTCGCCGACGGGCGTCGCATCATGCTCGACGGCGGCTGGAACGGCGACCGCGCGTCGCAGCAATTCCTGCGTGCGTTGCACAAATCGGCGTGTCGCCGCTTCGGCACCGTGCTCGGCCCCGACTATAATGCCGCGCACTACAACCATTTTCATTTCGACATGAGCGGCAACGGCTATTGCCGCTGAGGCGGGGCCGTCTTGGCAAAGTCACGCGGACCGGCTAGCCGCGAGGGAATGACAAAAGACAAGCAACCCCATCGCTCGCGTTTCCACAAGGCCAAGGATGACGCGCAGTTCGCCCAGCAGGCGACGACCACCCCGCAGACCGCGAGCGAGGCATATAAGCTCGCCTTCCAGGATACCGACTTCCTGCTGCGCGAAGATTTGCGCCCGGTGCGCTTCCAGCTCGAGCTGCTCAAGCCCGAATTGCTGCTCGACGAGGCGGGAATCGAATCGACGCTCGTCATCTATGGCTCGGCGCGCATTCCCGAACCCGAAGTGGCCGACGGTCTGGAAGCCGCAGCGACCGACGACGTCCAGCGCAACATTGCGCGCCGCCTGAAGGCGAAGGCCAAATATTATGACGAGGCGCGCGCGCTCGCGCGGATCGCAAGCCAGGTGCCGTGCGACGAGGACGGTTGCCGTCATTTCGTTGTCTGCTCGGGCGGCGGTCCGTCGATCATGGAAGCGGCGAACCGCGGTGCGACCGACGAGGGGCGCGATTCGATCGGGCTCAACATCGTTCTGCCGCACGAACAGGCGCCGAACCGCTATGTCACCCCCGATCTCAGCTTCCAGTTCCACTATTTCGCGCTGCGCAAGATGCACTTCCTGCTCCGCGCGCGCGCGGTCGCGGTGTTCCCGGGCGGTTTCGGGACGTTCGACGAGATGTTCGAGCTGCTGACGCTGATCCAGACGGGCAAGATCAAGCCGATCCCGATTGTGCTGTTCGGCAAGGAATTCTGGCATCGCGTCGTCAATTTCGACGCGCTGGTCGAGGAAGGCGTGATCAGCGCCCGCGACCTCGACCTCTTTACCTTCGTCGAGACGGCGGCCGAGGCGTGGGCGATTATCGAGGAATTCTACGCGCAGGTTGAATCCTGACGCGCATCCTTTCTGTCGCGTAGCGATGGGGAGGACCGGTTTATTGCGACTGTTCTTCCAGATACAGGATCAGCGCTTCGCGATCTGCGGGATCGATGACGCCCGCGAACGCCATGCGCGTGCCGGGGAGCGCCTTCATCGGCGCTTCGAGATAGGTGTCGAGCGCGGGCTTGTCCCAGACCCCGCCCTTTGCCTTCATCGCGCCCGAATAGGAGAAGCCGGGGTGCGATGCGACCGTCCGGCCGACGATGCCGTGAAGATTGGGGCCGATGCCGCTGGCGCCGCCCTTGTCGATCGTGTGGCAGGCGACGCAGCGCTTGAAGACCTGCTCGCCCATTGCCGCGGTCGGCTCTACCGCGGGCGCAGCGCTTTCGGAGGCGGACGGCGCGTCGCCCGGTGCAGGGCCGTCGGCCTTGCCGCATCCGGCAAGGGCCATTGCGCCCGCCAGAACGACGGACGCGGGGCGCATTATTTCGCGGCTTCTGCCGGTGCCGCTTCGGTCGCTTCGCCTTCGGCGGGGGCGGTGCCTTCGGCCACCACGCCATCCTCTGCCGCGGCTTCACCTTCGGCCTGCACGGCTTCGGGAGCGGGGAGGGGCAGGTTCGAACCCATATTGTTCATGTAAACGATCAGGTTCGCGCGATCCTCGGCGCTCGACAGGCCGGCGAAAGACATTTTGGTGCCGGGCGCATATTTGCGCGGGCTTGCGAGCCACTCGTCCATCGCTTCAAACGTCCAGTTGCCCGGGACCGACTTCAACGCATCCGAATAGGCGAAGCCTGCGACATGGCCGTGCGCCTTGCCGAGCGCACCATAGAGGTTGGGACCGATGCCGTTTGCGCCGCCTGCGTCGATCGTGTGGCATGCCGCGCATTTCGCGAACACCGTCTCGCCCTTCGCCGGATCGGCGGCGGCGAGAAGGTTGGCGAGCGGAACGGCGGATTCGCCGCCACCAGCGCCCGCATCGGCGTCCTCGATCGGATAGCCGGGCTTTTCGGGGGCATGGGTCGCCGACAACATGCCGGTGCCGATCGTCAGGCCCAGCGCGCAAATGCCGGCGAACAATACCCAGCCGGCAATAGTGTTGTTGCGATTGTCCATGCTCTGCAGCCCCGTTCGATAGCCCCGGCGCGGGGCGCTTGCTGTGAATTTGGACGCTCCCTTACTGGCGCGCGGACGGCGGCGCAAGGGGATGAAATCGGCGAACGGGCCGGTTGCGCGTCGGCGGACCTCCCGCTATGCGCCGCGGCTCTGGCGCGGAAAGGCAGTCATGGGCAGTTATTCGGCATCGGCACAGCATCTGGTGGACGCGATGAAGGCGGCGGCGCTCGCCGATCCGGCGCGCGGCCTTGCGTTCCAGGGTGCCCCCGGCGCGAACAGCGACCTTGCGGCGCGCGAATATGACCCCAATTCGCTGCCGCTGCCCTGCTATTCGTTCGACGATGCGATCGATGCAGTGCGCGACGGCCGCGTCGACCGCGCGATCATCCCGATCGAGAACAGCCTGCACGGCCGCGTCGCCGACATCCATTTCCTGCTCCCCGAATCGGGGCTGCACATCGTCGGCGAGCATTTCCTGCCGATCCGCTACGGGCTGATGAGCCGCGACCTCGGGCCGGTGACGCGTGCGATGAGCCACGAGCAAGCGCTCGGCCAGTGCCGGCAGTGGCTGCGCGCGAACAATATCTCGCCCGTTGCGCACAGTGACACGGCGGGCGCTGCGGCATGGGTTGCCGATAGCGACGAGGTGGGGCTCGCTGCGCTTGCGCCGCCGCACGCGGCGGAACTCTATGGGCTGACGCTGCACGGCACCGGAATGGAAGATGCCGATTATAACATGACGCGCTTCGTCGTCCTCGCGCGCGAGCCGCTTTCCGACGTGTCGGCGATTGCCGCCCCGATGACGACCTTTGTCTTCGAGGTGAAGAATGTCCCCGCCGCGCTCTACAAGGCACTCGGCGGTTTTGCGACCAACGGCGTCAATATGACCAAGCTGGAAAGCTATCAGGTCGGCGGCAGCTTTGCGGCGACCAAATTCTATGCCGACATCGTCGGCGCGCCCGGCGACGAGCGGATCGACAATGCGCTCGACGAGCTGCAATTCCAGACCAAATCGCTACGGTTGCTCGGCAGCTATGCGCAGGCGCGTCCGCGGCCCTGAACGACGAGGCTAGTCGCCGCGGCGACGCAGCATCCGCGCGGTCGTCGATGTCTGGACGACGAACAGCGTGACGAGGATGCTCGCAACGACGAGCGCGAACAGGTCGAACACCGAAAAATTGGTTCCGGCAACGTCCGCGGCGCCGATCACGGGCATGAGCGCGGTCATCGCCATCAGCATCAGTCGCAGTTCGGTCGGCCCTCCTGCCATGTAGGACAGACGAAATTCGCCGAGGATCTTCGCCGAAATGAAGGTGTGGATCGACAGCAGGAAATAGCCGATCACGGCCATCAGAGCGACGTCGAGCCGCATATAGGGGCTCATGCCGATCGCGCTGATCATCAGAAAGGTCGCGATCGCATCGACGCTATGATCGATGAAATAGCCGTAATTGGGCCGTTCGATGCCGCGCCAGCGCGCCAGGCTGCCGTCGAGCGAATCGCCGAACCAGTTGACGATATAGCCGACAAGCGAGAGGCCCAGCCACTCGCTGTCGACCCAGCTGAGCAGGTAGCCCGCGGCGACGAGCACCGCGCCCGCGAAGCCGAGCGCGGTGAGTTGGTCGGGCGTCACCCACGCGGGCAGCCGCGCGCAGAGCCAGTTGAGCAGGCGGCGCTCGCTGCGCGCGAGGATATTCTGCTGGATGCGGACCGGCGCCTTGGCGACGGGTTCGAACTTGCTCATGCCGACCCTTTGTTGCCGCCTGTCACAAAAGCGCCAGCCGGATGTCATCGCACCGTAATAGGAGCAATGTCAGCTATGCGAAAGGGCGGTGCGTTCGCTGCACCGCGCGTGTGCGGCGCTCAGTCGCGCCAGGGGCCGATTTCGCCGACTTCGCCGATAGTCCGGTACTGCACGCCGTCGCCCATCCATGCGACCTCCCACATCGGCGCCGGGCGCGCCCATTCGCCGATCACGAACAGCGGGATGCGGTTGCGCGCGACGAAGGCGAGGTCGTCGGGCGTCGGGCCGGGGACGATGGTTTCGGATTTCTGGTGGAGGCGGACGATCGCGATCGTGCCGGCGGGCGGTGGCGGAAGCGATTCGCGCGCGGGGAAGCCGAAACTTGCCGCGACCACCGGAAACCCCTTGTCGTCGCGCGCGAGCAGCAACAGCTTGTCGGCGGTGCCATAGGGGCCGCCAACGGGGCGCCCGACGACCTTGCGCCCCGCAACGGCCGCGAATTCGCGAATGTCGGCATCGGCAACGGGTGCGACGGCAGCGGGCGGCGCTGCGGCGGGCGCGTCAGCGGGGGCGGCGAGTTGCGCCGCGAGGACCAGCAGGGCGGCGATCAATGCGCGTCGCCCCAGCTCTTGCCCGTGCCGATATCAATGTCGAGCGGGACGCTGAGTTTCAGCACCGGCTCGGCCGCGCCCGCCATCACGCCGCGAATGACTTCCTTCGCGGGTTCCGCGAGGGCTTCGGGTGCCTCGAACACCAGTTCGTCATGGACCTGGAGCAGCATTTTGACGTCGGCGAGCCCCGCGGCGGCGAGCGCGGCGGGCATGCGCGCCATCGCGCGCTTGATGAGGTCGGCGCTCGTGCCCTGGATCGGCGCGTTGATCGCGGCGCGCTCGCTGCCCTGCCGCTCATTCTGGTTCGCGGCCTTGATCCGCGGGAACCAGGTTTTGCGACCGAACAAGGTTTCGGTGTAGCCGTGCTCGCGCGCGCCCTCCAGCGTGTCGCGGATATAGTCGGAGATGCCGGGAAATCGCTCGAAATAGCGGCTGATCAGCGCCTGCGCCTCGTCGGGGGTAATTTCGAGGCGGCCCGCGAGGCCCCAGCGCGAGATGCCGTAGAGGATCGAGAAATTGACCGTTTTTGCCTTGGCACGCGTGTCGCGATTGACCTCGCCGAACAATTCGATCGCGGTCGCGGCGTGAATGTCCTGCCCCTGCGCAAAGGCTTCCTTGAGTTCGGGAACGTCGGCCATATGCGCGGCGAGGCGCAGCTCGATCTGGCTATAGTCGGCGGCGAGCAGCAGATGGCCGGGCGCGGCGACAAAGGCGTCGCGGATCTGGCGCCCGACCTCGGTGCGGATCGGGATATTCTGAAGATTGGGGTCGGTCGACGACAGCCGCCCGGTCTGCGCGCCGACGAGGCTGTAGCTGGTGTGGACGCGGCCCGTGCTTGCGTTGATCTGCGCCTGGAGCGCGTCGGTGTAGGTCGATTTGAGCTTCGAAAGCTGGCGCCATTCGAGGATGAGCCGCGCGATCGGCACGCCGTCGCGTTCGAGCCGTTCGAGCTCGTTCTGGTCGGTCGACCAGTCGCCCGACTTGCCCTTGCGCCCGCCCTTCAGCCCCAGTTTGTCGAACAATATTTCGCCGAGCTGCTTGGGGCTGCCGATGGTGAAGGGCTGGCCGGCCTCCTTGTGGATTTCGGCTTCGATGCGCTGCATTTCGGTGGCGAATTCGCCCGACAGCCGCGCCAGATAGTCGCGGTCGACCATGACGCCCGCGCGTTCCATCGATTCGACCACCGCGACGAGCGGGCGGTCGACCATTTCATATACGCGCGTCCCGCCTTCGAGCGGCAGGCGGAGCTTGAGCAGATTCCAGAGGCGCAGCGCGACGTCGGCGTCCTCGGCGGCATATTCGGTCGCGCGGTCCAGCGGTACTTCGGCAAAGCTGATCTGCGACTTGCCGGTGCCGCACATTTCCTTGAACGTCAGGCAGACATGGTCGAGGTGGAGCCTGGCAAGCTCGTCGAGGCCGTGGCCATGCTTGCCCGCATCGAGCGCGAAGCTCATGACGAGCGTGTCGTCATAGGGCGCGATCGCGACCCCATGCTGCGCGAGCACGCCGATGTCATATTTGAGGTTGTGGCCGACCTTGAGCACCGCCTCGTCGGCGAACAGGTCGCGCAGACGGTCGAGCGCCGCATCGAAATCGACCTGCTCGGGGCGTTCGGCGAACATGTCGGTCCCGCCATGGCCGAGCGGAATATAACAGGCGCGCCCCGGCGCCGTCGCGAGGCTGACCCCGACGAGGCGGCCCGTGACGCTGTCGAGGCTTGCGGTTTCGGTATCGACCGCGACGACATGCGCGGCGCGCGCTTCGGCGATCCAGCGGTCGAGCGCGTCGAGCGTCGTGACGCATTCAAAGGCCGCGCGGTCGATTGCGGGCATGGCAGGCAGGGCAGGCGTCGAAGGCGCCTCGGCTGCCGCCGCCGATGTCGCCTTCGGCAGCGTCGGCGGGCCGCCGGGCGACGCGCCATTGTCGAGCTTGGCCGAGAGCGAGCGGAAGCCATGCTCGTCGAGGAAGACCTTGAGCGGCGCGGGCGGGATCGCGCCAAGCTTCAACGCGTCGAGCGCGTCGGGGAGCGGGCAGTCGCGCTTCAGGTCGACGAGGATGCGCGACAGCCGCGCCATGTCGGCATGTTCGATCAGATTGTCGCGCAGCTTCGACGGCTTCATCGTCTCGGCGCCCGCGAGCGCCTTTTCGAGGTCGCCATATTCGACGATCAGCTTGGTCGCGGTCTTGGGCCCGACGCCGCGGACGCCGGGGACATTGTCGACGCTGTCGCCCATCAGCGCCAATATGTCGCCGACCAGTTCGGGGCCGACGCCGAACTTTTCGTGGACCGCCTCGACGCCGAGGCGGACATTCTTCATCGTGTCGAGCATGTCGACGCGCGGGCCTTCGTCGGGCTCGCGGACGAGCTGCATCAAATCCTTGTCGCTGCTGACGATGGTGACGTCCCAACCCTCGCGCACCGCCGCCTCGGTGTAGCTTGCGATGAGGTCGTCGGCCTCGAAATTCTCCATCTCGATGCACGGCAGCGAAAAGGCGCGCGTCGCGTGGCGGATCAGCGGGAATTGCGGAACAAGGTCCTCGGGCGGGTCGGGCCGGTTCGCCTTATACTGGTCGTAAATCTCGTTGCGGAACGACTGGCTCGAATGATCGAGGATGACGGCGAGGTGCGTCGGTCCGTCGGCCTCGTGCAGATCCTTCGCGAGCTTCCACAGCATCGTCGTATAGCCGTAAACCGCGCCGACGGGCACGCCCTGCGGGTTCGTCAGCGGTGGCAGGCGGTGATAGGCGCGGAAGATGTAGCTGGAGCCATCGACCAGATAGAGATGATTCTTGTCCGACATGGCGCGCGGTGTAGCAGGGGTGTCGCAGCCACGCGAGCGTCGATGGAGGCGCGCGGCGAAGTCCCTTCATCGCCGCGCGCCGGACATCAGTAACGGTTGCCGAGCTGGCCCCGTATCGCGCCGTCGGGATAGGCGGCCGTGTGGATGTTCACATAATAGTTGGAAAAATCGCGCTCGATCGAATCTTCGAGCCATTCGGAACGACCCTTGCAGCCTTTCCAGGCGCCTTCGTTCGATTTGGTGAGCGGGAGAACGACGGGGCCATTGGTCCCGGCACGCCCGCGGTGAATATGCATGCCGGTGATCGTGTCGATGTTACGAATATCCTTCACGTCATAGCAAATCTGGTTGAATTCGTCCGACACGCTAATCTCTGCCGTGGCCGAACCGTCGGGATCGCCGGGGCCGACCTCTTGCGCGCCGGTCAGATTGGTGCGGTGGGTTTCGGCAAGCGCTTCGGCAGCCCCTTCTTCGAGGGTTGCGCAGCCCGCGAGCATCGTGACCGCAAGCAGATGTGCGGCCCAAAAATTCTTGTCCATCACTCGTCTCCCAAGGATATGCAAAGCCCCAGACGGGCATGCGGATTGAACCCTTGAAGGAAGGCGGGGTTCCGCCGTCGCGCGCGGACCGCGATGCCGCCCTGGCGCGCGCGAGGCTTATTCGCGTCCTGTCGATCGCGCGCGCGGCTTCAGATCGAAGTGCATCACGTCTTCGCGGACGCCAAGCTTGGTATAGAGCGCCACCGCCGGATCGTCGCCGTAATCGGCCTGAACAAAGACCGCCCAGGCTCCCGTATCCGCGGCGATACATTGTAGTTCCTCGATCAGCCGTGTCGCAATTCCGCGGCGGCGATGGTCCTTGGCGACCGCAAGGTCGTAGAGATAGATTTCGTTGCGCGCCGCCTCGAGCTTGGGGAGTTCATAGGCGGTGAGGCCGCCGACGACCCGGCCTTTCGCTTCCGCCACCAGCAGGATGATCGCATCCCTGGCCAACTGGCGTGTCAGCCACGCGTTGTCCGGCGTGTCGCGGCGGTAGGTTTCATTGTCCTCAAAGGCCGCGGCGTAAAGGGCGTTGAGGTCGCGCATTGTGGCAACATCGTCGGGGCCAAGGCGTCGGACCCGCAGATCGGGGGAGGCTGTCATGCCGCGGTATTTACGGGAAGAAATCGGGCAGGGCGAGCATGTGGAGCAAGGCCCGCTATGGATATTCGATCCGCAGCCTCGCCGCAGCCGCGACCGCCGCCGCGCGGGCGTCGTCGGTCGTGCCATCGGCTACCCGGGCCAATGCGACCCCCATGCGGCGCCAGGGGCGCGTTACGGGCTTGCCGAAGATGCGCGCGTCGACGGATGTCTTGGCATTCGGCGGCACAAGCGCGTCCGCGAGGCCTGCGATTGAGAAACTCTCCGCATCGCGGTCGGCGAGCAGCACCGCGCTCGCGCTGGCGTGCGGGACGGCGACGTCGGGAATCGGCAGGCCGAGGATCGCGCGCGCGTGAAGGTCGAACTCCGACAATTGCTGCGAGATCAAAGTCACCATCCCCGTGTCGTGCGGCCGCGGTGAGAGTTCGGAGAAGATGACGGCATCGCCCTTCACGAAAAATTCGACGCCGAAAATGCCGTGCCCGCCGAGCGCGTCGACGACCTTGGCCGCCATATCCTGCGCGGCCTTGAGCGCCGCCGCCGACATCGCGGCGGGTTGCCAGCTTTCGCGATAATCGCCGCGTTCCTGCCGGTGGCCGATCGGCGGGCAGAAGGACACGCCGTCCTTGTGCCGCACGGTCAGCAGCGTGATTTCATAGTCGAAGTCGATGAAGGCCTCGGCAATCACGCGCAGCCGGTCGCCGCGCATCCCGGCGGCGGCATAGTCCCACGCCGCGTCGATGCCCGCGGCGTCCTTGACCGTGCTCTGCCCCTTGCCCGACGAAGACATGACGGGCTTGACGACGAACGGAAAGCCGATGCGCGTCGCCGCGGCCGCGAGCTCGTCGCGGCTGGTTGCATATTCGAAGGTCGAGGTGACAAGCCCAAGCTCGCTTGCGGCAAGATCGCGGATTGCGTCGCGGTTCATCGTGAGCTGCGCCGCGCGCGCCGACGGGACGACGTGAAAGCCCCCGGCCTCGACCTCGGCCAATATCTCGGTTCGGATCGCCTCGATCTCGGGGACGATATGATCGGGGCGATGCTTTTCGATCGCGGCGCGCAGCGCGTCGCCGTCGAGCATCGAAAACACCTCGGCCGCGTCGGCAACCTGCATTGCGGGTGCGCCCGCATAGCTGTCGCAGGCGACGACATGGCAGCCGAGCCTTTTCGCCGAAATCACGAACTCGCGCCCCAGCTCGCCCGAGCCGAGGAGGAGGATTTTTGCGGTCGGGGTCATTCGGGCCAGTTTTCCGTATCATGGTCGGGATGCTGGTGGTTCGACGCCGCGATCGCGCCGACATAATCGGCCATCACCTCTTCGGTCGTCCCTTCCTGATGCAAGGACGGCAGCGTATCGAACCACGGCATCCGCGCCTCGACCCCGAACTGATATTTGGGGGTGAAGCGCGCGGGTTCGTCGAACGAGCCGGTGGTCAGATTGAGATGCTTCGACGCGAGATAGTCGTAATAGAGCGGCGTCCCGCAATCGCGGCAGAAACCGCGCGCGACCTGGTCCGAACTGTTGAACGAGGCCGGCTCCCCGCGCGTCCAGACGATCGCGTCGCGTGGAATGCCGACGAGCGCGGCAAAGAAATTGCCCGCCGCTTTCTGGCACATGCGGCAATGGCAGATGTGCGACGTGTCGAGCATCGCGGAGACATGATAACGGACGGCGCCGCATTGGCAGCCGCCGGAGGCTTGGGTTTCAATTCGCTCGAGCTTTTCCGGCATGGCGCTTCACTCCCACTCGATCGTTCCCGGCGGCTTTGACGTATAATCATATACCACGCGGTTGATGCCCTGCACCTCGTTGATGATGCGCGTCGCGCAGCGGCTGAGGAAACCGGCGTCAAAGGGGTAGATGTCGGCGGTCATGCCGTCGGTCGAGGTGACGGCGCGCAGCGCGCAGACATGGTCATAGGTGCGGTAGTCGCCCATCACCCCGACGGTCTTGACCGGGAGGAGCACCGCGAACGCCTGCCAGATCGCGTCGTAGAGGCCCGCATTGCGAATCTCTTCGAGATAGATGGCATCGGCCTTGCGGAGGATGTCGCAGCGCTCCTTCGACACTTCGCCCGGGATGCGGATCGCGAGGCCGGGGCCGGGGAAGGGGTGGCGGCCGACGAAGATGTCGGGGAGGCCAAGCTCCTTGCCGAGCAGGCGCACCTCGTCCTTGAACAGCTCGCGCAAGGGCTCGACGAGCTGCATGTTCATCCGTTCGGGCAGGCCGCCGACATTGTGGTGGCTCTTGATCGTCACGCTCGGTCCGCCGGTGAAGGAGACCGACTCGATCACGTCGGGATAGAGCGTGCCTTGCGCGAGGAAGTCGGCGCCGCCGATCTTCTTTGCCTCTTCCTCGAACACATTGATGAACTCGGCGCCGATGAACTTGCGCTTCGCTTCGGGGTCGGTGACGCCGGCGAGCCCCTTCATGAAGCGTTCCTCGGCGTCGACGACGACGAGCGGGATATTGTAATGGCCGCGGAACAACTCCTCGACCTGCTTGCGCTCGTTCATGCGCAGCAGGCCGTGGTCGACGAAGACGCAGGTGAGTTGCTCGCCGATCGCTTCGTGGATCAGCACCGCCGCGACCGCGCTGTCGACGCCGCCTGACAGGCCGCAGAGCACGCGCTGGTCGCCGACCTGCTCACGGATTTCGGCGATCTTGGTGGCGCGGAACTCGGCCATCGTCCAGTCGCCCGCGCATCCGCAGACGTGGCGGACGAAATTGGCGATCAGCCTGGCGCCATCGGGGGTGTGGACGACCTCCGGGTGGAACTGCGTGCCATAATAGCGGCGCTCGTCGTCGGCGATCAGCGCGAAGGGCGCGCCGTCGCTGACCGCGACAATGCGAAAGCCGGGGGCGAATTTGGTCACGCGGTCGCCGTGGCTCATCCACACCTGGTGGCGCTCGCCGACATCCCAGAGCCCGTCGAAGAGGACGCAGGGTTCGGTGACGGTCAGGAAGGCGCGGCCGAATTCGCCGTCGCGCTCGCCGTCGATGCCGCCGGGCTCGACCTGCCCGCCGAGCTGCTGGCTCATCACCTGCTGGCCGTAGCAGATGCCGAGAATAGGGAGGCCGCTGTCGAAGATCGACTGTGGCGCGCGCGGACTGCCAGGCGCGGGGACCGAGGCGGGCGAGCCCGAGAGGATCACGCCCTTCGGCTGCATGCGCTCGAGCGCGGCCTCGGCGGCGCTGAACGGCACGATCTCGCTATAGACCCCGGCTTCGCGAACGCGGCGGGCGATGAGCTGGGTCACCTGGCTGCCGAAGTCGACAATCAGGATGGATTCGGGGGCGGCGGAGGGGTTGGGAGTCGGCATGGCTGGCCGATAAGGAAGCGAAGCGATGCTGTCCAGCGGTCGGTGGTGGTCATTCGTCGATTGCGGATCGTGGTGCCATAAGTTTGCGACAATTGCCGCCTAGCCGGTCCGCAGTCATCGACCGTCCGCATTCGCGGACCGATTGGCTGTACCAAAATAACAGAATCAAGAAGTTAGTCAGGAAAGGCTCCCCTCCCCAATGACGATGTCATGCTCCCCGCTGTCGTTGCGCGCGGCGCTGCTGGCCGCAACGGCGTCGCTGGCCGTCCCTGCACAGGCCGATACAGCGAAGGCTGCATCCGATGCGGCCACGGCGGCCGACACCGCGCAACCGGCGCAACCGGTCGCGGTGCCCGCCGACAGCATCGAGAACACAGTGTTCGGCGGGGAGGAAGGCGATGAAATCATCGTGACCGCCCCCCGGCTTGCGGGCCAGCTTGACACCGATATCAAGGCCGAGGCTGAACTCGATGAGGCCGCGATCGCGAGCTATGGCGCGTCGAACGTGTCGGAACTGCTTGAAGCGCTCGCGCCGCAGACGCGCTCGGGGCGGGGACGCGGCAGCGGGCGACCGGTAATCCTGGTCAACGGGCGCCGTGTCGGCGGCTTCGGCGAGGTCCGCAACCTTCCCCCCGACGCCATCGCGAAGGTCGAGATTTTTCCGGAGGAGGTCGCGCTCCAATATGGATATTCCGCCGACGAACGCGTCGTGAACCTGGTGCTCAAACCCAATTTTCGCCAGATCGCCCTCGAAGGCGAGGCGGGCATCCCGACGCAGGGCGGGCGTTTCCACAGCGAACTCGAACCGAGCTTCCTGGCCATCGGCGAAAAGGGGCGCGTCAATATCAATGGCGGATGGGAGCATCGAACGATGCTGCGCGAAACCGGCCGCGACATCGCCTATGATCCGGCGACCGGCCGCGCCGCCGAGGCGCCCGCACGCAGCTTGCTCCCGGCGACCGACGAATATAAGCTCGATGCAACCATCCAGCGCAGCCTCGACAAGGTGACTGACGCCTCGATCAACCTGCGCTTCGACCAGACCGACAGCCTGTCGTGGCTGGGACCGCGCAATGGCGATGCGAACGATCCGCTGACCCGCGACAGTCGCAGTCGTAATCTCAGCGGCACCGCCAGCGTCAACGGTATGCTCGGCGACTGGCGCTGGTCGGCGACAGGCAATTATGCCGACGCGGATTCGCGTATCTTTACCGACCGGAATGCAGGCGCGCGCGACCGTTTCGACAGCAGCCAGCAGAGTTTTGGCGGCAATGCCAATCTGTCGGGCACGGTGACCGAGGGCTGGGCGGGGCCGATCCGCCTCTCGATGACAGGGAGCTATTCCGGCATCCGGTTCGACAGCCGCTCCGAACGGTCGGGCGACGTGACGCTGACCGAATTGTCGCGCGATACGCCGAGCGTGTTCGGATCGCTCACCGTGCCGCTGCTCGACCCCGAATATGATGTCGCGAACATCGGGCGCGTGTCGCTGACGCTGAGCGGGCAGACGCAAAAGCCCAGCGATTTTCAGTCGCTCGTCAATTGGGGAGCAAGCCTCAACTGGGGCGTGACCGACAGCCTGTCGCTGCTCGCCAGCTTCAACAGCGACGAAGCGGCGCCCGGCATCCAGCAACTCGGCGCGGCGCCGCTCGTGACGCCCGCGGTCACCTATTATGATTTCCAGACCGGGCAGACGGTGGAGATCACGACAACGACCGGCGGCAATCCATTCCTGCTCGCCGAACGGCGCCGCGACCTCAAGCTCGGGGTCAACTGGTCGCCGCCGATGGTCGAAGGCCTCAACCTGTCGGTCAATTACAACCGTAACGTCAGCCATGACACCGCCGAAAGCTTCCCGCTGCTGACGCCCGAAATCGAAGCGGCCTTTCCCGACCGTGTGACGCGCGACGCCAGTGGCGTGCTCGTGGCGCTCGACCAGCGGCCGGTCAATTTCAACCGCAGCGAAAATTCACAGATCCGCTGGGGGCTGAATTTCGGGAAGAGCTTTGGCCAATCGGACGAGCGTGGCGGCGGGCGCCGGGGCGAAGGCGGTCCGCCGCCAGGCGGCGCGCGCGAGGGCGCGGGTGGGCCTCCGCCGGGGGCGGCACGCGGCCCGCGACCGGGCGGCGGTGGCGGCGGTATGCGCGGCCGGATGTTCGGCGGGCCGCAGGGCGGGCGCTGGCAGGTGTCGCTCTATCATACGCTGAGGCTCACCGACACGGTGCTCATCCGGCCCGGCGTCCCCGAACTCGACCGTCTCAATGGCTCGGCGACCGGCAATAATGGTGGAAGCAATCGGCATCTTGTCGAACTCGACGGCGGCGTCTTTTACAAGGGCGTCGGCGCGCGCTTCAGCGCCAAATATGACAGCGGCAGCCGCGTGACGGGCGGCACCGCGGGCGACCTGCATTTCGGCGATCTCGCGACCTTCAACCTGCGCATGTTCGTCGACCTGAACCAGAAGCCCAAGATCACCGAAGCGCTACCCTTCCTGAAGGGTTCGCGCCTGCGGCTTGCGATCGACAATATCTTTGACGCGCAGCGCCGGATCAGTGACGCAAACGGGGTCGTGCCGTTCAACTATCAACCGGGGTATATCGACCCGCTGGGCCGCTACATCGAGATCGAGTGGCGGAAGAGCCTCTAGAGCTTGTCCTGTTTAGATTGAACAGATTCAAGCCCCTCCCCTGAAGGAGAGGGGCTTGATTCCACCCAAACCGAACAAGCTCTAGGCCGCGAGGCCCGGGGCACCGTGCATCGGCTCGGGCGCCGGGCGAGCGGGAACGAAGGTCAGCGCCTTGACGAATTGTCCGGTGCAGCTTTGCCAGCTGTAGCGCGCGCCGAGCGCCGCGGCATCGGCGCGCCCGCGCATCAGCGCGGCGGCGATCGCCTCGTCCAGATCCTCGTCGAGCGCGCCGGCCTTCTCGGTCACGATATCGGCCGGCCCAGCCACCGGATAGGCCGCGACGGGGGTGCCGCAGCTCAGCGCCTCGATGATCACCAGTCCGAAAGTATCGGTGCGGCTCGGAAAGACGAAAACATCGGCGCCGGCATAGGCAGCGGCGAGCGCCTCGCCCGTCTGCTTGCCGAGGAAATGCACATGCGGGTAGCGCGCGCGCAATTCGGCGAGCGCGGGGCCGTCGCCGACAACAACCTTGGTGCCCGGCTGCGCGGTGTCGAGAAAGGCCTCGATATTCTTTTCGACCGCGACGCGCCCGACATAGAGCTGGATCGGACGCTTCAGTCCGGACAAACCGGGGTGCGGCGGACGGTCAGGCCGGAACAGGCGGTGGTCGACGCCGCGTTCCCAGAGCATCGTCCGGTCGAGACCCTGCGCCGCCAGCTCGTTCACGAGCGAGCGCGTCGCGACCATGATGTGCTGCGCGGGGCGGTGGAACCAGCGAATGAAGCGCCAGACCAGATCGGGCGAAATAGGGAGGCGCGCCGCGACATAGTCGGGGAAGCGCGTGTGATAGGCGGTGGTGAAGGGAAAGCCGTTCCTGATGCACCAGCGCCGCGCCGCGAGGCCCAGTGGTCCTTCGGTCGATATGTGAATTGCTTGCGGATCGAACGCACGGATGCGGCGACCGACCGCGCGCTGTCCGGCAAAGGCGAGGCGGATTTCGGAATAGGAAGGGCAGGGGATCGAACGGAAGAGGTCGGGCGAGATGACGCCGACCTCATGCCCCGCGGCGCGAAGTTCGCCGATTGTCGCCTGGAGCGTGCGGACGACGCCGTTGACCTGCGGCTCCCACGCATCGGTGACGATCAATATCCTCATGCGGCGCGTGCCGGCGACGGAAGCTTGAGTTGCGCCGGTGCGTCGCGCGCCTCGACCTCCTTGGCCCAGTGCAAAATCTCCATGCGCCCGTCGTGATGCTCGACCAATGCGGTGCAGCCTTCGACCCAGTCGCCGTCGTTATAATAATCGACGCCTTCGATTTCGCGCATCTCGGCGCTGTGGATGTGGCCGCACACGACGCCGTCGACTCCGCGCGAGCGTGCGGCATGCGCGACGACCTCTTCATAGCGGCCGATGAACTGCACGGCATTCTTGACCTTATGCTTGGCGACCATCGACAGCGACCAATAGGGAAGGCCGAGCTTGCCGCGCACCCAGTTGACCGCGACATTGCACTTCATAAGCGTCGTGTAGGCAGCGTCGCCGACGAAGGCGAGCCAGCGGTGCGCGAGCATTACCGCGTCGAATTCGTCACCGTGGACGACGAGCAGCTTGCGGCCGTCGGCGGTTTCGTGAACCGCCTCGCGGCGGATTTCGACGCCGCCGAAATCGAAGCCGTCGAAGGGCTTGACCATCTCGTCATGGTTGCCGGGAACATAGACGACGCGCGCGCCGCGCTTGGCGCGCTTGAGCACGCGCCACACCACGTCATTATGCTCGGGCGGCCAGAAGTGCCGCTTCTTGAGCCGCCATCCGTCGATGATGTCGCCGACAAGGTAGAGCGTCTCGCAATCGACATGGTCGAAGAAGTCGATGAGCAGCTTGGCGTTGCAGCCGCGCGTGCCGAGGTGGATGTCGCTGACCCACACGGTGCGATAGCTCCGCCGTTCGCCGATCACCCGTTCAGGAACATGGGGTTCACTGTTGAACGGATCGGCAAATCGCGCGGGGATCGGCAGGGTCGAGATCGAGGCCATGTCGTACTCCGTAAGCAGCTCTTGGCTGCCCCCGGCCTAGACAGGAGATTTGTTACACGCGGCGAATCAAAGCCGCGACAGTTTGAAGAAAGATCGGTGGCGGTTCGGTGACGTTGCTCCAGAGTGACACCTATCCTCCCCGTCGATGGGGGAGGCAGCGAGACTTGTCAGCTTGCTGACTAGTTGCAGCGGTGGGGGTGATTTCTCGGCCTTACACCGGCGGCGCAAGGCCGCACCTTCACCCTCATCCAACTTCGCCCATCAAGGGGGAAGGAGATCAGGTCCGCCGGATAACCAAATTCCTGATTTCGCTCATGTCCTCCATCGCGAAGCGGACGCCTTCGCGGCCGAGGCCGCTGTCCTTGACTCCGCCATAGGGCATGTTGTCGACGCGGTAGGAGGAGACGTCGTTGACGACGATGCCGCCGACCTCGAGCTCGTCCCAAGCCTCGAGCACCTTGTGCAGATCGCGCGTGAAGAGGCCGGCCTGGAGGCCGAACTTGCTGTCGTTGACTTCGGCAAGCGCCTTTTTCCAGTCGGTGAATTTCGAGAGGATGACGACGGGACCGAAGGCTTCCTCGCGCACGACATCGCTGTTTTCGGGGGCGTCTTCGAGCAAGGTCGCCTCCAGCATATTGCCGTCGCAGCCGCCACCCGCGAGCAGTGTCGCGCCCGCGCCGACCGCATCGTCGATCCAGCCTTTCAGCCGCTGCGCCTCCTTGGCGGAGATCATCGGGCCGATGAAGGTGTCGCGATGCTTGGGGTCGCCCGATTTCAGCGTCTTGACCCTGGCGACCAGCATGTCGCGGAAGCGGTCGTAGATGTCGGCGTGGATGATCACGCGCTGGACGTGGATGCAGCTTTGCCCCGACTGGTAATAGCCGCCGAAGATGATGCGTTCGAGCGCGTGATCGAGATCGGCGTCCTTGTCGACGACGACCGCGGCATTGCCGCCGAGTTCGAGCACGACCTTCTTCTTCCCCGCCTTGGCCTTCAAATCCCAGCCGACGCCGGGCGAGCCGGTGAAGGAAAGGAGTTTCAACCGTTCGTCGGTGGTGAACAGGTCGGCGCCGTCACGGCTTGCAGGCAAAATGCTGAATGCGCCTTCGGGCAATATGTCGCATTCGGCAAGAATCTCGCCCATGATGATCGCGCCCAACGGCGTCATCGACGCGGGCTTCATCACGAAAGGACAGCCGATCGCGATCGCTGGCGCGATCTTGTGCGCGGCGAGGTTGAGCGGGAAATTGAACGGCGAGATGAAGCTGCACGGCCCGATCGGCACGCGCTTCCACATCCCCATATAGCCCTTGGCACGCGCCGAAATGTCGAGCGGCTGGATCTCGCCATAGTTGCGCACCGCCTCTTCGGCCGCGATGCGGAAGGTGTCGATCAGGCGGCTGACCTCGCCCTCGCTGTCGGCAATCGGCTTCCCCGCCTCGACGCACAGCGCATAAGCGAGTTCGTCGAAGCGTTCCTTGAAGCGCGCGACGCAATGGTTGAGGACGTCCTGCTTCTCGTAGCTCGCAAGCCGCGCCATCGGCTCGGCGGCGCGCACCGCGCCGGCAATCGCCTCGTCGATCACGTCTGGGGTCGCGAGCGCGGTACGGAACGCGGCTTCACCGGTATATTTGTCGGTGACGACAAGGTCGGTATTCGGCTGCGCCGCCTTGTTGTTGAGGTAGAGCGGGTAGACGGTTTTGAGCTTCATCGCATCTCTCCCCCCTCCCCTTCAGGGGAGGGGCCGGGGGTGGGGCCATCGGGGTAGCATAAGGCCGCAGCCCCCACCCCAACCCCTCCCCTGAAGGGGAGGGGCTTAGGCGCTTATAATTCCTTCGACAATTTCTTGATGTCGATGTTCAAAATCTGGTCATTCTCCGAATAATCGACCGGACAGTCGATCAGGTGGACGCCCGGCGTGTCGGTGCAATGCTGCAGCACCGCCTTCAGATGCGCGGCGCTTTCGACGCGGTGGCCGTGCGCGCCATAGCTTTCGGCATATTTGACGAAATCGGGATTGCCATAGGTCAGCCCCCAATCCTCGAACCCCATGTTCGCCTGTTTCCAGCGGATCATGCCATAGCTATTGTCGTTGAGGATCAGCACGGTGAGATTAAGGCCGAGCCGCACCGCGGTCTCCATTTCCTGGCTGTTCATCATGAAACCGCCGTCGCCGCAGATCGCCATGACCTTGCGATCGGGATAGACCATCGCCGACATCATCGCGCTCGGCAGCCCCGCGCCCATCGTCGCGAGCGCATTGTCGAGCAGGACGGTGTTCGGCTTGCACGCCGTATAGCCGCGCGCGAACCAGATCTTGTACACGCCATTGTCGAGGCAGATGATACCGTCGTCGGGCATCGCGTCGCGGACCTGCTGGACGAGGTGCGGCGGAAAGATCGGGAAGCGTGCATCGTCGGCCAGCCCGCGCGTATGGTCGACCTCCGCCGCGCGATAGGCGAGCATATGATCGAAATTCCAGCCGCCGTTGGGGACGATATCTTCCTTCATCTGCCAAACGGCATTGGCGATATCGCCGATCACCTCGATATGCGGGAAATAGACGGGGTCGACCTCGGCGGTCTTGGTCGACACATGGATGACGGTCGGTCCGTCCTGCTGCATGAAGAAGGGCGGCTTTTCGATCACGTCATGGCCAAGGTTGACGATGCAGTCCGCAGCCTCGACCGCGCGGTGGACGAAATCGCCCGCGCTCAAGGCCGCGCAGCCGAGGAATTTCGGATGCCGCTCGTCGATCACGCCCTTGCCGAGTTGCGTCGTCAGAAAGGGGATGCCGGTCTTTTCGATGAATTGCAGCAGCATGCGGCTCGTCATCGTGCGGTTCGCGCCCGCGCCGATTACGAGGACGGGTGACTTCGCTTTTTCGAGCGCTTTCACCGCCTCGCGGATCGATTTGCTGTCGGCGTTGGGGCGCCGCGAATGGCTGCGCTTGAGCGGGGTGGAATCGGTGTGTTCGTCGGCGATGTCCTCGGGCAGCTCGATATGCACCGCGCCCGGCTTTTCCTCTTCGGCGAGGCGAAAGGCCTCGCGCACGCGGCTCGGAATATTGTCCGACGAGGCCATCTGGTGCGTGAATTTGGTGATCGGCCCCATCATCCGCACGACGTCGAGGATCTGGAAGCGGCCCTGCTTCGATTTCTTGATCGGCTTTTGCCCGGTGATCATCATCATCGGCATCCCGCCGAGTTGGGCATAGGCCGCCGCGGTCACGAAATTGGTCGCGCCCGGCCCGAGCGTCGCGAGGCACACGCCGGTCTTGCCGGTGTGCCGCCCATAGGTGGCGGCCATGAACCCTGCACCCTGTTCGTGGCGCGTGAGGATGAGCTTGATCTTCTTCGACCGCGACAGACTGTCGAGAAAATCGAGATTTTCCTCGCCGGGAACGCCGAAAATATACTCGACACCCTCTTCCTCGAGGCATTCGATGAACAGGTCGGATGCTTTTTTCATGCGTGTCGCCCCCTTAAGCCGCGCACCGCCATGGTGCGGCCCCAGATCATGCCGGCGACCCTTCGGCATCATGTCGTTGCAGCGGCGCCCGTCGTAAGCCCGCGAGTCCCTGCTGCATCACGCAGGATTTGTAACGAGGGGGGAGGGGGTTGTCACGCGGGGTGTCTTCGGTCGCATTCATGGGGGTTCGCGCAGAGGCAGGCGGTGGGGGCGAGTTTGGGGGTTGAGCAAGCTGAGGCCTTAATTCCGTAACTCACATCCATGTAAAGCCACGCTTGACATGCTGCATGTAAAGTGATACTTTCCACTCGTGGAGATCGAGAGCATCAGCCATAAAGCGCTGCGGCGGTTCGTCGAGACGGGCAAGCCGAAGGGCCTGCCGGGTGATCTGATCGACCGTCTCTCCAGGATGATGAACTTCATCATCGCGGCAGAGACGATCGACGAACTTGGAACGCCGCCCAACTATGGCCTGCATCCCCTGACGGGCGACCGGGCCGGGACATGGGCGATGACCGTCACGCGCAATTGGCGGATGACATTCTCGATCAACGACCAGGGGGCGATTATCGACCTGGATTTGGAGGATTATCACTGATGGCTATCAAGGTTCACCCCTCTTTCGCGATCCACGCCGGCGAGTGGCTGAAGACCGAGATCGTCGAAGCGCATGGCGTATCGATCAATGACCTGGCGGAGGCGTTCGGCGTCAGCCGCCAGTCGGTGAGCGCCGTGCTCAATGGCCGCGCGGCGCTGACCGCCGATATGGCGATCCGCTTTGAGAAGGCCTTCGGTGTGAAGGCTGAAACGCTGCTGCGGATGCATTCGCGCTATGAACTCGCCAAGGCGAGAGAGCATGAAGGCGACCTCGTCGTGAAGCGGCTGGTCGCGGCCTGAGGCATGACGGCGTAGGGGGGGGCGCGATTTGCCTTGTTTCGAAATCCGGTATCGAATTCAGGGGTTAAGTGAGTTGTCGCTGTAATTTAAAATAGGGGATTCCTCGCGACTCATTGAGCCTCCAAATACATTGGTTAGACAATGCAACGCAATTCCAATAATTCGCCCAACGGTTAGCCCGCTCAATCGATATCGAACAACCCCGCCAATTGCTCGACCATCGTGCCGCCCAATTGCTCGGCGTCCATGATCGTCACCGCGCGGCTGTAATAGCGGGTGACGTCGTGACCGATACCGATCGCGCAAAGCTCCACCGGCGATTTCTTTTCGATCCACTCGATCACCTGGCGCAGATGCTGGTCGAGATAGGCGCCGTGGTTGACCGACAGCGTGCTGTCGTCGACCGGCGCGCCGTCGGAGATCACCATCATGATACGGCGTTCTTCGGGGCGGTTGACGATCCGGCTGTGCGCCCACATCAGCGCCTCGCCGTCGATATTCTCCTTGAGAAGCCCTTCGCGCATCATCAGCCCGAGCGACTTGCGCGCGCGGCGATAGGGTTCGTCGGCGGGCTTGTAGATGATGTGCCTGAGGTCGTTGAGGCGGCCGGGGTGCAGCGGTCGGCCGGCGGCGAGCCAGTCCTCGCGGCTCTGCCCGCCCTTCCATGTCCGCGTCGTGAAGCCGAGGATTTCGGTCTTGACGCCGCAGCGTTCGAGCGTGCGCGCGAGGATGTCGGCGCTGATCGCCGCGATGCTGATCGGGCGCCCGCGCATCGATCCCGAATTGTCGATGAGAAGCGAGACGACGGTATCGCGAAAGTCGGTGTCGCGCTCGATCTTGTATGACAGCGAATGGCCGGGCGACACGATGACGCGTGCGAGCCGCGCGGCGTCGAGCTGGCCTTCCTCCTGGTCGAAGTCCCACGCGCGGTTCTGCTGCGCCATCAGGCGGCGCTGGAGCCGGTTGGCGAGCTTGGTCACCGCGCCCTGCAGATGCGTCATCTGCTGGTCAAGATAGGCGCGCAGGCGGGTGAGTTCGTCGGCGTCGCAAAGTTCGGTCGCGGCGACGATCTCGTCATGCTTTTCGGTGAAGCGCAGATAGTTGAAATCGGGAACGTCGGTCGGCAGGCGGTTGGGACGGACGGGGAGCATGCCTTCGTCGCCTTCGCCGCCCATTTCGGGTTCGCCGTCGGCCTCCATCTCCTGCGCGTCGGGGTCGCTGTCGCCGTCGTCGGCCTGGTCGCCCGCCATTTCGGCGCGCGCGTCGACCTGGCTCTCGCCGCTGCCGCCGTCCTCGCTTTCCTGCTCCTCGGCGCTTTCCTCGGCCTCGGTCTCGTCGTCCTCGCCGCCGTCCTCGGCTCCCTCTTCGAGCGGCTCGTCGCCGTGGATGAGGTCGAGGTTGCGCAGCGCAATCTTCGCGGTTTCGGCAAAGGCGGCCTGGTCGTCGAGCAGCATCGACAGCGCGGTCAG
The DNA here is from genome assembly GCF_020622175.1 of Sphingopyxis sp. P8. Lineage (NCBI taxonomy): Bacteria > Pseudomonadati > Pseudomonadota > Alphaproteobacteria > Sphingomonadales > Sphingopyxidaceae > Sphingopyxis > Sphingopyxis sp. P8. The sequence continues at coordinate 1,349,033 of NZ_JACNMK010000001.1, read as the reverse complement.
GTCGCCGCCCGCGTCCTTGGTGATCCATTCGCGCACGAGCGACAGGCCGGTTTCGGTCCCCTGCGGGGCATGATCGCCGGTCAGCGCTTCGCGCAGCAGCAGTTCGAGCGCGCTCGACATCGGCACATCGTCACGGCTTTGCGCGCGGCTGATCGGGTCGCTCCGCATCCGCATCGCGAGGCTCGCCGACAGATTGGCGCGCATACCTTCCATGTTGCGGGCGCCGAGCGCCTCGATCCGTGCGCGCTCCATCGCGTCGAAAGCGGCGGCGGCGATGGGCTCGGCCGGGCGCGCGGCGGCGTGGAGCTTTTCGCTGTGATGCTTCATCCGCAGCGCATAGCTGTCGGCAAAGCCGCGCGCCTCGGCCACCTGGTCGCGCGGCAGGGTGCGCGACGGGGTGGGGACGCGAATCGCCTTGCCGATCTGCGCGGGGGCGTCGGCGGTGAAGCCGACCTCGACCTCGGCATCGCGCGTCACTGCGCGCGCGACACTCGACAGCGCGGCCTTCAGATCGTCGAGGGGAGAGTGGGCGGTCATGACGAGTCGGCTCTAACCGGCTTTGGTAAGGGAAGGAAGAGGATGAGGGCTTGCATTGAGACCGTCACCCCGGATCAAGTCGGAAATTATCCCTATCCGTGAAGCAAGCGATCCCCGTCGAAAGCCGGGGTCCATTCCGGGGCAGCGCCGCGCCGCGTGGCCCCGGCTTTCGCCGGGGGGCACCAGTTCCTCGCCTGAGAGGTATGATCGCCGATCAGTCCGGGGGTGGCGAAAGAAGGGTTAAGCAAAGCCATAGCTAGGGTCAGGACCCATTAATTACGCGTTCGAGGCGTCGAAATGGCGAAGATATCGGGTCCGGGCGGGTGCAGCGGGTAGCATCGCTACCCGCAAGGCCGCGCGGGCGCGAGATCGAAGCCATTTCGGCGTCCCTCCGGGATTTGACCGATTTTGTCCATTGCTTCGTCGGCAAGCCTCGAAATATCGACATATTCCGTCGCCTTGCCTCCTCGCACTGAACAAAATCGCTTCAAACCTCGTACGCGTAATTAATGGGTCCTGACCCTAAGCTCGCTTGACCTTGCGCCGTCCGAGGCGCATCGGCGCTCCATGGTTTCCCCCAGCCATAGGTCTCCCCCAATGAAAAAACCCTGGATCGTCATCGCCTGCGCGGCCTTCATCGTCACCCTCGCGATGGGCGTGCGGCAAAGTTTCGGATTGTTCCTTCCGCAAATGAGCGTCGAGATCGGCATCAGCCGGTCCGACTTCGGGCTTGCGATGGCGCTCCAGAACCTGCTTTTCGGCCTCGTCCAACCTTTCGTCGGCGCGCTCGCCGACAAGCATGGCGCGGGACGCGTCGTGGTCGTCGGGTCGCTGCTCTATGCGGCCGGACTCGTCAGCGCGGCGCTCGCGACCGACGCGCTCGGCCTTCATATCAGTTTCGGGCTGCTCATCGGCATGGCGCAGTCGGCGACGACCTTTGTCGTCGTGCTCGGCGCAGTCGGGCGCGTGGTGAGCGCGGAGAAGCGCAGCACCGCCTTCGGCATCGTCACTGCGGGCGGATCGCTCGGCCAGTTCCTGGTCGTGCCGGTCGCGTCATCGCTGCTGGGTGGTGTCGGTTATGAGCAGACCTTGTGGATAATGGCGGCGCTTGTCGCCTTGTGCGGGCTGCTCGCGATCGGCGTCGCCGGACGCCCGGCTGCGGCCGGTGCGCCGGGGGCGTTGGCGGTCGAGGAACAAGGCGCGCGCGAGGCGCTGCGCGAGGCGGCGGTGCATCGCGGTTACTGGCTGCTCAACGCCGGCTTTTTCGTTTGCGGCTTCCACATCGCCTTCATCGCGACGCACCTGCCATCCTACCTCGACGACAAGGGGCTGGGTATCGAGATTGGCGCGCAGGTGCTGGCGCTCGTCGGGCTGTTCAACATCCTCGGCTCCTATGTCTTCGGGCGCGCGGGCGACATGATGCGGCAGAAATATGTGCTGTCGGCGCTCTACACCGCACGCTCGGCGGTCATCGCGCTCTTCCTCTTCGTCCCGCTCAGCCATGCGAGCGCGCTCGTTTTCGCGGGCGCGATGGGCTTCCTGTGGCTCGGCACGATCCCGCTCACCAGCGGCATCGTCGGGCGCATTTTCGGCATCCGTCACCTGTCGATGCTCTATGGCATCGTCTTCCTCAGCCATCAGGTCGGCAGCTTCTTCGGCGCGTGGATGGCGGGGCTGATCTTCGACGCAACGGGAAGCTATGACATCGCGTGGGGCTTTGCGATCGCGCTCGGCCTTTTTGCAGGGCTGGTGCACCTGCCAATCGCCGACAGCCCCGTCAAAAGGCTGCAACCGGCATGAGGATCGCGCGGCACGACTGGATCGCGCTCGGCGCCTTTGCGCTGATCGCGGTCGCCGGTCTGGCGCTGTGGCGCAGCGAAGGAGCGGTCGTTTGGCTCGCCGATATGGCGATCATGTGCGGCTTCGGCTGACGCGGCGTCAGCCTTCGCCGTTGCCCACCCGATGACAGATGGCTTCATCCATCTCCTTTGGCATCGCCTTATCGGGGCGTAGCAGGAAGACGTGCGGCCATTTCGTTGCGACGCGCTCGGACCGTTCGTTTCTGCCCGCGACGACATCGATGAAGTCGCGGCACGCGACGGCGCTGCGCAGGAAATTGCTGTGTCCGGTCGCCCCACGCGACACGTCCGTCGTGTCGATGATCGTGACCCCCGGCATCGCGGCGGCGTAGCAACGCACGGGTAGCCCCTCGGCCTTGAGTTCGTCGGCGGCGAAAGTGTCGAAGCAATAGGGCGAACCCAGCCGCGGGTAGCCGTGCAGCGTCCGCGACGCCGCCAGCGCCTTGTCGGAATGCGAAACATAGACGGTGATGCGCCTTCCTGCCGCCACGCGTCGTGCAGTGAGCACAAAGTCTTGCGCGTCGCGCTCGAACGTTTCGCGGTCGATGTCGGGCGAGGCGAGGATGATGTTCGAAATATTGCTGCTGTCTTCGCGGGCGGCGACGCGGTCGACATAGGCGATGGCGGGAACGACCAGCCGCGCGCCGAGCGAATGCGAAACGACGACGATTTCCTTGACCCAGTCCTGTTCGGCGAGCGCTTTCAGGAAGTCGCGGAAATTGCGGACGTCGTGATACATGTTCGTCTCGTCGACGCCATAGCCGAGCAGGTCGCCCTGCGACGGCCAGCTATAGGCGACAACCGGACCGTCGAACCCCGTCATCCGGCTGATCTGCGCGGCATCCTTGGTGGTCGTCTCGAAATTCTCGCGATATCCATGCACGTAAAGCAGGACGCGGCCCTGACGGCGGTCGGTTTCTGCCCGCAGCGCGCGCCACCAGTCGTCGGGTGTCTGCAGGGCGAAGGGCGTGCGAAAGCGTTGTTTGCCGCTCACCATCTCATCGCGCGGTGCGGCGAAGCGGCCATAGCGCACCCTGTCGCCGCGATGGGAGAGCAGGACGATCTCGGGGCTGCGACAATCGGGCAGGCGGCTCGTCGCAAAGAAGAGCGGCAGCGCAGCGTCATCGACAGGCGCGCCGGGGTCCGGCGTGCAGCGCGCGTCGGCGACATAGTCGGCGTGGCGCACCGGTCCGTAGTCGACGCCGGTCGCGCAACCGGCGAGCGCGAGCGCCGCGAGCGCCACCCAGAGGCGGCGCGGCAAAATCACTTGCCGACGACGCCTTCGGGAAGGTCCTCGCCGAACACGCGCTGGAAATATTCGGCGACGATCATCCGCTCGGCCTCGTCGCACTTGTTGAGGAAGGACAGGCGGAAGGCAAAGCCGAGATTGTTGAAAATCGCGGTGTTCTGCGCCCAGCTGATCACGGTGCGCGGGCTCATCACGGTCGAGATGTCGCCGTTGATAAAGCCCTGCCGCGTCAGATCGGCGACCTTGACCATGTTGGCGACGGTCGTCTCGTCGGTGGCGGGAACCTTCGCCAGAATGATCGCGCTTTCGGTTGCGGCGGGCAGATAGTTCAGCGTGACGACGATGTTCCAGCGGTCCATCTGGCCCTGGTTGATCTGTTGCGTGCCATGATACAGCCCGCTCGTATCGCCAAGTCCGACGGTGTTCGCGGTCGAGAAAAGACGGAAATGCGGATTCGGGCGGATGACGCGGTTCTGGTCGAGCAGCGTCAGCTTGCCCTCGGCCTCGAGCACGCGCTGGATCACGAACATCACGTCGGGGCGTCCCGCGTCATATTCGTCAAAGACGAGCGCGGTCGGCGTCTGCAGCGCCCAGGGGAGCAGGCCTTCGCGGAACTCGGTGACCTGCTGTCCGTCGCGCAGCACGATCGCGTCGCGGCCGACAAGGTCGATGCGGCTGATATGCGCGTCGAGGTTGACACGGATGCACGGCCATTTGAGCCGCGCGGCAACCTGTTCGATATGCGTCGATTTGCCCGTGCCGTGATAGCCCTGCACCATCACGCGACGGTTGAACTTGAAGCCCGCGAGGATCGCGAGGGTGGTGTCGCCGTCGAAGACATAGGCCGGGTCGAGGTCGGGAACGCGCTCGTCGGCCTCGCTGAACGCCGGGACCTTCATGTCGATGTCGACCCCGAACATCTCGCGCGCATCGACCTCGGTATCGGGCGCGGCGAGGAGCGTCGAACCGTGATGGTCGGGGAGGCTGTTCGGAATGTCGGTCATGTCAAAGGCCCAGCTGATATTGGAGGAGAGTCGCCGGCGGAGCCGACGGCGCCAAGCATAGCGCGGTAGAGCGACGGGTTGCGGCTTGCAACGCCTTTTGTCGTCGACACGTCAGGCGAAGGCGCGCGATTTGCGGAGCAGTTGATAGGCCTCGACCACCGCGCCAAGCCGCGTTTCGTAACTGCGGTCGCCACCGTTGCGGTCGGGGTGATATTTGCGGACCAGTTCGCCGTAGCGGCGGCGCAACGCGGTGCGGTCGGCATCGGCCGCAAGCCCCATCGTCTGGAGCGCGCGATGCTCGTCGCGCGTGAAGCGCGGGTCGGCGGCCTCGCGCCGCGCCTCGTCCATCCGCTGGCGAAAGCGCGCGCCGAGCGCGTCCATCGGATCCTTGAAATCGGCCCAGCGCGGCGGCAGGTCCGCGCTCCCCGCTGCGCGAAAGGCGCGGCTTTCGGTTTCCCAGCCCGACGTCGGCGACTGCGCGGCCAGAATCTGGTCGGCGCTCATCCCGTCAAAGAAATTATAGCCCGCATTGAATTCGCGCACATGGTCAAGGCACAGCCAGCGGTAGGGCGGCGGCCCGTCGGGCGAGCGATGCGCCGTGGCCGGGGCACGAAATTCGCCGGCCTCGCCGCAGCCGGGAACGGCGCAGGGCGCTTCGCGGGGAATGCGACCGTGGAATCGATTGGGGCGGGCAGAAGGAGGCAAACCAGGCTTTCGGGAGTCTTGGGAGGCCTTATAATTTGGCGACGCGGCGGCTATGGTCAACCCCATGACGACCAAGGGCCCCGTGCAAACAGAAATGGAAAGCCTGCTACGCGCAGCTTTTCCCGACGCCAATTTCGTGCTCAGCAATGATAGCGCGCAACATCATGGCCATGCCGGCGATGACGGGTCGGGCGAGTCGCATTTCAGCCTGAGCATCGAATGGGCGGGCTTTGCCGGGCAGAACCGCGTCGCGCGCCAGCGCGCGGTGAACAAGGCGCTGGGCGATTTGCCGGGGCAGCGCGTCCACGCGCTCGCGATCCGCGCGACGGCGCCGGGGGAGTAGCGGGTGGCGGAGCATCGCATCTTTTCGACCAGCTTCGCCAGCGTCTATCCGCACTATGTCGCCAAGGCCGAACGCAAGGGGCGGACAAAGGCCGAGGTTGATGAGATCATCCGGTGGCTGACGGGATATAGCCAGAAGCAACTCGACGCGGAGATCGCGTCTGCGACCGACTTTCGCGGCTTTTTCGACAAGGCACCCGCGATGAACAGCGCGCGCGACCAGATCAAGGGTGTCGTCTGCGGCGTCCGCGTCGAGAATGTGGACGACCCGCTGATGCGCGAGATCCGCTATCTCGACAAGCTGGTCGACGAGCTTGCCAAGGGCAAGGCGATGGAAAAGATCCTTCGGGCGCCGGCATCATGACGATCGACAAGGTCAATCTGGCGCACGCCTTTGCCAGTTTTGGCGACCATTGGAATCCGCGCGTTGCGGGCGACATCAACGATTTCCAGGTCAAGCTGGTGAAACTCGACGGCAAGTTCGACTGGCATCATCATGAGCGCGAGGATGAACTGTTCCTCGTCGTCGCAGGGCGGATGAAGATGGGGCTGCGCACCGGCGATGTGATCGTCGAAGCAGGCGAATTCATCATCATTCCGCACGGGGTGGAACATTGCCCCGAGGCACTGGACGGCGAATGCCATGTCCTGCTTCTCGAGCCCAACACGGTGCTCAACACCGGCAATGTCGAAACCGACAAGACGCGAACGACCCTCGAAAGGCTTGGCTGATGGTTACGGTGATTACGCCCTCGACGCACGACATCGGCGCTTTCGAGGTGCGCCGCACCCTGCCGGACAAGGCGCGCACGATGGTCGGTCCCTTCATCTTCGTCGATCAATTCGGTCCGGCGCATTTCGACATCGGCAAGGGGATGGACGTGCGCCCGCACCCGCACATCAACCTCGCCACCGTCACCTATCTCTTCGAAGGCGCGATCGACCATCGCGACAGCCTTGGCACCTATGCGACGATCCGGCCGGGGGCGTGCAATCTGATGACCGCAGGCCGCGGTATCGTTCATTCGGAGCGCACGCCTTCGGCCGCGCGCGCCACGGGATCGCCGATCTCGGGAATGCAGACCTGGCTCGCGCTGCCCGACGGCAAGGAAGAGATCGATCCGGCGTTCGAGCATGTGGCGAAGGACGACCTGCCTTTGGTCGAAGACAATGGCGTTTCGGCGCGCGTCATCATGGGCAGCCTGTGGGGCGCGACATCGCCGATCACCCAGCACAGCGCGACCATCTATGCCGATATATTGATGAACGCAGGCGCGAGCATCCCCATCGAAGCCGAAGCGGATGAGCGTGCCGTGCTCGTGGCACTCGGCGACGCCAGCCTCGACGGCGAGCGGCTTGAAAGGCACAGCCTGTATATATTGAAACCCGGCGAGGCGATGACGCTGCGTGCGGCGAGCGACGCGCGCGTGATGCTGCTCGGCGGCGAGGCGTTCACGACCCCGCGCCACGTCTGGTGGAACTTCGTCAGCTCGTCGCGCGAACGAATCACGCAGGCGAAACACGACTGGAAGGACCGCAATTTCCCGCTCGTCCCCGGCGACAGCGAGGAATTCATCCCGATCCCCGAAGTGCCAAAGACGGTGAGCTATCCTTAGGGTCAGGACCCTAGGGTCCTGACCCTAGCGGCGACTGCTATGGGGAACGGCCGTGATCCACCCGATCCGGACCTGCCGTCGCTCCCGACCCCATAACCTCGCACCCCATCCATTGTCGCGGCTTGCCAGCCGCTCTGATCCTCGCCACATTGGTTGCGAAACGAAACCAAAGGGAGTGGGCGATGGTCGGCGATTTCGAACAGCGGCGGGTGAAACTTGCAACCGGAGTCGAACTCGACACGGTCGATATGGGGCCGCGCGACGCGCCGGTGTTGATCTTCCTCCACGGCTTTCCCGAATCGCACCGCACGTGGCGCCACCAGCTTCCGCATTTCGCGACTCGCTTTCGCTGCATTGCGCCCGACCAGCGCGGCTATCGCGGCTCGTCGAAGCCGCAGGCGGTCGAGGCCTATACCCCCGACAAGTTGATCGCCGACATATTCGCGCTCGCCGACGCGCTCGAGGTCGATGAGTTCACCGTTGTCGGTCATGATTGGGGCGGGGCGATTGCGTGGGGTGTCGCACTCGGCGGCCAGCCGGGCGGACTGCATCCCCAATGGGCCGGGCGCGTGACGCGCGCGGTGATTGCCAACGCGCCGCACCCCGGCATTTTCCAGCGCCTGCTCGCGACCAATGCCGAGCAGCGCGCGGCGAGCCAATATATCCGCACCTTCCGCGACGCCGCGAACGACGGGCTGGTCGAGGAAAAGGGGATTGCAGGGATATTGGGGCTGGCGTTCGAGGGGCGGACGCCGAGCGGCGGATTGCAGCCAGCCGACGAAATCGACCGTCTGCTCGCCGACTGGGAAGATCGCGACGCCTGCCGCGCGATGCTCAATTGGTACCGCGCGTCGCCGCTGGCGGTGCCTGCAATGGACGATCCCTATGCCGAACCGCCGTCGTCGCCGTTTCCGACGCTGACCATTCCGACGCTCGTGATCTGGGCGCTGGACGATACGGCCCTGCCGCCATGCAACCTCGAGGGCATCGATGAACTTGTTCCCAACGCGACGATTGTCCGCGTCCCCGACTGCGGCCATTTCGTGCCGTGGGAGGCGCCCGACGCGGTCAATGCCGCGATGGACGCCTTTCTAGTTTCCTGAGATCCTGACCCTAATCGGCGGGGTCGAGCAGGCAGCCGCTTGCTCCCGCATAGCGCGCGCTGCGCGCGGCGAGGAGGGGGACGCTGCCGGTGATGTTGCGCGTGTCGGGATCCTCGCTCAGCGACACCATCTCCATGCCGGGTTCGAAGTCGCTCTGGCAGCTTTCGAGGCTGCGGCCCTGGACGTAGCGGCACGAGCAACCGACGCGCGCGGCATAGGCCGAACCGAGCTCGGCCTGTGCCTTGAACGACGGAAATTTCCAGACCAGCCAGCCCGCAAGTATGACGCCGATCAGGATCGCCCACGGCAGGCACCCGCCCCAGCGTCCGGGCTTGCGCGCCCGGTCCCTTCCGGTTGCGGGGATGTCTGACCGGGATACAGACGACGGAGGCGGCGGTACGGGCTCGGGCGTTGCCGATGAGGGCGGGTTGGTGTTAGTCACGGTCGGGCATGATGACCAAAAAAGCCTTGGTGGCAAGTGCCGCGCTGGTGCTTCTGGGCAGCTGGACCTTGTCGCTCGCGGCCGCGCCGGGCACAATGGCGCCCGCGGCGCCGGTTCCAAAGCTCGGAGCATCGCTCGACCCCGCTGCGGCTGCCGACGACCCCCAGCCGCTCCCCGCGCTTCCCGCCGATCTGCACGCGAAGGCCGAAGCGCTTTTTTCGGAAAGCGAAGCGGTCGGGCAGACGCGCGCGCTTCTCGTGCTGCGCGACGGCGATCTCGTTTACGAACGTTATGCCGCGGGATTCGGGCCCGACACGAAGCTTATCAGCTGGTCGATGGCCAAGAGCATTACCGCAGTGCTCGCGGGGTTCATGGTCGCCGACGGGCAACTTGCGCTCGACGGTCCCGCCCCGGTCGCCGCGTGGCAGCGCAGCGGCGATCCGCGCGGCGCCATCACGCTGCGCCATCTGCTCCATATGTCGTCGGGGATCGAGCATGTCGAAAATGGCGATCCGATCTGGGAGGGCGACACCGTCGAAATGCTGTTCGGCGCAGGAGCCGCCGACATGGCGGGTTTTGCCGAAGCGAAGCCCGCGGCCGCGCAGCCCGGCGAGCGGTTCAACTATAGTTCGGCGACCAGTGTCATCCTGTCTGACATATTGGCCGACACGCTGACCCCCGCGCAGGGCGCGACCGCGCGCCGCGACGCGATGCGCGAATATATCCGCGGGCGACTGGCCGAGCCGCTCGGTATGACCAGCCTGACGCCGGAATTCGACGCGAAGGGGACGATGATCGGCGGCTCGATCATGCATGCCACGGCACGCGATTATGCGCGTTTCGGCGAGTTCCTGCGCAACCGGGGCGTCGCGGGCGGCCAGCGATTGCTGCCCGAAAGCTGGATGCGCTTCATGCTGTCGCCTTCGCCGAACGATGCGGGCTATGGCGGGCATATCTGGCTCAACCGGCGGCGTCCGCCGGGCGCGCGCGCGGCGCTTTGGCCCGAGCGCGGGCCGAACGACCTGTTCGCGTGCATCGGCCATCAGGGCCAATATATCATCGTCTCGCCGTCGCAGCGGGTGACGATCGTGCGGTTGGGCGTCACCAAAGAGGATCAGTTTCCGGCGTTGCGCCAGCGTCTCGCCGACCTGCAGGCAGCGCTATAGCAGGAATTCGCCGGTCAGCGTCGTGACGCAACGACCCGACAGCTCGACACGGTCGCCGTCGAGGCGGCAGCCGAGATGGCCGCCGCGCGCGCTCGCCTGAAAGGCCGTGAAACGGTCGCGGCCGAGCCGCTTCGTCCAATAGGGCGTCAACACGCAATGCGCCGAGCCCGTCACCGGGTCTTCGTCGACCCCCGCTCCGGGGACGAAAACCCGGCTGACGATGTCGCTTCCTGCCGCATCGCCCGATCCGGGCGCGGTCGCAATGGCCTGCACGTCGCCGATCGCGCGGAGCGCCGCCATGTCGGGGGCGAGCCCGCGCACTTCGGCGGCAGTCGCATAGACAAGCACGGCATAGCGCCCATCGTGCCACAGCGTCTCGACCGGCGTTCCGCCGACCGCAGCCGCAATCCCGGCGAGTGGCTTGGGTTCCGGCGGAAAGGCGGGGAGCGCCATGCGATAGCCATCTTCGCCATCGCGCGCGACCGTCAGCACGCCGGCCTTGCGCGTGCGGAACAGCATCTTGTCGCGATAGGGTGCCGCGGTGAGCAGCACGTGCCCGCTGGCGAGCGTCGCGTGCCCGCACAGAGCAATCTCCAGCCCCGGCGTGAACCAGCGCAGCTCATAATCGGCGTCGTCGCTGTCGTCGGGGACCAGGAAGGCAGTTTCGGACAGATTGTTCTCGGCAGCCATCGCGAGCAATGTCGCATCGTCGAGCCAGTCGTCGAGTGGCATCACCGCCGCGGGATTTCCTGCGAAGGGCCGGTCGGCAAATGCGTCGACGCGGGTGATCGGAAAACGGCGCCAGCTCATGGATAGAGCATTCCTTTCGTCCAGGCATCGCCGTCGCGTTCGAACAGCGTGCGCTCGTGCAGCCGGTGCGCGCGGTCCTGCCAGAATTCGATGCGGTCGGGCACGACGCGCCAACCCGACCAGCGCGGCGGGCGCGGGACGTCCTGCCCTTCGAAGCGCCGCTGCATGTCGACGAAACGCGCCTCGAACGTCTCGCGCCGGTCGAGCGGACGCGACTGGTCGCTCGCCCAGGCGCCAAGCTGGCTGTCGCGGCTGCGGGTCGCGAAATAGGCGTCGGCGACGCGATCGTCGACGGGCACGACCGGGCCTTCGATGCGGATCTGACGGCGCAGCGACTTCCAGTGAAAGAGCAGCGCGACATGCGGATTCTCCGCGAGTTCGCCGCCCTTTCGGCTGTCGAGATTGGTGTAGAAGATGAAGCCGTCGGGGCCATGCCCTTTGAGAAGGACCATTCGGAGCGATGGAAGCCCTGCGGGGGTGGTCGTCGCGAGCGCCATTGCATTGGCGTCATTGGGTTCGCTCGCCGCCGCTTCGGCGAACCAGGCGTCGAACAGGTCAAAGGGGTCGTTCGTCATGAGCGCGGTCATAATGCCGAGCGCCAGCCGCGTCGAGCGAAAGCCTGTGCCGTCGGTGCGCTACCCGGTGCCGAATGAAAAGCCACATATTGCAAAGCGCTTGACCGGGTGACGCGGCTTTCCCACATCGGTCGGCAATCGGGCCTTTTCGCCCGTCGGCATATCAGGCTACAGACAGGTTTATGGCAGATCCCTATTCCACCCTGGGCGTCGCAAAGGGCGCAAGCGACGCGGAGATCAAATCGGCATATCGCAAGCTCGCGAAAGAGCTTCACCCCGACCGGAACAAGGATAACCCGAAAGCGGCGGAGAAATTCTCGGACGCGACCAAGGCCTATGACCTGCTCTCCGACAAGACGAAGAGGGCGCAATTCGACCGCGGCGAAATCGACGCCGATGGAAACCCGGCCATGCCCTTCGGCTATGGCGGCGGCGGGTTTCGCGGCGACCCGCGCGGCGCGCAGGGCGGCTTTGGCGGGGATGGCGCCGACTTCGCCGATATTTTCGAAGGGCTGTTCGGTGGCCGCGCGGGCGGCGGTCCGTTCGGCGGTTTTGGCGGACGTCAGGCGCCGCCGCCCAAAGGCGCCAATGTCGCCTATCGGCTGTCGGTATCGTTCATCGACGCCGCGACGCAGGCGCCGCAACGCATCACGCTCGCCGACGGCGGCACGATCGATCTCAAGCTGCCCGCGGGCGTTGAAACCGGGACACAGATGCGCCTGGCGGGCAAGGGGCAACCGGGACCCGGCGGCAATGGCGACGGCATCGTCACCATCACGGTCAAGGACCACCCCTTTTTCGAACGCGACGGAGCGAATATCCGGCTCGACCTGCCCGTCACGCTGACCGAGGCCGTGAAAGGCGCAAAGGTCAAGGTTCCGACGGTCGACGGCCCGGTCATGCTCTCGATCCCCGCAGGCTCGACGTCGGGGAAGGTGATGCGGCTGAAAGGAAAGGGATTCAGCCAGAAGGGCGGCGGGCGCGGCGACCAGCTCGTGCGGTTGATGGTCGACCTGCCGGGCGACGACGCCGATCTGGCGAAGCTGGTCGATGCATGGTCGGACAAGCGCGCGGTGCGGGCCGACCTCGGCGTGTGACCGGTGAGCGATAAACCCAATCCTGAATCGGTCGATGCGCTGGAGCGCGAGGTTGCCGAAGAGGTCGATCGGGAGTTTTTCGCCGAGGGTCATTCGCCGCATTCGCCCGAGGCGCGCGCCGAGCGCGCAAAACGCACCCATGTCCGCGCCCATTCGCTCGGCATTATCGAGCGCGGCCGCGAGCGGCTCGGCCCCGGTACGCGGGTGTTCGAGATTCTCCGGCGCGTGGTCGTCGGCACCTATACGGACGGGTTTATCCACGCCGGCAATCTTGCCTATCTGGCGCTGATCGCGTTGTTCCCCTTCTTCATTCTTCTTGCTGCGGCACTCAGCCTGATCGGTGGTAGCGCGGGCGGTGAGGCCGCGATCGAAGCGGTGTTTTCGTTGATGCCTCCCACCGTCGCGCGCGCGCTCGCCGGGCCTATCCGCGAGGTGATGACGGCGCGCACCGGGCTTTTCCTGTGGCTCGGCGCGCTCGTCGCGCTCTGGACCGTCGGCAGCCTGGTCGAAACGATCCGCGACATTCTGCGCCGTGCCTATGGCACCCATTTTTCCAAGGGCTTTTTTCATTATCGCTTGCTGTCGATCGGCATCATCACCGGCGCGGTCGTGTTGATGTTGCTGTCGTTCAGCCTGCAGGTGCTGATTTCGGGGATCGAGCAGTTCGTTGCCCGCTTTCTTCCCGCAGCCTATCAAACGGCGGGCGCGGTCGCGATTTCGCGCGGCGTTTCGGGCTTCGGGCTGTTTCTTGCCATCTATATGCTCTTCTATTGGCTGACCCCGTCGAAATACCGGCGGCTCAAGCACTGTCCCAAATGGCCGGGTGCGCTGTTTACGACCTTGTGGTGGATCGGCGTGACGCTCGCGCTGCCGCCGCTGCTTGCGGGCCTGCTCCGCTATGACGCGACCTATGGCAGCCTCGCCGGAGTGATGGTCGCGCTTTTCTTTTTCTACCTCGTCGGATTGGGTATGGTCATCGGTGCCGAACTCAACGCCGCGCTCGTCGAGGTTGAGGATTTGGACCATCACGCTATTGGGCGCGTGGACGAAAGAATTGCCGAAGCCGGAGAAAATATATGACGGGTCTGATGAAGGGCAAGCGCGGGCTGATCATGGGGCTTGCCAACGACAAGTCGCTCGCATGGGGCATTGCGAAGGCGCTGCACGAGCACGGCGCCGAACTTGCGATCAGCTATCAGGGCGAAGTGATGCTGAAGCGGGTCAAGCCGCTCGCCGACCAGCTCGGCTGCGATTTCCTGATCGACTGCGACGTTGGCGACATGGGCAATCTCGACGCCGCCTTTGCGACGCTCGCCGACCGCTGGCCGACGATCGACTTCGTTGTCCACGCCATCGGCTATACGAACAAGGAGGCGCTGCGGGGCAAATATGCCGATGTGACGCTCGACGACTTCCTGATGACGATGAACATCAGCGTGTACAGCTTCACCGCAGTCGCGCAGCGCGCGGCGGCAATGATGACGCCCTATGACCCCGAAACGGGCAAGGGCGGCGGGTCGCTGCTGACGCTCAGCTATTATGGCGCCGAAAAGGTCATCCCGCATTACAATGTCATGGGCGTCGCCAAATCGGCGCTCGAGACGAGCGTCAAATATCTCGCCAATGATTATGGCCCGCAGGGCGTTCGCGTGAACGCAATTTCGGCAGGGCCGATCAAGACGCTGGCGGCGAGCGGAATCGGCGATTTCCGCCTGATCCTGAAGTGGAACGAGTTCAATGCGCCGCTGCGCCGCAACGTTACGATCGACGATGTGGGCGGATCGGCGCTCTATCTGCTGAGCGATCTGGCAAGCGGCGTGACGGGCGAAACGCACCATGTCGACGCGGGCTATCACACCATCGGCATGAAACAGGAAGACGCGCCGGATATCGCGCTTGCCTGACGAACTGCTGATACGGTCAGCCAGCAAGACCGATGCCGAGGATATTGACCTGCTCGTTCGCGCGGCTTTTGCACAGACCGAATTCGGTCATCAGGGCGAGGCTGAGCTGGTACGGATGCTGAGTGACGATGGCGACGCACTCGTCTCGCTCGTCGCCGAAAGCGGTAGTGCGCTAGTCGGACATGTGCTGTTCAGTCGGATGGATGTCGAGGCGGACGGCGCCGCGCTGTCGGCAGCGGGGCTTGCGCCCGTGTCGGTGGTTCGCGCTCGGCAGGGTGAAGGCATCGGCGCAGCGCTCATCAACGCCGGGCTCGATGCGCTTCGTCAGCAAGGCATTGCGATGAGTTTCGTGCTGGGGCACGTCGACTATTACCGGCGCTTTGGCTATTCCATCGATCTTGCCGATCGCTTCGCGTCCCCCTTTTCAGGGCCGCATTTCATGGCGATGATGCTGGACTCGAACGCCGAATGGCCGCAAGGCGGCCGGGCGGACTATGCGCCAGCATTCGGCCGACTGGGATAGGGGACGATGAGTTTCAACAGCTTCGGGCGCGTTCTTCGCTTCACGACCTGGGGGGAAAGCCATGGCCCCGCGCTCGGTGCGGTCGTCGACGGTTGCCCGCCGCGCCTGTCGCTGTCGGAGGCGGATATCCAGCCTTTTCTCGACAAGCGCCGCCCGGGCCAGTCGCGCCATACCACGCAGCGCAAGGAACCCGATCAGGTGCGCATCCTGTCGGGGGTGTTCGAGGGCAAGACGACGGGCACGCCGATCAGCCTGATGATCGAGAATGTCGACCAGCGGTCGAAAGATTATGGCGAGATCGCGCAAGCCTATCGCCCCGGCCACGCCGATTATGCCTATGACGCCAAATACGGCATCCGCGACTATCGCGGCGGCGGCCGGTCGAGCGCGCGCGAGACCGCAGCGCGGGTGGCGGCGGGCGCGGTGGCGCGGCTCGTCATCCCCGAAGTTCAGATCCATGCGTGGGTTGCCGAAATCGGGGGCGATGCGATCGATCCCGCCAATTTCGATCTTGAGGAGATCGACCGCAACCCCTTCTTCTGCCCCGATCCCGCGGCGGCTCAGCGGTGGGAAGGGCTGATGGACGCAGCGCGCAAGGCCGGAAGCTCGCTAGGCGCGGTCATCGAATGCGCGGCCAGCGACGTGCCTGCCGGGTGGGGCGCCCCTGTCTATGCCAAGCTCGACGCCGATCTGGCGGCGGCGATGATGGGGATAAATGCGGTGAAGGGCGTTGAAATCGGCGCTGGCTTCAACGCGGCGCGGCTGCGCGGCGAGGAAAATGCCGACCCGATGCGTCCTGCGACCGACGGCAGCAACCGCCCCGATTTCCTGTCGAACAATGCGGGCGGCATAGCCGGGGGCATTTCGACGGGGCAGCCCGTGGTCGTCCGCGTCGCGTTCAAGCCAACGAGTTCGATCCTGACGCCCGTGCCGACGGTCAACAAGGCGGGCGAGGCGACCGATATCGTAACAAAGGGGCGACACGACCCGTGCGTCGGCATCCGCGGCGCGCCGGTCGTCGAGGCGATGATGGCGCTCGTCCTCGCCGACCACAAGCTGCTCCACAGGGCGCAATGCGGCTGAGCGTATGATCGCGGCGGCGCAGGCCTTCATCGCCGATTATCAGGCGATCATCGGCCTTATCGTGCTCGCGCTGATGTTCGTCGGTTTCGTCGTCGAGCGCTTCCCTGCGGCAGTTGTCGCGATCCTTGGCACCTGCACCTTCCTGTTTCTCGGCATTTTGTCGGGCAAGGACCTGTTCTCGGTCTTTTCCAATTCGGCGCCGGTGACGATCGGCGCAATGTTCATCCTGTCGGGTGCGCTGCTGCGTACCGGGACGCTCGATGCGATCGCCAACCGGATTATCGCGCGCGCGCAGCGCCACCCGAAGCTGGCGCTCGCCGAAATGTTCGTCGGCGCCTATTTCGCCTCGGCTTTCCTCAACAACACGCCCGTCGTCGTCGTCATGATCCCGATCATGATGAAGCTTGCGAGCGCGCTGGGGCTGAGCGCGAAACGCTTGCTGATACCGCTCTCCTATGTTGCGATCCTCGGCGGGACGACGACGCTGATCGGCACATCGACGAACCTGCTTGTCGCCGCCGTCGCCGACGAAAACGGCCTCGACCGGTTCGGTATCTTCACCATCACGCCGGTCGGACTTGTCGCGGGCGCCGCGGGTGTGCTCGCGCTGATTCTGATTGCGCGGCACTTCCTTCCCGACGACACGCCGCAACAGATCGCGCTGAGCCAGGACCATCGCAGTTTCCTGTCAGAGGTCCGCATTCTGAAGGGCGGAACGCTCGTCGGGCGCAAGGTCAGCGATGTGCCGTTCGTGAAGCGCGCCACCGTCAAGCTCGTCGGCCTGAAACGTGGCGCGGTGCTGCGCCGGAGCGGGATCGAGAGCGAGCGGCTCGAAGCCGACGACCGGCTCGTGCTTCGGCTCGAGCTGGCCGAACTGCTGTCGATGCGCGCGAACAAGAATATCGCGATCGGCCTGACTGCGGGACATGACGACATCGACCAGGACGATACGGCGATCGTCGAAGCGATGATCGCACCGAGCCATCCCGCCATCGGGCGGCGCCTTGTCGAAATTCCGTTTCTGTCGGCGCTCAAGGTGCGCGTGCTCGGCATTGCCCGCTTTCGCAAGACCCCGGGCCCCGACCTGCCCAATGCGCGCATCCAGGCGATCGACCGCGTGCTCGTCACCGGCCCCGCCGATCAGGTCGGGCAGCTTTATGGCAATCCGCATCTCTATGGTGTCGGGTCGACCAACGAGCGCGAATTTCGGCGCAGCAAGGCCCCGATCGCCATCGGTGCGCTGCTCGGCGTCGTCCTGCTCGCGACATTCAACATCCTCGATATCGGCGTCGCAGCGATCATCGGTGTTGGGCTTATCCTCGTTACGCGCTGTATCGACGCCGACGAGGCGTGGGATTCGATCGACGGCAACGTCCTCGTCCTCATTTTCGCGATGCTTGCGGTGGGGCTCGCGCTCGAAAACTCGGGCAGCGTCGCGATCGTCGTGGGCGAACTCACGCCGCTGCTCCGCAACGTGCCGCCGTGGGGGCTGGTGCTCGCCACCTATGTCATTTCGGTGATGCTGACCGAGATCATCACGAATAACGCAGTTGCGATCCTCGTCACCCCGCTTGCCATCGCCGTCGCGCGCGATCTTGGCGTCGATCCCTATCCGCTCGTCGTCGCGGTGATGTTCGCCGCATCGGCGAGCTTTGCGACGCCGATCGGCTATCAGACAAACACGCTCGTCTATGCGGCGGGCAATTACCGTTTCGTCGATTTCTTCCGCGCGGGCATTCCGCTGACGCTTATCGTCGGGGCGACGACCTGCGTCGCAATAACATTGCTCATCTAGGTCGCAAGCCGTTGTAGCCTACTGGACGTGGTGCGCGAATTGGTGAAAGGGTGCGCCGCGAAAAGCAATGCGCGGGACAGGGGCTGGGCCGCAACGCGGCAACAAAAGCCATAACCGGACGCAGGGAGTGAAAGGATATTATATGGGTTGGTGGTTCCGCATTCCCCTTTGGCAGCGCGTCGTCGGTGCGCTCGTCCTCGGCGTATTGACCGGATTTCTGTGGGGGCCGGAGGCCGCGAGCCTGAAATGGATCGGCGATTTCTTCATCAAAGCGGTGAAGATGCTCGTTGTTCCGCTGATTTTCTTTTCGCTCGTCTCGGGCGTCGCCGCGATCGGCGACCTGCGCAAGCTCGGCAAGGTCGGCGGGCGCGCGATGCTGCTTTTCGTTGTTACCGGTCAAATCGCCGTGTGGCTCGGCCTTGGCCTCGGGACGGTGCTTCAGCCGGGCGTAGGTGTCGATACGAGCGCGATCGAGCGCGGGCCGGTGCCCGAGCCGAACGCGACGGGCTGGACCGACATGATCCTGTCGATCGTTCCCGAAAGCCCGGTGCAGGTGATGGCCGACGTCCAGGTGCTGCCGCTCATCGTCTTTGCGTTGCTGGTCGGCATCGGCATCCTGATGGCGAAGGAGGAAGGCACGCCGGTCGCCAAAATTTTCGACAGTGGCGCAATCATCATGCAGAAGGTCACGATGCTCGTCATGGAGCTGACCCCTTTCGGCGTTTTTGCGCTGATGGCGTGGGTGGCGGGCGTGCTCGGAATGGAGGCGCTCCAGTCGCTCGCGCAGCTCGTCGGGCTCAACTATCTCGGTTGCCTCCTCATCATTTTCGGCCTGTATCCGTTGATGATCCGTCTGCTCGCCAAAGTGCCCGTCATCGGTTTTTTCCGAGGCATGATCGACGCGATGGCCGTCAGCTATTCGACCGCTTCGTCGAACGCGACGCTGCCCGTCACGTTGCGTTGCGCGCAGCGCAACCTTGGCGTGTCGCCGAGCGTGTCGAGCTTCGTCATCTCGCTCGGCGCGACGATCAACATGAACGGCACGGCGATGTATCTGGGGCTCGCGACGCTGTTCGGTGCGCAGATCTTTGGCGTCGACCTGAGCCTCGCCGACTATATCATGATTTCGGTCACCGCGACGCTCGGAGCGATCGGCGCGGCGGGGATACCCGGCGCAGGGCTCATCATGATGGCGCTGGTGTTCGGCAGCGTTGGCGTTCCGCTTGAAACCATCGCCTTTGTCGCGGGCGTCGACCGGATCATGGACATGATGCGCACGACCACCAACGTCACGGGCGACGCAGCGGTCGCGGTGACGGTTGCGTCGATGACCGGCGAACTCAATGTCGAAGAGCTGGTGTCCGCCGACGACGTCTAGCGGGCGCCAAACCTAATCTTCGCGCATCCGGTTGGCCCGGTCGCCGCCGCGCGAGGCGGCGCGGGTCGCGGGTCGCTCGGCGCGTTCCGGCCGTGCGACCGGAGCAGCAGTCGCGCGCGGGGCAGGCGCCCTCGCGGCCTCAGGAACGGGCGCGCGCTGCACGGGGCGTGCGGCAACGGGTTCGCGCCGAGGAGCCGCCGCAGGGGCAGCTTGCCGTGCCGGCGCACGCATGGCCGGTCGGCGAGATGTCACAGGATCGCCGCCGATCGTTTCGCGATACGGACGCGGACGAACGGCGTCGGGATCGCGCGGTGGACGCTGAGAAGGCGTTCCCACGGGCGCTCCCGGCGTATGGGAAGTCGGCGGATGATCGGTGCCACCACCGCGTCCCGGCCGATGTCCGGGGCGACCCTTGCCGTCGCCGTCGCGGTCGCCGCGATTCCAGCCGCCGGGGCGTCCCGGGCGTCCGTCGTGATCTCCGCGACCCGGCCGGTTCCAATTGCCGTCGCCGCGACGCCCATGATGCTTCCACCACGCGCGGCGGCCACCCCAATAGTTCAGATAATGGCCGCGTAGCGGATAGCGGTTGCGATAGCCGTCAAACATCCACAGGCCATAGCCGGGGTAATAATAGCTGTCGTACCAGCCGCCGCCGAAACCGATCTGGACAAAGCCCGATCCATAGTCGCCGCCGTCGTAGCAGTCGTACCCATAGCCATCGTCATAAGCATAGGGATCATAGGCGTCGTAATAGCCGGAGCCATAACGCGTCTCGCACGCATAGCCCGCCGACGCGTAGCTCGCGCCGTTGACGTCGCCATAATAGCAGCCGCCGAGCGCAGCAGTCGCGGCCGCTCCAAGCGCGATCGACAGTGGGCGGCGGAGGACGCTCGACATATCAAATTCCTTTGCTGGCCCGC
The DNA here is from genome assembly GCF_020622175.1 of Sphingopyxis sp. P8. NCBI lineage: Bacteria > Pseudomonadati > Pseudomonadota > Alphaproteobacteria > Sphingomonadales > Sphingopyxidaceae > Sphingopyxis > Sphingopyxis sp. P8. The sequence goes on along the minus strand of NZ_JACNMK010000001.1, from coordinate 1,328,925 downwards.
GCATGCGAGCCGTTCATCATGCGAGCCAGAATATGCGAGTCGAATTGAATTTGCGGTGAACGGTTATGAGGACGGGCAATGCGCTTGCTTGCAACAATGTCAGTAGCGCGATAGGCTGGGATCATCTCCCGTCCTGCCAAGGAGCAGAGTGATGAACGCGCCGTCCAAAAGTTTCTGGTCAGAGACCCGCTTCGGTCCCGAAACGCAGCATTGGCTGCCGCGAACGCCCGACGCCGCGCTCGACCATATCCCGGGCGAGGACGGATTGCCGGTGGTGGGCAATACGCTGGAACAATTGCGCGATTACCGCGCCTTCACGCGGCGGATGGTCGCCAAATATGGCCGCGTCTATCGCAACAATAGCTTCGGCGGGCGCAATGTTGCGCTGCATGGCCCCGAAGCGAACGAGCTGATCATGTTCGACCGCGAGAAGATTTTCTCGTCCGAACAGGGATGGGGGCCGGTGCTCAACCTGCTCTTTCCGCGCGGGCTGATGCTGATGGATTTCGACAAGCACCGCGCCGACCGCAAGATATTGTCGGTCGCCTTCAAGCCCGAACCGATGCGCCATTATGCCGAGGCGCTCAATACGGGCATCAGGGAGCGCGTCGCGCGCTGGAGCGGCAAGCGCATCAGATTCTATCCGGCGATCAAGGAGCTGACGCTCGACCTCGCCGCGACGAGCTTCCTCGGCATCCCTTGGGGTCCCGAAGCTGACCGGGTGAACAAGGCGTTCGTCGACATGGTGCAGGCGTCGATCGGCATCGTGCGGGTGCCGCTGCCCTTCACCGCGATGGGCCGCGGGGCGAAGGGTCGCGCCTATCTCGTCGATTATTTCGGTCGCATGGTACCCGAGCGGCGCGAGGGAACGGGAGAGGACATCTTCAGCCAGATCTGCCGCGCAAAGGACGACGACGGCAATCATATGAGCGTCGAGGCAATCGTCGACCATATGAACTTCCTGATGATGGCGGCGCACGACACGATCACGAGTTCGATCACGACGATGGTGTGGATGCTCGCCAAGCACCCCGAATGGCAGGACCGGTTGCGCGACGAGATGCTGGACGTTGCGCCCGCGGGCGAGGGCGTCGGGCACAATGGCCTCGGCGAGCTCGAGCTCACCGAATGGGCGTTCAAGGAATCGCTCCGCCTCATCCCCCCCGTGCCGAGTTTCCCGCGCCGCGCGCTCAAGGATTTCGAGTTCGGCGGCTATCGCATCCCGGCGGGCACCCCGGTCGGCGTCAGCCCCGCCTTCACGCATATGATGGAGGAGCATTGGCCCGAGCCCGAAAAGTTCGACCCGATGCGCTTCGCCCCCGAACAGGCGCGCGAGCGGCACAAATATGCGTGGGTGCCGTTCGGCGGCGGCGCGCATATGTGCCTGGGGCTGCACTTCGCCTACATGCAGGCGAAGATCTTTTTCCATCACCTGCTGACGACGCACCGCATCGAAGTGGACGAGGGCTATGCCCCCGAGTGGCAGTTGCTTCCGATCCCCCGCCCCAAGGACGGACTGCCGGTGCGGTTCGTGCCGCTCTGAGCTTGCCAGTCGGCGTGTCGGCCCCCAAGTGGCAGGCGTGAAGAGTTTTCGTCCCTATCTCATATGGTTCGGCGTGGCAGTGCTGCTGGCATTCGGGGCGGTGCGCGCGATGCAGTGGGTGCGTGACCATCCCGAGCATAACCCGACTGCGCGCTTCGAGGTCGCGCATCCGCAGGGGTGGGCGACGCACCGCAAACTTGTCGAGCTCGCGAGCGACGATGCCGCCTGCTTCGCGGCGCTCGACCGCGCGGGTGCGGCCTATGAAAGGCGACCGGTGGTCGGCGAGGGGATATGCCGCGCGAGCCAGCGGCTCGTTCTCACGAGCAATCGCTTCGTTCCGACGATGCGCCCCGCCACCGCCGCGCCGGGCTGCTCCGTCACCGCGGCGATGATGCTGTGGACACGCGACGTCGTGCAGCCGCTCGCCATTCGCCATTTCGGCCAGCGCGTCGTCGAGATCGAAAATCTGGGCAGCTATAATTGCCGCAAGATCGCCGGGCGCGAGGCGCAGAGCGAACATTCGACAGCGAATGCGATCGACGTATCAGCCTTCATCCTGTCCGACGGAACGCGCATTTCGTTGATCAACGATTGGGACGATGCCGATATTCGCAGCGAGTTCCTGCGCGCCGTGCGCGACGAATCCTGCGGGCTGTTCAGTACCGTGCTATCGCCCGACTATAATCGCGCGCACGCCGACCATTTTCACCTCGACATGGCGGAACGGATGGCGGGGTGGACGGTGTGCCGTTAGGTTAGACGGTAAAGCTCTCGCCGCAGCCGCACGCGCCCTTGGCGTTCGGATTGTTGAACACGAAACCCGCGGCAAAATCATCCTCGACCCAGTCCATCGTGCTGCCGATCAGGTAGAGCACCGACGCGCCGTCGATGTAGAAAATGCCGCCGGACGTTTCGATCTTTTCGTCGAACTTCGCTTCCTCGGTCACATAGTCCACCGAATAGGCGAGGCCCGAACAGCCGCGGCGCGGGGTCGACAGCTTGACGCCGATCGCGCCTTCGGGGGCAGCGGCCATCAGCTTCGCGATGCGCGCTTCCGCGTTGGCCGTCAGCGTGACGGCGGCGGGGAGGGGGCGGGTTTTCGTTTCAGTCACAATTGGTTCCTTTCCCCGTTCGTGTCGAGCGAAGTCGAGACACCCATCGACGTGGCGTCTGGCCCGAGGGGCATCTCGACATCGCTCGATGCGAATGGAAAATTTTCAAGGGCCTGTTTCACAACATCCCCAGCTCCAGCCGCGCCTCGTCGCTCATATTCTGCGGCGACCAGGGCGGGTCCCAGACGAGGTTCACTTCGGCATCGCCCACGCCCGGCACCGCGCCGACGCGCAGCTCGACCTCGGCGGGCATCGATTCGGCGACGGGGCAATGCGGCGTCGTCAGCGTCATCGTGACAACGACATGCCCCTCGTCGATCTCGACATTATAGATGAGGCCGAGGTCATAGATGTTCACCGGAATCTCGGGGTCGTAAATATCCTTGAGTGCCGCGATCACCGCCTCGTACAGGTCGCCGCCGACGCTGTGCGGATCGACCGCCGCGGGCTTGGCGGCAAGGAAGCCTTCCAGATAGTCGCGCTTGCGTTCGAGCTTTTCGGGCGCACTCTCGACATCGCCGACGCGCGCCTTGGGCGGCGCCTCGACGCTCGTCACTTCTTCAACCTTGATCGCCCGTTCCTCGTTCATTCGAAAATCCTTTCGACGCGCGACAGCCCTTCGATCAGGGCGGCGACATCGTCGTCGTTGCTGTACACGCCAAAGCTCACGCGCGCGGTGGCCGGGACGCCCAGATGCTCCATCAGCGGCTGTGCGCAATGGTGCCCGGCGCGGATCGCGACCCCGCTTTCGTCCAAGATAGTGCCGATGTCGTGCGGATGAACCCCTGCCATCGAGAAGCTGACGATTCCGGCGCTGTTTTCCGGACCATAAAGGGTGATGCTGTTGCGCCGCGCGAGTTGGCTGCGCAAGCTGGCGACAAGCGCACATTCGTGCGCGTGGATCGCGTCGAGCCCGATCGTCTCGACATAATCGACCGCGGCGGCGAGCCCCAGCGCCTCGACGATTGCCGGCGTTCCCGCCTCGAAGCGCGTCGGCGCAGGGGCATAGGTCGTTCTTTCGAAGGTCACGCGGTCGATCATTGACCCGCCGCCCTGCCACGGCGGAAGCGCGTCGAGCTTGTCGCTCCACAGCGCGCCGATGCCGGTCGGCCCATAAAGCTTGTGCCCAGAAAAGACATAATAGTCGCAACCGAGCGCGGAAACATCGACCGGCAGGCGCGGCACCGCCTGACAGCCGTCTATCAGCAATTCGGCACCGACGCGGTGCGCGAGGTTGGCGGCGCGAGTGACGTCGAGCGGGCTGCCGAGCACGTTCGAGACATGCGCGAAGGCGACCATCGTGTGATCAGGGGTGAGCAGCCTTTCGGCGGCATCGAGGTCGATGCAGCCGTCAGAGGTCAGCGGACACACGTCGACCTGCCAGCCTGCAAGCTGCCACGGCACGATATTGCTGTGATGTTCGAGCATCGACAGCAGCACGCGGCCTTTGCGTGGATGCGAATAGGCGACAAGATTGATCGCCTCGGTCGCGCCGCGCACGAAGGCGATCTCGTCCTCCTTCGCGCCGATGAACGCCGCGATGCGCCGCCGCGCCGCCTCATAGGCGAGCGTCATGTCGGCGGAGCGCGCATAGACGCCGCGGTGAACGGTCGCATAATCGCGTCCGATTGCGTTTACCGTCGCGTCGATGACGGCCTGCGGTTTCTGCGCGGTCGCGGCAGTGTCGAGATAGTGCCAGCCGGGGGTGAGGCCGGGGAACTGGTCTCGAATGCCGTTCGGGTCGAGCGAAGTCGAGACACCCCGAAGGCGTGCGTTCTCGATGGGCATCTCGACTTCGCTCGATGCGAACGGGGAAGGGAGGTTGCTCACACCAGCTCTCCCAATTTCGCGAGCGCCAGTTCCTGCAACCGCACCTCATCGTCGGCGCCGTCGAACACGCCCGCGACGAACGCCTGCAGCATCAGCTTCTTCGCTTCGCCCGGCGGCATGCCGCGCGACTGGAGATAATAGAGCGCCATCGGATCGAGCTCGCCGATCGCGCAGCCGTGCGCGCATTTGACGTCGTCGGCGAAGATTTCGAGTTCGGGCTTGGCGTTGGCGGTCGCGCTGCGGTCGAGCAGCATCGCCTTCACATCCTGTTCGCTGTCGGTCTGCTGTGCATCGCGCGCGACCGCGACCTTGCCGAGATAGGTGCCGGTAGCGGTGTCACCGAGCACCGATCGCACAACCTGCCGCGACGTCGCTCCGGGTTCGGCGTGGGTGACGGTGGTGATGATTTCGAGGTTCTGTTCGCCGCCGCCGATCTGCGCCGCACCGAGTGTGAAGTCGGCGCCCTCGTGCAGCGTGATGTTCAGGTCAATGCGGCCATAAGCGCCGCCGATGTTGAGCACGTGCAGCGCCGCAGTCGCGCCCTTGCCGATGCTCATCTCGACCTGATGGATCGCGCCTGCATCCTGTACGATCGCGCGCTTGAAGTCGCCGCCCGCGGGCACGATGATGCTCTCGGGCGCGGGCAGCGGCCATGCGGCGGCGATCGCATCGATATCGCTATAGCGCCAGGCTTCGTCGCGGCGGGTGGGGAGGGTGGTCATCATTTCTTCTTTCGCGCTTCTTTGCGGATCTGCGCGATCAACTTTGGTTTGCTTGCCGCAACGCACTGGTTGATCGTCTGATCGTCACTTGCGCCCTTTTGCACGCATCTGGTCACCGCGCGGCATAAACGGTCATCAAGCCGGGCAAGACCCGTGCTGCCGCTGAGGCTGCAATGATAGCGCCCCTTGTCATCGCGACCGACGCTGGCCGAAATCTCATCCAGGCGGCGCGCGATCACGACGATCTCTTCCTCGGTCGGAACGGGCTCGGTCACTTGTGCCATCGCCAAAAGAGCCAGCGACAAGATCACTGCGCTTCTCCCCACACCTCGTCATGCCGGACCTGATCCGGGGGCCACGCGGTCATGGATGCCGGATCAAGTCCGGCATGACGAGGAAAGGAAAGGCGGGTGCGATTGTTCACGCCGCAATCTCCGCATAACCGTGCGCTTCCAATTCCCGCGCCAGCTCCGGCCCGCCTGACTTGACGATGCGGCCGCCTGCGAGGACGTGGACGAAATCGGGCTCAACATAATCGAGCAGGCGCTGATAATGGGTGATCAGCAGCACCGCCTTGTCGGGTGCGCGCATGATGCTGTTGATCCCGTCGCCGACGGTGCGCAGCGCGTCGATGTCGAGGCCCGAGTCCGTCTCGTCGAGGATCGCAAGGCGGGGGTCGAGGATCCCCATCTGCACCATCTCGTTGCGCTTCTTCTCGCCGCCCGAAAAGCCGACGTTCACGGGGCGCTTGAGCATGTCCATGTCCATCTTGAGCAGCCCCGCCTTCTCGCGCGCGAGCTTCAGGAACTCGCCGCCCGACAGCGGTTCCTCGCCGCGCGCCTTGCGCTGCGCGTTGAGGCTCTCGCGCAGGAACTGGACGTTCGACACGCCGGGAATCTCGACCGGATATTGGAAGCCGAGGAACAGGCCGGCGGCGGCGCGTTCATGCGGTTCGAGGGCGAGGAGGTCGATGGCTTCCCCATCATCGTCACCCCGGACTTGATCCGGGGTCCATTCCGGCGCCGCAGCCGTGGATGCCGGATCAAGTCCGGCATGACGAGGAGGGGTGAACATCACCGAGCCATCGGTGACCTCATACCCCGGCCGCCCGCCGAGCACATAGGACAAAGTCGACTTGCCCGCGCCATTCGGCCCCATGATCGCATGAATCTCGCCCGCATTGATGCTGAGCGACAGGCCCTTGAGGATCGGCTTGTCGGCGACGGTGGCGTGGAGGTTTTCAATTTTGAGCATTAGTCTTTCCCAGGGCTTGCGCGGCGGACCGTTGTCCGCGCGGTCCTAGCGGGGTCGGGTCTGCCGGGGATTATTGGAATTGTGCTGGCAGTGGTCCACAAATCGCGGAGCTGGAGGGTTTCGCGGTCAGTCATGGGGTGGCACCAATTCATTGGTGATTGCCCGAGCCATTCTGTCAAATTCATCGCCGCGACCGTTCAGCCGGGCGGTGGCGTAGGTAAACCACAGCCCCGCGACCTGACGAAAGCGTTCAAGAACCACTCGTTGGTTCTCTGAATCGCCGTATATTCTTTGTTTCGACAGATATTTACCCGCTTTAAGGTCCGCCGCGTGTCGCTTTTCTGTGCAACGGGAGCGCGCTGAATGCATAGCTTCAATTGCTACTTTCCCCTCCTCAGTGCCGAAGCGATCATCGGCACTAAGGTGGTTGTAATAACATATAAAATAAGGGTAATAGATTTTATTGATCGTCTCGAGATGAAGCGCATGAACTTGGTTTTCAGGCTTTCGGGAATAGTCGTAAACACTATCGCCCTTGCCGTCTCTGGGGCGGGTAGTAATCGCTGGCATAGGTTGGGCGAGAATTATTAGAGTGGTGGCTAACGTCACTATCATCCCGCACTCCCCTCAAGGCTGATGCCCAGCAGTTTCTGCGCCTCAACCCTCTTAAGCCCCTCCCCTTTAGGGGAGGGGTTGGGGTGGGGGCCATCGGCCTTGCGTAAGGCTTCTGAAATGAACGTCAAAACGCCGTCCATGTTGGACATCACATCATGGTTCGTAACGCGGATGGTGCGATAGCCTTGCTCCGACAGCGCCTTATCGCGAGCGCGATCCACCAACTCTTCATGCGTGTCGCCATCGACTTCGATAATCAGCTTTGCCGACGCACAAACGAAATCTGCAATGAACCACCCGACCACCTGCTGACGCCGGAACTTGTGTCCATCCAACTGTCCGTTCGACAAACTCCGCCACAGGCGTTTTTCCGGCTCGGTCGGGTTGTTGCGCATCTGGCGCGCGCGAGACTGCAACTCGGCGATGTCCAAGGCCGATAGACCCCACCCCCGGCCCCTCCCCTGAAGGGGAGGGGTGTTGAGTTGCTTCGCCTGATCGCGAAGGGTCCAGTTCATCCGACCGACCCCTCCAACGAAATCCCCAGCAGTTTCTGCGCCTCAACCGCAAACTCCATCGGCAATTGCTGCAGCACTTCCTTCGCAAAGCCGTTGACGATCAGCGCCACCGCTTCCTCCGCATCCAGCCCGCGCTGCATGGCATAGAAAAGCTGGTCGTCGCTGATCTTGCTCGTCGTCGCTTCATGCTCGACGGTGGCGCTCGGGTTGCGGACTTCGATGTACGGTACGGTGTGCGCGCCGCTGAGCGAGCCCAGCAGCAGGCTGTCGCACTGGGTGAAGTTGCGCACGCCCTCCGCGTTCGGTGCCACGCGCACCAGCCCGCGATAGGTGTTGTTCGACTTGCCCGCGCTGATCCCCTTCGACACGATGGTCGAGCGGGTGCGCTTGCCGTTGTGGATCATCTTGGTGCCGGTGTCGGCCTGCTGGTAATTGTTGGTGACCGCGACCGAATAAAATTCGCCGACGCTGTCGTCGCCGTTGAGCACACAGCTCGGATATTTCCAGGTGATCGCGCTGCCGGTTTCCACCTGCGTCCACGACACCTTGCTGCGCTTGCCCTGGCACAGCGCGCGCTTGGTCACGAAATTATAGATGCCGCCAAGGCCCTCGGCATTGCCCGGATACCAGTTCTGGACGGTCGAATATTTGATCTCGGCATCGTCGAGCGCGACCAGTTCGACCACCGCGGCGTGGAGCTGATTCTCGTCGCGCATCGGCGCGGTGCAACCTTCGAGGTAGCTGACGTAAGCGCCCTTGTCGGCGACGATCAGCGTCCGCTCGAACTGCCCTGTATTTTCGGCATTGATGCGGAAATAGGTGCTGAGCTCCATCGGACAGCGCACGCCCTCCGGCACATAAACAAACGTCCCGTCCGAAAAGACCGCGCAGTTCAATGTCGCGAAATAATTGTCGTGCATCGGCACGACCTTGCCGAGCCACTTCTTCACAAGCTCGGGATATTCGCGGATCGCTTCCGAAATCGACAGGAAGATCACGCCCGCGCGCTTCAGCTCTTCGCGAAAGGTCGTCGCGACGCTGACGCTGTCGAACACCGCGTCGACTGCGACCTTGCGCGCGCCCTCGACGCCCGCGAGCACCTTCTGCTCCTCGATGGGGATGCCGAGCTTTCTATAAACCTCGAGAATTTCGGGATCGACCTCGTCGAGGCTCGACAGCTTCGGCTTGGGTTTCGGCGCCGCATAATAATAGGCGTCCTGATAGTCGATCGGCGGCACGTTGAGCTTCGCCCAGTCGGGCGTCTCCATCGTCAACCAATGGCGAAACGCCTTCAGCCGCCAGTCGAGCATCCATTCGGGTTCGTTCTTCTTGGCCGAGATGAAGCGGACCGTATCCTCGGTCAGCCCCTTGGGCGCGAAGTCGGTCTCGATCGCCGAGGACCAGCCATGCTCATAATCGGCGACCTTTGCGGCGGCATCGTGGGCGGCCTGGTCCTTGACGGGGGTTTCGGGTGTGTCGGTCATAATATCAACTCGTCGCCCCCGCGAAAGCGGAGGCCGCAGGAGGGTTTAAAATGTCGTCGCCACGCGGTTCGACAGCGGTCCCGGCCTTCGCGGGGGCGGCGGCCAGGCTCGCGAGGCTTATCTCCGCCAACGCTCCACGCACCGCGCCGTTCACCACGCCCCAGTGCGGCTGCACCTTGCAACTGCCTTCGAGCGCGCAGTCGTGGCGGCCTTCGTCGACGCAGCTCGTCAACGCGATCGGTCCTTCGACCGCCTCGATAATCTCGGCTACGTTGATCGCTGCCGCGGGCCGCGCGAGGCGCACGCCGCCGCCGCTGCCGCGCGATGCGACGAGCAGGCCGGCGCGCGCGAGGCCGCTCACCAGCTTTTGCGCGGTCGGCCCCGGGATTCCCGTCTGCTCGGCGAGCATCGCGGCGTGGATGGGCACCGACCCGCACTGGCGGGCGGCGGCGCTCATCAGCACGACGGCATAATCGGCAAGGTTGGACAGGCGCATGGGTGCGTCGGGTGCCTCATATCGTCCGCACTCTGCGAACGATTCTTAAGTGGAGTAAATCGTTCCACTTATATAGGCGCGGCGTTCGCGCGGTGCAAGCAAGGCAAAATTGGGTGCAGGCAAAAAAAGGCACCCGTCCGGCCGGGGCCAAACGAGTGCCGAGATGAAGGTCTCAGTCCTCGTCAGAGGAAGAGCTCTTCTGGGTCGCGAGGCCCGATTATGCCTTGCCAGTGATTCGCGATTGTATGGAAACGCCAAATCGACATGACGATTGAAATTAGATGCTTAACAGGCCCGAACTGTCACGTGTCTGAAACAATCGGACTCACTTTTCCCGCAAGATTCTTGCGTCCCTTGGCCGTCGCCTCGGTATAGCGTGACGGGCGTGCGAGCTGTCCCGGCGTCGCGCCGGCAAAGCGCTTGATCTCGCGGATCAGGTGCGACTGGTCGTAAAAGGCGTCGCCGAGCTTCGCCGAAGCCAGGTCCTCGCCGCGCGCGAGAGCCGATGCCGCGCGAACCGCGCGATATTTGCGCGCGAGCATGCGCGGCGACAGGCCGTAATAATGCTTGGTCATCCGCTCGACCGACCGGATCGACATGCCGGTCGCTTCGACCAGTTCGGGGACTTGCGGCGACGCCGATTCGGTCAGCCACTTGTCGACGGTGCGGATGAACCACAGCGGCGCCGGCTCGCCCGGCTTCATGATCTCGCGCACGATATTGTTTGCGATCACGAGCCGATCCTCGACGCTCGTTGCTTCGATTAGCGCGCCGACCGCATCGTCGATCCAGCCGCCGAACAGATCGGCGGCGTCGATCGCCCGGTCGGTCAACTTTTCGGCTTCGTCGCCCATCAGCGCGGCCCAGCCGGCGGGCATGATGCCAAAGCCATAGAGGGCGGTCGGCCCGCGCGCGATCGCACGAACGCTGCCGCTAGTCGGGCCGATAATCGTAGCGCGCGCGGCCGGAAAACGGTGACCGCCGGGAAAGACATATTCGCCGTCGGGCTTGGTCATGATGCGGAACTGCGGCCGGTCGGCGCGCTCATATTCGTCGAACAGCGGCATATCGAGCCGCGCGAAATAAAAGCTCGACACCATGTCGGTCAGGTCGGGATCGGGCGCAAAATAGTGCAGCTCAAATGGCTGGCTGGTGTCCGCACCGTCCGGCGGAGGTAACTGGTCAGGCATTCATGACGACCCCCGGCAACATTATTGCTGCCTTGTTGATGCCTCTATAATTTTCAATTCACCCCCGCGCGTCAAGGCGCAATCCGATTCTTGTTAACCTTTTTGCTTGGCAATCCACCTGTCGACGCGCCGATCCAGTATGTCGAGCGGAACCGGTCCCGATTCGAGCACAACCTCGTGAAATGTCCGATAATCGAAACGGTCGCCGAGCGCCGCCTGCGCCCGTCCGCGCAATTCCATGATCTTGAGCTTGCCGATCAGATAGGCGGTCGCCTGGCCCGGATAGACGATGTAGCGCTCGATCGCCTTTTCGATGTCGCCGTCAGGGTTCGGCGTGTTCTCCTTGAGATAGGCGATCGCCTGTTCGCGGCTCCAGCGCTTGTCGTGGATGCCGGTATCGACGACCAGGCGGCACGCGCGCCACAGCTCCATACCGAGGCGGCCGAAATCGCTGTAGGGATCGGTGTAGAAACCCATGTCCTTGCCCAGCTCTTCCGAATAGAGGCCCCAGCCTTCGGTATAGGCGGTCACGCCGCCGAAGCGGCGGAAGGGTGGCAGCTCCTCAAGCTCGGTCTGCACCGCGCGTTGGAGATGGTGCCCCGGAACCCCCTCGTGATAGGCGAGGGCTTCGAGCTCGGTCTTCGACATGTCGCGCAGGTCGTACAGATTCACATAATAGGTGCCGGGGCGCGATCCGTCGGGCGAAGGCGATTGATAAAAGGCTTTGCCCGCCGATTTCTCGCGAAACGCCTCGACCGCCTTCACTTGGAGCGCAGCCTTGGGGAGCGTGAGGAAGAATTGCGGAAGCCGCGCCTCCATCGCCTTCACCCGCGCATCGACGTCGGCCAGATAGGCTTCGCGCGTTTCGTGGAAATATTGCGGGCTGGTGCGCAGATGCTCGAAAAATTGCTGGAGCGTCCCCTTGAACCCGACCTTGGCCATGATCGCGCGCATCTCGCCATGGATGCGCGCGACTTCGGAAAGGCCGAGGTTGTGGATTTGCTCCGCGGTCATGTCGGTCGTGGTGTAATTGGCGAGCAACGCTTCATAATAAGCCTTGCCGTCCGGCAGCCTCCAGACGCCGTCGTCGGTCGGTGCCACGGCCTGCTGACGCTTCATCTCGGCGAGCAAGCGGTCGTAGGCCGGACCGGCGCTTTCGACCCAGGCCGCCTTTGCCGCCGCAATCAGCCGCGCCTTTTCGGCGTCGGCGACCGTCAGCTTGCCGACCTTTGCGGCGAAATCGTCGAGCACCGCATTGTCGGGCCGGTTGATGTTGCCAATGTCCGAAATGACATAGGGATAGACCCATTTGGGCGGTTGCACGCCAGCGGCGGCGCGCTTCGCCGATTCGGCCGTCTGGATGTCGAGCCACGGTCCGAGCCCGCGAATGCGCTCGACATAAGCTTCGGCCTCCGCCGGGTCGGCGACGCGGTGGATATTGATCAGGAAGGCGGGGCCGCTGCTCTGCGCGCCGTTCATCTGGTCGAAGATGTAGCCGTGGTTGCGATAGGGAAACAGCCGGTCGGCGCGCGCCGCCGCTGCGAGGAACAGTTCGTGCGAAAGTGCATCGTCGGGTGAAAGGCGTTGCGGATCGAAGCCGTCGCGCAGCGCGGCCGCCGTTGCCTGACGCAACGAATGATTGGCGATTTCAGCCTCTTCGCTCGGGTCGTCCCATCGGCCATAGTCGGCGTCGCGAATCCCGCGATACGCCTTGTCGATGGGCGACAGCGACAATTGGGCTTCGTCATATTTGCGGAAAAATTCGCCGAGGTCGGCACCTGCGGGCACCGGGTCGGACGCTGCCTGCGGCTGTTGTTCGGCGGCCATCGGCGCACAGCCGACGAGGGCAAATGCGGCGAGCGCGGTCGATGTCAGGACGATTTTGCGAAGCGGCGACACATTTTTCTCCCGGTTTTCCTGTTGTCTGCAGGCTTGCCATAGCGCCCGGTCGCGCGCAATGGCGGGGCCATGTCGCTCTTTGCTTCGCTCACCGACGCCGCCTATGCGCTCGTGCGCCCGGTCGTCCACGCCACCGACGGCGAGGCCGCCCATAATCTGACTCTCAACGCGCTGCAGCCACTCCCGCGAGCGCGCCACGCGCTGACCAGTCCCGCGCTCGCAACGCACTTTGCGGGGATCGAGTTCCCGAATCCCGTCGGCCTTGCTCCGGGCTTCGACAAGGATGCACGCGTCGCGCATGCGATGCCGCATTTCGGCTTCGGCTTTGTCGAAGTGGGCACGCTCACCCCGCTGCCGCAGGAGGGCAATCCTCGCCCTCGGCTGTTCCGGCTTGTCGAGGACGGTGCCGTTATCAATCGCATGGGTTTCAACAATGGCGGGCAGGCGAAGGCGACCGAACGCATCGCTTGCCTGCGCCGCTTCGGCCTTCCGGTTCCGCTAGGCATCAACATCGGCGCGAACAAGGACAGCGCCGACCGCGTTGCCGATTATGCAAAGGGCACGGCGGCGATGGCGCCGCTCGCCGATTATCTGACGGTTAATATCAGTTCACCCAACACGCCCGGGCTTCGCGCGCTTCAGGACAAGGGTGCGCTCGAGGCGCTTCTCGACGCCGTCGCGGCGGCGCAGCAGACGGGTGTTGCCGTACCGGTGTTGCTGAAGGTCGCACCCGACCTCGAGTCCGCCGACATCGACGATATCGTCAAGGTCGCGCTCGACAAAGGGATCGCCGCTGTCATCGTTGCGAACACCACGATTACGCGCCCGCCGCTGGCGTCGCCTCACGCCGGAGAGGCAGGGGGGCTTTCGGGCGCGCCGCTCGCTGCGTTGGCGCTTCAGCGGCTCAAGGATTTCCGGGCGGCGAGCGGCGGATCGCTGTCGCTCGTGGCCGCCGGGGGCATCGGGTCCGCCGAGCAGGCGTGGGAGCGCATTCGCGCGGGTGCCGGACTGGTGCAGATATATTCGGCCATGGTCTATTCGGGACCCGGTCTCGCAAGTCGGATTGCGAAAGGGCTTGAAGCACTCGCCGCGCGCGATGGTTTCGCCCGGGTAAGTGACGCGGTGGGCATCGATCACTGACAGGGTTGCGCGGGCGCGGGCGCCGCGCCAATGTCGCGCGCATGATCAAACGATTCCTCGGCTTTATCCTCGCCCTTTTTATCCTTCCCTCGCTGGCCTTCGCACAGGGGGTCTCCTCATCGGCCGACCCGCGCGCGACCGAAGCTGGGCGACAGATTTTGCAGCAAGGCGGCTCGGCTGCCGACGCCGCGGTCGCGATGGTCGCGGTGCTCACGCTCGTCGAGCCGCAATCGAGCGGCATCGGCGGCGGGGGCTTCCTCGTCTATCATGATGAAAGAGCGGGAAATATTACCACCATTGACGGGCGCGAGCGAGCGCCCGCCGCTGCCAAGCCCGAACGTTTCCTGGGCGCGGACGGCAAGCCGCGCGGCTATATGGATGTCATTCCCGGCGGACTGTCGGTAGGCGTACCCGGCAACGTCCGACTGATGGAGATGGCGCATCGCAAATGGGGGCGGCTGGGTTGGGACGCACTGCTCCAGCCCGCAATTCGCCTTGCCGAAGAGGGGTTCGAGGTTACCCCCGTGCTCCACAATTGGCTCGTCCGTTTCGAGCCCTTGTGGAAGGATTTTCCTGCGGCGCGGGCCATATATTATGTCGATGGCAAGCCTGCACCCGTCGGCACGCGCATTCGCAATCCGGCCTATGCCGCCTTGCTGCGCGACATGGCCACGCGCGGGCCCGACGCCTTTTACAGCGGCGCGAACGCGCGCGCGATTATCGACGCCGTCGCGACCGCCCCGCGCAACCCAGCGACAATCACCGCGAAGGACCTCGCCGCCTACCGGGCCGACGAACGTCCCGCGGTCTGCACCACCTATCGCGTTTACAAGCTTTGCGGCATGGGCCCACCCTCCTCGGGCGCGACGACCGTGTTCGGTATCCTCGGCATGCTCGAAGGTTGGGACATGAAGGCGATGGGCAAGGACAATCCGATGAGCTGGCACCTGCTCGCCGAAGCGATGCAACTCGCCTATGCCGATCGCGAACTCTATCTCGGCGATGCCGATTTCGTCGAGGTGCCGGTCGCCGGCCTGCTCGACAAATCCTATTTGGCCGAGCGCCGCCGCCGTATTTCGCCTTTCGGACCGGCCGAGGACTATCCCGCCGGAACCCCGCCCGGCGCACCGGCGCGGACCGCGTCGGGGCCGGTCGCCGAAAATGGTACGACGCACTTCGTCGTGGTCGATCGCGACGGCAATGTCGCCTCGATGACGTCGACAGTCGAAAGCATTTTCGGAAGCCACCTCATTGCCAACGGCTTTGTACTCAACAACGAACTCACCGATTTCGACCTCAGCCCCGAAAAGGCAGGGGCGCCTGCGGCCAACCGTGTCCAGCCGGGCAAGCGCCCGCTCTCGTCCATGTCGCCGACGATCGTCTACGGTCCCGACGGCAAGCCTGTTCTCGCCGTTGGCTCGGCGGGGGGCAAGCGCATCATCATGCATGTGACCAAGACGCTGATCGGAGTGCTCGACTGGGGGCTCAGCGCCGAGGATGCAATCGCGCTTCCAAACCTGTATTTCGGTCGCGACGGCGTTCTCATCGAGGACAATGAGGCCGGTAGGGCGATTGCGGCGAAAATCGCGCCCTTCGGATACAGCTTTTCGCCCACCGATCTCGGATCGAAACTCAATGCGGCCGAACGCGTCGACGGTCATTGGCGCGGCGCCGCCGATCCGCGCGGTCCGGGAACATCGGCGGTCGACGACGCCCCGCCGCAGGGCTAATCAGATACGATAAGACGGCTGCACAGGCCGACGCCCATACCTCCCCGGGAGAGCAGAGGAATGAAGCTGGAGAATCCACATCTCGACCATTTTCCGAGTCTGGTCGCGATGTTCTTTGACCGTGCGGAAAAGGGAGGCGATTCGCCCTTTCTGTGGCGCAAGGCCGATCGCGCGTGGCAGGCGCTGAGCTGGAACGAGGTTGCGAACCAGGTTGCGGCGCTCGCGCACAACCTGCGCAAGCTCGGGCTGAAAGAAGGCGACCGCGTCGTGCTGGTCAGCGAAAACCGCCCCGAATTCTGCATCGCCGATCTGGGAATCATGGCGGCGGGATGCGTCACCGTCCCGACCTACACGACCAACACCGAGCGCGATCACCAGCATATCCTCGACAACAGCGGCGCGCGCGCGGTCATCGTGTCAACCGCGAAACTTGCGCGCGTCCTGATGCCAGCGGTGATGCGGTCCGATGCAAAGCTGGTTATCAGCATGGAGCCGCTGCGCGTCGGGCAGCAGGGCGATGTCGAGATTTGCGACTGGGCGCCCCTCGTCACCGACGGCGCGACCTATGTCGAAGAAACCAAGGCGCGCGGCCTTGGCGTCAAGCGCGACGACCTTGCCTGCCTCATCTACACCAGCGGCACCGGCGGCGCGCCGCGCGGGGTGATGCAGCATCACGGCGCCATCCTGCACAATGCGGCCGGCGCCGCCGAGGTGCTGGTCAATGATTTCGGGATTGGGGAGGAAGAGGTGTTCCTGTCCTTCCTGCCCTTGAGCCACGCCTATGAACATTCGGGCGGGCAATTCCTCCCGATCATGGTCGGCGCGCAAATCTATTACAGCGAGGGGCTCGAAAAGCTCGTCGCCAATATCGAGGAGACGCGCCCGACGATCATGGTGGTCGTCCCCCGGCTGTTCGAGGTGATCCGCGCGCGGATGATCAAGGCGCTCGAAAAGCAGGGCAAGCTGGCCAATTGGATGCTCGCGCAGGCGCTGCGCGTCGGCGAAAAGGATTATGAGCGGCGCATGGGGGTGCTCGACCGGCCGGTCGACATGCTGCTCAACCGGCTTTTCCGGCCCAAGATTCAGAAGCGTTTCGGCGGCCGGATGAAGGCGCTCGTCTCAGGCGGCGCACCGCTCAATCCCGAAATCGGCGTGTTTTTCCATTCGATCGGCCTCACGCTGCTACAGGGTTATGGGCAGACCGAGGCGGGGCCGGTGATCAGCTGCAATCGACCGAAAACCGGGCTCAAGATGGACACGGTCGGGCCGCCGCTGATGAACACCGAGGTGCGCATCGCCGACGACGGCGAGATTTGCGTGCGCGGCGAGCTGGTGATGAAGGGCTATTGGCGCAACGAGGCGGAAACGCAGCGTGTGCTGGTCGACGGCTGGCTCCACACGGGCGACATCGGTCATATCGACGAGGCGGGCCGCATCGTCATCACCGACCGCAAGAAGGATCTGATCGTCAACGACAAGGGCGACAATGTATCGCCGCAGCGGGTCGAGGGAATGCTGACGTTGCAGCCCGAAATCCTGCAGGCGATGGTCTATGGCGACAAGCGTCCGCACCTGGTCGGCATCCTGGTGCCCGATCCCGAATGGGCGAGCGAATGGGCCGAGGAACAGGGGCTGCCCAAGGACATGAAGCTGCTGCGCGAGCATGAGAAATTTCGCGCGGCGGTGCGCGCGGCGGTCGACCGCGTCAACGGCCAGCTTTCGGTCATCGAAAAGGTGCGGAAGTTCGACTTTGCCGACGAGCCTTTCACGATCGAGAACGAACAGATGACGCCGTCGATGAAGATCCGCCGCCATGTGCTGCGGCAGGTCTATGAAGAGAAAATCGCGTCGCTCTACAAAGCGTAGGCGTATATCGCAGGCGAGGGTGCGACCCGAAGAGCTCGGTGCAAACCGGAACCTCGCCTGCTGCCGGGCCGGAGCCTAGCCCTTGTCCCCCGCCGGTTTGCGATAGGGGACGAAGTCGCCAAAAACGCAGGTCGGACCGCGAATGCCGCTCGATCGGTCGACCAGATGAAAAAAGTCGCCCGAACAGGTCGATGACCCATATTGTTCGATGACCAATATATCGCTGTCGCGTGCAAGGCCCGGGCAGCTGCTCTTGAGATTGTTGCGATAAACGAGGTTCGATCCGCTGCGATAGAGCAAGATGTCGTCCGATACGCGGACGAGGTCTAGTGTGCGGAAGTTGGGCAGGCATTTGGTCGGTTCACCCGCGACCTTGCCCGCAAGCTGTTTGTCGAGCGTTTCGGCCTGCCGCGGCGTTAGTGCAGCGGCGCCGGGCTCGCCCGAACCGGCAGGGGCGCAGCCGGTAGCAAGCGGCATCGCCGCAGCCAGCAGCGCGGCCCCCACGAGATTCAGCTTTGCCATGAACATGCTCCTTGCGACTTGCGATTATTGTTATCGATGATGAATAGGCGCTGAAGCCGGCGCATCAGGCGGCATCTTTCAAGGCGCGAATACGACCGAGTTCGGTCGCGCTGTTGGCGCGCAAAAAGGGGTTGGTGGCCCGCTCTTCTCCGATAGTTGTCGGCACGGTTGCGTCACCGGCGCTTCTCGCGGTCTCGACTGCGGCAAGGCGCTTTGCGAGTGCGCTGTTGTCGGGTTCGACCGTGACGGCAAAGCGCGCGTTGGACAAAGTATATTCGTGCGCGCAGTAAACGCGCGTCGCGTCGTCCAGCTCTGCCAGCCGCTGCATGTTCGCGAACATCTGTTCGGCGGTGCCTTCGAACAGGCGCCCGCATCCCATCGCAAACAAGGTGTCGCCGACAAAGATCGCGCCATCATCGGCGAAATGATAGGCGATATGTCCCGCTGTGTGCGCGGGAACGTCCCACACCGCAGCGACATGATTGCCGAGGCGCACCGTGTCGCCGCCCGTTACCGTGATGTCGAGCGTCGGGATGCGCGCCGCTTCGGCGGCGGGCCCGGTGATCGTACACCCCGTCGCCTCCTTGATTGTGGCGTTTCCTCCCGTGTGATCGGGGTGCCAGTGCGTGTTCCAGATGTCGGTAATCGTCCAGCCTCGCTCGGTTGCCGCCGCGAGCACCGGGTCGGCGACCGCCGGATCGACCACCATCGTTGCGCCGCTTTCGGACTCGTGGACCAGCCAGACATAATTGTCGCTGAGGACCGGAATGCGGACGATTTCAAGCGCAGCCATCTCGTCTCCTTTCCCCCGTCCATCGTTCATAGCATAGACGGCGCGAAGACGAAGCAGCCTTGGTTGCTTACCAGCTTCCGCTGTTCGGCATCGACGCCCAGGGTTCGGCGGGGTCGAGATAGCCGTCCTGCAGCAATTCGACCGAAATGCCGTCGGGCGAGCGCACAAAGGCCATATGTCCGTCGCGCGGCGGGCGATTGATCGTCACTCCCGCGTCCATCAGGCGCTGGCAGGTGTCATAGATATTTTCGACGCGATAGGCGAGATGGCCGAAATTGCGCCCGCCCGAATAGGCCTCGGGCGCGCTACCGTCTTCGGGCGGCCAATTATAAGTAAGCTCGACCTCGGCGATCCCCTCCTGCCCGGGAGCGGCGAGGAAGATCAGCGTGAAGCGGCCCTTTTCATTATCAAAGCGGCGAACTTCTTCGAGCCCGATCAGCTTGAAAAAGTCGATTGTCGCGTCGGGATCGCTGACGCGGATCATCGTGTGGAGATATTTGGTCATGGGGGCAATTTAGGCGCGGAGCGCGCATCCTTCAAATGCTTCGAACATGTTTACGATTTCATCGGGCACGGGAGCGGGGGCGCCGCGCGCTTCGGCGACATGGACGCTGACCTCAAGCCCGGTGGCGCGCAAATCCTCCTTGCCCGCGCCGTGAAGTTCGAAAAGAAATGTCGCCGAACTGCGTCCGATCCGCGAACAGCGCACGCAGATGTCGATCTCTTCGTCGACCAGCATGGGCACCTTGTAGTCGACCTCGGCGCGCGCGACGTGAAACTCGGGGCTGTCGTGGACCGGCCAGCGTTCATAGATGCCGACTGCCCGCCAATATTCGGTGATGCCGATGTCGAAATATTCGAGGTAGCGGCTGTTGAACACGACCGCCTGCGCGTCGATTTCGGCATAGCGGACGCGTTTTCGGACGTGGAACTTGAAATCGCTGCGGGCCATTTATTCCTCTAATCGTTCGTTGCAAGCCGCGCGACGGTATCGATGAGTAGCGCGATGTCGCCCTCACGCGACAGGCGGTGATCGCCGCCCTTGACCAGCGTGACCTGTACATCCTCGCTCGCCAGCGCGGCGGCGAGGCGATGGCTGATCCCGGGCGGGACGTCGCCGTCGGCTTGCCCGTGGAGCAGGCGCACGGGGCAGGCAAGGGGGATCGGAGCGTCGAGCAACCGATTTGCCTCGCCCGACTGCCAAAAACGCCGCGTCGTCACATAGGGCTGGTCGCTGTAGGGCGTGTCCTCGCGCAGCTCGCCTTCGGCCTGGATGATCGCTTTCTCTTCGTCGCTGAAGCCCCAGTCCGTGAAATCGGGCGCCGCAGCAATGCCGACAAGTCCGGCCACGCGCGCCGGACCGTCGCGCCGGACAAGCGCGAGCGCCACCAGGAGCATCAGCCAGCCGCCCATCGATGAGCCGACCAGCAGCACCGGCCCTTCAGCCTTCGCGTCGATCAGGTCGAGCACATCGCCCCGCCAGTCGATCAGGTCCTGCTCGGCAAACAAACCCTCCGACGATCCGCACCCGGCATAGTCGAGCAGCAGGCATGCCCGCCCTTCGGCGGCAGCCCAGGCATAGAGCGCCGTCGCCTTGCCGCCCTCCATGTCGGACATATAACCGGGGAGGAAGACGATCGTCGGGCCGGTGCCAGCGATATGGCGATAGGCGAGGCGTGGGCGGCCGGTGCGGTCGAGGAGCTGAAACGCGGGACCATCCGTCATGGGTTCAGATCACCCAGTCGACAGTGTTGACCTGTATGGCCGCCTGGCCTTTTGCGGCGCGCTGTTCGACCATGATCTTGTTGAGTCGCCGGATCGTGTCGCTTCCCGTGGTGATGCACCAGCCGGGGACGATTGCGTGGACCAGCGCACAAAGTCCGCCCCAGATCATCGTCACACCGAATTTCGACGCGACGCCGAAATGTTCGATATAGCTTTCGTCGACGCTTTTGGGGTGATCGACAAACAGGCGGTTGAACATCGACTGGGCTTCCTTCCGTATGGGTGCCGCCCTAGCGGGCGCTGCGGTGCCTCGCAAGCGCAGCCGCGCTCGCACCATTCAATCATGCGTCGCCGGATGGCCGCCGCGGCGCCAGTTGATGAGGTGTGCGCCGGCGAGCAGCAGCGCCCCTGCGCCGGAGAAAAACCGGTCGGCGATCTCGGGGTCGGCCACCGGCAGCCAAGTTTCGTGCGCGGCAAGGCCCAGCGCAAGCAGCGTCAGGCCTGTCGCTGCCAGCAGGGCCGGCATCGGCCGCCTATGCCGCCGCCATCCCCCAACCATGGCGACAAGCGCAGCCGGCAGCGCCAGCATCAATATCGCGGCGTGGACTTCGCCGGAAAGGTCCAGCCATGTCGAAAGGGCGGGCGCAAGCACGAGGGCGAGCGGCAGGGCCAGACAATGGACGAGGCAGGCGACGGACAACGCGACACCCGCAAGATCGGCGGCGCGATGACGCAGGGACGGACGGTGCGCGACGGCAAGGGACATGTACGGAGCTTTCGATCAGGCGTACGCCCCATTTAGTGATACAGTATATCATTGCAAGAGTGTCTTGTCGCGCGTGTGGCTGTCGGTGGAAGTGCGGGCCTATGCGGCACGCGCATCGGATCTAAATTGTGGCGTCAGTCGGCCAAGAATTTATCGAGCGCCTCGGCAAAAGCCGCGGGCTGGTCGAGCATCAGGAAGTGACGGCTATCTGAGATCATCTGTGCGCGGAAGTTGGCAATATCGCGATAGGGCGTTTCGAACAGTGCCTTGGTTGCAACGGGCGACGCCACCCGATCGTCTTGCGCATAGACAAGCGTCACCGGCGCGGTGACCGAGCCGAGTTCAGCGCGCATGTCTGTCGTCAGGACATCATAAAAGGCCTGGGCGGACACTCGGGGGTCGGATGCCCTTGCCCATGTCGCAACCGCAATCCGCCCTTCGGCACTATTCGACATGCGCCCCATCGGGCTCTTTTCGCCCGGGTCGGCGACCGGTCCGTCGGGCTGCGGGCGGCCGTATTCTGCGCGCATCGCACCCGCTGCCACCTCGGCCTGTGGACGCAGCGTCTCGACAGTGGCATCCGGGGCGAACAATGTGCCGATAAAGGGCAGCGCGTCGACGATCATCAGCTTCCCGACCGCGTCGGGTTGGCGCGCCGCAATCATCAGCCCGGCGAGTCCGCCCATCGAGTGGCCGACGATTGCCGGAGCTTCACGTCCCGCTCCCAAGATACAGTCGTCGATATAACCCGCGACCTCTCTGGATGCCGGGTCCAGCACCGGCCCAGTGGCATTGGCGCCCGCAGAATCGCCAAACCCGCGGATCTGGACGATGTGGAGCCGGTACGCGTCCTTCAGCCGGCGTGCCGTGCGATCCCACACCGCGCGGGGTGACGACAGGCCCGGAAGCAATACGACGTCGGGGCCATTGCCCGAAATTGCAATGGTAACGCGCGTTCCGTCGAACAATGGTGCGCTGCATGGTTGTGGGGTGGCCGCGGCAGTGGCAGCGGTAGTCGAAAGCGAGGCTGCGGCAAACGCCACAGCAAACGTCCATTTCAACATGTTCAGTCTCCGGGAAAATGCGTCAATCGCGCAGGAAAATCTCTTCGATCGAAAGGTCGAACAGGTCGGCAATGCGAAAGGCGAGTGGGAGCGAGGGGTCATATTTCCCCGTTTCGATCGCATTGACCGACTGGCGCGATACCTTGAGCCGCTCGGCAAGGTCGCCCTGGCTCCAGTCGCGCTCGGCGCGCAGCACCTTCAGCCGGTTCTTCACGGACAGCCCCCGTCGCCAAGCGTCAGCTTGTTGACAAGCGCGCCGACGCCAAGGCCGATGCACCAGAGGGGGAACACCCAGAAAATCTCGATCCGCGGTACGTCGGTATAGATTTCAAGGATGCCCCAAGTCGCAGTCAGCGCGAGGGTCATGGCCGTTGCAATCAGCGCCTTTCTCACCTCCAGAAAACGCAAATATTCGTCAGTCAGCTCCGCAAGGAAGCTGCCGATCGCCCAGATGAAAGCGAGTACCGCGATACCGGGAACGAGCGCGATGGCGACCGTCAGCGGCGTCGCTTTCGCATCGTCGGGGATGATGCTGCTCGCGGCGAAGATCGCGGCCACATAAATTGCCGAAACGGCGACCATGCGGCGAAAATAGCGACGGGTTGGGGCATCGATCGCCATCGGTCAGGCCTTTGCGCGCAGGCTGCAGCAGCGTGCTGCGCGCGGCGTCGTCGCGATCATCAGCGCCGGCAGCACGATGATCAGCGTGTTGGCGAGGTCCGTCGGGACCCGCTCAAAAATGCTCGCGACAGCAACGCCCATCAGGGCAACCGACCAGAGCAGGGCGCGGTGAACGGGATTCATTGGTCAAGCCTCCTTGTTCAATAGTAAAGGAACATTGACATAGCGAGTCGCACATGTCAAGTGTCATTTACATAGTGACAAGCTACCTGTTCCGAGTCTTCGGCGAGGCGGGCGCGTGACGATACGCCGGGCCTCTTGCGGCGGCGCAGCATGGCTGGCAAAGGGGCGCAGTTTTACTCCGCCAGAAAGGCTGCTTTCCCGATGTCCGAGATGATCCGTGTCACCCTTCCCGATGGCTCTGCCCGTGAAGTCGTGCGCGGGACTACCCCGGCGCAGATTGCGGCGGATATCGGCCCCGGCCTTGCCAAGGCGGCGCTCGCGGCGCGCGTCGACGGCGAGGTGCGCGACATCATGCGGCCGCTGGATGCCGACACGCAACTCGCGCTGATTACTGCGAAGGACGAGGCCGACGCGCTCGAACTGGTTCGCCACGACTATGCCCATATCCTGGCCGAAGCGGTGCAGGCGCTGTGGCCGGGAACGCAGATCACCTTTGGTCCCGCGACCGACGACGGCTTTTACTATGACGTGAAGGCGCCCGAGAGCCGCGACCCCTTCTCGATGGACGATTTGCCAGCGATCGAGGAAAAGATGCGCGAGATCATCCGCGCCGACAAGCCGCTCCGCCGCGAGGTGTGGAGCCGCGATGCGCTGATCGCCAAATGGGAAAAGGAAGGCGAGGTCTTCAAGGCCGAATGGGCAAAGGAATTGCCCGAGGGCGAGGAACTTTCCGTCTATTGGTCGGGCGACGACTGGCTCGACATGTGCCGCGGCCCGCATCTTGCGAGCACGGGCAAGGTTGACCCCCAGGCGTTCAAGCTGATGCGCGTCGCGGGCGCCTATTGGCGCGGCGACCAGCGCAACGCGCAGCTCACGCGCATCTATGGCACCGGCTGGCTCAACAAGAAACAACTCGACGCGCATCTCCACCGGCTCGAGGAGGCCGCCAAGCGCGACCATCGAAAGCTGGGGCGCGAAATGGACCTCTTCCACTTGCAGGAAGAGGCGCACGGCAGCGTGTTCTGGCACCCGCACGGCTATATCGTCTGGCGCGAGCTTGAGGCCTATATGCGCCGTGCCATCGACGCGGCGGGCTATCGCGAGGTCAAGACGCCGCAGGTGATGGATGCGCGCCAGTGGGAACAATCGGGCCACTGGGGCAAATATCGCGAGAATATGTTCGTCATCCCCGACGAGGTACCGAATACCGAAGACGAGGGGCCGCTGGTTTCGGACGCCGCCGAATGGATGGCGCTCAAGCCGATGAACTGTCCCGCGCACGTCCTGATCTTTCGCCAGGGGATCAAGTCGTATCGCGATCTGCCGCTGCGTTTCTACGAAAACGGCTGCTGTCACCGCAACGAACCGCACGGCGCTCTCCACGGGCTGATGCGCGTGCGCCAGTTCACGCAGGACGACGCGCATATCTTTTGCCGCGAAGACCAGATCGTCGACGAGGTGCAGGCTTTCTGCGAACTCGCCGACCGCATCTACAAGGACATGGGCTTCGACAGCTATGCGATCAAACTCGCGCTGCGCCCCGAAAAGCGCTTCGGCAGCGAGGAGATGTGGGACAAGGCCGAGGCCGAACTGCGCGCCGCGGTGGCGCGCGCGGGGCTTGCGACCGACGACTATGGCTGGGAAGAATTGCCGGGCGAGGGCGCCTTCTATGCGCCCAAGCTCGAATGGCATCTGACCGACGCGATCGGCCGGACGTGGCAGGTGGGAACGATCCAGTCGGACCGCGTGCTTCCCGAACGGCTCGACGCCTCTTATGTGGCCGAAGACGGCGAGCGGCATCGCCCAGTGATGCTCCACCGCGCGATCTTCGGCAGCTATGAGCGCTTCATCGGCATCTTGATCGAACATTTCGCCGGCCGCTTTCCGACGTGGCTCGCACCGGTGCAGGCGGTGGTCGCCACGATCGTCAGCGATGCCGACGATTATGCGAAGGAGGCGGTCGCGCAGCTCGTCGCCGCGGGCATCCGCGTCGACACGGACCTGCGCAACGAAAAGATCAACTACAAGGTCCGCGAACACAGCCTCGCCAAGGTTCCGTACCTGCTCGTCGTCGGCAAGCGCGAGGCAGAGGAAAACACGGTTGCGATCCGTACGCTCGGCCAGGATGGCCAGCGCATCATGCCGCTTTCCGAAGCGATCGCGATGCTGAAGGCCGAAGCGACGCCGCCGGATCTGCGCAAAGATTGAACGTGCTTGCCGACCTAGTCGACCTCGCGCCGCTGACCTTTGCCGGTGCGGCGGCGATGACCTTTGGGGCAGCCTATGTGCGCGGGCTGACGGGGTTCGGGATGGCGATCATTCTCGTGCCGTTATTGGGCCTGATCGTCCCGCCGGGCGAGGCGGTGGTGCTGGGCATTCTGCTTCAGCTTTTGATCGGACCGGTCGGTATCAACATCATCCTGGCCGATGCCGACCGCGCGACCGCGCTGCCGATCGGGCTCATTGCGATGGCGACGACGCCGGTGGGCATGGTCGCGCTCGATGCGACGCGGCCTGAGGTGGCGAGGCTGTTGATCACGCTCGTCGCGGTTGGTGCCTTTGTCGCGGTGTTGCTGCCCAAGCAGCCGGCGGGGCACCGCCCGGGGCGTATCGCGGTCGCGGGGACCGGGTTGGTCTCGGGCGTGTTGACCGGCTTTGCGGCGATGCCGGGGCCGCCCGTTGTGCCCTTTTACCTCCGCCGCGCGCTCGACCCGCGCACGTCGCGCGCGTCGATGCTGCTGATCTTTTTCCTGACCGCGATTGCCGGGACGCTCGCGGCGCTGTGGGTCGGGATCGCGACGTGGAAGCTCTTCCTGCTGTCCCTGCTGCTCTTTCCGCCGATGTGGTTCGGCAACCGCCTGGGCGGGCGCCATTTCGGCAGCGTGCCGCCGCATGTCTGGCAGACGATGGTCGCGCTTGTGCTCGGCATTGCCGCCGTATCGGCGCTGGTCAGGCTGATCGACTAGAGGCTCCGCAGCGCCTGCGCCGGCTTTGCCGAGAGGAGCGGCCAGCTTCCCGCGATCCCGATCAGGAAGGACAGGCCTGCGCCGCCGAGCAGGGTCAGGCCGACAATCAGCGGATCGGGCGCGAAGGTGAATTCGAAAAGCTGCGTCACCACATACCACGCCCCGGCCAGTCCGAGCCCCAGCGCGAGCAACGCGAGCACCGATGCAAGCAGCGCATATTCCATCCCCTGCGCTCCCAGAATCTGACCACGCGTCGCGCCGAGCAGCTTCAGGATCACGCTGTCATAGACGCGGCGCTCGCGGCTCGCGGCGATCGCGCCGATGAGCACCGCGATGCCCGCGAGGATCGCGATGCTGGCGGCGGCGGCGATCGCCTGGCTCATCTGCGTGAGCAGGATCGTGACCTGGCTGACGACATCGCGCACCGCGATGAGCGATGCCGAGGGGAAGGCGCGTGGAATGCTGCGCGCAAGGCCGGTTTCCGCTGCCTCGTCGACTGAGACCGTCGCGACCATATTGTGCGGGGCGGCGTCGAAACTGCCCGGCGAGAAAACGAGCACATAGTTGAGCCCGAAATTGTCCCAGTCGACAGTGCGGAACGAGGCAACGCGCGCCTGCACTTCGACCCCCAGCACGTTTACAGACAGCGTATCGCCGATTTCGAGGCCAAGCGATGCGGCAACCTCCTGTTCGACACTGACGAGCGGCGGGCCGCTGTAATCGGCTGCCCACCATTCGCCGCCGACGAGCGTGCTGCCGTTGGGCAGCGCGGGGCTGTAGGTCAGCCCGCGGTCGCCGCGCAGCACCCACGCGCCCTCCGGCAATTGTTCGAGCTCGTCGACGCGCTGGCCACGGAATTCGGTGACGCTGCCGCGCAGTGCGGGGATCAGGTTGAGCTCGGCGCCCTTGTCGGCGGCGGTCACCATCGCGCGGAATTCGGTGCTGCGGTCGCGCGGGATGTCGAGCACAAAGAAACTTGGCGCGCGCTGCGGCACGGTGCGCGAAATCTCCGCTGTGATGCTCGTCTGGATCGCGGCGAGGGTGACGAAGAGGGTGAGGCCGAGGCCGAGCGCGACGACGAGCGCGCCGGTGGCAGAGCCAGGCCGATGGAGGTTCGCCAGCGCAAGGCGCAGCAGCGGGCGGCGCGGGCGCGGCAGGCGGCTCGCGGTGCGGCGGACGAGCCAGCCGAGGAAGACGAGGATGAGAAGCAGCCCAACCGCGGCGCCGATGAAGCTCAGCGCGAACAGCGGCTCGCGCGCGGTGCCGACCGCGAGTGCGACGATGGCCGCGAAGGCGATCACGACCGCCGCGATCGTGCGCTTGCCGATGCGCGCCGCGCCGCTGACGGTCGCGCGGTAGAGGCCCGCGGCGGTGACGTGGCGTGTCGCCGATAGCGGCGGCAGCGCAAAGGCGAGCGCAATGAGCAGGCCATAGGCGGCGCTCACCGCCAGCGGGAGCGGATAGAGGGCGAAGCCGGGCTTGACTGGCAGCACATCGCCCGCGATCCACCCAATCGCCGAGGGGATGAGCGCACCGACCGCGAGTCCCGCGACGATCGACACGGCGGCGACCGCGACAATCTGAAGCCCATAGATGCGCGCGACCGTCGCGCTGTCGGCGCCGAGCACCTTGAGCGTTGCCAGCGCAGGCCGCTTGCCCGACAAATAGCTTGCGACGCCATTGCCGACACCGATTCCTGCGATAACGAGCGCGGCAAGTCCGACGAGCGCGAGGAACTGGCCCATGCGCTCGATGAAGCGGCGCGTTCCGGGGGCGCCGTTGCTGCGGTCGGTAATGTCCCACCCCGCGCCGGGGAATTGTTCGGTCAATTGCTTGCCGACGGTTTCGGGGTTGGCTCCCGCGGGCAATCGGATGCGATATTTGCTCTCGAACAGGCTGCCGGGCTGGATAAGCTGCGTCGCGTCAAGGTCGCCGATGCCGATCAGTGCGACGGGGCCGAGCGTGAATCCTTCGCCAAGCCGGTCGGGCTCTTCGGCGATGATGCCGTCGATAACGAACGCTTTTTCGCCGAACTTCACACTGGATCCGACTTTGAGGTCGAGCCGCGAAGCGAGGTCGGCGCCGATCCAAACCGCTCCGGGCGGGGGCGGCCCGCGACGCGCGCCATCGTCGGTGCGCATCGTGCCATAGAGAGGATAGGCGGCGTCGACGGCCTTGAGTTCGGCGAGCAGCGCGTCGCCGCCCGGCGCATTCGCCATCGCGCGCATCCGCACGGTTGCCGAAGCGGTGCCGGCAGCACGGAACGCCGCCATTTCGGCGTCGGTCGCTTGTCGTTGCGGAAGGCTGAATTCGATATCGCCGCCGAGGATCGTCTGCCCGCGCGCCTCGAGTTCGGAGGTAATGCCGCGGGTCAGGCTGCCGATGGCGGCAAGCGTCGCGACGCCGAGAAAGAGGCACACGGCGAGCAGGCGAAGGCCACGGATACGCGCCGCAAGGTCGCGCCGCGCAATGCGCCAGAGGCTCGCGAGGGGGAGCATCAAAATCCTCCCCGCTTGCGGGGAGGGGGACCGTCCAAAGGACGGTGGAGGGGGGTAGCGGCCATCACCGAGGTATCAGGCCGCGAGCCCCCTCCGTCAGCGGCTCCGCCGCTGCCACCTCCCCACAAGTGGGGAGGATTTGATATTGCCTCGCTCACGCCCGTTCCTCGATCCGCCCGTCGTGCATCACGACGACGCGGTCGCAATGCTCGGCGAGTTCGGGGTCGTGCGTGATGATGAGCAAGGTCGCGCCGAGCGCGGCGCGGCGCGCGAAGATGAGTTCGATGATGCTGTGACCCGTTGCCGTGTCGAGATTGCCTGTCGGCTCATCGGCGAAGATGATCGCAGGCTCGCTCGCCATCGCGCGCGCGATGGCGACACGCTGTTGTTCGCCGCCCGAAAGCTGCGCGGGATAATGGGTGAGGCGATGGCCAAGCCCGACCGCCTCAAGCTCGGCGGCGGCGCGACCGAAGGGATCGGCGTGGCCCGCAAGCTCGAGCGGGACGGCGACATTCTCGAGCGCGGTCATTGTCGGAAGCAGGTGGAAAGCCTGCAGGACGATACCGATGCGTCCGCGCCGCGCGCGTGCGAGGTCGTCCTCGTCCATCGTGCCGAAGTCGAGCCCCGCGACCTTGATCGTCCCGCTGCTAGCGCGTTCGAGTCCGGCGAGTACCGCCATCAGCGAACTCTTGCCCGAACCGGACGGGCCGAGCAGCGCGACCGAGCTTCCTGCCGCGACTTCCAGATCGACGCCGCGCAAAATTTCGACGGGGGTCTTGTCGCTTCCCAGCGTCAGCGTCACATTATGGGCGGCGATCGCCGGTTCGGGCGATGGTCGGGTGGCGTCGGTCAAGAAGGGGCCCTTTGGAATGAAAACGGCTGGATGGCGTTCTGCGTTGATATATGGTTGCGCGGTCGCGCTTTGCCAACCGCTCGCCGCGTGCGGCTCGGCGGACGCGCCATCGGCATCGACGAACGACAAGGCGGCGGCGCCTGCCAAGACTGCCGCCATTCCTGCCGGCGCACCGCTCGTGATTGCGTTCGGCGACAGCCTTTATGCTGGATACCAGCTTGGGCCGAAGGAGGGGCTGGCGCCGCAGCTTCAGGCCGCACTTGCCGAGGATGGCGTGGTCGCGCGCGTTCAGAGTGCAGGCGTATCGGGCGATACGAGCGCGGCGGGGCGCCAGCGGCTCTCTTATGTCCTCGACAATGCGAAGACCAAGCCCGCGCTCGTCGTGCTGGGGCTAGGCGGCAACGACATGCTGCGCGGCATCGGGCCGGAGCAGACGCGTGCCAATCTTGACGCGATGCTTGCCGAGCTCAAGAAGCGCGAGATTCCGGTGCTGCTCACAGGAATGATGGCGGCGCCCAATCTCGGCAGCGACTATGCGAACGCTTTCAATCCCATCTATCCCGAGCTGGCGGGTAAATATGATGTCAGCTTCTACCCCTTCATTCTCGATGGGGTAATAACCGACAAGTCACTGATGCTGGGTGATGATCTTCATCCCAATGCCAAAGGGGTGACGGTGATTGCCGAGGCATTGGCACCGTTGGTCGGAGAGGCGTTGCCCGACGGCGAATGACCGGACGGTCCCCTAACGCGTCATCCCAGCGGTTTTTCGGCGCGCGTGCGCCACGTCGTTGCCAGCACATCCATGCCCGACAGCTCGCGCAAAGCCGCGGGCTCGCGCTTGCCTCCGCCGCCAATGAGCAGGCCGAACACGCGTTCGACGGTCCATTCGGGCATCGGGCGATCGACAAGGGCGAGTGCGTCGCCCGCCGCGACCGCCCCTTCCTCGATCACGCGATAGTACCAGCCGCTGCGCCGCGTCTTGACCACTGTCGCCGGAACGCTCGCGATACCGAAGCGGTGGCCGAGTTTCCAGCACGGCTGGCGCCCCTGGCTGATTTCGACGAGCGCACTGCCGAGCCGGAAGCGGTCGCCGATGCAGGCTTCGGCCTCGACAAGGCCGATTGTCGAGACATTTTCGCCGAACGCGCCCGCGTTGGCGAGCAATGCGTGGCCGCCGAACATCTCGTCCCAGAAGGAATAATGATCGCGCGGGTAGTGATGGATCGCCTTGTCGGGCCCGCCATGGACGGTCAGGTCGGCTTGCTCGTCGCCTTCGATACCGAGCAATCCGACTTTGCGCGGGCCGTCCACAAGGGTTTTGGCGATGGCGCTCTTTTCGGTCCCGCGAAAGGTGCGTGCCCTTCCGGTGAGTAGGGCGTCAATGCGATGCTCCATAAGACTCCTTCGGCGGACCGATGCAACGCCAACGGCGGCGAGGCAAATGAAAAGGGGCGGCCCGTAAAGGCCGCCCCTTCCCGTTTCAATCGCTGTTCCGAAAATCAGAAAGCGAAGCCGACGCCCGCGGTGATCGTGTCGAAGTCACCGAAGTTGCCGATGAACTGGTGGCGATATTCCACCTTGCCATAGACGTTCGAGCCGAACTTGTGCTGATAGCCCGCACCGACATAGGGATCGTCGATGTCGCTGAAGGTGTAACCGGCGGTGGCAAAGAGCTTGCCGTTCGAGCCGATCTTGGCACCAACGCGGCCACCGGCCGAGAACTGGACGTCGGCGCCGTCGACGAGCACCTTGTCACCCGCAACTTCGGCGCCGGCGAACGCGGTGCTGCCGAGGTCGAAGTCATAGCCGGCGGCAAGGCCGAGCGTGCCTTCGTCGATCCCGTTACCGGTGATCAGGCCGCCGCGAACTTCGACACGGCCTTCACCGCCGGGAGCGGCGAGTGCGGGGGTGGCGACAACGGCAGAGAGGAGAGCTGCTGCAACTGCGAATTTTTTCATCG
The DNA here is from genome assembly GCF_020622175.1 of Sphingopyxis sp. P8. Lineage (NCBI taxonomy): Bacteria > Pseudomonadati > Pseudomonadota > Alphaproteobacteria > Sphingomonadales > Sphingopyxidaceae > Sphingopyxis > Sphingopyxis sp. P8. The sequence goes on along the minus strand of NZ_JACNMK010000001.1, from coordinate 1,297,575 downwards.
TCTTATATCCTTCATTATGATTCGAGCCCGCCCTTTTGGGTCGCGGCCCGGAGCTCTAAATGGCGATTGCGGCTGTCGCTTCAATGAACGGATCGTTCAGACTGTGACAATTTTCTTACCTGTGTTATTTTTACAACACGGTATAGAATTGTTCATGCGGCGTTCAGGCGGAAAACGCGCGTGATCAGCCCAGCGCGGCCTGTTTTTCCTCGGCAATTCGATCGAGTTCGGCGCGCGTCGGCTTGGTCGCGGCGCTCTTGAGCTGCCCGCACGCGGCCATGATATCGCGACCGCGCGGGGTGCGGATCGGCGCCGAGATCCCCGCCTCGAAAATCAGGTTGCTGAACGCGCGCACGCGCTCGGGCGACGAACATTCATAGGGCGCGCCGGGCCACGGGTTGAAGGGGATCAGATTGACCTTTGCGGGCAGCCGATACTGCTTGATCAGCCGCACCAATTCGCGCGCGTCGGCATCGCTGTCGTTCTTGTCCTTCAGCATCACATATTCGAACGTGATGCGCCGCGCATTATTGGCGCCTGGATAGGCGGCGCAGGCTTCGAGCAGTTGTTCGATGCCGTATTTTCGGTTGAGCGGGACGATCTCGTCGCGCACTTCCTTGTTCACCGCGTGAAGCGAAACAGCGAGGTTGACGCCAATCTCTTCGCCAGCGCGCGCCATCATCGGAACGACGCCGCTCGTCGACAGGGTGATGCGCCGCTTCGACAGCGCAAGGCCGTCGCCGTCCATCACGATCTTGAGCGCGCCCTTGACCTCGTCGAAATTATAGAGCGGCTCGCCCATGCCCATCATCACGATGTTGGTGAGCATGCGGCCGTCGGCGGTGTAATGGCCCGCGTCGTCGTCCTCGTCTTCGATATCCGCGCTCGATGCCATCGTCCCCTTCGGCCATTCACCGAGCGCGTCGCGCGCAAGCAGCACTTGCCCGACGATCTCGCCCGCGGCCAGATTACGCACGAGGCGCATCGTGCCGGTGTGGCAGAAGCGGCAGTTCAGGGTACAGCCGACCTGGCTCGACACGCAGAGCGTTCCGCGGTCGGCGTCGGGGATGAACACCATTTCATATTCCTGGCCGTCGGCGGCGGCGAGCAGCCACTTGCGGGTGCCGTCGTTCGACACCTGCGCGGTGACAACCGTGGGGCGCCCGACGATGAATCGCTCGGTCAGCCAGGGACGCATCGCCTTGGCGATGTCGGTCATCGCGTCGAAATCGGTGACGCCGCGATGATAGATCCAGTGCCAGATCTGCTTCGCGCGAAGCTTCGCAGCCTTGGCGTCGAGCCCGGCCTCTTCGAGCGCCGCACGCACGCCATCGCGCGTCAACCCGACAAGGTCGATGCGGTTACCGCCGCGCAGCGGGACGGTGCCCGTCGTCACGGGGTCGATATGGCCGGGAATCTGCATGATGCGCGCGCATATAGGCACGAACGCCCGGTTGCGCAATCATGGCGGATGAAGGGCGCAAAAAGACCCGCGCGTCGTCCGACGCGCGGGAGTAGAGGAGTCCGAAAAGACCTGGACGGAATGTCTGTTATTGCGCGGCCGTAAGGAGGATCGGCTGGCTCCCGCGCGCGGCCGCGACGAGTTCGTCGGCCTGGGCCGAAGCGACTTGAGCCGTCTCGCGGCGGCATTTGCGAACTTCATTCTTGCCTTCGAGGTCGAATTCATGCGCGGTTCCGCACACATCGGCGGCGGCGCGCCAGATCCGGTGCTTGAGCCGGTCCTGTCCCGACTTGGTCGCCAGATCGAGGTCGCTATGGTGGATAAAGGCCGTCCGCTGGGTGGAAGCGGGTTCGGCATAGGCAGGCACGCCCAGCTGGATGGTAACCAGGGCGGCGAGGATCAGATGCTTTTTCATCATATGTCTCCATCGGCCGGCTGTTTAGGGAGGGGAGGAAGCCGGTGGAGCCAATTTAGGCAATCGTCGCGCGCGCCGGGAGCAACGATGTTGCGCGACCATTCTGCGAAATTGCAGAACCGCGCGAGTGGGCGTATGAGCCGGCGCACCATGTACGACTGGAACGACCTCAAATCCTTTCTCGCCGTGGCGGAAACGGGCAGCACGCTCGCCGCGGCGCAGGCGCTGCGCGTCAGCCAGACGACGGTCGCGCGGCGAATCGCGGCGCTGGAGGAGGCGACGGGGCTCGCCCTGTTCGAGCGACGGCAGGCGGGATATGCGCTGACTCCGGTTGGGGAAGCGATGCTGGGTCACGCGGCGGCGGTGCGCGATGCCGCCGAGCGCTTTGATCAGGCCGCTGGCGCAAGGTCGCGCGATACGGCAGGGACGGTAAGTCTTACCACGATGGAAATGATCGCGGTCACGATTCTGCCTCCGATCCTCCGCGCGCTCCGCACCGCGCATCCCGAAATTCACTTGCAGGTCGACTCGGCAGACGAAACGCGCGACCTCGCTGCGGGCGCGGCCGACATCGCAATCCGCAGCAGCAAGCAACCGTCGGGGGGAGGACTGGTCGGTCGCCGCGTCGCCGATAATCCCTGGACGCTCTATTGCAGCCGCGAATATGCGGAACTCCACGGCAAACCCCAGCGCCGCGACGACCTTATCTTGCACCCCTTCATCGGGGGTGGGGGTAACGTCTGGGGACCCTATAAGGCGTGGTTGCAACGGCACGGCCTCGAGGATTCGGTCGTCATGCAATATGACAGCGCCGCGGGGCTGTTGTCCGGTGTCCGGTCGGGGATGGGGCTTGCAATCCTTCCCAGCTTTCTGGCGGACAGCGACCCCGAACTGGTGCGCTGCATACCGCCGCGAAAGGACGACACCACCGGCCTCTGGCTGCTCGTGCACGAAAGGCTGCGCCACGTCCCGCGCGTTCGCACCGTGCTCGATTTCCTGGCGCTCGAACTGAAGCGAGTGGCGCGCGGTTAGCGCGAGCCCGCTATCGAAGCTTTGCGCAGCCAAGTGCGGCGGCGTCGATCGCGGTCGCTGCGCCGCGCAGGCGGTACCGGTCCGAAATCGCACCCCCACTCGCCGCGCGGCTTTCGACACGCATGGTCTGGGCCGAACGCATGGCGCCGATGATCGCGGCGTCCATCCGGGCATCGCTCGCCCAACCGTGGGCGCCGTTGCCGGCGAGGATGAAGCGGCGGCTGCCGACGGTCAGGCGCAATTCGCTGCCGTCAAGGCGCGGTTTCGACAGGCGGATATAGAATTGCCCGCGGATACGCGACCGCGGCCAATATCCGATGCTCGCATAGGGCTTTTCCTGCGCGCGACCGATCGAAGCCGACGGCTCGGCAATCGCAAAGCAGCGCGGCGTCCTCGCCTCGCGAAAGGCGCCCCAATCCTCGAAAATGCCGAGCGCCGTGCGCGGCGCCGCGAGCGCCGCGGCGGGCAGGAGGACCAGAATGAGAGAAAAGAAGGCCGCGCGCCGCATCGCGCCTTCGTTCGCGCGAATGGCGCTGCAATGCAAGCTTGGCTTGCGCGGCGCGTTGCGTTCGTTAAGGAAGGTGGACATTTTTCGGCGAACGGGATTCGGGGCATGCTGGCCCGCGCCGCCGAATTTCCCAGGGCAATCCTGACAGACACAGGGATGATGGATTAGATGAAAGCGACGATCGAACGTGCGGTGCTGCTCAAGAGCCTCGGCCATGTCCAGTCGGTGGTCGAGCGGCGCAATACCATCCCCATCCTGTCGAACGTCCTGATCGAAGCCGACGCGTCGGGCAGCCTGAAGCTGATGGCGACTGACCTCGACTTGCAGGTCGTCGAAACCATCGCGGCCAAGGTTGAAACGCCGGGCACGACAACCGTGTCGGCGCACACGCTTTTCGAGATCGCGCGCAAGCTGCCCGAGGGGGCCGAGGTCAGCCTCGCTGCCGCCGAGGGCAAGATGCAGGTCAAGGCCGGCCGCTCCAACTTCAACCTGCCGACGCTGCCGCGCGACGACTTTCCGGTGATCGCCGAGGGTGACCTGCCGACGAGCTTTGAGCTGCCCGTCGCCGAGCTCATCCAGATTATCGACAAGACGCGTTTTGCCATCTCGACCGAGGAAACGCGCTATTATCTGAACGGCATCTTCTTCCATGTCGCCGAGGATGCGACGGGTCCTGTGCTCAAGGCCGCGGCGACCGACGGCCACCGCCTCGCGCGTTACACGGTGACGCGCCCCGAAGGCGCGAGCGGCATGCCCGACGTCATTGTACCCCGCAAATGCATCGGCGAAATCCGCAAGCTGCTCGACGAGGCCGAGGGCAATGTCGAGATCAGCCTGTCGGCGACCAAGATCCGCTTTACGCTGGGCCATGCGGTGCTGACGTCGAAGCTGATCGACGGCACCTTCCCCGACTACAGCCGCGTCATCCCGACGGCGAATGACAAGCTGCTGAAGGTCGATCCCAAGAGCCTGTTCCAGGGCGTCGACCGCGTGTCGACGATTGCGAGCGAAAAGACGCGCGCGGTGAAGGTCGGGCTCGACAAGGACCGCATCACGCTCAGCGTGACCAGCCCCGAAAACGGCACCGCGGCCGAAGAACTCGCCGCAGGCTATGACAGCGACGCGATGGAGATCGGCTTCAACGCCCGCTATCTCAGCGACATTTTGGGCCAGGTCGACGGCGACAGCGTCGAGCTCCACCTCGCCGACGCCAACGCCCCGACCTTGATCCGCGAAAGCGAGAAAAGCCCGGCGCTTTACGTGCTGATGCCGATGCGGGTCTAAAGACCTTCGCCCCCGCGAAGGCGGGGTTGCCATCGTTTTAGGCCGAGGGTGGGAGCAAGGCTGCCAGTGGTCCCCGCCTGTGCGGGGACGATGCCTTTTAGCCTCCCTTCGCAACCCGCCAGATAACCCCACCGGTATCGTCGGCGATCAGCGCGCTGCCGTCCTTTGCAACCTTGACGTCGGCGGGGCGCCCGCGCGTAGTCTTTGTATCCGGGGCAAGGAATCCGTCGAGCAGGGTGACCGGCAGCGCATCGACCGGCTTGCGGTTCGCGCCGAACTTGACGAACACAACGTCATAGCCTGCCACAGGATCGCGATTCCATGATCCATGCCGTGCGACGAGGGCGCCGTTCGCCCAGCGCTCGCCAAGGTCGAGGCCGTCGGTGAATGTCATGCCGAGCGGTGCAGTGTGTGCGCCCAGCCCATATTCGGGGCGCTTCACATATTGGCGGCGATCCTCCGCCTCGGGCGGGACGCGCGGGTCGATGAAGCCACCCCAATAATACCAGGGCCAGCCGTAGAAATCGCCTTCGGCTACGTCGGTCAGATAGTCGGGGACAAGGTCGCTGCCGATCATGTCGCGCTCGTTGACCACGGTCCACAGCCGGTCGGTGCCGGGATAAAAGGCAAGCCCGACAGGGTTGCGAATGCCCGCGGCATAGGTACGCATATATTTCTGTTCCGGGCGCACTTCGAGCACGCTCGCGCGGCGGAACTCGCGGTTCATCCCCGCCTCGCCGATATTCGAATCGGCGCCGACACCGATGTAAAGCCAGCCGTTCGGCGCCGCGGCGAGGCTCTTGGTCCAGTGGCGGTTGGTGCCCTTGGCGGGGAGGTCGACGATTTTTTCGGGCTTGGCGCTCATTGCAGTCTCGCCTTCGACATAGGGAAAGGCGAGCAGGGCGTCGGTGTTGGCGACGTAAAGCGTTTCGCCGACCAGCGCCATGCCATAGGGCGAGTTGAGCCCGGTGATATAGGGGGTCTTCACTTCGGCCTTGCCGTCGCCATCGGCGTCGCGGAGCAGGGTGATGCGGTTGGCCGAGACGCCGCCTGCGCCCGCCTTGCTCATCAGCCGGCCCATCACCATGCCTTCGATGCCCGACGTGTCGCGCGGCGGGCTCTGTGCTTCGGCGACGAGCACATCGCCATTGGGCAGGACCAGGATCGTGCGCGGATGGTCGAGCCCTTCGGCAAAGCGGCCAACGGTCAATCCCTGCGCGGCGCGCGGCGCCTCGCCGGCGGGCCAGCTTGTCGCCTCTGGCACGTTGATCGTCGGGAAAGTCTCGGTGCGTTGCGACGCCATCACGGGGACGCGGCCACTGAGTTCGGCGGTTGAGAAACGCGCGATGTCGGGGCGCGACATGACGTAAAGCGTGACACCTCCGGCGATCAGCAGCACCAAAAGGCCGAGGGCGACATATTTCAGGATCTTGCGCATGGTCTTTTCCTACACGCGCGCGGCGCGGCGGCAAAGGGGCGAAACGCAGCCCAAGTCTGGTCCCGAAATATGCTTACCCATTTGTTCATCACGGTTGGGAACGGCGCAGTCAGGGGCGCGGGGGTAGGTAGGTCGGCGATCGAGAGGGCCGGGAACGATATGCAATTGCAAGCGCCATATTTGACCGACCGCGGTGCGGTCGACGAAGCCGACGCGCTCATCCGCGAACATGGCGATGAAGCCGGCTTTGCCGCCGCGGCGCGCGCGGAGCAGTTCCGCGTCCTTGGGAACCACATCCACTTTGCGCGCTGGCGCCAGATCGAACGGTTGATTACCTATCTGTCGATCGACACCGCGCTCGACACGGTTCACTGAGGTCAGAGTCGCAGGCTCGCGGTCTCGGGCAATCCTGCCATGATATTGAGGTTCTGGACGCACGCTCCGCTTGCGCCCTTGCCGAGGTTGTCGAGCCGCGCAACGAGCCGCGCCTGGCTGCCGTCACCATTGCCGAACACGAACAGTTCGATTTGGTCGCCACCCTCCTCGGAGCCGCGCAGCAGCATTTCGCCACTGGCAGGTGCCTCGCCCATCGTGACGATCGCGCTGCCCGCATAAAATTCGGCCAGAGCGGCGCGCAGCGCATCAGGGTTGGCAGCGCGCGGCATAGCGGCGAGCGGCAGTGGGATTTCGACGACCATGCCGCGATGCGCAGGAATCACCGCAGGGGTGAACAAGGGCGCGACCGACAGGCCGCAATGCGCCTGCATCTCCGGCACATGCTTGTGGCCGAGCGTCAGCGCATAGCCGCGCCATGCAATGTCGCGGTCCTGCTCGAAGCGTTCGATGAGCGCCTTGCCGCCGCCCGAATAGCCGCTGACTGCGTTGCAACTATAGGGCCAGTCGGCGGGGAGCAGTCCCGCGCGCACGAGCGGCGCGAGCAGCGCGATGAATCCGGTCGAATAGCAGCCGGGATTGCTGACGCGCGCGGCAGCCGCAACCGCATCATGGCCGCTGACTTCGGGAAAGCCATAGGTCCAGCCGGGCGCGACGCGGTGTGCGGTCGAGGCATCGATGACGCGCGTTCGTTCGTTAGCGATCATCGCGACCGCTTCGCGCGCCGCATCGTCGGGGAGGCACAGGATGACAAAATCGGCGTCGTTGAGCGCCTCGCGGCGCGCATCGGCGTCCTTGCGCCGCGCTTCGTCGAGCGCGATCAGCGAAAATTCGCTCCGCCCCGCCAGTCGTTCGGCGATTTCGAGCCCCGTGGTACCGGCAGCGCCGTCGATGAAGATCGACTGTGTCATGCGTCAGCGCGGCCGCTTGTAGCCGAGCACGGCGGGGTCATTTCCTTCGGCGGCCGAGCGCGCGACAAGGTCGGCGAGCGGTTCGGCGCGCACTTCGTTCCAGTGCTGGCTGGCGTGGACGATGGTCCCCCCGTCGGCCACGATCCCGACATGGCCGGGGAAGAAGACAAGGTCGCCGCGCGCCAGATCGCCCGGCGCCACATCCTTGTCGGGGCCGAGCGCATCGAGCTGCAGGTCGCTGTCGCGCGGCAGCTGTACGCCTGCCGCATGCCAGGCGAGCTGGACCAGTCCCGAACAGTCGATACCTTTCGCCGTGCGTCCGCCCCAAAGATAGGGCGTGCCGATCAGATCCTCTGCAACCGCCACGGGGTCGCTGTCGGTTTCGTCGACCTCGGCAAGCGCCGCCAAGGGAAAATATCCGTGCGAGGTGGCGAGCCACTCGCCCTGCGCCTCTCCCATCACCAGCGCGCCGCGCGGGACGATCGCCGAGCCGCCGCTCGCGGCATCGGGCGCGCTGTGGACGATCGATTCGCGCGCAATAACGCGGTGGGTCGGGGCAATCGGTGCGGCGAGCGCGTCGGCGGCGATATAGCCGACATAATGGTCGGCGAGGCTGTAACCCCACGCCCAGCCGCCGGTGATGTCGAGAAGCGCAAATCCTTCGCCGAACAGCAATTCGCTTGTCTGTTCGGCGTCGGTCGCCGGGGAAGCGCGCATCGCCGCGGCCGGCAGCGCGCCGCTCCGCATCATCGGCGCGGCATAATGGGGCGCGAAATAGCGGCCTGCGACCGCGATATCGGCGAGGTCGGGCCGGATCGCAACGATGCGCGGATCAAAGGACTGCGAAACGCCGGTCAGGCCAAAGCGATCGCGGCCGGCGCCAGCGACACCGGGCCGCCCCATCCGTACCCGCGAAGAGACCTGATTATCGCCGCTTTCTCCAGTCACCTATTGTCCTGTCACTATCCGAATAGCCGCCGCTGGCGGAATCGCGCGGCATTAGCCCAGCCGGACGAAGTTTATCAAGCCGCTTCCCGTTTGCCGCGCCGGTCGTAGCGTGACTGCAGCATCGCCCATGCCGCGCGCAGCCCGAGCGCCGCGCCGCCCTTTGGCCGGCCGGGCTTTGCCGTCGGTCGCCAGGCGAAGGTGTCGAAATGCGCCCAAGTGGTCTTGTCGGGAATGAAGCGTTGGAGGAAGAGTGCCGCGGTGATCGACCCCGCAAAGGGCGAACTGCCCGCGTTGCCAAGGTCGGCGATGTCGGTTTCGAGCAACTCGGCATAACCGTCCCACAGTGGCATGCGCCACAGCGGATCGTCGCGCTCGGTCCCGCTCGTGAGCAGGTCGTCAGCCAGCGTGTCGTCATTGGCGTAAAGGGCGGGAAGGTCGGGGCCGAGCGCAACGCGTGCTGCGCCGGTCAAAGTCGCGAAATCGACGATCAACTCGGGCTTGCTCTCGCCCGCGCGCGCGAGTGCGTCGCCGAGGACGAGGCGCCCTTCGGCGTCGGTATTGCCGATCTCGACCGTCAGCCCCTTGCGGCTTTTGAGCACGTCGCCGGGGCGAAAGGCGTCGGACGAAATCGCATTCTCGGCCGCCGCGACGAGGCAATGGAGCCGGACGGGAAGGCCGCTCGCCATCACCAGTTCGGCGAGCGCGAGGACGTGCGCGGCGCCGCCCATGTCCTTTTTCATCAGTCGCATCCCCGAAGCGGGCTTGATGTCGAGCCCGCCGCTGTCGAAGCTGATCCCCTTGCCGACCAGCGCAACCCGAGGATGCTGATCCTTGCCCCAGTCGATCTCGATGAGGCGCGGCGCATGATGCTTGGCCGCCGCGCGCCCGACCGCGTGAATCATCGGATAGCCCTGTTCGAGCGCCTCGCCCTTGGTGACGGTCAGCTTGCCGCCGTGCGCCTTGGCGATCCGTTCGGCAGTCTTTTCGAGTGTCGCGGGTCCCATATCGGCGGCGGGGGTGTTGACGAGATCGCGCACCAGCGCGACCGCGCGCACCTCGGCGACCATCGGCGCGATCGCGCCGACGTCGGTGGTAAGCAGGGTGCGCGGCCCGCGAGTCTCGCTCTTTGATTTGTAGTTATCAAATCGATACTGGCCGCTCATCCAGCCGAACATTGCCTTGCCTGGCTGGCGCCCCTCAAGCCGATAACGTCCTTCGGGGAGGACGGTGCCGAGCTTCGAAATGCACCAGGCCGACAGGCTGTCGACATCGGCGACTGCCGTAACCACCGACCAGCTTTCAGGCACGTCGCCGGGCAAGATGGCATGGGCGTAACCGTCGGGCTTGTAGTTTGCGGCCTCAAGCGCCGCGCGTTCGCGCGCGCTGCGCCCCTTGAGCCAGTTGTCATAGCTCTTCTTGTCGACGAGGTGGATGATGCGGGCGTCCTGCCCCTTGTCGGGTTGCACGAGGTCGGAATAGTCGGTCATCCGCTTTTGCTAGGCGCGGCGGGAAACTTTGTCGATTCCCGGCGTTGAGGGAGGAATGAGAATCGTGACGAACCTTAAAGTACCCGCGGCGCTGCTGGCCGCATCGCTTGTCATCGCCGCGTGCAGCGAAAAGGCGTCGCCCCTTGCCGAAGAGGTCGAGGCCGTGTCGGTGCCCGGGGCGCCCCCCGAGGGTGCCGAGGAGCTTGTCGCGCGCGGCGCGCAAGCGTCCGACGAGCGGCAGTCGGACGAACTCGTCGAATTTGCCTATGCCTATCCGGTCGAGGCAGCACGAATTGCCAAGCTCGCCGCGTGGCTCGACAATGACCGCGAGACAAAACGCGAGGCGCTGATCGCGGCAGCGAGGCGTGACCGCACCGCGGCTGAAAAGGGTGGCTTTCCCTATCGTCAGCACAGTCACCTGCAGAAATGGGAGCGGGTGACGGATACGCCGCGTTTCCTCAGCCTCTCCTCCGAAATCGCCACTTATACTGGGGGCGCGCACGGCATGTTGAGTTTCGATTCGCTGATCTGGGATCGCACGCGCGCCCGGTTGCTGCGCCCGATGGATCTTTTCACGAGTTCCGACGCATTCGACCGCGCGGCGAAGGACGATCTGTGCGCGCGGCTGAACAAGGCCAAAGAGCGCAAAGGTATCGAATGGGATCGCTCGGCGGACGGCCCCTTTGGCGAATGTCCGGTCCCGTCGGCGCAGACGGTGTGGATTGGCTCGTCGGACGGCAAGCATCTCGACCGGCTGACCATCGCCATCGCGCCCTATGAGGTCGGGCCATGGGCCGAGGGCAGCTATCGCGTCAACCTCCCCATGTCGCGGGCCATAGTCGATGCGGTGAAGCCCGAATTTGCCCGCGAATTTCTCCCCCTCAACTGACCGGAAAGGACTTTCTCATGGCGAAGCGACCGAAGGCCGGAAAGGTCGGCGAGACGCCGGCGGAAAAGAAAGGCAAGAAGCGCGCCGCCGCCAAGCTCGAACAGGAAGTCGGCAAGTCGCAATCGATCGCCGATCCGCCGAGCGATCGCGAGACCGACCTCGACCGCGCGCCAAAATGGGAGCCGCGCTATCCGGGATCAGGACGCCTCCACGGCAAGGTGGCGATCGTCACGGGTGGCGACAGCGGGATCGGCCGCGCCGTGTGCGCGCTTTTTGCGCGCGAAGGCGCCGCTGTCTCCATCGTCTATCACGAGAATCGCGAGGACGCCGAACGGACGGCGCAGATTGTCACCGATGAGGGGAGCCGTGCGGTGGTGATCAAGGCGGATGTCGGGAGGCCCGCGGCTTGCGAGAAGGTCATTGCCAAAACCGTCGGGCGCCTCGGCCGCCTCGACATCCTCGTCAACAATGCCGGCGAGCAGCATCCGGCCGCCGATATCCGCGACATTTCGGCCGAGCAGCTTCGCCGCACCTTTGAGACGAATATCTTTGGCATGTTCTATCTTGTGCAGGCTGCGCTGCCGCATCTCGGTAAAGGCGCGGCGATCGTCAATTGTACGAGCGTGACGATGTACAAGGGGTCGGCGGGCCTGCTCGATTATAGCGCCACAAAGGGCGCGATCACCGCTTTCACGCGCTCGCTCAGCGAAAATCTGGTCGACAAGGGCATTCGGGTGAACGCCGTCGCGCCGGGGCCGATCTGGACGCCGCTCAACCCGCGCGGTGGCGCGCCCGTGTCGAAGGTGGAGGAATTCGGCGAATCGACGCCAATGAAGCGGCCAGGCGAGCCGAATGAGGTCGCGCCCGCCTTTCTGTTCCTCGCTTGCGACGACAGCAGCTATATGTCGGGTCAGGTGTTGCATCCCAATGGCGGGATGATCGTTAACGGATAGCGGGGGCAGACAGGAGAATTGTCATGCCAGCCAAATCCAAAGCCCAGCAAAAGGCCGCCGGCGCGGCGCTCAGCGCCAAGCGTGGCGATACGCCCAAGTCCGAGCTGAAAGGTGCATCGAAGGACATGTACGACAGCATGAGCGAAAGCCAGCTCGAGGATTTCGCCAAGGGTTCGCGCGAGGGCAAACCCGAGCACGTCGATTAGGCAGAGCGCGCTATTCGGCGGCCTCGAGCGCGGGGGCCGTCGCCGCGCTCTTCGCATGTCCGAAGGCCAGCACGCCGTCGTCGACCGGGCCGCTCCGCATATAAGCGCGGTCGTGGACATAATCCTGGTTGAGCCGCCACGGCAGCGCATCGGCATTTTTGGGCATGATGTGCAGCGACCGCTGGATATAGCCCGACGAGAAATCAAAGATATTCTCCTCGGTCAGGCTGGCGGGGTCTTCGAGTGCGGGCGTCGCCACCTCGGTCCCCGTCGCGCGCATGTGGTTGAGCACGCGGCACACATATTCGGCGACGATGTCGGCGCGCAGCGTCCACGACGCGTTGAGATATCCGAACACCGCAGCGAAATTGGGGACGTTCGAGAACATGCACGCCTTGTAATAGAAATGCTCGCTCCATTCGATCCGCTCGCCGTCGACATGGACGGGAATCTTCCCTGCAACAGCCAGCTTGAGCCCCGTTGCGGTGACGATGATATCGGCGTCGAGGTGGCGGCCCGACTTGAGCAGGATGCCGCTTTCGTCGAAGCGCTCGATATGATCGGTGACCACCGATGCCTTGTCGGCCTTCATTGCTTCAAAGAAGTCAGCGTCGGGGACGAGGCAAAGCCGCTGATCCCACGGATTATAGGGCGGGGTGAAGGCCTCTTCGTCATAGCGGTCGCCGAGCGCCGCCTTGAGCTTGCCGGTCAGGAAATCCTTGACCTTTTCGGGCTTCGTCCGCGCGCGGCGAAAGCCAATGTCCTGCAGCTTCACATTTTTAAAGCGCGTGATCCTGTACGCGACCTTCTCGGGCAGGATCTTGCGCAGGAAATTGGCGAGTGCGTCCTTTGCGGGGCGGATGAAATACCATGTCGGGGTGCGCTGGAGCATCGTCACATGCTCCGCTCCCTTGCCCTCGCTGTTGTCGGCGATGGCCGGGACGATGGTCACGGCGGTGGCGCCCGATCCGATCACCACCACCTTCTTGCCCGCATAGTCGAGGTTCTCGGGCCAGAATTGCGGATGGACAATCTGTCCCTTGAACGCCTCGCGCCCCGTGAAATTGGCGTCGAAGGGCTCGTCATAGTCATAATAGCCCGACCCGAGATAGAGCCATCGCGCCGTCGTCGTCGACTTTGCACCGGCGTCGTCCTCCATCGTCACGGTCCAGCGCGCCGTCGCGCTGTCCCAGTCGGCGCCGATGACTTTGCGGTTGAAACGGATGCGTTCGCGGATGCCGCGTTCGTCGACGATGCGGTTGAGATAGTCGAGGATCGCCGGGCCGTCGGCAATCGATTTCTCATGCTTCCACGGTTCGAAAACAAAGCCGAGCGTGTGCATGTCGCTGTCCGAGCGGATGCCGGGGTAGCGGAACAAATCCCAAGTCCCGCCCAGATTGGCGCGACGTTCGACGAGGCCGAAACTGCGGTCGGGGCAGCGCATTTGCAGATGTGCCGCCATGCCGATGCCCGAAATCCCGGCGCCGACGATCAGCACATCCTGATCGACCGGCGCAGCTTGCGTGCCTGCAGGGCGGTTCATCGTCGCCGTGGCTGCCATCATCGCATCTCCCATCTGCTTTGGCCCCAGCTTACGCACCGCGTTGCATTTTGCAATCGAATTGACGTTTACGGAAAGTGCAGGTTGTCAGGGCCACCATTGCCGCTGTCACATTATTGTCATAAGAGCGACATCGTTTTGCAACGATACGATCCTCGCTGTCGTTCAAGATCATGAAAAGACGAATTTAATTGCGCCAGATCGCTGTCCTTCCCTATCGATTCGGTGGCCCCGCGCAGGATGGCGCGACCGAAATCCTGCTCATCACCTCGCGCGAGACCAAGCGTTGGGTGATCCCGAAAGGCAATCCGCTGACCGGGATGGAACGCCACGCCGCCGCGGCGATCGAGGCGGAGGAAGAGGCTGGCGTTTTGGGCGCGGTATGCCCGACGTCGATCGGCAGCTATGAATATCGCAAACGGCGCGGGAACGGCGCGTCGATCATGTACAATGTCGAGGTTTTTCCGCTCGCGGTAACGCGCGAACTGTCCGAATGGAAGGAAATGGACGAGCGCGACCGGCGCTGGTTCTCGTTCCGCGACGCAGCTGCGGCCGTCGATGAGCCCGACCTGCAGGCGATGATCCGTTCGTTCGGCGACGGGGGCTTTCGCGCCGCCGCGCAGCCGCGCGGGGTCGTCCATAATGTAGCCGAAAAAACAGGGGTCAACCGGATGTTCGCATGGTTCCAGCGGCTGTTGCCGCGGCAGGGCAATTTCTTCGAGCTGTTCGAAAGTCACGCCGCGACGCTGGTCGCCGGAGCGAACGCCTTGTCACGGATGTTGCAGGGCGGCGAGGGCATGGCCGATCATGTGCGAGAGATTATCGAGCGCGAACATGACGCCGATGCGATCACGCGCGAAGTGCTGCAGACGGTGCGCCGCACCTTTCTGACGCCATTCGATCGCAGCGCGATCACCGACCTCATCGCGTCGATGGACGATGCGATCGACGAAATGCAGAAAACCGCCGGGGCGGTCGACCTCTACGACGTCACCGAATTCGAACCCGAAATGCGCGACATCGCCGGGATCATCGTCGATGCTGCCCGCCTGACCGCCGAGGCGCTGCCGCTGCTGCGAAATATTTCGGCCAATGGCCCGCGCCTGCACGAGTTGACCGAACGCCTTGTCCGGATGGAAGGCCATGCCGACGAAATCCATGCTGCGGGTCTGAAACGCCTGTTCAAGGAGCATGGCCAGTCGAATGGCGTTCGCTTTGTCATCGGGCGCGAACTCTATCGGCACCTCGAGCGCGTTACCGACAGTTTCGAGGACGTCGCGAACGAAATCGACGGCCTCGTCATTGACCACGCGTAGCGCACGCGGCTGACATGCACGAACTCGCGTTTCACCTTCTGGTCGGGCTGGTCATCCTTGCGCTGGCTTTCGACTTTCTGAATGGTTTGCATGACGCTGCGAACAGCATCGCGACGGTCGTCGCGACGCGCTTGCTCCGACCGGTGCAGGCGGTGATCTTTGCCGCCTTCTTCAATTTCGCTGCCTATTTCCTCAGCCTGGCCTTTCCGGCGCTCCACAAGGTCGCCGAAACCATCGGATCCGGGCTGATCGACAAGGATCTGGTGACCCCGGCGGTCGTGTTCGGCGCGCTCGTCGGGGCGATGTTCTGGAACGTCGTGACCTGGCTCAAGGGCATCCCTTCCTCGTCGAGTCACGCGCTCGTCGGCGGCATCGTCGGCGCGGGCGTGGCGCACGCGGGGTTCGAGGGCATCCAGTGGACCGGGCTCAACAAGACCGTCGTCGCGATCTTTCTGTCACCGATGCTGGGCATGCTGCTGGCGATGCTCGTGATGCTGGCGAGCAGTTGGTCGCTCCGCCGCGCCACAGCGAAATTTGCCGAAAAATCCTTTCGCTATCTCCACCTTTTCTCCTCCGCAGCCTATTCGCTCAGCCACGGACTCAACGACGCGCAAAAGACGATGGGGATCATTGCGGTCCTCCTCTATTCGACCGGCTATCTCAGCGGTGAATTTCACGTTCCGCATTGGGTGGCGTTCAGTTGCTATGTCGCCATCGCTTTGGGTACGCTGTCCGGCGGCTGGAGGATTATCGAGACGATGGGCGGCCGGATCACCAAGCTGTCGCACCATCAGGGCTTCGCCGCCTCGACCGGCGGATCGATCATGGTGTTCACCGCCAGCCTGCTCGGCATCCCGGTATCGACGACGCACACGATCACAGGCAGCATCAT
Source organism: Sphingopyxis sp. P8 (assembly GCF_020622175.1). Classification (NCBI taxonomy): domain Bacteria; kingdom Pseudomonadati; phylum Pseudomonadota; class Alphaproteobacteria; order Sphingomonadales; family Sphingopyxidaceae; genus Sphingopyxis; species Sphingopyxis sp. P8. Next base: position 1,281,880 of record NZ_JACNMK010000001.1, on the reverse strand, counting down.
CGGCGCGGGCGTCGCGCGCCGCGCGAGCGCGGTGCGCTGGGGCGTTGCGGGTAACGTCATCGCCGCCTGGTTCATAACGATCCCGGCGAGCGGTTTGGTGGCGGCGCTTTTCTACGCGCTGACGCGGCTTTTCTGATCGTCAGCGGCGCGGGCGGTAATCGACCGTCGCACCGCCGGTCATCCGCACCGGCATATACAGGCCGTTGCCATAGGCGCGGATCGTGCCCGTTTCAAAGCCGTCGATGCGCGTCCGGATGACGAAGGCGCCCTTCTGCCGTTCGTCGACCGCGCGCCGGATCTTGGTTTCGAGTTCGGCGACGTCGCGCGTGAAATTCTGGCTCAGCGCTTCGGCGATCAGCGGCGCGAATTCCTCGTTGCGGCCGAGCAGGATCAACAGGTCGCCGCCGATTCCGTCGCTGTCGCCGTTGACGACCAGATCGGTGAACTGCACCTTTGCCGATCCGGCTTCGGTCACCGGCACGGCGGTCATCCAGATACGGCCGCGGGTCGGGTCGCCCGAACGGATTTGCAGGCGCGCGTCGACATCGACGCCGACCGCGATGCGGCCGCCGGGCGCGCCATAGATGGTCGACTTGCCGAATTTGACGTCCATCGGACCAAGTTTCGGCAGATCGAACGGGCGCTGCGCGCGCTTGGCGAGCGCGCGGTCGACGACCGGCTGAAGCTGCGCATAAGCGGCGATGACGGGCACGCGAATGTCGAGCTGCGGCTCGGGAACGCCGTTGTCGAGCGCGGGAAGCGGCACGGGTACGGGGTCGGCCGGGCGCTTTGCGACAAAGGTTTCGGTGACGGCCTCTACGCCGAGGTCGAGTCGGATGCGCCGACCGTCGATACGATAGCCGCCGTAAAGGATGCGCTTCGGCGTGACGCGCATCCACACGGGCGGATTCTCGCGGTTGAGCGACAGGGTGGTGAAACTCTGCCGCCAGATGTCGGCGGCCTGCGCGCGCATGTCGATCTTCGCGATTTCGCGGTTTACCTCGCGCTCGACGTTGCGCACCACCGGCCTCAGCTTTGCGTCGGCCTCTTCGGTGAAGGTGATGCGATGACCAAGGAAGTCGATGCCGGGCGCTTTGGTCCAGCCATAGGTGATGCGCGCGGTACCGCGGGTTCGCCAGTCGGACAGCAGTTCGACACGGATGCGGGCGTGGGCCAGCGCCGAGCCGTTGGCGGTTTCCTCCTTCAGGATGCCGCCGACGTCGCGCGCGCTGATCCGCGCGTTGAGCGGAACGTCGACGACGATCTCGTCACCCTCGCCGCGCAGGCGCAGCGCGCCGCGCGTGACGCGCCCGACAATCGTGCAGGCGATCGGCGGCGTCACGTCGATCCGGCGCCCCAGCACCTTGACCTCTTGCGGCGGCACGCAGCGCGGTTCGCGCCGATTGATCGTCCACAAGGTGCGCGGGACAGCGCGTTCGAGCGCGCGTTTGAGCGCCGCCGTATCGGCGTTGATCGGAACGGCAATCGTCGATAACTGGCTGGGGGAGGGAGCGATGTCGGTCGCGCGCGGCGGTGGTTCCGCGCCGCCCTTGGCCGGATCGCAGCCCGCGAGGACTGCCATCGTCAGCAGCGCCGAGCCCATCGTCCTGATCGCGTGCGTCATTCGCTCCCCGATTCATGCCGTCGATAGCATCAATCGGGGTGCTGTGCCTATTCGTCAGCGGTCGATGACGACCCCGAACAGGTCGTGTTCGTCGGCGTCCTCGACCGTCACATCGACGATGTCGCCCGCCTGCAGCGATTCGGCAACGTCGCGCAGATAGACATGCCCGTCGATTTCGGGTGCGTCCGCCTGGCTGCGCCCGGTCGCGCCGATGCTGCCGTCCCATTCAGGGTCGTTGGGGTCCGCCTCGCCGACCTCGTCGATGATGACGGGGATGGTGCGGCCGACCTTGGCGGCGAGCTTGGCGGCGCTGATCGCGGCAGTCTTTGCCATGATGCGCTGGAAGCGCTCTTCCTTCACCTCTTCGGGCACCGGATCGGGCAGGGCGTTCGCCTGCGCGCCCGCGACGGGTTCGAAGCGGAAGGCGCCGACGCGGTCGAGTTGCGCTTCGTCGAGCCAGTCGAGGAGATATTGGAAATCCGCTTCGGTCTCGCCCGGAAAGCCGACGACGAAGCTTGATCGGATCGCGATGTCGGGGGCGATCGCGCGCCAGTTCTTCAGCCGTTCGAGCACCTTCGCTTCGTTCGCGGGGCGCTTCATGCGCTTGAGGACGCTCGGGCTCGCATGCTGGAAGGGGATGTCGAGGTAGGGCGTCAGCAGTCCCTCGGCCATCAGCGGGATGACCGCATCGACATGCGGATAGGGATAGACATAGTGAAGGCGCACCCAGGGCGCGCGGCCCTCGCCCGTCCGGAGTTGCCCCAATTCGCGCGCGAGGTCGGTCATGTGGGCGCGGACTTCGCGGCCGTGCCACTGGCGCGGGTCATGGCGGATATCGACGCCGTAAGCCGAGGTGTCCTGGCTGATGACGAGCAATTCCTTCGTGCCCGCCGCAACGAGCTTTTCGGCCTCGCGCAGCACCGCGTCGATGCGGCGGCTGACGAGCTTACCGCGCAGGTCGGGGATGATGCAGAAGGCGCAGCTGTGGTTGCAGCCCTCCGAAATCTTCAGATAGCTGTAATGGCGCGGCGTGAGCTTGAGCCCGCCTTCGGGGACGAGATCGACGAAAGGTCCTTGCGTCGGCGGCGCTGCGTCGTGGACGGCATCGACCACCTGCTCATATTGATGCGCGCCGGTAACGGCGAGCACGTTCGGGAAGCGCGCGCGAATCGCCTCCGCCTCATTGCCCATGCAGCCGGTGACGATGACGCGGCCGTTCTCGGCCATCGCCTCGCCGATCGCCTCCAGGCTTTCCTCCTTCGCCGAATCGAGGAAACCGCAGGTGTTGACGAGCACCACGTCGGCGCCCGCATAGTCGGGCGAGAGGCCATAGCCGTCGGCGCGGAGCTTGGTCAGAATCCGTTCGCTGTCGACGAGCGCCTTGGGGCAGCCGAGCGACACCATGCCGACTTTCGGCTGGGCAGGGAGGGTCTTGGTTGTCATGATCGGGCGCGCCCATAGCCCAAATTCCCCGGCTTGTCACGCGCGCGCCGCGGGCGCATGGTGGCGGGGGACGAGGGGAGAAACATCATGGCCAATATGAGCTGGATCGCAATCATCGTCGCTGCGGCGGCGGGGTTTTTCGTCGGGGGGCTGTGGTACGGCCCGCTGTTCGGCAAGGCGTGGATGAAGGAGCGCGGCTTTACCGAGGAGGAGTTGAAGGAAGGCAATATGGCGCTGATTTACGGCACCACCTTCCTGCTGAGCATTGTTTCGGCCATTTTCCTTGGCCATCTGCTCGCGCATTTCGGCGAGATGAGCATGCGATCGACGATGATGATCGCGATCGGCGTCGCGATCGGCTTCGTCGTGCCGGCGATCGGTACCAACTATCTGTTCAGCCGCGCGACGTTCAAATTGTTCGCGATCGACGCCGGATACTGGACCGTCTTCTACGCCGCGATGGGACTCGTGTTCGCCTTTTTGGGTAAGGCTGGCAGGCGCAGTCTGCCTTAGGGTCCTGGCCCTAGTCGCGTCGCCCCCTATTCGGGATCGCAGCGGATGACTTCGACGATGAGGTCGCCGCTCTGCAGCGACTGCGCCTCCGGCTCCCAGAAGCCATAGGGGTGGCCGCCGCGATAGACGCGCAGGCCGCGCCCACCCGTCGCCAGCTGATCGATGCTCCGGCCGACTTCCTCGGGGTGCACGGCGCGCTCGTTCAATTGCACCTTGCCGGTGACCGAGGCGAGATCGGCCATATATTCGGCGACATGCACGCCTTGCGCCGATCCCGCGAGCAATAGCCCGGTAAAAGCGACGGGATTGATCACATTGTTCGCTCCCGCCTGCCGGGCGAGCAGTTCATTGTCCTTGGCGCGGATGACGACACTGATCGGAACGTCAGGGGCAAGGTGGCGAACGGTAAGCACGATGAGGATCGAACTGTCGTCACGTCCCGCCGACACGAGCACGGTCTGCGCGTTCGCGATGCGCACGTCGAGCAGCGTTTCGTCGTTCGAGGCGTCGCCCTCCAGCACATTGCAGCCCAGATCTTCCGCCGCCGCGATGCGGGCAGGATTGCCGTCGATCACGACAATGCACGCCGGGTCGGTGTCGCGCGCGATCAGTTCCTTGACTGCTTCGGACCCGCTGATGCCGAAACCGAGGACGACGATATGGTTGGTGAGTTCTGCCTGGATGCGGGCCATGCGCCATTTTTCCCATGTGCGTTTGATGACGAAGCTATAGGCGGTGCCGACGAAAATGAAGAGCACCGCGATGCGGATCGGCGTGACGATGACCGATTCGATCAACCGCGAGCGGTCGGAGATCGGCGCGATGTCGCCGAACCCCGTCGTCGTGACCGAGATCATCGTGAAATAGACGACGTCGAGAAAGCTGACATGGCCGTCATAATGGTCGATCAGCCCGCCGCGATCGAGCCAGTGGACGAGGATGACGACGCCGATCAGCGCGAAGGCGAGGCCGAGGCGTGCGGTGACGTCGGCCCAGACCGGCCATTTGCTCGCGCGGCGTAGCGGTTGAAAGCGATGCAGCCGCGGTTCGGGGCGTTTCTTTGCCATGCGCCGCTATCTTGGCGGCATTTTTTGCGGCCGGTCAACGGCTATGACGGCACTGCGTTTCCCGTCGATGCTTCATAGGCGCTGCGCAGCGCGGCCATCGACGCGTCGTGCGTCAGGTCGAGCTGCAGCGGCGTCACCGAAATGAAACCGTCGTCGATGGCTTCCAGATCGCTGTCGTGTGCGAGCGAATGTTCGATGCCGTGGAGGCCGAACCAATAATAGGGATAGCCGCGCGGGTCGGTGCCCTCGACGATCGAGCCGCGGCCATAGTCGTGAAATCCTTGCCGCGTCGCGCGGACGCCGCGCACCTCGCCTGCAGGGATCGCGGGGAAGTTGATATTGATCAGCGTGCGCGGCGCCATCGTCATTTCGAGCAGCGGCGCGAGCACCCTGGCGCCCCAGGTTTCGGCGGCGTCGAAGGGGACGGTGTCGCCCATGCCTTCGCGCGCATAGACCTGACTCAAGGCTATCGCCGGGATGCCCGCAAGCGCCCCCTCGATCGCCGCTGACACGGTGCCCGAATAGGTGATGTCGTCGCCAAGGTTTGCGCCGCGATTGACGCCCGACAGGATGAGATCGGGGCGTTCGGGCATCAGCTTGCCGATCGCCATCATCACCGAGTCGGTCGGCGTTCCGCTGCACGACCAGCGCCGCTCGGCATGCTGGCGGATACGCACGGGGCGCGACAGGGTGAGCGAATGGCCCGCGCCCGACTGTTCCTCTGACGGCGCGCAGACCCAGATGTCGTCGGACAGCTGGCGCGCGATGGTTTCGAGCACCGCCATGCCGGGGGCGTGATAGCCGTCGTCGTTGGTGAGGAGGATGCGCATGTGAATTTCCGTTCAAGCGTCATTGCGAGGAGCGCAGCGACGAAGCAATCTCCAGCTTGAGCGGCAGGGGGGCGAAGGCTGGAGATTGCTTCGCTGCGCTCGCAATGACGGGTTAGGGCTCGAGCCGTGTAATCCCGCCCATATACGAATGGAGCACCGCCGGGATGTCCACGCTGCCGTCGGCCTGCTGGTAATTTTCGAGGATCGCGACGAGCGTGCGCCCCACCGCGAGGCCCGAGCCGTTGAGCGTGTGGACGAACTCATTGCCCTTCACGCCCTCGCGGCGGAAGCGCGTGTTCATGCGGCGCGCCTGGAAATCGCCGCAGTTCGAACAGCTCGAAATCTCGCGGTATGCGCCCTGGCCGGGGAGCCAGACCTCTAGGTCATAGGTCTTGCGCGCGGCAAAGCCCATGTCGCCCGCGCACAGCAGCATCTTGCGATAGGGAAGCTCAAGCGCCTCGAGGATGCTTTCCGCGGCGCGCGTCTTGCGTTCGAGTTCGGCGTCCGAATCCTCAGGACGGGTGATCGAGACGAGTTCGACCTTCCAGAACTGGTGCTGGCGAATATAGCCGCGCGTGTCGCGTCCCGCCGACCCGGCCTCGGAGCGGAAGCAGGGCGTCAGCGCGGTCATGCGGATCGGCAGGTCGGCCTCGCTCAATATTTCCTCGCGCACCGCATTGGTGAGGCTCATCTCGGAGGTCGATATGAGCCAGCGGCCGTCGGTCGTCTGGAACAGGTCTTCGCGAAACTTCGGCAACTGCGTGGTGCCGAACGCCGCTTCGTCGCGGACCATCAGCGGGGTCGCGCATTCGCTATAGCCCGGTTCGCCCGTCTGCATGTCGAGCATGAACTGGCCGAGCGCGCGTTCGAGCCGCGCCATCGGTCCTTTGAGGAAGGCGAAGCGCGCGCCCGACATCTTTGCCGCCGTCTCGAAATCGAGCCCGAGTGCCGGAGCGAAGTCGGCATGTTCCTGCGGCGTGAAGTCGAAACTGCGTGGTGTGCCCCAGCGTGCGATCTCGACATTGCCATCCTCATCCGCCCCCTCCGGCACGTCGTCGGCGGGAAGATTGGGGAGTGCCGCCATCAGTTCCTGAAGCGCGGCCATCCGTTCGCGTTCGGCCTGTTCCTGCGCGGGCAGCGATTCCTTGAGCGCGGCAACTTCGGCCTTGAGCGCCTCGGCCGTCTCCTTTTCGCCCTTGGCCATCGCCTGCCCGATCGCCTTCGACGCTTCATTGCGGCGCGCGAGAGCAGCCTGCATGTCGGTCTGGAGCGCGCGCAGCTCGGCGTCGAGCGTGAGGATTTCGGCCGAATGCGGCGCGACGCCGCGGCGCGCGAGGCCAGCGTCAAATGCGGCGGGATTGTCCCGGATCAGGCGGATATCGTGCATGGCCGCGCTATGGCGTTGCCGCGCGCGCCGCGCAACCCCGTGTGTCGTTCAGCGCTTGGGCCGCGTCCAGCCCTTGTTCGCCATGCAGGTGTCGATCGCGAACCGCCGTTCCTCACGCCCGCCAAGCGCGGAGGTCCGGCCTTGACAGTCGGCATAGGCCTGATCGAACGGTTCGGCGCCCGTGCCGGTCCAGCCGCTCTCGGTCGTCGCGCAGGCGGCGAGCAGGAGGAGCAGGGTAGGCGAAGCGACGCCAAGCGATCTGGGCATGAAATTCCTCCCGACGGTGCGCGTTGCTGCCTATCGCGAGCCACGCACCGCGGCAATCCTGGCCGAAGAAAAAGGGGCCACCGCAAGCGATGGCCCCAGTCCGGTGGTCTGGGTTTCCCCCCCACACCCCCAGTGGATTTCGTCAGGCTGCGTCCGACTTCCGCCCTTCGCGATTCGCGACGTGGCGGCGAGCAACGAGCGCGGCTGCTGCTGCGCCGAATAATAGCATCATCGGCGGTGCCGGAACAGGGGTCGGCGGCGGATTGCCGCTGCTGCCGCCGGAGCTCGAAGAGGACGACGAACTCGACGATGAGGAACTGCTCGATGACGAAGAACTGGTGCTGCTGCTCGAGCCGAAGCTGCTGGTGCTGCTCGTCGCGCCCGATGACGTTGCACCGCTGCTCGTCGATGAACTGCCCGACGAGGAAGAGGAGCTTGATGAGGAGGAACTGCTCGACCCACCCGAGCTTGTCGAACCACCGCGCGACGATCCGCCCCAGCTCGAACTGCCGTGCGACGACCCGCCCTTCGACGAACTGCCGCCCGACGAGGAGGAACTCGACGACGAGGAGGACGAAGACGAAGAACTCGACGACGAACTGCTGCTGGACGAAGAGGTGCTCACGCCGCCGGTCGAGGTGCTGACGCTACCAGTCGACGTGCTCACGCCGCCGGTCGAAGTCGACACGCTTCCGGTCGAGGTGGAAACCCCGCTCGACGTGCTGACGCCGCCCGTCGAGGTCGACACGCCGCCGGTGGAGGTGGTCGTGCTGACCCCGCCGGTCGACGAGGTTGTGCTGACGCCCCCCGTCGACGTCGATACGCCGCCCGTGGACGAGGTCGTGCTGACGCCGCCCGTCGATGTCGAAACGCCGCCCGAGGTGCTGCTGCTCGTCGTGCTGAGGCCGCCGGTCGTCGTCGACGTCACGACAATGCTGCCGCTGCTGCCACCCGAGCTGCCGCCGAAGAATCCGCCGAAGAAACCGCCGCCGAACCCGCCGCCGAACCCGCCGCCGATGACGGTCAGGCCGCTGCCGCTGCTGCCGCCGCCTTCCCAGCTGCCGCGCGGCGGGAAGGGCGCATAGGGAATCGGGGGTAGCGGAACCGTCTGCGTCACGACGCGCGTCTGCGGCGTCTCGGTGCGAATCACGCGCTTGGTCGTGACGACGCGGCGCACACGCTTGACCGGCTTACGCGCGGCGTGGCGCTTGCGGACGACCTTTTTCGTCGTGCAGCAGGATTGCGCCTGGGCCTGCGCCGACGGCACATCCGAAATCTGCATCGCACCGCCGCCGATAATGGCACCGCCGCAGGTGCAGGCGCAAAGCTTGGCGAGGGCCATACGGACTGACATAGGCGTGACTTTCTTTCCCGTTGGCGGGTCGCTGGCACTGCCGGCAGACCCCGATAGTTTGTCGCTAGCGCCAATTGGCCAACGCTTTGTTGATACGGCAATCGCGTTAACCGCATTTAGGTGTTCGACAGCGGGAATTCGGACGCAGAATCAACCCCGGCAACCTCAACTGTCCCAAAACAGTACGAAAAACGCACTGTTAACAAGGGTCGTGTTAACAAAATCGCGAAAATATTAAGCGCGCCGGAATGTCCGGCCTGCGTAGCGACGTCGGAGTCTTCGGCTGGTTCAGCTTTGCTTCACCCCTTTCTCCCTACTTCATTTTTTCGGCGCTTGTATCGCATCGGGCGGGTGGTTATAGGCGCGGCGCAACCTTGGTTCGCCAAGCTCGGCGGCAAGGCGACAGGAAAGGACTTGGAAGCCCACCATGCCGACCAAGATTGCCGATGTTGGCGCCGATGCGCTTCTAGTAGCCAAATCCAAACTCGACTCTGATTATACGCCGAGCGAAGACGAAGAGTTCATGAACGAGCGGCAGCAGGAATATTTCCGCGGCCTGCTTATCGCCTGGAAAAAGTCGATTCTCTCCGAAGCCGAATCGACGCTCGCGCATCTGCAGGACGGGCCGCTGCGCGAACCCGACCTCGCCGACCGCGCGTCGAGCGAAACCGATTGGGCGATCGAACTCAGGACCCGCGATCGCCAGCGCAAGCTGATCGCCAAGATCGACTCGGCGATCCGTCGCATCGACGAAGGCGAATATGGCTATTGCGCCGTCACCGGCGAACCGATTTCGCTCGCGCGGCTTCAGGCGCGTCCGATCGCGACGATGACGCTTGAGGCGCAGGAGCGGCACGAGCGCAACGAACGGATTTCGCGCGAGGATTGACCCGCGACGGGACACAAGCTCCCCGGTTTAACCTTTCGGAAACAGCCGCGACTTAAATTCGCGCCCCACAACAAAAGAGGGTCGGGCGCAGATGGAATCGCGGGTGCCGCAAACTTTGGACGAAGAAGTGGCGGCGCTGTCGCGCGGCGCCGATCGTGACAGCCTGTTCATGCAGGCCGAACTGATTCTGCCCGGGCAAACCAAGACTGCAACGGTGCGCGTGCGAAACCTCTCCGCCGGCGGGATGCTCGCCGAAGCGCCATTACGCATTGCACAAGGCACGACGGTCGAGGTCGATCTGCGCAACATCGGCGCGGTGCCGGGGCACATTGTTTGGGTCGGCGACGGCAAGTTCGGCATCGCCTTTGAATATCAGGTCAACCCGCAGGCGGTGCGCCGCCAGATTGCGCGGACACCGGAAGTGCCGGCGCATATTTCGGTGCTGAACCGGGGACCCTTTCACCGTCGCAGATGAAGCCACCGTCGGCGCTGAAGGGCTTCGGAACAAAGCCCGTCAGCCGACGGCAGCGTTGCTCGCGCTAAACGCTGGCGAGCATCTCTTCCTTTATCTTGAGTTTCTGCTTTTTCAGCTGCGCCAGCATGGCCGCATCGGGGCAAGGTCGGCGCTCTTCATTCGCAATTTTCGCGTCGAGGTCCGCATGGCGGGACTTCAGGGCGGAAAGGTGCGACTCGCTCATTGGCCATTCTCCTTTTCGACTCGGGTAGGCACGGCTGAGTAAATCATGAATTGCGCCCGATGTCGTGACGATTCGGTCAGTCGGTGCCCGTTGCGGACGGACCGCGATTCTGGCAGGAAGATCGAGTGAATCCCGAAGAGATTGTCCAGCGCCTCGAATTGCTCAAGATCGAGCACCGCGACCTCGACGCCGCGATTTTCGCGCTGTCGGAAGGGGCGGTCCCCGATCAACTCCAGATCGCTCGGATGAAAAAGCGCAAGCTCAAGCTGCGCGACGAAATAGCGTGGTGCGAGGACCAGCTGCTCCCCGACATCATCGCCTGAGCGCGAAAGGCGCGAGCAATATCGTGTCGACGCGTTAACCGACAAAATTGGTTACCGCCATTGCCCCCCGCGGTCGCCTCGTGGCATCGGATGCGCATGACCGGTGGACCTACCTCGGACTCGATAGCAGGACGGCCGCTGCACCGCGTGCAGGTCGAAAATCTCTATGTCGAGGCAATGCTGCTCGCCGACGAAGCGCATGCGACATTCGCGGCCGAGCGTGACCTTGGCACGTCGCGGGGCGACAGCCTGCTCCGCATCAACCTGGCCTGCGAATCGCTCAAGACCACGACGCGGCTGATGCACGTTATCGCCTGGCTGCTCCACCGCCGCGCGATGCTCGCAGGCGATCTCGGCGCCCGCGCCGACGACAGTGCTGCGCGGATCGGCGAACCCGTGGCCGCCGACTGGACCCTTTGCGAAAGTTTCGACGAACCCGTGCGCCGCATAATCGCGGCAAGCGAGCGCTTGTTCGACCGTGTCGCGGCGCTCGAAGCGGGATGGGATGCGCCAGCGGTGGCGCCGGTGCAGGCGATGCTGGCGCGGCTGCACGCGCAGCTCTGAAGCGAGCGACAATCGGCTATCCCCTCAGAACCACCTCGACACGACCTTCGCCTGCCCCCTTAGACCAGCCATTCGATCCACGCGCCATGGGCGTGCGCGCGCGCGAGCATCCTGGGTTCGCCATCGCCGGGCCAGTGGCGTACGACCAGTTCATGGTGGTGGACGGTACGGTTCGCTTCGAGCGCGATCCATGCGAGCGGCCGCTCGCGAGTGGCGCGCGCGGCCGCGGCCTTCATCGCCGCGGTAACACGCGCTTGCTGGTCGGCGGGGACATATTGCCAGACGATCGAGTGCATCAGCACGCGTGTCCGGCCCTCGGTTTGCGGGCGCGCGAGTTCGGCTTCGACGAAATCGGCGGCGTTGGCGCGGACGAGATTCGGCTGGTCGCGATAGGCTGCGGCGATGGCCGCCTCCATCCGCTCGAACCGCACATGATGCTCGGGCCAGATATAGGCCTTGAGCCGCAGCGCCTGTTCGGGATCGGTGAGATCGACCGGTCCGACGTCGCAACCCTTCAGCTCGGCAAAACCGATGCCGTGCTGCGGCGGATGGCGACCGCGCCATTCGGGGGTAAACGCCATGACGCCCGGATGCGGCCCCACCTGCACGCCGCCGAGGTCGTAATGATAGCGGTCGAGCATCAGGTTGATCCCCGCGCTCGACCCGATCTCGATACAGTCGAACAGCGGCGGCAATCCCTGATCGGCGAGCCAGAGCATCGCGGCGATAAAGTTCGACGAGCGCCCCGCCTCGTTCGTTTGCGGCGGGCCATCGAGCCACGGCAGCAGGCTGGCTTCGTGATGCGCGACGACTGCGCCGATGATCGCGGCGTCGTTGATGTCCTCGGCATCGGCATAGATGGGTGCAAGATCGGGGGCGACGCCGCCGAGATGCAACGCGTGGAGTCCGCCGGCGGCGCGCAGCGGCAGGGCATCGGCGAGCGGGGCGCCCTCCCACGCCGCGATTCGCCGCGCAAATTCGGTTGCGGGCTTGTCGAGCAGGGTCGCGAGCGCCGCGACGATGCGCGCGGTAATCGGGGCGTCGTTGGCGCGGCAATAGGCGACCTGATTGGCAAAGGCGGCGCGGATGGCGGCGGGTCCCGCCTCGTTGAGTTCGACCGGCTGCATACGCTCGCTCATTGCCCTTTCTCCCGCTGCCGCTTATGTGCGCCTCGCTTATGCCCGAACCGATCATCTTTGCCATCCCGAAAGGACGCATCCTCGACGAGGCGCTGCCGCTGCTCGCGCGCGTCGGGATCGAGCCTGCGGCAGACTTCTTTGACAAGAAGAGCCGCGCGCTCGTGTTCGGCACCAACCAGCCGCATATTTCGCTGATCCGCGTGCGCGCGTTCGACGTCGCGACCTTCGTCGCGCATGGCGCGGCGCAGCTTGGCATCGTCGGGTCGGACGTCGTCGACGAATTCGCCTATTCGGAGCTCTACGCCCCCGTCGACCTCGGCATCGGCCATTGCCGCCTGTCGCTCGCGGGGCCGGAGGGCAGTGCGCCGCCGGGGATCGGCGAAAGCCACATCCGCGTTGCGACCAAATATCCGGCGACGACGCGCCGCTGGTTCGAGGCGCAGGGCATCCAGGCCGAGTGCATCAAACTGAACGGCGCGATGGAAATCGCGCCGAAGCTGGGGCTCGCCTCGCACATCGTCGATCTGGTTTCGACGGGGCGCACGCTCGTCGAAAACGCGCTGGCGGAGCAGGTCGTCATCAGCGAGGTTTCGGCGCGGCTGATCGTCAACCGCGCGGCGTTCAAGCTGCGCTCGGCGGAAGTGCCGGAACTGGTCGAAAAATTTCGCGCGGCAGCGGGGCAGGGCGATGCGGCGGCTTGACGCCTCCGATCCCGGTTTTGCGGCGGCGTTCGACGCGTTGGTACACGACCGGCGCGAGAGCGCGTCCGACGTGTCGGCCGACGTCGCGGCGATCATCGCGCGCGTGAAGGCGGAGGGCGACGCCGCGCTCGCCGACTATACCGCGCGTTTCGACCGTTTCGATCTCGATGCGAGCGGCTGGAGCATTTCGAAGGAGGAATGCGCCGCGGCCTATGAGGCGCTGGCGCCCGAGCTGCGCGTGGCGCTCGACCTCGCGGCGGAGCGTATTCGTGCCTATCATGCCGCGCAATTGCCCGAGGACCGCGACTATCGCGACGCGGTGGGCGCGCGGCTCGGTGCGCGCTGGCGTGGGGTCGATGCCGCAGGGGTCTATGTCCCGGGAGGGCGCGCCGCATACCCTTCTTCGGTGCTGATGAACGTCATTCCGGCGAAGGTCGCGGGGGTAGAGCGCATCGTGATGGTGACGCCGACACCCGATGGCTGGGCCAACCCGGTCGTGATGGCCGCCGCGCATATCGGCGGGGTCGACGAAAGCTGGCGCGTTGGCGGCGCACACGCGGTCGCCGCGCTCGCCTATGGTACCGAGCGTATCGCGCCGGTCGATGTCGTCACGGGTCCGGGTAACGCCTGGGTCGCCGAGGCGAAGCGCCAGCTTTACGGTGTCGTCGGCATCGACATGGTCGCGGGGCCGAGCGAGATCGTCGTCGTCGCCGATTCCCGGAACGACCCGCATGTCATCGCTGCTGACCTGATGAGCCAGTCGGAGCACGACCCGACGAGCCAGTCGATCCTGTTCACCGATGACGCGGAATTCGCCGATGCCGTGGCCGCGGCGGTGGCAGACGTCATCCCGACGCTGTCGACCGCGGCGACGATGCAGGCGAGCTGGGCCGACAATGGCGCAGTGATCGTCGTGCCGACGCTTGGTGCTGCGATCCGGCTGTGCGACCGGCTCGCGCCCGAACATCTCGAACTCGCGGTCGATCCGGTCGAGGCCGAGGCGCTGTTCGCGCAAGTCCGGCACGCGGGATCGGTCTTCCTCGGTCGCCAGACGCCCGAGGCGATCGGCGACTATGTCGCCGGCCCGAACCATGTCCTTCCCACCGGACGCCGCGCACGCTTTTCGAGCGGGCTGTCAGTCACCGACTTCATGAAGCGCACAAGCTTCCTTGCGCTCGACGACGAAAGTCTCGTCGCTATCGGACCGGCGGCGGTCGCGCTCGCCGAGGCAGAAGGGCTGCCCGCGCACGCGCTTAGTGTTCGGAACAGATTGAACAAGACCAACCATTGAACCCCTATATTTGTCGTTCCGGCGAAGGACGGAATCTCATCATTGCGAAATGTCGCGCCGGCGAGATCCGGGCCTTCGCCGGAATGACGATTTGAGATAAAGCGAAAAACCATGAACAAACGCGCCCAATCCCGCTCCGCTGCCCGGCTTGCTGCTGTCCAGGCGCTCTATCAGCACGAGATGGAGGGCACGCCGGTCGCGCAGCTTGTCCACGAATTTCACCAGCACCGTATCGGCGCGATCATCGAGGATGCCGAATATGCCGAGGCTGACGTTCCCTTCTTCGACGACATTGTGAAAGGCGCACTCGCGCGCATGACCGAGGTCGATGCCGCGATCACGGCGCGGCTGGCGAGCGGCTGGACGATGGACCGGCTCGACCGGACGATGAAGGCGATATTGCGCGCCGGCGCCTATGAACTGGTCGCGCGCGGTGACGTGCCGGTGGGCGCGGTGGTCAGCGAATATGTCGATGTCGCCAAGGCGTTCTTCGACGGACGCGAAGCGGGCTTTGCCAACGGCCTGCTCGACGCGATCGGCAAGGACGTGCGGGGAACCACCGCATAAGCTGTCCGTTCGCATCGAGCGTAGTCGAGATGCCCCTCGGTCTTGCGCAGTTTCGACGGGTGTCTTCGCTCGCCCCGAGCCGACGATAGATGCCCGGGATTGGCGAGAGGGTAGGATGAACGAACCCGATTTCATCGCGCGTCTGCGCGGCATCGCGACCGACCCTGCCGCGCGTGGGCTCACCGACGATGCGGCGGTATGGGAAGGGCTGGTGCTCACGCACGACATGATCGTCGAGGGCGTGCATTTCCTGCCCGACGATGCGCCGCAGGATGTTGCGTGGAAGCTCGTCGCGGTGAACCTGTCCGATCTCGCCGCCAAGGGAGCGGCGCCGGTTGGGGTGCTTGTCGGATACAGCCTTGGCGACAGCGAATGGGATGCGGCTTTCGTCGAAGGGCTGGGCAAGGCGCTGCGCCATTTCGGCATCATCCTGATCGGCGGCGACACGGTGCGCGCTCCGGCGGGCGCGCCACGGAGCCTGGGGCTGACCGCGATCGGACGCGCGCCGACGGGCGGCGCGCCGTCGCGCAGCGGCGTGCGCCCCGGCGACCGGCTGTGGGTCACCGGGACGATCGGTGATGCGGGTGTCGGGCTGGCGATGCGGCTGGGGCAGGTCGACCCCGCCGACGCGTGCCTTGCCGCCTATGCTCGCCCGCAGCCGCAACTCACCTTCGGTCTCGCGGTGGCGCGGCATGTTCATGCGATGATGGACCTGTCCGACGGGCTGCTCATCGACGCCGAGCGGATGGCCGAGGCGAGCGGGTGCGCGATCGCGCTGATGCTGGAAAATATTCCGCTGTCGCAGGGGCTGTTGTCGGTGCGGCCCGATGTTCTCGATACGCGGCTTGCGGCGGCGACGGCGGGCGACGACTATCAACTCTTCTTCGCCGCTGCGCCGGAGGCCGATGCGGCGATCCGCAAGATTGCCGCGGGGCTGGGGGTCGCGGTGACCGTGGTGGGACATGCCGGCGTCGGCGAAGGAATCACACTGACCCATCGTGCGCGGCGCATCGCGCTGCCCGACCGTCTCGGTTTCGCGCACTAGTTCGGAATCGGCAGGAATTTCGACGAATTACCGGGCTTGCCCTGACTGGGCTTTCTTCCCATAACGCAGCGTCCAAATTTGGGGCGGTCGCATCAGGGGAGAGAGCGAACCGGCATCAATAAGTCGGACGGGCTCGACTGCTATCCTTGCGTTCGCCCTTCTCAATGGGGAAGGAACAGTCACGCATGAATCCGGTTTTGATCGCGATAGCGTGCGGCCTATTGGCCGTGCTCTATGGCTTTGTCACGTCCCGGCAGGTGCTCAGCGCCTCGGCCGGTAACGAAAAGATGCAGGAAATCGCCGGCGCCATTCAGGAAGGCGCCAAGGCGTATCTGGGCCGTCAATATCGCACCATCGCTGTCGTCGGCGTTGTCGTCGCGATCATCGTCGGGCTGTTTCTCGGCGCGATTTCAGCGACGGGTTTCGTCATTGGCGCTGTCCTGTCGGGCGTTGCGGGATTTGTCGGCATGAACATCTCGGTCAAGGCCAACGTCCGCACGGCGGCGGCGGCACAGACCGGCCTTCAGGCGGGGCTGACCATGGCGTTCCGCGCCGGCGCGATCACCGGTATGCTGGTCGCGGGGCTTGCGTTGCTCGCGATCTCGGTCTTCTTCTGGTATCTGACCGGCCCCGGCGGCTTCACCGTTGGCGGCGATGATCGCACCGTCGTCGACGCGCTCGTCGCGCTGGCGTTCGGCGCTTCGCTCATCTCGATCTTCGCGCGTCTGGGTGGCGGCATCTTCACCAAAGCCGCGGACGTCGGCGCCGACCTCGTCGGCAAGGTCGAAGCTGGCATCCCCGAGGACGATCCGCGCAACCCAGCGGTGATCGCCGATAACGTCGGCGACAATGTCGGCGACTGCGCGGGTATGGCCGCGGACCTTTTCGAAACCTATGTCGTCACCGTCGGTGCGACGATGGTGCTGATCGCCTTGTTGCTCAAGGGTGCGGGCGATATGTTGATGCCACTGATGACGCTGCCGCTGCTGATCGGCGGCGTGTGCATCATCACCTCGATCATCGGTACCTATTTCGTCCGTCTCGGCAACGGGACCAACGTGATGGGCGCGATGTACAAGGGCTTCCTTGTCACCGCGGTGCTGTCGATCCCGGCGATCTGGTTCTCGACCAGCTATGCGCTGGCCGGCGACATGGCCACCGACATTACCGGCACGACGTTCAACGGCAGCGACCTTTTCTTCTGTTCGCTGCTTGGTCTCGTCATCACGGGGCTGATCATCTGGATCACCGAATATTATACCGGCACAAATTATCGCCCCGTGCGCTCGATCGCCAAGGCATCGGAAACGGGCCACGGCACGAACGTCATTCAGGGGCTGGCGATCAGCCTTGAATCGACCGCGCTGCCGACGCTCGTCATCTGCGTCGGGATCGTTGTCGCCTTCCAGACGGCGGGTATTGTGGGCATCGCATTTGCGGCCACCGCGATGCTCGCGCTCGCGGGCATGGTCGTTGCTCTCGACGCCTATGGCCCCGTCACCGACAATGCCGGCGGCATCGCCGAAATGGCAGGTCTCGATGATTCGGTCCGGGAAAAGACCGATCTGCTCGACGCCGTCGGCAACACGACGAAGGCGGTGACCAAGGGCTATGCGATCGGTTCGGCGGGCCTGGCCGCGCTGGTGCTGTTCGGAACCTATACCGCCGACATCACCGAATATTCGGTTGCGCTCGGACTCGATGCGCCGCTGACTTTCTCGCTGTCGTCGCCCTATGTCATCGTCGGACTGCTGCTCGGCGCGCTCTTGCCCTATCTGTTCGGGGCTATGGGCATGACCGCGGTCGGCCGCGCGGCGGGCGATGTGGTGAAGGACGTCCGCGACCAGTTCGCGAACAACAAGGGCATTATGGACGGCACCAGCCGCCCCGATTATGCCCGCACCGTCGATCTCGTCACCAAGGCGGCGATCAAGGAAATGATCATTCCTTCGCTGTTGCCGGTACTTGCGCCGATTGTGGTCTATTTCGTCATCCAGTGGGTGGCGGGTACGGCTGCGGCGCTCGAGGCGCTCGGCGCGTTGCTTCTCGGCGTGATCGTCGGCGGGCTGTTCGTCGCAATCTCGATGACCTCGGGCGGTGGCGCGTGGGACAATGCCAAGAAATATATCGAGGACGGCAATCATGGCGGCAAGGGCAGCGAAGCCCACAAGGCGGCCGTGACCGGTGACACCGTCGGCGATCCCTACAAGGATACCGCGGGTCCGGCGGTGAACCCGATGATCAAGATCACCAACATCGTGGCGATCCTGCTCCTCGCGGCACTGGCGCACGGCGCGGCCTAGACGGCGCCGCGCCCCTTGCGGGCAAGGAAAGGCCCCGCCGGAGCGATCCGGCGGGGTATTTCGTTGCGGGATGACCGCGAATTGAAAGTCAGGCTTTCACCGTAACCCGCCCTTACGACTCCGTCGCTTCCATTTGCTGCGCATAGCCTGCCTGCACCATCGCGCTCATCCGGTCGAACAGCGCGTCAGGGTCGCTGCGGCGAAGGGCGGGGATGGCGGCTTCCATCCCTTCGGCAACGACGATCTCGCGCTTGCCCTCGTCGAGCGCGGTCAATATCTGCCGCGCGGCCTCTTCGGGAGGGAGGCCATTGTCGATCGCCTTGTCGCTCGTCCCGCGCACGCTGCCGTGGGCGGTGAGTGCGTTGCGGCTGACGTTCGTTCGCACCGAACCCGGAGCAACGACGAGCACGTTCAGGCCCAGATGTTCATTCTCGGCACGCACCGCGTCATGATAGCCGATCAACCCATGCTTTGCCGCGCAATAGGCGCTGCGCAGCGGCACGCCCGCCATGCCCGCGACGCTGGAGATGGCGACGATCCGCCCGCCGCCCGCCGCGATCATGCGCGGCAACAGCTGCTGCGTCAGCGCGATCGGGGCGAGCAAATCGACCGCGACAATCTGTTCATAGACGGCAAAGTCGGTATCGACCGCAAGGCTGCGCTGCGAAATGCCGGCGTTGTTGACAAGGCCGTCGATGCGCCCGCACCAATCCCACGCCCGCGCGGCAAGCTGCGGCAGCGCGGCATAGTCGGTCGCCTCGAAAGGAAGGATCATCGTCGCCGTTTCGCATTCGGCGGCAACCGCTTCGAGTGCCGCGACATTGCGCCCCGACAGGATCAGCCGCGCCCCGCGAATCGACAGCGCCCTGGCGAGTGCTGCCCCGATTCCCGACGACGCGCCCGTCACCCACCACACTTGATCGTGCATGCCAGCATCCCCATCTGTTGTTTCGTTGCAACGTGAAACGCGTCCACACGGGCGTCAAGGCGCCTTGCCGCAGATTTCCGTGCGGGGGTGGCAATTTTGTTGCGAATCTGTTATAATAAATATCAACGCGCCGACATTCTGCCTCTTCCCCTCGCCGGGTCGGGCATGGTCGGCGCTCCCGATGGAGCTGAATCCCTTGCCAGTTTGACAGGCTAGCGCCGCCCGCATGTCCAATCCCCCTTCAACAAGGGCCGGAGGCATCGGTTTGTACGCGCTCTTCCGTCCGGCGAGGCCAAAGAAAGGAAGCTGAATGTCCGCGAGCACGCTTTTGTTCGAAGTTGGGGACTATGTCGTTTATCCGAAGCATGGCGTGGGGCGCGTCATCGAACTGCAGAAGTCGGAAATCGCCGGCATGCAGCTCGAGCTGTATGTCCTTCGCTTTGAAAAGGAAAAAATGACGCTGCGCGTCCCGACCAACAAGGCCGAGGGCGTGGGCATGCGCAAATTGTCGTCGGACAAGACGCTGAAGGAAGCTTTGCAGGTTCTGACGACCAAACCGAAGGTCAAGCGCACCATGTGGTCGCGCCGCGCGCAGGAATATGAAGCGAAGATCAACTCGGGCGACCTCGTGTCGATCGCCGAAGTGACGCGCGACCTGTTCCGCGCCGATGACCAGCCCGAACAGAGCTATTCGGAGCGCCAGATCTTCGAAGCGGCGTCGAGCCGCCTCGCGCGCGAACTCGCCGCGATGGAGGAAAGCGACGAAAAGACCGCGCAGGCGAAGATCCTGCAGATTCTGAACGAACATGCGCCGCTTTATTACGCCGAAAAGGCGTAAGCCGGGCGCATAGCCACAACAAAAGGGCGGTCCTGCGGGGCCGCCCTTTTTCGTCGCCCGTGATATTCTTTCGGCATGCCGGACCCTTCGACATGCTCAGGACAGGCTTGATCCGGCATCACCGCGGCGTTGCCGTCATGAACCCCGGATCAAGTCCGGGGTGACGAAGCGCGGCTGTTATGGATAGCGCGCCTCGACGAAATAGAGCCCGTCAGGCGGTGCGTTCAGGCCGAGCGCGCTGCGGTCCGCGGCATCGAGCGCAGCCTTCAAATCGCGCGCCGACCATTTGCCTTCGCCGACCATTGACAGGCAACCGACCATCGAGCGCACCTGGTGGTGGAGAAAGCTGCGCGCCGCCGTCTCGATGATGATCTCGTCACCGTGGCGACTGACGTTGATCCGGTCGAGCGTCTTGACCGGGCTTTCGGCCTGGCAATGCACCGAGCGAAAGGTCGTGAAATCATGGCGTCCGACGAGCGCTTGTGCCGCGCCGTGCATCGCCTCGGCATCCAGCGGTTTGGCGAACTGCCACGACAGTCCCTTGTCCCACGTCAGCGGCGCGCGGCGATTGACGATGCGATATTCATAGGCGCGCCCGATGCACGAGAATCGCGCGTGCCAGTCGTCGGCCACTTCCTCGCACGCGAGGATCGCGACGGGAGCAGGGCGAAGCTGCGCGTTGAGCGCCTCCATCAGCCGGAAGGGCGTGAGCGGTTTGTCGATGTCGACATGCGCGCGCATCGCGATCGCATGGACCCCCGCGTCGGTGCGCCCCGCGCCATGCACCGCGGCCTCCTCGCCGGTGATGCGCGTCACCGCTTCCTCGATCGCCTGCTGGACGCTGGGACCGTGCGACTGGCGCTGCCAGCCCATGAAGGGGCGGCCGTCGAATTCGATGGTGAGGGCGAAGCGGGTCATGGGCGTTTCCATTGCCCATTGCCGTCGCCCCGGACTCGATCCGGGGGCCATTTTTCCACCGTCGTGCGACTGGACCCCGGATAAAGTCCGGGGTGACGAGGGGGGAGGAACATGGTCATGCGAGCCGTGTTCCCTTGGCGATCGCCCGCCCGCGCAGCAGCTCCGTCGCGTCCATCGCGGGCTTGCCCGCGCGCTGGATGCGGGTCGCGCGGATCGCGCCGGGGTTGCAGGCGATGGTGAGCGCATCGTCGAGCGCCACCCCCGGCGCGGCCCCGACGACCGTGTCGGCAGGATGCACGACCTCGGCCGCCAATATCTTGAACCGCTCGCCGTCGAGTTCGAAAAAGGCGCCCGGCATCGGGTTGAAGGCACGAATCTGGCGTTCGACCTGCACTGCGCTCGTCAGGAAATCGAGCCGCGCCTCGCTCTTGTCGATCTTGGCCGCGTACGTCGCGCCCGCATCGGGCTGCGGTTCGGGCGGATAGGCGGTAAGCTTGCCGAGCGCCTGCACCATCAGCGCCGCGCCCATGTCGGCAAGTTCGTCGGTGAGGTCGCCCGCACTCTTGCCATCGACCGGCGTCCGCCCGATCAGCCGCATGCCGCCGGTGTCGAGCCCTGCGTCCATCTGCATGATCGTGACGCCCGTTTCGGCATCGCCCGCAAGGATCGTGCGCTGCACCGGCGCCGCGCCGCGCCAGCGCGGCAGGACCGAACCGTGGACGTTGAGGCAGCCGTGGCGCGGCGCGTCGAGGATCGCTTGCGGCAGGATCAGGCCATAGGCCGCGACCACCGCGGCATCGAGGTTCAGCGCGGCGAATTCGGCCTGCGCCGTCGCATCCTTCAGGCTCTTGGGCGTGCGCACCGACAGGCCGTGCGCTTCGGCCCAATTGTGGACCGCGCTTTGCTGCAGCTTCTTGCCGCGCTGCGCGGGGCGCGGCGGCTGGGTATAGACCGCCGCAATATCATGCCCCGCCGCGTGAAGCGCAGCGAGCGTCGGCACCGCAAAGGGCGGCGTTCCCATGAAGGCGATACGCATGGGTGCGGGCTTTGGCGGAGGATGGGGGGGAGTGCAAGGGCGATGGGTTCCTTGAATTGTCACCCCGGGCTTGACCCGGGGTCCCGCTTTAAATTGAGCGGCCGACAGCGGGACCCCGGGTCAAGCCCGGGGTGACGAAGGAGGTGGGATTGGGGATATTGCGGGTGGCGCCCGCAGCCACTACCACCGCCGCATGGCGTCCACCGAAATCGAAGCGCTCGTCCAGCAACTCGCCCGGCTCCCCGGCCTCGGCCCGCGGTCGGCGCGGCGGGCGGTGCTGCACCTGATGAAAAAGCGCGAGAGCGCGTTTGTGCCCTTGCTCGCGGCGCTGCAGACGGTGGCCGAGCGGCTCGTCACCTGCGGCATTTGCGGCAATGTCGACACGCAGGACCCGTGCGCGATCTGCGCCGACCCGCGCCGTGACGCGCGCAGCCTGTGTGTCGTCGAGGAGGTGTCGGACCTGTGGGCGCTCGACAAGTCGCGGCTGTTTCCCGGAAAATATCATGTGCTCGGCGGGCGGCTCTCGGCGCTGGAGGGGGTGCGACCGCAGGATCTCAGCATCGACGCCCTCGTCGCGCGCGTCGCGGCGGGCGGCATCGACGAGGTCGTGCTCGCAATGAACGCGACGCTGGAGGGGCAGACGACCGCGCATTATCTCGCCGAGCGGCTGGAGGGCTATCCGGTGCGGCTGACGCAGCTCGCGCACGGTCTGCCGGTGGGCGGCGAGCTGGATTATCTCGATGAGGGGACGCTGGCGCAGGCGCTCAGGGCGCGGCGGCCGGTGGGGTGATACCGCATTCGCATTCGTCATTGCGATGAGCGTAGCGACGCGGCAATCCCCAGCTATCGTCGCTGCGTGAGGCCGGTCGCCGGAGATTGCTTCGCTGTGCTCGCAATGACGGTGTTGCGGTCACGGACCTGTTGCGCGCCCCCTTGACCAAACGCCCCCTCGACCATACCTGAGCCCCCATGGCCATCCTACCCATCATCGAGACGCCGGACCCCCGGCTGCGCGTCATTTCGAAGCCCGTCGAGACGTTCGATGCCGAGCTGAAGCAGCTTGTCGCCGACATGTTCGAGACGATGTACGACGCGCCCGGTATCGGGCTGGCGGCGATCCAGGTCGGGATGGCGAAACGCATCCTGGTTATCGACCTGCAGGAAGCCGATCCCGAGGACGAAGAGGGCAAGAAGGTGATCCGCGACCCGCGCGTGTTCATCAACCCCGTCTTCTCCGACTTTTCGGAGGAGCATAGCGTCTATCAGGAAGGCTGCCTGTCGGTCCCCGAACAATATGCCGAGGTGACGCGCCCCGCCGAGGTCACCGTCGACTGGCAGGATGTCGAGGGCAAGCACCACAAGGAGCGCATGACCGGCCTGATGGCGACATGCATCCAGCACGAGCATGACCAT
The DNA here is from genome assembly GCF_020622175.1 of Sphingopyxis sp. P8. Lineage (NCBI taxonomy): Bacteria > Pseudomonadati > Pseudomonadota > Alphaproteobacteria > Sphingomonadales > Sphingopyxidaceae > Sphingopyxis > Sphingopyxis sp. P8. The sequence goes on along the minus strand of NZ_JACNMK010000001.1, from coordinate 1,258,742 downwards.
CTGGAGGGCATCCTGTTCATCGACCATCTGTCGCGGCTGAAGCGCGAGATGGTGCTGAAGAAGCTCGCGAAGCTGCGCAAGGCGGCGTAGCACCCTCTCCCACAAGGGGAGAGGGGGTAGGTCATCAATCCGGCTTCTTGGCGACCCCGACCATCGCGGGGCGCAGCAGGCGGTCTTTCATCATATATCCCGCCTGCATTTCCTGCACGATCGTGCCGGGCTCCTTGTCGCTCGGAATTTCGAGCATCGCCTGATGCTGGTTGGGGTCGAGCGGCAGGCCGATCGCGGCGATGCGCGTGATGCCGTGGCGTTCGAACACGCTCATCAGCTCGCGCTCGGTCGCCTCGAGCCCGGTGACGAGCGGCTTGATCGCCTCGTTCGCGCGTTGCTCCTCGCCCAGCGAGGCGAGCGCACGGCCCAGATTGTCGGCGACCGACAATATGTCGCGCGCGAATTTGGTCGCGGCATAGGCGTGCGCGTCGGCGATTTCCTTGTCCTTGCGGCGCGTGACATTCTGCGTCTCGGCGCGCGCATAGAGCAGGTCCTGCTGCAGCGCGGCAATCTGTTCGGCAGCGTCCGCCGCTTCGTCCTGCGGTTCGGCCGCGACGGCTTCTGCAGCTTCGGTATCTTCGGTCGCGCCGTCCTCGACGGGCGTGTCATTTTCGGTGTTTGTCATAGACCTATCGTATCAGTTTGGAGAGTGATTGTGCGGTGAAGTCCACCATGGGAACGATGCGCGCATAGTTCAAGCGCGTCGGGCCGATAACCCCGACAACGCCGACCACGCGCCCGTCGCCGCCGCGATAGGGCGCGGCGATAACCGACGATCCCGACAGCGAAAAGAGCTTGTTTTCGGACCCGATGAAGATGCGCGTCGCGCTGCCTTCGCGCGCGCTGTCGAGCAGCTGCGCGATGTCCTGCTTCGTTTCGAGTTCGTCGAGCAGCTGCCGCACGCGGTCGAGATCGCCGACGGCGCTGTCGTCGAGCAGGTTCGCCTGCCCGCGCACGATCAGCACCGGGCGGTCGGAGCCGTCGGACGACCAGACCGCGAGGCCGCGCGACACAAGATCCTGCGCCGCGCGGTCGATCGCGATGCGCTCGGCCTCGATCTCGCGGTGCACGCGCACCATCGCTTCGTCGAGCGTCAGGCCGGATAGCGTCGCCGAAATATAATTGCCCGCTTCGACGAGGGCCGAGGGGTTTAGCCCCGGCGGGATGTCGATCACGCGATTCTCGACCGCGCCGTCGCCCGCGACGAGCACGACGAGCGTCTGGGCCGCCGACAGCGGCACGAAGGCAAGCTGCTTCAGCACGCGTTCGTGCTTGGGCACCAGCACCAGCCCAGCGCAGGCCGACAGGCCCGACAGCGCGGCGGTCGCGTGGGCGAGGGCGCTTTCGATCGGTCCGCCTTCGGACAGACTCGCCTCGATCTGCGCGCGGTCTTCGGCCGACGGTTCGGCGACCTGCATCATCCCGTCGACGAAGAGGCGCAGCCCCTGTTCGGTCGGCAGGCGGCCCGCACTGGTGTGCGGGCTGGCGAGCAGGCCGAACTCCTCGAGATCCTGCATCACGTTGCGGATCGACGCCGGCGACAGGTTGAGCGCGGCGAGCTTCGACAAAGTGCGCGAACCGACCGGCTGCCCGGTCTCCAGATAGGCATCGACCACCAGTCGGAACACGTCGCGCGCGCGCGTCGTCAGTTCGGGGATCGGCGGTGTGCTCATGCAAAGGATTTAGGATGGCGAGGGCGATGGGGCAAGTTGGCAGTCCTCAACGAGGATGGCAGAGGGTTTGCGCTCGCGCCGCATCGCCGCTAAGCGCCCCCGCACACAGCCACAGGAGAATCCCCCATGCGCCCTTCCGGCCGCGCCCCCGACCAGATGCGTTCGATCGCCATCGAAACCGCCTTCACCATCCATGCCGAGGGCAGCGTCCTCGTCAGCTTTGGCAATACCAAGGTGCTGGTCACCGCGAGCGTCGAGGAAAAGGTGCCGCCCTTCCTGCGCGGCAAGGGGCAGGGCTGGGTGACCGCCGAATATGGCATGCTCCCCCGCGCGACGCACACCCGCGGCAGCCGCGAGGCGGCGAAGGGAAAGCAGTCGGGGCGGACGCAGGAAATCCAGCGGCTCATCGGACGCAGCCTGCGCGCCGTGGTCGACATGCAAAAGCTGGGCGAGCGGCAGATCGTGATCGATTGCGACGTGATCCAGGCCGACGGCGGGACGCGCACCGCCTCGATCTCGGGCGCGTGGGTCGCGTTGCGGCTCGCGGTCGACAAGTTGCTGGAAAGCAAGGCAATCGTCGGGGACCCGATCGCGGACAAGGTCGGCGCGATCTCGTGCGGCATCTACAAGGGCACGCCGGTGCTCGACCTCGATTATGACGAGGATTCGGTCGCGGAGGCCGACGGCAATTTCGTGCTGACGGGCAAGGGCCAGATCGTCGAGGTGCAGGCGAGCGCCGAGGGCGCGACCTATGACGAGGAAGGCCTCCTCCGCCTCCTTCGCCTCGCGCGCATCGGCTGCGGCGAAATTTTCGCGGCGCAGGACAAGGCGACGGGGCGGTAGGATTTCCTCTCCCGTCGGGAGAGGAAGCGAGACTTGCCAGCTTGCTGGCTAGTCGCAGCAGGTGAGGGGATGTGACCGAGCGGCAGCACAAACCGTCCACGCCCATCGCGCGGAAGCTTCGCCGCGACGCGACCGAGGCCGAAAAGCACCTGTGGCGATGGCTTCGCGGGCGGCAGATACTCGGCTTCAAATTTCGGCGCCAATCGCCGGTCGCGGGGTTCATCGCAGACTTTCTTTGCGAAGAATTGCGGATCATCGTCGAGCTTGACGGGGGCCAACACTCCGATAGCAGCACCGATGCCGATCGGACGGCGCGATTACAGGCGGCCGGCTATCAGGTCATCCGTTACTGGAACAACGACGTGATGCGAAACATGGAGGGTGTGTTGGAGGATTTGCGTAGCCGCCTGATTGCTGTCGCAGGCGCCGGAACCCCTCACCCAACCCTCTCCCGGGGGGAGAGGGCTTTATGAGCCGCAAACTCGCCCCCGGCAAACTCGTCATCGCCAGCCACAACGCGGGCAAGGTGCGCGAGATTCGCGCATTGCTCTTGCCCTATGGCATCGAGCCCGTGTCGGCGGGCGACCTTGGCCTGCCCGAGCCCGAGGAGACGGGGACGAGCTTTCGCGAAAACGCGCTGCTCAAGGCGCACGCCAGCGCGAACGCGGCGGGCCTTCCCGCGCTTGCCGACGACAGCGGGCTCGAGGTTGCGGCGCTTGACGGGCGGCCGGGGGTGTACACCGCCGACTGGGCCGAGCGGCAGTGGTTCGAGGGCGAGCCCGGCCGCGACTGGTATATGGCGATGGGCAAGGTCGAAGGGCTGCTCGCCGAGCAAGGCCATGACGTCGACCGCAGCGCGCGTTTCGTCTGCACGCTGGCGCTCGCCTGGCCCGACGGCCATGCCGAAGTGTTCGAGGGATGCGCCGAAGGCAGCCTGACCTGGCCGCCGCGCGGGACGATGGGCTTCGGCTATGACCCGGTGTTCGTGCCGACGGGCAGCGCGCTGACCTTTGCCGAAATCGACCCCGCCGAAAAGCATGCGATCAGCCACCGTGCCGACGCATTTGCAAAGCTGGTGGCGGGGGCGTTCTGAAGCGCGCGGCCTCGCCAGCGGCAGTGCGGAGGTCCAGTTTGCGCGATTGGAGGTCGGCAATGCGCCTGATATCCGTGTTTCTTTCTTTCCTGTTGGCTGCGGCGAGCATCGCGGCGGAGCCGAGCTGCCGGATGGCGGAGGCGGACCGCGCGTGGCTCGCGCGGTCGATCGTGCTGTGGAAAACGGCCGAGACCGACTGGCTGCGCCTTGTCGCCCAGCCGCTTCCCGACATTGTCGTATTCGATGGCAACTGCACCTATCGCCTGCCCGATGGCGATTTCGGGGCGCTGGTTTCGCAGGCAAATGTCGACGGCATGGCCACCTACGACGGTCACCCGCTCCCGATGGGGCCGGTCTCTTTTGCCGATGGCAGCGGGGCTTTTGTGATGAGCCTTCCGAGCGTCTGGCGCGCTGCCGGAGTGGACAGCGCGCTTGGTCTCGAGGTGCTGATGGAGGGCGTGTTCCTTCATGAGATCATGCACACACGCCAATCTTCATTGGCGAACGCCGCATTTGAAGGGTTCGGAGCCGAACAGACCGAGGAGCTTTCAGACGATTTCGTGCAGGCGCTGTTCGAAGCCGATGCAGCCTATGGTGCCGCCTACCGGCAGGAACGCGACATGTTGTTCGCCGCCGCGTCTGCGGACGATATCGGCGAAGCGCGGACGCTGGCGGGGCAGGCGCTGGAGCTGATGCGCGCGCGTCGCGCCCGCTGGTTCACGGACGATCGCGCGTGGCTGACCGTTGCCGACGATGTGTTCCTCACGATGGAAGGGATGGGGCAGTGGCTTGTCTATCGGCATTTCGCATCGCTCCCCGGGATCGGTGCACAGCGCGCGATGGACGAAGCCCGCCGCGGGGGGCGGTTCTGGGCCCAGGATGAAGGCCTGGCGTTGATGCTGGTCGTCGACCGGCTGGTCCCCGATTGGCAGCAGCGCGCCTTTCGCGAGCCCGAATGGCGCGCCGTGAAGTTGCTTGCCGCCGCCGCGTCGCGCTGATCGCATGGCCGAACCGCTCGCCCTTTATGTCCATTGGCCGTTTTGCGTGTCGAAATGCCCCTATTGCGACTTCAACAGCCATGTGCGCGAGGCTGTCGATCAGGGTGCGTGGCGCGCCGCGCTGCTCGCCGATCTGCGGCACGAAGCTGCGCTTTTGCCCGGACGCAAGGTCTCGTCGATCTTCTTCGGGGGCGGGACGCCCAGCCTGATGCCGCCTGCGACGGTCGCGGCGGTGATCGCCGAAGCCGAAGCGCTGTGGGGCGTGTCCGCCGATTGCGAAATCACGCTGGAGGCCAATCCCAATTCGGTCGAGGTCGCCAATTTCGCGGCGCTCGCGGCGGCAGGGGTCAATCGCGTGTCGATCGGCGTGCAGAGCTTTGACGCCGATGTGCTGGCCTTCCTCGGCCGCGCGCACAGCGGCGACGAGGCGCGGCGCGCGATTGCCTCAGCGCAGGCGCATTTCGCGCGCGTCAGTTTCGACCTCATCTACGCGCGCCCCGGCCAGACGCTCGCCGCGTGGGAGGCCGAGCTTGCCGACGCGCTCGGGTTCGGGACGGGGCATTTGTCGCTCTATCAGCTCACGATCGAGCCGGGGACGCGCTTTGCGACGCTCGCGGCAAAGGGCGACCTCGTCATCCCCGACGGCGATGTCGCTGCCGACCTGTTCGACGCGACGCAGGCGATCACGCGCGCCGCGGGGCTGCCGCGTTACGAGGTGTCGAACCATGCGCGTCCGGGCGAGGAGAGCCGGCATAACCTCACCTATTGGCGCTATGGCGACTATGCGGGGGTCGGGCCGGGGGCGCACGGGCGGCGGCTGGCGCAGGCAACCGAGCGGCACAAGAAGCCCGAGAATTTCCTGTCGGCGGTGGAGCGCAATAGCCATGGGCTGAAGCAGGAGAGCGACCTGCCCGCGCACGAACGCGCGACCGAGGCGATGCTGATGGGGCTGCGCTTGACCGAGGGCATCGACCTGGCGCGCGTCGAGGCGCGCAGCGGGCTGGGCCGCGATGCCTTTGTCGATGTGAATGCGGTGGCGCGGCTGGAACGGCAGGGACTGATGCGCGCCGAGGCCGACCGGCTGCGCGTCACCGATGCGGGGATTTTGCTGCTCGACAGCATCCTTTCCGAGGTGGTCAAGACCCACTAAGCTTTCAGGCCGGTCGCATCGAACGAAGTCGAGATGCCCCTCGGCCTCGCGCTTGCCTTCGGGGTGTCTCGACTTCGCTCGACACGAACGGATATCAAGGGATGGTGTTGGCCGACGATCTGATCCGCACATGGGACGCCCATCTGGCGCATGAAAAGCGCCGGTCGGAGCATACGCGCCGCGCATATATCGCGACGGCCGAGCGCTTCTGCGCCTTTCTGTCGCGCCACCGTGGCGGCGAAGTCGATACCGCGATGCTCGCGGCGCTCGTGCCCAACGATCTGCGCGCATTCCTGGCCGAGCGCCGCGCCGAGGGGCTCGGTAATGCGTCGGCAGCGCGCGAGCTGAGCGCGGTGCGCGGTTTCTTGCGTTTCGTCGGCGGGTCCGAGGCGAAGGTGCCCGCGATGCGCGGCCCGCGCGTCAAAAAGGGGCTGCCGCGCCCCGTCGCGCCGCAAGAGGCGCTGGCGCTTGCGCAGGATGTCGAGGCCAATGCGCGCGAAGGCTGGGTCGGGGCGCGCGATTTTGCGCTGCTGCTGATGCTTTATGGCGCTGGCTTGCGCATCGGCGAGGCGCTTGCGCTGACTGGCGCGGCGCTGCCGCTCGGCGAGACGCTGCGCGTCACGGGGAAGCGCGGCAAGACGCGGATCGTACCGGTGCTGCCCGCGGTCGCGCACGCGGTGGCGCGCTATGTCGAGGCTTGTCCCTATCCGATCGCCAAGACTGCGCCGCTATTCGTCGGCGCGCGCGGCGGGGCGCTCCAGCCCGGCGTCGTGCGCGCGAGCGTGCGTTCGGCGCGGCGCGCGCTCGGGCTTCCCGAGCGGACGACGCCGCACGCACTGCGCCACAGCTTTGCGACGCACCTGCTCGCGGGCGGGGCGGATTTACGGTCGCTGCAGGAATTGCTCGGCCATGCGAGCCTTGCCTCGACGCAGGTCTATACCGGAGTCGACGCGGCGCACCTGCTCGACATCTATCGCAACGCGCACCCGCGGGCGTGACGTCCGTTTTGGGGGTGACGATACTGTGAATGTCACTTTTCGATCGCAAGCAGTCGGCGTGGTTGAAGGAAAGCAAGGGCCCGGCTATTTTCCCTTGGCCTTCGGTTTCCATGTGAAAACCCGCCACACATAGAACAGCACCAGCGAGCCGATTGCCACGAGGGCGAGCGGGCCGACAATCGCATCGAGATTGGCGAAGCTGCGCGCGAACCAGTTGCCCGCGCCCGCGAGCGCGGCGATCCAGATCGACGACCCCGCGGCGGTCCACAACAGGAACTTGCCCTGGTGCATCCGCACCATCCCCGCGGGCAGCGACACCATCGTCCGCGTCACCGGCATGAAGCGCGCGACGAATACAATGCCGGGGCCGAAGCGGAGGAAGATGTTGTGGAGCCGCTCGACCTCGTTCCAGTCGAGCGTCAACCAGCGACCGTGCCGGTCGATGAAGGGCTTGAGGCGCTCATATCCGATCCAGCGCCCGATGCCGTACCACACCCAATTGCCGAGCGTCGTTCCCGCGACCCCGACCGCAACGAGCGTCCAGAAATCGAACCGTCCCTGCGCCGCGGCGATCCCGCCCAGCCCCATGATCACCTCGCTGGGGATCGGCGGAAAAACATTCTCGATGACCATCAGGACGAAAATGCCGGCGTAGCCCCAGCTTTCGATCAGGTTCAGGATGAAGTCGGTCATGGGGGTGTCAACGCCGCAAAGGTGCGGATAGATGCCCCGATGTTGGGCACGACTTACCCTATCCGCCGTGCAATGGCGTCCCAGATCATGCCCGCGGTGTCGCTGTTGTTGAAGCGATCGATGGCGACGATGCCGGTGGGCGAGGTGACGTTGATCTCGGTCAGCCATTCGCCGCCGATGACGTCGATGCCGACGAAGATCAGCCCGCGCTCGCGAAGCTGCGGGCCGAGCGCGTCGCAGATTTCCCGTTCGCGCGACGTCAACTCGGTCGCCTCTGCATAACCCCCGACTGCAAGGTTCGAGCGGAACTCGCCCTCGCCTGGCTTGCGGTTGATCGCGCCCGCGACCTCGCCGTCGACGAGTACGATGCGCTTGTCGCCCTTTGCCACGCTCGGCAGGAATTGCTGGACCATGAAGGGTTCGGGCCACACCTGGCCGAAGAGTTCGACGAGCGCGCCGAGGTTGCTGCCGTCGGCGTCGATGCGAAACACCGCCTTGCCGCCATTGCCGTGCAGCGGCTTGATGACGACCGCGCCGTAGCGCTTCTGGAAATCCTTCACCGCGCCCAAGTCGCGCGTCACCATCGTCGGCGGCATATAGTCGGCGAAATCGAGCACATAGACTTTCTCGGGCGCGTTGCGCACCGACACGGGATCGTTGACCACCAGCGTCTCGCCGCGAATCCGCTCGAGCAGCCAGGTGCCGGTCAGATAGCCGAGGTCGAATGGCGGGTCCTGCCGCATCAGCACGACATCGACATCGCGCCGGAGGTCGAGCGTCACTTCATCGCCGAAGCGATAATGATTGCCGGCCTCGCGCTTGACGTCGAGCACCGGATGCGCGCGCGTCGTCAGCCGTCCCGCCTCCCACGTCAGACCGCGCACGTCATAGTGGAAGAGCGAATAGCCGCGTTCCTGTGCGCTGAGCATCAATGCGAAGCTGCTGTCGCCGGCGATGTTGATGCCGTCCATCGGGTCCATTTGCACCGCGGCGCGCAGGGTCATTGTCTTCTCCTTTTGGCCTGCGCGCTGCGCGGCATTCAAACTGTCGTCATCCCGGCGAAGGCCGGAATCTCGACGTCACACTATGACGCCCCGGCGAGATCCCGGCCTTCGCCGGGATGACGCATAGTGGCGTGCGCCTAGCACCCTCACGGCTGCCAAACATGGACCAGATGGCGTGGCAGGCGGCGCGGCGCAAGGAGCATCACGTCGATCCTGATGTCGTCGCCGGGTTTCGCGAAACGCGAGCTCAGCATTTCGGCGGCCGCTGCGACGCGGCGCAGGCGGTGTTGGTCGACCGCGAGATCGAGGTCTTCGGCACGCTCGCGCCACTTCACTTCGATGAAGGCGACCATGCGTCCGCGCCGCGCGACGAGGTCGACCTCGCCAACCGGTACGCGCAGCCGCTGGCCGAGAATGCGCCAGCCGTGAAGGCGCAGCCACCAGGCGGCGCGCGCCTCGGCCTTGCGCCCGCGCGCTTCGGCCTCGGCGCGTTTCAACCCGCGTCCTTCAGCGTGAGCGCGCGCGCATAAATCTCGTGCCGGTCGAGGCCGAAGCGCTTGGCGACGGCCTTTGCAGCCTGCGCCACGGGCTTGTCGGCCATCGCTTCGCGGAGCGCAGCGTCGAGCGTGGCATCGTCGGCCTCTTCGGCGGTCGCTTCGCCCGGTGGGCCGACGACGATCACGATCTCGCCCTTTGGCGGCGTGTCGGCATAGCGCGCCGCCAACGCTGTGAGCGTGCCGGTCACGCATTCCTCGTAGAACTTGCTGATCTCGCGCGCGACCGCTGCCTCGCGGTCGCCGAGCCCTTGCGCCAGCGCCGCAAGCGAGGCGAACAGGCGCGGACCGCTTTCATAGAAAACCAGGCTCGCGCGAAGCCCGGAAAATTCGGCGATGGTGTCGGCGCGCGCCTTTGCCTTCGACGGCAGGAAGCCCGCGAAGAGGAAGCGGTCGCTCGGCAGTCCCGACAGCGTGATCGCGGCGATTGCGGCGCAGGGGCCGGGCAGGGTCGTGACATGCCGCCCCGCCGCGCGCGCGTCGCGCACCAGCTTGTAACCGGGGTCGGAAATGAGCGGCGTCCCTGCGTCGGACACCAGGACAACCACTTCGCTCGCCATGCGTTCGACAAGCGCGGCGCGCACCCGCTCGTCGCTATGATCGTGATAGGGGGTCATCGGAACGCGCAGTCCCAGATGTGACAGCAGCTTCGCTGTCACACGCGTGTCTTCGGCCGCGATCACATCGGCGCGCGCGAGCAACGCCGCGGCGCGCGCGCTGATATCGCCGAGGTTGCCGATGGGCGTCGCGACGATATAGAGACCGGGCAAGGGAGATTGAGAGATGGTCGAATCCGGCATGACGCCGAAAATGGCAGAAACTTCGGCGGAGCGCCAAGCCTATGCGTCGTCGCGGCGCCAATTGTTGCGCGGGCTCGGCGTTACCGCGATGGCGGGCTTCCTCGCCGCATGCCAGGTCGTGCCAAAGGCGGGCGGGCCGGTGGCGCCGCCGCCGCCCGAGCAGCCGACCGACAATGTCGGCCCGGGGCTGCCGACCGATACCGATCGTCACCGCATCGCGCTGCTTGTGCCGCAGACCGGCACCAACGCCGACGTCGGCACCTCGATCGCCAATGCAACGACGCTCGCGTTGCTCGATACAAAGACCGAGCGGCTACGTATCACTACTTATGACACAGCGCTGGGCGCCGCCGCGGCGGCGCGGCAGGCGGTGGCCGACGGCAACAAGCTGATCCTCGGCCCGCTGCTCAGCGAGGATGTGACCGCCGTCGCGCCGATCGCGCGCGCGGCGAAAGTGCCGGTGCTCAGCTTCTCGAACGACACCGGCGTTGCGGGCAATGGTGTTTTCATCATGGGTTTTGTGCCCGGCCAGTCGGTCGAGCGCGTCATATCCTATTCGCAAGCGCAAGGGCACAGCCGCTTCGGCGCTCTCGTGCCCAAAAATGTCTATGGCGACCGGTCGGCTGCGGCGTTTCGCGATGCTGTCGCCGAGGCGGGCGGCACGCTGGTCGCGGTCGAAAGCTATGACCGCAGCGCTACCGCGCTGACAGGCGCCGCGCGGCGGCTCGCCAATGCGGGCGACATCGACGCGGTGCTCGTCGCCGATTCGGGTGGCAATGCGGTGCGCGCGGTTCCCGTGCTCAAGAGCAGCGGCGACAAACAGATCCTCGGCACCGAACTCTGGAACACCGACGCCTCGCTGGGCGGCAGCGCGGCAATGCGCGGCGCGTGGTTTGCGAGCGTGTCCGATGGCCTTTACGGCCAGCTCGCGGGCAAATATCGCGCGCGCTTTGGCCGGGCGCCTTACCGGCTCGCCAGCCTTGGCTATGATTCGGTGCTGCTCACGGTGCGGATTGCCCGCGACTGGAAGCCCGGAACCAATTTTCCCGTGAGCAAGCTGATGGCCGAAGACGGCTTTGGCGGGATTGACGGCATCTTCCGCTTCAACAATCGCGGCGTCGCCATTCGCGCGCTCGAAGTCAGCGAAATCGGCGCCGGCGGTTTTCGCGTGATCGACCCCGCGCCAGCGAAATGGTAGGCTCTTGGGGCGTGGCATAGCCGCCACAGTCGGGTAAAAAGCGGCGCCGAATGGCGTGCCGCGCCCTTTACGTGGCCGTGCTGTTCACTATATGGACAGTGCGCGCGACGGCTATGGCTTATCGCGTCGATCATCAATAACCAGGAGATACAGCTATACGCCCGCCCATGACCCGCCGCCCCTTGGCGCCGATGCCGCCCAAGAATGGCCCGCGATACAATGAATTCATCGCCTCCCCGAAAGTCCGCGTTATCGACGAGGAAGGCGAAAATCTGGGCGTAATGCTGACTGCCGAAGCGATCGAACAGGCGGCCGAAGTGGGCCTCGACCTGGTCGAAGTCTCCCCCAACGCCGATCCGCCGGTGTGCAAGTTCCTCGATGTGGGCAAATTCAAGTACGAAGCCCAGAAAAAGGCCAATGCCGCGCGCAAGAGCCAGAAGACGCAGGAGATCAAGGAGATCAAGATGCGTCCGAACATCGACGACCATGATTTCGAGGTGAAGATGAAGAAGGTCTTCGACTTCCTCGAGGATGGCGACAAGGTCAAGATGACGATGCGCTTCCGCGGCCGCGAGATGAGCCACACGCAGCTCGGCCTCAACGTCCTTCAGCGCGTTGCCGAAATGACCGCCGAGATCGCGAAGGTCGAAGCGCATCCGCGCACCGAAGGCCGTCAGATGCTGATGGTACTCGCACCGAAATGATATATTTTCCTCCCCATGGCTTCGCCGTAGGGAGGATTATCTCAACCGATCCGAAAATCGAGGGCGGTCGTTCCACCGGGGCGGCCGCCCGCTTCGTATCGGCGTTCGATCATCCTGACGGCGCCGTCCGCCGCCACCGCGACCAGCGTCGAGGCGCGCGTGCCATACACCTCGCCCATCAGGAACAGCGCCGGGTCGCCTTCCGCCGTCAGCGTGTCGAGCAGCCCCTCGGGATCGCTGCCCGTCGCGACCACGGCGGCGAGCGCGGCGCGCAGCCGTTCGGCGCGCGGGCAGGGGCGGTCAATGGGTTCGTTCGCGAGCGCGTGGACGCCCTTCTCTAACGCCGAAAGCTGCGGCGCTGGCCGGTTGGTGAAAAGGCGCGGGGCGCCCAAGCCAACCGCAAACAGGTTGAAGGCGTTGAAACGGTCGAGGTCGGCGGCGGCCGGGTCGGCAAAGCGGCCCTGTCCGCGCAGCAGGTCGGTGACGAGCGCGCCGCGCGAGTCCTTTGCCGGATCGGGCATCGCGCCGCGGACATTGGTGACGACCACGGCACGGCCGCTCGGGCGATGAACGCCGAGCCATGTCCCGCCCGCCTGCAAGTCACGCCCCGCGACGATGCCGCTGCTGTCTTCCCACATATGGAGCGACGCCGCGGGGCGCGCGTGAAACTCGTCGCGGTTGCCGATGAGGATGAGCGGCCAGTCGGGGTGGACGCGGTGGGCGAGGGCGACGACGCACATGCGCGCCCATATCGGTCGTCGCGCTCGATTTGCCAAGCCGGTGCCGTGGTGTATTGTATGGATATATCACTAATTGCCGACGCAGCGGAATGGTGATAGCCTCCGCCCATCTTTCTGGAGGGGGAGATGAATATGACCGATGCTGTGAAGACGCCTCTGCACCTGTGGGTGGTGGGGATCGTGTCACTGCTGTGGAACGCCTTTGGCGCGTTCGACTATGTGATGACCAAGCTTAAAGACCCTGGCTATATGGCGGCGTTCACGCCCGAACAGCAGGCGTATTTCTATGGTTTTCCGCTGTGGGCCAATGTCGGCTGGGCGCTGGGGGTGTGGGGATCGGTGCTGGGGTCAGTGCTGCTGCTCGCGCGCAGCCGTCACGCGGTGACGGCGTTTGCGCTGTCGCTCGTCGGGCTGGCGATCAGCAGTGTCTATCAGTTCGGGATGCATTATGGCGATCTGGAACGGATGTTCGGGATTTTTCCGATGATCTTTACGGCCGTGATCTGGGTGATCGTGATCGCGCTGTTCCTGTATGCGCGCGCGCAGGCGGCGAAGGGCGTGCTGCGGTAGGAGCGTCTGCTTCGGGGTGGAGAGCTGCCGCTAAATCCTCCCTGTGGCGAAGCCATGGGGAGGGGGACCGCTCGCGAAGCGAGGGGTGGAGGGGCGCCCGCGACGTTGCGCCATTAGCCCCTCCGTCAGCCCTTCGGGCTGCCACCTCCCCATGCCTGCGGCACAGGGAGGATCGAACGTCCGCAACCGGTCGTTAGCAGCCGTTCTACCGCGCCCGGATGAACGCCCGCACATCCTCCGACAGTTTCCGCCGGTCGTCGTCGCGGATGTACATCATGTGGCCTGCGCCATAATAAGTGTAAGTGATGCGGTCCTGCGGGATTCCGGTGCGTGACAGCGCATATTCGGCGGCGAAGAAGGGCGTTGCGAAATCATACCAGCCTTGCGCCACAAGCACGCGTAACCCCGAATTCTCGCGCATTGCCTGCCCAATCCAGGGGGCGACGTTGAGGTAGGCGTTGGCGTCGCGCCCGCCGATGCGCCAGTCCCACTGGCCGCCGATGCCGCTGATCGACTGATATTCGCGGTCCGTCCTGAACCCCAGCCCGTCGCGGCTCCAGCTGTTGATCGCCGCGGTGTAGCTTGCGTCGATGCCATAGAAACTCGGGTCGTTGTCCGGGCTTTCACCGGCGTTATCATAGTCCTTGCCCGTGTAGCGGCTGTCGAGCCGCCCGACGGTCAGGCCGCGGTCGCGCAGCAGTTCCTTGTAGAAGCGCGCCGGGGTGACGCGCAGGTCCGCCTGTTCGAGATAGGTTTCGGAAAGGCCGGTGAAGCGCGCAAGCTCGCGGCGGATCGCGGCGCGTTCCTCGCCCTGCAATTTCTGCCCTTTGAGCAGCGCGGTGGCATAGGGACCGATCGCCCATTGCCGGGCTTCCTCGGCAAAGGCCTCGACCGACGCGGCGCTCGCCTTGCCGTGATAGAGCGCGGTGACCGCCATCGAGGGCAGGTTGGTGATCGGTGACAGCTCGTTGCCCGGCGTATCGGCGCCCGCCGCGAAATCGAGAACGGTCGAAATCAGGATCAGGCCGTTGAACGCGACGTCATTATAGGTTGCATTCATCAGCTGGTGCGCAACGGCGGCGGTGCGCGTCGTGCCATAGCTTTCGCCGCCCAGATATTTGGGGCTGTTCCAGCGGCCATTCTCGCTCAGCCAGCGGCGGATCACCTCCGCGACGAGTTTCGCATCCTGCGTGACGCCATAATAATCCTCGGGGTTGGCCTTGCCGATCAGGTGCGAAAAGCCCGTGCCCGGCGGGTCGATGAACACCACGTCGGTGACGTCCATCAAGGCGTCGGGATTGTCGACGATCGGATAGGGCGGGGCGCCATCATCGACCCCGGTGCCGGGGATCGCGACGCGCTTCGGCCCGAAGGCGCCCATCATCAACCAGACGGTGCCCGACCCCGGGCCGCCGTTGAACAGGAAGGTCACGGGGCGATTGGGGTCGCGCGGTTCCTTGACATAGGAGGTGGTGACGACCGCGACTTCGGGCACGCCGTCCTTGTTTTTGATGATCGTCTCGCCGATCGTCGCGGCATAGTTGATCCGCTGCCCGCCGAAGGTTCCGCTGAGCTTGGTGGTGCGGATTTGCGGTTCGTAATCGGCGGGCTTTTCGACCTTCGCCTTGTCAGTCGCGTCCGCAGCGTGGACGATGGCAGGAACCGCGACGGCAAGCGCCAGCGCGATCAGCGACAGACCCGATTTCATAAACTGCTCTCCCCGTTCGAAGCGCGGACGCTAAGCCGCACGCGGGGAGGGGGCAAGGGCGCTGGTCGGTTGCGGTGGGGTTTTGGTCGAACCTGCGGGCTCTACCGCCCCCATTTCGTCTTGCTCTGCTTTCCGAACCGCCCCTTGCGCGTACCCGGCTTGCCCTCGTTGCTCCGCCCGACACGCGGCGCGACCTGCTGGTCCGGCGGCAGGCCCAGCTCGTCGGCTTCCAGCTTGCGGATTTCGTCGCGGAGGCGGCCGGCTTCCTCGAATTCCAGGTCGGCGGCGGCGTCGCGCATCTTCTTTTCGAGCTCCTGGATGTACGCGCGCAAATTGTGGCCGACCATGTGCGCGGGCTTGTCGTCGCCGATGTCGATGACGACGCCGTCCTTCGATGCGACATGCGCGATGATGTCGCCGATGTTGCGTTTGATCGTCGTCGGGGTGATGCCGTGCGCTTCGTTATACGCCTTCTGCTTTTCGCGGCGGCGGGCGGTTTCGCGCATCGCGCGTTCCATGCTGCCGGTGATGCGGTCGGCGTAGAGGATGACGCGGCCGTCGACGTTGCGCGCGGCGCGGCCGATCGTCTGGACGAGGCTGGTTTCGCTGCGCAGGAAGCCCTCCTTGTCGGCGTCGAGGATCGCGACGAGCCCGCATTCGGGAATGTCGAGCCCTTCGCGGAGCAGGTTGATGCCGACGAGCACGTCGAACACGCCGAGCCGCAGGTCGCGGATAATCTCGATGCGCTCGAGCGTCTCGACGTCCGAGTGCATGTAGCGGACCTTCAGCCCCGCTTCGTGGAGGAACTCGGTCAGATCCTCGGCCATGCGCTTGGTCAGCGTCGTCACCAGCGTGCGATACCCCGCCGCCGCGGTCTTTTTCGCCTCGGCGATCAGATCGTCGACCTGTTCCTCGACCGGCTTGATCTCGACCGGCGGATCGATGAGCCCGGTGGGGCGGATCACCTGTTCGGCAAAGACACCCTGCGTGCGGTCCATCTCCCAGGTGCCGGGCGTCGCCGACACGCTCACCGTCTGCGGGCGCATCATGTCCCATTCGGCGAAGCGTAAGGGCCGGTTGTCGATGCAGCTCGGCAGGCGGAATCCATATTCGGCGAGGGTGATCTTGCGGCGATGGTCGCCCTTTGACATCGCGCCGATCTGCGGGATCGTCTGATGGCTTTCATCGACGAAGAGCAGGGCGTTGTCGGGGAGATATTCGAACAAGGTCGGCGGCGGCTCGCCGGGGAGGCGGCCTGTGAGGAAGCGGCTGTAATTCTCGATGCCCGCGCAGCTTCCGGTGGCGGCGATCATTTCGAGGTCGAAATTGGTGCGCTGTTCGAGCCGCTGTGCTTCGAGCAGGCGCCCTTCGGCTTCGAGTTCCTTCAAACGCTCGGCGAGTTCGTGGCGGATCGCCTCGCTCGCCTGTTTCAGCGTCGGGCCGGGCGTGACATAGTGGCTGTTTGCAAAGACGCGGACGTAATTGAGGCTCGCGATCTTCTTGCCGGTCAGCGGGTCGAACTCGGTGATCTCCTCGATCTCGTCGCCGAAGAAGCTGACGCGCCACGCCATATCTTCATAGTGCGACGGGAAGATTTCGAGGCTGTCCCCACGCACGCGGAAATTGCCGCGTGCGAACGCCTGATCGTTGCGTTTGTACTGGAGCGCGACGAGCTTGCGGATGATCTCGCGGCTGTCGGCGACCTGGCCCTTCTTGAGGTCAAAGATCATCGCCGAGTAAGTCTCGACCGAGCCGATGCCGTAGAGACACGACACCGACGCGACGATGATCACGTCATCGCGTTCGAGCAGCGCGCGCGTTGCCGAGTGGCGCATGCGGTCGATCGCCTCGTTCACGCTCGACTCTTTCTCGATGTAGGTGTCGCTGCGCGGGACGTAAGCTTCGGGCTGGTAATAGTCGTAATAGCTGACGAAATACTCGACCGCATTGTTCGGAAAGAAGCTTTTGAACTCGCCATAGAGCTGTGCCGCGAGGATCTTGTTCGGCGCGAGGATGAGGGCAGGGCGCTGCAACTCCTCGATGACCTTTGCCATGGTAAAGGTCTTGCCCGAGCCGGTGACGCCGAGCAGCACCTGATCGCGCTCGCCTGCAAGGGCGGTTTCGACCAGTTCCTTGATCGCGGTCGGCTGGTCGCCCGCGGGTTGATAGTCGCTGACAAGTTCGAAGCGCTTGCCGCCCTCGACCTTCTCCGGGCGCGCCGGCCGGTGCGGGACATAATCGGCCGTCGTGTCGATTTCGTCGAGCGAGGTACGAATCTGAATTGCCATCGCGGACAATATGGTAACGATAGCGCGGGTCCACAATCGCAATGAATCGCAACGGCGACCGACGCGACTTTCACAGGAGACAGAATATGAAGACTATGTTGGCGCTGGCCACATTGGGGGCTGCCTTGGCGATTGCGGGTTGTGGAAAGACCGAAAATGCGGGTGGGCCGGTGAAACGCGAGGCGGGCAACTGGAAAACCGACGTCAAGCTCGTGAAATTCGATGTGCCGGGCATTCCCGATGAGATGAAGGCCGGAATGAAACAAATGGTCGAAGGCGCGAGCGGCATGGACCAGTGCTTCACGCAGGAACAGGTCGACAAGGAAGACATTGCGGCCGAGCTTGCCAAGGGACCGGGCAATGGCGGCGAATGCACCTGGACGAAAAAGGATGTCGGCGGCGGCACGATCGACGTTGCCGGGACCTGCACAGCAAATGGCCAGACGGTCGACATGGCCATGGCGGGCACGATGGCGGCAAAGAAGACCGACGTGACGATCACCACCAAAGGCGCGGTCCCGGCGGGCGGCGAAATGGAAATGGTGATGCAGATGACGAGCACGCATACCGGCCCGTGCAAGGAAGGAGAGGCGACAACGCAAAGCTGAGCGGCGCTGGGCGTAGCGGTTTTGGGGGACGGCCGAGAATCGGCTCAGTCGAGGGATTTGCGGACTTGGCGGGCGGAATTGTAGGTGGGGCTACGCCTCCGCCCGGCCAAGTCACATGTTCATGAAGCCGATTGATGTGCAGCGGACGCCAGGGACCAGCTCGCGTCTGCCGCAACAGCGGCTTCAATCCGCCCGGCCCGGTCGAAGACCGGGGCGGACCACGGTGCTATGGGGGGCTCCGTGACTTTCCCAAAATGGTGCAGTTTTCGGCGAAATTGCAGTTACAAGAGGTCACGTAGCGGGGAGTAGCGATTTGGTAGAAATTTGTTAACCCGAATGGACGCAAATTCAATGCGGATTGGCCAACTCGCTGAAATTTGTTACAAGGCACACCGCCGCTGTTACCGTTACACGGGTGTAACAGCAACTAGCCCCGGTTCTCGATTGGCTTATTGGTCGCGCACCGCCCGATGGGGCAAATGGAATTTGGGACAGCGTGAGCGATAACGACATTCAGGACTCCGGCGAAGCCGACAGGATCATAGCCGAAGAGCTTCAGCGGCTGCTGGAATCGCCCATGTTTGTGCGTTCGCCGGTGCTGTCGCGGCTCTTGCAATATCTGGCTGACCATCGATTGCGCGGTGGACGCACGACGCCCAAGGCCTATGCCATCGCTACCGAGGCGCTCGGTCGCAGCGCCGATTTCGACCCTGCGGTCGACAGCTATCCTCGCGTCATGGTCGGGCGGCTGCGGACATTGCTCGACCGCTATTATTCCGAAACGCCGTGGGTTCACCGCTTGCGCGTTCCGCAAGGCAGCTATGAAGTCGTCGTCCAGTATCGCGCGTCGCCGCCGGGCCGATCGGATTCATCCTCGGATAACGCATCCGTCACCACGGCGGACGCGATGGCCGCAGGCGGCGCGACGCAACCACCCGTCGCTCCAGCGCCGACGTCGTCGGCGAGCCAGCCGGCGCGCGGGGGCTATGGCTGGGTCATTTCGGTGCTGGTGTTCGTGGTCGCTCTTTATGTCGGCTGGCAATTGCTCGGCAGCGCGGGGCGCTATTTCTCGAGCAAGCCCATCCCGATGCCCGTCGTCGAGGTCAGCGCGCCGCAGTCGGGCGAAACGGCTGTCTCGCGCGCCATGGCCCGCGCGCTCGACGGCAAGCTTCGCGACGGCATTCGGCGCTTCGGCCTCGTCCAACTGCAAAGCAGGCGGCAACCCGGTACGCGCGCGCCGGAGCCCGATTATCGCCTCGATTCCTCGATCGTTCGCACCGTTGAAGGTCCGGTCGACGTCACGCTCGTCCTGAACCGCGCCGCCGACCAACGGACCATCTGGTCGCAGCAATTTCGTGTCGCGCATCAGGACATGCCGGCTTTCACGACGGTCGAGCCCGCCATTGCCCAGATTGCAGGCGATTTCGGCATGATCGTTCGCGATCAGGTGCAGCGCCAACCGAACAATTTTGCCACGGGCTTTCCGTGCCTCGCGCAGTTCAACCGGTTGCGCCAGATGCGTCAGGCCGCGACGGCGCGCCGCGTCGAGGCGTGTCTGCGCGAAACGCTCGTTCAAGATCCGCTCGACCCGATTATACTCTCGTCATTGTCGCTACTTCGCTTTGGCGACTGGCAACCGCTGCGCGGAACGCCGGCGGGCATTGGAGCTTTCGCCGAGGCGCGCGAGCTTGCCGAACGCGCCTATCAGAACGGATCGAATTCGAGTGCGGGACTGTTCGCGATGGCCCGCGCCAATTTTTTTGCGGGCAACTGTTCGGCGGGCAACGCCCTCGGTGGCAGCGCGTTTCGGTTCAATCCTTATGACCCGGACATTGCGGGCTTCCTCGGCCTTTACAAGGTCGCGTGCGGACAGGCAGCCGACGGCGAAGCGATGCTCCAGCGATCGCTTGACCTCGACGCATCCTTTCCGGGGGTGCCCGCGGTTACGCTCGCCTTCCTGATGTCGCAGCGCGGCGAACAGGACGAGGCGATGGCAGTGCTCGACAACATGCCTTCGCCCAGCAACATGGAGCCGCAATATAAGATGGTGCGCGCAATCGTCACCGCGCGCCAAGGCGATTTCGCGACGGCTCGGCGGATCTGGAAAGAGCTTGTCGCCTTTACGAAGCAGCCCGCAGACGCCGCTCCGGAAACGGTGCTACGCCAGTTCATGATCACGCCCTCCGTCATCGCACGCTCGTCCGAGGCGTTGCGCGATTCGGGGGTCGTTGCTGCCAAATCGCCGCGTTGAACCGGCATCCGTAGCGCGGCGATCGCCGCATTTGTGCCGTTCGCGCGCTATTTTCGATGGTCACGAAGCGCCAGCCCTCTTGCCAGCCCCGTTGGCTCGCTCTAGGGCAAAACCCAACATTCACGCGTCAGCAAGAAAGAAAAAGGAAATCTGCATGAGCGATTCGGCCGACAAGGTTAAAAAGATCGTCGTCGAACATCTGGGCGTCGAAGCCGACAAGGTCACCGAAGAAGCGAGCTTCATCGACGATCTGGGTGCGGACAGCCTCGACATCGTCGAGCTGGTGATGGCGTTCGAAGAAGAATTCGGTGTCGAAATCCCCGACGATGCGGCGGAAAAGATCGCCACCGTCAAGGACGCGATCGACTATATCGAAGCGAACAAGGGCTAAAATGCCCCGGTCCGGCGTGGCCGGACGCGGCGGCGACGCCGCCCACGCGTTTCCGGCTTCCCGGTTCCGAGCGCATGTGCGCCCAGACCGGGAAGCCTTTTTTTTGGACATGCGTTCACGATATTGATGCGGGCACCTGCGGGGGTGGGGCCGACGAAAGGAATGACTATGCGCCGGGTTGTGGTGACGGGTTTGGGTCTGGTGACGCCGCTGGGCGGCGATGTCGAAACGAGCTGGAAGAACCTGCTCGCGGGCAAATCGGGTGCGGGAACGATCACGCGCTTCGATACGACCGACCAGAAATGCACGATCGCGTGCGAGGTCAAACCCGCCGATCACGAATATGGCTTCGATCCGATGAAGCGCGTCGACCACAAGGTCCAGCGCCAGGTCGACCCGTTCATCGTTTATGGCATCGACGCCGCCGGACAGGCGCTCGAGGATGCCGGCCTTACCGACATGACCGACGAGCAAAAACTGCGTGCGGGCTGTTCGATCGGGTCGGGCATCGGCGGTCTGCCGGGGATCGAAAGCGAAAGCCTGCTGCTCGCCGAAAAGGGGCCGGGCCGCGTCAGCCCGCACTTCGTCCACGGCCGCCTCATCAACCTCATCTCGGGGCAGGTCAGCATCAAATACGGCCTGATGGGGCCGAACCATGCGGTCGTCACCGCATGCTCGACCGGCGCGCATTCGATCGGCGACGCCGCGCGGATGATCCGCGACGACGACGCCGACATCATGCTCGCGGGCGGCGCCGAATCGACGATCTGCCCGATCGGTATCGCCGGCTTCGCGCAGGCGCGCGCGCTCAATATGAGCAGCAACGACGCGCCCGAAAAAGCGAGCCGTCCCTATGACAAGGACCGTGACGGCTTTGTGATGGGCGAGGGCGCCGGCGTTGTCGTGCTCGAGGAATATGAGCATGCCAAGGCGCGCGGTGCGAAAATCTATGCCGAGGTCGTCGGCTATGGCCTGTCGGGCGACGCCTATCACGTCACCGCGCCGCATCCCGAAGGCTTTGGCGCCTTTCGCTCGATGGAAATGGCGCTGAAGAAGGCGGGCATGACCCCCGCCGACATCGACTATATCAACGCGCACGGCACCTCGACGATGGCCGACACGATCGAGTTGGGCGCGGTGAAGCGCCTGTTCGGAAACGAGATCGCCAATGTGTCGATGAGCTCGACCAAATCGGCGATCGGCCATCTGCTCGGCGGCGCGGGTGCGGTTGAATCAATCTTCTGCATCCTCGCGATCCGCGATCAGATCGTCCCCCCGACGCTCAATCTCGACAATCCCGACGAGGGGACCGAGGGCGTCGACCTTGTCCCGCACACGGCCAAGAAGCGCGCGGTCAAGGCGGCGCTCAACAACAGCTTCGGTTTTGGCGGCACCAATGCCAGCCTGATCGTCAAGGCGGTCGAGGACTGACGCGATGCGCCGGCTGCTTGCAGCCTTGCTCGCGCTCCTCCTCGCCGCCTGTTCGGGCGGCGCGCCGCGCGATACCGAAGTCGTCATTCCGGCCGGATCGAGCATCGCCAAGGCAGGGCAGATTCTGGAGGAGGCGGGGGCGACCTCTGCCTCGGCGTTCGTCAATCACGCGCGCTTTTTCGGCGGCGACGACCCGATCAAGCCCGGCGAGTATAAAATCGAAAAGGGCATGGACGCGGGCGACATCCTCGCGCTGATGCAATCGGGCAAGACTGTCCAGCGCTTTGTCACCGTGCCCGAGGGCATGCCGTCGATCATGGTGTGGGAGCGGCTGATGGCCGAGGAGCGGCTGAAGGGCGAGGTGCCCGTGCCGCCCGAGGGCAGCGTGCTTCCCGACACCTATGCCTTTACGACGGGCGAGAAGCGCGCCGCGGTGCTGAAGCGGATGCAGGACGCGATGGACAAGACCTTTGCCGAACTCTGGGCAGAGCGCAGCCCGCGCTCGGCGGTCAAGGATCGTAACGAGGCGCTGACGCTCGCCTCGATCGTCGAGAAGGAAACCGGCGTACCCGCCGAACGCCGTACCGTCGCTGGAGTGTACACAAACAGGCTCGCGGTGGGCATGCGGCTGCAGGCCGATCCGACGATCATCTATCCGATCACGAAGGGCAAGCCGCTCGGCCGCCGTATCAAGCGATCCGAAATCCAGGACGTGAACGATTACAACACGTACAGCATGGCAGGGCTGCCCAAGGGGCCGATCGCCAATCCGGGCAAGGCCTCGATCGCCGCAGTGCTCGATCCCGAGCCCAACGACTATCTCTATTTCGTCGCAAAGGGTGATGGCGGGCATATCTTCGCGCGCACGCTCGCCGAGCATAATGCCAATGTGCAGAAATGGTACGCGCTCCGCCGCGAGCGGGGCGAGATGTAGGGAATCCGCGGCCCCCGCGAAGACGCGGGCCGCTGGCGGACCTGCCAGCCTGGGCTGCCCAAACCGATAGCGGCCCCCGTCTTCGGCGGGGGCGGCCAACGAGGGGATGAAATATGGCTGCCAAGCTCTTTCTCCACGGTGTGCCCGACAGCCCGGCGATCTGGCGCCCCTTGCTCGCCGCGCTCGACCTTGGCGATACGCCCGTGACGGTTCCGGCCCTTCCCGGATTCACCGGTCCGCTGCCGGCAGGATTCGCCGCGACCAAGGAGGCCTATGCCGACTGGGCGGTGGGGCAGGCGGAGGCGTTGTTCGCCGCGCACGGCCCCATCGACATCGTCGGTCATGACTGGGGCGCCTTGATCGCGCAGCGCGTAGCGATGCTGCGCCCGGACCTCATTCGCAGCTGGGTCGTATCGAATGCTGTGATCGACCCCGATTATCGCGGCCACCGCATCGCGCGCATCTGGAACACCCCGGTGCTCGGCGAAATTTTCATGGCGCTGAGCCGCGCCGACAAGCTTGCCAAGGGACTCGCCGCGCAGGGCATGCCCGCCGATATTGCGCGCGAAGAGGCCGAGCAGTGGCAGAACAAGGACAAGCGCCGCGCGATCCTCAAACTCTATCGCTCGGCGCGGGGGCTGAGCTTCGAGCATGATTGGGCGCGCGATTTGGACAGGCTGCCGTCGAACGGCGCGTTAGTCTGGGGCGCCAACGATCCCTATGTGGGGCTGGAGGTTGCGGAGCGCTTCGCCGCGGCTACCGGCGTGTCGCTTCACATCGTCGAAAAGGCCGGCCATTGGGCGATTGCCGAACGTCCGGCAGAGGTGGCGGCGGCCCTGAGGACCTTCTGGGGGGCGTTAAGACGCGGATAATATTATGTCATCGCATTATACGATGATTGTGATGCAGTAATTCGATTGGCGTTTGCGAGATCGAACTACCAGATGCGCCATTGAACGCGAAAGGGCGTCCCATGGACGACGGCACATCCCCCTCCCGACCGCCGCGCCCATCCCGCTTCGCGAACGGCGACCCGGACATCCCCCCTCCCGTCCGGGCCACTGGTGCCGCGCCCCTCATTCTGACCGGAATGATGGGTGCGGCCGACCAGCGCCATTTCGACGCGCTGCGCGCCGCGCACTTCCCTCCCGACCGCAATTTCCTGTCGGCGCACATCACGCTGCTTCATCAGCTCCCGCCGTCTGCACATGACGAGCTCGATCGGCTCGTCCGCCGGATCGCCGCCGACACACCGCCACCCGCCGCGACGCTTGGCGCGCCCTATTCGCTTGGGCGCGGCGTTGCCTTTCGCGTCGACAGTCCAGAACTGCTCGTCATCCGCGAACGCATTGCGGACCATTTCACCGGCATGCTCACCGCGCAGGACCGGGGCGTGCCGCGCCTCCACATCACGGTTCAGAATAAGGTGACGTCCGCCACGGCGCGCGACCTGCTTGCCCGTCTCGCCACAGACTTCCGCCCGCGCCCGCTGGAGATCACCGGTCTCGCGGCACATCATTATCGCGGCGGCCCGTGGGACGACGCCTTTGCGCGCAAATTTCGCGGACCGCGCAGATGATATTGACCGCCCGCCGCGCCCTGCCTATAGGCGCTGCTCGCCCAAGCGGCGGCCTTTCGGGGCGGAGTAGCTCAGCAGGTTAGAGCAGCGGAATCATAATCCGCGTGTCGGGGGTTCGAGTCCCTCCTCCGCTACCGGAGCCGAAAATCCCAGCTCATCCCGGTTTGTGCTGTTTCGTATTTATTTTACCTGAAATCAGCCGTTTAATCGGCGCCGATGGGTGCCGATAGGGAGCGTTGCGTTCCGGTGCGGTGATTTGATTTTGGGGGTGGATGGGGGATAATTTTTGCCTGTACCTCAAACAGGCCATGCCCCAATGATCTTGAAAGAGCTCGAAGTGAAATGTGCGACGCGGCGTGAGCGGCCGTATAAAATGTCTGACGGAGGCGGATTATAGCTGCTCGTGCAGCCCACCGGATCGAAGCTCTGGCGCATGAAGTATCATTTCCGTGGCAAGGAAAAGCTGCTCAGCTTTGGCAAATATCCAGCAGTGGCACTCGCGATGGCGCGAATGAAGTGCAACGATACCAATGCGTTAATCGACGCAGGAAGCGATCCCGCCGAAACGAGGCGGGTGGCAAAAAGATTGGCGGCCTCGCCTGACTTCTTCGAGCCTGTCGCGCTGGCGTGGCACGCGAATCGCGTCAACGGTTTTAGCCCGGCACATGCCGATCGGGTGCTGAGCCGCTTGGAACGCGACGTTTTTCCTGTACTTGGCAAAAGGCCAATCCGATACATTGCGGTGCCCGAAGTGCTCGACGTCATTCGCACGGTGGAGGCGCGCGGAGCGCTCGATAACAGCAGGCGGCTCAAGCAAAACATCGGACAAATGTTCCGGTTCGCGATCGCAAGCGGCTGACGGATTCAGCGGTTCGACCGAACGTCAGCTTTCCCAAATTCTGTTCCTGACACCGGACCGACAGAACACGGCCAGGATTGATGCTCTCCGAGGTTTCTTAGGCTTGCTCAGTCATTGTGAAGTCTTGCTCGGCAGCGCCGGCTTTGGCGCGGGGCCTGCTTCCGGATTTCGAACGATCCAGCCCCGACCCTCGCGCAAGTCGAGCGTGATGATCCAGTCGTGCAAAAACGGCATGCCCAGATTGCCATCCATAATCATATCTGGCGTGAACATATGTTCGGATTGGAGATTTACGCCTTCGGCAACCTGGAAATGCCCCGACTGGGGTTCCTCTGTATCAGGCTGCAAGCCGAACAGGGCCGCGTTGTGTTTTGCTACCAGCACCGTGCCGCCATTACCTGAGTCCAGTTCCATCCAGACCGGACCACGTGGGCTGGTTACTTCGGCCATAATGGCAAGCGCGGTGCCTTCCACCTCGCGTTTCATGCGGATCGGGAATGGCCGCATCGAACGCACGCGTTCGTGGAGGCTCGCTGGCGATTCCACGATGATTTCGCCTTCGCCAAGATTCAGTGTGATTGCGCGACCCTCGAACATGTTGAGTGCAGCAATTCCCTCCAATTCGGCATCGGCGGGATTGAGCGTCCCGAGTTCGATTGCTCCTAGAAGCGGTGGCCGGAATGGATGACCTGCGACGAAGATATCCATCGCGTTGCAACGAGGCCCGTCGCCCCGCTGGCCGAACATCCGAAAGCCCGTCACGCGTCCCCAAAGTTCACATTTTGCGGCTGAAAGCACATCGGGATGGAGCAGGGTCAGGCCGGCGCCCGTATCGAAGAGAAGCTTGCGTTCCGCACCCCCAAAGTCGACCCGGATGAACCACCGGGTGCGCCAGCGCTCCAGAGGAATGACGGCGTCGGGAGACGCGTTCGTTGCAGGCGTGACCTGGTCTCTCGCATTCGCGGTCGACGGGCTCGCGAGATGAGCAAAAACAAGGCAAGCAGCGACAAGCGTTGCGCGAAGCGTCATTTCGTCCCCTTACGTCAGCCGCTTCCTGCGGCGATTGATTTCGGCCGATTTGACAAGGACGACCTTAACCCTCGCCGAACGAAAACATGCGATAACACGGCCGTCTCGGTCAAGGGATCCAGCCCACCGCATCGCTACCTGACCGCCAATCATCGCCTCCGCTTTGCTGCCGGCCGCCGCTGGAAGCGATCACCTTCGCCTAGGCCGATCTCGGGCAACCGGAACGCACGCACTTCGCCTGCCGGGCGGTCAATCGCGAAGATTCGCCGCGGCTCTGCCGGATCGAAGGCGAAAGCCTGACCTCCAGCGTCAAGGTCGATCGTCGCGACATGGAGCAGTTCGACGCCCATCCGGGGTTTCGCCAGCACGTAAAGCTCGGGCAGTGTGTGACCGAAGAGATAGAGGAAGCCGTCGGGTCCGATTGCGCCGCCCGATGCTGCCTGCGGCGCCATTTTCTTGCGGATCGAGGGCGGGATCAGCCATCCCCCGGTGCGCCGCCATTGGTCGTCGACGCTGATGATCGACGAATAGTCCGATGACTTGAAGGGCACACCGGTCTCGTCCGAATAATGCGAGAAGCCGAGGAGCCAACCGCTTGCCATCGGTTCGGCGAAAGTCAGCGACCCCTCGTCCATATTGCCGAGGCTGTGGCTCGCTTTGTGCGCGAGGGTAGCCGTGTCGAAGATTTCCACCGAGCTCCCCATCGGCACTTCGGGATGGTTCGAATGGGCACAAACGAGCTCGGTGTCCATCACGATGCAGCTGTTGAGGTGGCGCAGCATCCCGCCGCGCGGACTCGCCCAGCGAGCGAGCAGTCGCCCGTCGGCACGCGAATATTTGCCGATTGCGGTGTTGACCACGGCATAGATATTCTGCGCGTCGACCGCGACGCCCTGCCGCGCTTCTGGCGCGCCGTAAACATATTCCATCCTGGCCTTGAGGCGCGAAATCTCACGCGGCTGCAAAGGCGGCAGCAACGTGCTCAGCCCGCGCGCGGGGGGCGCAGCGTCGCCCACAAAAACGCCGATATGATTGCCGAGCGGTCGCTGACGTCCCGGGACGCCGGTGTGGATCGGTCGGCTCATCACGATGGGGCCGGCGGGGCCGCGGGCGACCATCGTCGCCGAGCCGCCGCCATCGAGGCTCATGACGTCGCTTGCGCCAAGCTTGCGGAACAGTGCCAGAATATCGTCGGTACTCGCGCCGAGGCTCCATCCCGGCTGGCGGCCGTCGGCGACGACGAGCCACAGTTTCGTGCCGTCGGCATTCAGCCCCGCGACGGTGCGCGGGCCGCCACCCGAACCCGGTGGCGCAGCTGCGGGCTGCGCCGCTTCCTCGGGCGTCAATTCGGTCGCGCCGTGAAATACGCCGTCGCGGCCAAGGCGGCGGCGCGGTACGAATTCGCCAGCTTTCAGGATGCGCGGCCCGGCCGACAC
Organism: Sphingopyxis sp. P8; assembly: GCF_020622175.1. NCBI lineage: Bacteria > Pseudomonadati > Pseudomonadota > Alphaproteobacteria > Sphingomonadales > Sphingopyxidaceae > Sphingopyxis > Sphingopyxis sp. P8. The sequence continues at coordinate 1,231,159 of NZ_JACNMK010000001.1, read as the reverse complement.
ACCTTCGGTAAAGCCCGCGGGGCAGACCTGACCTTCGACGATCGCCGCACGGGTCGGCGCGAAGCAAATCATGCTGTCGACGCGGGCGTCGATGCCCTCGACCGGCGAGACGGTCGCGCCGTCCGAGATCACGGCGCCCGATGCGGCGGCGGCTTGTCCCGGCTGCGGCACAAAGTCACCGCCGCCTTTCGACCCGCCTACGAAAGGGAGGAAATAGCTGGCGTTGACCGCAAGTACCGCGCCGAACCTTGCGAGATAATCGCTAGCGGTCTGTGCCCGATACTCCATGCCGGCCGAACGGTCAGCGGGGGTGACCTTCACTTGAACATCGGAGCGCGTGAGGTCGATTTCGGCGACATGCATCACCAACGGTGCATCGCCGGCGCGGACGATGCGCCAGTATCGGACGCCGGGCGAGATGTCGCACGGCGTCTCATCCCCGCCGACGCATCGCTCGGCGCCGATCGGTCCGGACAGGAAAGGATCGACCGACTGGGCGGCGGCGGGCGTGCCGCCGCCCAACAGGGCAAGGAGAAGCGCGTATTTCATGCGCGGCGTCCCGATTACAACGAGAACGCCACGCCGACCCAGAACTGGCGGCCAAACCGGTTAATGTCGCGCGCGATATTTTGGTCGGGGCCGGTCAGGTTCAACCGCTGCTGATTGGTCAGGTTGCGGACTTCGCCGATCATTTCGATCCCCGAATTGATGCGGATGCGCGTCTGGAAATCAAAGGTGTTGAAGGCTGCTTCGGTGCGGTCGGCCGCCGGGTTGGCGGCGTTCACCGACGTCTTGTTCTTGCCGATATGTGCATAGCTGAGGCGCGCGCGCACGGGTCCCTGTTCATAGAAGATCGCGGCATTGGCCAGGAACTTTGCCTGGCCCGGCAGCTGGTCGAGCTTGCGGCGAACCGTATTGTTGCGGATCGTGATGCTGCCGTCGAGCACGGTCACATTGCCCGACACGCCGAAGTTGGACAGGAAGCCCGGCAGGAAGGCCAAACGGTTGACCACCAGATTGGCTTCGAAACCCGTGACCTTCGCGCCTTCGGCGTTGCGCGGCTGGCTGACATTCCGCTGCACGCCGTCGATCGTCTCTATCGACGCGAAGGTATAGATTTCGTCCTCGATCTTCTTGTGAAAGGCCGCGAAAGACAAAATGCCGAGCCGGTCGGGCAGATAATATTCGAGGCTCGCTTCATAGCTGTCGCCGCGACGCGGATCGAGGTCGGGGTTCGGGCGGCTGATCGAATCGTCTGCGTTGATCACTTCCTGGCCCGCGATCGAATTGGGGTTCGGCCGGCCGATCGCCTTGAACCAGGCGGCGCGAAGGCGAAGGTTCTCGCTGATATCATATGACGCCGTGATCGACGGCAAGAGGTCGTCATAGGAATTCTTGCGTGATATCGGGGTGAACTGGTCGACCCCGCCAACGGTACGCCGCGAATAACCGTCGGCCGTCGTCTCGGTCTTTTCGTAGCGGACGCCGGCGATGATGGTGTGCCGATCGCCATGATGCCGGACAAGGCCGTAACCGGCATAGACATCTTCCTGGAACCGCCAGTCGCCGCCGATGGTCTGCCGCGCGCTGTTCGCGGCACTATAGGTGAACTGCGACGGGTTGGCTTTGAAATAGTCGAGGAAGCTCTGGAAATCGACGAACAGGTGGTTGAAATTGCCGAAGATCGGCTGGTAATTTTCGGCTTGGTTGAACTGCGTCAGGCGCAGGTCGACACCTGCGGCAGGCGACCAGAAATCCTGCGTGCGGTCGTTGTCGCGGATCGTCTGCCGATATTTGGTTCCAATGCCTAAGCCGAAGCCGTCATCGCCATAAGCGTTGTTCCAGCCGTAATCGAACTGGCCTTCGGTAACCTTGTCGGTCGAGTCATCTTCATAGGGATTATAGCTGGTGAAGCGATATTGCGCCGGATCGCTGAAGCGCGGGTCGATGTTGGTCGCAACCGGATAGTGCCCGTCGAGTTCGAGATCGAAGGTCGGCGCCGCGCCGACGAGGTTGAACTGCAGCTGGTTCGACGGTTCGACGAAGCTCGCCTGCGAATAGGATCCGCGCAGTGCGACATAATGGCCTTCCTGTTCATAAGACAGCTTGCCCTGTCCCATGTGGAGTGGCTTGCGGATCGGGAAATCGTTGAATCGCACGAAGCTGCCGCCCGCCGTGTTGAGCAACTGCTGCGAATGGCGCAGTTCGGTGTCGTCCTGCGAGAAATAGGTATAGGCGAGGCTGGCTTCGAGCCCGTCGCCGGGGCGCGCCTCCAGCTTCACCGTGCCGCCATTACGGTCGACCGAATTGGGATAGGTCGACCAGAGCAGGTTGGTGTTGGGACCGGCCGGCGCGGCGGTCGCGCCCGTGCCCGCCGGGATATTCTGCGGCAACAGCCGTTCCTGGTCGCGCCTTTTGCGGCTGAACGATCCGGTCACGACCAAGCCGAAGATCCCGTCGGGCCCGAAGCGGGTCGAGGCAATCGCGTCGCCGCGGAAATTGATGCCATCATCGCTGTCGCGACCAAAGCCGCGGCCCGGAATATCCTGCGAATCCGACATGCCGACAAAAGCATTGCCGGCGATGAAAGTGCCGGGCTTGTCGAACGCCGAACGGGTGACGACGTTAATCGCGCCGCCGATGGCGTTGCCCTCCATATCGGGGGTGCGCGACTTCAGCACTTCCAGGCTGGACACGGCGGTCGACGGAATCGCTTCCATGTTGAGCTGGCGATTGCCGCGTTCGGCGGTGGCCATCGTGCCGCCGTCGAAGCTGCCAATAGTGAAACTGGGGTTCAGGCCGCGGATCGAAACATAGCGGCCTTCATCCTCGTCGAAAATCGTCTGAACGCCGGGAAGGCGGCGCAGGCTGTCGGCGATATTATAGTCGGGCTGCTGCCCGATATCGTCGCTTTTGGCAAACTCGGCGATGATTTCGGCGTTCCGCTTGGCATCGACGGCCAGCTGGTTCTGGGCGCGAAAGCCGGTGACGACGATATCCTCGCCTTGATCCTCCTGTGCAAAAGCTGCGGTCGGGCAACAAAGCGCCATCACGCCAGCACCGGTCAGCAACGAATGACGGATCGATTGCGACACCATTTGAATCATGGGGGGAGGCTCCTGTTTTTGTTTTCGGCGGGAAGGAGCTGACCCCCTAGGGGTGGTTTGTTGCAGTCATCACACGAAGCAATGACGGTTGATGGTCGGTTGGATGACAAATCCGCAATGGAGGCTGGGCGCAGGAGCCTATCGCGAAAAGATCGCTTTCGCTCAGGGGCTTCGTCACGTGCCAGTTGGTCCGCGCTCAGAGCAGTGCTCATCATCGGTATAAATGAACTGCCCTTGTCCGGGGGGCTCGGGACTGGGAGCGTGGGTCTCCCCGGCTCCGTTCGTCGTTCTTAGGGGATAGTCTGAAGCTGGTCTCGCTTGGAGGAGTCCGCATCGGACTGCGCGCGATCAATGCCGTCGAGCGGCCCGCGTTTCAGCCTACTAACACTGGCTCGTCGCAACACGTTCGAATGTGTCGTCGTAATCTGGGTGATTCACGGTATCGGACAGGGCTTTCCCGAACGAGCCGTAACTTTTTTGTGTTGCGCGCAATTGCTCCACAATTGTCGGTAAGGCAGGGGGCTCAACACCCTGGTTGCCGGTGTCCCACTCGTCGGCAGTCGTCAGTGCCCATAATTTGGTGACTTCATGGGTGTAATCCGAAGCCGCGATATGGGAGCCGGGTGAAAGTTCGAACATTGTTTGGAGAAAGACGGCCTTCAATCGATCTTGTCGGCCGCTATCTGGCGACATCTCCACATCCTTTTCGGCAAGCCGCCTGTCCCAGCCATATATGGCGCGGGGATAGGAGCCGATCGGCAAAAATTCCTGAAGGGCAAAGCGCAGGCCCCAGGCATCTTCTCCTATCGCATCAATCTGCCGATCATTCGTCGTCGCTGTTTCGTTCGGTCGAGCGCCGCTATATCTGGATTGCAGTTCGTCATGCACCGCTTGCTGGTCGCGTATCGGCTTCTTGAAACCCAAAGCCACTTGCGCCGGGTCAAAAGAACAGCGCGGCGAACCGGCCAAGCCGCATCCGGCCATAAGCAGCGCAAAAGGCAGGAACAAACCTCTCATGCCCGATGCCCTGGTTGCCACGATTCAGCGACCTTCTTCATGCTGCCCGTGATCCGAGGGCATATTATTTCTCGATATCGTCATGGCAGGCAGCCCAGACGAAACGCTCGAGATTTGGCGCGAATGACGGTTGCTCGATCGCTTCAAGCATGACCGAATGGAGCGCGCGATGCGCGGCGGCCAGCCGATCCCTGGCGAGCAGAAGCGGATAGGAATGAAAGCTTTTGCCATCGATATTGTCGTGCACGGGCGTCCACGCATCCATTTCCCGCAAGGCATCGTTATAATCGAACAAAATTGCTCCATTTTCGTCCTCGGCACTGGCCAGCATGCGAGCGAAACCGATGCGCAAGCGCTCCTTGCTTCCGGTTCCCGTCGGCGGCGGCACACGGATCGAACGCACATCGGTCGCGACGCCATCGGCACGTTCGACCCGCTCGACCGGTGCAAGGATGTTCAGACTGAAAAATTGGGCGCTGTCGATCACCGAACGCAGCATGGTCTGGCGCTCGCGATCGAATAGCGGGACAGGCTGGCCCCATCGGTCGCTGTTTTGATCATGGCGCTCCCGGTCCTCTGCGAGCGTTTCGAGAGCCTTGCCCAGCTCATGGACATTATAGGCGATATATTCGCTTGCCTGATCGGCCGGGAATTCACCCTCTGCAGGGCAAAGGTCGACACGATCCTCGTCGAATGCGCTCCATAATTCTCCCGCGGCGGCCTGTGACGGACCCATTGTAATAGACAGAATTACCGTGACGAACATTGTGGCTTTCATTGATCTCACCTTCGGCTTGCAGCGATGTCACCGTGCTGCGCACATCTGTTGTAGCCGTTTGATGTTCGCGGCCGCTCGGTCGGCAGCAGCGGCGGACAGATAGGAAAGCGATAGGTTATCAACTTGACGCACCCCCGTCGTGCTATCAACATTGCGAACGGGTTTCGGGCCGCCGGGTTCGGAACTGAGAACCAGATAAATTGTCTCTTGCTTGAAGCTGGCTCCGTGGCTGCGACTGAGCCAGCGTATTTGCGAGAGGTTGAATCTGGCGGTTTGACGAAATGTCGAAGTCATCCCCCGCTCCCATGTCCCCACCTCAACCGTGACATCGGCGATACAATCGGCAATTTCGACAGCATTCTTCCAGCGTCGTTTGTTAATCGACCCGTTGCTTCGCTCCATCCTGATATTCGTGTCATCCGCGATTTGCTGTTCGATGCGGGACATTTCGGGAGATGCCGTCATTGCCGCCAACCAGGCCAGCGTCGCGCTCGGCGTTGAATCATTGGCACCGAGTGTCAGGGCCATTGCCGCAAGAACAAACATCGTCATTTCCCTTTTCGAAATGTCATTCGGATTGGTCCCGTTCGGACAGGATATCGTCGCAATATGATGTCATCCGGCGACCAAGCGCCGTTTCGAACCCGGGTGCAAATAACGCTGTCTTGAGCGCGGGCATGAACGCTTCAAAGGCGTTTTTCAGGCCGGAATTCTGGTCATGGAATGCTGGCGCCGGCTGACCCGATGCCAGCGCAAGCGTGCTGCCCTCAAGAGCATGGAGCGCCTCGACAAAGGCGATGCCAAGTGCGCGGTTTTCCTGCGCGCCGGACAAGAATTGCTCCATGGCCACGATCTGGTGCTCGGCGGCCGTGCCATAGGCGGGAACCGAGCGTGTCGCGAATCGTTCGACGAGCCTTTCGCCGTCGCTTGGCCGGCTATATTGCGGGAACAAGGCGCCCATCAGCGCCATCAGATGTTGGAGCCGCTCCTTATACCGCTCCATTCGCGCGCGCATCGGGTCGCGCGCAGAGAGAGGCGACAGACCAAATTGAGCGGAATGGGGGCTGATCCGGGCGAGCGTCGCACGGCCATGGACGTCGAGATCGTACCAGGCGCTGCGTATGGCGCCCCCGACCAGCGATAGCCGTTGTTCCGGCGGGACCTGGCAATAGTCGCTCGGGTCAAGATGCTGTTGATGGCCATTTTGAGCGACGGCGGGGGTGGTGATGAACAGGAAGCCGGTCAGGGTCAGGGTAGCGAGGCAAATTTTGTCCATCACCTTCCTCCGGCCAACGGACGTCCACGCGGCACGCAGCGTTGACCGTCCCAAGTCGAATCCCATGTACCAAAGAGGCTGGGATTACGCCCGTCGGAATAGAAGGTCGCGTTATAGCCCTGCCCGTTATTGGCGTGCCAGGGACAAAGCAGGCTGCTTGAATGTCTCTCGTTGTTGTTCCTTGACCGCAGTCGCCGGAGTATCGCTTTGCGCCGCTCGAGACAGACATTGTCATAGCCGACAAACGCGTCGTCGCGGTCGTAGATGGAGCAGATCTCATAATCGCCGTCGCCGAGCGACCGGGCCGACGCTGGTTGGGGTGCGACGATGAGCAGGGCCATGGCCCACGCGGCGATCATCGTCACCATGGCATATGCGCGAGAATGCATGAACTTTCTCCCTCGATCGCCCCGAGCACCGGAGAGCGCACCGGCAACAATTCCCATTCTGACAGTCGCGCAGGCCAGGTCTTTGTCGGCCCGGTGAAAAGTTATGAAAAATTCTGAAGCGAGCCGAACGCGTTCGGCGTCGCCGCTCGCCGGGCGAGCATTCCCGGCGGTTGCGGGGATTTACATGCTAAAAATCAAACGGCGGTGCGGCTGGTTGAGTGCGCCCGCGGGCGCCTTTGTGCCTTATCAAGGCTGGACCATCGTTACTGCGGGAGATACGCTCAGGATTACGACAATCGCGACGGGGGTTTAGATTGTTCCAAGCCGAACAGCGTTGCTGCAGTTTTCACTCGATCCGCTTCATTCCCGATGTGCGTCTTGTCCGTTCGGCCGACGAAGATATTCTGCTCGATCGCAGTTCCTGCGCGATCTTCGCGCTTTTGCTTGAACGCTGCGGCGAAGAGGTTTCCAAGGACGAATTGCTCGAAGCCGGCTGGACCGGACGCATTGTTCATGAAAATTCGCTCGCGAAGGCGATCGGGCGGTTGCGTCATGCGTTGGGCAAAGACAAGGACCGGCTCGAAACGGTCTTTGGCAGGGGCTATACACTGGTCGGCGAGGCCGTTTGGCAGGGCGTAGACAGCGCCCCCGCGGCTGTGCCCACCCGCTCGACCGTCATGGCGCCGAGGCGGATAGTCGATCGTTTCGTGAGTGCGGCCAGGTCGCGGCGCGGCATGGCGGTCTTGAGCGGCGCGATCCTGCTCATAGCGGCACTGCTCCTCAGCGGCCTCTGGGCGCCGAAGACAAACGCCGGGCGAAGCGCCGAGGCGGAAGCCCTCGTCGCCTATGTGTCGAACGATCTGATCGCGGCGACCGACCCCTATTCGCTCAACGAGCGCGACCCGAAATTGCGCAATGTCGTCGAGCGGATTGCCCTCTCGATGGACACGCGCTTCGCCGACCATCCCGCATCGCTGGTGTCACTTCATCAGATGGTCGCGAACGCCGTGAGCGGCTGGGGCGAATATGGCCGGGCGGTTCGGCATCTTGATGCGGCACGGGATTATGCCGAACGATATCTTCCCGCTTCCGATCCGGTCTTCGTAAAAATCGATACCGATCTCTGCCAGCAACTGCGGCTCGCGGGACTGACCAAGCGAGGGGAGCGCGTATGCTTGCGCGCGCTGTCGGGGGCCGAGGTGCGAGACAGGGCATCCTTGCCCCGTGCCCGCGTCAATCGCGCAAAAATGGCGTTCGAGATTGGCGACTATGCCGCCGCGCGCGCAACCTTGCGGCAGACGATTGCGGTGCCCGCAGACCTGGATCCCAATTTGCTTGCCGACGCCTATTGGTTCCTCGGCTTGTCCGAGCGCAAGCTTGCGCGCTTCCCCGCGGCTGACGAAGCGCTGCGCGCGCATATCGCGATGCGCGAGGAACAATATGGGGCGGATCACCCGCTCACGGGCTGGGCCTATTCGGATTATGGCGACCTGCTGGTCGATGCCGGTCGGTATGACGATGGGCTGAAGGCGCTCGAAAAGGCACAGACAATCTTCGATGCCCGGCTCGGCTCCGACCATCTGGAATCGCAATCGCCCAAATATAGCGTGGCGCTGGTGCATGCGGCGCGCGGCGACCGGCACAAGGCCCGTGACATTTTCGTATCCATGTTGGCCATATTTCGCGAAAAACTCGGCAGCGACCATTTCTGGACGCTCTATACGATGACCGAACTGGCCGATGTCGAGGCCGAACTGGGCGACATCGACGCCGCCGCAAAACTGGTGATCGAGGCCCAGAAAAATGCCGAGCGTCTGCTCTATGGGCGTCCGGGAAAGGAAGGCTGGTTCCGCCTGCGGTGGGCCGAAATCCTCACCAAAATCGATCATAAAGAGGCTGCGGCAACCGAGTTGCGGCGGTCCCAGACCGCGCTGCGATCAAGTTTTGGGTCCGCCCATCCTTGGCATGCACGCAGCCTCTGCGCCGCGGCGCGCCTTGCGAAGCCGGACGCGGCTACGCGTCAAGCCCGTGCATGTCTCGAGACCTTGCAGCGTGCCGATGTGCCGCCCGAATATCCTGTCTTGATCGAAGCCGAGCGGATGGTTCTTGCGAGCAGCTGAGAAAACCGATTTGCAATAAGCCATTGTAATATAGTATATATATTTCTGTTTCATCAAATTTCAGAAATTTTCATCGCTCGCGGCAAAGACTTGACCCACGCCTCCGTGATCCTTTCCCCTGACGGCCGCTTGCAAACGGCTCAGGCAATGTTCCGGGAGATCGGTTGTGCAAAAGCGGAGCGAAAAATCCGCCATTCAAAAATTCGGAGCGGCGCTCCTGGGTTCGGGCCCCGTCCTTTTGATTGCCGCGAGCGCGGCGAGCACGAGCGCGATCGGAAGCACGCAGGCAGAGGCCTGCGCAAAGGCAAAGAGCAGCGCGATTTCCATTTACGGGCGGTCGAAGATCAAGGGTTTCGGGCATTGCAACTGCACGCGCCAAGGCAGTCCGCAATCCACTTGGTATGACTGCAAGATCGCGGTCGCTTTGACCGACTGACCGTGCGTCGGCGCCAAGGCCGGTCAAATATTGGCCAGCCCAGGCTGGGATCATCAGGCAAATCAGGGAAGGATCAGAAAGTCCATGCGCATCGTCCTCATCACGACCGGCCTTGCAGCGGCCATGTCATTCAGCCCGTCGTTCGCTCAGTCCAATAGCCAGATTAGCGCGGTCGGCCGCACGATCGTCACGCAAATACCGTCGGGCTTCAGCGCCACCAATTCCCGCAACCAGACGCGGTCCTTCTACGCCAACAAAATATTGGTGAAGGGGTGCCAGTTCGATATTGCGACCTCGGTCGATCGCGAGGGCCCGCGCGTCACGCGCAATATGGAAGAGCATCAATCGCGCTTTGCTGCCCGCGATATCGCCAGTTTTGCATGGGGGGCGGCGCCCGACGGCAGCGGCTGGTTCCGGCTGGACCTGACGCAAAAGCTTGCCACCTACGGCTATGAAATGAATGGGCGATATGGCGAAACGAAGAGCACCGCCGTTCGCCTGTTCCTCCGGTCAAAGGAAGATGCTGATCGGCTGTTGAGCCAATTCGAACAGATCAAAACCCTGTGCGGGTGATCCCCGCAGTCCTCTTCAACGCCTTTGGCAAGAATAGGGCCGCCGATTGGTCCGCTGACAAATTATCGCATGTCCCCGCTAAAAACTCCGAAAAGGAAATCAGGATGAAAAAAATGATCATCGCCACCGCTGGAATGTCCGCTTTTGCGATCGCTGCGCTGACCGTTGCCGCTCCCAGCTATGGACAGGGCGTCGAAACCAAACAGGGTGTGACCTCCCGTTCGGCCGGATACAGAAATGGGCAACCGGTGAAGAGTGACGCCGAATTGTGCGCAAACCTCCGGCCTGCGACGGTCGGAAAAGTCATTCCTTCGACTGTTACGCAATGCCGCTGCGAGGACCGAAACATGGGCTCTCGGACCCGCGTCTGTTCAGTTTCCTATAATTATACGGTCGGCGTCAACCGTTCCAGCGGGAACGGAGGATCAGTACGCTAGGGTCAGGACCCATTAATTACGCGTTCGAGGTTTGAAGCGATTTTGTTCAGTGCGAGGAGGCAAGACGACGGAATATGTCGATATTTCGCGGCTTGCCGACGAAGCAATGGACAAAATCGGTCAAATCCCGGAGGGACGCCGAAATGGCTTCGATCTCGCGCCCGCGCGGCCTTGCGGGTAGCGATGCTACCCGCTGCACCCGCCCGGACCCGATATCTTCGCCATTTCGACGCCTCGAACGCGTAATTAATGGGTCCTGACCCTAGCCGCCTGATAATCCGCGCCTTGAGGTCTGTCTGCGAGCTATGTCACCGACAGTACCTCGGGCTCGGCTTACTGTTATTCATTGGTGATCGCTGAACCGGTACCGAATTCGGACGACAGCAAGCGGCGGCGTCATTATCTCGACAGGACGCTTGTCCATGCGCGAGTAAAGTGCCTCTTGTGGGGACGATCTCCGCAGCGCAGCAGCCGTTCGGAACAGCTTGCGATCTGCAGTCATCGACTGTTTTGCAAGCAATGCTTAATATGCTGCCGCGATGATCTGGCGGCAGCTGTGCAGTTGATGTTCGCCGAGGATTCTGCAGGACGCATCCCGGCGTTCGATGGCGATGCGGCTAAAGGTTGGCTCGAAAGAGATGACGGCATTGCGCATGCTAAAACCATCTCGTTTACACCGAGAGAGTCGGCTAGCGGTCAAGAGGCGCCATTCCCACCAGTCAGCTTTGCAATGGCAATCCCTAACCGGACACACCGAACATAACGAAGAAGAGAGCGGCAGCAAAGCTGGCGAGCGACGCTGCCGCCACCGGAGCCGTCGCGCGCCAGCCAAGATCGAGCAGCAGGTCGGTTCGCGAACGCATGGCCGTTGCGGTGACGGCGAGCAGAAGCATGGCCTTCGACGCTGCGAGCGACGTCGTTGCTGTCATTGCAGGCAGGTCGATCAGGCTGTTGACCGCGACGATGGCGAGGAAGAGCGTGATAAACCACGGGACTGCAAGCCGGCGCCAGGCGGGTCGCGCGGCGTTGCTGGCGGCGGGGCCTATCCAGAGCGATACCAGCAGTACCACTGGGGCGAGCATGGTGACGCGCGCGAGCTTCACGATGGTGGCGTAGGCGCCCGCTGTATCGGAAAAATCATAAGCGCCGCCGATCGCCTGGCCGACATCATGGATCGACGCGCCGATCAGGTAACCGGCCTGCGCGTCGGAGAGTCCCAGCTGTGCGGCAATGACAGGATAGAGCGACATGGCGAGCGCGCTCGCCATCGACACGCCAACGAGCGTCAGTGCAAATTGCGCCTGCCCGAGCCGTTCCTTCCCGATGACGCCGTAGAGCGCCAGCGCGGCGCTCGCACCGCAGATCGCAGTCGCGCCGCCCGCGAGGAGGCCCGCAAATGGTGATTGGCGCGACAGGCGGGCGGCGATCAGGGCGGCCGCCAAGGCGATCGCCATAATCGCCAACAGGGCCGCGAAGGGTCCGATTCCCAGTGCCATGATCTGCGATGCGCTGACCTGGAAACCCAGCAAAACGATACCGATCCGCAGAAATTGCTGCGATGCCAGATCGAGTCCCCGATGCGTCCGTGGGTCGCGCGCCGCGAAATTGAGCGCGAGACCGACAAGAAGTCCGAGCAGGATGACGGGCACGCCATAGTGGTCCGATAGCCAGGCCGCAGCGCCCGAGGCTACCGCACAGATCGTCAGGCCCGGAAAATAGTCGCGGACCGTCGGCGCTGCCGCGCTTCGGGTCAATTCGGCAAGGTGGATCTCGCCGAACAGGTCGCCGGAATAGGGCTCGGTGGGAGAGGGGGCGCGGCCCATCGCATCGCTGTCCTTCAGTTTATGTCCTACGGTGTCATATTTTTCTTCCCTTATCGGCGGCGTGCGCTAGGTTGCAAGTCGAAACAGCTTCAAGGGCGAGGGAGAGAAGATGATGGCGACCGCAGCAGCGCAGCAGGACCGCTCGACGCGCATCGCGATCATGCTGGTTACGCTGCTTTTTCTGGGCAACGCGCTCAACTATGTCGACCGGCAGGTGCTTGCGCTCCTCAAGCCGACGCTTGAAGCCGAGTTCGGATGGAGCGATTCGGATTATGCACATCTGGGATCGACCTTCCAGATCGCGGCTGCCGTCGCTCTCTTGGGTGTAGGCTGGTTCGTCGACCGTCTTGGCGTACGCTGGGCCTATGCAATCGCCATAGCGGTCTGGAGCCTTGCAGGGATGGCGCACGCCCTGGCGCAGTCCGTTCAGCAATTCGTCGCAGCGCGCGTCGTCCTCGCGGTCGGCGAGTCGGTCAGCACGCCGGCTGGAATCAAGACGGCTGCCACATATTTGCCGGTGCGGCAGCGCAATATGGCGATCGGGCTGATCAACACCGCCCCCAATATCGGTGCGATCATCACGCCGCTCCTTATCCCGCCGCTGGCGATGGCCTTTGGCTGGAAAGCGGCCTTCATCGTAACCGGTGCGCTAGGCTTTGTGTGGCTTGCCTTCTGGATCCCCGCAATGCGCAAGATGCGCCCGCTCGGCGACCTTCCCGAGCGAGCGAAAGTCGCTTGGCGACCGCTGCTGCGCGACCGCCGGACGTGGGCGGTCGTCGGCGCCAAATTCTGCACCGACTGCGTGTGGTGGTTTGTGCTCTTCTGGATGCCCGATTTCTTCAACCGGGTTTTCGGGATGAGCCAAAGCGCACTCGGTCTGCCGATCGCCATCGTCTTTACATTGGCAGCGCTCGGTGCCGTGACGTCGGGCGCCCTCTATCCGATCCTGCTTGCGCGCGGCTATTCGGTCAATCGTGCGCGCAAATTGTCGATGTTCATCTTTGCGCTCGCGGTTTTGGCAATGCCGCTCGCCATGTACACGGCCAATCCTTGGGTCGCGGCCGTGTGCGTCGGCATCGGCCTGTTCGCGCACCAGGGTTTCTCGACCAATATCTTTGGCATGACCGCCGACATCATCCCGCCGCTGCGCGTCGCAACCGTCATTGCGCTCGGCGCCGTGGCAGGCAATCTGTCGGGCACGGCGATCATCGAATTCGCGGGCTGGTCGCTTGGAAACGGGCTGGGCTACGGGCCGCTCTTCGCAATTTGCAGCGTCGCCTATCTGTGCGCGCTTGGGCTGGTCCATCTGGTCGTTCCGCGCCTAGAGCTCGCTGACACGAAGGAATGAGGCGCGGCGTTCGTCGCGCCTTCAATCAGGATTGTCGGTGATTCCCGGCGAAGGCCGGGATCCGAAAGTTCCCAAATTTGCAGGTTCATTGCGCCCGGCTTTGACCGGGCGTCGCGCGAAGGGCGCGGGGGGGAGCATCTCAGATGGTGCGCGGCCAAGGCACCGCACATCGGCGCCAGCTCGCCGTTCCAATACGCCGATCCACTGGATGCCGCCCATCCTCGTAGCTTGGCGCATGTCGATAAGCGCGCCGGCACGAAGAGGTCGGCGCCGCAGGCAGAGTGTCATTGATCGCTGATGGACTTGTCGGCCGATATTCTGTCGCGGGCGGCCGATCGGTCGGTCGTCAGCCCTGCCCGATTGCGCGGCGCAGACGGTCGGCGGCCGTGTGAAGGACATGAAAAGCCCCCCTGCGCTGGGCGCAGGGGGGCAGGGGATGATCCTCGTGGGGAACGAGCGGCCCGACCCGCGGGCGCCCATTCCGATTACATGCGCGCGCGGAGGCTCACGCCGAAGTAACGGTCGGCATCGCGCGGGATCTGGAGGCGCTGGCCGTTCGAGACGTTCAGCAGCACATAGCTTTCGTCGCTGATGTTGCGTGCGTGGAAGGTCAGGCGATAGCGGTCCTCGGCGTCCGAGATGCCGATTGATGCGTTCCACTGGCCATAAGCGTCGATGAGGCCCTGTTCGCCAAGGTCGGAGAATTGCTTCGACACATGGCGATAGTCGGTGCCGAGGTAGAGCATCATGCCGCCTACCGGCACCTCATAGTCCGCGCCCACGGTGTAGGTGAACTTCGGGGCGAGCGGCAGGCGCGTGCCGTCGCGGGCATCGGGGGCATTGGTGAGCGGGTTCGGATTGAACTTCTTCACCTTTGCGTCGGCATAGGCGGCGCTGCCGCGCAGCGTCAGCCCTTCGACGGGAACCGCGGTCAGGTCCGCCTCGAAGCCCTCGCTCTTCACGGTGCCGGCGTTGGTCAGGTTGGTGACCACGGCACCGTTCAGCAGCACGAAGTTGTTCGCCTGAAAGCCGTCATACTCGACGCTGAAGCCCGCGAGGTTGAGCTGGACCTTGTTATCGAGGAATCGCGATTTCAGACCGATTTCAAAGGCGTCCGACGTTTCTTCATCGATCGGAACCGCGTTGGTCGGCGCCGTATGGTTGAAGAAGACGTTGAAGGCCGGACCCTTATAGCCGCGCGTATAGCTGCCATAGAGCATGATGTCGTCCGACGGGGTGAATTGCAGCACGGCCTTGCCCGAAAGGTTGCCGTTGCTGCTCGACCCGCTCGACGTGTTGAGGCCTGTCCCGCCCGAAGCGATCGTACCGCCCGCAGGGCTGCCCGAAATTCCCGGGCCGGTCGCCGGGAGGCCGGTCACCGCATTGATGCCCGGCGCGCGGAAGTGCGTGAAGCTGAGGTCGTCCCAGGTGTAGCGGAGCCCGCCGGTCAACGCGAAGAGGTCGTTGAAGCGATAGGTCGCCTGACCGAACAGCGCGAAGTTGGTTGAATTGACATCGCTGTTCGACGTTGCGGTCGGGAACAGCGTGTTGACCGTGTCGTTGACGTTGCACGGGCGCGCACCCGTTACCGGATCGACGGGAAGCGTCGAGGTGGTGCAGGTAATGTCGCGGCGCGTGAAGTCCTGCTTGTTGTCCGAATGCCAGGCAAAAGCCCCGACCTGGTAAAAGAAGGGCATGGACTGGTCGGACGCGATGCGCGCCTCGACCGAGAACTGCTGCGTCTTCACGAGGCCGTTGTCGTGCAATTCGGCCGTGCCGACGATCGCGCGGGGCAGGAAGTCGCCTTCGCGGATCTCTTCATTCTCCCAGTTGCGATAGCCCGCGACGACGCTCAGCGTGTGTGTGTCGGTGAGATCGAAATCGCCGCTGGCGGTCAGGCTCCATTGCTTGTCGCGCGTGCGGGTAACAAGATTGTGATTGATGAAGCGCTGCTTCTCGCCGAGCGCAACGCCGCCCGGGAGGCCGAGTTCAGCATCGAGCACCGCGCCGCGGCTCGCACCCGTTACATCGGCGCAGCAATCGTCATCGGCCTCGAAATAATCGGCAATGAAGCGCAGCCGCGCCACGTCGCCGCGATAGTCGACGATTCCGCGCGTGCCCCAATGTTCATAGCCATTCACCTTGCGGTTGCGACCGCCATTGATGTTGGTGATGTTGCCGTCATAGCTGCCGTAGAAGCCGGTGATGCGACCACTCCAGTCGCCGCCGATCGGGCCCGAAACCGAGCCGCGGAGGCGATATTCGTCGCCCTCGAACCATTCGGCCTTCGCCTCGGCTTCGAGCTCTTCCGTGCCGCCCTTCGACACGATGTTGACGAGGCCGGCCGACGCATTCTTGCCGAACAGCGTTCCCTGCGGGCCGCGCAGGACCTCGAGGCGCTCGGCATCGACGAGGTCCATGAAGGCCTGGCCCGAACGGCTGAGAACGATGCCGTCGACGACGGTCGACACGCTCGGCTCGGCCGCGACCGAGAAGGTGATGGTTCCGACGCCGCGCATTACGATTGCACTGTTCGCGCTGGTCGTGCCCTTGCGGAACGTCACCGAGGGAACAATGCGCGTAATGCCTTCGAGACTCGTCGTGCCTGTCGCCTCGAGGCGGTCGCCCGAAACCGCGGTGATCGCGATCGGGACCTTCTGTACATTTTCCTCGACCTTCTGCGCGGTGACGATGATATCTTCGACTTCCTGCGCGTGCGCTGCGGTGGCCGAAGCGACTGCGATCATGCTGGCCGTGGCGGCCGCGGCGCGCAAAAGGGTAAAACTGGACGCACTCATAGCATTCTCCTCCCAATATCGATTCGGGGCGTTTTTCTGCCGCCGGAAGCCCGGCTGCACGGAAAACGCCTCTCGCTTCCTGCATGGCAATGCGCCTGTCCTCCGAATATGTCAAGCGGTGTCATATAGGCCTTGCGATGCGGCCGGATTTGTGGTTCTAAAACACCTAGGCGAGAGGGTCTGTAGCGTGAATTTGCGATTTTCCGACAGTAAAGGCGGTTTTGAGCTTCGATTCGGAGCGCATGTCGTGCTGCGCCATTCCGTTCAATGTCCATCGGTGGTCATTGCGAAGGGCGACCCGCAGGTCGCGATGTATCGCGGCAATTTCCGCATCGACGATGCGCCAAGCGGGCGCATTGCGCCGACGGAATGGCGTGCCGATGGCGCCGACATGCTGTTGCTCGATGCGGGCGAGCCCGCGGTGCGGCTGCGTCTCGACGGCGACGCGCTGGTCGTTGACGCTCTGCGCGGCGGCTATGACCGGATAACGACCCGCTTCCACGCCGAGCCTGACGAGGCCGTTTGGGGCGGCGGCGAGCAAATGAGCTATCTGATGCTTGCCGGACGACGTTTTCCGATCTGGACGAGCGAGCCGGGAGTCGGTCGCGACAAATCGACCGAGCTCACGCGCATCATGGACGCCGACGGCATGGCTGGTGGCGACTATTGGAACAGCAACTATCCCCAGCCGACCTTTTTGACGTCGCGGTGGCTGGCGGTCCATCTGGACAATTTCGGGTATAGCGTCCTCGATTTTTCCGATCCGGCGGCGCACTGCGTCGATTATTGGGGTGCGCAGGCGCGGTTCGAGTTTTTTGCCGCTGAAGGTCCGAGAGAGATCGTCGGGCAATTGTCGGCGCGCTTCGGCCGCCAGCCAGCGCTGCCCGACTGGGCGATCGGCGGCGCGATCGTCGGCCTCAAGTCCGGGACATCGAGCTTCGATCGCCTTGAGCGCTTCGTCGATGCCGGCGCCGCCATATCGGGGCTTTGGTGCGAAGACTGGGCGGGCATTCGCGAGACGAGCTTTGGCCGCCGTCTCTTCTGGGACTGGACTGGCGGAGCGCGCAGCGAACAGCGTTACCCCGATCTGCGCGCGCGCATCGCAGCGTTGAACGCCCGCGGCATTCGTTTCCTCGCATATGCAAACCCCTATCTGGCGGTCGATGGCACGCTTTACGAGCAGGCGAAGGCCGAGGGGCATTTCTGCCTGCGCCAGGACAGTGACGAGGTTTATCTTGTCGACTTTGGCGAGTTCGACTGCGGGGTCGTCGATTTCACCCGCCCCGAAACGCGCGACTGGTTTGCCGACCATATTCTCGGTCGCGAGATGCTCGATATCGGCATTGACGGATGGATGGCCGATTTTGGCGAATATCTGCCGACCGACGTGCGGCTCGCCGACGGATCGGACCCGATGGAGGCGCACAACCGCTGGCCGGTGCTGTGGGCCGAGGTGAATGCACAGGCGCTCGCCTCGCGCGGCAAGACGGGCGATGCGCTCTTCTTCATGCGCGCCGGTTTTTCCGGCGTGCAAGCGCACTGCCCTTTGCTCTGGGCGGGCGATCAATGTGTCGATTTCACCCGCCACGACGGCATCGGAACGGTGATTACAGGAGCGCTGTCGGCAGGGCTCGTCGGCAATGCGTACAGCCATTCGGACTGCGGCGGCTATACCTCGCTGCATGGCAATGTCCGCACCGAGGAACTGATGCAGCGCTGGTGCGAACTGGCTGCGTTCGCCCCGGTCATGCGCAGCCACGAGGGCAACCGGCCCGACGACAATCTGCAATATGATTCGACGCCCGAACTGCTGGCCTGCTTCGCACGATGGAGCCGCGTCCATGCGCATCTTGCGCCTTATGTCCGGCATCTGTCCCACGAAGCGCAAGATAAAGGGCTGCCTGCACAGCGGCCACTCTTTCTCCATTACCCTGATAATCGCGGCCTCTTTACGGTGCAGGATCAGTATCTTTACGGTGCAGACCTCTTGGTGGCGCCGGTCATCGAGCAGGGGGTCGAGGCGCGGCACGTCATCCTTCCGGGCGAAGGGCCGTGGCGCCATTGCTGGACCGGCGAGGATTTCGCCGGCGGCATCCACGATATCCCTGCGCCTGTCGGCATGCCACCGGTATTTTACCGGCCGGACAGCGCGTTTGCACCGCTGTTCGGCGAGATGGCGGAGGTATTGAATCGATGAGCGAGCGGTCGAACATTCGGGACGTGGCCGCAAAGGCGGGCGTGGCGGTAAAGACGGTGAGCCGCGTGCTTAATGGTCATCCCTATGTGAGCGACGAAACGCGGCGCCGGGTCGAGACCGCGATGGCGGAACTCGATTTTCGCCCGAGCGTCGCTGCCCGTATCCTTTCAGGCGCGAAGTCGAACCAGATCGCGCTGATCTATGACAATCACAGCCCCTACTACATGTTCCAGATCCAGACAGGCTGCTGGCAGCTTTGCAAGGAGCGAGGGATCCGCCTGCTCGCCCAGCCCGTCGATGTCGCCGACCCGTGCGTCGGTGACCAGGTGCGCGGACTCGTGACCGAAACGCACGTCGACGGAATCATCCTGTCCTCGCCGGTCACCGATTGCGAGCCGGTCCTCGCAGCGCTCGAGACGCTGGACATTCCGTTCGTGCGCATTTCGCCGGGAACGAACCATTCGCTGACAAGCTCGGTCTTCATGGACGACGCGCAGGCCGCCGACGATATGACGACGCACCTCATCAACGCGGGCCACCGGCGGATCGGATTCATCAAGGGGCACCCGAGCCACCGCGCGTCCGATGATCGCCTCTATGGTTATCGCCGCGCGCTCGACCGTGCCGGAATCGCTTTCGAGCCCGGGCTCGTTTGCGACGGTGAGTTCGATTTCGACAGTGGCGTTGCTGCCGGACGCTTCCTGCTCGGACTCGACAATCCTCCGACAGCCATTTTCGCGGCAAACGACGATATGGCGGCGGGTGTGCTCGCAGTCGCACACGATCGCGGAATCGACCTCCCGTCCGAGCTTTCGGTGGCGGGTTTCGACGACACGACCTTGTCGCGAACCGTTTGGCCGCCGCTCACCACCATCCACCAGCCGATGGCTGAGCTTGCCCGCACCGCGACCCGTATTTTGATCGAGGGAGGCGATATCAGTCACCACCGTCTTCCCCACACCCTCGTCGAGCGCGCTTCGGTCGCTCCGCCAAACAGGACCAATATATGAGCCTTTTGTCTGCCCCCCCTGTTTCCCGCCCGCTTGGAAACAGCGGAATTTCGATTTCGTCCATCGCGTGGGGGATGTGGCGGCTTGCCGAGGGCGAACGCACCGCAGCCGAAGCGGCGCGTCTCGTCCACGCCGCGCTCGACGCGGGGATCAACTTTCTCGATACGGCCGACATTTACGGCTTTGACGGCGCGCAGGGTTTTGGCGATGCCGAGGCGCTGCTGGGCGACGTACTCGCCAATGAGCCCGCGCTGCGCGATCGCATGGTGCTGGCGACGAAGGGCGGCATCCGTCCGCCGCTCCCCTATGATCAGAGCGGCGAGTATCTGGTCGAAGCGATCGATGCATCCTTGCGGCGGCTGCGCACTGACTTCGTCGATCTTTGGCAGGTCCATCGCCCCGATATTCTGACCCACCCGCAAGAGGTGGCGCGCGTCCTCGACGATGCGGTCGCGGCCGGCAAGATCCGGACGCTTGGTGTCTCCAACTTCACCCTTGCGCAGACTGACGCGCTTGACCGATTCCTGGGTAACAAGCTGGTTTCGACGCAGCCCGAAATCAGCCCGCTTCGTATCGATTGCTTCGAAAATGGCGAGCTCGATTACGCGATGACGCACGGGATTGCAGTGCTTGCATGGTCGCCGCTCGGCGGCGGCCGACTGCTCGCGCCGCAAAGCGAGCGCGACAAGGTGGTTGCCGCTGCATTGGACGGCGTCGCCGAAGCGCAGGATGTGTCGCGCGAAATCGCGGCTTACAGCTGGTTGATGGCTCATCCGGCGGGAATTGTGCCGATCGTCGGATCGCAGCGCGCGGAGCGAATCCGCGAGGCGGCGAGTGCGCTCAACGTCCGCTGGACGCGCGCCGAATGGTATAATGTGTTGGTTGCAGCGCGCGGCGTCCCGCTGCCCTGAACATGGCGGCGCGGGACAGCCGCGCCGACCACGGTCCTGCGACGCGCGGCGCGCGGGAGATAGAGAGGAAAGAATATGACCCAGCAGCAATGCGAAATCGCCTGGTTCTCGGCGCTGTGCGACGACGACTATGAATTTTTGGGCGTCTCCGACCCCTATCTGCGCTCAAGCTGGGAGCATTGCCGCAATATCGTGCTCCGCGCCGAAGAGGGCGGATTCGACAATATCTTGCTGCCTTCGGGCTATCAGCTCGGGCTCGACACTACGGTCTTTGCGGCCGCCGTTGCGACGCAGGTGCAGCGCATGAAGCTGTTGTGGGCGACGCGCATCGGCGAAGACTGGCCGCCGCAGCTTGCGCGCCGTATTGCGACGCTTGACCGCATCCTCGGCCCCAACGCGGCGGGCACCGGCGGAAGGCTTAACGTCAACATCATCTCCTCGGACATGCCCGGCCAGCAGCTCGCCGGAGGGCCGCGCTATGCACGCGCGACCGAGGTGATGAAGATCGTGCGCACGCTGCTCAATGGCGAGGCGCTCGACCATGACGGCGAATTTTATCAGCTGAAGCTCGATCCGCCGCGTATCACGACGCTTTCGGGCAAGTGCCCGCCCTTCTATTTCGGCGGGCTGAGCCACGAGGCGCGCGAATGCGCTGCCGAGGGCTGCGACGTCTATCTCATGTGGCCCGACACGATGGACAAGGTGCGCGAGACGATCGCCGATATGCGCGAACGCGCGGCGCGCTTCGGGCGCACGTTGAAGTTTGGATATCGCGTCCATGTGATCGTGCGCGAAACCGAGGACGAGGCCCGTCATTACGCCGACCGGCTGCTTTCAAAACTCGACGAGGCAACGGGCGCCGCAATCCGCGAAAAGTCGCTCGACGCCAAGAATTACGGGGTCCAGCGACAGGCGGAACTGCGTAGCGCGGCGGGCGGCGACGGGTTCGTCGAGGAGAATCTGTGGACCGGCATTGGCCGCGCCCGCTCGGGTTGTGGAGCCGCTATCGTTGGCACGCCCGACCAGGTTCTCGCCAAGCTTCGCGCCTATCAGGCCGAGGGGATCGAGGCGTTCATCCTGTCGGGCTATCCGCACGCGCAGGAAGCCGACCTGTTCGCACGCCATGTGTTGCCGCACATCGCGCACGCGCCGCTCGAGTTCCGGTAACGGAGCGCGCGAATGTCCGCCGACATCTTTGACATTGCGGTGATCGGCGGTGGCATCAACGGCTGCGGGATCGCCCGCGATGCCGCGGGGCGCGGCGCGCGCGTCCTGCTGTTCGAAGCAAATGACCTTGCGAGCGGGACGTCCTCTGCCTCGACAAAGCTCATCCACGGCGGCCTGCGCTATCTCGAACATTATGAGTTTGGTCTCGTCCGCGAGGCGCTGTCCGAGCGCGAACGCCTGTGGGCGATCGCGCCGCATATTGTGAGACCGATGCGGTTCGTCCTGCCGCATGTTGCGGGCCTGCGTCCGCGCTGGCTGATCCGGCTGGGCCTGTTCCTCTACGACCATATCGGCGGGCGAGCGCGGCTGCCCGCGACCGAAACCATCGACCTGCGTAAGCATGTCGCAGGGCGGGCGCTTCAGGACGGGTTTGCGGCAGGTTTTGTCTATTCGGATTGCTGGGTCGATGACGCTCGGCTCGTTCTTCTCAATGCGCGTGATGCCGCCGACCGCGGCGCTGAAATTCGTACTGGATGCCGCGTAACGCGTTTCGAGCGCCAGGGCGATCACTGGACTGTCGATACGCCCGCCGGCCAGTTTCGTGCGCGCGCCATCGTCAATGCAGCGGGGCCCGCGGCGGTCGACGTGTCGGGGCTCGGCGATGCGCCGGTCGGCAAGCGCGTGCGGCTCGTACGCGGGTCGCATATCGTCGTCCCCGCGCTGTTCGCTCACGACTATAGCTATTTTTTCCAGCTTCCCGACGGGCGCATCTTTTTTGCCATCCCCTATGAAGGCGATTTTACGCTGATCGGGACGACCGACCGCGACCATGACGGCGATCTTTCCGATATCCGAGCCTCCGACGAGGAGGTCGCTTATCTGTGCGAAGGCGCGAGCCGCTTTTTTAGGAAAAGCGTATCCCCGGCCGATGTGGTCTGGACCTATTCGGGGGTGCGCCCTCTTGTCGACGATGGATCGGACCGTCCCGAGGCGGCGACGCGCGGCTACAATCTCGACCTCTCTCCCGAAGGCGACGGCCCGGCGCTGCTGACCATCTTTGGTGGCAAGATAACGACCTATCGCCGCCTTGCCGAAGACGCGCTTGACCTGCTTACGCCGCGGGTTCCCGCGATAACGCGGACCCGCTGGACGGGCGACGCGCCGCTTCCTGGCGGAGATTTCGCGATCGATGGTTTCGCGGATCTCGTGCGGTCGCTGCGAGCGACCTTTCCCTTTCTCGAGGCGCATTGGGCCGAGCGTCTCGCGCGCAGCTACGGCACGCGAACCTATGGGATCCTTGCCGGAGCGTCGCGGCTCGACGAATGCGGGCGCCATTATGGCTTTGGACTGACCGATCGCGAGATTGGCTATCTCGTCGAACAGGAGTGGTGCAAGACAGCCGACGATCTTCTCTGGCGCCGGACCAAGCTTGGCCTGCACCTTGACGCTGCGGCGCAGCAGGCGCTGGCGGAAGCCTTTGACGAAAGGAAATGTGCGTGAGCATCAACATTGTCGCTATTGGCGGCACGGTGTCGCCGATCAGCGCGACCGAACAGGCGCTTGGCGTTGCTGCGGCGCGGGCGACGGCGCAGGGCGCGCACGTCGACCTGTTCGGCGGCAGCTATTTGGGCGCACTACCGCATTATCGGGGTCCGCTCCACGGCCCTGAGGATGGCATAAAGCTTGTCGAGGCTGTACGGAACGCCGACGGCATATTGATTGCAGCGCCCGGCTATCACGGTACGATTTCGGGGCTGGTGAAAAATGCCCTCGACTATCTCGAGGAACTGGCGGGCGATGTGCGTCCCTATCTCGACGGACGGGCGGTCGGCCTTATCGCGACGGCCTATGGTGACCAGGCGACGATGAGCACGATGCAAACATTGCGCAGCATCGTTCACGCCCTGCGCGGCTGGCCGACGCCGATGGGGGCGACCGTTCGCACCTATCGAGGGCTCTTTTCGCCCGACGGCGAATGTCTTGAGGACAGGGCTCGGCTTCAGCTCGAACTCGTCGCCGACCAGCTTGTCGCGGGCGCCAGCAGCTTTGCTGCCGCGCGAAAGGCAGCTTGATGCCTGACATCGAACACGCTCTCGAAGCGCTGGCGCAGGGACGCATCATCATCATCACCGGCGATCGGTTGCGCGGCGGCGACATCGATTTCGCCGTTGCCGCACGGCATGTTACGGCAGATGCTATCAACTTCATGGCCAGTCACGGGCGTGGGCTCATCTGTCTGACGATGCGACCCGAACGTGCGGTTCGATTGGGCATCGGGCTTCTCAATCCCGGTGCGGAGCGCCAGTCGGGCCGGCCGTTCGGCCGTTCGATCGAGGCGCGCCATGGCGTCGAAACCGGGATTTCCGCGGCGGATCGCGCGCATACGGTCCGCGTTGCGACAGCGCCCGAGGCAACGGGCGACGACCTCGTGTCGCCCGGACACGTCTTTCCGCTGATCGGGGCGCCGGGAGGGGTGCGCGAGCGCGCGGCCGCCGCTGAGGCGTCGATCGAGCTTTGCAACCTTGCGGGTGCAGGCGACATGGCTGTGATCTGTTCGATCATGCGCGACGATGGCGAGATGGCACGGATCGACGATCTTGACGATTTCATCGCCCGGCATGCGATTCCCGTCGCCGACATCGGCGCGCTGATCGACCGCATTGGCTAGTTTGCGCCAATTGGGGGAAGGGCGATGATCGATTCCGGGCTGAAAGACGAGCGGCTGTTTCTGGTGCTCGACGAGGGAACGACGTCGACGCGCGCAATCCTTTATGACGACCGCGGGGTGCGTCGCGCCATGTCGCAGGCCGAGCTTACCCAATATTATCCGGCGCCCGGATGGGTCGAGCACGACGCTGCCGAGATTCGCGATCGCACCATCGAATGTGCGCGCGAAATGGTAGCCAGGGCTGGCGGCGCTGATCGCATCGCTGCGATCGGCATTGCCAACCAGCGCGAGACGATCGTCGCCTGGGACCGGACGAGTGGCGAGCCGGTCGGCCGGGCGATTGTCTGGCAGGATCGCCGGACCGCGGTGCAGTGTGCGACGCTTCGCGACGAGGGGCATGAGGCGCTCGTATCCGATAGGAGCGGTCTCGTACTCGATCCCTATTTCTCGGCGACAAAGATCGCCTGGGTGTTGGCAAACAATCCGGAGGCACGCGCGCTCGGTTCCCGGCTAGCGGTCGGCACAGTCGAAAGCTGGCTGGTCTGGAATCTGACGGGCGGCCTTCATATTAGTGACGCGAGCAACGCAAGCCGCACGATGCTGATGAACCTCGACAGCGGCCGGTGGGACGATGATCTGCTGGCGCTTCACGGCGTGCCGCGCAGCATATTACCTGAAATTGTCGATTCCTGTGGCGAGCTTGGTTCGACAAGCGCCGACATTTTCGGTGCGCCGATTCCTGTCTGCGGGCTCATCGGGGACCAGCAGGGCGCGATGATCGGGCAGGCATGCCTTGCCGACGGTCAGACGAAGGCTACGCTTGGCACCGGAGCCTTCATTCTCAGCAATACGGGCGATCGGCCGGTCCGAAGTGCCCATCGCCTGCTCGGTACCGTGCTCGCGCAGGTCGGGGGTAAACGCTCCTATGCGCTCGAAGGATCGATCTTCGTTGCGGGAAGCCTCGTTCAGTGGCTCCGCGACAAGCTCGGCATTATCAAGGATGCGTCCGAAACCGAAGCGCTGGCACGGTCCGTCGAAAGCAGCGGCGGCGTGACCATTCTTCCGGCGTTGTCGGGGCTGGGCGCTCCCTATTGGCGCGCCGAGGCGCGCGCCGTCATCGCCGGCCTCACGCACGGCACGGGACGCGCGGAAATCGCGCGCGCTGCGCTTGAATCGATCGCGCATCAACTCGACGATCTCAAAACCGCCTACGCAGGCGATGGCTGCCCCTGGAATCGGCTGCGGCTTGATGGCGGGATGAGTGCCAATGACTGGGTTGCGCAGGATATTGCCGATATTCTCGGCCTCGGCGTCGAACGCCCCCACGACGTCGAAACGACCGCTCGCGGTGCAGCGATGCTCGCGGCGGTAGGGATTGGGCGCTTCTCTTCATTGATCGAGGCCGCCGATATGTGCGGCCAATCGGACCGCTTCGATCCCGTCATCAAGGAGGACGTCAGGCGCGCGCGCCTCGCCGACTGGCATCGTCTGGTCGCCCAATAGGCGCGATGCTCGACGATGCGAACGATTGAAGGGTCATGCCGGTAGGCGAGGGGCGCTTCAGCGAGCCCGTCGGCAAATCGAACCCCATTCTTCGCTAGGCTGTCGGCCAAGAATCTGTCGCTCTGCATTTGGTGCAAGTCGTTATCGCTGCCCTGTAGCCTTCCGTTGTCCGCGTCTCCCGCTGGTGGCCTTGGAGCTGGCTATCCGATATCGTGAAGGGTTCGGGCGCCGCCAGGTCCAAGGCACGAGCCCGCTGACGCCTTGTCACCGGCTTGGGGAATTTTCGATTTTCGTCGCGTTCTGGTGGGAGCGCGACCGGTTCCGGGATGCACGGATCGCGATGCCGTCGGGTTGCTTTGCAGCATGTGGAACCGGCGATGATGGCCGGGCATGAGGTTATGATGCAGTCTCGACCTGCCGCGCTCGAGCCGCAGAACAAAACCGGCGCTCTCATCGGCGAATATCGTGCGATTTGCAATCATTGATCAGAGCCAGGCGATGACGGTTGCGGCGAAGGCGGCGGCGGAGAAGAAGGCCTTCGGGCACCGATCATAGCGTGTTGCGACGCGCCGCCAGTCTTTGAGGCGGCCGAACATGATCTCGATGCGGTTGCGGCGTCTGTAGCGGCGCTTGTCGTAAATATCCTGGCTGGAAGTCCCGCCGGCGGCTAATCCGACCGATGACGTCCGTGCCATCGGTTGCCAGCTTCGGGTATGATTGATAGCGTTCGGCGGCATGGGTAGATTTGTCTTTTTACTCAGTCGTGCGGGGCCCCTTTGGCGTTTTCTCGGAAGCGGTCTGTTGCTGATGGTAGCCGCAGCGACGACGCCCACGGCTTCCGCCTGCGGCACGGACAGCGGTATTCTCATTCGCCATGTTCGATTGATCGACTTTTCCGGAACTGAGCCGAGAATAGACGACAACCAATCGGTGTTGGTCCGGGGCGCGCAAATTGTTGCCGTTGCTCCATCTACCGATCTCGAAGCTTCTGTTGGCGACCGGATTGTCGAAGGTGGCGGCCGGACGCTGGTTCCGGGTCTCGTAGACATGCACGTTCACATCTGGGACGAGGCTGAACTTGGAGCTTATCTTGCCTCCGGCGTGACAACAGTACGCAATATGTCGGGCATGCCCTTCTTGCTCGAGATGCGGGATAGCATCGCAGTAGGGGCTTTGGCCGGTCCGAAGATCTTCACAACGGGGCCAATCCTCAACAGTCGTGGCCCCAACGCCCAACTCAATCATCAGATTGTCGAGACTGCGGACGAAGCCCGAGCAGCAGTGCAGGCGCAATATGACCAAGGCTATAGGCGGATCAAGGTTTACTCGAACCTCAACGAGCCTGCCTATTTGGCAATTCTCGACGAGGCCGCGCGGCTGGAAATGCCCGTCACGGGACACACACCGGAAGGTCCGCGAGCGCGCGGCGTCCCGCAGCAGCGCCCCTTCGCGATCGATTTTGCCGATATCGTCGACGACGGTTTCGAGACGATCGAGCATGTCGAGTCGATTGTCTGGCATGGCTTGAGAAACAGGCATGATCGGGTCGCGGCAAGGGCGCTGGCGCGGCACATCGCAGCGCAATCCGTTCCGGTCACACCGACACTCATCGCATTTGCCAATTTATCGCGCATTGCCGACACGCGGGGCGCACATCTTCACCGAGCCGGAACCGAAACGCTCAATCCGTTCATCGGCTCGACCGAAATGGAGCAGTTCGCGCGATGGTCGTCAGAAGATAGCTCGCGGGCGCGGGAGCAACTCGCCTTTTACCGCGACTTCACCCGGATACTCTCCGAAGAAGGCGTGCTGCTTGTCGTCGGCTCGGATGCAGGCATCGCAACCAATATTCCCGGCGTCGCGCTCCATGACGAGCTTGATTTGCTGATCGAATCAGGTCTCACGCCGTACGAGGCCATTCGGGGAGCGACCGTGAACGCCGCGCACGTGCTGGGCAACGGCACGTTTGTTGGCCGAATCCGACCCGGCTATCGTGCCGACCTGCTCCTTGTGGACGGTGACCCGCTGACGCAGATCGATGTCCTGCGACGTCCCGTTGCTATGGTGGTCGATGGCCGCCTTTTTGACAAAGGCGATCTGGACGATCTTTGGCAATCAGCCGCGCGGACTGACGCCGACCGTACTGCGCGCAACGTTCTCGGCGCGATGGCCGCGCAGGGGACTGTTGTGGAGGTTCCGAACTGAATTGCTGTCGGCTAACTTTACGGCTGGAATGATGGGTTGTGTTTCCTAAAGCCGCCTAACCGCTATCGTTTAGAGTTTCGGACGCCGTCTGGCGGCGGAAAGTCGGTGGTGCCCGACCCGCGGTGGTCATGGGCTGAACTATTGGGAAAGAGGCTTTGTGCCGGTCGTGGGGTAGCCAAGTGCCGCTCAAAACGGACGTGTACGATAGTGGACCGTCTGGATTTGGATCGCGAAGGCGGACGTGGGAAAGGCGCGCGGGCACGCCGTTTCTGCGTTGTTTCCCGGCACTTTAAGTTTGGACCAATGCTGTCCTATCCTGCTCAACGTCCCAACAGACGATCAACTCGGGCTTGTTTGACGCGTTAGACCGGGCCGGCGGTTCGCTGTCGCCTGAACCGCAGAGGCTGTGGCGCTCTATTGGGCAAGCCATTTCTCGGCGCTGTCCGCTTCGTTCATCTCGAAACTTCTGATCTCGATCCCCGGGATCAGCGCTCCTTCGATTGCCGCGGCGTTCCGCAGCCAAGCGGAGTCGCTGAGCACCGCGCATTTATCGAATTTACCGAGGAGGCCGAACAATTTCGGGAGCCGGGTCATTTCGACGCCGATCGCTCCCAGCGTCGGCCACGAAAAGTCCGAGATTCGGTATAGCATGCGTCCGTGTTCGATGCCCTCCGACTGTTCGATCAACTCGTCGAGGGCTTCTCGCATGCTGTCGGCATCGAGCTTTCCGGACAATTCGATATCCATACGACTGGCGGACACTTTGACGATGTTGAGCATGGTTGAATCCTCCGGCTGGCGGGGCGTCGGACGGCGACGCGAGCACGAACAGCGCAGGCGAGGACGGGTTGCCGCCTTTCTTTCATCATAGCGATGACAAACGCACCGTCAAATTGCGGCGGCCGTTTGGCGAATTCACTTGCACGAGCGTTCGATTGTGATCGCTCATGGCACGAGCACTGCGGCACCCTGCAGACGGCCGTGCCGTAAGTCGGCAAGTGCGGCGTTGGCGGCGGCCAGCGGATATTGCGTCGCGTGCGTCCGTACTTCTCGGTACGGCACACCCCGCAGGCATGGACCGCAACGAGGATCTCGCCGGGACCTGGAACGGGCATTGCGCGCTGTTCGCGACGCAACGGGACATCCGGCTCCTCGCACACCATCACATCACAATAACGCGGTTCCGATCTCGACATCCTGATACCTCATGATTTTCAGTATCGTACATGCTATTACAATATCAGAAAAATTATAGGTAATCCATGTGTTGATATTTGTTGAACAGATATAAGTATAGAAAGAGAAAGATAAGACATCTAAACAATCCTTCCTTTTGTCTCTAAATTTTGCTATCTGGATTATATTCGGATGGACTAGGGCGTCACGAGCAGTGATCGACTGGAGAACTTTGTCGATTACGGAATTCTATCTCGCGAGCCATGGAGTCGCCCAGCCTGCCTTTACGCGCTGGTGGCGTTTTGTTCTGCGAGAGAAGGTCATCATCCATCACCGGGCCTCCGATCGCTCGACCGGCCGCGCAACAGGAGGGAATAATGCGCAGTATTCTTCTGCATATTCACGATGACGATTGCCTTGAGCCGCGCAGGCAAGTCGCGCTCGATCTCGCGCGTGCGTTCAGCGGGCACGTGACATGTCTGCAGTCGGCCCCGATCGAAGCCAGCTACGGTGACTATTATGGGACCGCATTTGCGCAGGTAATGCCGATCATCGAGAAAGGTTCATCCGCGCTTCGCAACCGTGTGGAGGGGGCAATGCGGCAGGAGGATGTGCCATGGAACTGGGTGTTCGAAAATTTCGATGCCTATGGCGCGATCCGTCAACACGCCCCCATGCATGATCTGTTAGTACTGGGAGCGTGCGACTTTCGTAGAGGGAGCAAGGGGTATTCCGCGCTGGCGGCAGATCTTGCAATCGATCTGCGTACACCGGTCATGCTGGTCGGCGAAGACTCGGGTGGGTACGATCCTGCCAAGCCGATCGTGCTTGCCTGGAACGGGTCGGCAGAAGCCGCCAACGCCATGCGCGCCGCGGTACCGTTGCTCGCGATGGCGTCGAAGGTCATTGTCGTCACGATCGAGGAAAAGGACGATCACTGGCGAGTTCCGGCCACTGCAGCAGCGGCCTATCTGTCGAGGCACGCCATCGCGGCCGAAGTGGCCGAAGAACCTGTCTTGAAAACAGGAATTGCGTCGACGCTGCGCCACCTTTCTGACCGCTTGGAAGCGGGGTTGATTGTCATGGGCGCCTACGGGCGAACACGCTTTCATGAACTGGTGCTGGGCGGCGTCAGTCGCGACATGTTCAGCAATGTGGCGACGCCCCTGTTCCTGGCGCACTGATCTTCACTTCGGAAAGAGAGAAGCAATGGCAAACATGTCGCAAATCAAACGAGGGTTGGAGAATCAGCTTGCCGAACTTCAGGCGCGTCTTGCCCGGATTGCGGAGGACCTTGCCGAACCGCTCAACCCGGACTCTTCCGAACAGGCGGTCGAGATGGAGGATGACGCGTCGCTTCAAGGCCAGGGAGCATTGATCACGCGGGAGATCGCGTCGGTCGAGCGAGCCTTGGCGCGAATTGACCAGGGCAGCTATGGGGAGTGTGTGCGATGCGGCGGAGACATTGCGCCGGAGCGGTTGGAAGCACGCCCCGAGGCCGCACTATGTATTGCGTGCGCGCGGCGCGAGCAGCATTGAGATTTCGCCGCATCGTCGGACAATGCGGCGAGGAACATTTGACTAATCGCGTACGATGAGGACGTCGCACGGCGCGTCGCGCATGATGGCATGCGCGTTCGAGCCCAGGATACGTCGGCCGATTGTCGCTCTATGCGCCGCGACGATTATCAGATCGGCACCGATATTTGTCGCGATCTGTGTCACTTCGCTCGCAACATTTCCGGTGGGCGGGAACACATCTGACAGATGGGCGGCAAAGCCATGATCCATGGCGATTTGCCGCAACCAATTCTCGGTTTCGATAAACTCATCGGCCTCCCATTGCGGCGGGAGGTGACGGACATAGGATTCGGGGAGCGATAGGCGCACATGGATCAGCGCAATCGACGGTCCCGACGCATCCACCAGCGTCTTGCAGCGCCGACCGATCAGATCGGTTCCGATAGGGTCTGTCCTGTCGATCGCCGCCAGCAGCCTCTTATACATTTTTGCCGCCTTTCCATAAAGTTCCGGTCCAACTCTGCAGTAACCTTCTTCAGGACTCAGTAGCCGGCCGCATTGCGCGGATACTCTGCGAGGCAAGCTCCTCATCGATGCCGAATTCGGTCAACAGCGTCTGCGCAAGCCGCAAACTCCCCTCAACCGTCTCGGGTATGGCGACGTTCGCGCCTTTTTCGAGCAACCTTTGTGCGTGGGCCGTGTCGCGCGCGCGCGCAAAGATCGGAAGCAGGGGGGCGATGCGGTGGATCTCGCTCGTAAGATTTTCGGTGGCATCCTCGTCTGCAATTGTCACGACGACCGCTGCTGCACGGTCCAGTCCCGCCGCGCGTAGCGTATCCAATCGCGATGCGTCGCCGACGCGCACCGGGCGGCCGGCCGAAGCCGCCGACCACGCCAATGGGGAATCGCGGTCGATTGCAACATAGCGAAGACCCTGCCTGTCGAGTATCTCGGCGATCGTTTCGCCCACGCGCCCGTAACCGGCTATGATGACATGGCCGTCGCATTCGTCGCTCGACACAGTGAGCATATTTTCGTCGGCCGCCGGCTTCGCCCAGGCATTCGATACCCTTCGCGCGATTCGGTCGAGCGCAGGCGTCGCCACCATGGTCAGCCCGACCACCATGAGCATGAACTGGCCGACCGGTGCGGGCAAGAGGCCGACCGTCACCGAAAGCCCGACGACGAGAAACCCAAACTCGCCGGCCTGCCCCAATAATATCGCGACTTCCGCAGCGCGGTGGCGCGGCAGACCCCAGACCAAACACAGCCCAAAGTTGATCGTGATTTTCAGAAGTATGAGGCCTGTTGCCGATGCGACAATCCAGGCCGGATTGTCGATCACAAGGCGCCAGTCGATCCCCATGCCGACCGACATGAAGAACAGGCCGAGCATGAGGCCCTTGAAGGGTTCGATGTCGACTTTTACCTGATGTCGGAACTCGGTTTCGGCGACGAGCAGGCCTGCGAGGAAAGCACCGAGCGCCATCGAAAGACCAGCATAGCCGGTCAGCGCCGCCGTGCCGATGGCGAGCACGAGCACAATCGCCACAAAGGCCTCCCGGCTGTTTGTGCCGGAGACGAGGCGCAATAGCGGGCGCAGCGCAATCCGGCCGATGATGTAGATCAGGCCGATGGCCGCTAGCGCTTGAAGCAGCGCTAGTGTGAAGCCAAGCGCGATATTGCCAATCGCAACGGTACCAAGCACGCTCACGGCGAACAGGATCGGGACGACGGCCAAATCCTGCATCAACAGAATGGCGAAGGCCGCGCGTCCCGATGGCGTTCCGAGCCTTCCGCTCTCAATCAGCAGATGGGTGACGATGGCAGTCGACGACAGCGCCAGGCAGGCGCCGAGGATGATAGCGGTTGCGGGGCTATTGCCCCACAAAAAGGCTATTCCCCCGATGACCATTCCCGTGGCGATGACCTGCGCACCGCCGAGGCCGAAGACCTGGCGCCGCATCGCCCACAAGCGTTGAAGCGAAAGCTCGAGTCCGATGACGAAGAGAAGGAATATCACGCCGAGTTCGGCAAAAATGGCGACACCCTCGAGGTCGGTGATCACAAACCAGGAGACCGCGTCGATCTTGTCGGCGAGAAGGCCAAGACCAAAGGGGCCGATTACGCTGCCGATAAAGAAATAGGCGATCACCGGACTGATTGCCCGCTGCAGCAGCGGCACGATCAGGCCCGCGCTTAGAAGGAAAAGCAGAACCTCCCGAAGATAAGGAATGTGGACCGGAATCTCCATTCGCAGATGCGCTCCTTCTTTCTCAGCATAGGAAGTGTGACAGTGACGACACAAGTTTCTTCAGTGCAGGCTCGGGCCGGGACGGGTCAGGACTCAAACCCTATTCACCAAGGAGGAAGCTTGCATATGCGCCGAATAGATAGGTCATCAGCAGCGAAAGGCTTATCCAGCTAATGGTCCCGCGTATGCGGCTGTCGGGCCTGAACAGCAAGGCCACGATGAAAATGCCCGACATGATGACGGCGGCAAAGGCAGTGACAGCGTGGGCGCCGGATACAGAGGACAGCAACGGCCCTGAGCCGTAGACGAGATCGTCGATGGCGATCGCAAGAACATCGAACAGATTGCTCCCGAGTAGATTGCTGATTGCCATGTCGATTGCGCCGATTCGCAAGGCACTGAGGCTGACCACAAATTCGGGGACTGACGTGCTGGCCGCGATGAGCAGGGTGCCGACGAAGGTTGTCTGCCATCCCATCGTCTCGGCAAGTTCGACGCCAATCAGCGGAAGCCAAAACCCGGCTGCGATCACCACGGATGCGGCGGCGACATAGCGCCGCGCCGCCTGTCCCAGCGTCAGCCCTGCACCGACATCTTCTTTCGCAAATGGGCGCGTGACGCGCCGCTGGTAATCGAACGAGGCGCGCATGGCGACGAGATAAAGCAGGATCAGGAAAGGTGTGAACAGGCTGATGTGCAGTACGCGGCCATCGAGGCCAGCTTGATTCAAGAGGATCGCGGCTCCGACCGTACCGATCATGATCACGCCAAATCCGGCCGTCAGAATATGGCCCTGCTCGATGCGTCGGTAAACGGGATGCGTGCGTGACAACTCGTCGAGGAGCACGAGCATCAGGAGATTGAAGATGCAACTGCCGAGCGCGTCCCCCACCGCAATATTTGGCGCATCGGCAACCGTTACTGCGCTCACGCCGGTGATCAGCTCGGGGAGCGAAGTGGCGGTTGCCAGCAGCGAGAGTCCTACCCAGGTGCTCGACAATCCGGTGAGCTCGGCAATCCGATGCCCATATTTGACCAACTTGGGCCCTGCCACGGCGATTAGCGCCGAGCAGAGTGCAAATTTTATCCAGACGGACGCTACATCCATGGAGCTGCCCTTGGGTTGGCGGATATCACAGCAAGCCTGACAACATAAGCGCGACGCCGGAAACAGCTCCAATTGCCGGGACGATGCGGGGGATGGAAAATTCGGCGGCCGGCGCTGTTGTCCGGCTTTTCAACCGCAGGAGCGCCAAGTTTACGAGGATGAATACGATGAGAACAATCTGCGATGTCCGTTCGGCGAGCGTTTCGATGGGAAGGGCTTGCGTCAGCACGGCGATAATCAGCACGACCAACGCCGTTGCGACGATTGGCGTCCTCGTCAGCGGTGAAATCGCGGAGAGTTGTCGAGGAAGGTGGCCACCGCGCGCCAGCCCGAAAAACACGCGGGAGGCCATGATGATCTGGATCAGAATTCCGTTCATCGTCGCGACGATCGCGATGACCACGAACAGATCGCGCAGCAGCGTCGGCGCATCTGCGAACACCAGCGCCAGCGGCGCTGCACTCCCCGCCAGTTCGACCATCGGGACGCTCAGGATCACGGCCGTCGTCGTGGCCGCATAGAGCAGGGTTGCAATCACGAGGGTCAAGATAATCGCGCGTGGATAGGTCCGCGCGGGCTCCTGCACCTCTTCGGCCACATTGACCATATCTTCGAAACCGACGAAGGCAAAAAAGGCGAGCAGCGATGCGGCGCCGATCCCGGCCCATGTGTCTGAGCTGAAGTCAGGAACCAGGTCTGCAGCCGCTGCACCGGTTGATCGGGTGCCAGCAAGACCCCAGCTTATGACGAGCAGCAGTCCTGCTATTTCGACAAGCGTTACGATTGCGGCAACCGTCACCGACTGTGCAATCCCCCATGCCGCTAGCAGGCCCATGGCAACCACTACAGATATGGCGAGCACCGACACGGGGAGGCCTGTGATTCCCTGAAGATAGGCCCCCGCCCCGATAGCGATGGCAGAAGCCGATACAATTCCCGATAATGCCACCAGCAGGCCCACAGGCAGTGTCAGCCGCCGCGTTTCGAATCCGGCTTCGACATAAATGGCTTCACCTGCGCTGACCGGAAATCGGTCGGCAAGTTCGGTGTAGGAGAGCGCGGTAAAGGCGGCGACGACAGCGGCGATCAGAAAGGCGAGGGGGGCGTGCGTGCCGGCAACCTCGGCGGTCGCGCCGACGAGAACATAAATCCCGGCTCCAATGGTGACGCCAAGCCCATAAAGCGTCAGCAGCGGCAAATTCAATGCACGCAGAAGGGTGGGCTCCGAAGGCTCGGAATCGAAGTTCCGGTCGGTGCCAATCTGGTCCAACGCGATTACTCTCCCATGTCTATCGAGCCGCACCGACGGCCGTTCCCGGTTCGCGCTCAGTGGGCGAGGAGCAATGCGAAGCGCCCGCAACGCACGAGATATTGCGTCGCTCCTCCGAAGATGGTCTCGCGCATGCGATGGTGGCCAAAGGCACCCATGACGATCAACTCGGCGTCCATCGCCTCAGCCTCTTTTTCGATGCGCTCTTCGGCCTTTAGTCCGACCCGCTGCGCCACTCTGCTATTCGCCTTGATGCCGCGGCGCGACAGGAACAACAATGCGTCGTCGGCGGACGTTCCCGAAGTCTCGCCAACCGAAAGCAGCAGGATTTCGCGGCTGGCGCTGAGCAGCGGCAAGGCACCGCGCAGCGCGCGGGCGGCCTCGTCACTGCCGTTCCAGGCAATGAGCATTGGTGCATCGGCGGGGATCGCTTTCGAATGGCCGGGAAGTGCGAGCACGGGAGCCGGCGTTGCAAGCGCAAGATCGGCCGCCAGCATTGCCGGTCGTCGGCGATCATCCTTCCCCGCCTCGGGAAGGCCCACGATCGCGAGGTCTGCCAATATAGCGGCGCCGGCCAGAGACGGTATCACACCGTCGCGTGCGCCCAGAATGTCCCACGACAGATCGTCAGCGTCGAGGCGCTCGCGTAGGCGCGCATCGAGCAATGCGTCGTCCTGTTGCGCCTTCGCAAAGGCCTCGGCCGCAATCTGGGCGCCGCCAAAGGGGTCACCGACCAGATATTGCTGAAACGGCGTTGCAATCATCACCGAGAGATGAGCGCCATGGCGCTTCGCCAATCCTATGGCGGCATCCAGCCGCCTGTCACAGGCTGTATCATGGTCGGCATGAACGAGGATGCTGCGCATGATTATCTCTCCCTCGCCAGGAGTATAGCATGGACCGCATCGATTGTCGGTCGGGGCAAGTGATGGAAGTCGTAAGATTTGCTGTGTCTACAGGGAGCTTCTTGATTGCCGTGCGGCAACTTCGCCAGGGGAGGTTGCCGGCGCCGCGCGGTCAGCGGCCAATATCGACATCGACACGGGCTCTCTATCCTGATGGACGATATCCCGCATGCGCTGCCCACAGGAGCATGTTTTGATTATTGAAAAGCATGTTTGAAATTTGTATATTCAGTTTTCCAAATTATAAATGATGTATAATACATCATAGAGGGACTGAATGATCACATCGCAACAAATGCGGGCTGCCCGTGCCCTGCTGGGGATCGATCAGCGACAGCTTGCCGAGTTGGCGGGTTTGTCGCTCCCGACGATCCAGCGAATGGAAGCATCGGATGGTCAAGTGCGCGGTGTTGTCGACACGCTCGTGAAGGTGATTTCGGCGCTTGAGACCGCTGGGATCGAGTTGCTCGGTGAGAATGCGCCGAGCATCGGAACCGGACGTGGCGTCCGTTTCCGCGACACTCTCGTCCCGTCGAGCGAACCGCCCGACAGGTCCGGACGATCCCAGCTCTCGCCCCGCTACGCGGGCAAGTCCGGCGTGCAGTGAGCGCGCGAAGCCTGACACCCAAGCTGTTGAGCGTGTGGCGCGAGGGCTATTCCTTCGCTACCTTTCGCGCCGATGCGTTGGCCGGCCTGACGGTTGCGATCGTGGCGCTGCCGCTTGCGATGGCATTGGGTATCGCAAGCGGCGCGTCCCCCGACAGGGGGCTCGTCACCGCCGTGGTCGCGGGCTTCCTGATCTCTGCTCTTGGCGGGTCGCGCGTCCAGATCGGAGGGCCGACCGGTGCGTTCGTGGTCGTCGTCTTCAACGTAATTGCTGCCCACGGCTATGACGGATTGCTTATAGCGACGCTGCTGGCAGGACTGATCTTGATTGCCGCGGGCGCGCTCGGCCTCGGGCAAATGATAAAATATGTCCCGCATCCAGTGGTTACCGGTTTCACGGCAGGCATCGCGGTGATCATAGCCTCGAGCCAGGTCAAGGATTTCCTCGGCCTTTCGGTCGCCGAAGTGCCGGCGGACTTTCTTGCAAGGTGGCGCACCCTTTTGGAAGCGCTCGATACGTTCGATCCAGTGACGCTGGCGGTTGGCATCGCGGCACTGACAATCATCGTCGGCCTGCGAAGACTGGCACCACGGTTCCCGGCATTCCTGATCGCGATCGTGGCGACGTCGGCGGCCGTCGCGCATTTTCGGCTGCCGGTCGACACCGTAGGCACAAGCTTTCCCGGCATAACCGCCGGTCTGCCGGTGCCCTCCATTCCCGATCTGTCGCTCATGCGCATCAGCGCTTTGCTGCCTTCGGCCTTCACCATCGCCTTTCTCGCCGGAATCGAAGCATTGCTATCGGCCGTCGTAGCCGACGGTATGGCCGGAACCCGGCATCGCCCGAATCAGGAACTCGTTGGACAGGGCGTCGCGAACCTCGGTTCGGCTCTGTTCGGCGGACTTCCGGCAACCGGTGCGATCGCGCGAACTGCAACCAATATCCGATCGGGGGCAAGAACGCCCGTCGCAGGCATCGTGCATGCAATGGCGATTCTGTCCTTCATCCTGTTTGCCGGGCACCTCATGTCCTTTGTGCCAATGGCGTCGCTCGCGGCGGTTCTTTTCATCGTGGCCTGGGGCATGAGCGAGCATCGGCGGTTTCTGCTACTGCTCCGGATGCCCAACAGCGACAGGGCCGTGCTGTTGCTCACCTTCATATTGACGATATCGGTCGACCTGACGGTCGCTATCGCGGTCGGCGTTACGCTGGCTTCGCTTCTCTTCATGGCGCGGATGGCGGAGGCGGTGGAAGTCGGGCGCGGCATGCCGACCGAGTCAGGTCGCGACGCCGAGGACATCGACCAGCGCGATGATCTGCCACCGGGGGTTGAGGTATTCCGCATTGCTGGACCCTTCTTTTTTGGCGTGGCCGGTGAGTTGCTCGACACGCTTCGCCGGCTCGGCGAGGCACCACGCGTCATCATCCTGCGTATGCGGCTCGTTCCGCTGCTCGATGCCAGCGGTGCGCAGGCAATCGCGGACTTCGTTGATCAGGCTTCGGCTGCGGGAGCATATGTCATCCTGTCCGGCGTGCAGTCGCAACCAGCGGCAATTCTTGCGCGCATGCGCCTTGGGGAGGGTGCGAGCCGGTTATTCTATGCCTCCGATTACAAAAGCGCGCAGGCGCTCGGTATCGAACTGGCGGAGATTGCCGAAATCTGACGGCGCTGGCCGCAGAGCAATGTCAGGAGCCTGCGCAGATATACAAGGAGCGGTACATGAACGGTGACGAAGAATATGTTTACGACGAAGAGAGTGGCGAATGGGTGGCGGCTTCCGAACTGGTCCGGCTCCGTGAAGCCGCCAGTCATGTCGATGTGCGCGATGCCGCAGGCAACCTCCTCGCCGACGGCGATAGCGTCGTTCTTGTCAAGGATCTCGTGGTCAAGGGCGCAGGCAGAACCCTCAAGGTCGGAACGGTGATCAAGTCAATCCGGTTGACCGGCGATCCGCAGGAGATTGATTGCCGACACGAAAGCATCAGGGGGCTCGTTTTGCGTGCCGAGTTCGTCCGAAAACGTTGAACCTCCGGCGGGCGCCGCGCGCCTTCTACCCCGCATCGAACCGGTTCGCCCTTTCCTTCATGCCTCCGCTGATCGTCGCCGGACGGGCCACCAGCATATAGCTGGATGCACCCAACCTTCGGAACACGGGGAACGCGCCGCTGCGCACAAAGCGGCGCTCCTGTTCGCGCGCCGACCCGCCGCAACATCTTGACGATGTCCAATGCTCGCGTCGCTGCGCGATCGGACGCGGCTCCGCGAGACGCTACGCAATAAGTCGGCGTGAAAGGCCATCGCGCTGTGCCTTAAACCCACCATTACTTCCGATCTGAAGCCGCCTAACCCTCCTCCACGATCCTAGGGCTGTGTCTCTTGAATTCTCAGCGGGATTTTCAGGTAATGGACGCCATTGTTTTCGGCTTCGGGGAAGCGCCCCGCGCGAATATTGACCTGGATTGAAGGCAGGAGGAGCTTCGGAGCCGCAAGCGTTGCGTCGCGTGCCTCGCGCATGGCGGAAAATTCATCTTCCGAAACGGATTCATGGACGTGGACGTTGCTGTTTCGCTGTTCGGCAACGGTCGTCTCCCAGCGATATTCATCGCGCCCCGGAGCCTTGTAATCGTGACACATGAAGAGCCGTGTCTCCGGCGGCAGTTTAAGAAGGCGGCGAATGGAGCGATAAAGTGTTCGTGCGTCGCCGCCCGGAAAATCGGCACGCGCCGATCCATAGTCAGGCATGAACAGCGTATCGCCGACGAAGGCTGCATCCTCGACGCGATAGGCGACATCTGCGGGCGTGTGTCCGGGAACATGCATGACCTCAAACGTCAGTTCGCCGACCTTGAACCGGTCGCCATCGGCGAACAGCCGGTCGAAGTCCGAGCCGTCGGGCGTCATATCGTCAAGGCCGAACATAGGACCGAAGATCTTCTGAACATCGCGGATATGCTCTCCGATGGCAATGTCCGCGCCCGTCTTTGCCTTGATATAGGGCGCAGCCGACAGATGGTCGGCATGGGCATGGGTTTCGAGGATCAGGACGATCCGCCACCCCTCATCGGCCGCGGCCTGGAGAATGCGATCGGCAGATTCGAATTTGGCCGCGCCACTGGCGAGGTCGAAATCGAGAACCGGATCGATAACCGCCGCCTCCTTGCTGGCCGGGTCGGCGACGAGATAGCTGATCGTATTGGTCGCCTCGTCGAAAAATGGTGTGATGACGGCTTTGGCTTGCATCATGATCTCCTTATCCTTGACAATATATTAGAAGTATCTAAATTAGCAATACCTGATGAAAGGAATTGCGATGCTGCGCTCACCGATGAACCTCGCAAACTTCGAGGCGAAGGCTGCAAAGGTCGCCGACCTGCTGAAGGCGATGGGTAATGCGCGCCGCCTGATGCTGCTCTGCAAGCTCGTCGAACATGGCGAAGTGGCTGTCGGGGGCCTCGCGCACGATGTGGGCTTGTCGCAATCGGCATGTTCGCAGCACCTCGCCCGGATGCGCGACGAAGGACTGGTGGCCTTCCGACGCGAAGGCCAGACGCTCTGGTACAGGATTGCCGATCCCAACGCCGAGGCGCTGCTCGCGACACTCTACAAACTTTATTGCAAGGATTGATTCAATGTCCCTACCGATCATCGACGCTGATAAAGCACGAGAGCTTGTCGATCGCGGCGCGACCCTTGTCGACATTCGCGAGCCCGATGAATATGCGCGCGAGCATATCCCCGGGGCGAGGAATGTTCCGGTCGGCCGTCTCGCGGATCTTCCACCAGGCTCGCTGGTCTTTCACTGTCGCTCGGGCGCACGAACGTCGGCCAACCAAAACATTCTTTTCAGCGCTTCGCGCGGCGCGCCGTGTCACATCCTTGGCGGCGGGCTCGATGCATGGCGGCGTGCGGGTCTGCCGCTTCGTCTCGATCGGCGGCAGCCGCTTGAAATCATGCGCCAGGTCCAGCTCGTCGCGGGCGGCCTGGTGTTGGCCGGAATTGCGCTCGGCCTGACCGTGTCCCCGGCCTTTCTCGGGATTTCAGCCTTTGTGGGGGGCGGACTGATGGCGGCTGGCGCGACGGGATGGTGCGGTATGGCGCGGCTGCTTGGCCACATGCCGTGGAACCGTGCTGCGCATTCCGGCTGAATATCGTGTCGCTTGCCGATATTCTGCCGGTCGTTGCTTCGGGGGCACTGATCGGCCTTGTGCTCGGGCTCGTGGGCGGCGGCGGATCGATCCTCGCGGTCCCGCTTCTCATTTATGTCGTCGGCGTCGATTCGACCCATGAAGCGATCGGGACCGCGGCGGTCGCTGTCGCGGTCAATGCTCTCGCCGGACTCGGCGGTCAAGCACGTAGGGGCAATGTCAAATGGCCCTGTGCTTTCACTTTCGCTCTGGCTGGCGTCGTCGGTGCCGCGATCGGGGCAGAATTGGGAAAATCCGTCGACGGTGCGAGGTTATTGTTTCTGTTCGGTCTGTTGATGGTCGGTGTCGGGCTTTCCATGCTGCGCAAGCGCAAGAGGCCCGACGATCCGGGGGTGCGTCTCACGCGACGCAGCGCCCCCCATTTGCTTCCACGTCTCGTGCCGACCGGCTTCGGTGTTGGCCTGGGGGCTGGATTTTTCGGAATTGGTGGCGGATTTCTGATCGTGCCCGGCCTGATGGCAGCGACCGCGATGCCGATTGTCGCGGCCGTCGGGACTTCGCTGTTTGTCGTCGCCGCGCTCGGGACAACGACCGCGATATCCTATGCACTATCGGGGCTCGTCGACTGGGCACTCGTCGGATTGCTGATGGCTGGCGGAGCGGCGGGTGCCGTTTCGGGGATCGCGATCGGGCGCATTATGGCGGAACGCAAGTCGTTGCTCGAAAGACTCTTCGCTGTCCTCGTGATATCTGTCGGCATCTACATCCCGATCGGGGGCGCCTGAGCAGGGGGGGCGCGAGCTGGGGCGAGGCTTCGAATTTGGCGGGGGATGACGCATGGCGGCGCGCTTGGTCGAGATTTTCTTGCCCGACGAGCAAATTGGAGAGCTCGAACTGGTGCTCGGACGCCATAGCCGGCGCTATTGGCGGGAGACGGTGCCGGGCGGCCAGGAGAAATTTAGCTGCATCGTCCAGCAGCGATATGCTGAGCGCCTGCTTGAGGACCTTTCCTCGAAATTCGGCGATATGCCTGACTTTACAGC
Organism: Sphingopyxis sp. P8; assembly: GCF_020622175.1. Classification (NCBI taxonomy): domain Bacteria; kingdom Pseudomonadati; phylum Pseudomonadota; class Alphaproteobacteria; order Sphingomonadales; family Sphingopyxidaceae; genus Sphingopyxis; species Sphingopyxis sp. P8. The sequence continues at coordinate 1,189,366 of NZ_JACNMK010000001.1, read as the reverse complement.
CTATGTGTCGCAGCTTGAGGCGGTGTTGCCGCCGGTTGTCGAAAACGCGGAGACCGAATTGCCCGCGCAGGGTGCGCTGCGACCTCCGACTGCCCTCGAGCGTTTCTTCAGCCGCGACCGGATCAGCACCGATGAGCTATACGACGATATCGAAGAAAGCCTTCACGTCACGCCAAGCTATCTTCTGACCGTCGTGCTGTCGTCGACCATTGCGGCGCTGGGCATGCGCAGCGGGCAGACCGCGGTCGTGATCGGCGCGATGATCATCGCGCCGCTCCTCGGGCCGACGATGGGCGTCGCGCTCGCTGCGACCGTCGGTAATGGCAATCTCGGACGAAAGGCAGCAGCGACGTTGCTCGTCGGCTCGATATGCGCGGTCATGGCAGGATTTGTTGTCGGATTGAGCGTTTCGATCGACCCGCTCGTCGATGAATTGCGTAACCGCACGATCGTGCAGCCCGCCGATATCGTCCTCGCGCTTGCTTGCGGTGCCGCCGGAGTCCTCGCTTTCAGCCGCGGAGCCTCGCTTACGCTGGTCGGGGTGATGATCGCCGTCGCGCTCGTTCCACCGCTAGCCGCCACCGGCATCTTTCTCGGGATCGGCGAGCCTGTTGTCGCAGGCAACGCGCTTTTCCTGTTCGCGGTCAATCTCGTCTGCGTGAATGTCGCCGGAATCGTGATGTTTCTCGTACAGGGCCTCCCGCCCAAGAGTTGGCGGATGACCGGCGGCGTTCTGGGGCTCTGGGGTCTTGTCCTCTTCGCACTCGCGTCATTTGCAGCGGGCCGACTGATTTTCGGCCTGGGATCGATTGAAATGGTCGGGCGATATCTATTGGGCGGTCTTTGAGCCGTTGGGCTCAACGGGCTACACGGCCGCGCCACCGAAATCGCTCACAAGAAAAGATGCCGCGACGCCAACCATGATGAGGGCAAGCAGCCACCGTAACATGACAAGATGGCGCGGGTGCGAAAAATAGGCTCGCGCCTTGCTGGCAGCGAAGACGACCGCAAAATGGATGGTCGTTGCGATTGCCGCACTCGTTGCTGCCAGCGTGAGGGCATTGACTGGATTTAATGGCTCGCCGCCTAGAAAGCGCGGAACCATGACAAGGAAGAAGAGGTAGGATTTCGGATTGAGCAGATTGATCATCATTCCTGTCGCGAATGCGCGCCGCAGCGAATGGTGACGCTCAGGAAGGTGCATATTGCTTGCCGCGCTCCGCCACGTGTCGAATGCCAGCCACAGCATCAGGGCGGCGCCCGCGACGCGCAGCACCTTTTGCAGCATCGGGATCGTCTCGAGCAGGAGAGCCAGGCCCAGCGCCGCAAGCAGCGCGTTAACAAGCAATCCCAGTGCTACGCCGGCGACGGCTGCGGTTCCGCTACGCCGGCCTTCGGCGGCCGCAAGTCCAGCGAGCCAGGCCATATTGGGGCCTGGCGTGAGTTCGATCAAAAGGACCGCTAACGCAAAGCCGAGAAGGTCCAAAACCGCCGATCCTTTCGCGCCTTGATGGCGGTGCTCGAAACCGTCCGCCCATATCCTTCAGTGCATAATGCAATTTGAACGCGGTCAATGATTGGGAGGGGCCCCTGCTATTGTGCAGGAATATGCAGGAGATGGTCGATGCGCAACATTCTGGTTCATGCTGACGAGGATCCAGGGCTCGTGGCCCGGATCGAAAGCGTACTCGAAATCGGGCGGCGAAACCGTTCGCACCTCAGTGTGCTGGTCGCGACGCCTTATCGGCATTTCGTTGCCATGGACCCGTTCGGAGGCGCTTATCTGCTTAGGGACCGGATCGAAGAGGCACTGCGGAGCGCGGCGGTGGCCGCAAGCCCGCCGCGCGGACGCGCCAAGGCGAAATGACCATTGCCGCCGAGATCGATGCGCTGATCCGGCGCCTCGAGGCGTCGCGATTTGCAATGGTTGCATCACGGACCGGCTTAATCTGTTGGTTCGCTCGCAGGATAATGTCGTGACGCGCGGTCTCGGCAGCGTGCGCGGTTACGCCCGCGAGAAACGGTCGTGCGGGTTATGCAACGTGGTCAAGATGTCGATATCGCATTAGCGCTGGCGCCATAGGCGAACGCGCGTTTTCCGAGGCGGCGCCAATGCGTCAGATGCTGCTCGCGCGCTTCGCCGCGCCATGTCGCGGCGGCTTCGACGAGCAGCCCGAGAATGACCGCGCGGTCGTCGCCGGCGAGTTCGACGAGGTCACGCCCGCCAACAACGCTGCCGCGGCCTTCGAGGAACTGCGCAGCGAGATATCACTCCTTCAAGCCGCGATCGAAGGGCTTGCCGCTGCGAAGGGGAAGCTCCCCGACTACTCACCTACGCTTCGCACCATCGAGGCGCGCCTCGATCGAATCGATCAGCAAATCAAAAGCATCCACGGCAAGCTGGCTATGTGGCTCCCACCAATGACCTTAGCTGCCGAAAACGACCAGGCATCGCGATCCTGTGGTGCCGAGGATCGCAAATCCGTTGGCGAGGCTCGCGAGGCACTCGCAAGGGAACTTGGCAGCGTCGAGGGCATGATGAAGCAACGTCGGTCGAACCGACGAACAGGGCCGGTGGGTGATTTTGGCGGCTACCGGCAGTTTCTTGGCAGGAATGTTTGTGGCACTCGTTGGAGTGGCCATTCGGCCTTTAACGGCAATGCTACAGCTGCTCAGCAGCGATTGGCCCGTTCACTGGAATTTGGAAGTATGGCGGCAAGGCGGCCCAGGAGCGTGTTTTACCGGCCGTCGGGGTGGAAGCGACAAGTCGGCACGCGTCCGTCGCTTCTGGCAATTTTGCCGCCACATCACCCCGCGATTGGAGGCACTATTCGGCGCGGTGAGTGCTGTACTCCACAAGCCGCTAACCCCAAAAATAACAAAAGAAAAGTAACCGAATCTGGTGGCGAATTCGCATTGAAATCAGACGCGAATTCTCATAGACCGCCAATGCCGAAGCAGCTCTCCCATAGGCTGATTCGAAAATAGTAATCGGTGTGTGGAGAATATCATGAATCTGATCAAGAAAGTCGCGCTGTCGATTGCGGCGACCTCGTTGATTGCGGCGCCTGTCGTGGCGTCGGCTGCCCCCGCAGTGAACGGCGCTCGTGCGCTCGCAGCAGTTGACGGTGAGAGCGAGCTGGAAGGCAGCAGCTGGATCATCGCAATCATCGCTCTCGCTGCGATCGTGGGTGGCATCATCATTGCGTCGGACAATGACGACGACGCTCCGACCAGCCCGTAATTTCCGGCTGATTGGTACTTTTGAAGGGGCTCCGGAGTTCATCCGGGGCCCTTTTTCGTTGGTGGTCATTGTTGGATGTTTGGCATATCTGAAGTTCGGGGGCCGACAATCTGATGAGTGAGCAGTGGTAAAGCTGCCCCTCCAAAGGATCCTTGCGCAATTGGACCAATCCCATGCCGGAGCATCTTGACGAAAAGCATTGGGTCACGGTTGGCAACCATGCATCGGTGATCCCGCCGTCACGGCTCTCGAAACGGCAGCAAAGGGCCTTGCCAGCATTGCGGGTAGCTCGCAGCGGATGAGCAACGGTCCCTTCGGATTACCGCAGCGGCATCCTCAGGAAGGCGCTCGATCCAAGCGCAAAGGCCGCTGAAAAGTCATAAAACGTTATATATTACAGATAGTTGGCGGAGCGGGAGGGATTCGAACCCTCGATACGGTTTTGCCGTATACTCACTTTCCAGGCGAGCGCCTTCGACCACTCGGCCACCGCTCCGCATAGGCACCCGGTCATTTCGTGCGAAGCACGGAGCGTGAATCGGGTGCCGAACCAATTCGCACTGGAAGGCGCGCCCTAATCGCTCGGAGGGGCTTTCGCAAGCCGGTTGGCGGTGGCAGACAGGTGCGATGAGACAATTGCTCCTTGCCGCCGCTGCGGTTTCGCTCGTCCTTCCCGTCCATGCTCCGCTCCTCGCCGACGAAGCGGCGCCGTCGCCCGGACAGATCGTCGATGCTGCTCCCGCCGATGACTGGATTGCGATCGCGCCGTCCGACCTGTTGGTGATGGACCTGGCGGCGGACGCCATTGGCAACCCGCGCCGCGTCGTCATCCAGCTGATGCCGGCGCCGTTCAGCCAGGGCTGGATCGACAATATCCGCAAGCTCGCCGCCGCGCACTGGTGGGACGGGACGAGCGTCAATCGCGTGCAGGACAATTATGTCGTGCAGTGGGGCGATGCGACCGAGGAGAAGGCGCTGCCGGAGGGTTTGGCGACAGTGCCAGAGAGAAAATATGAAGCGCCGCTCGAGGATGATTTGCAGGCTGCATTGCGCGCGAAATTGAAGTCTGAGGAGGCGGAACTGCTAGCTGCCTCCCGTCAACCGCGAGACAAGACGATACGGGCGATCCAGTGGGCAATCCCTCGCGATCCATTCGCCGAAGAGACGATCGTTTTTCGCGGCTGGCCGATTGCCGTTGATCGTCAGGATCAGTCCGCGTGGCCCGTCCACTGCTATGCCATGGTTGGCGTCGGCCGCAATCTGTCACCCGACACGGGTACGGGAGCCGAGCTTTACACGGTGATCGGTCACGCGCCGCGGCACCTCGATCGCAATATCGCGCTCGTCGGACGGGTGATCAGCGGCATCGAACATTTGTCGAGCCTGCCGCGCGGGACGGGAGCGCTTGGCTTTTACGAAGACGCGGCCCAACGCGTTCCTATCGTGTCGGTTCGTCTCGCGAGCGAATTGACCGGTGGCGACCGCCCGCACTTCGAACATCTTTCGACCGAAAGCGACAGTTTCGCGCGTTACGCCGACGCCCGCGCGAACCGCCGCGACCCCTTTTTCATCCGGCCCGCCGGCGGCGCCGACATTTGCAACGTTCCCGTCCCGGTGCGACCGGTTGCTGCGGAGTAATCGGCTGTGGAGGATTTTACCATCGCCACACCGCTCTGGCGCTGGCAGTCGGCGACCGCGCCGGGAGCCTGGCATTTTCTGACCATCGCGGGAGACGCGGCCGACGGCATACGTCTCGCCGCCATGTCGGGCCAATGGCTCGACGGGAGGGGCGGCTTCGGGTCGGCCAAGGTGCGCGCGGCGATCGGCGACACGGTGTGGAGCACATCGGTCTTTCCGCACAAGGAAAGCGGCGGATGGCTGCTCCCGATAAAGGCGGCGGTGCGCAAGGCCGAAGCGCTGGCCGAGGGCGATATGGTGACGGTTACGATCAGTCTTTAGGCGGTTCCGGCGTCCGCGAATCGCGCGCCTGCGCCTTGCGCTTGCGCAAGTTCGCGCGCAGCGCCTCGGCGAGGCGGCGCTCGCGTTCGATGTCGGCGGGGGAGGGCGGCTTGCTCACGTCCCGCGCATTCGTCCGAATTCGGCGCCCCGTCAAGCCTCGCACCTTGACAGGCGAGGGTCGCCCCGCCATAGGCCGCGCCTGCCCCGCACACATCGGTCGCGGGCGTCCCGGACGCTGCTGTAGCTCAGTGGTAGAGCGCACCCTTGGTAAGGGTGAGGTCGAGAGTTCAATCCTCTCCAGCAGCACCATCCTTTCCTGATATTTTTCAGGAAGTTGCAGGTTTTCCTCGGTGTTTTGACTGCCTCTGGTACAAAGAGGTGGTACAAAGATGAGCATCGCAATGGTGTCGTTGAGGCGATCCAAATCGGGCCTTTGGGCAGCCCGAAAAGTCATCCCTGCAGACGTCCGAGAAGCCTACGGCAAAAGGGAAGAGAAACGGACTTGGCCCTCGGAGCTGTCTCAAGGACAGGCAAAGGCCGAGCTGGCAGCTTGGATCACCCCCATCGAAGAGAAGATAGCATTGCTGCGCGCGGTGCACAGCGTTGCCCCTCTTACCCTGACAAAACGCCAAGCCCGATCGATTGCGGGAGAGTGGTACAAGCAAAAGGTCGCGATCTTCGAAGACGATCCCGGCGATCCCTTCGATTGGTGGTCTGCTCGGGACGAACTCGCCCCAGACGACCCCATTGAGGCAGAGGCAGGGCGCATTAAGCCGACGGGATGGCTGATCAGGGAGCGGGACCAGATATTGACGGAGAAGGGGCTTCGGTTGACCCCAGTTTCCTCCGAAAACTTATTGCAGGAAATGGGTGAGCTTTGGGTGGCGCTTTGTGACTTGATGGAACGTCGAGCGCAAGGAGACTACAGCCCAGACCCAGTAGCGCCAACTTTGCCGCCACCTGAGACGCCGTCCCCTGTCGTAAATGCGGTCGCCGCCCCTGTAGTCACCGTCACCGGTCTATTCGACGAGTATGCCCGCACGGGGGTAGCCGCGCAGCGGACCCTGAAGTCTTGGGAAAGGGTCATCTCTTCATTTGTGAGCCACCTTGGCCACGACAACGCATTGGCGGTTGCACGGGCAGATGCGCACAGCTGGTTTGATTCCTTGTTAGCGCAGGGACTCTCGGCTCGAACTGTGAGGATGACGTATCGTGCGGCCTTGGCCCGCGTGTTTCGCGTCGCGCACGATAGGGGGAGATTAGCGCATAACCCGTTTGCAAGGCTGGAGGTCATTGGTCCGAAAGCCGTCGAGACGAAGCGCAAGGAGCTCACCGACGAAGAAGCGCGGACTATCCTCAAGGCTGCCCTTGGGCCGCACTCTGAGGGCCTTAGTGAGCCCCATGCTCGTGCGCGTCGCTGGGTGCCGTGGATTTGCGCCTATACCGGCGCGCGGGTCAACGAGATCACTCAGTTGCGCGCAATGGATATCTGCCAGATCGACGGGGTTTGGTCCTTCTTCATCACCCCCGAAGCGGGGTCGGTAAAGACGCGCAAAGCCCGCGCCGTCCCAATCCATTCTCACCTAATCGACCAAGGCATACTCAAGCTCGCTAAGGCTGACGATCCCACGCCGTTGTTCTACAATCCCGCAGCCGCTCGGCGCGGCTCGTCCCTGTATCCCATGAACCAGCAGATGGGGACCAAGCTTGCCGCATGGGTACGGGAGCTAGGAGTTGTCGGGGTTCAATCGCCCAATCACGGCTGGCGTCATCGCTTTAAGAGTGTGGCGAGGAGAGTAGGGATGGACCCCGAAGCGAGAGACGCCCTGCAGGGGCACGCCCCGAAGACCGAGGGGCAGGCCTACGGGAGTTGGCCTATGGAGGCGCTTAGGGCGGAGTTGGAGAAGTTGCCAAGATACATCGTTTAAGTCGGAGTATTTGTGGTCCCGCTGCCTCTGACCGCCCCTTGGATTAATTGCACCATCGGTGCGTGATCGTAACCCGTGCTCGATTTGGAATAGCCAGTGTCGCTTGCAGCAAAAATCGCTTGAGCCGCTTGATTGAGGATTGCGTCGTGAACCGCTTCATCTCGCGTGGCGGCCAGTAGCGCCCGATATGTCCGCAGCGCACTGCTTCTATGGAAGTTTTGTACAGCATTATGCCTGTTGGCTGCATATTGTTTGGCAGTGAAGGCAACTGCCGCACCAACAGAGCCTAGGATCAGGACTTTCCCGAAAATCAGGCTTGCTACTTGGGCAGGTGTATCATTAGAACCCACCGGCAGAACCACTCCGAACGCAAAACCAAACGCGAGGAGTGTCAACACCCCGCCTAAAAGGATCGTCGCGCCCAGCCAACTATTAGCGGCGGTGCGATACGAGCGCCCCTCCGTATGGAATACCCGAGCACGCCCGCTCGCGGCTATCTTAGCTGTAGATTCCTTGGATGCGGCTTCCATTTCGCTTAGTCGCCCTAAGATACTCTCCGCCTCTTGAAGCTTCTCCTTAATCGCCCTTTCGGCGGTCCGAATATCGTCGATTGCCTTCTCTGTATCTAGCCGCTGATCATCGGCCACCATCTGCAGCATGACGAGATCTTTGATCGAATTGATCGATCGTCCCATCACTTGAAGTGCTTGAGGAGCGAGATTGTTTAGGGTGGCTGCTCGAAAAGAGATTGAAGATTCGTTAGCGAGTGCCACCAACTGCGTCAGAAGTCGTTCAGTCTCGCTAATAAGGTTTTCGAGGTCTCCGGGAGTTTGGGGAAGGATTTTCTGCCAACGTTCCGGAATTCTCTTGAGCAATGCTTTCGCCCAATCGAGGAAGACGTCGATTTTTTCACTGTAAATGTCGCCATTAGGATCGGTATTCAATGCCCTTAGAGCATCAATGTCAAAGCGGTCAGAAAGCGTTGCGACCTTCATTCGGCGCCTTTCTTCCTGAACTTGGTCTGCGATATGTTCTATGTTCATTCCGCTTGCCCCGCACCTCAGGAATCATAGTTGAATAGTCACTACATCGATTCACGCTATCGTCAACAATGGCCCAATCCAGAAAAAGATCAGACTCCCACGCGCTCAGAAAAACGATTGAGCAGATTGCGGACGCTAGACGCGTGCCATTGGCCGCCGCGTCGTGTCTGAATATGACGGGCGTTGAGTTCCCCTGCGATGGCCGCCAGTGAGGTCGCGCCCTTGGCCTGAATGTCCGTAATGATCGGCTGAAGGTCTATCGCAAACTGATCGGCGTCATGCCGCACTCGAGCGACGGCTGCCCGATTGCCGCGCTGGGCGCGCCGCAGTGCAGCAGCCCCGTTGGGATTCCCTAGCTTCACTCCGCGCGCCTTCGCTGCTTGCAATGCCGCACGAGTCCGCTCAGCGATCCGTTCGCGCTCGTCCTCATTGATCACGGCGAGCAATCCTATGGTGAGGCGATTGACGTCTGGATTGTCGGCGCAGACAAAATCAACGCCGCTGTTTCGAAGGCTCAGGGTGAACTCCGCGCTACGGCTAAGTCGGTCGAGCTTCGCTACGACCAGCTTTGCGCCAGTCCTACGGGCGTCGCCAAGGGCGGCCTCAAGTTGTGGCCGGTCATTGCGCTTGCCGCTTTCGATCTCCGTATACTCGCTCACGACGTTCCAGCCGCGCCCATCGCACAGGCGGTGAACGGCGTTACGTTGCGCTTCCAATCCAAGTCCGGAGCGACCCTGCGCTTCAGTGGAAACACGATAGTAGGCAACGACGCGGCACATTCAAACCTCCATACAAAACAGCGTAACGTCCGTTAGGCAGATTTGTATGTTGCTGGCAGCAGTTCTGCAAGAGGAGCAGCGGCAATTCATCGTGCAATGGATTCGATTGGACTCAAAGCCAACGTCGTCGCGTATATTTGCTAGTGTGGATCTCACGCGATTTGATCGGATGTAACGAGGGGGAGGGTCTATGGCACGGGACGAAGATCTGGAGCCGGTTATGCTGGCTCTCGGGAACGCGGTCTTCGCAGCCCAATGTTTTGAAATGAACCTAGGTACGACCCTTATAGCTCTCACCGTAGCAAAGGGCGACCGAACGAAGTTCCCTGACGAAGATGCAGTTTACGCGTGGCTGGCACGCGTTGATCGGCTGACTGTAGGTCAACTCGCTGGAGAGCTGAGGGCCCTCAACGTGCTTCCGGAACCGATGATCAACGATATCGGTGAAATCAACCGGAGGCGGATTGAAGTCGTTCACCATTTCGCGAACCGGTGGGTGGATGAGCTTGACGCCGTCGAAGGTCGTGTCCGCGCGATTGACGACCTGCGATCCGATGAAGTTTTATTTCTCGAGGCCGCCAGAAAGCTTCAGGAGGGCACCCACGCGCTCTCAGAAATGCGGCTCATCGGGTGAGACGCCGCAGGGCTCACCCCCCGTGGGGGAAGATGGACGATGAGCCATCCATCAATCCCCCTTCAGATTTTTTCGCCAAATATTTGGGCAGCGTTAGCGCAACCGAACTCGATAGCGTTCAAACACTTTGATGGCCAGCAAGGGGTCAAATCGAAACATGCGCAGTCCCATAAAAAGCGCGCGATCCTCGTTGGACAGGGTGCGAGCATAAGTGGCTACAGGAAATCGTGCTTCCATGGTCGCTCCTATGTTGGTGTTGATTTTGCAGGGCCATGCGCTGGGCCTACCGGGCGGACCGAGGGTGTCCGGGTGTGGCCTTTTTGGCCCCAGTCTTCCTGCGGGTTTGGGGGGTGCTTAGCGTCCCGTGTCGACAGAGGACGTAGGTCACGACCTGTCCCCGCAAAAACGGGACGCTAAGGGCACTCAGATAGTGCGCTCTAGGCGCTGGCGTTGGCGGTCCTGCCATTTCTTCAGTTCCGCTGCCTCGGGGCTGCGGCTCGTAAAGCCTTGGATGCCGTCACGGCGCAACGCTGCAGAGAACTCATCACGGCTAACGTAGCCAAACCCTTTGCGATTGAACTGGAATGAGAGCTCTTCCAGGGCGTACTCAAGCGGGACCAGCAGGGCGAAGCAGAGCGGCTGAGAGCTCCGGCGGCTTACAGGACCGATCGGGCCGATAAAGCCCAGCTTATGGGTTGCTTTGGTGATCACGCTCCACGCTTTGGGGCCTGCATCGGGACCAGCCTTAGGGGCAGTTCCCCGGGCGGCCCTCTTTCGGCAAGCCGAGGAGCAGTAGCGAGAAGAGTTGCGCGGCGAACGGTAGGTGGCTCCGCACTGGGTGCACATCCGCTCTCGGCCCGCGCTGGCCGGTTTAATCTCAATAGTTGTCATAGTCCTTTCGGTCTTTGAGGGCGTCATGGTCCGGACTGGAAAGCAAGGCCCCGCCGGGGACCATGACTAAAACCGGCGGGGCAGGGGAAATGGCGGCAGGCGGGCGTTACCAACCCGAAACGCGCTGAACTCGACCTTGGGCCTCCAGCTCACGCGCAAGCTGCGCGGCATAGTTCCTGTTGGCTTCCGCGCGATGGACAGCGGGCGCTGCCTCGTGCCGCCAACGCCGCTCATTGAGGCGTTGTTGACCAATCAGCGTGAAGCGGACGGAGCGAATGTCCTTGTCCAACGCGCGCCTTGTCTCTTCGCAACGCACGTAGCGGGGGGAGCCATCGGGGTCGAACCCAGTGATTTCGTCGCGTAGCGACGTTAGGCGCTCGATCTCCCGCTCAAGGCGTTTGATATCGGCATTGGCGCTTGCTTGAGCAGCGGATACCGCCTCTTGTTCGGGGGTTTGCTGCGGGACGCCGTTGACGACGCGGGACACGACCGAACCGTCGGCTCCAAAGGTCACGGAGTTGTAGGACTCAGAGTTCCATTTCACGCCTAAGCCGGAAGACTTTTGAACTTCGTCAAGGATTGATTGCGCTTCGCGGGCAAGTTCAGCATCGCGGGCTACATCATCAGCCGTGGGTTGGAGAGATTCGGGCAGGGGAGTTCTCATAAAGGGCTCCTATGTTGTGAGGGACTTGGGACGGGCGCGCGCATTCGAGCCGGGGGCCAGCCACTAGGGCCGGCCCCACGGCGAGCGGGAGCCCTTCACGCACCGCGCCCTCAGTTAGCGGCGTGTGAAGCTCGGGATTGGGATGGGCTCGCAGGTGAGCCGATAGATTTCGTCAAAACAGGGGCTGCCAAAGGGGCTGCCACATCACGTTAGGGGATAGGCACAAACGACCGCAGGGTACGCAAGGCCTGTTCTCGGCTTTCCCGAGGTATCTGGGACCACATCTGCATCAGCGCAGTTACGTCGCGCGGTGGGCTATCCAAAATAGCCCCTGCAGTGGTGCCGAGATGTCGTGATAGCCGCACGAGCCATTGGTGAGTGAGACTCCGTTTACCGCTTTCGAGGTAGCCGATCATGTTTGGGCTCGTCCCCACAAGCGTTGCAAGCTGCTCTTGGGTCAGGCCGCTGTGCTCACGCCATTCGCGCAAGTAGTTCAGAGGCGCGCCTTGGGCCGAAACGGTGGAGGGCTCGCTGCAAATGAGTTGGTCAGGTGTGCATCGGTATACGGTGGCGAGAGCTTCAAGGATTCTGCGACTGTAGGGCTGCTTCCCGTTTTCAAGACGGGACAAGCTTGCGGCAGTTTGAGGGAGTTTAGGGTCTCCGACCTCAATGAGCTTACGCACAACCTGACTTTGGGTAAGGCCGCGCTTCTGTCGCCAATCCTTCAATCGAGTATCGCTCAAGTGGCCTCCGTCTGTGATAACCGCTCGCCCAAGGTCATGAGGGCGGTTGTACCGAAAGAGGCGACCAACCAAGTCATTGGAATCTAACTTGATATCCTCGTTTTACCGTGCTACCCTTATTCAATCCTTAGGAATATGCCTAGAGAACATTCTTAGAGAAGCTTCCTAGGATATTCCCTTAGAGCATACCTGTTTAAGGGATATATAGATCAAGGAATATACACCTTTAGGTCGTTCCTAAGGAGTCTGCTTAGGGCTGGCCTATGGCGGATCAGGGACGCTCAGCGTGTTTTGGTTCCTTCCAAGCCGTGATCGGTGGCCTACATGTTGTGGTCGGAGCGTGAGCTAAGCTGAAGCGTGTTTCTTGCTAAGAGGGAACTTTAATGATCCCCCAATGATTTCAAATGCTTACGCAGGGCCATTGCATTTGGCTACACGTGCTCCTCCGGCACAAGATATTGTGGTCAGCGAGGGCTCGCCGTCCTAATCGCGCCTCATTGCTGAGCGGCGTCGCTGTGTTGTGCCGCAAGATCTCATTTGAACCATTTTAGACAGACTGGTCATACCCCAAATCTGACGCTTCCGTGCTAGATGGCAACTTTAGTGATCCTCCTGTGAAAGGGATCCCCCTTCGTCGTCAACTTGGCGTTGCCCGTGGTACAAAGACAAGGTACAAAGGCTTCAGAATGAGGCAGTCAAAGTCCGAGTAAAACTGCGATATTTTAGATCTCGCTGGAGTCTTCAATCCTCTCCAGCAGCACCATTTTCCGTCAGATGCGTGCGGCGAGCAGCCAGTCGTGGAACAGCTTTACCGCCGGCTGGCGCAGCGCGCGCGGGCGGCAGACGAACCAATAGCTGTACGGGCTGTCGACGTCGAAATCGAACAGGCGGACGAGGCGCGGGTCGTGCGCGTCGTCGAAGTGATGGCCGTGCATGAAGGCGACCCCGATCCCCTGCGCCGCGGCTTCGAGCATCAGCGGCCCCGAATCGAAAAAGTCGATTCCGGCAGGCTCGAGATAGGGCATGCCGATCGCCTTTTTCCATTCGCTGAAGGTTTCGGGCATCTCGCGATGGAGCAGGATGGTCAATCGCTGCAACTGTTCGGGAACCGCGATCACCCGGTCGCCGTCGGTCAGCGTTCTGGAGGCGATAGGGAACACTTTGTCCTGGTCGAGCCGCGCGGCATAGAGCGCGGGGTCGATCGAACGCGCGAGCGCGATGGCGACGTCGATGCCGTCGCCGAGCCGCGCCTCGGCGTGCGACATGGTGTCGATATCGATATGAAGCTCGGGATGCTCGCGCCTTAGTTCGGGCAGGCGCGGGAAGAGCCGCTGCTGCGCGAACAGCGGCAGCACGTTGAGGTGCAGGCGCAGCGACGCGTCAGGGCTGCCGACGCGGGCGATCGCGGCGCGCAATTCGTCGAGGATCGGCGACAGCTGATCCTGCAACTCGCGCCCGGTCTCGGTCAGCTTGAGCCCGTGATGATGGCGGTTGAACAGCGGCCGGCCGACGGCATGTTCGAGCGTCTGGATGCGGCGCGACAGCGCGGGCATCGACAGGCCGAGCTCGCTCGCGGCAGCTTTCACCGTGCCGTGGCGGGCGACCTCGAGGAAGGCCTCCATGCTGCTCAGGGGAGGAAGGCGTGGCATAAGTATCTCTGCCTAATGATGACATGGGGCGCGGTGACAAGCCAGAATTATTGTGCACTGCGGCATAAATTGGCGCTTGGTGTGGGGTCGCATTTCGGGAACCCGCTTCCTATCTTCCGCATTCTGACCTTTTTGCGGGAGAAACGGCGTGGCCGAAGCAGCGGTAAAAGAGAAGACCGTCAAACTGCAGGTCGCGAATGCGCGCGCCGAGGAAAGCGGCGGCGGCATCGCGCGCATTCCACGCTCGGCGATGGCCGAACTCGGCGTTACCGAAGGTGACGTCATCCAGATCAGCGGCAAGCGGCAGACCGCCTCGCGCGTCGTTGCGCCCTATAGCGAAGACGAAGGGCTCGAGGTCGTCCGCCTCGACGGACTCCAGCGGGCCAATGCGGGCGCCGGCGCGGGTGATATGGTCACGCTGAGCCGCGTCGAAACGCGCCCAGCGACGCGCGTCGTCTTTGCCCCCGCGCAGGAGAATCTCCGCCTCCAGGGGTCGGCGCTCGCGCTCAAGCGCAGCTTTTTCGGGCGGCCACTCGTCGCGGGCGATACGGTAGCGACAGCGGGGCAGCAGCGGCTTCCCGCGGGCGACATGCCGCCGCAGCTCCGCCAGATGCTCAACGCGCCAGCCTATGCGCTTGCCGAGGTGCGGCTGATCGTCGTGTCGGCCGTGCCGAAGGGCGTCGTCTTCATCGACGAGAATACCGAAGTCGAACTGCTCGCCGAATATCAGGAACCGCACGATGCGCGGCGCACCGACGTCACCTATGACGATCTTGGCGGGCTTGGCGAGACGATCGACCAGCTGCGCGAGATGGTTGAGTTGCCGCTGCGCTATCCCGAGTTGTTCCGCCGCCTCGGCGTCGACCCGCCGCGCGGCGTGCTGCTCCACGGCCCGCCGGGAACGGGCAAGACGCGCCTCGCGCGCGCCGTCGCGAACGAGAGCGAAGCGCAATTCTTCCTGATCAACGGGCCGGAGATCATGGGCAGCGCCTATGGCGAGTCCGAGAAGCGGCTGCGCGACATTTTCGAGGCGGCGGCGAAGGCCGCGCCCTCGATCCTCTTCATCGACGAGATTGATTCGATCGCGCCGAAGCGCGGGCAGGTGACGGGCGAGGCCGAGAAGCGCCTTGTCGCGCAGCTCCTTACGTTGATGGACGGGCTCGAGCCGCGAACCAATCTGGTTGTTATTGCGGCCACAAACCGTCCCGATGCGGTCGACGAGGCGTTGCGCCGTCCGGGCCGCTTCGACCGCGAGATCGTCATCGGCGTTCCCGACGAGAGCGGGCGGCGCGAGATATTGGGCATCCACACGCGCGGCATGCCGCTCGCCGACGATGTCGACCTCGCCGAGCTCTCCCGTACGACCTTCGGCTTTGTCGGCGCCGATATGGCGGCACTGACGCGTGAGGCGGCGATCGAGGCGGTGCGCCGCATCATGCCGAAGATCAACCTCGAGGAAGGCACGATTCCGCCCGAGGTTCTCGACGAGGTGCGCGTGACGCGCGACGATTTTCTGGGGGCTTTGAAGCGCGTCCAGCCGTCGGCGATGCGCGAGGTGATGGTGCAGGCGCCCAAGACGCGGTGGAGCGACATCGGCGGGCTCGATGCGGCGCGCGAGAAGCTGATCGAGGGAATCGAGCTGCCGCTCAAAAATCCTGAGGCCTTCCGGAGACTGGGTATCCGTCCCGCCAAGGGCTTCCTGCTCTATGGTCCGCCGGGAACCGGCAAGACCTTGCTCGCCAAGGCGGCGGCGCGCGAATCCGATGCCAATTTCATCGCGATCAAATCGTCGGACCTCTTGTCGAAATGGTATGGCGAGAGCGAGCAGCAGATCGCGCGGCTGTTCGCGCGTGCGCGCGCCGTCGCGCCGACGATTGTGTTCATCGACGAACTCGACAGCCTTGTCCCCGCGCGCGGCAGCGGCACGTCGGGCGAGCCGCAGGTCACCGAGCGCGTCGTCAACACGATCCTCGCCGAGATGGACGGGATCGAGGAGATGCAGTCGGTCGTCGTCATCGGCGCGACCAATCGCCCGAATCTCATCGATCCGGCGCTGCTGCGTCCGGGTCGGCTTGACGAGCTCATCTATGTGTCGGTCCCCGATGCCGAAGGGCGCAGGCGCATCCTCGAAATTCATACGAAACGGATGCCGCTCGCCGACGATGTCGACCTAGACGCGCTCGCGAAGCGCGCCGACCGCTTCACCGGCGCCGACCTCGAGGATCTGGTGCGCAGGGCCGGGCTTGCCGCGCTCAAGCGGTCGCTCGACAGCGACCTCGTGACGATGGACGACTTCGACGCGGCGATGAAGGACACGCGCGCCTCGGTGACCGAGGCGATGGAGCGCGACTATGAAAAAATCCAGGGCGAGATCAAGCAGAATGCCATGAGCGTCGATCCGATCGGTTTCTTCGCGCCCGGGATGCTCAAGCCCGTGCGCGATTCAAAACATGGCGAGGATCCGAAGGCTTAGCGCCGGGCGTCGGCAGGGGGAGGTGCGTCGGTGCGCAGCGCCGACCACCCCCACAGCAGGAGGATCGCGCAGAATCCGGCCATCAGTCCGTATGCGACCATCGCGTGCCAATTGTAGAGCAGCACGCCGATCGCCGGCGAGACGATATAGGCCGACCCGTTGATCGACGCGGTCATGCCCGCGACCGCGCCCTGGTCGCGGCGCGGTACCGCGAGCGACGCGCCCGCGGTAAAGCCCGGGCGAAAGAGGCCGAAACCGAGCGAGGCGAGCGCAAAGCCGATGATGATCGCGTGCAGCCCCTCGGCAAGCCCCGTCATCAGCGTCCCGGCCGCGCCGAGCGCCGCGCCGACGAGCACCGCGGTGCGCGGCGTCAGCTTGAGCAGCGGGATGAGCCCCCATTGCGCGAGCAAGGTCGCAAAGGCACCCGCCATCATCACGATGCCGGTCATCGCCGCGCCTTCGTCGGGGTCGCTGCGCAGCGCGAGCCGGTCGAGGATCAGGAAGCCGATGACGCCGAGCATCATCGCCTGTGCCTGTCCGCCGAGCAGTCCGGCAACGAGCCACGGCCGTGGGCGGCGGTCCGACCAGCGGAGCGGCGGCTGGGGGTCGGCGCCCTCGGCTTCCTCGCCTTCCTCGTCGTCGCTGCGTGACGTGTCCGAAAGGCCCGCGGTGGGGTAGGGCGCGATTGCCCCGCGCGCGGCGAAGCGCGGCGTATCGCTCGGAAGCCGCCAGCGCAGCATCACGAGCACGAAAATCCCGATCAGCGCGAAGACGAGCAGCGGCCCCGACAGGCCGACAAAGGGCAGGATGAAGAAGGGCGCAACCGCAGGACCAATCACGGTGCCGAGCCCGAAGGAGGAGGAGACGAGCGACAGCGCCTGCGTGCGCTCCTCGGGATCGGTGCGCGCCGCGACATAGGCCTGCACCGCCGGCGGGGCGGCCGAGCCGAGCGCGCCGTACAGGCTGCGGAACAGCGCGAAGAGAAGGAAGGTCGCCCCCGCGGCGAGCCAGCCCGACAGCCCGGCCCACAGGATCAGCCCGCACAGTGCCATCGACGAGAGAAATCCGGTGATGCCGAGCGCCATCAGTGCCTTGCGTCCGCGCTTGTCCGACTGGCGCGCCCAATGCGGGGCGGTCAGCACCCAGAGCAGCGCCGACCAGCTGAAGGCGAGGCTGACCCAGACATCGGGGATATGGAGCTTGGCGCCGATCGCGGGGAGGATCGATTGCATCGCGGTATTGCCTGCCGCCGCGACCAGCATGATCGCGAACAGCACCGCCATGCGGTAGGCAGGGATCGCGCGCGATAATGTCGCCATGTCGCGCTCCTCCTCTTCGTGCGCCGCGCGCCCTCCCTACAACGGCGCGCCCGTCTGTCCACCGCGAAACGTGACTCTTTCCTTGCGCTTGCCCGCCGCATTTGCCACGCTTTTGGGAACGCCAACAACGCGAAAGCCATCATGACCAATCCGCGGGCGCAGGCCCAAGCATCGAAAGTCGCGCTGTCCCGCCGGATGCGCGAGCGGCTCAGACGGTTTTTCGGACCGTGGGGCATGTTCGTGAAAGGCTTTATCAAGCATCCGGTGATGGTCGGCTCGATCGTGCCTTCGTCCCCGACCCTGATCCGCCACATGCTGCGCCCCGTCGACTGGAAACGGACGAAGCTCTTCGTAGAATATGGCCCGGGCGTCGGCACTTTCTGCCGCCCGATCCTCGAGCATCTGCCGGGCGACGCGACGCTGATCGCGATCGATACCAACGAGGATTTCATCGACTATCTGCGCAAGGATATCCGCGACAGCCGCTTCATCGCGGTCAACGGGTCGGCGGCCGATGTCGAGGCGATCATCGCGGCGCACGGGTTCGATCATGCCGATTATGTCGTCTCGGGCCTGCCCTTTTCGACGCTTCCCGCGGGTGTCGGTCCTGCGATCGCCGCAGCGACGCACCGCGTGCTGCGTCCCGGCGGCGCTTTCCTCGTCTATCAATTTCGTGCCCGCGCGCGCGATTATCTCGCGCGCCATTTCGAGCGCATCGACAACGCGTTCGAATGGGTCAATGTGCCGCCCTGCTACCTCTTTTGGGGCTGGAAAGACTAGGATTCACTCGACATCGAGGTCGGGTTCAGCGAGCCCGAAGTTGAGCCGCCGCGACACGGTATAATCGACCGCGCCGACAACGAACCATGCAAGCGTCCAGCGCAGCCGGGTGAGCCACGAAGCGCTCGCCTTATGGCCTTCGCGCGTCACGACGCGCGATTCGGGCTGCATCCGCGCGACGAAATCGCGCATCGTTGCGGCGAAACCGGCGTCGGCGATGCGCAACATCGCCTCGACATTGACGAACAGGCTGCGGACGTCGAAATTGGCGGTCCCGATATAGACGACATCGTCGATGACGATCAGCTTCATATGCAGGCGGCATGGCCGATATTCCCACACTTCGGCGCGCTTGCGGAGCAAATAGCCGTAGAGCAGGCGCGAGGCGCCGATCGTCGCCGCATTGTCGGACTTGCCCGCCATGACGAAGCGCGCACGCCCGCGCGCCGCGACGCGGCCGAGCCGGCGGAGCATGCCTTGCCCCGGCGAGAAATAGGCCATCACCATGTCGACCGTACGCGCGGCGTCGAGGTCGCGGCGCACCGCCCGCGCCCAGGGCGACAGCCGCTGCGTCGGGCCGCCGACGAGCCACTCGACCGGCGTATCGTCGACGGGCCATTCGCGGATTATGCGCCGGAGCATCAGCAACTTGCCGTCATGGTTCACCGTATAGTCGTGGACCGCGTCGAACCACCGTGCAATCCGCGCCACCGCCGGTCCACGAACCGAAAGGCCGAGATCGAACCAGCACCGGCTGTCATGCTCCGACAGATAGGCATCGGCGATATTGAAGCCGCCCGTGAGTGCGACCTCTTCGTCGACGAGTATGAGCTTCTGGTGATTGCGGACCAGATAGCTTGAGCGCCAGCGGCGCGAAAAGAAGGTCACGCTTCCCCCCGCTTCGCGCAGCGGCGCAAAAACATGGTCCGACAGGTCGGCGGAGCCGAAGCTGTCGATGATCATCCGCACGCGCACACCGCGCCGGGCGGCGGCAACGAGCGCGTCCAGAACGCGCGTGCCTGCGCCGTCGGCCTCGAAAATATACATGATGATGGCGATGCTGCGCGTCGCGCCCGCCAGCATCGCGAGCAGGCGTTCGCGCCGCACATCGCCGTCGACGATGACCTCGAGGTCGTGCCCTGCCACCTTTGCGCTTATCACCTCGGTCTCGCTGGCGGGGCGGAGGGGGTCGGTCATGCGCTGCTCATAGGCTGCGCGCGCCGCCTGCCGCAAGCCGGGGGTTCGATTGACATTGGCGCCCCTCCCTGCTAGCGCGCAGCGCTTGCCGCCACGCCTCTGGCTGGCCTCTCCTCAATCCAAGGAATTATCATGGCCCGCGTTACCGTCGAAGATTGTGTCGACAAGGTTCCCAACCGTTTTGACCTGGTTCTGCTGTCGGCGCACCGCGCCCGCGAAATCTCGGGTGGTTCGGAACTGACGGTCGACCGCGACCGCGACAAGAATCCGGTCGTCGCGCTGCGCGAAATCGCCGAGCAGACGATTCGTCCTGCCGAACTTCAGGACACGCTCGTCGGGTCGATGCAGAAGGTGGTCGTCGACGATGACGATACTCCCGACGAAATCAGCTCGATCTCGCGTTCGGCCGAGGCGCTCCGCCTGACCGCGGCGGCTCCGCCGCGCAGCCCCGCGGGCGGCGGGGGCGATTTCGACTGATCGTCGAAGCCGAGCAACAATCGCCAAGGGGGCCGCGGGAAACCGCGGCCCTTCTTGTTTCAGACGAGATGCGCCAGTCGCGCGATCCGAATGGTGTTCGACGCCAGCAACGGCGCGACGATCGTTGCCATCCGTGCGGCGCGTGGCGAACCGGCCTCGATATTGAACAGGCTGTTGGCGATGACGTCGGCGATCTGCACGCCTTCGGACCGGCGGCTGTCGGCAAGCGAGGCCTTGCCCCATCCCGCAAGCCCTTTCTGGATCGTCGCGCGCACGCGTTCGAGGATCGCCGGGTCGTAGCGCCCGTCGTCGATCACGACGTCGGTGCAGACACCGCCGGTCTCGGGGAGCCAGCTTGCGATCGCGAGGTCGAGCAGCGCGGCATAGATCGCAAGATCGGTTGGCGGCGCGCCGCCGCTTTCCGCTTCGAGTTCGCTGCGCCGCGCCACTGCGACCCATGCGCGGCCACCTGCGCGGTCGAAGAGTTCGAGCAGATAGGCGCGTTCGGTGAGGCTGATCCGGCTGCCCTTGAGCTCGCCGCGCAGCCCGGTCACCGCGCGAAAGCGTTCGTGGATCGCCGCGGCCGTCTCGGGGGTCAGCATTACGGCGGCAAAGGTCATGGCCCCCGCGTTGAACCCGCCCGATTCGTCGCAATAGATTGTCATTGACCCGCGATCATTGCGCGGCGGGACAGGGGTAACGCTTTTTCATCAGCGCCTCGAATGCCGAATAGACGCTGACCGAGCGTCGCGCCGCGGGCGGATAGCTGCGCAGATGCCCCAGCCATTCCTCGGGCGTCAGCGAACCCGATTCGGGCGGGCAGCTCGTCGTCGGGCGTCCGGCGCGCCGCTGCGCGTCGATCCGCGTCTTGTAACGATGGCCTGCGGCGATGACCTCATTCTTCAGCCGCACGCCATCGGGCGTGGCGATGGCGAGCGGGCCGAGCCGGGAGATCGAGTCGGCGCGCGCGAGAAAGGCGGCGATGCTCATGTCGCCGGGGGTCATCGCGGTAAGCGTGACGCCCGCGCCGAGGGCAAGGAGGGCCGAAGCCATGCGCGCCTTGGTTGGCGCGATCATGCCGTCAGCCGGTTGCTACGCCGCCCCCTCATGCGCCCCGCTGCTTCAATCAGGCGCCCTGCGGATTGGCGCCGCCAAAGGGGCGCGGCTTGCGTTTGATCTGCGGGAGCGAACCGGCGTGGCCCTTGATCGGCGTTCCCGAACGGTCGCCATCGCTTTCGCGGCCGATGTCTTCGCCCTTGATCGCGCGCTTGGCTTCCTCGCCCGACAGCGTTTCATATTCGAGCAGCGAGGCGGCGAGCAGGTGCAGTTGGTCGATATTGTCGGTGAGCACCTTGCGCGCGGTCTTTTCGCCTTCCTCGACGAGGCGGCGGACCTCGGCGTCGATCAGCTTTGCCGTTTCCTCCGACATATTCTGCGCGCGCGACACGCTGTGGCCCAGGAATACCTCGTCCTGATTGTCGCGGTAGCGCAGCCAGCCGAGCTTTTCGGACATGCCATATTCCATGACCATCGAGCGCGCCATGTCGGTCGCCTGCTGGATGTCGTTCGATGCGCCGGTGTTGAGTTCGTCCTTGCCATAGATCAGCTGCTCGGCGATGCGGCCGCCGAAGCACAGCGCGAGCCGCGCCTTCATCTGCTTCATATTGGTCGAATAGCGGTCGCGTTCGGGGAGGTTCCACGTCACGCCGAGCGCGCGACCGCGCGGGATGATCGTGACCTTGTGCAACGGGTCGTTGCCTTCGACGTGGAGCGAGACGAGCGCATGGCCCGCTTCGTGATAGGCGGTGGCCTTCTTCTCGTCCTCGGTCATCACCATCGAGCGCCGCTCGGCGCCCATCATGACCTTGTCCTTGGCTTCCTCGAACTCGTTCGAGGCGATCAGGCGCTTGCCCCGGCGCGCCGCGAGCAGCGCCGCCTCGTTGCAGAGGTTGGCAAGGTCGGCGCCCGAAAAGCCCGGCGTGCCGCGCGCGACGCGGCGCAGATCGACGTCGGGCGCGAGCGGCTTCTTGCGCGTATGCACCTCGAGAATCTTCTGGCGACCCTCGATGTCGGGGCGCGGGACGACGACTTGCCGGTCGAAGCGGCCGGGGCGCAGCAACGCAGGGTCGAGCACGTCGGGGCGGTTTGTCGCGGCGACGATGATGATGCCCTCGTTCGCCTCGAACCCGTCCATTTCGACGAGGAGCTGGTTGAGCGTCTGTTCGCGCTCGTCATTGCCGTTGCCAAGGCCTGCGCCGCGGTGGCGGCCCACAGCGTCGATTTCGTCGATGAAGACGATGCACGGCGCGTTGCGCTTCGCCTGTTCGAACATGTCGCGGACACGGCTGGCGCCGACGCCGACGAACATTTCGACAAAGTCCGAGCCCGAAATGGTGAAGAAGGGAACGCCCGCTTCGCCCGCGATAGCGCGCGCGAGAAGCGTCTTGCCGGTACCGGGCGAGCCGACGAGCAGCGCGCCTTTCGGGATCTGGCCGCCGAGCTTCGAGAATTTGGTCGGGTCCTTCAGAAACTCGACGATTTCCTCTAGCTCTTCGCGCGCTTCGTCAATGCCTGCGACATCGTCGAAGGTCACGCGGCCCTGCTTTTCGGTGAGCATCTTCGCGCGCGATTTGCCAAAGCCCATCGCGCCCGAGCCATTATTCTTCTGAACCTGCCGGAAAACGAAGAAGGCGATGCCGAGAATCAGGATGAAGGGCAGCGACTGGAGCAGGAAATACATCCAGATATTGCCGGTTTCCGCAGCCTTGCCGTCATATTTGACGTCGTGGGTGTTGAGTAGCTTGAGCAGTTCGGGATCGCGCACGACATTGGCGGTGAAGCGCTCGCCTCCGGTAAGCTCGCCCGTGACGCGATCATCGGAAAGAACGACTTCCTTGACCGCGCCCTCTTCGACCTTCTGGCGGAACTCTGAATAGGCGAGCGTCTCGCCCACAGGCTGCGAGGCGCCGCCGAAGACCGATGCGACCATGAGCATGGCGAGCAAAATGCCCGTCCAGATCATCACGCTCTTCATCCAGGGGTTGCCCTGCGGTTCCTTGTCGTCCTGCATCGGAATCTTTCCAAACGCGCGCGAAATGCGCGCTCCTACCTGCACAAGATAGGATAATCGGGTTAAATGACAATGAGGCAATCAGCCCTTTTTCGGGGGTGTCCGGCGCGGCGCCGCCGAAATGCGCCAGATCGTGCCTTCGAGCCCGCGGACGGTGTCGATCAGCAGGCTCCCGATCATCGCGCGTCGGCCATCGCGCATCGCGGCGATCACGCCATCGAGCGTCGCGCCGCGGATCGACAGATGCGGCGCGTGCGCGTGCAGGCGGGCGCTGACAATGCGGCGGAAAATCTCGGGCGGATAGCCATCGTCGCGGATGACCGCGACGTCGGAGGCGTCGGGCCATGATGCCATCAGCCGCTCGGCCGCCCAGTCGAGCGCGTCATCGGCCTCGGCAAGCCATTCGGCCGAACGGGCGGCAGCCTCGGCATCGAGCGCTGACTGCGATTTCAACGCCTGACGCAGCCGCGCGCGGTCGAAGCGATTATCGCTGTTCGACGGATCGTCGACAAAGGGCAGGTCGTGGTCGAGCGCGAGGTCCAGAAGTTGCGCGCGGCGCCAGCGCAGAAGCGGGCGCAGGATCGTGCCGTTGCGCGCGCGGATCGCCGCCAGCCCGCCGACCCCGCTGCTGCGGTTGAGCCGCATGACCATCGTTTCGAGCTGGTCGTCGGCATGATGCGCGGTCGCGATGAAATCGACCTTGTGCGCGACGCGCCATGTTTCGAGCAGCCGGTAACGCTGCGCGCGTGCCGCAGCCTGGAGCGAGCCGCGGATCGGTTCGGGCGGGACCAGAATGGCGTGGGGGATATGCTCGCGCGCGCAAAATCCGGCGACCATGCGCGCCTCGTCGTCCGATCCCTTGCGAAGGCCGTGATCGACCGTTGCTGCCCGAACCTGACCGGGAAGCAAGCTCGCCATCAGCCAGAGCAACGCCATGCTGTCGGGACCGCCCGAAACGGCGATCCCATAGTCGCGTCGATGCCAGTCGGAGCCGACGAGCGCGGACAGATCGAGCGCGAAGCGCTCGATCGCCGCGTCGGCCTCAGCAGCCGGCTTTTGCTTTTGCGGCGGCTGCATCGCTGCGGACATCCTGCGGGGCCTTGTCGCCATAGACGTCGTCGAGCTCGCGGAACGCCTTGCACGCATCGGCCTTGCGGCCGAGCTTGTCGAGCGCGATGCCCATGTACATCAGGCTGTGCGGCGCGCGCGCGCCGTTCGGCCGATCCTTGTAATTGTTATAGAAGGCCACCGCGGCAAGGCTGGGCTTCCCTTCGTCGAGATAGGCGCGGCCAAGCAGATTTTGCGCATAGCTTGCCAGATTGTGGCTCGGCCATTTGCTCACCACCTGTTTGAGCTGCGCCTGCGCCTCGGGATAGAGTTTGGCGTTCCAGAGCCGGTAGCCATAATTATAGCTGTCCTCGACCTCATTCCCGCTCGCCGGGATTTCGACCTGCTTGACGAGCGCGAGACGTGCAGCGTCCGGGCTCGCGGGTTTCCTGGCCGGAGCGGTGGTTGCCGTGCTGCTGGTTGCCGTCGTCGCGGTTGCGGCGGGCTTGGGTGTCGCGGTGGGCACCAGGGCCAGGCTGGCCGGCGTCGCTGTGGTGTCAGGGCTCGCCAGCCGCTTGTCGATGTCGGCCTTATAGGCGGCGAATGCCTTTTCGAGTTCGCGAAGCTGGAAGGCATTTTGTTCGGTCTGCCCGGTGAGTGACTGGAGCTGCGCTTCGAGCGCGTCGACGCGCGCGGTAAGGTCGATGACCGGCGCGTTGGCACGGGCGCGCTCGCCCGGCGTGTTGTCGGGTGCGATCTCGCCTTCGAAAAAGGTCGGGCTGCCGCCGGGAAACACCGTGCGTTGCACCGCGCGCATTTCCTTCTCCAGCCGCTCGACGCGCTTGTCGAGCCCTGCCTGCTGTGCCCCCGCACCCGGTGCGATCGTGGCGAGCGCAATGGCACTAGCCCCCGCGACAATCAGTCTGTTCTTCATCATTTGCCGTTGGCCCCTAGCCATTAACCATATTGAGAATGTTTCCTAACGCCGCAATCGGCGTCAGTGCAAACCAAAATCAGTCCAGAATCGACGGCAGGCGCGCGCGATCCGACGTTCAGCCGACGTCAGCCGGGGCGACGTTGCGTTCCTGCCGCGTCGCCGCTGGCGGAGCCGCCGCTGCGCGTAAGAAGGTCCGCCGGCTTGAGCGAGACGCCCTTTACGAGCGTATCGGCAGGGCCGATCGCCCCGACATCGCGCCCGCCGACCGTGACTTTCAGCGCTTGCGGAATGCTCGTGCGCAGCGTGAACTGTTCGATATAGGCGGGCGGAACCTCATAGGTCTCGCCCGGGTCGAGCGTGCGCCAGTTTTCTGTCTTGCCCTCTGCATCGTCGAAACCGATCCAGACTTCCGAAAGTCCGGTCAGCACGACCGGGGCATCGGGGGCGACATTGGCGCCGTTGGGGGCCGCGGCCTTTTCGACCGACGGCACGGCAGCGGGGGCTTCGGATGCATCGGCATCGCGGTTCTGCGCAGCGATCAGCGCTTCGTCGGGTTCGACCGACAGGAAGCGCCAGACGCCATAGGCCGAGGCAAGAAGCGCTGCGACGATGACGACGGTCCAGACGAGGCGCGGCGTCGGCAGGCGCGCCGGGTCGGTCGGCTCATAGGCCTCATAGGCCGGGCGCGCGCCATAGTCGTCGTCTTCGAGCTCCTGACGGACCGACGCACCGATCTCGGCTTCGGGAAGGTCGACGGCGCGGGCGTAGGCGCGCGCGAAGCCGGTCACATAGGTGCGGCCGGGAAGTTCGGAAAAATCGGATTTCTCGAGAGCGGCGAGGTGGCGCTGCGTGATGCGGGTGCGCGTCGCGACGTCGGCGAGCGAAAGCCCCGCCGCTTCGCGTGCCAGCCGAAGCCGGTCGCCCGTGCGCGTGATCGCCAGTTCGCCTTGGGTGGCGACCTCTTCCTCATCCATTGCTGTCTCCGTGACGATCGACTGCAACCCGGTTCGACCGCTTTACTGTTCATCGCATCGACGGCGCGCGAAAGTCAAATGGAGTTCGGTCGACGGCAGGCCGAATGGACGAAGATTTCGGCCTGTCTGAAAATGTTTAGCCGAAATCTGTCAGACTAAAGCACATATTTGCTGAGGTCCGTGTCGCCCACGACATCGGCGAGTTGTTTGTCGACATAGGCGGCGTCGATTTCGAGCGTCGTGCCTGCCATGTCCTCGGCGGTGAAACTCACCTCTTCGACGAGCCGCTCCATCATCGTCTGCAGGCGGCGGGCGCCGATATTCTCGACCTTTTCATTCACCTCGGCGGCGAGGTTCGCCACACGCGCAATCGCCTCGCGCGTGAAGCTCAAGGTCACGCCCTCGGTCGCGATCAGCGCCGAATATTGTTCGGGGAGGCCTGCCTTGGTCTCGGTCAGGATGCGTTCGAAATCCTTCTCGCTGAGCGCGCCGAGTTCGACGCGGATCGGCAGGCGGCCCTGGAGTTCGGGGAGCAGGTCGGAAGGCTTGGCGACGTGGAAGGCGCCGCTCGCGATGAACAGCACATGGTCGGTCTTCATCGGCCCATATTTGGTCGCGACCGTCGTGCCCTCGATCAGCGGCAAGAGGTCGCGCTGGACGCCCTCGCGGCTCACCGATCCGCCGCGCACGTCGCTCACCGCAATCTTGTCGATCTCGTCGAGAAAGACGATCCCGTTTGCCTCGGCATCGCCGAGCGCGACGCGCGCAACATCGTCCTGGTCGAGGCGCTTGTCCTGCTCTTCCTCGAGCAACCGCGTCCACGCTTCCATCGCTTTCATGCGGCGGCGCTTCTTGGGGCCGCCGCCAAGCGCCTTGCCGAGCATGTCGGAGAGGTTGATCATCCCGACCTGCCCCGGCTGGCCTGGTAACTCGAACGGCATCGACGGCGTATCGGTCACTTCGATCTCGACGTCGCTGTCGGCCAGATGGCCGTCGCGAAAGCGCTGGCGAAAGCTTTCGCGCGTCGCCTCGCTCGCGCCCTTGCCGGTGAGCGCATCGAGCAGCCGGTCCATCGCGGCTTCCTCGGCGGCACCGCGCACCGCCTCGCGGCGGCGGTCGCGTTCGAGCCGCACCGCTTCCTCGACAAGGTCGCGCGCAATCTGTTCGACGTCGCGGCCGACATAGCCGACCTCGGTAAATTTGGTTGCCTCGACCTTGATGAAGGGCGCGTCGGCAAGTTTGGCGAGGCGCCGCGAAATCTCGGTCTTGCCGCAGCCGGTGGGGCCGATCATCAGGATGTTCTTGGGACTTACCTCGTCGCGCAAGTCGGGGCCGAGCTGCTGGCGGCGCCAGCGATTGCGCAGCGCGACCGCGACGGCGCGCTTTGCGGCGTCCTGTCCGATGATATGCGTGTCGAGCGCGGCGACGATCGCCTTCGGGGTCAGATCCTTGTTCATGCTTTTCAGGCCTGGATTTCGATGAGTTCTTGGGTGAACTGGTCGTTGGTATAGACGCAGATGTCGGCGGCGACTTCCATCGCCTTGCGCGCGAGGACGGCGGGGTCCTTCTCATATTCGGCGAGTGCGCGCGCTGCCGAGAGCGCGAAGTTTCCGCCCGATCCGATCGCCGCGATTCCGCCCATGGGTTCGAGTACATCGCCGTTGCCGGTGATGACGAGCGTCACCTCCTTGTCTGCGACGATCATCATCGCCTCGAGGTTGCGCAGATATTTGTCGGTGCGCCAGTCCTTGGCGAGTTCGACCGCAGCACGCAGCAACTGGCCATTGTGGCGCTCGAGCTTGGCCTCGAGACGCTCGAAAAGCGTGAAGGCATCGGCGGTCGCACCCGCAAAGCCGCCGATCACGCTGCCATCGTGGAGGCGGCGTACCTTTTTGGCATTGGGCTTCATCACCGTCTGGCCCATCGACACCTGCCCGTCGCCGATCACGACGACCTTGTCGGCGTTGCGGGCGGAAAGGATGGTGGTTCCGTGCCAGGGCGCGGCACTCTGCGCATGAGGGTCGGTCATGCGGCGGGATATGGGCGATGGGCGCGGGCGCCGCAAGGGGAGGGGTCTGCGAAGCGCGTCAGGCGGCCCAGGCGAGCAGGGCGCGCGCGCCTTTTCGGAGGTCGAGAAGGTTGGGGTCGTCGAACTGGGCAGCTTGTCCGACCAGGATCGAAACCTCCGCGACGCGGCAATCGCCTGCCAGCGGTAGCAAGGTCATCATTCCCTTGGCGTTCGCGACCGTGGCGGGGTCGAATGGCGCCACCAGATGATGCAGGTGAAAATAGGGACCGCGCACGAGCTCGCTGGCGGCATTGGGATCGATACTGCAGTCGCGTTCATCGCGCGTCGGCGACAGATGGGCCACTTCGAGTGCTTCGTCCAAATGCAGCGGACGCTCGCGCCCATAATCATAGAGGCGATAGGTGGTGTCGCAATTTTGCTGGACCTCGACGATCGTCAGGCCCGCGCCGATGGCGTGAATCGTACCGGCCGGATTGTAGATGAAATCATCGACATGGGCGCGTCGCCAGTCGATCATGTCCATGATCGATCCGTCGAGCGCGGCTGCTCTCAACGCCTCGTGATCGGTGTTCCGGTTCAGGCCGACGCCAATTCGCGCATCGTCATCGCCCGTGACGACAAGCCAGCATTCGTCTTTGCCGCATGGCGCCCCTGTTCGCCGCGCGACCTTGTCGTCGGGATGAACCTGGATCGACAGCCGTTCGCTCGTGAACAGAAACTTCAACAGCGGCGAGCGCGTATCGTCGGGTGGCGGCAGGAACCAGATCTCGCCAATCCGTCCATCGCCAAGATCGCCGAAGTCCTTCCCCGGATGCCTGCGGCCCCAGGGCTTCTCGACGATGCGCCGTTCGAGCAGCCGGAAGCCGGCCTTGCCGTTTCGGAACGCGTTCGAGGGGGCATACATGGCGTCAGGCCGCCCGCGGGATTCGATTGGGAGCGCTCTGGCCGGGCTGGTCGGGCCACAGGCCGCGCGTGTCATAGACGAACTTGTCCGCCCGCTCTTCGAGCGGGATCGACTTGAAAAGTTCGTGATCGACGAGCACGATCAGAAGGTCGCATTTTGCGAGCGCCGTGTCGAGGTCGACGAGCGTTGCACCCGTACCCGCGAATTCCATCGGCAGGCCGCGTGCATAGGGTTCGACGATCGCGATCTGTTCGCCGAAGCGGCGCGCGAGGGCGGCGGCGACCTCGACCGCGGGGCTTTCGCGAAAATCGTCGATGTTGGGCTTGAACGCGAGACCGAGGCAGGCGACCCGCGCCCGCGGGTGCTGCGTGATCAGCATTTCGGCGGCGCCGATGACGTGCGCGGTCTTGGCGAGATTGACCTCGCGCGCGGTGCGGATCAGGCGGCTCTGGTCCGGCGCACCGTGGACGAGGAACCAGGGATCGACCGCAATGCAGTGCCCGCCGACGCCGGGGCCGGGCTGGAGGATGTTGACGCGCGGGTGGCGGTTGGCGAGGCGGATGACCTCCCAAACATCGACGTCCAGCGCCTCGGCCATCATCGACAGCTCGTTGGCAAAGGCGATGTTGACGTCGCGATAGCTGTTTTCGACGAGTTTCACCATCTCGGCAGCGCGCGCCGTGGTGGTCACGCACGCGCCGCGCACAAACTGGCGATAGAATGTCATCGCGCGCCGCGCGCAGCGCGGGGTGATACCGCCGATACAGCGGTCATTGTCGACGAGTTCGACGAGGATACGGCCGGGCAGCACACGCTCGGGGCAGTAGGCGATGAAGATGTCGGCAGCGCCCGCGCAGGTCCCCGGCACCTTGAGGTCGGGGCGTAGCTCGGCGAGCAACGCCGCGACCGTCTCGGTCGTCCCGACGGGCGACGTCGATTCGAGGATGACGAGGTTGCCGGGAACGAGGACGGGCGCGATTGCGCGCGCTGCGGCCAATACGTGGCTGGTGTCGGGGCGATGCTCGTCGTCGTGGGGTGTCGGGACCGCGATCACGAAGGAGTCGGCGGCGGTCACCTTGGTCGATGCGGTCAGCACGCCGCGTGCAACGACGCCTTGGACCAACCCGTCGAGGTCGATTTCCTCGATATGCACTTTGCCGCTGTTCACCGTGTCGACGACCGCCTGGCTGACGTCGACCCCGGTCACGCGGCAGCCCGAGCGCGCGATCAGCGCGGCGGTCGGCAGCCCGATATAGCCGAGCCCGAGGACGCAGACGCTCTGTTCGGTATCAAAGGGCACGCGCGATGATCTCCGCAATTCGCGTTGCCGCCTTGCCGTCGCCGAAGGGATTGTGCGCGCGGGCCATGGCGGAATAGGCGGCATCATCGTCCAAAAGGCTGAAAATTTCGGAAACGATGCGGTCCTTGTCGGTGCCGACAAGCCGCGCGGTGCCCGCCACGATCCCCTCGGGGCGTTCGGTGGTTTCGCGCATCACCAGCACCGGCTTGCCGAGCGACGGCGCCTCTTCCTGCACCCCGCCGCTGTCGGTGAGCACAAGGTGGCTCATCGCGAGCAGGCGGACGAAGTGCGGATAATCGAGCGGATCGATGAGCGCGACGTTGTCGAGTCCGCCAAGGATCGGCTCCATCGCACTTCGGACATGCGGATTCGGGTGTACGGGGAAGATCACCGCGAGATCGGGGCGGGTGGCGATTGCGGCGATGGCGCCGGCGATTGCCTTCATACCCTCCCCGAAATTTTCGCGCCGGTGCGAGGTGACGGCGACAATCTGCTTGCCCGCGAAGCGCGCTGCCAGCGGGTCGAGGCCGGCGGCGAGTGCGGGTTCTTCCTCGATCCGAGCGCGCGTCGCCAGCAGCGCATCGATCACCGTGTTGCCGGTAACATGGATGCGCTCGGCCGGGATATTCTCCGCGCGCAGCGCGGCGGCCGCGGTCTCGGTCGGCGCGAAATGCATATCGGCGACGGCTCCGGCGACCTTGCGATTTACCTCTTCGGGCCAGGGTTGATAGATATCGCCACTGCGCAGCCCCGCTTCGATGTGGCTCACCGGGATCTTGCGAAAATAGGCGGCGATCGTTGCCGCCATCGTCGTCAGCGTGTCGCCGTGGACGAGGACGCGGTCGGGCTTTTCGTCATCGAATGTCTTGCCGAGGCTTGTGACAAGGCGAGCGAGCAGCGCGTCGAGCGTCTGGTCGGGAGTCATGACGTCAAGATCGACGTCTGGCGTAATGCGCGCTATGCCCAGCACCTGGTCGAGCATCTCGCGATGCTGCGCCGTTACGCAGACGCGCACGTCGATGCCCGACTGCCGATGCAAGGCGTGGACGACCGGGAACATCTTGATCGCTTCGGGACGGGTGCCGAACGCAATGGCTATCTTGTTGGTAACGCGACCTGTCGTTGGATGCGATTCCAAGGGCATAAACTAGTGGCCTTCTCAGGGAGTCTTCAAACCACCTTAGCGCAAAGCTCTTGCCGGTCGCTTAACTTGGCTCTAATCGCCGCGCCGTTCGCTACGGGATTCTCGGGCACCGGCCTGAAGCATGTTTCCCCGCACTGCATGGCATCCATCAAGGGGCGGATGGAATGTCTTTTTTGGTAAGATACTGAACAGCTTGTACAGGCCAATATGTCCTTTCTAGATTTCCTGAAGCGTCGGCCACGCGAGGACCGGGTGCTCGAAGCGCCGTCGCGGATTCCTTTCGGCCAGCGTGTCTACGCTATTGGCGACATTCACGGGCGCGACGACCTGTTCTGGCGGCTTCTGGAAAAAATCGAAGCCGACAATGCGGCACGCGAAAAGGCTTATACGACGCTGATCTTGCTGGGCGACCTGGTCGACCGCGGACCGGATTCGGCGGCAGTCGTGGAACGGGCGCTCTGCCTGGGACCACCGTTCGATATGGTCAGGTTGTTGATCGGCAATCACGAGGAATGTTTTCTGGCGGCGCTTTCGGGCGATCCGCGGCGCGTTCGTTATTTCATTCGCATTGGCGGCGACGCGACCATCAAGAGCTATTGGGGCGACGATGCTTCCTATTCGGCAGCGGATTTCGACGAGGTTGCAGCACGCCTTCCGAACCTCGTTCCGCAATCGCATGTCGATTTTCTTGGGCGCGGCGAAGACATGATCCAGATAGGTGACTACGTTTTCGTGCACGCGGGCGTGCGGCCTGGCGTACCGCTGGACCGGCAGCAAATCTCCGATCTGCGCTGGATTCGCGAGGAATTTATCGAGGGTCATCATGATCATGGCTTAACGGTCGTCTACGGCCATACCATTTCGGACACCGTCGACGAAGCGTGGGGGCGCATCGGGATCGATACCGGTGCCTATCTGACAGGTCGGCTGACTGCGCTAGGGCTGGAAGGTTGCGAACGGTGGATCCTCGATACCGCAGATTTGCAGGCGCAATAGCGCGCTTTCGAATTCGGATGGGCAATCGAAGCTTGGCTTCGCCGGTCCCACAGCATAGCAGTTACGGATAATGAATTTGGGATGGAAGTGCGTTGATGAAGCCTAAGACCAAGCCTGCGAGGTTCGAAGACATTTCCGCACGCCGCTCGATCTGGATATTGGGCGCTTTCGTCGCCATCATCGCGCTGATGGGCGGCGGATCGCGCTACGATATCGCATCGACCCCTCTTCTGCGCGCGTTTGCGACATTTTCCGCTTTCGCCGTGATCGCGCTCGCTCCGCTGCAGACCTGGCGCGCTATGCGCATTCCGTTTATATTGCTGGCGGCGCTGGCGATCTGGATGGGAATTCAGTTGATTCCCTTGGCCCCGGGGCTGTGGTCGGAGTTACCGCTGCGGGGCCAGATTTTCGCGATCGATCAGTTGCTGGGCATGCCCGACCGCTGGCGTCCAATCAGCATGGCGCCTTCGCTGACGGTCAACAGCCTTTTGTCCCTCACCGTCCCTTTCGCAGCATTGCTGGTCGCGGCGACGCTCCCGGCCGCTGAACGGGTCCGTCTATGGTGGGCAATTTGGGGCTTGGGCGTGGCTTCGGTCGTTTTCGGTCTGCTGCAGATCATGGGCGGGCCGCGCAGTATTTTCTATCTCTACCGCATCACAAACGACATGTCGCCAGTCGGTCTTTTCGCCAATCGCAATCACCATGCACTGATGCTGTCGCTGTCGATCCTAGCGGCCGGATGGCTGATTTCCAACGAAGTCCTGCGGCGGAAGCGCCGCCCGTTGCTGATCCCGGCGATGATTGGCAGCATCGTCGTATTTCTTTTGTTCACGCTGATTATCGGTTCGCGAATGGGGCTTGTAGGCGGCGCTGCCAGCGTCATCCTGGTTTATGTCGTCGTGCGCTGGTCCTACCGTTTCGAGCCCAAGCCGATCAATCAGATATCGGCTCGCCGGGGTGGCCGCGGCTCGC
Organism: Sphingopyxis sp. P8; assembly: GCF_020622175.1. NCBI lineage: Bacteria > Pseudomonadati > Pseudomonadota > Alphaproteobacteria > Sphingomonadales > Sphingopyxidaceae > Sphingopyxis > Sphingopyxis sp. P8. Next base: position 1,156,213 of record NZ_JACNMK010000001.1, on the reverse strand, counting down.
CGCCGGGCCGCGACAACCGCGCAAGGCGCATTTTCCGGACGCTTCTTCCCTTCGTACTTATCGCCGGCTTGGCGACGCTCTTCTATTTTTCGGGGCGCGAGAATGCGGTCGGCCGCCTGTTCGATGGCGACGGGGTAGAGGAAATTCGCGTCGCTACCTTCGGTACGATCACCGCCATGGTGAAACAACAATGGTTGTTCGGCACCGGTTTTGGCTCTTTCGCTCGCGTCTATCAGATCGTCGAGCCTGATTCAGCGCTTCGCGAAGCCTATCTCAACCAGGCTCACAACGACTGGCTTCAGCTGCTGATCGAAGGCGGTTTGCCGGCCGCCCTGATCTTTGTCGGGGGCGCCGTCTGGGTTGCGTATGGGCTCATCTCCGCCTGGCGTGGCCGCCCAGCGCCGATGCGCGGCGAATTGGCCGAAGTTGTGATGCTCGCAGCCGCGTTCGCCTTGCTCGTTACGAGTTCGGCGCTCGATTATCCGCTCCGCGTACCGTCGATCATGATGACTGCGGCGCTCCTGATCGTCATTCTGGTTCGTTGCCGCGACGAACTATTCAATTCCAACCCTCAAGCTAAAGCGGCTTTCGTCACCTGATGTTTCGGCCTATGGGCGAACAAATTTTTCGAAAATTCTAGGCTTATGGATGTATAATATGCCTCGCTTGCGTCACCTTTTCGCTTATGCGCTGCTCACGCTGGCGGGATGTTCCGGCAAACAACCAGTGGCGACAGTTCCCGCCAGCGGCGTGACCCTTCTTGAGGCGCTTCCGCAGCCGACAAGCGGAGACGCGCGGCAGGCAACCCGCCAATCATATGTCGGTTCATTTACCGAGCTGACGGTCGATGTTTATGGCGTGTCTGATCTTCAACGCGACATATTGACCGACGGTGAAGGCAAGTTTTCTTTTCCCCTGGTGGGAACATTGGAAGGGGCGGGCAAGTCCCCGACCCAGCTGGCCGCTGAGATCGAAGACCGGCTTCGCGGACGATTTGTGCGCGATCCTCAGGTAACGGTGAATTTCAAGGCAACCTCGGCGGCGACGCATTTGCTTTCGCAGGCCGTTACCGTCGATGGCCAGGTGCAGCGTCCCGGCCAGTATCCGTTGGTCGGCCGCGCGACGCTGATGCGCGCGGTTTCGCTGGCGGGGGGGCTGACGGAACTGGCAAAGCGCGACGAGGTGCTCGTGTTCCGCAAGGTCGACAACCGCCAGTATGTCGGCATCTATAACTTGGAAGCGATCAGGCGAGGCAACTATGCGGACCCGGAAATTTTTCCGAATGATGTCGTGATCGTGGGCGATTCGCCGCAGCGCCGTCTTTTCGAAGACATCATCAAGGCCGCGACATTGCTGAGTACTCCGCTCATCGTCCTGACCAATCTGACCAACAACAATTGATCGAGCGATCGCATTTTCTGAACGGATGATATTGCAGATGGATACCGTAAATACCGGGCGCTCGATTGCGAGGCTGGAGGCGCCGGCGGGACAGGGCGAAATGGCTGCACCCTATCAAGGCGGGTTCCTCGACATGCATATGGTCGAAAAGGCCTTTGTCGCGCTGCTGAACCACAAGGCCTGGGTGATCGGCAGCATTCTCGCCTGCCTGTCCATCGGGCTCGTCGTCACCTTTTTGATGACACCCCTGTATACGAGCACTTCGCGGATCGAAATTTCGCCGCAGGCTCCGGTGGAAACCGACGTGAAGGGCGCGCGCGAAAAGACGATCTCGAACGAGATCGCCTTTTTCAATACGCAGTACAGCCTCCTGGAATCGCGGTCACTCGCGGCCCGCACGGTCCGTGCGGGCAATTTGCTCAACGACAAGGAATTCCTCGCGCACTATGACTTGACGGGCGGCGAGGAAGGCACGCCCAACAGCGCGCAGCGCACGCGGATGGCCGAGCGCGCAGAAAAAATATTGCTCGATGCCGTAAGCATTGAACCTGTGCGCCAATCGAGCCTAGTCGACGTCTCCTTCGCAACGCCGTCGCCAGCTTTGTCGGCTAAGCTCACCAATCTTTGGGTTCAGCAGTTCGTCGCCGCAAATCTCGACCGTCGTTTCGCGGCGACCAGCGATGCAAGGCGCTTTCTCGAACAGCGTATCTCCTCGCTTCGCCGCAACCTCGAGGATTCCGAGCGCGAGTTGATAACCTATGCCGCAAACAACGATATCATCACGCTGGAAAGCCGCGGCGATCCTGCGAGCGGCCGGTCCGTTGGCGACCGGACCCTTATTGCCGCCGACGTGGAGAAGATCAGCACCGCGCTTTCGAATGCGCGCGATGCACGAATCGCCGCCGAAAGCCAGTTGAGCAGCTCGGTTTCGTCGGCCGACTCATCCAGCAACGCGTCGGTCAGCGCGCTTCGTCAAAGGCGAGCTGAGCTGACTGCGGAGCTGGCGCGTCTGACGACCACCTTTGGCGAGGAATATCCCGAGGTTCTGGCCAAGAGGCAACAGCTTGCCGCCCTTAGCCAGTCAGTGGTTACCGAGACGCAACGTTCGCGCGCGCTCAATCAGGAGAGCTATGCAAGTGCGTTGAAGCGGGAAAGGGAGTTGCAGTCCGAACTGGATCGTCTCACCGGAAAATATCGCGACCAGCAGCGCCGGTCGATCGAATATGCCATTCTCCAGCGCGAAGTAGATACCAACCGACAACTCTATGACGGCCTGTTGCAGCGGTATAAGGAAATCGGCGCCGCGGGGGTGGGAACCAACAATATCGCGGTCGTCGATATGGCGGCTCCGTCACAGGTTCCCTCCAGCCCTAAGCTGATCCTGAATATCGTGTTAGCGCTGATCGCGGGATTCGGGATCGCTGCAGCGATTGTCTTCATGTTCGAGCAGCTCGATCAATCGATTCGCGATCCGAGCGAGGTTAGCGATCGCTTCGGGCTTCCGCTGCTCGGATCGATCCCCCAGGTGGATTCCGAAGAGTTCGAAACACTGCTGCTCGACAAAAAGTCGATGGTCTACGAAGCCTATTTCACGGCCCAGACCAATTTGACCTTTCTGACAAGTCACGGCGCGCCGCGCAGCTTCATGCTGACCTCGACGCGGCCCGCCGAAGGCAAGAGCAGCTCGGCATTGAGCCTTGCGAGCGTTTTCAGCCAGACGGAAAAAAGGGTCATCCTGATCGACGCCGATATTCGCAGTCCGTCGCTGAACGAGCTGCTCGATATCAAGAATGGCGCCGGGCTGAGCAATTATTTGACCGGTTTCGACAATGTCGGCGAGCTGATCGCCAAGTCGCCCGAATTCGGCTTCGACTATATGCTGGCAGGGCCGATGCCGCCGAACGCGGCAGAATTGTTCAGCTCGTCGCGCCTCGGTGAATTGATCGAGTTGCTCCTGCGCGACTATGACCATGTCATCCTCGATGCTCCGCCGGTTCTTGGACTGGCCGATGCGTCCTTGCTCGCGCGACCGGTCGAGGGCGTCATTTTCACGATCGATGCTTCGAGCAGCAGTTCGAGGGCCATCAAGTCGGCGCTCAATCGCCTTCGGCAGACCGATGCACACATCTTTGGCGCGCTGGTGACAAAGGTTGGTCGGCGAAACGAGATCTACGGTTATGGCTACGGTTATGGCTACGGCTATGGTTATGGTTATGGCGCGGACAAGAACCGCAACAGCGACGATTGAATTTAGCGAATGACGCGGCGCGGCGATGATGTATGAAAAAGTCGGTTAAGTCCTCTCTGTTGATCGTATCCGGTCTGCTGGCGGCAGGTGTCGTCTGGGCCCAATCGGCCGTTATCGTTAATCAACGACGCGCGCCGGCGAAGGCCGCCATGATCGGCATTCCCCCGCAAGGGTGGGTTAAGGCATCGCTGAGCCGTGCCTTGCTGGGCGCGCGGCTGATCAAGGATCCGAAATCGGTCCCGCAGTCATTGGAGCGTCGCATGGCGCAAGATGCTTTCGCGGCAGAGCCGCTTGCCACTTCGGCCTTGCCGGTGCTGGTCCAGTCGCTTGCAGCTGACGGCAAGAAACGCCAGTCGCGACGGCTGTTGACTCTGGCCGGAGAACTCACCCGCCGCGATAACCTGGTCAATGCCATGCTGATCGACGAGGAGTTGAAACGCGAGCGGCCCGAACGGGCGGTCCGGCTTTTGGCGCGCGCCATGTCGGTCGATTACGATGCACGATACTTCTATGTCGAACGCATGGCGACCGCGACAGCGAGCTCGGGAGCGATGGCTGTCCTTGCACCAATGCTTGGCCAAAATCCCAATTGGAGCGCAGATTATTGGGCAGCGGTGCTGCGAATTCCGGCGGTCATTCCGCAGGCGGGGCGGATACGCCTGCGCATTGCCGGCCCACCCTGGAACTTGAAAGAGCCTACTCAGACGGACTTCGATCTGGTTGCTGAACTTGCTGGCCGCAATGAGCCGGCTCTTGCCTATGACGTCGCCCGCGCGCTCGGGATGCAAGCGCCGCGGGGCGGCGAGTTGTTGGCGGGTTCGCGGTTCGATCGCGAGCCGCATTTCAGACCCTTTGAATGGGATTTGCTCCAGACCGGTGATATCGGAACGACGATCGAACCGAAGAGTCGCACCCTTTCGATTTCGAGCCTTCCGGGCGCGTCGGGCATCGCCGCCCGCCAGCTTGTGTTCGTTCCATCGGCAGGACCCTATCGCTTGCGATGGAAGTTGTCGGGACTAAACAACAGCCTGGGCGCGACGTTGAAATTTCGGCTGACCTGCGTCGAATCGGGAAAGGCCCGTACCCCGGTGGCTGTCGTTGCGCTGAAGGACGGGGCAGGCAGCGCAATCGTCGCGATCGCAAACTCGGCCTGCAAGTGGTATTCGGTCATGCTCGAGCTCGATGCGGTCGACACTGCGACCGGCACGGACATCGCTATCCAGCAACTCAGCCTACGTCGCGATTCCGGGGGTGCGGGCAACGCGTCGGCCGCGAACGCCGGAAACTGACATTCCCCAGCGGAGATTTGCATGCGCCGTAAAGTTTTCGTGACCGGTACCGCCGGCTTCATAGGGTTTCATCTGGCCAAATTATTGCTTGCCGAGGGTTTTGAAGTCGCTGGCTTTGACGGGATGACCGACTATTATGACGTCGATCTCAAACGTCGACGCCATCAGATACTGCTCCAGAATCAGCATTTCAGTGCCGTCGAGGCGATGCTGGAAGATCGCGAACGGGTCGATCTGACGGTCGACGAATTCCGCCCGGACGTCATCGTGCACCTCGCCGCGCAAGCCGGTGTCCGCTACTCTCTCGAAAACCCGCACGCTTATTTGTCGGCGAATGTCATCGGCACGTTCAACATCATGGAAGCCGCGCGTCGCAACCATGTCAGTCACTTGCTGATGGCTTCTACATCGTCGGTCTATGGTGCGAACGAGGACATGCCCTTTCATGAAAATGAAAAAGCCGACACCCAGCTGACCATATATGCGGCGACCAAGAAGGCCACGGAATCGATGGCGCACGCCCATGCGCACCTGTGGAACGTGCCAACGACGATGTTCCGCTTTTTTACCGTATACGGCCCATGGGGCCGCCCCGACATGGCACTCTATAAATTCGTTGATGCCATCCTCGATAACCGGCCGATCGACCTCTACAACGGCGGGGACATGTACCGCGACTTCACCTATGTCGAGGATCTGGTGCGCGGCATCCGCCTCCTCATCGATGCGGTTCCGGAACGCCCTGCATCGGCGACAGAGATCGCGGAAGGGGACAGCCTGTCGCCGGTCGCGCCTTTCCGCATCGTCAACATCGGTAACAACGACAAAGTCAAGCTGCTCGATTTCGTCGCGGCGATCGAAACATCGCTCGGCAAGAAGGCCCGCCGAAACCTGATGCCGATGCAGATGGGCGATGTTCCTGCCACCTGGGCCGACGCCAGCCTGCTCGAACGACTGACCGGCTACCGCCCGCAGACCGACTTCCGTGACGGGGTCGAGAAATTTGTCACCTGGTACAGGGATTATTTCCGCAAATGATTTCCGATCAGATCGCACCGCTGCCCGATTTCGATACGGCTGCCATCGCCGTCATCGGCCTCGGTTATGTGGGCTTGCCGCTTGCGGTCGAATTCGGCCGCGTTCGGGCGGTTGTCGGCTTCGATATCAATAGCGACCGTATCGCAGCGCTCCGGATGGGGCGTGACGATACAATGGAGACGACGTCGGACGAACTCGCCGCCGCCGCGCATCTCAATTTTTCGGACAATACGTCCGATCTTGAGCAAGCTCGTATCTATATCGTGACGGTGCCGACGCCGATTGATGCGCATAAACGCCCCGATCTGTCGCCGCTTGTGAAGGCGTCGGAGACGGTTGGCCGCGTGCTCAAACGCGGCGACATCGTAATTTATGAAAGCACCGTCTATCCAGGCTGTACCGAGGAAGATTGCGTACCGATCCTCGAACGAGTGAGCGGCCTTAAGTTCAACCGGGATTTTTTTGTCGGCTACAGCCCCGAACGGATTAATCCGGGCGACAAGGAGCACCGCCTCCCGACCATCCGGAAGGTGACGAGCGGTTCGACGGTTGAGGCCGCCGAATGGGTCGATCGCCTTTATGCTGAGATCATCACCGCTGGAACCTTCTGCGCCGAAAGTATCAAGGTCGCCGAAGCGGCAAAGGTGATCGAAAATACGCAGCGCGACCTGAACATCGCGCTGATGAACGAGCTGTCAATCATCTTCGGCCGGCTCGGCATCGACACGCACAGTGTGCTGGAAGCCGCAGGAACCAAGTGGAATTTCCTGAAATTTACGCCGGGACTAGTCGGAGGGCACTGTATCGGCGTCGACCCCTATTATCTGACGCACAAGGCGCAGGCGGTCGGCTATCACCCGCAAGTCATCCTGGCCGGGCGCCGCGTCAACGACGGCATGGGCGGGTATATTGCCGGCCAGGTCATCCGGTTGATGATCAGACGAGGCCTTCCTGTCCAGAGCGCGCGCATCCTCGTGCTGGGGCTGGCATTCAAGGAAAATTGCCCAGATATCCGCAATACGCGAGTCATCGACCTGATCAGCGAGTTTCGGGACTATGGTGCGCAAATCGACGTATATGATCCATGGGTCGACGCAGACGAAGCCCGCCACGAATATGGAATCGAGATTCTCGACGCCCCGCAGGGCGGTTATGATGCGGTCATCCTGGCGGTGTCGCATCGTGAGTTTGTCGATGCGGGCGCGCAGGCCTTGCGCAAGTTCGGCAATGCATCGTCGGTGCTGGTCGACATCAAGGGGACGCTGGGCTTCGACGAGAGCGATTTGCGCATCTAATTTGTAAACCGGGGCAGGGGAACCGATGCAACTGCGCAGTCTCATCCAACTAACCGCGAGCGTGGGCGCCATCGGTTTGCTCGATCGGATTGTGGCGGTCGGCCTTGGTATCATCTTCGCGCGATGGCTCGGACCGAATGAGTTCGGGACCTATGCTTTTGTCGTCACCGCTATTGCGCTCTTATGCATTCCGGCAAAGCTCGGCATCCCCGAATTGCTCACTCGCGATATTGCTGCCTCGCGCGGCAGCGCCGAGCCGCTCGCGCTTGGGCGTTCGATACTGAAGGGGTTTGCGGTCGTGGGCGCGGCCTCGTTCGCCATCGTGGCCGTCGGCCAGCTGGTTCTTCAGTTCACCGCCGATACGCCGATTAGCCGGCTTATGAAAATCGGCCTTTGGATGGTCATTCCATCCGCCTTTTTCGAGGTTGTGGCAGGAATCATACGCGGCCTTGGCCGGACCATTGCCTTTCAGCTCTATGGTTCGGTGCTATTGTCAGGGGCGACCCTCGTGATCGGCGCATCGGCAATGCTGCTGCTTGATCTTTATACGGCAAGAATCGCGATCGAGACGCGTTTTGCGGCATTTACGCTATTGCTCATGGTCTGCTGCGTTCACCTTGTGCTGATCCTGCGTCGTTTACAGCCCGTCGCTGGCGGTCGCGTTCTGGGAACAGGGGTTATAATGTCCACGGGCTCACGCTTCATGTTCAACTCGGTGATCAACATGGCACTGATGCGTGTCGATCTCCTGCTTCTCGGCATCCTTGCGACCGAAGAGGCCGTGGGGCTTTATCGCGTCGCGGCGGAGGGTGGGCTTCTGGTCGCCTTCGGCTATACTGCGGTGACGACGGTTCTGGCTCCCGAATATGCGCGGATCCATTCGGTCGGAGACCGTGAAAGGCTTCAGAAAACCGTGCGTCACGCAACCTGGCTCATCTTGCTGATCGGGGGGTTGATCGCGCTTCCGCTCATTTTCGGATCGCATCTCTTCATTGCGGTCGTTTTCGGCGAATCCTATGTTCCGGCCAGCCTTGCACTTTCGATCATCGCGGCGGGGTACTTGGTCTCGTTCCTGTTTGGCGACCCCGTCTATATTCTGAATATGACCGGGCATCATGACAGGGTGACATTGCTCGTTGCGATCAGCCTCGCCTTGTCCCTGTTGCTGTGCCTGATCCTGATCCCGCCCTTGGGTGGAACCGGGGCGGCTATCGCCGCATCGGTCGCGCTGATTTGTTATCGCTATCTGGCTTGCCGCGCGGTTTTCCAGAGATTGGGTGTGAATTGTGCGATCTTTGGCAAACTGACGACCTTAGGCACGGCGCCTGACCGTGTGGCGTGATCCGGCGGCACGCAACGAGCATACTGCCGTGGCGAGTGAGGCGCGATCCCGAAATTACACATTCCCTAGATTGGACTGAAATTGACCAATGCCCTCCACAGTTTTCGATCGTCGAGCCAGGGGCTGACGAAAGTGTCGCGGTTCGTGACCAACCGGCAACTGCACAAGCTGGCGCGCGAGCATCATGCCGCCGGTTACCCGCAGTTGGCGATCTTTTCGCACGATCACATCGGACATATTATCAACATCGAAGGCCGGTACGAAGATGATTATTTGCGCACAGCATTTGGGTGGCTCGGCCGCTTCCTGACGGATATGGATCAGCTGGTGGCGCTCGATATCGGGGCAAACATCGGCAATCATTCGGTGTTCTTCTCAAGATATTTCCACGCCGTGCATTCGTTCGAGCCCAATCCACGCACGTTCGAGCTTCTGAGGTTCAATGCGGCTCAGACCATAAATGTGACGCCGCACCGACTGGGCCTCTCCGATGCCGAAGTCTTCGGGACGCTACGCGAAAATCCAACCAACATGGGTGGGACATTCATCGAGGTCGCCGCGCAGGGCGTCGTTCCCGCTGTCGATGCAGGCATATCACTGGCGACGCTGGACCGGTTCGCGGCCGACCACGCGCTTGGCCGCATTGGCTTTATCAAAATCGATACCGAAGGATTCGAGGCGCGTGTCCTTCGCGGCGCGCGTTCGGTTATCGCTGCGCATAGACCCGTCATCATGTTCGAACTATCGCCCAGCGATTTCGGGCCGGATGGTTCGGATGTGGTCAACCTTCTTTCCGATGCGGGTTATGATTTCGTCTCGGTTGAAAGAAACTTCGATTTTGGTGAATCGAGGTTCGGCCGCTACACAGGTTTCCTGCTGCGAACCCTTTTCGGAGAGCGGCTCGACGTGCGGCCGATCGGAAAGTTCGCGCCCGCCTTTTACCAGATGATCGTCGCTGTGCACCGCGATCTAGGTGTGGTCTGAGAAATGTCGGATCCCGGCGCCGCTCCGCTTTTCACCATTTTTACCCCGACGCACAATCGGGCCCATACCTTGCTGCGCTTGTATGAAAGCATCGCCGCGCAGGAGTTTCGGGACTTTGAATGGGTGATCGTCGACGACGGGTCGACCGATAACACCCGCGAATTGGTCGCGCGATGGATCGACGAAACGGATTTTCCGATCCGGTATTTTCATCAATCGCACGGGCACAAAAAAACAGCCTATAATTACGGCATTCGCGAGGCTCGTGGCGAGTTGTTCCTATGCTGGGACAGCGATGACGCCGCGCTCCCGCACGCGCTGCGTCTGTTTCGCGATGAGTGGCTGGCGATCCCTGAGGCCGACCGCGGCGCCTTTGTCGGCATCACCGGCCTTTGCTGCTATGAGGATGGCAAAATTTTCGGCGATACCTATCCGCAGAGTCCCTATGACAGCAATCCGGTCGAATCGACGCTGTGCGACCGCATCCGGGGCGATAAGTCTGGTTTCCAACGCGTCGATATTCTGCGTCGACATCCTTTCCCGGAATTTATCGAAGGCCTTGTTCCTGAAGGGGTTGTGTGGAACGCGATCGCCCGAGAATACAAGACGCGGTACATTAATGAACCGGTGTTGATCTATCACGTCGAACAGGATTCGATCATCAACAGCACAAACACGCTTGCCAAGATTCGAAGCATGGCGGTCGGGCGTGGTTACTTCGCCGCCGAGTTTCTCACGCATGACTGGCGTTGGCTTTTCCGGGCGCCGGTCGAGGTGCTCAAGATCGCGGCCAATCACACGCGCTATGCCTGGCACATGGGGCGAAGCGGAAGAAAAGGCGGCTTTCCGCCCCAAAGCATAGGAGGCTGTTTGTTGAAGCTGCTTGCTTGGCCTGTGGGATTTCTTGCGTTTCTCTATGACGAAAGACGGTTGCCGCGAGCATGATGTCTTTTTGTGACTTCTTCCAACAATCTGTCCCACTGACCCAGAATTCTGTCGAGTGAATAGGTTTCCGTCACGTCGCGCGCACGCTCCCCAAGCGCACGCCGCCCGTTGCCGTCGGTCATTAGGCTCTGGAGCGCCTCCAGAAGTCGAGCGGACTGGTTGTCGTCCGAAAGCAGCAGAAGGCGCTGGCGGTCGTGGCTGAGCTCGGCCGGGCCGGTCGGAATGTCGAACGCCACCGACGCGACACCATGGGCCATGGCTTCGAGCAGACTGTTGGGAAATCCCTCGGTGCTCGACGACAGAAGATAAATATCGGCGCGCTCGTACCAGGCGCCGAGATTTCCGGCAAAGCCCGGAAGAAATATTCGGTCGTCCAATCCCTTTTCGGCGACTGAGGTCTGCAGTCCGGCGCGGCGCGGCCCGTCGCCTAGCATTACGAGAACCCAATTGGGAAACCGGTTCGCCAGCACGGCAAAGGCGTCAATCGCAAGCTCTGGTCGTTTTACAGTATCCACCCGACCCACCCAGAGCAGAACGCGCGCCGCGTCATTAACGAGCGACGATGGCGGTACAGCGGGTTCGGTGTCGATCATCGGTAGAAGGATCGGGTTCGCTATGATGGCGGTTTCCGTCCAGGGCGCGCGGCGGCGCATCCAGGCTGCCATGAGCTGTGTCTGTGCAACCAGCGCCGCGGCGAAGGGATATGTAAGTCGACGTAGCAAGCGATAGGAAAGCGGCAGGGGAGGCGAAAGAAGTGGCGGGTATGTGCGCTCGCAGGCGACCACCGGCACGCCGGTTCCGAGCGCGGATATCAGGGCGGCGACATTGACGTGCGACAGAAATGAAACGATGACATCGGGTCTGATGCTCCTTATGAGCCGCCGCAACGTCATAAGTCGTGCCAACCGTCCCGCGGTAGGCGCGCAATGATCAGAGAGAAAATCCAGATGAACCGACTCTGACAATGGATAGACGCAATTTCCGCGCGCCGAAAAGGTCGGCATGAGCTTGACATCGTGACCGCGCGCAGCCCACGCATTTGCGAGCAGCGCGGCAACCCGTTCTGCTCCACCTCCCTGCATTGAAGATACCAGAAATAATATTTTCATTTCAATGTTTTGACCTTTGAATGATTAGTGGTAGTCTAATATGAACAATCGGCAGAATTATCAAGAGTCTCTTCCAAAAGACTATCGATCATACATTGTTCCTATTGTATTATCTGTTATCATTTCTTTGATGCCGTGGCCTGATATTATCATGTCAGGTACGCGTGGTATATTGCAAGACAGAGAAGTCTATATCCAAAAGATCATCTACAAGGATAATCTTTTGGATTATTTTTACTTCGATAGCTACCTAGACTATTTCACTTCCGAATATTCCTGGTGGTTTCTGATGAAACTCCTGGAGGATGATCTGCTTCCGGTAACGTACGATACCGTTTTTCAAATTATATCGACCGTATTTTTGGCGACGGCTGCGCTTATCGTCTACAGGCGTGGTGGACTGCTTCCGCTTATTTTTCTTGCAAACCCCCTCATCTTCGAGCTCGCTTATTCGCAGCTGCGGTCGGGGTTGGCGATCAGTATTCTCTATCTCGTCTATCTCTTCTTGCGGCGATCGACCTATATTGCCGTCGCCCTATGCCTGTTTGCAGCCACGATCCATACGACGATGATCATTTTCCTCGCGATTTATGTCCTTTGCCTGATGACCGACAGCGAAGGCGGGCGTTTGTCGCGCTGGCCTTTGGGGCTACGCCTCGCGCTGATACTGGGCGCAGGGGTTGTCATGGGGCTGGTGATCGGACCGCTTCGTGAGGTCCTGCTGACACTGATCGGCGACCGGCGAGCCGAATATCTGGACCTGTCGAGCAGCCCCCTCTATCTTAGCTTCTGGGTCGGCCTCTTGGGACTTTTCCTGATCGACTATCGCGACACCTTTCGCTCGATCGAGGGCCGGTTTTCGCTGTTCATCCTTTCGCTCGTAACGGTGAACGTCTTTACCGGCGGCTATTCGCTTCGCTTCTTGGCGCTCGGTTATCCTTTCGTCATTTCGACGGTGTTGATCGCCAAGCCGTCGGTGAAGATGTTCGCGATTCCGGCGATGTCGATCTACACGATCGCGCAGTGGATATATTATTTCTCCACAATTTCAGGATGACGCCGCATGTCGGGACATGTGCTTCACATCATCACGGGACTCGGGACCGGCGGGGCCGAACGATCGCTTTTCAATCTGGTGACCTCGAACCTCGACAACCGGTTCACGCATGATGTCGTGTCGCTGGCTGGCATGGGGCACTACGGCCCTATCTTGCTGGAACGGGGCATATCGGTCGAGGCGTTCGGCATGAAGGGGGCGGTCGGGCTTCCCGCAGCGCTGTTCGGGGTGCGTCGGGTTGTTCGACGGACACGCCCCGACATTGTCCAGGGATGGATGCCGCACGGCAACGTGATCGCGTCAATGGCAGCTTCGATGGCGGGCCGGCGGGTTGGCCTCGCGTGGAACGTCCGTCAATCGCTTTACGACCTGCGCGCCGAGAAGCGCGCGACGCGATGGATGATCCGCGGTCTAAAAGCCAAGTCCGCGCGACCGGATGCGATTATCTATAATAGCAACCAGGCCCGTGCGCATCATGAAGCCATGGGCTTCTCCGCGCGCCGCGGTATCGTCATTCCGAACGGCTTCGACACCGAGCGATGGAAACCTGATGCGCGGTGCCGGGCGGCGCTGCGGACGAAATTGGGCATTGGCGATGATGTGCCGCTCGCGGGTTTTGTTGGTCGCTTTCACGCGCTTAAGGACGTCCCGACCTTCATGGCAGCCTGCGCGATCGCGATGGTGGAAAACCCGCAGTTGCATGTGGTCATGATCGGTGATGGTCTGACCCGCAACACGATTGCGCTGCAACCGCATTTCGCCGATCTGCCGGCACAGCGATTCTTTGCCCTGGGCCCGAGGGACGACATCGAGGCGATATTGCCCGGCATGGATTTCTTCTGCCTGTCGTCTGTGAGCGAGGCATTTCCAAACGTGATCGGCGAAGCGATGGCGAGTGGCCTGCCATGCGTGGCGACCGATGTAGGGGATTGTGCAAGGCTTCTCGATGGCAACGGGCGAATTGTACCGCGCGGCGACGCCGCGGAAATGGCCGTGGCGATAACCGATCTGGCGCGGATGAGTGTTGCGCGCCGCGCTGAAATCGGCAAAGCGGCGCGAGCGCGGATCGAGGCTAGCTACAGTCTCCGGGCTACCGTTGCTGCCTATATGCAACTCTATGATTCAATGATGAAAAGAGAAGTCTAATGTGTGGTTTTGCAGGGTTTCTCGATCGGGCGGGATTTGCCGACGGCGAAGCCGTGCTGCGCCGGATGGCCGATACGCTCGTGCATCGTGGGCCGGATAGCGACGGCTATTGGGTCGATGGAGAGGCTGGGATCGCGCTGGCGCATCGCAGGCTGGCGATTATGGACCTGTCCCCTGCCGGACATCAGCCGATGGCAAGCCACGACGGCCGATTTGTCCTGAGCTACAACGGCGAAATCTATAATCACCTCGATCTGCGGCGCGAACTCGAAGCGAACGGCCAAATCGGATGGCGGGGCCATTCGGATACCGAAACGCTGCTTCAGGGCTTTTCGGCTTGGGGCGTGCCGGGGACGCTCGATCGCGTGAACGGCATGTTCGCACTGGCACTCTGGGACAAGGGGGAGCGAAAGCTGTTCTTGGCACGCGACCGGATGGGCGAAAAGCCGCTTTATTACGGCCTGCAGGGCAATACATTGCTCTTCGGGTCGGAACTCAAGGCGCTTCGCCAGCATCCGGCGTGGCGTGCAGGCGTGAACCGCGACGCGCTGGCGTTGTTTCTGCGCCACAATTATGTCCCCGGACCCGGCTCGATCTTCGAAGGCATTCAGAAGCTACCACCTGCGCATTATCTTGAGATCGGCGTCAACGATGTGGCACTTCCTGCATCTGTCGCCTACTGGGACATCGCAGCGAAAGCGAAAGCGGGGCGCGACACCCCCTTTTCGGGATCGGCCCAGGAATCGGTCGACGCTCTCGAGACACTGCTGCTCGATGCGGTCGGGATTCGGATGGCGGCCGACGTTCCGCTCGGGGCTTTCTTGTCCGGCGGCTATGATTCCAGCACAATCGTCGCGCTGATGCAGCATCGATCGGCGCGCCCGGTCAAAACCTTCTCGATCGGCTTTTCCGAAGCCGAATATGACGAGGCGCATCATGCAAAGCGGGTCGCGACGCACCTCGGTACCGACCACACCGAACTCTATGTCACACCGCAGGATGCGCTCGATCAGATCCCGATCCTGCCGCATCACTGGGACGAACCCTTCGCTGATTCCTCGCAAATTCCGACGCTATTGGTCAGCCGCCTTGCTCGATCGGAAGTGACCGTCAGCCTGTCGGGCGACGGCGGCGACGAACTGTTCTGCGGATACACCCGTTACGCCCAAGGCTATGATATCTGGCGTCGTCTCGGCAGGATGCCGCGCGGTGCCCGCACGCTGGCCGCGGCTATGCTTCGCATGACGCCCGCGAACCTTATCGACGGGGCGATGAAGTTTGCACCCGAACGGCTTCGTAAGATGGCGGTTGGCGATCGGATGCTCAAGCTTGCCGATGTGCTGAACGTCGAGCGTGCTGACGATTTCTACCGCTCGCTGGTGTCACATGCCAAGAACCCGTCAGCGCTCGTGCCTGGCGCGCACGAGCCGGTGACGATCTTGACCGAGTCCGATCCGGACTGGCCCACGGACGGCGATTTCCGGGATCGGATGATGTATCTCGATATGCGCAGCTACCTGCCCGACGATATATTGGTGAAGGTTGATCGGGCCAGCATGGCCGTCAGTCTGGAATCGCGCGTGCCGTTGCTCGACCACCGCGTCGTCGAATTCGCGCTCGCGCTTCCGCTGTCGTACAAGCTCCGCGGCGACGAGGCGAAATGGCCGCTGCGTCAACTTCTTTATCGGTACGTACCGCGCGAGATGATGGAGCGACCCAAGATGGGTTTCGGCGTGCCGATCGAGCATTGGCTCCGCGGGCCGCTTCGGTCGTGGGCGGATGATCTGCTCGCACCCGACCGTTTGCGGCGCGACGGCTATTTCGATGCCGAAGCCGTCGCCCGGCTGTGGTCCGACACACGCAGCGGTCGTCGGCGACTGCACTATCACGTTTGGGACGTGCTGATGTTCCAGGCTTGGCTTGACGCTCAAGCAACGAGGTGAGGCGGGGGCGGCGAGGCGTTCTCGGCCGCCGCTATCAGGGTCGGTGGCCGCGCATTTCGCTGTGTCGATAAATCTCAAGATGCCGTGCAGTGACTTCGCGAACATCGAAATGGGTTTCGGCGTGCCGCCGTGCCGCTTTGCCCATGGCAATACAGAGATTGCGATCGAGGATCAGTTTGTCGATCGCGTCGGCCAGCGCCGCACCATTCTTCGCCGGACATAAAATCCCGGTGACCCCGTCGACGATTGCGTCACGGCAACCGGGAACATCGCTTGTAACCGACGCGCGGCCGGCCGCGGAGGCGTCGATGATCGTCTTTGGAAATCCCTCACGGTAGGACGGCAGGGCGACAATATGGAGCGCCGCGAGCGCTGTCGAGATATCGTGCGTATGCGGCTGCCATTCGATGGCGCCATCGGCGACCCAGGATTCGATTTCTTTTGACGTTACGGACGAGGGATTGGTCGGATCGGGATCGCCGATCAGCAGGAAGCGAGCATCGCGGCCACGTTCGCGAAGCTGTCGTGCGGCGTCGACGAACTCATAGACTCCCTTGTCGCGGAGCAGGCGGGCGGGGAGGCCGACGGCGGTCGTCGCGCCGACCGGGTGTGGCCGCATCACGATCGCGCCCAAGTCGACGCCTGAGCCGCCGATCATGTAAACGGTGGCCCTGTCGAGGCGGGCGAATTCGACCATCTTTGCGTCATCGCGATTCTGGAAGATGAAACTGGCATTCCGGCGATTGAGGCCGATGCTCATAAAGCGGTTGATGAGGCGTCGCAGCACGGCTTTCGATCCGCGCGCGGCACCGGTGTAGACATACCCGAGCCCCGAGACCGCGCCGACGATCGGGACGCGTAATAATTTCGACGCGAATCCGGCATGTAATATACATTTGAGCGCTATGGCGTGAATTATCGTGGGAGCTGCTGCACGGGCAATCCTGACGGCGCCGAGAAAGGTCCGAACCTCGCCTATGATGGACGTGCCGCCGCGGTCGATTTTCCATTCGACCCATCGCGCGCCGCTCGCCTGGATCGTATCGGTGGCCGGCGAAGTCGGACAGGCGACCACGACGTCATAGCCGCCGGCGATTGCGCCCTCGACCAGGTTGAGCCGGTGCGACACGAAAAAGGGCGCATCGCCGACAAAGAAGAGAATCCTTTTGTTCGGCATGATGATCAATCAGACTTGGTCGGACGCGGTTATGCGATCACCGCCACCGCGTCCGAGCGCAGTTGCCACGATGATGCGAAGATCGAGCAGCAACGATCGCAACTTCTTGTACCGATAGTCGCTGCGCGCGAGCGCGATTGGCCTACTCATGTCGATCTCGCGGATCTGCGCATAGCCGGTTATCCCCGGCTTTAGTGCGTAAACCCCAAGCGCTTCGCGCGCCTGCATAAGTTCGGTCTGCGAGTACAGGCAGGGACGGGGCCCCACAAGGGTCATATTCCCGCGCAGCAAATTTATCGCCTGGGGTAGTTCATCCAACTTGGTCCGGCGGAGAAACGCGCCAATCCTGGTTACGGCGCTGGAGCTGACCTCGTGCGTTCCGGCGGCCACAGTATCGCGCTTCATTGTCCGGAACTTATAGAGGGTGAACGGAATCTGCGCGGCGCCGACACGTTGCTGCGCGAAGATTGCTGGCCCCGGACTGTCGAGCCGGATCGCGATCCAGATCACAGCAAAAACTGGTAAGAATAGCAGTAGGATGCCCAACCCGACACCAAGGTCCATTGAGCGTGAAATGGCGCGGTAGGCGCGCGAGCGTGATAGGTCGTCGGTCAATATTCCAGGTGGAGGAAGGGAATGGGGTTCGCCAAGCGCATAATCGACGAGGCTTTGCGCCGAAGTCGCGGGCTTCAGCATTCTTAACAGAGCAAATATCATACCACCAACCGCAGGGCCGAA
The DNA here is from genome assembly GCF_020622175.1 of Sphingopyxis sp. P8. Lineage (NCBI taxonomy): Bacteria > Pseudomonadati > Pseudomonadota > Alphaproteobacteria > Sphingomonadales > Sphingopyxidaceae > Sphingopyxis > Sphingopyxis sp. P8. The sequence continues at coordinate 1,138,501 of NZ_JACNMK010000001.1, read as the reverse complement.
GCGGGAGAGAAAGGCGAGCCTTTCGCCGAAGTATCCGCGGTCATGAAAATAACCGATGTGAACATTGTCGAGACGGTCGCCGATAATATCGTGAATAGCGCGCTTTCCTATAGCCTTACTGACCGCATAGGGCGATTCTTCAAAGTCGTCGAGCGCGAGGATAGAGGAAATATTGAGGAAACGACGCCCGTTCATGCGCGAGAATTCGCGTGCGATCTGCGATGCGAAATCCACATTCACCGCCGAGAAATCGGCCAGCGTCCCGGGCGCGTCATTGTTGCGCACGGCCAGATGAATCAGCGTATCGCAGCCGGGCAGGCGCTTAAGATCGCCATAGTCCGCGACTGCCACGGAACCAGTTTGGTTGGCGAACAGGCGGCGCAGCGTGTCCGAGTTGCGTCCGACCGCGAGCAACGTGCGCCCGTTCCGCGCTAACAGGGGAACCAGATGCCGGCCTATTTTCCCGGAAGCGCCGGTGACGATGAAATCATAAGGACGTGAAGTGTCGACGATCATCACACGGGTTCAAACGGTTCCAAATGAAGGGGAGGCGGCGGCTCTGGAGCGGCCCGTCGGATTCAACCAGCCGCGCCGGTCTCTGTCAACGGCTATCGCCGCGGCGAATCATTCGGCGATTTCGACGAGATCGCCGCGACCTCCGAGCCATTGCCCGCTGGCGGCATATTCGGGCACCAGGCTGCTGATGATCTGCATTGCGGTGGCGGCATCGCCGGACTCGCAAATGACTGCGTTAAGCCGCTTCATCATGCGATCCAGCTCGACCCAGGGTATCAATCCCTCGCGCGCGCGCATGATTCGCGGGTGGTGCGTCGGTTCCGGATTATTTCCGATGAGTAGCTCTTCATAAAGTTTCTCGCCCGGTCGCAGGCCGGTCTCGATAATCTCGATATCGCCCTCCGGAACGTCAGGCTCGCGTACGCTGAGGCCTGAAAGCCGGATCATGGCACGAGCCAGGTCGACGATCCGCACCGGCTCGCCCATGTCGAGAACGAAAACCTCGCCGCCCTTGGCCATTGCGCTTGCCTGGATGACGAGCTGTGCAGCTTCGGGTATCGTCATGAAGTAACGTGTTATCTCCCGATGCGTAAGCGTCAGGGGGCCGCCGGCCGCGATCTGCGCCTTGAACAACGGCACAACCGAACCACTCGACCCCAAGACATTGCCGAACCGCACCATGCTGAAAATCGTTTTCACTCCCGGCTCGGTCGCGCGTGCCTGCAGAATCATTTCGCAAACCCGCTTCGAGGCGCCCATGATGTTCGTCGGCCGCACCGCCTTGTCGGTGCTAATCAACGTGAAGTTGGTGACGCCAACCTCTTCGGCTGCCTTGACGCTATGGAGCGTCCCCATGATATTGTTGCGGAGGCCCGATAGCGGATTGGCTTCAACTAACGGCACATGCTTGTAAGCTGCCGCATGAAGCACGGTCTCGGGGCGATGGCGCTTATATATGCGTCGCATCGATGACCGGTCGGATACGTTGGCGAGTTCGAGTTGGATCGGAATTGCAAGGCCAAGCGCCTTCATCATGGCGTCGAGTTCGCGCTCAATCGCATAAAGACTATACTCGCTTTGTTCGAGCAGGACGAGCAGTGCGGGGCGGCAGCGAATTATCTGTCGGCATAGTTCACTTCCGATCGATCCGCCCGCCCCCGAAACAAGGACTCGTTTGCCAACGATCGTCCTGCCCATCAGCAATTCATTTGCGGCTACCGGTTCACGTCCGAGCAACTCTTCGATCTGAATCTCGCGCAAATCGTTGACGGTTATACTTCCGTCGATGACATTGGTCAGACTGGGCAGCGATCGGACGTAGACATCCTCTTTCTGCAGCTCCTCGATAATCTCCCGGCGGCGTGCGCGCGAAGCGCTCGGGATCGCCAGCAGCACCTCATCCGCGGCGGTTTCGTGCAACACTTGATGCAGGCGGAACGAGCCGAACACTTGGACGCCGTCGAGCCGCTGTCCGTCGAGTCTTGGGTCGTCATCGATGAAGCCGACGAGGTGCACTTGCGGTTCATGACGCAAGGACAGCGCAAGCTGCTGGCCGGCGCGTCCGGCGCCATAGACCAGCATACGCCGCGCGTTGACGCCGACGACGTTCAGAAGGTCGAGTAGTGCGAAGCGGATGCCGACGCGGCTCGCCGCTAACAGCAGCAGAAAGATCATCGGATGCAGTACGCTCAGGGTTCGCGGCACACCGGGAAGACGAAATACGACGCACACCACCAGCAGCGGAAGAATCAGCAACCCGCACGCGATCGCAAGGTCCGTGACCGTGCGCGAGCCGGAATATCGTATGAGCGACCGATAAACGCCGGACCTCCATGCGATGGGATACCAGAATATCAATGAGCAAGCAGCAAACGTCATGATCGGGCGTGAGAAAAGCTCCCAAACGCCCAAGCGTAGCGAGAAGGCAAACCATACGGCAACCAAGCATAGCGCGCCGTCGATCGCCACCGCGGCGAACTGGCGTTGAATGCGCGGCCGTTCGCCGATGAAAGCGAGAACCCCCTTCCGCAGGTTGCGCCAATGATTTTGGTCGAGAATTTTCATAGATTGCCGCTATTCCTCGCAGATAGCCATTGTGGGGTGCAACTTGCGAGACATGCTCCTGCAGTGGTTGCGCACCAATGAAGCGGGCGCGACAAAAAACAAGATTATCATAGAAGCAATACCGTTGCCATTCAACCAGCGTTGCGTCCAGTTGTGTTAGCTATCCCACGGAAATCAGGGAGCTTGTGCTGATGGACTCTCTCGCGCTCGCCGGACAACGCGCGAATTCCCAGTGGATGCTCGAGGTGGACCTGAAAAATCGAACAGACGATCGCTAAGGCTATTTACGATCTTGTTGTCGACAACGGTCGCGTCTTGTCCGACTGAGAACGCCTTCGATGCGACCGGTTGCTCGAATTCTACGAGATTTCCACGCAGCTCGGGGGCGATCGCATCCCATGCGCCGACGATGTGGGTTGTCGGCCGGCTGATGCGAACATAGAATTTATTCTCCTTTATCTGCGGCGCTTTCCCGCCGAAATAGGCCGCGCGTTCATAAACACCGAGTAACATCATATGTTCGAACACCGCGTGGTCGCCCAGAAAGACAAAGGCGTCGGGGCGCACTGACGACCGCAGATCGACCACGCTGTGGCTCACCTGGACCCGCGGCGCATGGGCGCCGCAGATGAACGATGCGCTCCCGTCCGACCTTATCCCGCTGATCGCGATCCCCGCAGCGGCGGCGCCATGTACATAAATGCAGGGGTGATGATCCGATGCGCCGTTGTCAATCAACTCGAACTTCGGATCGGCAATACTGGTCGGGCCCGCCAGATAACCGATGTCGATAGCGCCGCGTTTAGGAGGAGCGCTGGCTCGGCTTGAATAGGGCTCGTTTGTCCAGTTGCGAACTGTCGGCCTCAATATAGCGATCTCGTCGCCAAAGGATTCGATCGCAGCTTTCTTGTTTGCATCAAAAATACAGTCAACTACCTCGATGTTGCGAACGCCGTTCACTCGCGTAATCGCCAATCCGGCGCCTTGGTTGCCGTCGAACAATATATTCTGAAGCCGGATGTTGCGAATGCGATTCGCGGGTCTTGACGGAACATCATCGGGTTCGAGGATGATACCTGCGCAAGGGCCGTTTCCGGTATCCCAAAGTCCACGAGTTAGCCCATAGCGACCGCCTTCGATCGATGCGTCTACACCCTCGATGATCGACAGGCCCTGTCGAAAGTTGTTGAGCGCGGTGCAATCTTTGAGCTTCCAGCGTGAAGGAAAGTCCAATGTAGAAACAGCGCCGCCGGGCCCCGTGCCATTTCCGTCGGTGCCAGCATACACGAGAAATCCGTCGCACGTGCCATTCACCACATGAACATTGCGAAAGAGCCACCGATGGCATTTGTCGACGACAATTACGTGCGCCGGATCTTCTGCCGGAATGCGGCTTTCGCGGTTGCCGTCGCAATGTAGATCGGAGATCTCGAAGTCGTTGCACTGGACGATGTAGAGTGCCGATCCGCCCCAGCCGGTGGGAGCGCCATCAGCCACCCTGATCCGGTGACCATTGCCGCGCAGCCTAAAGTTCGATTTTCCGCTCAGGACCAGTTGCGAGGGTATGACATAATCTGCGTCCAGTTCGCCATCTGTCCCGCCGCCGAGCGCATCGAGAAATCGCTGCAAACGCTGCAGGTGCGTATCGCCAGGCTGGCGAAAATTTTCGGGCCTTATCATCGTCCGGGTTTCCCATTCGATACCGGAGCCCAAAACGGACGGGCGCGACCGCAAAGATCGACCCGCCGCTGAGTCTCCGCCAAAACTATAGCCTCGCCCCGCACTACTTGCGAGACTTGCGCGAGAGGCGCGCATCCAAACAAGTTGATAGTGTCGCCCGTGTCGGTTGAATAATTATCCCAATCGGCTCGTGCATGAAGGGGTGCATGGCGGCTCCAAATCATACTATTGCATGGGATTGCCGGAACCCGTGATGCCGCTTAGTCGCCGGGTGATTCTCGCGAAGCTTGCCACGATCCCGCCGCGCCGGGATCGACGTTGCGGCTATGCATTCTGACTACAGACGCAATTCGTCCTGCCTGTCGAACCATAATCAATAGTGGCACACGCCGGACGAGGCTCTATGGAACGAGAAGCTGGCAAGACGAGATTCAGACTGCGGGGCGGGATAAGCGGTATTCTGCGGGTGGCGCAGATCGTGAAGTCCTTCAGTAAATGCCAAGTCGATCCTTGTCGGCTTCTGGTAGGACAATCTGTCATCGACATTGCCCAAGCGGCGGCGATGCCCTAAGTCCGCGACGTTATATTTCTTGCCACCAAAGGTTTCGCGTTCCCGTTATGTGATGTTGCACCAATTGGCGGCGAGGTAGGACGCCACGGACAGTTCTGCAGATACAGTGAGGATATTAGTGGAAAATTTCGGACATGACGCGCTTTCGGAATCTGATTGCGTGGGACGTTCGTCGCGGGGCCAAGGAGGCGGTCTGGCGACGGCTAAACAGGAAATGACGCGCTGATGCTCAGAACTCCCACGGCGGGCAATATCGACCCCAAGACCGTACAAGGCTTTGGTGAGGAATGGGCGGCCTTCGACCAGACTGCGCTCGATGAAGCGGATTGGCGCCAACTTTTTGACGGCTATTTTTCGCTTTTTCCATGGGATGCTCTGCCCGCAGGTGCGTCCGGGTTCGACTTGGGATGTGGATCAGGTCGGTGGGCACGCGGCGTAGCCCCGCGCGTCGACATTCTCCATTGTATCGACCCTTCCGAAAAAGCGTTGCAGGTTGCAAGGCGCGTGCTCGGCAATGTGTCGAATGTCCGGTTTCACCATGCCGGGGTCGACGAGATCCCCCTTCCCGATGCCAGCCAAGACTTTGGTTATTCTCTTGGCGTGCTTCACCATATTCCGGACACGCAGAAAGCGATGCGGGCATGTGTCGCCAAGCTGAAACCTGGTGCGCCGTTCCTCGTGTATCTCTATTACGGTTTTGACGACCGGCCCGCGTGGTTCCGCTTCATATGGAAACTGAGTGATTATGTCCGGAGGGCCATCAGCCCGATGCCATTCCCTCTCCGCAAGACCATAACAACAGCGATCGCTGCCGCCATTTACTGGCCCTTGGCGCGGATGGCGATGCTCGGCGCACGCATCGGGCTGAAAGTGGACGGTCTGCCGCTTAGCTTCTATCGCGATCAGAGTTTTTACACAATGCGCACCGACGCGCTCGATCGATTCGGCACTCGTCTGGAACAGCGGTTCACGCGACCACAGATCGAAGCCATGATGACGGCATGCGGGCTGGAAGACATTCGGTTTCGCGACGGAACTCCCTATTGGGTCGCATGCGGCACAAAGGTACGCGACGGGAATTGATCTTTATGGGGGACGTGTTGCAAAGCACGCCCGTCATATTGGCCTGATGCCAGGACGGATCTGCTACGAGGAAGAGCTTTTGCCCTGTCGGTCGCGCCATGGCGCGCGCGGAATTTCGTCAGCACGACGCAGCGCCGTCAGCCAGACTTCGGCTTTGCCCGTATTAAGCTGGGCCAGCCCGGGCTACTATTGCGACAGCATCGCAGTTGGATGTCGTGGTATAGTCTGCCAGGCAAGCGCTTAACTTGAGACGCGCACCATAACCGGAAGCCCACTGGTCACGACTCGTTCGGGTCACGAACGAAAAAGAGGGCCTCCGAACCATCCGTCGCAAAACTCGGCGTGCGTCCAAAAAGCGTGGGTATGTGGTGCGCGAGACTCTCGCAATCGGCGCGCTCGTGCGCGACGAGGCGACCGCCTTGCAGCCACAGCACGCTGTGGGAAAACTGCGCAACTAGCGTCAGGTCGTGCAGAACCACGAGCACCGCGCGCCCCTGACTCGATTTTTCGGCGAGGCATTCCATCGCGCGATACTGGTTGGCGGGATCGAGCGCCGCTGCGGGTTCGTCGGCAAGGATGACGGGAGTATCGGCTGCCAGCACCCGCGCCAGGCAGGCGAGCGCCTGCTCGCCGCCCGAAAGGTCGGCGACGCCGCGGTCGGCGAGCGCGGCGCAGCCGGCGGCTTCCATGGCTCGCTCGACGGCGGCACGGTCGGTCGCGCCCAGCTTGCCGGGCTCGGCTCCATAAGCGAATCGTCCGAGCGCGACCATGTCGCGGACCTTGATGTTCCACGCAAGATCATGGTGCTGCGGAAGATAGGCGATGCGCCGGGCCCGCTCGGTCGGGCTGAGATGCGCGAGCGGCGCCGCCCCCAGAGCCAGCGTGCCTGCGAACGGCGCGACGCCCGCGAGTGCCCGTAGCAGCGTCGATTTGCCCGCGCCATTGGGGCCGACAATTGCCGTGATACGCCCGGGTTCTATTGTCGCCGTCACGTCATCGAGCAGCGTCTTGGCGCCAGCGCGCACCGTCAGATTCTTGATGTGGAGCGCGTCAGACATGGGCGCCCCGGCCGCGCCGCAACGCGATCATGGTGAAGATGGGCGCACCGGCGAGCGCCGCGACGACACCAAGCCGCAGCTCGGTATCGGTGGGGAGGAGGCGCACGAGCAAGTCGGCGAGCACGAGGAGCAATGCGCCGAGCGTTGCCGAAGGGAGCAGGGTGCGGCCCGGATCATGCCCTACCCATGGCCGGACAAGGTGCGGCGCAACGATGCCCACAAACCCCACCGCTCCAGCTAGCGCGACTGCGGCTCCGGTTGCGATTCCGGTGCCTGCAATAACGGCGATGCGCGTACGCCGCGCGTCGAGACCGTGCGCGATGGCGGCGGTCTCGCCGATCGCCAGCAGCGACAGATGCGCGCGCTGGCCGAGCAGGATCACGCAGCCGGCGAGAACCAGCGGCGCCGTGAAGACGAGGTCGCCGAGCGAGCGATTGGCGACCGACCCCAGCGTCCAGTTGATGAGATCCGAAAGGGAGAAGGGGTTGGGCGCGAAATTGAGGATAAGCGCCATCAGCGCGCCCGAGAGACTCGACAGGCCGACGCCGACGAGAATCAGCGTGGCCATCCCTTGCGTTCGCATTGCCGCGACGGCGAGGAGGCTCGTCGCAAGGAGTGCGCCGACGATGGCCCCGATCGGGAGCACCCAGGGGAGCGCAGCGGCAAGGCCGAAATAGAGCGTCAGCGTCGCGCCCAGCGTGGCCGCCGCCGACACGCCCAATATCCCCGGCTCGGCGAGCGGATTACGGGTCAGCGCCTGCAGCGCAGCACCGCAGAGGCCCAGCGCTCCGCCGACAATTGCGGCCGCCAGCACGCGTGGCAGGCGGATGTCGAGAAGGATTATTGCTGCCGCCCGATCGCTCCCGCCGATCGCATCGACGACAAGGCGCGGCGCGGCGCCATCGGGGCCGAACATCACGGCTCCCAGTGCGGCAACGACAAGAAGCAGGGCAAGCGCCGGGTTCAGTCGCGCTGCGGTCATCGCTGTTCCCTTTCGGTCGTCGCGAGCGCGTGTACGGCGTGCCCGGCGAGCCAGTTTCCGCACGATATCCATGCCCCCGGCACCTCGACGTCCGCTGCACCGCGTGTCGCCCGCTCGACGACGGGGTGACGCGAAGCGGTCCAATGATCCTGACGGTAGCGCGGGCTGTCGAAAAAGGCGCGCATCACGACATCGGGCCGGCGGCGGACGAGCGCCTCGAGCGGGAGCGTGCCCCAGCCGGGCTGCTTGCGATAGGTCGTGTATCCTGCGGCAGCGACGATTTCGGCGACCATCGAACCGGGACCGGTGGTAACGTCGCCGGGGGTCACATAGAGCACAGACGGCGCGCTTGCCGGCGCCGGACGCTGCGCGGCGGCAAGCTGTTGTTCGAGGTCGCTAGCGAGCCGCCGGGCTTGGCGGGCGGCTCCAAGTTCGGTGCCGACGCGCAGCAGGTCGGTGCGCGTTTCGGCAAAATTGTTCGGGAAGCCGAGCTGGACGACGTGAATGCCCATCGCTTCGAGCTGGCGGTCGAGCCGCGCAGCGCCGCCATAAGAGCGCACGACCACCGCGGGACGGAGGCGTGCAATGTCCTCGAGCTGTGGCCGAATTCGGACGATGCCCTTGGCGCGCGGGGCCGAAAAGCTTGTGTCGCTGTCGGCCTCGAACGAAACGGCGCGGATCTTTTCGCGGGGCAGCAGCCCGAGCACCATCTGGTCGGCGCAATAGTCGATGCTCGCGACGCCGCGGCGCTCGGGCAGCGGCGCGCGCGGCTGGCAACCCGCGAGGGCCGCCAGCATCGCGAGGGCCGCTGCCATGCGCATCAGAAGCTCCAGCGCACCCCGCCATAGGCCGAGCGACCCGCGGTGCCATAGGTCGCGACCGTCTGATATTCCTCGTCGAACAGATTTTCGACGCGGCCGAACAGTTCGATAGCGCCAGTGAGCGGATAGCTCGCGCGCAGGTCGACGAGCCAATAGGGTGCGAGCCGGACGGTGTTGGCGCGATTGTCGAAGCTCGCCGACGCATAGCGTGCCGCGACCGACAGGTCGGCGCCGGCGAGGTCGCCCCCGGGCGTCCACGCAAGCTCGGCGTTGGCGAGATGTTTCGGCCGCCGCGCGAGGCGATTGCCTTCATAGAGGCCGGCGGGCGTGCGGTCGGTAACGACGACGAGGCTGTAATTGCCGCGCAGCTCGATCGTGTCGCTCAGCTTCGCACCCGCGTCGACCTCGACACCCTGACCGCGCGCGCGGTTGATATTGTCATAGGTACCGAAGGGGCGGGTGCCGGTGGCGCAGATCGGGGGAAGGGGATTGGGTCCCGGCGGGCACGACACGAAATCGATAAGGTCGCGGCTGTCGCGGCGGTACCAGGCGATATCGGCGTACCAGCGCTGCGCGTTGCCGATCCGCACGCCGATTTCATAGGAGCGCGCGGTTTCAGGGCGCAGGTCGGGGTTGCCATAGGCACCCGTCGAATCGGAGAGCTGGAACAAGGTCGGTGCCTTGAATCCCTCGCGATAGCTCGCGCGCAGCGTGACGAGCTCGCCGAGCCGCTGGCCGATGTCGAAGGCGACGCTTGTCGCGCCGCCGAAGTCGCGGTGATCGTCGCGGCGCACACCGCCGGTCAGCGTCAGCGTATCGGTCGGCTTCGCCGTCGCCATCGCCCAGACGCCCGTCGTCGCGGTCTTGCGACGGTCGGGCGCAAAGCCGTCGTCGGTCAGGCTGCGGCTCCACTCGCGCTCGGCGCCGGCGATCAGGCGAATTTCCGGGGTCACGGTCCAGTCGGCGCTATAGCTCAGCCTTTCGCTGCGTCCGCGCGCGCTGAAGCCGGGCGCCGTGCCGAACGCCGGGTTGTAATTGTCGCGGTTGACGTCGGCGATCCCGAATTGAAGCTGGTGCGTGAAACCCGTCGCTCCGGTCCCGCGTCCGCCGGGCCGATGCTCGATCAACGCGGCGGCATAATGTTCGCGCGTCTTCTGAAATTCGTCGGTGTCGCCGAAGCTGTAGGTCGGCGGCGCGAAACCATCGAGGTCGATCCGGCTGTCGGCGTAGAGACCGAACGCGCGGAAGGTCAGCGTGTCGCCGATGTCGGTGCGGTTGCTGATGTTCGCGCTATATTGGCGATAGCCGTCGCGCTCGGTCCCGCCCGCCGCGTTGCTGAAGCCGTCGGTACGGACATAGCCGCCGCCGATCCCGAACTGCGAAGCGCCAAGCGCCGCGGTGCGGAGCTGGCCGTTGACGCGCACCGTGTCGCGCGCGCCATATTCGGCGCCGATCCGTCCGCTCGTGACCGCGCCTGCCGCAGGCGTGGCAGCGGTGGTTGTGACCGCGACAACGCCGCCGATTGCCTGGCTGCCCCACGGCAGACTGTTCGCGCCGCGCAGCACTTCGATCCGGTCGATCGTCCCGAGCATCAGATTGCCGAAGTCGAAACCGCCGCCCGGCGACGAGGGGTCGCCGACGCGCACCCCGTCGATAACGACCAGCGTCTGGTCGGTCTCGGCGCCGCGGATACGCAGATTGGTGACGCCGCCGAGTGCGCCATATTGGTTGAGCGTTACGCCGGGAAGACGCGCGACAAGGTCGGCGGCGGCGCCGTTCTGCGCGCGCGCAATATCCTCGGCATCGATGATCGACAGCGATGCGTTGGCGTCTTCGCGCGCGAGCGGGACGCCGATGACGGTGATCGCGATGCGGTCGTCCTCGTTCGCCTCGGCGGCAAGCGCCGGCGCGGCGGCCGCAAAGGCGATCAGCGAAATGGCGGTACGATAGGCAAAAGTCTTCATAACAGGTTCTCCAACGTGACGGCTTTGCCGTCACGCGAGGAACCTCGCCTGCTCCCGGTACACCCCGCCCGCGCGCAGATAACGGCGACGCTCGGGCAGGTCTCCTGGCTTGCCGGGTCATCAAAGGGATGCGGCCTTCCCGGAACATCGTTCCAGTGGCACGATCGCACCCTTCTCTCCGACGACAGTTGCGGGGGCAGCGCCGGATTGGAACCGGACTTCCCTTTTCACCCCGTTTCCGGGGAACCTGAGGTCACGGACGCGGCGGCTAGCAAAGCCTTGCGCGGTTCGCAATCGACAATTTTACGCCGCAGCTTCGACGACACGATTGGTTCGCGCGAAAGGACTGAGCCCCAGCCAGGTTTCAATACTCGCCGTCAGCCGGTCGTCGCCGGTAAGAAGCAACCTTCGGTCCTCGATGGCCGCGGCCACAGTGTCATAGCCCATCCAGATCGCCGTCATTGTGCGCAGGTCGCACGATGCATAAAGATCGACGTCGAATCCGGGATCGACCGAGCACAGCTGCGTTTCGCTGCCGGGTTCGACGACGAGCCACCATGATCGGCGCTCGGCGGGAAGTTCGGGATAGCGGAACTGGATGATCGAACGTCGTGCTGGCATCGGGTCGAGCACGAGCCCGCGGCGCATGTCCCACATGAGCAAATGCGCGTCGAGTTTTTCGAGCGAAAGGTCGCCGTCGATCCAGCGCTTTCCCCAGACGCCGAAGGCCTCGACAACGGGTGCGAGTTCCTGTCCCGCACGGGTGAGGACATAGTCGAAGACGCCCGAGTCGCCGGGAACCGGCGTGCGGCGGAGGATGCCGGCCGCCTCCAGATCCTTCAGTCGCTGTGAGAGCAGCGCCGGCGACATGCGCGGGACGCCGCGGCGCAAGTCATTGAAACGCGTCGACCCGGCTGCGAGTTCGCGCACGAGAACAATCGTCCAGCGCGTACACAAAATCTCGGCCGCCATCGCGACCGGACAAAATTGCCCATAGCTCGCCTTTGCCATGATAGGCTCCCTTCCGCAGCATTATAGCCCATGCCGTTTGGCGGGCGCGAGTTCAGTTTCTGAATCGGCGGCGATTCAGTTCCTGAACTATTCGTGGTCGCCACGAACCGACACAACCATCGCCAGCAGGGAAGCAACCTATGGAGATGAATATGCTTGTAGAAGCGAAGGCAATGACCGCCGATTACTGGCACGAAATTGCGGACCGCATTGCTGCGACGATCGGAGCGACGGCCGAAAGCCACGATTGCGAGGGGCGCTTTGTCGCCGACAATTATGGGCTGCTCCGCGAGGCTGGACTGATCGGGGCCGCGGTGCCCGTGGACCTAGGCGGGAACGGAATGGATTACCGCACACTTTGCGGCGTCGTGCGGCGGCTCGGCAAGGGATGCGGCTCGACCGCGCTTGCCTTTTCGATGCACTGCCACCAGGTCGCGGTCGCGGCATGGCGCTGGCAGCATATGCAGGCGCCGACCGACGGTCTTTTGAAGCGGATCGCGTCGGAGAATCTGGTGCTCGTGTCGAGCGGCGGGTCCGACTGGCTGCAGGGCAGCGGGACGGCAACGAAAGTCGATGGCGGCTTCCGGATCAACGCGCGCAAGATATTCTCGAGCGGTTGTCAGGCGGGTGATCTGCTGATGACGAGTGCGGTCTATGACGATCCCGATGCGGGACCGACCGTTCTCCACTTCGCGCTACCGCTCGATGCCGACGGTGTAACCATCCTCGATACGTGGAACACGATGGGGATGCGTGGCACTGGTTCGCACGATGTCGAGCTGAAGGACGTTTTCCTTGCCGATGCAGCCGTTTCCGGCCGGCGGCCGCAGGGGCAGTGGCACATGCTGTTCCACATTATCAGCATGATCGCCTTTCCGCTGGTCTATTCCGCCTATCTCGGCGTCGCGGAGGCGGCGCGCGACGCCGCGCTTGAGGCGGCACGGCGCAAGGCCTCGACAGGCGGGATGATCGCGCTTGTCGGCGAAATGCAGAATAGTTTCTGGATCGCGGAAACCGCACTCGACGCGATGATTGCGGAGGCGGAGGCGGGCGGACCCGGACCTGCGAAGACGAGCAGCGTCATGACCGGTCGCACCGTGACCGGTCGCGCCGCAATTCGCACCGCCGAACTGGCGATGGAAGTGGCCGGCGGCGCCGCCTTTTATAAGGGGTCGACGATCGAGCGCGCCTTCCGCGACGTTCAAGGCGCGCGCTATCATCCGCTTCAGGAGCCAGCACAGCGCGAGTTGAGCGGTCGTCTCGCCCTGCGGCTCGATATTGACGGCTGACGAATGGGCGCGGGCGCGGGGCGCCTTCCGTCCGACCCGCGCCCTCTCATTATCCAAGAGGACGACTTGCAATCGCGGCGCGGCCGGTCAATCTGGGGCGGGCAAGGAGCGACGCGGTGGATTTCGCCTTCGACAATAGTTTTCACGACCGGATGGACGGCTTTTACACGCCGGCGGAGGCGGTCAAGCCGTCGGCACCGGCGATGCTCGCCTTCAATCATCCGCTCGCTGCAGCGCTGGGTCTGGATTTTGAAGGTGTCGGCGAGGCCGATCTGGCAGCGCTGTTTTCGGGCGCGAGCCTCCCCGCGGGCAGCAATCCGATCGCGCTCGCCTATGCGGGGCACCAGTTCGGCCATTTTTCGCCGCAGCTCGGCGACGGGCGCGCGCTTTTGCTCGGCGAAATCGTCGCGCCCGACGGTGCGCGTTTCGACATCCAGCTCAAGGGATCCGGGCCGACCAGCTTTTCGCGCAATGGTGATGGCAAGGCCGCGGTCGGTCCCGTCCTGCGCGAATATCTGGTGTCCGAGGCGATGGCGGCGCTTGGCGTTCCGACAACGCGCTCGCTTGCGGCGGTGGCGACGGGCGACCGGGTGCAGCGCGAGCGCGGGCATCCGGGCGCCGTCCTCACGCGCGTCGCGAGCAGCCATATCCGCGTCGGAGCCTTTCAGTTCTTCGCTGCGCATTTCGGCGCGGAGCATGTCGCGCGGCTGTCCGATTACAGTATCGCTCGGCATTTTCCGGACCTTGCCGATCAGGCGAACCCGCATCTTGCGTTGCTCGACCGCGTCATCGGTCTGCAATGCGATCTCGTCGCGCGCTGGCTCGGCATCGGCTTTGTCCATGGCGTCATGAACACCGACAATGTCGCGATCAGCGGCGAGACGATCGATTACGGTCCCTGTGCGTTCGTCGATCGTTTCGCGATGAGCACCGTTTTCAGCTCGATCGATACGCAAGGCCGATATGCTTATGGCAACCAGCCGCGGATAATGCACTGGAACATGGCGCGCTTTGCCGAAGCGCTGCTTCCCGCGATCCATGCCATCGACCCTGCCGCGGTGGAAGCGGCCAAGGCGCTTGCCGACACCATCCCCGCTCGCTTCGCCGCGGCGCTCTCGGCAGTGATGCGGCGCAAGTTGGCGCTCGAACAATCGGAGGACGGCGACCAGCAATTGTTCGATTCGCTGTTCGATGCGCTTGAGGGCAATCGCATTGACTTCACGCTCTTTTTCCGCGGGCTCGCCATGATGCTGCGCGGTGACGGAAAGCTGCTTGAAAGCCTGATGCCCTATCCCGACGCCATGGCATCGTGGATCGCTGACTGGTGGGAGCGGCTTGCGCGCGAAACCGACGAGCCGCTTGCGCGGGCCGACGCCATGGACGCGGTGAATCCGCTCTATATTCCGCGTAACCATCGTGTCGAAGCCGCGCTCGAAAGTGCCGAGGTGGGCGATATGGCGCCTTGGTTGGCATTGCTCGATGTCGTCCGCAATCCCTTTGTCGCGCGTGACGAATGGAGCGAATTTGCCGGTCCCGGTCCCGACGACGCCGAACCCTATGTGACCTATTGCGGCACCTGACACGCGCGGCGCGTGTTGAGCGCAGCGCGCGCGCTTGCTACTGAGCCGCTCCCGTCAGACAAAGGATATCGACTTGTCCGCATCCCCCGCATCGCAATCCGGCGTCTCGGCCTCCGCTCCCAAGATCGCCGTCGTCGGGACGGGCTATGTCGGCATATCGAACGCCGTGCTGCTCGCCCAGCGGAACCGCGTTGTCGCCCTCGACATCGACGCGCGCAAGGTCGAACAGATCAATGCACGCCAGTCGCCCATCGCCGACCCCGAGATCGAGGATTATCTCGCCAACAAGCCGCTCGATCTCGTTGCTACGCTCGACAAGCAAGCGGCCTATGGCGGTGCCGACTTTGTCGTCGTTGCGACACCGACCGACTATGATCCCGACACCAATTATTTCAACACGAGCACGGTCGAGGCAGTGATTGCAGACGCGCTCGTGATGGCGCCTGACGCGTTGATCGTCGTCAAATCGACGGTCCCTGTCGGCTTCACCGAAAGGATGCGCGCCGAACATGATACCGACACGGTGATCTTTTCGCCCGAGTTCCTGCGCGAAGGGCGCGCGCTCTTTGACAATCTCCACCCGTCGCGAATCATCGTCGGTAACACGCATCCGCGCGCGCGCGAATTCGGCCAATTGCTTCTCGAAGCGTCGCTGAAGCCCGAGGCAGCCATCCTCCAAACCGGCAATACCGAGGCAGAAGCGATCAAATTGTTCGCCAACACCTATCTTGCGATGCGCGTCGCTTTCTTCAACGAACTCGACACCTATGCCGCGACTCACGGGCTGGACTCGCGGCAGGTGATCGAAGGCGTGTGCCTCGATCCGCGCATCGGGCAATTCTATAACAACCCATCCTTCGGCTATGGCGGCTATTGCCTGCCCAAGGACACGAAGCAGATGCTCGCCAATTATCAGGACGTGCCGCAAAATCTGATCGCGGCGATCGTGTCGTCGAATACGACGCGCAAGGATTTCGTCGCGGCCGAGGTCATCAAGCGCAACCCGCGCGTCGTTGGCATCCATCGCCTTGCGATGAAGGCAGGATCGGACAATTTCCGTGCCAGCAGTATTTTGGGCGTGATGAAGCGGATCAAGGCGAAGGGGATCGAGGTGATCGTTCATGAGCCGCTCCTTGAGGAGGAACTGCTGTTCAACTCGCGCGTCGTTCGCGACCTTGACGCCTTCAAGACCGAAGCCGATGTCATCATCGCCAATCGCGTTACCGACGACCTCGCCGATGTCGCCGACAAGGTTTATAGCCGCGACCTCTTTGGCGCTGACAGCTAGGGCTGGGCGCCAGGCAAGGCGCGGAACTCCCCCGAATCCTGCACGTTGACCGGTAAAGGGAGATTCCGGTTGCGCCGCTGCACCCCGCAAGCCACAAATGCGCCTTGACCGAGGGCAGATGCGACCATTTGAAAAGCCTTGCGATTTGGGGAGAGCGGGTGCGCCGCTGTTGCGGTCGCTCGTTGGGCTGTCGGCGTTTGCGTTCGCCATAGGACATGGCTCGCTGGTCGTCGCCCAACCGCCCGAACCGTCCCCCGCCAACGCCCCCGCCGCGCCGAAACCGTCAACCGCTCCCGATGACATTGCTGCGCCCACGCCGCCTCCAGCGGGTGCGCAATTTCCCGAGGTTCCGCCGATCATCGATGACGACGAGTTCGAGCGGGCGATCCCCGATATCGCCGCCGAGGACGATCCCGAACTCGATCGTCCGCTGGAAACGATCGCCGAATTCGAGCGTCGGCTGACCGCCGTAGCCGCGTCGGGTGACGCCGACGCTGCGGAGGACGACGACGCTGCCGACGGGGCGCCGGTGGTCGATGGTGTTGCTATTCCCGCGCTCGCCGACGGCGACGTCGTCGAGGCGATCGGTGACGCGCCGATCAGCGATGTCGAGCTGGCCGCACCGCTTCCGCCGCTCGAAAGCTTTGACGTCGAACCGGTGGAATATGCCGAGGCCGAAGAGGAAGCCCGCGACCGCAGCGTCACCTATATTGTGCAGGTCAACGGGTTGGACGCTGCCGATGCCGCAAGCGACGTCGATCTTGCGGACCTGTTCAGCGACCTGTCGGCGCTTTACGATGGCGACGGCAAGGCGGACAATGCGGCAATGGTGCGCGCGCGGCTCCGCGCCGATGCCGACCTTATGCAGCGAATCCTTGCGTCCGAGGGCTTTTATGACGCGGCGATCGGTACGCGGATCGACCGGACCGCACGCGAACGCAACGCGCCGCTCACTGTGATCCTCGATATAACGCCGGGACAGCGATACACGCTCGGGTCTGTTTCAATCGATGCGGAACCGACCGTTCCCCCGGCGTTGATTGCCGATAATTTCCCGCTGACCATCGGCGAGCCGATCGTCGCGCAGCGCATCCAGGGCGCCGAGGCGGCAATCGCGCTCAAACTGCCCGAGGAAGGCTATCCCTTCGCCAAGGTTGGCCAGCGCGACATCCTCCTCGACGGCGCGACGGGCGAGGGCGATTATACCCTGCCGGTCGAGATCGGGCCCCGGTCGCGTTTCGGCGCTATCGAGACGACGGGCGATCTCGCCTTTGACGCCGAGCATGTCGAAGTCCTCGCGCGCTTCGAACGCGGCCACCTTTACGACAGCCGGATGGTTGATGATTTGCGCCAGGCCCTCGTCGCGACGGGGCTGTTTGCGACGGTAGCGGTCGAGCCGCAGCGCACCGGCGAAAGCGCGGGCGACGATACCGAATATGTGACAACGCTCGTCACCCAGCAGGCGGGGCCGCCGCGTACCATTGCCGCGAGCGCGGGCTATGGCACGGGGGAAGGGCTGCGGCTCGAAGGGAGCTGGACGCATCGCAATCTGTTCCCGCCCGAAGGAGCACTGATCGGACGTGCCATTGTCGGCACGCAGGAGCAGGGGATCGGCGCGACGCTACGCCGTTCGAATGCGGGGCGGCGGGACCGCACGTTCGAACTGGTCGCCGAGGCGACGCGCAGCAACTATGACGCGTTCGAGGCAATCACGGGCCGCGTCGCCGCGCGCATCAGCTATGATTCGACGCCAATTTGGCAAAAGAAGTTCACCTATGCCTTCGGTGTTGAACTGATCGCAACGAGCGAAGACGATTATGAGTTCACGCGCGGTTTGCGCGACCGCGATTTCTATACCATTGCCGGGATCAGCGGACAGGTCGGGATTGACCGCACCGACAGTCTGCTCGATCCGACGAAGGGCTTTCGCATCACGACGCTGCTCCAGCCCGAAGGGTCGTTTGCGGGCGGCTTCTCGCCCTATATGCGTGCGCGTGTCGACGTGAGCGGCTATTATCCGGTCACCGACAGCGTCGTGCTTGCGGGGCGCGTTCGCGTCGGCTCGATCATCGGCGCCGCGCGCGAACTATTGGCGCCGTCGCGGCGCTTCTACGCCGGTGGCGGCGGTTCGGTTCGCGGCTTCGGTTATCAGCAACTCGGCCCAAAAGACCCCAACAATGATCCCATCGGCGGGCGGAGCGTGAACGAAGCAGCGGTCGAGGCGCGCTATCGCTTCGGTAATTTCGGCGTCGTCGGCTTCGTCGACGCGGGGCAGGTCTATCGCGGATCGACGCCCGATTTTTCGAACCTGCGCTTCGGCGCCGGGATTGGCGGGCGTTTCTACACCAATTTCGGGCCGATGCGGCTTGACATCGCGACGCCGATCGACCGCCAGCCGGGAGAATCGCGCGTCAGTGTCTATGTGTCGATCGGGCAGGCTTTCTGATGGCGGAAGAGGCGCCTCCGGTCGCCGACGGTGCGGCAACACCGCGCCGGACCTCGCGCATCGCGCGCGGCGCTGCGGTTGCCATCCTCGGCCTTCTCGCGCTGGTCGCACTCTTTCTCGTCGGGCTCAATAGCGACGCCGGACGGCGTTTCGTCGTCACCCAGATCGAGAAATATGAGTTTGAGAACGGGATGACGATCGGCATCGGCCGGCTCGACGGATCGCTTTACGGCGCGATGGTCGTGCGCGATTTCACCCTGTCGGACCCCGAGGGCGTATTCTTGGCGTCGCCCGAACTGCGGATTGACTGGCGACCATTCGCCTATCTTTCGAACCATATCGACATTCGCTCGGCGACCGCCGAGGAAATTCGCTTGCAGCGCTTGCCGCAGTTCAAGCCGGTTCCCGACACGGGCGAGCCGCTGCTTCCCGATATCGACATCGACGTTGGCCGCCTGCGCGTCGATCGCTTCGTCTTCGAGCCTGCCGTCGCCGGCGAGCGGCAGGTAGCGCAAATCGATGGCAAGATCGCAATTGCCGACCGGCGTGCGCAGGTCAGCGCCAATGCCGTGACCGTTGGCGCCGGTGCGCGAGGCGACCGGGTCAAACTGCTGCTCGATGCGGTCCCCGAAGCCAACCGGCTGGCGATGACGTTGGACCTCAGCGCGCCGCAGGACGGCGTTATCGCGGCGATGGCGGGACTGGACGAACCGCTCACAGCGCAGCTCGACGGGCGCGGCGATTGGGCGAAGTGGGACGGGTCGCTCACCGCCAGCCTTGGATCCGCGCCGCTTGCACGCATCGGTCTGACGGCGCGCGACGGCAGATTCGCGGCCAAGGGAACAGCGCAGCCCTCGCGCCTCTTCTCCGGCTCGCTAGCCGCGCTGCTCGGCGCCGAAACACGGGTCGATCTGGTCGCAAAGCTCGACGAGCGAAAAGCCGACCTCGATGGCGCCGTCGCGTCGGAAGCGATGCGGCTCGGCGTCAGCGGAGGGGTCGATCTGGGAACGAACCGTTATGACGGTTTGCAACTCGCTCTCAATGTCGTCCGTCCCGGGGCCATCGCGCCCGCGGTGCGCGGAAACGGCGTGCGCGCGACGGCGCGCCTCGACGGCGCATTTGCACACCCCACGGTCGACTATCGGGCCAATGCGGCGGCGCTCGCCTTTAACGATATTGTCGTTGAAAGGCTCAGCCTGTCGGGAAAGGCGCGCATCGACGCCGATCAGATTGTCATTCCCGTCGTCGGGCGCGCCGCGCGCATCCGCGGGCTCGACAGCGTTGCGGGCGGGACGCTCACCGCGGTGCGGCTCGACGGCGATCTTGCCTTTGCCGAAGGGCGGTTGCTCAGCGACAATCTGCGGCTGCGATCGTCGCGGATCGATGCCAAGGCGATCGTGATCGCCGACTTCAACCGCGGTTTCTACACTGGTGCGATCGACGGGCGGGTCAACGACTATCGAATCGAAAGCGTCGGCATTTTCGACATCGATACCGACGCCGATCTCCTGACGGCGGCGCATGGCGGGTTCGAAATTGCGGGGCGCGTTCGCGCGCGTTCGACGCGGCTGTTCAATTCGGGTGTCCGCGATTTGCTCGGCGGCAACGGCACTGTCTCGGCGGATGTACGTTACGGCACCGACGGGCTCGTGCGCTTCGCGAACCTGCGCCTCACATCGCCGTTGCTGCGGATCACGAGCGGGCGCGGCAGCTATGCGCCCGACGGTCGCGTCCAACTGAGCGCGCGTGCCATGTCGAGCGACTATGGTCCGCTTGGCGTCGAGCTCGCGGGAACAATTAGCGATCCGCGCGCGACGCTCACCGCAGAGCGGCCGGGGCTTGGTATCGGGCTCGCCAATCTCGAGGCGCGGGTGAACGGTGCGCCCAACGGCTATCGTCTCGCTGCCACCGGCGAAACCGACTATGGCCCGCTGTCGGCGGACGTCGTCCTGCTGACCGCGTCGGGACCGCTGACAATCGAGGTCGAACGCGGCGACCTGTCGGGCATCGGTTTTTCGGGCCGGCTCGTCCGCAGCGATGCGGGACCCTTCGTTGGACAGCTCGATGCGAGGGGGCAGGGACTCGGCGGGCTCGTGCGACTGAGCGCAGCGGGACCGCATCAGGCCGCGGCGATCAACTTGCGTGCGAACAATCTGTCCTTGCAGGGACCGGCGCAACTCACCGTCGGCGGCGCGATCGTCGATGCCGATGTGACGCTTTATGACAGCCCGCATATCGTTGCCGATATACAGTTTGCGCAGACGCGCATCCGCGACTTCGATATTGCCGTCGGACGTGTGAAGATCGATTATCGCGACGGCACCGGCAAGGCGCAGGCGCTTGTCGAGGGGACGAACGGCGTGCCTTTCCGCGTTGCGGCGAACGCCGATCTCGCGCCCGGGCTCTGGCGCGCGTCGGTTCAGGGGCGCGCCACCGGCATCAATTTCCGCACGACGTCGCCCGCGCGGATCGTCCCCGGCGACGACGGTTATGAATTGCTGCCGACGACGGTGAATCTGGGACGCGGAAGCAACGCGCGCATTGCGGGGCGTTTCGGCGATGGCATTATGCTGCAGAGCCGTCTCGACCGCGTCAATATGGCGATCCTCAACGCCGTCTATCCCGATATGGGGCTGGGCGGACGCGCGAGCGGCAGCCTCGATTTCGAGCAGGCTGGCGCCGATGCTTTCCCGCGCGCCGACGCACGGCTGACTATCGACAATTTTACGCGCACCACCGCCGCATCGGTCAGCGAACCGGTCGACATCAATCTCGCGGGCAAACTGCTTTCCGACGGCGGCGAAGCGCGCGCGGTCGTGCGCAAGCGCGGCAGCGTGATAGGGCGGATGCAGGCATCGCTACGTCCGTTGGGGCCGGGGGCAGGAAGCTGGACGGAACGGCTACGCGCCGCGCCGCTCGGCGGCGGTATCCGCTACAATGGTCCGGCCGATACGCTCTACAGCTTCGTCGGCCCTGCTGGCCAGCATGTGGGCGGGCCGATCGGCGTCGCTGCCGACTTCGGTTGCCGCCTCGACGATCCCTGCCTGCAAGGCGTCGTGCGCGGCAAGACGCTGACTTATGAGAATCAAGCCTATGGCACGCGCCTGACCAATTTGGCCGTCAATGGCCGGTTCACGGGGAACCGGCTCGAGATCGATGAACTCACCGCCACCGCCGGTGACGGCAGCCTTTCGGCGAGCGGTTTCATCAGCCTTGCGGCGTCGGACGGCTATCCGATGAATCTTACAGCGACGCTCGACAATGCGCGGCTTGCGCGAAGCGACAATATCGGCGCGCGCGCGACAGGCACGCTGACGCTCGAAAAGCGGGCCGGGCAGACGGCGCTGCTGTCGGGCGATCTGCAGCTTCCCGAATCGCGCTATCGGATCGTGCGCGAAGGCGCAGCGCAGGTGCCCGCGCTAACCGGCGTTCGCCGCAAGCCCCCTGCTGGTCGCCCGCGCGTCAGCGGCGACGGCATCGCGGCGGTCGGTGGCAGCCTCTTTGACCTGATCCGCCTCAACATCCGGCTGCGCGCAGGCGACGAAATCTATGTCTCGGGCATGGGGCTGGAGTCCGAATGGCAGGGCGATGTTACCTTGACGGGGACGACGCAGGCGCCGCGCGTGACGGGCGATATCGAACTGGTGCGCGGGACGCTGGGTTTTGCAGGACGCTCGTTCACGCTCGACGAAGGGCGGATCAGCTTCCCGACGGGCGATGTCTATGACCCTGCGCTGCGGCTCGTCGCGTCGGACACGTTCGACAATGTGACGGTGAACGTCAACGTGTCGGGCCGTGCGCAAAATCCGCAGATCAGCTTTTCCAGCATACCGGGACTGCCACAGGACGAGATTGTGTCGCGCATTCTGTTCGGCGGATCGATCACCGAATTGTCGCCGCTTCAGGCGGTGCAACTCGCCGCTTCGCTCAACGCCCTGCGCGGCAGCGGCGGGCTCAGCCCGCTCGGTGCGCTCCAGTCGGCGACCGGGATCGACCGACTGCGCGTGCTCGGCGCCGACGATACTGAAGGGCGCGGCACTGCGATCGCCGCGGGGCAATATATTTCGAAGGATATTTACCTGGAGATCATCACCGACGGGCGCGGCTATACCGCCACCCAGCTCGAAATCAGCCTGACGCGGGCATTGTCGCTGCTCAGCCAGGCGGGGGGTTCGGGCCAGTCGAACCTCAGTATCCGCTACCGGAAAGATTATTGATGCGGGCGCTTCCGTACATCGCGGCATTGCTCCTTGGGGCGTGCAAGGAGGAGCCCGACTTCGACGCGCGCTATGATGCCGCAAGCAAGGAAATCGAAGCGCGCGCCAAGGCCCTCGACGCCGCGGTTGGGGCGGCCGATGAGGTTCCGCCGGGAGCCAGCGAGTCGGGCACGATCGCAGAGAGCCCGCCCGACCCCGCATTGTCAGGGCGATAGCCGATCCTGCCGGCTGCGTGATCCGGAGCGGCGCTTGCCCGCCGCCTCCCCCTGTGCAAGGGGCATCGGGCCGAATTTGGGGAGGCGACAGATGCATTTCGACGTGGTGATTGTGGGCGGTGGCCATGGCGGGGCGCAGGTGGCCATATCGCTGCGCACGCAGAAGTTCGAAGGTAGCATCGCTATCGTCGGCGACGAAACCGACCTTCCCTATGATCGTCCGCCTTTGTCGAAGGAATATTTCGCCGGCGAAAAAGAATTCCAGCGCATCCTACTGCGTCCCGCCAAATATTGGGACGAGCGCGCGGTAACGATGCTGCTCGGCAAGCGCGTCGTTTCGGTCGATCCGGTGGCGCATTGCGTGGCGACCGACGCGGGCGAGACGATCGGTTATAGCAAGCTGGTATGGGCGACGGGTGGAAGGCCGCGGATGCTGCCGATCCCCGGCGGCGACCTCCCGGGCGTGCAGGGCGTGCGCACGCGCGCCGATGCCGACGCGATGAAGGCAGCCGCCGAAAGCGCGGACCAGATCGTCGTGATCGGCGGCGGCTATATCGGGCTCGAGGCCGCGGCGGTGCTACGCAAGGCGGGCAAGAAGGTGGTGCTGTTGGAAGCGCTCGACCGCGTGCTTGCGCGTGTCGCGGGCGAGGAACTTTCGCGCTTTTACGAAAAGGAGCATCGCGATCACGGCGTCGACCTTCGCCTCGGCGTCAATGTCGAGGCGATTGAGGGCGAAAGCCACGTCACAGGCGTGCGCCTTGCGGGCGGCGAGGTGATCCCCGCCGATCTCGTCATCGTCGGCATCGGCATCATCCCGGCGGTCGAGCCGCTCGTCGCGGCGGGCGCCGAAGGCGGCAATGGCGTCCTCGTCGACCGCTATTGCAAGACGAGCCTTCCCGACATCTATGCGATCGGCGACTGCGCGGCGCATGAGAATGATTTTGCCGACGGGTTGGTCATCCGTCTGGAATCGGTTCAGAATGCCAATGATCAGGCGAATGTCGTCGCCAAGGGAATTTGCGGCGTCGAGGCGCCCTATCATGCGATTCCGTGGTTCTGGTCGAACCAGTATGATCTGAAGCTTCAGACCGCGGGCCTCTCGACCGGGCATGACCAGGCTATCCTCCGCGGCGATCCCGCGTCGCACAGCTTCTCGATCGTCTATCTCAAGGCCGGAAAGGTCGTCGCGCTCGACTGTGTCAATGCGACCAAGGATTATGTTCAGGGCCGGATGATTGTCACTGCGGGGCTCAAAGCCACCGCCGAACAGCTTGCCGACACCGACACGCCGCTGAAGGCTCTGCTGGCGAGCTAGGCAGGGGGCGGGAGGTCCGGCGCCGGGGACGGGTCGGCGGCGAGCATCTTCTTCATTCCTGCCTTCATATTGCGGAGCAGTCGACGTAGCGCGATGATCACGATCACCGCGGCGATCGCCATCAGGATTGCGATCGCGATCGCCAGCGGCGGAAAGGCGATGGCAAGCGCCAGAAGACCGCCGGTCGCGATGTCTTCGCCGGTTGAAACCACTGCATTGCTATAAGGTTCGGGGCTGACGTTGATGACGGCGCGCGTCGTCGCTTTCGCGCCGTGACTGAGCAGGGCGCCGCCGCCGCCGAGCAGAAATGCAACGACCTGCCACGCCGGATCGGACGCGTCGACCAGTGCCAGCGCGAGCAGGGCTCCGCCAAGCGGACGTATAATCGAGTGGCTACCGTCCCACGCGGAATCGACCCAAGCAATCTTGTCGGCCAGAAATTCCGCGACCGTTCCTGCAGCGGCGACGCCAAGAACCCAAGGATTGGCAAAAACCTGCAGCGCTTGGAGATGTTCGGGGAGCGGAAGCCATCCGAAGTGCATTGCAATTCCTGTCGCGAGGACGGTCAAATAGAGACGCCATCCGGCAAGCAGGCTGAGGCTGCCCGCGACACCCAAAATCTCGACTATTCCCATGGCCTTGCTCCCGGCCGCTTCCGCCGGTTCATCCTGCACTGCACCGTTCCGTCAGGCAATGGCATAGTCATACGCCGGGTGACACGGGGACGCCCCGCAGGTATCGCCCTCGGCATGAGGTCCGATATTTCGCCCGCGTCCTTGCCAGATGGCGCGATACCCGCCGCTACGCTTGTCATCATGCGCCCCGCCGCGAATGGTGGTCCAGATGAGATTCTGATGGTCAAACGCGCGACGACGATGGCCTTCGCGGCCGGCGCGGTCGTATTTCCCGGCGGACGCGTCGATCCCGACGACTTGGTCGTAGCCCAGCTCTGCGGCTTTGAGGGCGAACCCGCCGAAGGCGCGGCGCGCGTCGCGGCGCTGCGTGAGACGCTTGAGGAAACGGGGCTTGCCGTGGGGTGGCCCGCGCTTGACGATGCCGAAATTGCCTCTGTCCGCGAAGATCTCCTCGCGGGCGTGCTGCTGTCGGATATTCTGGCACAGCGCGGCGATAGACTGTCGCTTGATGCAATGGTTCCCTTTGCGCGCTGGTGCCCCAATTTCAAGGAAGCACGCACGTTCGACACGCGTTTCTTTGCTATTGTATCGCCGTCGCACCGCCATGAATTGACTGTCGAGGCTGCTGAGCACAGCCACATATTCTGGGCGAGCGCGCGCGAGACGCTCGAAATGGCTGATCGTGGCGCGGTTTCGGTGATTTTTCCAACCCGTCGCAACCTCGAACGCTTGGCGCTCGCGGGCGATTTTTCAGAATTTGCAGCGCATGCGTGCGATTTTCCGGTCGAGTTGATAACACCATGGATTGAAGTTCGCGATGGAGCGACGCATCTTTGTATCCCGGACCATTTGGGATACCCGGTAACGTGCGAGCCTTTCGAGCGCGTGCGTCGCGGATAGAATTTGTCGCTAAAATGAAACTTTTTCCTAATTTAGTGATTTCCTAACAATTGGATCCATAATGCAGATCATCGTTGCAATTATTTGTAGCGAAGCTTAGAGCGGTGAGGCCGGATTGGACGGAGAGCTTGCTCTCAATTCGATTCGAGAAGATCAAATCCAGTGGACGGAGAATATGATGAACCTGCTTAAGAAAGTTGCGATCTCCCTCGCAGCGACTTCGATGATCGCGGCTCCGGTCGTGGCTTCGGCTGCTCCCGCAGTCGATGGCGCTCGTGCGTTCTCGACCGTCGACGGTCAGAGCGAGCTGGAAGGCGGCACGAGCTGGATCATCGCGCTCGTGGCACTCGTCGCCATTGTTGGCGGCATCATCATCGCGTCGGACAACAACGACGATACCCCGACCAGCCCGTAATTACCGGCTGATCAGAACGAAATTTTCAAAGGGCTCCGGGTTTCTTCCCCGGGGCCCTTTGTGCATTACGGGCTACTGACTTTTGGCGCCGTCCTGACGAAGCAGGCGGGGGCTGCGGTTCGGCTTTCGCCCCGCTAGTCGAATTTTGCCGAGCGGGCGTGACGTGAGCGGTCGAGCGGGATGCCACCGCGCGCCCGAGCGACGGCGCCCGGCGCGATGGGCGCTATGGCAAGACGGTAGGCGTCTTCGCTGTCGCCCGCCTCTGCCAGCACCGCGCCCCACGGATCGACGATCAGGCTGTGGCCGAAGGTCGCCCTGCCGTCGGCGTGCGTGCCTTGTTGTGCTGCAGCAATCACATGCGATCCGGTTTCAATTGCGCGGGCGCGAAGCAGGACATGCCAATGCGCTTCACCCGTCGGGACGGTGAAGGCTGCGGGAACAGCGATGACGTCGGCTCCACGTTCGACCAGCGCCCGGAAAAGTTCAGGAAAGCGCAGGTCGAAACAGATGGTGAGGCCCAGTTGGCCGATCGGAGTTTCGACGACCACGATCTCGCCTCCACCTTCATAGGCTGCGGATTCGGTCCAGCGCTCGCCCGTCGGCAGATCGACATCGAACATGTGAATCTTGTCGTATCGCGCCCTTATGCTGCCGTCGCCTGCGATGACGTGGCTGCGATTGACGCGCCGCGCGCCGTTGTCGGCGAGAAGGGGCATCGAGCCGTTGTGAAGCCAGATCCCGTGACGCCGCGCCATGTCCTGCAAAGCCGCAGGCCATGGGGAATCGGTTTCGCGGGCCATATATGCCGCCGACCGCGCGCGGTCACGGTCGAGCAACAGGGACATTTCGGGAAGAAACGCCATCGCCGCCCCCGCTGCCGCAGCGTCACCGAGCGCGCGGTCGATGACGGAAAGATTTTCAGCAGGATCGAACCCGCTCCTCATCTGGACGGCCGCGGCAAGCGGTGGCGCGGTGGGCGATCCGGGATCGGGCGTCGGCTCGGTCATGGATTATCGCTAGGCCGAGTGCGCGCGTGCGACAAGCCGTGTCAGTTCAGTGGCCAGCAAGCTTTGAACAGGATAATATGCGCCGATGCCCAACGCCCCGACGCATGCGCCGCATGCCCCTCACCGAATTCTTGTTTCCGCTTTTGCAGCTAGCGCATTGTTGCTGGTGCCCGCGGCATTCGCGGCGCCCGCCGACAGTGAAATGGCGACGGCCGCACAAAGCGCCAAGAATCAGAGCTGGCTCTATGCGGGCAGCGACATTCCGCGCGATGCCGCATGGCAGTTCGGCGAGCTGCCGAACGGCGTGCGCTATGCGGTGCGCAACAATGGCGTGCCTCCCGGGCAGGTTTCGATCCGCGTGCGTATGGACGTCGGATCGCTCTTCGAAACCGACAAGGAGCGCGGCTTTGCACACTTGCTCGAACATCTGAGCTTCCGCGGGTCCGAACATATTCCCGACGGCGAGGCGAAGCGGATCTGGCAACGCTTTGGCGTCACATTCGGTAGCGATTCGAATGCGCAGACGACGCCGACGCAGACCGTGTACCAACTCGACCTGCCGAGTGCGACGGGCGCCAATCTCGACGAGAGCATGAAGCTGCTCGCGGGAATGATCCGCGAGCCGCGCATTTCCGACGCTGCTGTGGCCGCCGAGCGCGGCGTCGTCCTGTCCGAACTGCGCGAATCGGACGGTCCGCAGCGGCGTATCGCCGACGCGACCAATGCCCATTTGTTCGCAGGCCAGTTGCTCGGCGACCGCGCCCCAATCGGTACGCCCGCCTCGCTCGAGGTCGCGCGCGCGTCCGCTGTCGCCGCCTTCCACAAGCGTTGGTATCGTCCCGACCGCACGGTCGTCGTCATCGTGGGGGACGGCGATCCCGCCGAATTCGCGCGGTTGATTGCGAAATATTACGGCGACTGGCGCGGCGACGGCCCGGCGCCGCGCCAGCCGGATTTCGGAAAACCCGACCCCAAGGCTGCCGTGGTCAAGGAAATTGTCGAAGCCAATCAGCCCGCCGCGCTGACGCTGGCGATGATCCGGCCGTGGATAAAGCGCGTCGATACGGTCGAGAATACCCGTCGTCTCTACCTTGAGTTCATCGCGCTGGCGCTGGTCAACCGGCGCCTCGAAAACCGTGCCCGCACCGGCGGCAGCTATCTCGTCGCGACGGTCGAACAGGAATATATCAGCCGCAGCGCAGATATTACGCTGACGCAGATCGTGCCGCTCGGCGACTGGAAGGATGCGCTCGCCGACGTGCGGGGCGTCATCGCAGACGCTGTTACGACCGCGCCCTCGCAGGCCGATATCGATCGCGAAGCGAACGAGATCGAGGCCTTTTTGATGAAAGAGCTGGAGAATGCGCGCAACGAACCCGGTGCGCGCCTTGCCGACGATCTGGTACGGGCGGTCGACATCAACGAGGTGGTGTCGACCCCGCAAGGTCAGGTCGATATGTTCCGCGCGATCCGCGCCTCGGCAACCCCCGAAGTCATGCTGGCGACAAGCAAGGCGGTTTTCCGGGGCGACGCGACGCGGGTCGTCCTGACCAGTCCGAAGGCGACCGAGGGTGGAGAAAAGGCGCTGCTTGCGGCGCTTGCAGCGCCCGCGACCATACGCGATGACCGGCTGACGAGCGTGGCTGCCGATTTCACCCAGCTTCCCTCGCTTGGAACGCCAGGCACTCTTGTTGCCAGCGCGCCGCTTCCGGGGCTTCGTGCCGAACGGATCGAATTTTCGAACGGGGTGACGGCGCTCGTTTCGAACAACCGCGTTGAGCCGGGCAAGGTGCGCGTCAATGTGCGCTTCGGCACCGGGAATCGAAGCGTCGCGGCCGATGCGCCGAACCTTTTGTGGACGGGCGATTATGCGCTGGTCGCGAGCGGGGTGGGTCCCTGGGGCCAGAATGAGCTCGACCAACTGACCAATGGTCGCCAGATACAGCTTGGCTTTTCGATCGACGACGACGCGTTCGAGCTGACAGCCGAAAGCAAACCCGCTGATCTTCGCGACCAGCTGAAACTGATGGCCGGAAAGCTCGCCCATCCGCGTTGGGACAAGGCGCCCGTGGAGCGGCTTCGCGTCGGCTTTCTGACCGGCTATGACCTCAACGACGCGACGCCCAATGCGGTCCTCGATCGACATTTGCGCGGGTGGCTCTCGGGCAATGATGCGCGCTGGTCGCCGCCCGACCGGGCAGCGATCGAGGCGCTGACGCCAGAGGCGTTCCGCGAGTTCTGGGAGCCGCGGCTGGCAAGCGGGCCGATCGAGGTCCAGCTGTTCGGTGATCTGCAGGGCGTCGATTACACGACGCTGCTGGCCGAGACATTTGGTGCGCTTTCGCCGCGTGCCCCGATCGTTCCGTCGAGCGGGCAGCGTGTCCAGTTCGCCGCGCATACGGTGGCGCCCGAAATTTCCTTCCATCGCGGCGAAAAGGGGCAAGCGGCGGCGATGACCGCATGGCCGACGGGCGGTGGGCTGGCATCGCCGCGCGATGCACGCGGTCTCGACATTCTCGCCGCCATTTTCAACGACCGCCTCTTCGACCGATTGCGCGCCGAGCAGGGGGCAAGCTACGGCCCGGTCGTCGACAGCTATTGGCCGACCGGTTTCGAGGGCAGCGGCGGCTATCTGCTCGTCGGAAGCTTGCTGGCTCCGCGCGATATTGACCGTTTTTACGCCATCGCTCGCGATATCGCCGCCGATCTGGTCGCGAATCCGATCGGCGCCGATGAACTGGCGCGCAACGCCGGGCCGCTGCGCGAGCAGGTTGCGCGCGCCTCGACGGGCAACGTCTATTGGATGTTCCTGCTCGAAGGCGCGACGCGCGATCCGCGCGTTGCCGCCAATGCGCTGACGATTCAGGACGATATCAGCGCCGTGACGGCGGCCGACATCCAGCGGCTGGCACGCGCCTATCTGAAACCCGACCGCCAATGGTCGATGGCAATCCTGCCGCAGGGCATGTCACTTGCCGATGCGTCGGCGCTAGGCAAGGCAGCGGTCGGGGGTCGGTAGGCGCAGGGACAGCAGCGCCCGGCGGCCGACGCCAGGCGTTTAGTCTTCGGTTGCCCGCTGCGCACCCGTCGGCGGCGTCCGCAGCCGGTTGATGCGCGGCTCGCGCTCCAGATGCCCTTTGGTCATGATGTCGTGCCGCATTTTGGCGCGCACATCGTGGATCGACGCAATTACCGGTCCCATCGCGACGCCGAGGTCGATCAGCACAGCCTCGGCGAGTTGCAGCGAGCTTTCCAGCGTTTCGGGCACGGCGTCGGTCGCGCCCGCTTCGTAAAGCGCCGCTGCATGGTCCGAATCGCGCGCGCGGCTGACGATCGGCAGGTCGGGATATTTCTTGCGGAGCTGGCGCGTCATGCGCAGCTGTTGCACGGGGTCGTCCATCGTCAGTACGATGGCATTGGCATGTTCGAGCCCCTGCTTGTCGAGCGCGCCCGGCCGTGCGACGTCCGAAAAGCGCACATTGAACCCGTCGCGACGCGCCAGAGCGACCGTGTCGATGTCGGCATCGACCGCGACATAGGCGCGATCATGTTCGCGCAGCAGCTCGGCGACCGTGCGACCGACACGGCCGAAACCGACGATCACCGTGCGCGCCGTGGGGATGGCCTCGTCCTCGCGCTCGGCGCCTGCCATTTCGATCCGGCGCGCGACGTCGTGGCCGACGCGTGCAAGCAGGGGGGTAATCGTCAGGCCGATCGCAGTGACAAGCTGCCAGAATTCGGCAGTCGAGCGGCTGATGAGCTGTGCCTGCAATGCAGCGGTCAGGACGATCAAGGTGGTTTCCGACGGGCTTGCCATCAGCAGGCCGACCTCGGCCGCGGTGCCTTGTCGCGCACCCGAAAAACGCAGCAGCAGCGCCGTGACGATTGCCTTGACCGCGACCACGCCGACCACCGCCGCAATCAGCATCGGCCATTGCTTCACGATGGTTTCAAGGTTCAGCCCCATTCCGACGCTGATCAGGAACACCCCGAGCGCGAGCCCTTTGAACGGTGCGGTGATCGCCTCGACCTCGCCATGATATTCGGTTTCGGCGATCATCAAACCGGCAAGCAGTGCGCCGACGATCGGCGACAGGCCGACGCCCGCTGTGGCGAGCGCAGCGATGATGACAACAAGCAGGCTCGCCGCGAGGAAGAGTTCGGGGTCCTTCGCGCGAGCGGCCTGCGCGAAGATGCGCGGCAACAGGAACCAGCCGCCGATCGCCAGTGCCGCGACGACCGCGACGCCCTGCCACAAAGTTGTCAGCAGCAATTGCGTGTTGTCGCCCGCCGGATTGGGGGCGAAGGCGCCGAGGATGAAGATGATCGGGACGATTGCCAGATCCTCGAACAACAGCATCGAAAAGGATGCGCGCCCCACCGCTGACTTGGTTCCTGCAATCGGCATTACCAGCGCGGTGGATGAAAGCGCGAGCGCGATGCCGAGCCCGTAGGCCGCCGGCGGCGACATATCGCCGAAGAAGAGCAGCGCGCTGCCCAATATGGCCCCGCCGAGCGTCAGTTCGGTCGCGCCGACCCCGAAGACGAGCCGGCGGAGTTGCCACAGGCGGCGGAACGACAGTTCGAGCCCGATCGAGAAAAGGAGCAAGATGATGCCGAATTCGGCAAAAAGCGCGATGTCCTCGGTCGATCCGATCGTGACATGATCAAGCCACGGATAGTCGTGCGCGAGCGCGCCCAACCCCGACGGCCCGACGAGCAAGCCGACCAGAATGAAACCGATGACGGGCGATATGCGAAAGCGCGCAAATGCGGGGATCACGATGCCTGCGGCACCGAGTACGACCAGGGCGTTGCCGATCGCCGACGTATCACTTTCCGAGACCATAGGGGCCGACCTTATGCGGGCCGGCCCCGATTGGCTAGGTTGTGTTATGGAACCGACGATTTAACGTCGTCCCCGCGTTTGCGGGGGCGGCGTTCATATGATCAGGCGCCCATTTTCTTTTCGAGATTTTCGACGATTGCCTCGAAGAAGCCCTCGGTCGTCAGCCAATTCTGGTCGGGGCCGATGAGCAGGGCGAGGTCCTTGGTCATCTTGCCGCTCTCGACGGTTGCGACGCAGACCTTTTCGAGGTCGTCGGCGAACTTCACCAAGGCCGCATTGTCGTCGAGCTTCCCGCGATGCTTGAGCCCGCCGGTCCAGGCAAAGATCGACGCGATCGGATTGGTCGAGGTCGCCTTGCCCTGCTGGTGCATGCGATAGTGACGGGTCACGGTACCGTGCGCGGCTTCGGATTCGACGGTGTTGCCGTCGGGCGTCATCAACACGCTGGTCATCAGGCCGAGCGAGCCGAATCCCTGCGCGACGGTGTCGGACTGGACGTCGCCATCATAATTCTTGCATGCCCATACGAACTTGCCCGACCATTTGAGCGCCGATGCGACCATGTCGTCGATCAGGCGATGCTCATAGGTGATCCCGAGCTCGTCGAACTTCGCCTTGAATTCGCTCTGGAAGATTTCCTCGAACAGATCCTTGAAACGCCCGTCATAGGCTTTCATGATCGTGTTCTTGGTCGACAGATACACCGGCCATTGGCGCGCGATGCCATAGTTCAGGCTGGCGCGCGCAAAGTCGCGGATCGAATCGTCGAGATTGTACATCGCCATCGCGACACCCGACGAAGGGAACTGGAACACTTCCTCGTCGATTGTCTGGCCGTCCTCGCCCTCGAACACCAGGCGCAGCTTGCCGGGGCCGGGGACACGGAAATCGGTGGCGCGATACTGGTCGCCGAAGGCATGGCGCCCGACGACGATCGGGTCGGTCCAGCCGGGGACAAGACGGGGGACGTTCTTCATCACGATCGGTTCGCGGAAGACGACGCCGCCCAGGATGTTGCGGATCGTGCCGTTCGGCGACTTCCACATCTTTTTAAGACCGAATTCTTCGACGCGCGCCTCGTCGGGGGTGATCGTCGCGCATTTGACGCCGACGCCATATTTCTTGATCGCGTTTGCGGCGTCGACGGTGATCTTATCGTCGGTGCGGTCGCGCTCCTCGATACCGAGGTCGTAATAATGGAGGTCGATGTCGAGATAGGGCAGGATGAGCCGTTCGCGGATCCATTGCCAGATGATCCGGGTCATTTCGTCGCCGTCGAGTTCGACGACCGGGTTGGCTACCTTGATCTTGCCCATGCTGCTGCCTTTTCTTGGGGAGTCGGAATGCAGGGCGCCTTAGGCAATGCCGCACGAATGTTCAACTGCCGCGGTGCGTATCCCATTGTCTATGCCCGGCGCGCGCCCTAGAAGGCCGCCATGTCCAATAGTATATCATCCAATCGTCCGGGCGGCGGCATCAAATGGCGCTGGCCGGCAATCCATCCCGAGGGACGCAAATTCCTGCTGATCGCCGGGATCGTTACCCTTTGTTTCTGGCTTTTGGGTTGGGGGATTGCCGGGTGGCTGATGCTTGGCATCACCGCGTGGGTCGGCGCCTTCTTTCGCGACCCGGTGCGGATTACGCCGACAGGCGCGGATCTTGTCATCGCCCCCGCCGATGGCCTTGTCACACAGATTGCCGAAGTCGCCCCGCCGGTTGAAATCGCCGGTCCCGATGGGCTGAACGAAGCAACGATGATGCGCGTGTCGATTTTCATGAGCGTGTTCGACGTTCACATCAATCGCACGCCAATGGCGGGGACGCTGAAAAAGCTGGTCTATATTCCCGGCAAATTTGTGAACGCGGACCTCGACAAGGCGAGCGAGGAGAATGAGCGTCAGCACTTCGTCGTCGAACGCGCCGACGGGGTACGGATCGGCTTTACCCAGATCGCAGGCCTCGTCGCGCGGCGGATATTGCCCTTCGTCAGCATGGGCGCGACGCTTGCGACCGGGCAGCGGGTCGGACTGATCCGCTTTGGCAGCCGCGTCGATGTTTATCTTCCCGCAGGCACGACGCCTCAGGTTCTCCTTGGGCAACGAACGCTCGCGGGCGAAACGATCGTGGCGCGGATCGGGACGTCGGAGACTATCGACGGCATAGGACAATAACGCGTGACCGACGCCGATCATCCGCCGGCGGATGCCGCGGGGCGCCGCATCGGGGGGATCAGCCTGCGTGCCTTTCCGCCCAATGCGATCACGGTGCTCGCGCTCTGCTTCGGACTTACGGGGGTCCGCTTTGCGATCGGCGGACAGTTCGAAATTGCCGTGGCGGCCGTTATTTTTGCCGGGGTGCTCGACGGGATGGACGGCCGCATCGCTCGCCTGCTGCGCGCGCAGAGCAAGTTCGGCGCCGAACTCGACTCCTTATCCGACGTGATTGCGTTCGGCGTGGCGCCGGCGATGATCCTTTTCCTCTGGTCGCTGACCGACGCGCCGAAGTTCGGCTGGACCGCGGCGCTTGCGCTTGCCGTTTGCTGCGCGCTGCGCCTTGCGCGCTTCAACTCGCGTATGGATTCCGATTTCCAGCCGCACAAGTCGGCGGGCTTCATGACCGGCATTCCGGCACCTGCAGGGGCAGGACTTGCGTTCGTGCCAATCTATTTGTGGCTCGTCACCGGCAATGGCTGGTTTCGCGAATGGTTCGTCGTCATGCCGTGGGCCCTCGGCGTCGCGATGCTGATGATCTCGGCGCTGCCGACCTACAGCTGGTCGTCGTTCCGGTTACGTCGGTCGTGGCGTTTGTTCGCACTTGCGGGAATCGGCCTCCTCGGCGCGGCGCTCATTACTGCGCCCTGGTGGACGCTGCTTGCGGTCAGCGCGATCTATCTGGTGCTGCTGCCTTTCGGCATTGCGAGCTACGCGCGCGTCAGGCGGCGTGGCTGACGATCTTCACGCTGCGCGAGGGAGCGCGGCTACGGTGAGTTCCCAAGCGCCGCACCGGTGCGGCGCGCAATTTGATAGCTTTTCCATCGGAAACCGGTCCCGGCGCAGCGGGTGAGGTGAAGGCGCCTTCGCCGAGAAGTGCGGAGAGTATCGCGTCCGCATTGCTGCGGAGCATCGCAAGAATGACCGTGACGCCAAGACCGGCGGCAATGGCGAAAAGGAGAGCGGCAGCGACCTGAACCATCATCTTGTCCTTTCGGCTTCGTGGCGAAGCGCTTTTGCGAAACTACGGCTTTGCAGCGGTTTTTGTTGCATGTTCGTGGTTTGTTCTCAACGGTTTTGCGACGAACCGAGTCGGATTGTCGCCGGATCGAGCGGCAATGCGTGTGTCTGTGCGGGCGATCTGGCGCCGTAAATCGCGCGCCGGGGCCTTGCTTTTCCTGATCGAAGCCGCTAACGGGCCGCCCATTCCACATGGAAGGCGCACATACCGGTGCCGGGTCCATCCCCCGACGGATGCCTCGGTTCTTGCCTTTCAGAGGACTAACCGGAAGGAGAAAGACTATGGCGGCTCCTGTCGTCACGATGCAGAATCTTATTGAGGCCGGCGCGCACTTCGGCCACCAGACCCACCGTTGGAATCCGCGCATGAAGCCGTACATCTTCGGCGCGCGCAACGGCATCCACATCCTCGACCTGTCGCAGACCGTGCCGCTCTTTGCGCGCGCGCTCGACTTCATTTCGTCGACCTCGGCCGCGGGCGGCAAGGTGCTGTTCGTCGGCACCAAGCGTCAGGCGCAGGGACCGATCGCCGATGCGGCACGCGCGTCGGGCCAGCATTTCGTCAACCACCGCTGGCTGGGCGGCATGCTCACCAACTGGAAGACGATCTCGAACTCGATCAAGCGCCTCAAGACGCTCGAAGAGCAGCTTTCGGGCGACACCTCGGGCCTCACCAAGAAGGAAGTGCTCAACAAGACGCGCGAGCGCGACAAGCTCGAAATGTCGCTCGGCGGCATCCGCGACATGGGCGGCATCCCCGACGTGATGTTCGTGATCGACGCGAACAAGGAAGAGCTGGCGATCAAGGAAGCCAATGTCCTTGGCATCCCCGTCGTCGCGATCCTCGATTCGAACGTCTCGCCCGACGGCATCGCTTTCCCGGTTCCGGCGAACGATGACGCGGCGCGCGCAATCCGCCTCTATTGCGATGCGGTTGCCCAAGCGGCGACCCGCGGCGGCCAGCAGGCCCGCGCCGATCGCGGCGAAGACCTTGGCGCTGCCGTCGAGCCTGTCGCCGAGCCCGCGCTGACCGAGGAAGCCCCGGCGGCCGACGCTGCTCCGGCGACCGAGGACGAACAGGTTCCCGCCGAAGCGGCAGCCGAGACCGAACGCCAGAGCGACGCCTGAGCGCCGCTCGCGTGTGACGGGACGGCGCGGCGAGTCCGCGCCGTCCCGGTCATAGTATTGACTTATCACGCCGCCATGCGCGCGGCGGACAGCAGGCCGATGACGGCCTGCCCCTTTTTGAAAGGAATATCCGATGGCTGAGATTTCGGCTGCACTCGTCAAGGAACTGCGCGACCGCACGGGCGCCGGCATGATGGACTGCAAAAAGGCGCTCGCCGAAAACAACGGCGACATCGAAGCGTCGATCGACTGGCTGCGTACCAAGGGCCTTGCCGCCGCCGCCAAGAAGGCCGGCCGCGTCGCCGCCGAAGGACTTGTCGGCGTTGCGACCGACGGCACGCGCGGTGCGATGGTCGAAGTCAACAGCGAAACCGACTTCGTCGCCAAGAACGAACAGTTCCAGGACTTCGTCCGCGACGTGACGCAGGTCGCGCTCGCCGGCAACATCACCGACATCGAAGCGCTGGGCGCCGCGACCTATCCGACCGGCGGCACCGTCGCCGAAAAGCTGACGAGCAATATCGCGACGATCGGCGAAAACCAGTCGCTGCGCCGCGCCGCAATCGTCTCGGTCGGCTCGGGCGTCGTCACCGGCTATGTCCACAATGCCGCCGCGCCCGGCATGGGCAAGATCGGCGTGCTCGTCGCGCTCGAATCGACGGCGGGCGCCGACGTGCTCGAACCGCTCGGCAAGCAGCTTGCGATGCATGTCGCAGCCGCCAACCCGCTTGCGCTCAACGGCGACGAGCTCGACGCCGACCTGGTGGCGCGCGAACGCGCGATCGCCGAAGAAAAGGCCGCCCAGTCGGGCAAGCCTGCCGACATCGTCGCCAAGATGGTCGACGGTTCGATCGCCAAGTTCCGCAAGGAAAATGCGCTGCTGTCGCAGCTGTTCGTGATCGACGGCAAGACCCCGGTTGCAGAGGTCGTCGCGGCTGCGGGCAAGGATGTCGGTGCGGCGATCACGCTCAAGGGCTTCGTCCGCTTCCAGCTCGGTGAAGGCATCGAGAAGGAAGAGAGCGATTTCGCCGCCGAAGTCGCGGCTGCCGCCGGCGTCTGATCCGCAGAATTGGACTGCTGGCCCGCAGGGCGCCGTTTTCCTCTGCTTCGTCATGCCGGACTAGATCCGGCATCCACTCCGGCCTTCGAGGGCAGATGGACCCCGGATCAAGTCCGGGGTGACGAAAGCGGGGAGGGCGATCGCGGGGTGTGGCAGTCCGCTTGGCAATGGCGCGTGCCCGCTCTAGGGTGCGCGCCATTCGCATATAGAGAATTGGCAAGAGGTTCCCCCGCACATGGCATTGCCCGGCATGAAACGCATTTTGCTCAAATTGTCGGGCGAGGCGCTGATGGGCGCGACGCCGTTCGGGATCGATCCCGAAACAGTGGCGAACATGGCCGCCGAGGTGAAGGCGGCGAAGGATCGCGGGCTCGAAATCTGCCTCGTCATCGGCGGCGGCAATATCTTTCGCGGCATGGCGGGGGCGGCCAAGGGCATGGACCGCGCGCAGGCCGATTACATGGGCATGCTCGCGACGGTGATGAACGCGCTCGCAATGCAGAATGCGCTGGAGCAACTGGGGGTGGAGACGCGGGTCCAGTCGGCGATCGAAATGGACAAGGTGTGCGAACCGGTGATCCGCCGCCGCGCCGAGCGCCATATGGAAAAGGGCCGCGTGGTCATCTTTGCCGCGGGCGTCGGCGCGCCATATTTCACGACCGATAGCGGCGCTGCGCTGCGTGCTGCCGAAATGAAGTGTGACGCGCTATTGAAGGGCACCAGCGTCGACGGCGTTTACAACGCCGACCCGAAGAAAGATCCGAACGCGGTGCGTTACGATACATTGAGCTATGATCGCGTGCTCGCCGATAATCTGAAAGTGATGGACGCGAGCGCTGTGGCACTGTGCCGCGACAACAATATTCCCATTGTCGTGTTCAATATTCGCGAACCCGGCAATCTGGCGCGCGTACTGGCGGGCGAGGGTGTCGCCACCGTCGTCGGCGACGCTGCCCGAAGCGATTGAGAGAGGAACGATAGATGGCAAAATATGACAAGGCCGACCTCGAGCGCCGCATGCACGGCGCGGTCGAATCGCTGAAGCACGATCTGGCGGGCCTGCGGACGGGCCGCGCCAATGCTGCGCTGCTCGACCCGGTGACGGTGGAAGTCTATGGCGCGCAGATGCCGCTCAACCAGGTCGCGTCGATCAGTGTCCCCGAACCGCGCATGATCACGGTTCAGGTGTGGGACAAGGCGAATGTCGGACCGGTCGACAAGGCGATCCGTTCGGCGGGCCTCGGTCTCAACCCGATCGTCGATGGGCAGATGATGCGCCTCCCGATCCCCGAAATGACGCAGGAGCGCCGCAAGGAGCTGTCGAAACTCGCCGGCCAATATGCTGAAAAAGCGCGTGTGGCCGTTCGCAACGTCCGCCGCGACGGGATGGACGGGCTGAAGCAGGACGAGAATAAGAAGGAAATCAGCGAGGACGAGCGCAAGCGTCATGAGACTGAAGTCCAGAAGCTGACCGATTCGACGATTGCCGAAATCGACGCGGCGGCGAGCGCCAAGGAAAAGGAAATCTTGGGTTAGTGCGTTTCCGGGCTCACCTCTCAGCCGTTCAGGCTGAGCTTGTCGAAGCCCCGTCCTTTTCTGGCAAAGGAAAGAACGGCCCTTCGACTGGCTCGCGGCGAACGGAATCGGGTTCTGTCGGTGTCTGATACTCAAAACCGCGCGCGTCACGTCGCGATCATCATGGACGGCAATGGCCGCTGGGCGAAGAAACGCCACCTGCCGCGCGTCGCCGGGCACCGCGCAGGGGTCGAGGCGGTGCGGACGATCGTTCGCGCCGCGGGCGATCTGGGGCTGGAGGCGATGACGCTCTATGCCTTTTCGTCGGAAAACTGGAAGCGCCCCGAAGATGAAGTCAGCGACCTGATGGGGTTGATGAAGCGCTTCATTCTGTCCGACCTCGACGAATTTGCTGCGAACGACGTCAAGCTGAAAGTCATCGGCAACTGGCGCGCGCTTGCTCCCGATGTTGTCGCGCTCATCGAAAATGCGCTCGACCGCACGTCGGGCAACAAGCGCACGACGCTCGCCGTTGCGCTCAATTATGGAGCGCAGGACGAACTCGTTCGCGCGGCGCAGGCGGCCGCGGCGGCGGGTGCGATCACGGCGGACGCTATCGAGGCGCATCTCGACACCGCCGACATGCCGCCGCTCGACCTGCTTATCCGCACCTCGGGCGAGGTGCGGCTTTCGAACTTCCTGCTGTGGCAGGCGGCCTATGCCGAGCTTTACTTTACCGACCGGCTGTGGCCCGACTTCACACCGGACGATTTGAAGGCGGCGCTCGATCAGTTTGAACGGCGCGAACGCCGCTATGGGGGATTGTGATGGCGACTGCGGTGAAGTCGGATCTTTGGACGCGGGTCGGATCGGCGATCATTTTGTTCGCCATCGCCGGTGCTGCGCTGTGGTTCGGCGGGCTGGCGTTCGGGCTGCTGCTGCTCGTCGGCGGCGCGCTCGTCATTGTCGAGTGGCTCGCGCTCGTGCGCGCGATGGGACAGGGGGGCGGTGCAAAGGCCGCGCTCACGATCCTTGGCCCGCTGTTCATTGTCGGCGCGGTCGCGGGGCTCTGGTTCATCCGCGAAAAGCTTGGCATGACGGCCGCGCTCTGGGTCTTCGGCATGGTCTGGGCGACCGACATCGGCGCTTATTTCGCAGGGCGTGCCTTTGGCGGCGCGCGGCTGGCGCCGACGATCAGCCCGTCGAAGACCTGGTCAGGACTCATCGGCGGCATGGTCGCTGCCCTGATCGCGAGCGCGAGCATCGGCGACCGGGCGGGCATCGTCGGCGTCCCGTTGTCGATCGGCCTGTTCGTCGGCCTGCTCGCGCAGATGGGCGATCTTGGCCAGAGCTGGATGAAGCGTCGTGCCGGCGTCAAGGATTCGGGCAAGCTCATCCCCGGCCACGGCGGCATTTTCGACCGCGTCGACGGACTGTTGCCCGTCGCGTTGCTGCTTGGCGCGCTGGCGATGGCGGGCGCGCTGACGGTTCGGGCCGCAGGCTGACATGACGCGCCGCCTCGCCCTTTTCGGTGCCACGGGGTCGGTCGGGCAATCGACGCTCGATCTTGTGCGCCGCGACAGCGAGGCTTGGCGCATTTCGGTGCTCACCGCCAATTGCGATGTCGCCGAGCTTGCGCGGCTGGCGCGCGAGTTTCGACCCGAGCTGGCGGTGGTCGCCGACGAGAGCTGCCATGGTGCCCTCCGCGACGCGTTGGCGGGCACCGGCGTCGAAGTGGCCGCCGGGGCCGACGCACTCGTCGCGGCAGCGCAGCGACCTGCCGATCTCGTCATGGCGGCGATCGTCGGAACTGCCGGTCTTGCACCGACGATGGCGGCGCTCGCGTCAGGGCATGATGTCGCGCTTGCGAACAAGGAGGCGCTCGTTTCGGCCGGGGAACTGATGACCGCGGCGGCGCGTGCCTCGGGAGCGACGATCCTGCCGGTCGATTCCGAACATAATGCCATCTTCCAGTGCCTCGCGGGCGGGCGCCTGTCCGAAGTACGCCGCATCATCCTGACCGCGAGCGGCGGCCCGTTCCGCACGATGAGCGCCGCCGACATGGCGACCGTCACGCCGGCGCAGGCGGTCGCGCATCCGAACTGGTCGATGGGCGCGAAAATCAGCGTCGATTCGGCAACGATGATGAACAAGGGCCTCGAACTTATCGAGGCGCATCATCTTTTTCCGGTCGGGCTCGATCGCATCGATATCCTGGTTCACCCGCAATCGGTGATCCACAGCCTCGTCGAGTTCGTCGACTGCTCGACGCTCGCGCAATTGGGTTCGCCCGACATGCGTATCCCCATCGCCTCGGCGCTTGCCTGGCCGCAGCGGATGGCGACACCGTGCGCGCCGCTCGACCTTGCAAGCATCGCGCGGCTCGATTTCGAGGCGCCCGACGAGGACCGCTTTCCCGCAACCGCGCTGTGCCGCGCGGCCATTACCGAGGGCGGCGCGCGCCCGGCGCAGCTCAACGCGGCGAACGAGGTTGCGGTCGCGGCCTTCCTTGCCGGGCGGATAAGCTTTCCCGCCATCGTCGATACGGTGCGCAGCGTGATGGAGGCCGAAGCGCCGCCGCCTCCCGCGTCGCTTCAGGACATATTCAGCGTCGATGCGGCATCACGTGCGGCCGCGCAGACATTTGTGGACAGTTTCGAACATGCTTGAATCTCCCGGTATCGGGTTCACCATCCTTGCCTTTCTGCTCGTGCTCGGGCCGCTCGTTTTCGTGCACGAATATGGCCACTACATCGTCGGACGCTGGTGCGGGGTGAAAGCCGAAACCTTCTCGATCGGCTTCGGGCGGCGCATCCTCGGCTGGACCGACAAGCGCGGCACCGAATGGAAAATCGGCTGGTTGCCGCTCGGCGGCTATGTCCAGTTCGCGGGCGACCGCGACGCGGTAAGCCAGCCCGACGCCGAATGGCAATCGCTCCCCGACGCCGAGCGTTCGCACACCTTTCCGGCGCAGCCGGTGTGGAAACGCGCGCTGATCGTAGCTGCCGGGCCGGTGACCAATTTCCTGTTTGCCATCCTGATTCTCGCCGGTTTCGCCGCCTTTGTCGGAACGCCGACCACCCCCCCTGTTGCCAGCATGGTGATGCCGGGTTCCGCCGCCGCCGCGTCGGGCATGCAGCCGGGCGACCGGATCGTCGCGATCGACGGCCGCACCATCAAGGTATTCGACGACATCTTGATGTCGGTCATCCACCGGCCCGGCGAGGCGATGGACGTGCGCATCCAGCGCAACGGAAGCGAACAGACGGTGCGTCTGACCCCGCGCCTCGTGAAGGAGAAGGACCGCTTCGGCAATCCGATCGAGCGCGGCGTGATCGGCATTGCGGCAACCGCGCCGATATATGAACGCGCGCCGCTTGCTGAGGCGCCGGCGATCGCGATCCGCCAGACGACCCAAATCGTTCGCCAGACCGTTGAGGTGCTAGGGCAATTGCTCGGCGGCGACCGGTCGATCAAGGATCTGAGCGGCCCCATCAAGATCGCGAAGACTTCGGGCGAGGCCGCCTCATTGGGGGTTGGCGTTCTTATCTACTTTGTCGCGCTGGTCTCCATCAATCTGGGGTTCATCAACCTGTTGCCATTGCCGATGCTTGATGGAGGACATCTGCTTTTCTACGGCTATGAGGCGATCCGTCGCCGTCCGGCGCCCGCGGTGGCGCAGGAATGGGCGTTTCGCTTTGGCTTTGTCGCCATCGTGACGTTGATGCTGGTCGTGACTTTCAACGATTTGGGCTCAATTGGCGTGTGGGACGGGATCGCGCGCTTGATTGGATAGCCGGACTGGGGCAGGGAGTGCGCCGAACCCGCGACGTCGCGGGTTCGTCGCTATTTAGAAGATTTTGCGGGATGAACAGCGTGGCTTCACAAAATAACACGGCACGGACGCGGCTTTCGGCGCTTTTTCTGGCCGGAACGATGCTGACATGGCCCGCGGTGGTGATGGCGCAAGAGGTCGCTCCGCCGGTCGTCCCGGCGCCCGCCGAGACCAGCCAGCCTGCCGCATCGACGATCCGGTCGATTACCGTCACGGGCAACCAGCGGCTCGAGGCGCAGACCATCCTGTCCTATCTCCGCCTGCGCGTCGGCCAGTCCTATGACCGCGCGACGCTCGACCAGGCGCTCAAGGATCTGGCGGCGACCGAATTGTTCAAGGATTTCCAGATCAGCGACGACAATGGCGCGCTGACGATCCAGGTTGCCGAAAACCCCGTGATCAACCGCGTGATCCTCGAAGGCAACAAGCGGCTCAAGGAAGACAAGATCCGTCCCGAGATCAAACTGTCGCCGCGCCAGATCTTCACCCGTTCGAAGGTCCGTGCCGACGTCGCGCGCATCATCGAGCTCTACAAGCGGCAGGGCCGCTTCGCCGCGACTGTCGAACCCAAGATGGTCCAGCTCGACCAGAACCGCGTCGATGTCGTCTTCGAAATCAACGAAGGGCCGAAGTCGAAGGTCCGCCAGATCAACATCATCGGCAACGAGAAGTTCAGCGACGGCGATCTCAAGGACGAGATGGCAACCAAGGAAACGGGGTTGCTGACGATCCTGTCGTCGAACACCAGCTACGACCCCGACCGTCTTGCCTATGACCAGCAGAAGCTGCGTCTTTTCTATTTGCAGAACGGTTATGCGGATTTCCGCGTCATTTCGGCGGTCGCAGAGCTGACGAGCAACAAGCAGGACTTCATCATCACCTATGTCGTCGAGGAGGGCGAGCGCTACAAGTTCGGCGACGTGGACGTGAAGAGCGAAATCCGTGACTTCCGCCCGGAAGCGCTGAAGACGCTGCTGCCCATGAAAGAGGGCGACTGGTACAACGCCAAGCTTGTTGAGGATACGGTCGAAAGCCTCAGCG
The DNA here is from genome assembly GCF_020622175.1 of Sphingopyxis sp. P8. Lineage (NCBI taxonomy): Bacteria > Pseudomonadati > Pseudomonadota > Alphaproteobacteria > Sphingomonadales > Sphingopyxidaceae > Sphingopyxis > Sphingopyxis sp. P8. The sequence continues at coordinate 1,094,786 of NZ_JACNMK010000001.1, read as the reverse complement.
AAACGGCGGGCCTGTTCGGCTATGCCTTTGCCGACATCAATCCGCAGTTCCGTCGCGACCCCGAAAATCGCACGATGGCGATCACGTTCGACGTTGCGGAATCGCCGCGTACTTATGTCGAACGGATCGACGTCAACGGCAACACGCTGACCCACGACAAGGTCGTGCGCCGCGAGTTCCGCCTGAACGAAGGCGACGCCTTCAACAGCTTTGCCGTCAAGCGCACCGAGAACCGCATCAACAGCCTTGGCTTTTTCCAGGAGAATCTGGAGATCGAGCGCAAGGAGGGCAGCGCGCCCGACCGCATCATTCTCGAAACCAATGTCGAGGAAAAGCCGACGGGCGAATTGTCGCTGTCGGCTGGCTTTTCGTCGATCGAGAATTTCTTGCTCCAGGGTTCGATCCGCCAGCGCAACTTCCGTGGCCTCGGCCAGCAGCTGCAGGCGTCGGTCAATTATTCGAGCTATTCGAAATCGGTCGAGCTCGGCTTTACCGAACCCTATCTGCTCGACCGCAACATCTCGATCGGCGGCAGCGTCTATCGCCGCGATTTGAACTCGTTCAACTTCATCGGCAACGATCGCCGCACGACCTTTGAGCAGGTTACGACGGGTTTCCAGATCAACTCGGGCGTGCCGCTCACCGAATATATGTCGCTGTTTGTGCGGTACAGCCTGAATTACGACGATGTGACGCTCGACCGCAGCGTTTATTTCTTCGGCGACAATTGCGACCCGCTCGTCGCGGGGCGTTATCTTTGCGACGCGATCGGAAAGCGCACGACCTCGCTGGTCGGATTCACGCTCGCCTATGACGACCGCGACAATCGTTTGCGTCCGACACGCGGCCAGTCGGCGTCGATCAGTCAGGATTTCGCGGGCCTTGGTGGCAGCGTCAAATATGTCCGCACCCGCGCCGCGGCGAGCAAGCACTTCAACCTCGGCAGCCGGTTCATCCTCAATATCTCGGCCGAAGGCGGTTATATCTATCCGCTCGGCGGGCGCCCGACGCCGACGAGCGACAAGGTTCGATTGACCGACCGCTTCTTCCTTGGCGAACCGCAAATGCGCGGCTTCGACATTCGCGGCATTGGCCCGCGCGTCATCCGTTACGGCAATGTCGACCTTACCGACCCGATGAACCCGGTCCTCGACACCAGCCTCAGCAATCGCAACGGCCTGATCGACGACGCGCTCGGCGGCCGCGCATATTATCAGGGTCGGCTCGAGGTCGACATTCCGCTCGGCACGGGAGCAAAGGAACTGGGGTTGCGGCCCTCGGTCTTCCTCGATGTGGGTTCGGTCTTTGGCGTCAAGCGCCCGACGCTCACCACCCTGACCGATTTCCGCGATCCGAGCGACGGCATCACCAAGAATCTGTGCCGCAATGCCCAGACCGGAACGCAGCAATTCGCGACGCGACCCGTCGACAACAATGGCCAGCCGCTCGGGGCTCAGTACACGTCCTGTCCGACCGGCTTCTCATCACTCGCCCCGTTCGAAGAACGCTTCTTCGGCGATACGTGGATGCCGCGTGTCTCTATCGGCGCCGGGGTCAACTGGAACTCGCCTTTCGGTCCCTTCCGGATCGACTTCGCTTACGCCCTTCGCAAAGAAGAGGGCGATGATACCAAACGCTTCTCATTCAATGTAGGAACCCAATTCTGATGAAGAAAATTTTTGCCGCTTCGGCGCTGGCGATTGCCGGCCTGTCCGTTTCACCCATGTTCGCAGCGCCCGCCGTGGCGCAGGCTCGCGCGGTCGCCGTCGCCGATGTCCGCGCCGCTGCCGGGCGGTCCAATGCTTTCACCGTCGCCACGCAGCAGATCGAAACGACCTACAAGGCGACGATCGATCAGCAGCAGACGCGCGGACAGACGCTTCAGGCCGAACTCAACGTCCTCGTCGCCAAATATAATGAAGAGGTGAAGAAGACGCCTGCCAACCAGGCTGCAATCCAGGCGGCGGGCAAGGCCGTCCAGGACAAGCGCCAGGCCGCCTCGGCCGAACTGGGCCAGATCGGCGCGCCCGTCGACCTCGCGATCGCCTATGTCGAAGACCAGATCAGCCTGCGCATGAACGAAGCGATCAAGGCCGCGATGACGGCGAAGAAGGTCGACCTTCTCGTCAATCCGGAAGCGGTGATCGCGCGCGAGAATAACGTCGACATCACCGATGCCGTCGTGACCGAACTCAACCGCATCCTGCCCAACGTGTCGATCACGCCGCCGGCCGGATACCAGCCGGGCCAGCTGGTGCAGCAGCGCAACCAGCAGCTGATGGACCAGGCGCGCGCAGCGCAGGGCGCCGCGGCGCCCGCGCCCACCGGCAGCCAGCCGACGACGCGCTAATCGATCATGACGGCCGGGGAAAATAGCGAGGGCAGGATGGGGCCGGCGGACATCCGCCGCATCCTGTCGCTGCTGCCGCATCGTTATCCGATGCTGCTCGTCGACCGGGTGGAATCGATGGTGAAGGACACCTCGATCCACGCGGTCAAGGCAGTGACGATGAACGAGCCCTTTTTCCAAGGGCATTTCCCCGGCCGGCCGATCATGCCCGGCGTCCTCATCGTCGAGGCGCTGGCGCAGGCGGGCGGCGTTCTGGCGATCGAATCGCTCGGCCTCGCGGGCAGCGGAAAGCTCGTCTATTTCATGGGTATCGACGGCGTGAAGTTCCGCAAGCCGGTGGAACCCGGCCATTTGCTGGACCTGCACGTCACCATCCTTCAGACAAAGCGGAACATCTGCAAGTTCGAAGGAAAAGCGATGCTGGGCGACCAACTCGCCACCGAGTGCCAGTTCACCGCAATGATCGCCGATCCGCCGAGCGACTAGGGTCAGGACCCATTAGTTACGCGTTCGAGGTTTGAAGCGATTTTGTTCAGTGCGAGGAGGCAAGGCGACGGAATATGTCGATATTTCGAGGCTTGCCGACGAAGCAATGGACAAAATCGGTCAAATCCCGGAGGGACGCCGAAATGGCTTCGATCTCGGGCCCGCGCGGTCTTGCGGGTAGCGATGCTACCCGCTGCACCCGCCCGGACCCGATATCTTCGCCATTTCGACGCCTCGTACGCGCAATTAATGGGTCCTGACCCTAGGGCGGAGACCTCCCCTTTATACGTCATCCCGGCCTTCGCCGGGACGACGATCAACGGGGTACAGGTGTTGCATTTTCCCCAATTGCCCAGTAAGGGCGCCGCTTCGCGTCCCCGGACGCACCGACTCACGCGGCTGGTCGGAAACCAGCGGCACAGGAGCCAAGAGACATGAAAAAAGACATCCACCCCGACTATCACATGATCACGGTCAAGATGACCGATGGCACCGAATATCAGACGCGCTCGACCTGGGGCAGCGAAGGCGACGTGATGACGCTCGAAATCGACCCCACCGCGCACCCGGCATGGACCGGCGGTCAGGGCCGTATGCTCGATGCTGGCGGCCAGGTCGCAAAGTTCAACAAGCGTTTCGGCGGTCTTACGCTCAAGCGTTGATGCGCTTCGGCATCAGCCGAGCACTTTTGCAAGCGCGCTTTGCCATCCGGCGAGGCGCGCTTTGCGCTTTTCGGGGGCGAGCGCCGGCGTGAAGCGTGTCGTGCGCCCGCGCATCGCCTTTGTCGCGCTGGCGAGATCGGGGTAGAGGCCGGCACCGGTTGCCGCGAGCATGGCGGCGCCGAGCGCCGTGCTCTCGACGAACTCGGGGCGCTCGACGGTCAGGTCGAGCATGTCGGCAAGATCCTGCGCCATCCAGTCGTTCGCTGCCATGCCGCCATCAATCCGGAGTTCGGACCAGTCGACTCCGTCGGCGGCAAAGGCGGTTTTCAGATCATGGGCCTGATAGGCCTGCGCCTCGAGCGCCGCGCGCGCGATGTGCGCCTTGTTGCTTGCGAAGCTGAGGCCCGACAGGGCAGCGAGCGCGTCGGGACGCCAATGCGGCGCGCCGAGCCCCGCGAGCGCCGGCACCAGATAGGCGCCGCCATTGTCGTCGACCGAACGCGCCAACCCCTCGCTCTCGCCGGCATTGGCCAAAAGCCCCAGCCCGTCGCGAAGCCATTTGATCAGACTTCCCGCGACGAATACCGATCCTTCGAGCGCATAGGAGCGGACATCGCCCTCCTGCGCGAGGATGGTCGCGAGCAGGCGGTTGTCCGATTGCGGCCGCGTGGTTCCGCTCGCCGACAGGATGAAGGCACCCGTGCCGAAGGTCGCCTTGGTCTGGCCGGGCGACAGGCACGCCTGGCCGATGGTCGCCGCCTGCTGATCGCCCGCCATGCCGCATATCGGGATCGCGCCGCCGAGCAGATCGGGCATAGTCGTGCCTACGGTCGTCGTGCAGCCGGTAATTTCGGGAAGCAGCGACATCGGGACGCCGAGGAGGTCGCACAGTCCCGCGTCCCATCCGCTCGCGCCATTGATGTCCATCAACAAGGTGCGCGACGCATTGGTCGCGTCGGACACATGGACGCCGCCCGTCAGCCGGTGGACGAGATAGGATTCGACCGTCCCGACCGCTAGCCGGTCGCCAACCTCGGCAAGCTGCGGCCAGTTGCGGAGCGCCCAGCCGATCTTGCTCCCCGAAAAATAGGGGTCGAGGAGCAGGCCGCTCGCCGCCTGAACCGCGGGTTCGTGCCCCTCCGCCTTGAGGCGCGCGCAATCGGCGGCCGTGCGCCGGTCCTGCCAGACGATCGCGGGGGCGAGCGGTTCGCCGGTTGCGCGGTCCCAGAAGACGACGGTCTCGCGCTGGTTGGTGATCCCGATCGCCGCGATTGCCCCCGCGCCGCCCGCCTTGTCGATCATCGCGCGCGTGCAGGCGAGCGTCGCGGTCCAGATTTCGGCGGCGTCATGTTCGACAAGCCCCGGAGCAGGATAATGCTGGCGGAACTCGCGCTGCGCGCTGCCGAGCGGGGTGCCGTCGACGGAAAACAGCATCGCGCGCGTCGATGTCGTGCCTTCGTCGATGACGATGATCTTTTCGGTCAAAGCCTCCCCCTTTTCGTTCGTGCCGAGCTTGTCGAGGCGCCGTTTTCCTCTTTTCTGTTTCATGAAGAAAGAACCGCCCTTCGACAAGCTCGGGACGAAAGGGAGGAGGCCTCGCGCAACGATCTTGCAATTTCACGCAATATCGCCCATATGATGGTGCAGCGCAGCATGGCGGGCCGACCCGCCGTAACCACCGGCAGCGTGATTTTCCCGTCCGAGACAGGCGCGGGACGAGCCGGAATAGCGCTTTGTCCCAAGAGGCACCCTTTCACGCGGGTCGTTTCGAACCCGCGGCCGTGCGCCGTCCGTTCGACACGAACGGATGCGCCTGCGCGTCGCCCTATGTGAGTATTTTATGACGACTTTTAACGACTTTGGCCTGCACGCAGACATTAATCGCGCGCTTGCCGCCAAGGATTATTCGACGCCGACGCCGATCCAGGTGCAGGCGATCCCGCCGTTGATGAAGGGCCGCGACCTGTGCGGTATCGCGCAGACCGGGACGGGCAAGACCGCCGGTTTTTCGCTGCCCTCGATCCATCATCTTTTGACCTATCCGCATCGGCCGACCCCGCGTGGCTGCCGGATGCTGGTGCTCGCGCCGACCCGCGAACTCGCAGCGCAGATTGCGCAGAGTTGTCGCGACTACGGCCGTTTCACGAAGCTGTCGGTTTCCACCGTGTTCGGCGGCGTCCCGATCAACAAGCAGATCCGCGACTTGTCGCAAGGCGTCGACATCCTCGTCGCGACGCCGGGCCGCCTGCTTGACCTCATCGACCAGCGCGCTTTGCGGCTCGACGATGTGGAAATCTTCGTTCTCGACGAAGCAGACCAGATGATGGACATGGGCTTCATCCATTCGCTGCGGCGTGTCGCCAAACTGCTGCCGTCGCGCCGTCAGAATCTGTTCTTTTCCGCGACGATGCCAAAGGAGATCGCGGGTCTGGCCGACCAGTTCCTCAACGATCCCGTTACGGTGTCGGTGGCGCCGCAGGCGACGACCGCCGAGAAGGTCCGCCAGCAGATTACCTTCGTCGAGCAGAAGGAAAAGCAAGCGCTTCTCCACCATGTGCTCAAGACCGAAGGCATCGACCGGGCGCTGATCTTCACCCGCACCAAGCACGGCGCCGACCGCGTCGTCCGTCACCTGAAGGGCGCAGGGATCGAAGCCTTCGCCATCCACGGCAACAAGAGCCAGGCGCAGCGCACGACCGCGCTGCAGGCGTTTCGCTCGGGGCAGGTCAAGCTGCTCGTCGCGACCGATATCGCGGCGCGCGGAATCGACGTGTCGGGGGTCAGCCATGTGATCAACTTCGAGATCCCGAACGTTCCCGAACAATATGTCCACCGCATCGGCCGTACCGCGCGCGCGGGGGCGGAAGGCATCGCAATCAGCTTTGTCGCGCCCGACGAGAAGCCATATATTCGCGACATCGAGCGCGTGACGCGCACACGCGCAGAACCGGTCAAGCTGCCCGAGGGCTTTAACGAAATGGTCCGCAACCTGCCCAAGCCGGCGACGCCTCCGCGCGACACCGGCGGTCGCGGTCGCGACCCGCAGCGCCAGCGTGAAGAGGCCGTGCGCAAGCGCGACGGCGGCCAGCCGCGCGGCGAGCGCGGTCCACGCCGTGAGGGTGCAGCAGGTGAGGGCCAGCCGCAGCGCAAGCGCCGCTTCCGTCCGCGCCGCGGCGGCGTCGGCGCGCACAAGGGCGCGGTGACGCGCGTCGGTTAAGACCCGGCGCTTCGCTCTTTTCCGTTTGTACTGAGCTTGTCGAAGCACCGTTCTTTCCTCTAGCGTGGCAAAAGGAAGAACGGCCCTTCAACGGGTTCAGGGCGAACGGGGAAAAGGATGAGCGAACAGGCCGGGGCAGCAGTACCCATCGACACCCGGCAGGATGCGCGCAAGGTCATCGTCGCCTCGTCGCTCGGCACCATTTTCGAATGGTATGATTTCTACCTCTATGGCCTGCTTGCGACGGTCATTTCGGCGCAGTTCTTTTCTGCGGTCAACGAAACGACGGGGTTTATCTTTGCGCTGGCGGCCTTTGCGGCGGGCTTTGCGGTGCGTCCTTTCGGGGCGCTCGTCTTCGGGCGCATCGGGGACCTGGTCGGGCGCAAATATACCTTCCTTGTGACGATGGGGCTGATGGGGCTGTCGACCTTCCTCGTCGGCGTTCTGCCCAATTATGCGGCGATCGGTGTTGCCGCGCCGATCCTGCTCGTCGTGCTTCGGCTTGTGCAAGGGCTGGCGCTCGGCGGCGAATATGGGGGCGCCGCCACTTACGTTGCCGAACATGCGCCGGAGGGGAAGCGCGGCCTGTTCACCAGTTTTATCCAGACTACGGCGACGCTGGGGCTGTTCGCCGCGCTGCTCGTCGTGATCGCGACCCGGACCCTGCTGGGCGAAGAGGCGTTCGCCGAATGGGGTTGGCGCCTGCCGTTCCTGATTTCGGTGATCCTGCTGGGCGTATCGCTGTGGATCCGGATGCAGCTCGAAGAAAGCCCGGTGTTCAAACAGATGAAGGCCGAGGGCACGACGTCGAAGGCTCCGCTGATCGAAGCGTTCGGGCGCTGGTCGAACCTCAAATGGGTGCTCGTCGCGCTGCTCGGTGCGGTCGCGGGGCAGGCGGTCGTCTGGTACACCGGGCAATTCTATGCGCTCTTCTTCCTCGAAAAGACGCTGAAGGTCGATGGCGCGACCGCGAATATATTGATCGCGATTGCATTGGTGCTGGGCACGCCTTTCTTCATCTTTTTCGGCTGGCTCAGCGACCGGATCGGGCGCAAGCCGATCATCCTCGCGGGCTGCGCGCTCGCCGCGCTCACCTATTTTCCGGCCTTCCAGCTGCTCACCACCGCTGCCAATCCGGCGCTCGCCGAGGCGCAGGCACGCGCGCCTGTCATCGTGTTTGCCCACGCAGAGACCTGTTCATTTCAGTTCGACCCCATCGGTCGCGCCTCTTTCGACCGCACGGGCTGCGACATCGCCAAATCCGCCCTCGCCAAAGCGGGGATTCCGTACGCCAACGAAGATGGTGCCGATGACGGCCGCGCGTTCGTGCATGTCGGCGAAGAGGTGATTTCCGTCGCAGACAAGCAAGGCTTTGGCGCCGCACTCTCCGAATCGCTGGCCGCCGCCGGCTACCCTGCCAAGGCGGATACGGACGCAATCGACAAGCCGCTCGTCGTCGGCATCCTCTTCTACCTCGTGCTGCTCGTGACGATGGTTTACGGCCCGATCGCCGCGCTGCTCGTCGAAATGTTCCCGAGCCGCATCCGCTATTCGGCGATGTCGCTGCCCTATCACATCGGCAACGGCTGGTTCGGCGGCTTCCTGCCGACCACCGCCTTTGCGATGGTCGCCGCGACGGGGAATATCTATTACGGTCTCTGGTATCCGGTCGTCATTGCACTGCTGACGTTTGTCGTCGGCCTGCTGTTCCTGCCCGAAACCTTCCGGCGCAAGATCCACGAATGATCGCGGCGCATTGACGGGCGGTATCGCGGCGCTAGGGTCCTGACCCTGGGTTCGCCCTTGCTCTGAGGGGGGCGTGATGGCCGGTTTCGATGACGATGATGACGAGGATTTTGCGCCGCCGCTGCGGCGACCCTTTTGGCGGCGCAAACGCGTGCTCTTGCCGCTCGCCATTCTGGCCGCGCTCGTTGCCGGCTTCGTTCTCCTTCTGACCCCCGACACCGACCGCGAGGCGATGATCGCCAAATATGGCGGACCCGACGCGGCCTTTGCGGCGGGCCCGGCGGGGCAGCGCATCCATTACCGCGATCAGGGCAAGCGCGACGGTCCCGTCATTATTTTGCTCCACGGATCGAATGCGAGCCTCCACACCTGGGGGCCGATGGTCGCGCGGCTCGGTGCCGATTACCGCGTCGTCACGCTCGACCTGCCGGGGCACGGCCTGACGGGCGCGACCCCCGACCGTGATTATGGCGCAGCCGGGATGATGGCGGCCGTCGATGTCGTTGCCGCCAAGCTGAGCCTCGATCGCTTCATCCTCGGCGGCAATTCGATGGGAGGATGGGTGGCGTGGCGTTATGCGCTGGCGCGCCCCGAGAATGTCGAGGCGTTGCTGTTGCTCGACGCCAGCGGCATGCCGCTTCGCAAGGGCGAGAAGCCGCCCGAATCGAACATCGGATTCCGCATCCTCGAATATCCACTCGGGCGCTGGCTGGCGACGCGGATCACGCCGCGCGCCTTGGTCGAACAATCGCTGCGCGGATCGGTTTCGGAAGAGGCCTTCATCGACGAGGCGATGATCGACCGTTACTGGGAATTGCTGCGCTTTCCCGGCAATCGCGAGGCGACGGTCATTCGCGCGCGCACCGATCGTGAGGCGCATATGGCCGCCAAAGCAGGGGACATTGCCGTCCCGACGCTCATACTGTTCGGGAGCGAGGACCGGCTGATCAATTCCACCGCCGCGCAAAGTTTTGCCGAGCGTATCGCGGGGTCGGAGGTTGTGCTGCTCGAAGGCATCGGCCATCTGCCGATGGAAGAGGCACCCGACCGGACCGCTGCGGCGATTGCCGATTTCCTTACGCGGCGGCTCGCCGTTCCGCCGCAGGCTGATCGAGAAATTCGCTGATCCGGGATGCCGTTCGCGCGGCATGGGCAAAGGGGAAGAGGTGTGAGCCCGGAACCGTTTCGACCTGGGCATCGTCGACCAGGTCGGCGATCATCTGACCGTGGCTTGCCGGTACAATGCCATCGTCGCGCGCCATCAGGACCAGAACCGGCAGGCCGCGTAGCAACGGCAGCATCGGCACGCTCGTCCAGCCGGCGAGCGCCATCCCCTGATAGGCGAGACCCAGTGGCGTCGCCGTCGGCAAGCGCAGGCCGTTGGCCAAAATGTCGCCGTCGAGCATTGCCGCCCAGCCGATCCCCGGTGCCCCCAGCGAGGGCGTTGTTGCCATCAGCACGAGCCGGCGAATGCGCGAGCGATATTGCACTGCGATCTGCTGCGCCAGCGCGCCGCCCCAGCTGAACCCTGCAAGGTCGATCTGGTCGTGGCCGAAGCGGTCGGCGATCGTCATCACAGTGGCCGCCATGGCCGAGGCCGTATAGGGCAGAAAGGCATCGGGCGAGCCGCCTACGCCCGGCATGTCGAGCGTCCAGACCTCGCGCCCCGAAATCTGCGCGAGCAGTGGCGCGGCGGTCGCAATGTCGGCGCCAACGCCGTTGAGATAGAGAAGCGGCGTTCCCGGCAAATCGGTCCGCCAGCGCGCGACGCGAAGCGACTGCCCAAAAACGGTCTCGCTGCTGATGTCGGGCCGACCGCTGATCCTCGTCATACCGTCAGCCTTGGCACAGCTTGGGGGCGAGGGAAAGGCGGACGGGCGTCAGCCCTGATTCTCGACGGCTTGCGCTGCGCGCGCCGCCTGCTCGTAACGGAGGCAATCAAAGATTTTTGCGCCGGCAAGGAAAACGGCCCCGCTGCATGCGGCCATCAACAATTGACCGCCGATACCGGGATATTGCTCAAGATAGGCCGTACCGCGCGCCATCGCGCCAACGGCCAGCGCGTAGATGATAAGACAGGCTTCGAACCGGGTCTTGATTACGAACAGGCGACCGACCTTTTTCCACATCGTCCAATATCCAGCAAAAGCCGTGCCAGTGGCGCATTTCCTTGCATCGGCGCGCCACAGCGATGGTAAACTGTAAGTTAATTCGACAGAAAAGGGAAGGGCGCGATAGCGACACCCCTGCCGCCGGTCGCGGTGCGAGCGGCAGCAAAGGTGTCGCTGACTGACCAGCCTAGGGTCGCAGAAACGGCCGGCAGCTGACGTTCTTGTCGTATTTCGCCCCGCGCATCGCATCCTCCATTTGGATGATCGCGCGCCGTTTTCGAAAATTTTCAGCGGGGAGCCGTCGCACCGATGCGGGCGAGCAGCGCGGCGAGATCGGCCTGACGCGCACATCCCGTCTTCTCCAAGACGCGACGTAGCTGCGTGCGCACGGTGCTGATCGCGACCTCGCCTTCGGCCGCAATGGCTTCGGGCGTCGCACCGCCCGCGATGCCCTGTGCGACGCGCGCCTCCGAAGGCGTCAGGTCGAAGAGCGATTTCATCAACGTCGCCGACGGCGCGCGATCGGAGGCGACCGGGACCAACAACAACAGGGCAAAGCTGTCGCCGAATACATCGTGGGCGCTGCGGCGCACCGGGATCACGTGCGCGACATAGGCGGGAATGCCATCCGCATCGCGGAGCGGAAAGGATCGGACATCGTCGGCTGCGTCCCGTCCGATCGCGCCGAGCGCATCGGCGAGCATCCGGTCCGCCTGCCGGTCCGCCAGCCGGACATGGCCATGGGCTGCCCAGACGATATGATCACCCAGCTCTTGCGCCAGAAGGCTCGCTTCGGCGATTTCGCCGCTCGGCTTCAGAAGCAGCGCGGGAAGTTGCAGCGCGGTGAGCGCTTCGGTCGCTCCCTGCGCGCGCTTCAGCTGCAGGCGCGCGCTGACCAGCGCACTGCGCGCGAGGTGGGGGCGAATGGCATTGAGGCGCGCGACGCTGGCGCTGTCGACCGGGCCGTCGGCAAAGGCGCGCTCGACACTGAAGACGATATTGTCGCCGGTCGGGACCTGCAATCCGGTGCCCGCCGACCAGCCGAGTCCATGCGGCCGGAAGAAATCGCGATAGACGGGGTCGGCGTCGATCTCGTCCTCGCTCCAGAAATCATGCTCGACGAAGAAGGAGGGCGCATCCTGGCTCATCAGGCAGACGCGGCGGCTGCATTTCCCGAACCAGCCATCGTTGACATAAGAGGCAAAGACATCGCTGACGCTTTCGGACGCCGTCCAATTGAGCGCCTTGTGCGCCGAGAACAGCAGGCCGCCGGTCGCATTTGCCAGCGCGGCGACATCGTCGAGGACTGCGGGCCACGCCTCGGGGACCACGGAGCATTCGTAGATGCGGTCGACGAGATCGGTCTGCAATGCCTGTCCCCCGAAAGCAAAGAGAGCTTATTGTCTGAAAGCGGAGCCAAAAATGCAAGGCGGCTGTGACGGCGAGCGCCGTTCGCGTCAGTTGCGCATTCTGCCCAGCTCTGCCGAACCGTAGAATTGATGCCAGTCGGCAGGACATTGCTTGACCGGGGTTGCCCGGTCGTTGCCGCTGTCGGCGATCCAGCAATCCTCGAACACCGAGCAATAGCAGATCCGAACCTTCAGCTTCAGTCGCTCCTCGTCGAAGCGCGACCAGGTGTCGGCGGGAACCTTTTGCGGGTCGAGCTGCGCGAACATCACATTCTCACCGGGTCGCAGGACTTCGCCGAGCATGCTGCCGATGCCGACCGACAGGGTCTCGGGCGAATCGCTGCAACAGGCGCCCAGCACCTCGCGAAACTGCGTATAGGGCTTGTCGCGATAACGGACTTCGAGGCCGCGGATATGCGCGGGCCCGACCCCCTTGTTCGTCAATGACAACCGAATGAAGGGATCATCCTGTTCGTTGCGGTTCGACGTTTCAAAGGCGACATAGGGCCAGACGCTCGCAATCTGCATCTTCGTCGTCGCATCGGCCTGGATGAAGGTGAAATAGGCGACCGCTATCGACAGCGCGAAGGCCGGGACGGCGATGAGGAAATTGCTGATGGCGATAAGCGGCAGATAGCGGATCGCACGCTCGATCGGCGGTAGTGCGGCGCGCGGTGCCTGGTCCCGGTCCTGTTGATCGTCCATCGCCGATGTGGTGGCGCGCTTCGCGTGCCGGGTCAATAGTGGCGGCGGGCACCGGCTCTATGGTCTTGACCCTAGCCAAGCTCTCCCAGATCGAGCGCGTCGAGAAGCGCGCGACGCGCACGCACCACATCGGCGGCAAGCGCGGTTGATGCGAGGTCGGACGGTGCGATTGCCTCGGGCCAATGCGCGGCGATCACATCGGCGATGCGGTCGAGTTTTGCCGTGTCCGCAACGAAGCGCGGATCGACGGTCGCGGGGTCGGCGACGACGCGGAGCCGCAAACAGGCGGGCCCCCCGCCATTCGCCATCGATTGGCGGACATCGACAGGATAGAGTCGGCGGATCGGGCCGTTACCCGCGACATGCGCCTCCAGCCAGTTCCAGACGCTCGGCGTGTCGCGCGCTTCGGTGGGCAGCACGAGCCCCATGCCGCCGCCGTCCGGCAAGCTGACGAGCTGCGCGTTGAACAGATAGGATTTGATCGCGTCGGACAGGCTCACCGCGCTTGCCGGCACCTCGACGATCTCGACATCTGGAAAGGCCGCGCGGATCTGCGCATGTGCGCCTTCGCGATCTTCGAACGCCGTTTCGTGGGTGAACAGCACATGCTCGTTCGCCACCGCGACGACATCGTTGTGAAAGGCGCCGCCCTGAATCGCCGTGTCCGATTGGCGGATGAACAGGGTGCGCGCGGGATCGAGCCGGTGATGCCGGGCGAGCGCTTTCGAAGCGTCGAGATGCTGGCGCGCCGGGAAGCGGCCGCCGCCGACGCCATAGACGAATATCTCGACGCCCGACTGGTCGTGCCCGTTGCAAAGGCGCATGTGGTTCGCCGCGCCTTCGTCGCCGAAGGGGGCGGGGATGGGCCCGTGGACGGCAAAGGCCGGATGCGCAAAGGCGAGGCGAAGCTGCGCGAGCGTTCCCTGCCATTCGTGGCTGCGGTGCGGCATGGTGACGAGATTGGCGACGGTCAGATGGCATTTGCCGTCGCCGCTGTCGGGCGCAGGCGACACGGTCGCGGCGTTTGCTGCCCACATCGACGACGCCGACCAGGCCTGCGCGCGCAAATGCGGCTCGGCATTGTCGAGGCTGGTGCCGAGCGTTTCGAGCCACGCCGCATCGGGGCGGTCCAGCGGCATGAAAAAGCCCTGCGGCAGACCGAGAGCCAGATTGTGGCGCATCTTTTCGATGCCTTGCAGCGCCGCGGCGCGCGGCTGCGACACGTCGCCTGCGTGGCTCGCCGAGGCGATATTGCCGCGGCTCAACCCCGCATAATTGTGCGTCGGGCCGATGATGCCGTCGAAATTGATCTCGGTGAGCATGTCAGCGTCCAATCCAGCTGATGTCGTCGCCGGGGCTGACGCCGAGCAATCGGGCGGTCGCAGCGTCGATCGTCCCCCCCGCGCCGACCTTGCCGAAGCAACAGCGGAAGCCCGCGAGGCGTCCGGTTGCGATCAGCGCATCACTCTCACCCTCGGCAATGCCGGTGACTTCGAGATGCTGCGCATTGCGGATGCTCGCGACCTGGTCGGTGCGTGCGGTCATCGTCGGGCCGCCGTCAAAAATGTCGATGTAATTATCGAAGGCGAAGCCCTCATTTTCCAGCATCCGCATCGCCGCGCGGCCGCTGGGGTGGGGGACGCCGATAACGCTGCGCGCGCTTTCGGGAAGCATCGCGATATAGACGGGGTGCTTGGGCATCAGGTCGGCGATGAACTGGTTGCCGTGGACCGCGTTGAACTGATCGGCTTCCTGAAAGCTCATCCCGAAAAATTTGCCCGCGACCCCGTCCCAGAAGGGCGAGCCGCCTGCTTCGTCGATCACGCCGCGCAGCTCGGCAAGGATGCGGTCGGCGAAGCGCGCGCGGTGACGCGCGATGAACAGGTAGCGCGACCGCGCGAGCAGCAGGCCGAGTCCGCCGGCGCGCGCCGCCGGATGGAGGAACAGCCCGCCGACCTCGCTCGCGCCGTTGAGGTCGTTGCTCAGCATCAGGATTTGCGCGTGAAAAGTGCGCCCAAGCTGCTCGCTGTGCTTGCTGTCGGTGCCGATGCGATAGGAATAAAAGGGCCAGCGTTGGCCGACCTGACCGAACACCTGGCACGTTCCGCGCACCTCGTCGGTCTCGGCATCGGCGAGCACCATCAGATACAGCTCGTCGGCCGGATATTCCTTTTCGGAAGCAAAGCTCGCCTCGGCACGCTCGAGCTTGCCGCGCAGTGCCTTTTTGTCGGGCGGCAGGTTGGTGAACCCGCCCCCCGTCAGCTTCGCCATTTCATAGATGCTCTGGAGATCGCCCGGTTTGGCCGCCCGGATCACATAGCTCACACAGTCCCCCGTTCTGCTATTTTCATTATGGTGAGTGCCGACAATTGCGCGCGTTCGGCAAGGCTGTCGACAATAAGAAACTCGTCCGAAGAATGGATCGCGCCGCCGCGTGGCCCCATCGTGTCGACCACGGGTACGCCGCAGGCCGCGATATTGTTGCCGTCGCACACGCCGCCGGTCGCGTTCCAGCCGATTGAGAGGCCGAGCGCGCTGCCGCATTCGCGGACGAGTTCGAACAATCGCGTCGCGGCGGGGTCGAGCGGCTTGGGCGGGCGGTTGAAGCCGCCGTGGAGGTGGCAGTGGACGTCGTGGTCGCGTTCGATGTTGGCGATGGTGTCGCGGAGCGTGGCTTCGGCGGCGGCCTTTGCCGCGGGGGTCGAGGGGCGCATGTTGACGCGGAGGATCGCCTGGTCGGGGACGACATTGTTCGGCCCGCCGCCGTCGATTCGCGCAGGATTTACCTTGAGTTCCAATGACTTGAGCGCATTCAGCCGCAGCGCGAGGTCGGCCGCGGCGACGAGCGCGTTGCGCCCCTCTTCGGGGTTGCGGCCGGCGTGGGCCGGGCGGCCGTGAATCGTGACGCTGAAGTTGCCGCTTCCCGGCCGAGCGCCCGCGAGCGTGCCGTCGGGAAGCGCGGGTTCGTAGGTGAGCGCGGCGGTCTTGCCCGCGGCAAGTTCGGCAATCAGCCCTGCCGAAGCATGGCTGCCCGTCTCTTCGTCGCTGTTGATCATCACGTCATAGCCGATGCGCGATGCAAGCGGCGAGGTTTCGACCGCCGACAGCGCCGCGAGGATGACCGCAAGGCCGCCCTTCATATCGGCGGTGCCGGGGCCGTTGAGGACGCCGTCGTCGAGCCACCGGAGCGTCTGGAACGGGTGATCGGCGGCAAAGACCGTGTCCATATGGCCGGTCAGGAGAAGCTGCACCGGCGCATCGGGCCGCACGCGCAGGTGCAGGTGCGCGCCGCGCTCGACGGTGCGGATACTGCCGTCGGGATCGACCGCCTCGACCGGATCGGGATCGACGAGGCGCACGTCGCCGGGAAGCGCGGAAAAGGCATCGGCGAGCATGCCGGCGACGGTCCGAAGCCCCGCGAGATTGCCCGTGCCGCTGTTCACCGCCGCCCAGCGTTCGACCGCGGCGAGCATCGGCGCACCCGCGGCTTGGTCAAGAGCGGCCCGTTCGGTTTCAGTGAGGCTGGTCATCGGAAGGCGTATAGCGAGCAGCCGCACCCATTTACACCCCGGCGACGATTATTGTCGGCGGCCTGTGTGACCGCTGTCACTGCGGCCAATTTCCATCCGTACCATGATCGCGCGCGGACCGAAGATTCGGCGCCAGCGTTAGGGTCAGGACCCATTAATTACGCGTTCGAGGCGTCGAAATGGCGAAGATATCGGGTCCGGGCGGGTGCAGCGGGTAGCATCGCTACCCGCAAGGCCGCACGGGCGCGAGATCGAAGCCATTTCGGCGTCCCTCCGGGATTTGACCGATTTTGTCCATTGCTTCGTCGGCAAGCCTTGAAATATCGACATATTCCGTCGCCTTGCCTCCTCGCACTGAACAAAATCGCTTCAAACCTCGTACGCGTAATTAATGGGTCCTGACCCTAATTCAGCGCCCGCGTTAATCGATCGTTTGCGTGGGCGGCATAGGGTTGGAAACGGGCAGGAAATCGGGATGGAAACTGGGATTCGGTGACGGCTGCTTTCGTTCTTGGCATCAATTTGTTCATCGCGGGGATTTTCGCGGTGGCCTTTGCCGTGGTCGCCGCCATCAGCCGGTCGGCGCACGGTGCGAAGTGGATTTCGCTCGGCTATGCGACGGGCATGGCGACGATCCTGTTCGAATATCTGCTTCCGACGCAGACGAACCCCGTCCCGGTCGGCATCGCGGTCTTTCTGACCTATTTGCTCGCGATGACCTTTTGCGTCGTAGGGGTCGCGCGGCACTATGGCTTCGACCCGCGCTGGCCGGTTATCGCGGGAATCTGGATCGTCACAATCTTCACCATCCCGCTGACCTTTTCCATTCCCTATGCTTCGCCGCACCGCGTGATGCTGTACCAGTCGCCATATTTTGCGATGCAGTTGCTCATCCTGTTGGCACTGATCGAATCGGGGCGGCGGTTGAAGCTCGACCTGTTGCTCGCGGGCGTGATGGCGACGGCCGCGCTGATCTATGCCTCGCGTCCGCTGATCGCGTGGCAATTGGGTCAGGCCAGCCTCGCGCAGGACTATATGGCGACCGACTATGCCGCGATTTCGCAGAGCCTCGGTGCCGGGACGCTGGTCGCGCAGGCGCTGGTGATGCTGCTCGTGATGATGCGCGACACGACCGCCGAGATGATCGTCCGTTCGGAGACCGACCCGCTGTCGAGCGTGCTAAACCGGCGCGGGTTCGAATTTCATGCCGAGGCGGCGCTCGAACAGGGCGATGCCGTGCTCGTCGTCGCCGACCTCGACTATTTCAAGCAGATCAACGACAATTTCGGGCACGCGGCGGGAGACGGGGTGATCGCGCATTTCGCGGCCATCATGCGCGACGCCGCGCCCGATGATGCGATCGTCGGGCGCATCGGCGGCGAGGAATTCGCCGTGCTGCTTCCCGATGCGATGCTGTCCGACGGACGGCTTTACGCCGAGACGGTGCGCGGCCGCTTTGCCACGAAACAATTGCCGATACTGGGCGTCAACCAGCGTTTCACGGCGTCGTTCGGCGTCGCCCAACGCACCGCAAGCGACAGCCTTGCCGACCTGTCGCGGCGCGCCGACGAAGCGCTGTACCGCGCCAAGGCGGGCGGCCGCAATCTCGTCCGCGTCGAACTGAGCGAACTGCGCGCCGCGAACGAAGTCGCCTAAAGGCCTGCCCCTGGGGGCCTGGCCCTGGCAGAGAGTGGCGCCGCGCAGGCGGTTGCCTTCGCGGCGCATTCGCGGCATAGCGCGGCTGCCCTTCCTCCCCGGGTCCCATTGCGCGCTTGCGCTGACCAGAGGGTGTTTGAATGACCGATTTTAGCGACCGTCACGGCCTTTCCGTCGATTCGCGTCTGATTTCCTTCATCGAAGACAGGGCGCTGCCGGGGACCGGCGTCGACGCGCAAAAATTCTGGGCCGATTTCGCCGCTTTGCTGACGCGCTTCGCGCCCGAAAATGCCGCGCTGCTCGAACGGCGCGAGGCGTTGCAGGTACAGATCGACGGGTGGCACATCGCCCGCGAAGGCCAGCCGCACGACGCCGAAGCCTATCAGGCCTTTCTGTACGACATCGGTTATCTGGTTCCCGAACCCGTCGGCTTTTCGGTCGGCACCGCCAATGTCGATCCCGAGATCGCGACGATGGCGGGGCCGCAGCTCGTCGTTCCGGCGCTCAATGCCCGCTTCGCGCTCAACGCCGCCAATGCGCGCTGGGGGAGCCTTTATGATGCCCTTTACGGCACCGACGCGCTCGACGCGCCGCCCGCGCGGCCCGGCGGCTATGATGCGGACCGCGGCGCGGCGGTGATCGCGCGCGCCAAGGCGTTTCTCGACGAGGCGGCGCCGCTGGCCGACGGGAAATGGGCGGACTGGCAGGGGGGGCAGCTGACGCTCGCCGACCCGTCGCAATGGGTGGGAAGCAAGCCCGGCGGCATCTTGCTCAAGCACAACGGCCTGCACATCGAACTGGCGATCGATCCCGACCATCCGATCGGCAAGACCGACCCCGCGGGCATCGCCGACGTGATCCTGGAAGCAGCGCTGACAACGATCATCGACCTTGAGGACAGCGTCGCGGCGGTCGATGGCGAAGACAAGATCCTCGGCTATTCCAACTGGCTGGGGCTGATGCGCGGCGACCTGACCGAAAGTTTCGACAAGGGCGGCAAGACGGTAACGCGCGCGATGGTGCCCGACCGCGAATGGACGTCGCCCGAGGGCACGCGCTTTGCGTTGCACGGGCGCAGCGTGATGTTCGTGCGCAACGTCGGCCATCTGATGACGACGCCGATGGTGCGGCTGCCCGATGGCAGCGAAGCGCCCGAGGGGCTGTGCGATGCGGTGATCACCAGCCTTTGTGCGCTCCACGACGTCAAGGGGCTTGGCGAGCTGATCAACAGCCGTGCGGGCGGCATCTATATCGTCAAGCCCAAGCAGCATGGGCCGGAGGAATGCGCCTTCACCGACCGATTGTTCGACGCGGTCGAGGATATGCTGGGCCTGCGGCGCCACACGATCAAGGTCGGCGTGATGGACGAGGAGCGGCGGACGTCGGCGAACCTTGCCGCGTGCATCGAGGCGGTGAAGGACCGCATCGTCTTTATCAACACCGGCTTCCTTGACCGCACCGGCGATGAAATCCACACGTCGATGCGCGCGGGGCCGATGATCCCCAAGGGCGAGATGAAGGCGAGCGACTGGATCACCGCCTATGAGGACCGCAACGTCCGCATCGGGCTGGCGTGCGGCCTGTCGGGCAAGGCGCAGATCGGCAAGGGCATGTGGGCGATGCCCGACCTGATGAAGGCGATGCTGGAGGCGAAGATCGGCCATCCGAAATCGGGCGCGAATACCGCCTGGGTTCCGTCGCCGACCGCCGCGACGCTGCACGCGCTCCATTATCATGCGGTCGATGTGTTCGCGCGGCAGAAGGAAATCGCGCACGAGACGGTGCCGTCGCTCGGCCGGTTGCTGACGATTCCGGTGGCGCACGGGCGCAACTGGAGCGAGGCGGAGGTGCGCCGCGAGCTCGACAATAATTGCCAGGGCATTTTGGGCTATGTCGTACGCTGGATCGACCAGGGTGTCGGCTGTTCGAAGGTTCCCGACATCGACGATGTGGGGTTGATGGAGGACCGCGCGACCTTGCGCATTTCGAGCCAGGCGCTCGCCAACTGGCTGCTCCACGGCGTGTGCACCGCCGAGCAGGTCGACGCGGCGCTCGCGCGCATGGCGGCAAAGGTCGACGCGCAGAATGCGGGCGACCCGCTCTATGAGAGGCTGACGCCCGACGGCGTGGCGTGGCAGGCGGCGCGCGCGCTGATTTTCGAGGGGGTCAAGCAGCCGTCGGGATATACCGAGCCGTTGCTGCATGCCTATCGGCAGAAGAAGAAGGCGGCTTAGGGTCCTGCCCCCAGGGGGCAACGGAATCCGCCAGGCTGGCCTTCGCCGCGATGACCGACAGGCTGGGGGCGGCTTACCGCCCCCGAAGCGGCGATCCGCTTACGCCAGCCGTTCCAGTATCCGCGCCGCCAGCCAGTCGGCGTCGGCGCCCGCAAAGCTGTGCGAGGGGCTGTCCAGGCGTTCGACCGGGATCGTGCCGCTGCGGCAGCTTTCGACGAACGCCTGCGCGGTGCGGTCGCCCGTCGCGAGGAGGATGGTGGCGGGGCAGGCGAGCGACGCCATTGCGGCATCGAGCCTTGCGGCGAGGCTTTCGGGGGCGGCGGGGGCTTTGCGCCTGCCGAGCGCGGCGAGGCCGCGGGTGAGTTTGGCGAGGTCGATATCGCCCCTCAGCAGGCGGAGCAGGCTTTTGGGGTCTTTGAAGCGCGCGAGATAGCGGGCGCGGATTGCCGCGGCGGGGGGAAGCGCGGGGGCGTCTTCCTCCGCCGCGGCCGCGTCGTAGGTCCAGGGGTTGGCGAGGATCAGCGCGTCGAGCGGCAGCGGCTGGTGGAGGAGCAGCGCGCTCGCGGCGTCGCAATTGCCGAACGCCGTGATGCGCGCGAGCTGCGGCGCGGCGGCGCGGAAGGCGGCGATGGCGGCCATTATGTCGGCGCGGCTTGCCTCGAACCCGCCATTGTCGCCCTCGCTGTCGCCGACCCCGCGGCGGTCGAAGCGAAAGACCGGATGCCCCGCCGCCGCCACGCGCTGCGCGAGCATGGCCATGCCGCGGTGCGCGCCGCTGCGGATCTCGTTGCCGCCCGAGACGATGAGCAGCCCCGCGCTGCCCGGCGCGGCGTCGAGCGTCGCGGCGAGCGCCGCGCCCTCGCAATCGAAGCTCAGCTGATGCCGCATGCGGCGCTCCAGTCGGCGATGTCGGCGGCGATCGCCGCGGCCATCGCGGCATCCTCACCCGGCTCGGCGCGCAGCCAGAGCGGGGTGCCGGCGATCCTGCCGTCGCCGGCGCCGGGCGCGGCGGTGCGGAGCGGCGCGACGGGTTCGACTGCGGCCGCGCCAAGCTGCGCGATCATATCGGGCGACAGGCGGTTGCCCGCGAGGAGCAGCGGTTCGCGGTGCGCGGCGGCCTGCAAGGTTTCGAGCGTGCTTTCGTGCCCCGCCTCGCGGTCGGCGGCGACGCGCGCGCGCAGCAAGGTGCGGAGCAGCGACGCGCCGCCGACGGGGGCGAGGCGCCACCAGCCGTCGGCGCGGACGCGATGGTCGATGAGCGCGCCGCCGCGCACCGATGCGACGATCAGCGGCGAATCGATTGTAGCGGCGACTTCGGCGAGCGCGGTGCGCCAGCGGTCGAGGTCGACCTCGACCAGCGCGACGCGGCTTTCATTCTGACCCGGAAGGTCGGGGAGCAGCGCCGCGAACCCCCGCGCCGCGAGCGCGCGCATCGCGAGCACGAGCGTGCGGCGGGTGCGGTTCGCTTCCTCGAACAGCGGCGGGACGACGAGCACCGTCGCGCGCGGCGCGGTGGCGGGGGCGATGCGGAGGATATGGTCGGCGGGAGCGTTCATGCGCGCGGCTCAATGCACCCCGTCCGGGATGACGGGATGGTAACGGGGCGCTTGAGCGGCGCACAGCCTCACCCAGCCACCTTGCGCGTCGCGAAGGTGAGCAGGCTGCCATAGGTTTCGAAGATTTCGCCGTCGACCTCGTCGTCGTCGATGACGATGCCGAGCCGGTCTTCCATCTCGGTGAGCACGGTCGCAACCGCCATCGAATCGAATTCGGGAAGCTCGCCGAACAGGCCGCTGTCGGCGGCGAGCGTTGCGGCGCGATCTTCGCCAAGGCCGAGCACATCGGCGAGCAGCGCGCGCAGGGTGGAATCGACGGTCATGCTTTCGGTCACGCTTCTTTCCCCAGCAAGGTGCGGGCGAACGCCCGGATCGCCGGTCCCCATGCCGCGATGCGCGCGCGATTGAAAGCCTCGATGCGCCACAAGGGCTCGTGCCGGTTCATCCAGTCGCGCTTGTAGGCGTCGTTGCCGGTGCCGAAATCGACGCGGCACACGCGGTCGACCTCGATCGCGTGGCGAAAGAGCGCCGCGGAGAGCAAGGTGCCGGGCGACGCCTTTTGGCTGTCCTCGACATGCGCGAGCTTGTGGATGAAGGCGGTGCCGTCCTCGACCGTCCAGAACTGCGCCGCGACGGCGGCGCCGTCGATACGCGCGAGCCCCATGCGAAAGGTGCCGCGCGCGCTTTCGGCCTCGGCAAAGGCGCGGAGCAGCGCGGGGTGGCCCTCCTCGGGCTTCCAGCTTGCGGCATAGACGGCTTCATAGGCGACCCAGCTTCCCGGATCGAAACGGTCCAGAAGCTGGATGTCGACCACGCCCTTTTTCGCCTTGCGCTGCACCGTGCTGCGAAGCGCGCCGGGGCGCGTCGCCCACCAGCCGTCATGGTCGAGTTCGGAAAGGTCGAGCCAGTGGCGGTCGCCCGCGCGTGACGCGCGAACCCACCAGCCGGCGGCCCTCATCGCGGCGACGATGCCGGCCTGTTCGGCGTCGGGGACGGGATAGAGCGTCAGCGTCGCCGCCTGCGCGCGGAGACGGACGAAAAGGTCGCGCAGCGCCGCGGCGCGGTCGCCGGGGCCGCTGTAGAGCGGACGGATCGCGAAACTGTACCAGCAGGTGAGGGCCGCATAATGGCCCGGCTTGTCGCGGCGGAGCGGGAGGACGGCGACGCTGTTCGCCGCCGATCCGAGCGCGTCGTGACGGCATTCGCCCGCAAATCCGTGCGCGGCGAGGAGGTCGAACCAGTGCGGCTGGTCGAAGGGCGAGGCAAAGCCCGCGGCGCGCGCGCCCTGCGCCGCCGCTTTATCATTAGCCCGATCTTCACCGTTCCCTTCCATGATCGCCGCCTCTATCACCAAAGCTCCTAACAGCCGATGACCATGCCAACCGATCCGCCCTCGCGTCCGCTCGACCATCTCGCGCTCTGCGGCGCGCCCGATGCGCCTGCGCTGCTGCTGCCCGGCGGCGCGATGGATTATGCCGCGCTCGAGGCCGGGGTCGGCCGGCTCGCGGCCTGGCTGCTCGAGCGCGCGGGCGGGCCGGGCGAGCGCGTTGCGAGCTGGAGCGCGAAGACGCGGCTCGCCTGCCTGATGCCGCTCGCCGCGGCGCGCGCGGGGCTGATCCATGTGCCGGTCAACCCGCTGCTGAAAGCGCCGCAGGTGCTGCATATATTGGAAGACAGCGGCGCGAGGCTGCTGATCACCAACGGCGCGCGTGCCGACACGCTCGGCGCGCTGCGACCGGCGGCGTGCGCGGTCGAGGAACTGGCGGCGGCGGAGGCGGCGATCGATTCCGATGCGCCGGGCCTGCCGCCTTCGGACGCGATGCCCGACGATCTGGCGGCGATTCTGTACACGAGCGGGTCGACGGGGCGGCCCAAGGGCGTGATGCTGAGCCACGCGAACCTGTGGCTGGGGGCGGAGAGCGTCGCGTCCTACCTTGAGATTGCGCGCGACGACCGCGTGCTCGCGGTGCTGCCCTTCGCTTTCGATTATGGGCAGAACCAGCTGCTTTCGAGCTGGTATGCGGGCGCGGCGGTCGCGCCGCTCGACTATCTGACGCCGCGCGACGTCGTAAAGGCGGTCGCGAAGCATCGCGCGACGACGCTTGCGGGGGTGCCGCCATTGTGGGTGCAGCTTGCAGAGAGCGACTGGCCCGCCGACGCCGCGGCGCATCTCAAACGCCTGACCAACAGCGGCGGCGCGCTGACGCCCGCGCTGATCGACGCGATGCGCGCGACATTTCCAGCGGCCGACATCTATCCGATGTATGGGCTGACGGAGGCGTTCCGATCGACCTATCTCGCCCCGAAATTCGTCGCCCACCATCCGACCTCGATGGGCCGCGCGATCCCGCATGCCGAAATATTGGTGTGCCGCGCCGACGGGACGATTACCGCCGACGAGGAGCCGGGCGAGCTTGTCCATTGCGGGCCGCTCGTCGCCAAGGGCTATTGGGGCGATGAAGCGCGCACCGCCGAACGATTCAGGCCCGCGCCGCGCGTTTCGACATATGGCGGCACGGCGGTGTGGTCGGGCGATACGGTGCGCCGCGACGCCAACCACCTCCTCTATTTCGTCGGGCGCGACGATGCGATGATCAAGACCGCGGGGAACCGCGTGAGCCCGACCGAGATCGAGGACGCCGCCGCAGCGTCGGGGCTGGTGCATGAAAGCGTCGCCTTTGGCGTCCCCGACGCGCGGCTCGGCGCGGCGATCATCTTGATCGTGCGCGGGCGCGAGGGGACGGATCGCGAGGCGCTCGCCGCGCATCTGCGGCATGTGCTGCCCAATTTCATGCAGCCGCAGCATATCGAATGGCGCGACACGCTGCCGCGCAACCCCAATGGCAAGCTCGACCGCGCGGCGATTGCGGCGGATTGGCAGAAAGAGGTGACGGCATGAAGCCGCATGGACCGATCCCTGCGGGTTACCGCGCCGATGCCGATGGGACGCTGTTGATCGGCGACGACCGTGCCGAACGGCTGGCGGACCTTGCGGGGGACACGCCGCTCTTTGCCTATGACAGCGCGAAAATCGCCGCGCGCGTCGCCGAATGGCGCGCCGCGATGCCGCGCGCCGTGCAGCTTCATTATGCGATCAAGGCGAATCCCTTTGCGCCCTTGCTCGCCTTTATCGCGCCGATGGTCGACGGGTTCGACGTCGCCTCCGGCGGCGAACTGAAGGCCGCGCTCGCGAGCGGGATGGCGGCGGCGGACATCAGCTTTGCCGGCCCCGGAAAGCGCGACCGCGAGCTGGAAGCCGCGATCACGGCCGGGGCGACGATCAACCTTGAATCGGCGGGCGAAGCGACACGCGCGCTGTCGATCGCAAAGCGGCTCGACATGCGGCCGCGGCTTGCCGTGCGTGTCAATCCCGACTTCGACCTCAAGGGGTCGGGGATGAAGATGGGGGGCGGCGCCAAGCCCTTCGGCGTCGACGCGGAAGCGGTCCCGCCGCTCGTCCGGCAGGTGATCGAAGCGGGCGCCGACTGGCAAGGTTTTCATATTTTCGCGGGATCGCAAGCGCTTGATGCCGCAGCGATTGCCGAAACGCAGGCGCAGACGGTCGCGCTCGCCGCGCGGCTCGCGAACGAGATCGGCGCGGCGCCGCCGCTCGTCAATATCGGCGGCGGGATGGGCGTGCCCTATTTCCCCGGCGATACGGCGGTCGATGCGGAGGCCGTCGGGGCGGCGCTCGGCAAAACGCTTGCCGCGCGCGACGGGGTTCTGGGGACGAGCCGCTTTGCGATGGAACTCGGGCGCTGGCTTGTCGCCGAGGCGGGGGTCTATCTGACGCGAATCGTCGACCGCAAGACGAGCCACGGCGAGACTTTCCTCGTCACCGACGGCGGGCTGCATCACCAGCTTGCGGCGAGCGGCAATTTCGGGACGGTGATCCGCCGCAACTATCCGATTGCGGTCGCGAACCGCTTTGGCGCCGAGCCGACCGAGACGGTGAGCGTCGTCGGGTGCCTCTGCACCCCGCTCGACCGGCTGGGCGACCAGGTGGCGCTGCCGAGGGCCGACGTCGGCGACCTCATCGCGATCTTTCAGGCGGGCGCCTATGGCGCAACCGCGAGCCCCGCGGCCTTTCTGGGGCAGGGCCCGGCGCGCGAAATGCTGGTGTGAGCGGCGCCAGCGCAATCCGTCCCGATACGGCACAAATTGCGACGAGTGCGGGCCGAACCTGGCCGAATACTAACGGTATTTTCACCCTTTTCGAACAAGGCTGAGGCCGACCCAAAGGCTTCTGCCGCCCGCATGGCTGCGGCGGCGGTTTCCGCCCGTTCGGAAAGGTGAATTCACGATGACGTCCTCCGCTCCGCTTCGCGCTGCCCGTGCGGCCCTGATTTCCGGCGTTGCCGCGACCGCGCTCGCCGGGTGCATGGGCGCCGGAACCACCGCGCCGCAACTTCCGAGCGCGAACTTTGTCCAGAACCAGGAAGGGCCGGGCGAGGGATATATCATCGGGCCGCTCGACGAACTGCAGATCTTCGTGTGGCGCAACCCCGAGCTGGGCGGCAAGGTGCAGGTGCGCCCCGACGGGCGGATCACGACGCCGCTGATCACCGACATGCCCGCGGTCGGCAAGACACCGACGATGTTGCAGCAGGACATCAAGCTCCAGCTCAGCGAATATATCACCGACCCGATCGTCAGCGTGATCGTGACGACGTTCAACAGCACATTTTCGCAGCAGGTGCGCGTCGTCGGCGCGACCGAAAAGCCGGCGTCGATCCCATTCCGCGCCAATATGACCGTGCTCGACGCGATGATCGCCGTCGGCGGGCTCGGCGAATTTGCCGCGGGCAACAAGGCGCGCCTCGTACGCTTCGACAAGGGCAGCGGCAAGCAACAGGAATATGCGCTGCGGCTCAACGACCTCATCAAGCGCGGCGACATCAAGGCGAACGTCCGGCTGCAGCCGGGCGACGTCATCATCATCCCCGAAAGCATGTTTTGACCGGCGGCCCGGCAAGGACTGAACCGACACAATGAACGGCCTGTATGACGAATTCCGCGTGGCGGTACACAGCGTGTGGACGCGGCGCTGGCTCGTGCTCGGCGTCGCGTGGGGGATCTGCATCCTCGGCTGGCTGGCGATCGCGTCGATCCCCAACCGTTATGACAGCCGTGCGCGATTGCTCGTCGAGATCAACGAGATATTGCCCGACGACGCAGCAGGCGGCGGCTTTGGCCGTCCGCAGCGCATCGACCAGGTGCGCGAGACGCTGACCAGCGCGCGCAACCTGGAAAAGGTCGCGGTGACGACCGGGATGGTCGCCGCGGGCGCCAGCGAGCGCGACAAGGCAAGCGCGATCGCAATGCTGCAAAAGAACATCAAGATCATCCCGCAACAGGATAATATCTTTGAGATAACATCGTCGATCGGTGTCGGCAGCCTGTCCGACGCCGACAACGCCAAGCTCGCCTCTGCGGTGCTCGACAGCCTGATCACGGTATTCCGCGACGACCAGCTGCGCGGGGGGCGGGTGAACGCGCGCGAGGGGCTGAAATTCCTCGATTCGCAGATCGCCGACCGCGAACAGGCGCTGCGCGAGGTCGAGGCGCGGCGCGCGGCGTTCGAGGCGGCGAATGTCGGGCTGGTGGCCGGCGGCGCGGGATCGCCCGCGCAGCAGGTCGAGGCCGCGCGCGCCGAGATTCGCCAGATCGACAGCCAGCTCGTCGCGGCGCAGGCGGCGCTCGCCGCCGCAAACGGCCAGCTCGCCGCGACGCCCGCGACGATCAACGTCCCCGGCCTTGGCGCGACCGGAAGCGGCGTCGCGCGGCAGCAGCTTGCCGGGGCGCAGGCCGAACTGTCTTCGATGCGGGCGCGCGGGCTGACCGACGCGCATCCCGACATTGTCGCGCTGAAAAGCCAGATCGCGTCGCTGAAGGCGATCGCCGACCGCGAAGGTCCGGGCGGTGGCGGCGGCAATGCACAGAATCCCGCCTATGCCTCGCTCGCCGCGATGCGCGCCGAACGTCAGGCGACCGTCGGTGCGCTTTCGGCCCGCAAGACGCAGCTGATGGGCGACATTGCCAAGATCAACGCGCAGCAGATCCAGAACCCCGGCGTCGCCGCCGAATATGACCGCATCAACGGCGAATATACGGCGCTGAAGGCGCAATATGACAAGCTGTTCGCGCAGCGCGAGCAGGTGCGGCTGCGTGGCGACGTGCAGACCGAAACCGACGCGATCAAGGTCGAGCTGCTCGATCCGCCGACGAAGCCGACGAGCCCCGCCGCACCGAACCGGCCGCTGTTCCTGTCGCTGGTGCTCTTCGCCGGGATCGGCGGGGGTGTCGCCGGGGCCTTTGCCCTGGGCCAGGTGCGCCCGAGCTATGCCACCGCCGCCAAGCTCGAGCGCGCAAGCGGGCTGCCGGTGATCGGCTCGATCACGGAGGTCGTGACCGCCGATCGCCATGTCGAGCGCAGGAAGCGGCTCGTCTGGCTCGCAAGCGGCGCGGGGGCGCTCGTCGGCCTTTATGCGCTGCTGCTGATCGCCGAATTTGTCCAGCGCGGCATGGTTGCGTGAGGGGGATGCAATGACCGACCAACGCCCCGTCAAGCGCCAGCCTTCGCTGCTCGAACGCGCCGCCGACATGTTCGGCCTCGACCCCGCGGCGAACGCGCCGACGATCGACGTGTCGAGCCTGCCGCCCGAAGAACCGAAGAAGGCGCGGCGCAAGGCGGCTGCATCGAAAGACGCTGCCGCGCCGCCGCAGGTGGACATGCCCGCGCCCGCCGCACCCGCTCCGGCGGTCGAAGCCGACCCCGCGCCCGCCGTCCCGGCGCCGCGGGCCGAGGTGGCCAAGGCCGCGCCGGCGATCCGGGCGAACCGTCACGGGCGCATCGACCGCGACCGCCTCGCCGAGCGCGGCATGGTCGTCCCCGGCGCCCCCGTGACGGGGATCGCCGAGGAATATCGCATCGTGAAGCGCGAGATCATCCGCAATTTTTCGGGGACCGCGAACCGGCCGGTGGTGCCGCGCGGGCACCGGGTGCTGATCGCATCGGCGAACCCCGGCGAGGGCAAGACTTTCTCTGCGGTCAACCTTGCGCTCAGCCTCGCGGTCGAGGCCGATCACGACGTGCTGCTGATCGACGCCGACATCGCCAAGCCGAGCGTGATCGAGGCCCTGGGGCTGACCGACGGTCCGGGGCTGATGGACGCGCTCGCCGACCCGCACCTGGCGCTTGGCGACTGCCTGATCCAGACCGACATTCCGGGGCTGAAGGTGATGCCCGCGGGCGCGCAGCATCTGCACGACACCGAATTGCTCGCCTCGGCGCGGACCGAGACATTGCTCGCGCAGCTCGAACAGGGCGCGCCGGGGCGAATCATCATCCTCGATTCGCCGCCGGTGCTCGCGGCGTCGCCCGCGGCGGTGCTCGCGGGGCACGTCGGGCAGCTCATCATGGTCGTGCGCGCCGACGAGACGCTCGAATCCGCGCTGCGCGACGCGATCGGGCTGATGGGCGGATGCCCGCATATCCAGTTGCTGCTCAACGGGGTGAAATACTCACCCGGCGGGCGGCGTTTCGGAACCTATTACGGACAGGGAGGCGCGTCGTGACACGCTGCCGGGGAATTTCACGCGCCGCCACGGCGCTCGCGGCCGTGCTGGCGGCAAGCGCCGGAGGGACCGCCCACGCGCAATGGTCGAGCGACGCCGGCGCGGGAAGCGGCGGCACGCAGGCGGGGCCTGCATCGCAGGCCGAAGGCGCGACGCGCGAGAGCAGCCGCCGCGAGCGCGGCAGCCAGCGGCGGAGCGACATCAGCCCCTATCTGGAAGTCGGGCAGGTGCTGTCGGCGGACCTCAAGAACGGCGGCGACGTGCTGACCTATACGACGGTCGCGGTCGGCGTCGACGCCGCGGTGGTCATGCAGCGCGCCGAACTCGCGGCGACGGTGCGTTACGAGCACCAGTTCGGCTGGAACAATCTGGGCGACCAGGACATATTGAGCGGGCTGTTGCGCGGGCGGTTCGAGGCGGCGCGCGGGCTGAACCTCGAGGCCGGAGCGCTTGCGACGCGCACGCGCGCCGATGTCGCGGGCGCCGACAATGGCATCGTCAACGCCGATTCGAGCAATGTCGCCAATCTCTATTCACTCTATGCCGGCCCGACGCTGACGCGGCGGATCGGCGGGCTCGACGTCGGCGCGGGCTATCGTTTCGGTTACAGCAAGGCCGATGTCGAAACGCCCGCGCTGCTTCCCGGCGGGGCGACGTCGCAGGGCCTGTTCGATTCGTCGACGAACCATGTCGCGTGGGGCAGCGTCGGCCAGCGTCCCGGCGACCTGCCGTTCGGCTGGCAATTGTCGGCCGGCTATGAGCGCGAGGATACGAGCCAGCTCGACCAGCGTTACGAGGGCAAATATGCGCGCGCCGACGTCACCGTGCCGGTGGGCCCGACGCTCGCGCTGCTCGGCGGCGTGGGTTATGAGGATATCGAGATCAGCGAGCGCGCGCCGCTGCTCGACGGAAGCGGCTTTCCGGTGCGCGACGGCAGCGGCCGCTTCGTCACCGATCCCGCGAGCCCGCGCCTGCTGTCGTTCGACACCGACGGGCTGATCTGGGACGCGGGCGTGATGTGGCAGCCGAGCCGCCGCACCTCCGCCACCGCGCGCGTCGGGCGACGCTATGGCGACACCATCTATACCGGCAGCTTCTTCTATCGCGCCGACCATGCGACGGTCGTGCAGGTCGGCGTCTATGACGGGCTGTCGAGCGTCGGCCGCGGGCTGTCGAGCGGGCTCGCTGCCTTGCCGACGCAGTTCGACGCGTCGCGCAACCCGGTCGATGGCGCTTTGAACAGCTGCGTCTTCGGGCCGCAGGGGGGCAATTGCCTGACGCCGCAGCTCGGCAGCGCAACCGGAGCGCAGTTCCGCAATCGCGGCGTCCAGGCGGTGCTGTCGTCGCGCTATGCGGGATGGAATTATGGCGTCGGTATCGGGTACGACCGCCGCCGCCTGCTCGTTCCCGCGACCTCGCCGATCGCGAGCCTCAACGGCGTGATCGACGAAAGCTATTATCTCTTCCTGTCGGCGGGGCGCCGGATCGACGCCGATTCCGACATCAACCTGACCGGCTATCTCAACTATTTCGACAATGGCGCGCCGGGCGCGGGCGATGTGCAGTCGGCGGGCCTGTCGGCCGCCTATGCACGCCGTTTCTGGCGCAGCCTGACCGGCACCGCCGCGGCGAGCCTGACCGCTTTCGACCAGGACGGCTTCAACAGCCAGCTGATCGGCTCTGCGCTGGTCGGCCTGCGGTACAACTTCTGATCCCGGGGAACACGCGATGTACGATCAATTTTACGGCTTTTCGGGACGCCCGTTCCAGCTCACCCCCGATCCCGCTTTCTATTTCGAGAGCGGGACGCATCGCAAGGCGATGTCCTACCTTGGCTATGGCCTCGCGCAGGGGGAGGGGTTCATCGTCATCACCGGCGACATCGGCGCGGGCAAGACCACGCTCGTCGGCCATCTGATGAACACGATCGACCCCAACCGGCTGACCGCGATCAAGCTCGTTTCGACGCAGGTCGAGGGCGACGACCTGTTGCGGCTGGTCGCCGAACAATTCGGCATCGAGTGGGAAGGCGAGAGCAAGGCCGAACTGCTGCGCGCGATGGAGCAATATCTGCGCGAGCAGGCGCGCGCGGGGCGGCGGACGCTGCTGATCGTCGACGAGGGGCAGAACCTGCCGATCTCGGCGCTCGAAGAGCTGCGCATGCTGTCGAATTTCCAGCTCGGCGGTCATTCGCTGCTGCAGATTTTCCTGCTCGGCCAGCCCGAGTTTCGCCAGACGCTGTTCCACACCCCGACGCTCGAGCAATTGCGCCAGCGCGTCATCGCGACGCACCACCTCGACCCGATGGAGCCCGAGGAGGTCGAGCCCTATATCCTGCACCGGCTGGGCAAGGTCGGCTGGTCGGGCAACCCGAGCTTCAGCCCCGACAGTTTCGAGCAGATTTTCGACTATAGCGAAGGCGTGCCGCGCAAGCTCAACGTCCTCGTCAGCCGCCTGCTGCTCTATGGCGCGGTCGAGGAACTCAATCGCATCACGGCGCAGCACGTCCGCGCGGTGATCGCCGAGATCGAGGCCGATCGCGGCGTCGACGAAACGACGCTGGCCCCCGCGCCGGTCGAGGCGATCGTCGCCGAGGCGCAGGCCGCGATTGCGCCCGAAACGCCGCCGCCCTTTGCTGCGCCAACCCCGTCCGAGCCCGCGCCGGCCACGGAAGCCCCCGCGCCGCCCACGGTCGATACCGAACAGGTCGAAGCATTGCAGCGGCAGATCGCCGAACTCGAATCGCGGCTTGTCGAGCAGGACGAGGCGTTGCGCCGCGTGCTCGACCTGTTGATCGAATGGGTCGAGCGCGATCCCGAAAATGCCCCCAACCCCGCCAAGTCGAAAGTGTGGGCGGCCTGACGCTTTGCGATCAGGGTAAAGGGCGACGAAGGTGACGAGTGATGCAGAACGGCCTGTCGGTCGATGTCGAGGACTGGTTCCAGGTCGGCGCCTTTGAAGGCGTGATCGACCGCGCCGACTGGCCGCGGCTCGATTGCCGGGTCGAGGCCAATTGCGAGACGGTGCTGCAGATTTTCGACGCGGCGGGGGTCAAGGCGACCTTTTTCACGCTGGGCTGGATCGCCGAACGCTATCCGGCACTCGTGCGGCGGATCGTCGCGGCGGGGCACGAGCTGGCGAGCCACGGCTATGACCATCGCCGCATATTCACGATGACCGCCGAAGAATTTGCCGCCGACCTGTCGAAGACGCAGGCGATCCTCGAGGATCTGGGCGGCGTGGGTATCCGCGGCTATCGCGCGCCGAGCTTTTCGGTCGACGGGCGCACGCCGTGGGCGCATGCCGTGCTCGCCGAGCAGGGCTATGCCTATTCGTCGAGCGTCGCGCCGGTCGTCCACGACCATTATGGCTGGCCGCAGAGCCCGCGCCACGCGTGGCGACCGCTCGCCGACAGCGACCTCGTCGAATGGCCGGTGACGACCGCGCGCGTCGCGGGGCGGACGCTGGCCGCGGGCGGGGGCGGCTTCATGCGGCTGCTGCCCTATCGCTTCACCCATTGGGCGATCGAACGGATGAACGCCGAAGGGCATCCGGCGATCCTCTATTTCCACCCATGGGAGGTCGACCCCGGCCAGCCGCGCGTTGCAGGAGCGTCGCTGCGTTCGAAGCTGCGCCATTACAGCGGGCTTGGCGCGATGGCGGGCAAGCTCCGCCGGCTCGTCGGCGATTTCGAATGGACGCGCGCCGATGCGCTGATCGCCGCGCAGCAGCAGCGCGCCGAGCCGTGGCGCGCGGCGGCGTGAACGCGGCGCCGCATCCGGTGCCCGCGCCGCAGGCGGACGCGGCAGTGCTTCCAATGGCCGCGCCGCAAGCGGACGCGGCAGTGCATTCAATGGCCGCGCCGCAGGCGGACGCGGCGTGGGACGAATTCGTCGCCGCGCATCCCGATGCGACGCCCTTTCACAGCCGCGCGTGGTGCGAGGCGGTCGCGGCGGCGACCGGGCACCGGCTCGAGCCGATCCTGTCGCGCGACGCTGCGGGGCGGGTGCGGGGGCTGTTGCCGCTGCACCATATCCGCTCGCTCCTGTTCGGCGACGCGCTGGTTTCGAGCGGCTTTGCCGTGGGCGGAGGGATGTTGGCGCAGGACGCGGCGGCGGCGGAGCTGCTTGCCGACAGCGCCGCCGATGTCGCGCGCGCGCGCGGCGTGCCCGCGGTCGAACTGCGCGGCGGACCGGTGCCCGACGGCGAGGGCTGGCGCGCCGAGGAGGGCATCTATGCGGGCTTTGCGCGCGACCTTGCCGACGGCGACGATGCCGAACTGCTCGCCATTCCGCGCAAGCAGCGCGCCGAGGTTCGCAAGGCGCTCGCGAGCGACCTGACCGTGACGGCGGGGCGCGGTGAGGAGGAGCGGCGCGACCATTACCGCGTCTATGCGACGAGCGTGCGCAACCTTGGCACGCCGGTCTTTCCGCGTGCGCTGTTCGACGCGGTGCTGGACGCTTTCGGGGAGGACGCCGACATATTGACCGTGCGCCGCGGCGGGCGCGCGGTGGCGAGCGTGTTCAGCCTTTACTGGCGCGGGACGGTGATGCCCTATTGGGGCGGCGGGCTGGCCGAGGCGCGGGGGCTGCGCGCGAACGAGCTGATGTATTTCGCGCTGATGCGCCACGCGCGCGCGCGCGGCAGCACGCGCTTCGACTTCGGGCGCTCCAAGGTCGGGACGGGGCCGTTCGCCTATAAGAAGAATTGGGGCTTCGCGCCGCAGCCGCTCACCTATGCGCGCTGGCTCGCGCCGGGGCAGGCGCCGCGCGACACCAATCCGACGAGCGCGAAATACCGGATGCAGGTTGCGCTGTGGAAGAAGCTGCCGCTGTGGGCCGCGAACCGCATCGGGCCCGCCATCGCGCGCGGGCTGGGGTGATGGGGGTGGAACGACCTTTCGTCATTGCGAGGAGCCGCAGGCGACGAAGCAATCTCCAGCCTCCGGCGCCGGGCAAGGTTGCCGACTGGAGATTGCTTCGCTTCGCTCGCAAGGACGGGAGGGGGCGGGGGTGAGCGAAATCCTGTTCCTCGTCCACCGTGCGCCGTGGCCGCCCGACCGCGGCGACCGCATCCGCAGCTGGCATATGTTCGAGGCGCTGGCGAAGCTGGCGCCGGTGCATGTCGCCGCGCTCGCCGACAGCGACGCCGACGCGGCGGTAGCGCGCGCGAAAATGGCGCTGCTTTGCAAGAGCCTGTGCATCGAAGTTCGCGACGTTTCGCGCCCGGTCGCGCTCGCGCAGGCGTTGCTGCGCGGCGAGCCGGTGTCGAACCGGATGTTCCGCAACTGCGCGCTCGCGCGCCACGTCGACGGGCTGCTCGCCAGCGGGGCGGTCACCCATATCGTCGCCTTTTCGGGCCAGATGGCGCAATATCTGCCGCCGCATTTCGACGGCCCGCGCGTGATGGATTTCGTCGACGTCGATTCGGCGAAATTCGCCGCCTATGCCGCGCAGGACGCGCGCCAGCCGCTGCACTGGGTCCACCGGCGCGAGGCGGCGCGGCTCGGCGCGTTCGAGGCCGAGGTCGCGCGCGCGGTCGATGCGAGCCTGTTCGTGAGCGAAGCCGAAGCGGCGCTGTTCCGGACGCAAAGCGGGCTCGGCGCCGACCGCGTCCGCGCGCTCGAGAACGGGATCGACACCGGCCATTTCGACCCCGCGACGGTGGCGCCGGTCGCGCGCGAGGGCGATGCGCCGCTCGCGGTCTTTACGGGGCAGATGGACTATCGGCCCAATATCGACGCGGTGCGCTGGTTTGCGGAGGCGGTGCTGCCGCGCGTGCAGGCGGCGCATCCGGGGGCACGCTTTGCCATCGTGGGGCGCGCGCCGACCGACGCGGTGCGCGCGCTGGGCGAGCGTGCGGGGATCAGCGTGACGGGTGAGGTGCCCGACGTGCGCCCGTGGCTCGCCGCGGCGGACGTGGTCGTCGCGCCGCTGCTGCTCGCGCGCGGGGTGCAGAACAAGCTGCTCGAAGCGATGGCGATGGCGCGCCCCGTCGTCGCGAGTGCGGCGGCGGCCGAGGGGATCGACGCCGCGCCGGGCGAGCATCTGCTCGTCGCCGACGGCGCCGAAGCGATGGCGGCGGCGGTCGCGCGATGCTTTGCCGACCCGGCGCGCGCCGCAGCCATGGGCGCGGCGGCGCGCGCGCGGATGATCGAACGCTATGGC
Source organism: Sphingopyxis sp. P8 (assembly GCF_020622175.1). NCBI lineage: Bacteria > Pseudomonadati > Pseudomonadota > Alphaproteobacteria > Sphingomonadales > Sphingopyxidaceae > Sphingopyxis > Sphingopyxis sp. P8. The sequence goes on along the minus strand of NZ_JACNMK010000001.1, from coordinate 1,059,379 downwards.
TGGGAGGCGCAGCTCGCGCCGCTCGCGCAATTGCTCGGGCTGGCGGCATGACGGTGCGCGCGCTTCGACTCGCGCCGCCGGGGGCGCGGACGCGCTGGCGGCGGCACCTCGCCGCGCTGGGGCTGCTGTGGACGGCACTGGCCGCGCTGTTTGCACGCGATGCAGCCGACATGGCGGGCATCTGGTGGAACAGCGCGACCTTCACCCATTGCCTGTTGATGGTGCCGCTGATCGGCTGGCTCGTCGCGCAGCGGATGCCGCAATTGCGCGGCCTGACGCCGGTTTACTGGTGGCCCGCGCTGCTGTGGCTCGCCGGGGGCGGGCTTGTCTGGCTGGTCGGGGAGGCGGCGAGCGTCGCGCTGTTCCGGCATCTGGGGCTGGTGCTGATGCTCCAGGGCGCGGTGGGCGCGGCGCTCGGCGAAAGGCTGGTGCGCGCGCTGCTGTTCCCGCTTGCCTATGCGCTGTTGCTCGTGCCGTTCGGCGAGGAACTGGTACCGCTGCTCCAGACCTTTACCGCCGCGATCAGCGTCGCGCTGCTTCGGCTTGCGGGGCTGGAGGCGGCGCTAGAGGGGGTGTTCATCACGACGCGCGCGGGGCTGTTCGAGGTCGCCGAGGAGTGCGCCGGGGTCAATTTCCTGATCGCGATGCTCGCCTATTCGGTGTTCGCGGCGCATCTCTGTTTTCGGGGATGGAGGCGGCGCACGCTGTTCGTATTCTCCGCGCTGGCGGCGACGATCCTGGCCAATGCGCTGCGCGCGTGGGGAACGATGCTCGCCGCCGACATCTGGGGGATCGAGGCGGCGGGGGGCATCGATCATATCTTCTATGGCTGGATTTTTTTCGGGCTGGTCATCCTGATTGTCATGCTCGTTGCGCGGCGCTGGTTCGACCGGCCCGCGGGCGACGTCGCCGTCAACGTGACGGGGCTTCAAGGAACCCCGCGGTTCAGCGGTGCGGCGCGCCATATACTTCCCGCCGCGCTCGCCATCCCGCTCGCCTTTGCGGGATGGGCGGCGTTGATCGGCGGGCGGTCGGGGCCGTTGCCCGCGACGATGGCGGTCGCGGCGCCTGCGGGCTGGTCGGCGGCGGCGGCCGATGCGACGCCGTGGAGACCGCGCTTCGACGGCGCCGACCAGATCGTGCTTCGCGATTTTGCCGATGCGCGCGGGCGCGTCGTCACCGTGGCGATCGGCGGGTTCGAACGGCAGGCCGAGGGGCGCGAGGTCGCGGGCTTCGGGCAGGGCGCGGTCGATCCGGCGAGCGACTGGGCGTGGAGCGCGGCGCTCGCGCCGGTGGGCGGCGCGCGCACCGAACGGCTGTTCCACCCGGGACCGGTGCTGCGCGATGCGGCGACCTGGTATGTCGTCGATGGCCGCGCGACCGGGAGCGCGCGCACGGCCAAGCTGCTCGGGCTGAAGGCGCGGCTTGGCAGCGGCGACCCGCGCGCGCTGTCGCTGATCGTCAGCGCCGAGGCCGGGCAGGGCGGTGCCGCTGCGATAAGCGATTTCGTTTCCGCGTCGGGCGGAGCGCAGGCAATGGCTGACCGCGCGCTGAAACTGCGATAGGAGCACAGCCCTATGTGCGGGATCGCAGGCATTTATCACCCGGAGACGGCAAAGCCCGTCGATCCCGCGCGGCTTCGCGCGATGCTCGAACCGATGGGGCATCGCGGCCCCGACGGGTCGGGCGTGTGGACCGCGCCGGGGGTCGGGCTGGGGCATCTGCGGCTGTCGATCATCGACATCGAGGGCAGCCCGCAGCCGATGGCGAGCGCCGACGAAGCGGTGACGCTGAGCTATAACGGCGAAATCTATAATTTCCGCGAGCTGCGCGCCGAGCTTGAGGATCGCGGCCATCGTTTTCGGACGAGCGGCGATACCGAGGTCATCATCGCGGCGTGGCGCCAATGGGGCCCCGAGTGCCTGTCGCGGTTCAACGGCATGTTCGCCTTTGCGCTCCACGATGCGGCGCGCGGCTGCCTGTTCCTCGCGCGCGACCGGCTGGGGGTGAAGCCGCTGCATATGGCGCGGCTGTCCGACGGGTCGCTTGCCTTTGCCTCCGAACTCAAGGGGTTGCTCCGCCACCCGCTGCTGCGCTGCGAGGCACGGCTGTCGGCGGTCGAGGATTATCTGGCCTTTGGCTATGTCCCCGACGACAGCAGCATCGTCGCGGGCGTCGAAAAGCTGGCGGCGGGCCATTATCTGCTGATCGAGCGCGGCAAGCCGGTGCCGGCCCCGACGCGCTGGTGGGCGCCCGATTTCTCGCGCCGGATCAAGGCGAGCGAGGGCGAGGCGGCCGAGCATCTGGTCCACCTGATGCGCGCCGCGGTGACCGACCGGATGGTCGCCGACGTGCCGCTCGGCGCCTTTCTGTCGGGCGGCGTCGATTCGAGCAGCGTCGTCGCGCTGATGGCCGAGGCGAGCCCGAAAGCCGTGAAGACCTGCACGATCGGTTTCGACGAGGCGGCGCTCGACGAGACCGCCTATGCGCAGGCAATCGCCGAGCGTTTTGCGACCGATCACAGGACGCGCACCGTGGCGGCGGGCGATTTCGGGCTGATCGACCGGATCGCGGACATGTTCGACGAACCCTTCGCCGACGCGAGCGCGCTGCCGACGTGGCGCGTGTGCGAACTGGCGCGCGAGACGGTGACGGTCGCGCTGTCGGGCGACGGCGCCGACGAGGCGTTCGCGGGCTATCGCCGGATGGTGTTCCATCACCAGGAGGAGCGGCTGCGGCGCATGATCCCGGCGCCGCTGCGCCGCGGGCTGCTCGGACCGCTCGCGAAGGTCTGGCCGCAGATGGACTGGGCGCCGCGCCCCTTGCGCGCGCGCGCGACGCTCGCCAGCCTCGCAAAGAGCGGGGCGGAGGGCTATGCCGAGGCGGTCGGGGTCACCGGACCGACGCAGCGCGCGCGGCTGTTCAACGATGCCGCGCGGCGCGCGCTCGGCGATCATGTCGCCGAGGCGCGTTACTGGAAGGCGATGGCCGAGGCGCCCGCGCGCGAGCCGCTCGACGCCGCGCAATATGCCGACCTGATGATCTGGCTTCCCGGCGACATTCTGACCAAGACCGACCGGACGAGCATGGCCGCCAGCCTCGAGGCGCGCGAGCCGCTGATCGATTATCGGCTGATCGAATTCGCCGCCGCGCTGCCCGCGGCGATGCGCGTGCGCGGCGGGACAGGGAAGGCGCTGATGAAGCGCGCGATGGAGCGCTATCTGCCGCGCGACATCCTCTATCGCCCCAAGATGGGGTTCGTGACGCCGGTGTCGCACTGGTTCCGAGGCGCGCTGACCGATCAGGCGCGCGCGCTCGCGACCTCGGCGACGCTGTCGCGCACCGGCTGGTTCGACATGGCCGAAATCGACCGCATCGTCGCGGCGCACCAGTCGGGGCGGCGCGATCACGGACGGCTGATCTGGCAATTCTTCATGCTCGAAAAATCGCTGGCGAAGCTGTTCGGGATTTGAATGGCAGGGCGAAAGTTCGCGCCGACTTGCACCACCTCTTAACCCATCGCGGCTACCCTCTCGCCGATGACGGTTCATCCTGCCTTTCCCGTCGACGGCGTGCCCGTGCCGTCGGGCGCGGCGCCGCTCTGTGTGCGCGTCGTCGATCCGCTGGCGCTGTCGCCCGAGCTGGCGGCGGCGTGGGACGCGCTGGCCGCCGAGGCGAGCGAACCCAACCCCTTTGTCGAACGCTGGTGCCTGCAATCGGCGCTCCACCTGCTCGACCCCGACCGGCGCGCGCGGCTGGTGATGGTGATGGGCGGCAGCGCGGGGCCGCTGATCGGCGTCATGCCGCTCGCGCGCGCCGAGCGCTACGGACGGCTGCCGCTTCGCCACGTCACGGGCTGGGCGCATCCCAATCATTTTCTCGGCACGCCGCTCGTGCGCGCGGGGTTCGAGCAGCTCTTCTGGTCGATCCTGCTCGGCTGGTGCGATGCCGCGCGCTGGGCGCAGACGATGCTGCATGCCCCGCGACTGACCGAGGACGGGCCGCTCCACCGTGCGCTCGTCGCGGCGGCGGACGAGCGCGGGGGCGCGGCGCGAACGGTACACCGCGAGGAGCGCGCGCTGCTCGAAAGCAACCTCTCCGCCGAGGCCTATTGGGAGGCGGCGGTGCGCACGAAGAAGCGCAAGGAATTGCGGCGGCAGGCAAACCGGCTCGCCGAGGAGGGCGCGGTTGCCTTTCGTCGCTGGAGCGCGGACGAGGCGCCGGGGCCGTGGATCGACGCCTTTCTCGCGCTCGAGGCGCGCGGGTGGAAGGGGCGCGCGGGATCGGCGCTGGCGTGCGACGGCGGGACTGAGGCGTGGTTCCGCGCGATCGTCGGCGCGGCCGCCGAGGCCGGCAAGCTCGACATGCGTGCGCTCGACCTCGACGGGCGACCGCTCGCGATGCTGGTCAATTTCCTCTGCCCGCCGGGGGGCTTTTCGTTCAAGACCGCGTTCGACGAGGATTATGCCCGCTTTTCGCCGGGTGTGTTGCTCCAACAGGCGAACCTCGACCTGCTTGCCGAGCCGCGCATCGCCTGGGTCGACAGCTGCGCGGCGCCGGGACACCCGATGATCGACAGCGTGTGGCGCGAACGGCGGCGGCTCGTGTGGGTGAACGCGCCGCTGGCGGGGCGCGCCGACCGCTGGCGCTTCGCGGCGCTGACGCGCGCCGAGGATTTATGGCGGCGCTGGAAGGGCGCTGCTGCGGATAAGGGGGACCAGCCATGACCGCACATCAACCGATCGTCGCGCCCGTCTTTCCGGACGAGGCGCTGGCGGCGATGGCCGCGCTTTATCCCGTCAAGGCGGGGCGGCTCGGCCACAGCCTCGGCGATCATCCGTTGTTGACGCTCGAGGCGCTCGCGACGCTCGGCGAACGCCTGCCCGCGGCGCAGGTCGAATATAATCCCGGCGACATTCCCATCGGCATCCGGCCCGAGGACATCCCCTCGAACGGGCTGTCGATCGGCGAGACGATCCGCACGATCGACGCGAACCGGAGCTGGGCGGTGCTCAAGAATATCGAGAGCGAGCCCAAGTATCGCGCGCTGCTGATGAACCTGCTCGGCGAACTCGAGCCCGTCGTCGCGCCGCGCACCTGCGCGATGCTGACGCCGCAGGGCTTTATCTTCATTTCGTCGCCGGGGTCGATCACCCCCTTTCACTTCGACCCCGAGCATAACATCCTGCTCCAGCTGCGCGGGACGAAGGTGATGCATGTCTGGCCGGCGGGCGACGAGCGCTTTGCCAATCGGATCGAGCATGAACGCTATCACACCGGCGGCCACCGCAACCTGCCGTGGGACGACGCCTTTCGGGACGGCGCGCAGCAGGTGCCGCTCGCGCCGGGCGATGCGGTGCTGATGCCGGTGATGGCGCCGCATTTCGTCGCCAACGGCGATGCGCCGTCAATCTCGCTGTCGATCACCTGGCGCAGCGAATGGAGCTATCGCGAGTCCGAAGCGCACGCCGCCAATGCGGCGCTGCGCCGGCTGGGATTCGACCCCGCAATGCCGCCGCGCTGGCCGCGCCACGCGCGCGCGAAAACACTCGGCTGGCGCGTGTTGCGGCGGCTGCGGCTCGTCGCCTAACGAGGCTGTGACAGATTGCTTTCAATTGCGCGCAATTGCGGCTATGGGCGCGCATCCACGGAATTTGAGCCCATAGAGGATTGATGGCGAAAGAAGAACTTCTGGAAATGCGCGGCCAGGTGGTCGAGCTGTTGCCGAACGCGATGTTCCGCGTGCGGCTCGAAAACGACCACGAGATTCTGGGCCACACGGCCGGAAAGATGCGCAAGAACCGCATCCGCGTATTGGTGGGCGACGAGGTGCTCGTCGAGCTCACCCCTTATGACCTGACCAAGGGTCGGATCACCTATCGCTTCAAGTGATCGGCGCGGCATTGGGTTCGAACCCTGAACATCCCGCGCTCGTACTCGCTTCGACATCGCCGCGCCGGCGCGAACTGCTCGCGCGAATCGGGATCGAACCCGCGCGCATCGCGGCCCCCGACATCGACGAAAGCCCGCTGAAAGGCGAACTGCCGCGTCGCTATGTCGCGCGGCTTGCCGAAGCGAAGGCGCGCGCCGTCGAGCGCGCGGCGGGCGAGGTCGTGCTTGCCGGCGACACCACCGTCGCGGTCGGGCGCCGCATCCTCGAAAAACCGAGCGACGAAGCCGACCTGCGGCGGATGCTCGCGCTGCTTTCGGGGCGGCGGCATCATGTCTGGTCGGGCGTGTGCGTCGTCGATGCCGCGGGCAAGGTTCGCGTGCGCGTTGCCGACACGATCGTCGCGTTCAAGGTGCTGAGCGCCAGCGAAATCGACTGGTATGTCGCGAGCGGCGAGGGGATGGGCAAGGCGGGCGGCTATGCCATCCAGGGGCGCGCCGAGATTTTCGTGCGCTTCCTGTCGGGCAGCCATTCGAATGTCGTCGGCCTGCCGCTGTTCGAAACGCGCAGCCTGCTTTCCGCCGCCGGGGTGCCGCTTGGCTGAGTGGCTGTACGAGGCCGGGATCGGCGAGGCGCGCGCCGCGCTCGTCGACGACGGCCGCATCGTCGAGGCGCGGATCGAGCGCGACGACGAGCGCCCGCGCGTCGGCGCGGTCGTCGCTGCGCGGCTGAGCGAAAAGGCGGGGAAGGGCGCGCTTGTGACGCTCGACCTTCCCGGTGCGCCGGTGGCAACGCTGACGGCGGTTCCAGCCAAGACCTCGATCGGCGCCGCGCTGACCGTCGAAATCACCCGCATGGCGCTGCGCGAGCGCGGCCGCGACAAGCATGCGCGCGCACGGATTGCGCCCGAGGGGGCGGAGATCACCGACGGAGCGAGCCTGCGCGAGCGGATCGCGGCGAACGGGGTGCCCGTTGCCGATTTGGGGCCGAGCGATCCCGACCAGCTCGAAGAAGCAGGCTGGTCGGAATTGATCGACCAGGTCCGGCGCGGCCACTGGCCCTTTGAGGGCGGCGCGCTGTGGATCGATTCGACCCCCGCGATGACGGTGATCGACATCGACGGCGCGGGCGACACGCTGGCGCTCGCGCGGGCCGGAGCCATTGCGGCGGCCGCGGCGATTCGCTGCTGCGACATCGGCGGGTCGATCGCGATCGACTTTCCCTCGCTCGCCGGGCGCGCCGAGCGGCAGGAGATCGACGCGCTGGTCGATGCCCAGCTGCCGCAGCCGTTCGAGCGCACGGCGATCAACGGATTCGGCCTGATGCAGATTATCCGCCGCCGGTCGCGGCCTTCGCTGGTCGAGCAAATCCGCTTCGATGCGGCGCTGGCCGATGCGCTGGCGCTCCTGCGGGTGGCCGAGCGGACGGCGGGGACGGGCGGACTGCAACTCGTGGCGCGCCCGGCCGTTGCCGACCTGTTGAGCGCTCGCGCCGACTGGATCGACATGTTGCAGCGGCGGACCGGGCGCCCGGTTGCGATCCGCGCCGACGCAGCCATGAAAGGACCGGGCCATGCCCAATAGCTCCCCGCGCGTGCGCAGCTGTCCGCTTTGCGGCAAGCCGCGGGCCGACGAATTCAAGCCCTTTTGCAGCCGCGGCTGCCGCGACCGCGACCTCAACCGCTGGTTCGACGAGGGCTATCGCGTGCCCGTCGACCAGTCGCCCGACGGCACCGCGGACGACGATCGCTTCGACGATAGCTGACCGGTCGAAAAGCGTGCGAAAAGCCTCTGGACAGGATGAAATGCCCTGCCTATAGCCGCCGCTCGCCAGCGCGACCGACCGGTCGCAGCGGCCTTGCCCGGGTAGCTCAGTTGGTAGAGCATGCGACTGAAAATCGCAGTGTCGGCGGTTCGATCCCGTCCCCGGGCACCACGACCCTTTTCAGGACGTTTCAGAAAATCCCGGAAGGACCGTTAAGTCGTTCAGTTTCAACGATTTAATCGCGCGCCTCGTCCCATGGCGTCGCTTTGCATCCCAGCCTCTTTTTGCACAGTTTGGCGGTATCTATCGTCAGCTCGCGAAAGGAGTTACCGCCATGCTCAGTGCAACAGCCGTCGCCCAGGCCCGCCCCAAAGATCATCAGTACAAGCTCTGGGACGAACGCGGCCTCTTTCTCCTCGTCATGCCCAATGGCAGCCGTTACTGGCGTTTCAACTATCGTTTCGCCGGCAAGCGAAAGACCATCTCGCTCGGGGTCTTCCCCGATGTCGGTCTCGCGGTCGCTCGCGACAAGCGCGACGAAGCACGCAGGCTCGTCGCCCTCGGCGAGGACCCCGGCGCTTCCAAACGCCAGCATGCCGCCGCCCTGCAGCTTCGACAGGCCGGGAGCTTCGATGTGGTGGCCGACGAATATATCGAGCGGCTGCGCCTCAAGGGTCGCAGCGAGTCCACCATCGGCAAGAATGTCTGGCTCTTCGACCATGTCCGGCCCGCGCTTGGACGCCGGCTCATGTCGGATATTTCCGCGCCCGACCTTCTCGCGGTCCTTCGCAAGGTCGAAGCGCGCGGCCGCTACGAAACCGCGAACCGCCTGCGCGGAACCTTGAGCTCGCTCTTCCGCTACGCCATCGCAACGGGGCGCGCCGATCGCGACCCTGCCGCCGATCTTCGCGGCGCGCTGATCACAGCCAAGGTAAAGCATCGAGCAGCCATCACCGATCCCAAGGCGGTGGGAGCATTGCTTCGCGCCGTCGATGGCTATGATGGGAGCGTCATCGTGCGCATCGCGCTCCAGCTTTCTGCGCATCTGTTCACGAGGCCCGGCGAGCTTCGGCTCGCCGAATGGCGCGAGTTCGACTTCGAGGTCGGCGTCTGGACGATTCCGGCGGAGCGTACGAAGATGCGAAGGCCCCACAAGGTGCCGCTGACAGATCAGGTCATCACCCTGTTCGAACAGCTTGATGCAATCTCCGGTGACGGCAGCCTTCTGTTCCCGAGCGTGCGATCGGCGGACCGTGCCATGTCGGACAACACACTCAATGCGGCGCTGCGCCGGCTCGGTTACGGTCCCGAAGAGATGACCGCCCATGGGTTCCGCGCAATGGCTGCGACGCTGCTCAATGAGTGCGGCCTGTGGCATCCCGATGCCATCGAGCGCCAGCTCGGCCATGTCGAAGACAATGACGTGCGGCGGGCTTATGTGCGTGGCGAGCATTGGGCCGAGCGGGTCAAGATGATGGACTATTGGTCGAACCGTCTCGACAGTCTCAGGTCCAATGGAAAAGTCGCCGGGCGGCGGTTTCATCGATTTGCGGCGCGCAGGGTTGTGGCGGAGCAATGACGGTACGGTGGCAGCTCTGAGCTGTCGCACTTAGGGTCAGGACCCATTAATTACGCGTTCGAGGCGTCGAAATGGCGAAGATATCGGGTCCGGGCGGGTGCAGCGGGTAGCATCGCTACCCGCAAGGCCGCACGGGCGCGAGATCGAGGCCATTTCGGCGTCCCTCCGGGATTTGACCGATTTTGTCCAATGCTTCGTCGGCAAGCCTTGAAATATCGACATATTCCGGCGTCTTGCCTCCTCGCACTGAACAAAATCGCTTCAAACCTCGAACGCGTAATTAATGGGTCCTGACCCTAGCAATTGCGGCGGCCGATCTGGCCGTCGGAACCTTGCCGCTCCCGATCGGCGTTGCAGCAGGACGATGTTCTGAGCGCGCATCGAGGTCGTAGCGAGTCCTGCTGCCCTGACATTGCTGGCAGTCAGTTGCCGTTGCTTCCTGTTCCAGGCGGCAACGTGCCCAGCCAGGCAACCAGTCCCAGTATCGTCAGTGCAGCACCACCTTCGACAAGCAGGCTTCGGCGCAATGCGGCAACTTCGCTGGCCAGGCTTCGCGCGGAGCCCAGTGTCGACGCGGTGCCCTGAAATTGCTTGAGTGCCGGTACCAATCGCCACCGATTGGCTGCTGCGATGGCGAGCATGATCGAGAAGAGAATGAGCTTTGCGAGGAGCAGTCGCCCATATGGCGATGCGTGCGCGCTCGAAAGACCCGGGATCCCAATAGTCATCTGGGTGTTGATCAACCCGGTCGCAGCGATAAGGAGCACGCAGATCGTTCCTGTTCGCGAAAATCTTTCGAGACTGCGACCCGCCACTTCGAGTCTTGGGGACTCCGGTGCAGCGGGTCTCGGCGCCAGCCACAGAAGAAAGCCCGCAATCGCGCCGACCCAAATGGCGGCTGCGATCATGTGTACAATGTCACTTATGCGGTGCAACGATCCGCCAGCTCCTTCGGAGGCGCCGGCATGGCCCGTCCATACAAGGCTTGCGAGCGCAAATGCGCCGGCTGTCGCTGCGACAATGGCCGCACCTGTCGGGCGCTGCCGCAAGCTGAATGTGGCGGCGAGCGCCACCATAAGCGCCGCGTTTCTCGCCAGCCAGGCAACCCCCATATCGGTCTGAACAATCAGCTCGCCGACCGACGCTGCTTCAAGATCAAGGATGCCCACCCCGAACATCGACGCTGCGAGAACCGCAAAGCCGAGCGTCGATACGGCAAGCCCGGCGACGCAAAGCCATCGTTCTGCGCGCCAGATTCGTTCGGTCAACACGGGATTCCGCCGTTCGTCGGCGTCAAGCGCATGTAGGGCAAAAGCCGCAAGCCCCGCGATCAGCATCAGGTCCGCGTACAGCGCGAACCGGATGCCGATCAGGATGGGATCGCCCATGTCCTTATTTGACGGTGAAGCTGAACTCGCTGCCCATCCGATGCGTATCGGCGCCGGCGGCGGACCATTTCACCTTGTAGGTACCCGGCACCAGCGGGCGCTTCAGCATCAGCGTCATCGATTTGCCGTCTTTCCCCATCGCCGAGGTATAGGGGATCTTCATCGGCGGGTGGTCGGTCATTCCCGGCATGCCCGTCATCACGAGCTCGGTCTTGACCGTTGAGGCGACCAGCTTTTCGTTGAACTTGAGTTCGACTTTGGTCACTTTTGTTGCCGTCGCATTGGCCGCGGGCGTCGAGCTGACAAGCTTTGCGTGCGCGTAGGCAGCGGTTGGCGCGACAAGCAGCGCAAGCGCGGCGGTCGCGGGGGCGAGGAAGTTCCGGAACATTAATATCTCCAATTGCATGTCGGTCCTTCTAATACGCGGTAGATGTCTGTAACCCTTGCGCACAATTTGGCGGACATGGCGAGGGATGCCGTTTGCCGGTGCGTATGGACATGATAGGAAGGTTTGACGAGATCAAGCGATGGACAAAGAGCTGCGCCTATTGAGCAAGGTCGCTGCGCCTACGGCGCTGGACACGCTCGACGACCGGATTCTCTCGGCGCTCGCCCTGCGCCGCGAGGAGGCGATGGCGACGCGCCGCCTGGTCGCGCTTGTCGCACTTTTCTCGCTTGGTACGGGCGTGGTTGCAGGGAGCGCCGTTCCGCAGCCGGCGGTTGCCGCGAGCCCGCTCAGCCCCTTTGGTCCGGCAAGCGCTTTGGCGCCTTCTACGTTGCTCGAGGCGCCTAAAACATGAATCTGCGCCGCTTGCTCCTTGTTGGAGCCGTAGCTTTCGCCGCTTGTTTCGCCGGAGTGTTTCTTGGTCAGCGCGTTGCCGATACCCCCAATCCCAATGAAACCGAGCTTCACGCCGTCCTGCACGACCGGATCACGCTGACGGCCGCGCAAAAGGCGCGGATCGACAAGATCGAAGCGGATTTCGCGGTGCGCCGCCATGCGCTCGAGCAGGAAATGCGCGCTTCGAACATTCGGCTCGCCAAGGCGATCGAGGCCGAGCAGGGCTATGGTCCGCGTGTGACCGAAGCGATCGATCATACGCATGATGTCATGGGAACGCTGCAGAAGGAAACGCTCGAACATCTTTTCGAGATGCGCGCGGTTCTCAATCGCGAACAGGCGCAGGAGTTTGACGAGAGCGTGGTCAAAGCGCTGACCGCCGATGCGCGGTGAGTCCGGACCTGGCGCAAAGGAGCGATCGGGACCTGGCGGCGATGGCGCGGACGGGCCGTGACGACGCCCACCGCGAACTTCTCCGACGATACAAGGCACCGGTCTATCAGCTTATCGCGCGGCATACGGGCGACGCCGACGAGGCGCTCGACCTGACGCAGGAAACTTTTGTGTCGGGCTTCGCGGCGCTCGACCGCTACGACGGCGACCGCCCCTTTCGAGTCTGGATTTCGACGATCGCCATCAACAAATGCCGCGATTGGGCGCGCAGGCGCAAGGTGCGCGCTTTCTTCTCGTGGGCGTTTCCGCTCGACGAGGCGCATCATATCGCGAGCGATGTGCCCGCCCCCGATATGGAGGCCGACGCCCGCTTGGAGCTCGAACGCGTTCGCGGCGCCATTGCCGAACTGCCGCAGAAGCTGCGCGAAGTCCTTGTCCTGCGGGGTATCGAAGAGGCGACCCAGGCCGAGACGGCGGCAATTTTGCAGGTCAGCGAAAAGACCGTGGAAACGCGCCTCTACCGGGCGCGGAGCAAGCTCAGGCAATTGCTTGGCGGGGACGAAACTGCGGATAGCGATGCGTGATCGCCGGAATCGGATAGCCGCCGACCGTGCGGCAATTTCGGGCCGCGGGTGAGGGATGCCCTTGTTGCCTGCGTATGGCTGGATAAGACCAACAATGTCGGGAAGAAAATGCAGATAGATCGACGCCGCTTTGTCAGCGGAGCATTGGGCGGCGGCGCCGCAGCAGCGATGGCCGCGTGGTTTCCGGCCCGGGCGCAGCCTGTTTCGGCGGGGCTCGCCGCCACGCTGCCGACCGTCTCGGGTAATGACATCCGTCTGCGCATAGCGCGGCAGACCATGCGGATCGACGGCAAGTTGAGCCGCGCGATCGGCATCAACGGCACGATTCCCGGGCCGCTCGTTCGCCTTCGCGAAGGACAGCAGGCGCGTCTTACCGTGATCAACGACCTCGACGAAGACAGCTCGATCCACTGGCACGGGTTGATCCTGCCCTTCCAGATGGACGGGGTGCCGGGGGTCAGTTTCCCCGGCATCAAGCCGCGCTCGACCTTTGTCTACGAGTTCCCCGTCGTCCAGTCGGGGACCTATTGGTATCACAGCCATTCAGGATTGCAGGAGCAGCTCGGCCACTACGGACCGATCGTGATCGATCCCGCGGGCGCAGACCCCATCGCGCACGACCGCGAGCATGTGATCGTTCTGTCCGACCACAGCCGGCTTGCGCCCGAGGAAATCTTTCGCAAGATGAAGGTCAATCCGGGCCATTTCAATCGCCAGCGCCAGACTTTGTCGGGATTGCTCGCGGGCAAGGATCAGCCGCTCAAGGAGCGAGTCGAGTGGGGCCGGATGCGGATGGACCCGACCGACGTCGCCGACGTCAACGGGTCGACCTACACCTTCCTCGTCAATGGCTATGGGCCGCGCGACAACTGGACCGCGCTCTTCGCTCCGGGCGAGCGCGTGCGGCTGCGCATCGTCAACGCGTCGGCCATGTCGATCTTCAACGTGCGCATCCCCGGCTTGCGGATGACCGTTGTCCAGGCCGACGGGCTCAACGTCGTTCCGGTTGAGATCGACGAATTCCAGATCGGTGTCGCCGAGACCTATGATGTCATCGTGACGCCGGTCGAGGAGCGTGCCTACAGCTTCGTTGCCGAAGCCAACGACCGTTCGGGCATGGCGCGCGCGACGCTCACACCGCGGGTGGGTATGATCGCGCCCGTTCCGGCGCTGCGCGCGCGCCCGCTCGCGACGATGAAGGATATGGGCATGGGGGCAATGTCGGGCGGCGATGCCGGCTGCACGCCCGAGCATGCGGCGATGGGCCATTGTACGGTCGCAGATGCGTCCGAACCAGATCACGCCGCGATGGGACATGGCGGGCACGGCGGTATGGATCACAGCATGCGCGATTTCGATGTCGCGCCGCAGGTCAAGCGCGACCCGAGCGTGCAATCGATCTCGCCGATGCCGGTCGACCGCATGGGCGAACCGGGTCAGGGGCTCGAAGATGTGGGGCACGAGGTGCTGACCTATCACCATCTGGTCGCGCTCGACCGCAACCCCGATGTCCGTGCGCCAGACCGGTCGCTCGACATCCATCTGACCGGCAATATGGAGCGCTTCATGTGGTCGTTCGACGGCGTGAAGATGTCCGACCATCACGAGCCGATTCCCTTCATCGAGGGCGAGCGCGTGCGCGTGAACCTGATCAACGATTCGATGATGAGCCACCCCATTCACCTGCACGGCCATTTTTTCGAGCTGGTGACGGGGAAGGGCGACCATGCGCCGCGCAAGCATACGGTGATTGTGCAGCCCGGCGGCATCGCAACCTTCGACTTCACTGCCGACGCGCTCGGCGACTGGGCGTTTCACTGCCACCTTCTCTATCATATGCACGCCGGAATGATGCGCGTCGTGAGCGTTCGCCCGCGGGAGGATGCAGCATGAGGCGCGCTTCCCTGTTGTTCGCGAGCTTCTCTGCTTTCGCGCTTGCAATGCCCGCCGCGGCGCAGGCGGACCCGCATGCCCGGCACGGCGCTTCGGCGCCAATGGCCCCCGCGCGCGAAGGCGGGGCGTCTGGTTGCACGCCCGAGCATGCAGCGATGGGTCATTGCACCATGGACAACGATGTCGAACACCATGGGGCGCATGGCGATACCGAAATGCAAGCCGATCCCGGCGACAATATGGACGATGGCGCGCACGCCGCCATGCCGACCAACGGCGATTGCACCCCCGAACATGCCGCGATGGGGCATTGCACGCCCCGCGAAATCATCACCGAAGGACATGGGGAAGCCGCGGTCGGCACCGACCTTCCCCCTGGCGATGCGCCGGCCCCGCCGCCGCCGTCGGACTGGTATGCCGATCGTATCTATCCAGCGTCCGAAATGGAGCATTCGCGCCACCAGATGATGAAAGAAAATGGCGCCCAGACTTTTGGCTTCATCAATCTCGATTTCGAGTATCAGGCGCGCAAGGGCCACGACGGGCTCAGTTGGGAAGGCGAAGCCTGGTACGGCAACGACATCGACCGGCTGACGATCAAGAGCGAGGGCGAAAGCGAAATCGGTGAAGGGCTCGAAGAGGGCGAGGTGCAACTGCTCTATAGCCGTGCAATCGGCCCCTATTTCAATGCGCAGGCTGGCGTGCGGCAGGATTTCGGGGGCGGCCCCGACCGTAGCTATGCGACGCTCGCGATCGAAGGGCTCGCGCCCTATTGGTTCGAAGTCGAAGGCGCGCTCTTCCTGTCCGACAAGGGTGACGTGCTCGCGCGGGTCGAAGGCGAATATGACCAGCGCATCACGCAGCGGCTGGTGCTGCAGCCCGCGATCGAGGCCAATTTTTCGCTTCAGGACATGCCTGCGAACGGCATCGGATCGGGTCTCTCCGACGTCGAGCTCGGACTTCGCCTGCGCTATGCGATCGTGCCCGAATTTGCGCCTTATATCGGCGTCGAATGGAGCCGGAAGTTCGGCGACACGGCCCGCTCCGCGCGCCTTGCAGGCGAAAGCGTGGAAAGCACGAGTTTCGTTGTCGGGGTGCGTGCCTGGTTCTGACACATCATGTCGATTCGGCTGGCAGGGAGATAGGCTTTGACCTTGGTCTATGACAGGCGGAAGCTTGTCCTTTTCGGCACCCTAATTGCCGGCGCGACGCTCGCCGGATGCAACCGCGGCATGGCGGCGGATGCCGGCGCGCGCGATGGCGGTGCATCCGACGATGGCGTCGGCAAGGCGATGCTCGTCTACCGCGACCCCGGTTGCAGCTGCTGCGAAGACTGGGCCGAAATCGCGCGCGTCGCAGGCTACCGCGTCGAAGTCGTCAACCGGGCGGATATGACGGCGGTCAAAACGCGCTATGGAGTTCCGGCCGATCTCGCGTCGTGCCACACCGCGATTATCGGTGACTATGCCATCGAAGGGCATGTCCCGATGCCGCATGTAGCAAAATTGATCGATGATAGGCCGCGCGGCATTGTCGGGCTCGCAGTTCCGGGGATGCCGCGCGGTTCGCCGGGTATGGAAATGGCGGACGGAACCATCGATCCCTTTGAGGTCATGGCATTCGATCGAGCGGGCAACAGCCGGACCTATCGCGCCTGATCGCAACTGCGCCGGACAGTAACATCAGTGACCGGGCAACCCCGCCCGCCCATGACCGTTGATACTCCAGACGGCAGGAGAACCAACGATGACGGATCGCCGGAATGTCGAAGATCGGTCACACGGCGGAAATTATACCCGCTTCATGGCGATGATCGGCACATCGACTTCCGTGATGTTTGGCTTGATGTATCTCAATACCTATAGCGCGGCTCATATTTTCTGGAGCGAAACGCGTTTCTGGATGGCGTTCATCATGGGCGCCGCGATGATGGTCGTGATGCTGCTCTTCATGCGGTCGATGTATCGTAACCCAAGCAAAAATTACCTCGTCCTCGGAACGGCCGTGGTCGTGTTTGCGACGGCGCTCTGGCTCGTCCGCAGCCAGGAGACGATCGATGACGTCGATTATATGCGTGCGATGATCCCGCATCATTTGATCGCGATCATGACGAGCGAGCGCGCCCACATCCGTGATCCGCGCACGCGTGCGCTCGCGAACGAAATCATCGCGGCTCAGCGGCGCGAAATTGCCGAGATGAAATATCTGATCGCCGATATCGAGTCGAACGGCGTTCGCGCCCCGCACGCAGAGACAAATGTCGGGGACGCGAAGGCGCCCGTCGCTACCCTGATTTTGCCGGTCGAACGAAGCGCGCCCTGATGAGGGAAGAGGAATGCGCTTCGCAGCCACACGGGCGACGATCGCGTCGGGAGTGGCAAGGCCGCGCAATTTCGGACCTGTCCGGTCAGAGAAGGCAAGTGTGCGTGACGATCAGACCCAATTGAAGATGGCCGACTCTCCGCGATCTATGGTTTTGGCATACCGATGGCGCGACTCGGCATTTCCGGCTCCCGTCGCTTGGCACCCTGCTACATCGCCCTGGAATTTTCCGGAGTGTAGGGGCCGACGGTGACGCCTTGTCGCACAAATTTTCGCACGAACAAAAAAATTGAACAGAGTTGTGAGGGATGATCCGCGCGCCTGCGTAATAGAACTGTCATCTCTATTGAGCGCAAATAGATTTAACGCGTTGATAAAAAACGAATTTTTGTGTTGACCTGTATATACATTTGATGCTCTCTCGGCCCCGTCCGGTAACCGAAGGGGGGTCTCTCCATGTCATCCAGGAAATTTCTGCTCGCGAGCGCGGCTGTTGCCGCAATCATTACGCTGCCCGCCCACGCCCAGAGCGGCGAAGCGCCCATGGCCGCGAACGACGATGCCGCTGCCTCGCAAGCGGCATCCGACATTATCGTAACAGGGTCGCGCATCCGCCGTCAGGATCTTGCCGGCGTCGGTCCTGCCACCGTAGTGTCGGCCGAGCAGATCGAGAATACCGGCCTCGTCAATATCGAAACCGTCCTCCAGCGCCTGCCGGCAAACGCCGGATTTGCCGGCAACCAGACCTCGGCTTACTGGACCGGCAACGGCTATGGCACCGCGCAGGTCAATCTGCGCGGCCTCGGTATCAAGCGCACGCTCGTGTTGCTCAACGATCGCCGGATCGTCGCTGGCGGAACGGGCGCCAACTCGTCGCCCGACCTCAATATGATCCCTGTGGTCGCGCTCGCGCGCACCGACGTGCTCAAGGACGGTGCGTCGGCGATCTATGGCGCCGACGCGATGGCGGGCGTCGTCAACCTCGTGACGCGCACCGACTATGAAGGTCTGGGCGTCAGCCTGCGTCAGGGCATCACGGAAAAGGGCGACGGGGCCGATTTCACCGCCGACCTCATCTGGGGGATACGCAACGACCGCGGCGGTTTCATGGCTGCCGTCACCTACCAAAAGACCAAGGCGGTCAACATGGCGACGCGCGCGCCCTGTTCGCTCGCCGAAACCACGCCGGGCGCGCTGAGCTGCGTCAACAGCGCCTCGACGATCGGCGGGCGCGCTGTGCTGCCCAACGGTCAGCAGATCAACTTCAACCAGGTGCTCGGCGGCGACGGCGATTTCTTTGAGCCCTACAGCGCCGCCAAGCATAATTTCAATTCGGCGCCCTTTCTGAACGCGGTCAGCCCGATCGAGCGCGTCAGCACCGCTTTTTTCGTCGATTACGACCTGTCGGACGGCGTCGAAGCATTTGGTGAATTTCTTTATACCTTCCGCAAGTCGAACCAGATCGCGACGCCCGGCACGTTGCGCAATCTGGCGATTTCAGCGACCAACCCGACCAACCCCACGGGCGAGAATATCGTCCTCATCCAGCGCCGCCTCGCCGAGCCGGGGCCGCGCCAGTTCTTCCAGGAAACCGATACCTGGCAGGGCACTTTCGGCCTGCGCGGCGCACTGTCGAATGACTGGCACTGGAATGTCGCGGGCAGCTTTGGCCGCAACACCGCGGTCGACGGGTCGACGAACATCGCCAACCTCGAGCGCGTGCGCAACACGATCGACACGTCGAAGTGCAGCACCGCGCCGGGCGCGGCGATCCCGTGCGGCGACTATCTGGGCGCGGGCGACCTGACGCCGGAAGTGCTCGACTATATCCTCTTCACCTCGCGCGACCGCGGCGGCAACGAACTGGCGACCGTCACGGCCGACCTGACCGGCAGCTTGTTCGAACTGCCCGCCGGACCGCTCTCCTTTGCGACGGGCGTCGTCTATCGCAAGGAAAAGGGCTGGCGCGATCCCGATCCGCTGACCGTCCTCGGCGTCGCCAACACCAACCAGCAGGACCCGATTTCGGGATCGAGCACGGCGAAGGAAGCCTATCTCGAACTGTCGGTACCGGTCCTCGCCGACAAGCCTTTCTTTGAGGCGCTGACGCTCGACGGCGCGGTCCGCTATTCGGACTACGACCTGTTCGGCAGCGACTGGAATTACAAGCTGGGCGCCGACTGGATGATCAGCAACAGCTTCCGCCTGCGCGGAACCTATGGCACGGGTTTCCGCATTCCCAACGTCCCCGAATTGTTCGGCGGCGTATCCGAAGGCAATCTGACCACTACCGATCCCTGCTCGCGCTATTCGACGAGCGGCAACGCGACGCTGATTGCCAATTGCCAGGCATCGGGCGTACCCGCCAACTATGTCCAGCTCGGCACGACGATCCTGACGACCGTCGGCGGCAATGAGGATCTTCGGCCCGAAAGCTCGACGACCTGGACGGTCGGCACGGTGATCTCGCCCAAGGCGATGATCCCCGGCCTGTCGCTCACCGCCGACTGGTTCGACATCAAGATCAAGGACGCGATCCGGGCGATCCCGGGATCGACCAAGCTTGCCGTATGCTATGCGAGCCAGAATCTGTCGCATCCTTTCTGCGACGATTTCACGCGCAGTCCGCTGACCGGCGAGGTGACGTTCCTCTCGGCGCAGCCGATAAACACCGGGCGCGAGGAAATGAACGGGCTCGACCTTGGTCTCGTCTACAACAAGATGGTCGGCGGCGTGTCGGTCTCGTTCGACATGAACGTCACCTACCTCAACAAATATGTCGTCCATCCCTTCCCGGGCGGTGCGCCGATCGAATTCGACGGCTTCATCGGCGGCGGCAACGGCGGTTATCCGAAATGGCGCGGCTATGGCGTGCTGACGCTCGCCAAGGATGAGGTCAGTGCGACCTGGTCGACCCAGTGGATCGGCAAGGCCACCGACTTCAACGCCGACCCGGGCGACATCGGCTATCGCACCCCGAACGTCTTTTACCACAACCTCCAGCTTGCCTATGAGGTCAATGACAAGACCCGCTTCCAGGTCGGTGTCGACAATCTGTTCGATCGCAAGGCGCCCTATATCCAGAGCTTTACCGATGCGAACACCGACACGATGACCTATGATCTGCTCGGCCGGCGCTTCTATGTCGGTTTCCGCACGGCGTTCTGAGGAAGGGCGACATGGCAATCCGATGGCCGCTTCTCGTCCGGCGGACGCACAAATGGCTCGCCCTCGCGGTGGGCGTCCAGGCGCTGCTCTGGACGTTGACCGGGATGTACATGGTGGCGGTGCATATCGACATCATTCACGGTGACCATCTGGTCAGGGCTCCCGCAGCCACACCGGTGGATGTGGCAAGTCTTGTGGCGCCGTCGCGGATCGTCGCGGCGGCACCCGGAACGTCCGAGGTCCGTTTTCAGCGACTTTTGGACCGCCCCGTCTGGCGCGCCGAAACTCCCGACGGCGCCCGCCTGTACGATGCGGTCACGGGTGCGCCGCTGCCTGCCCTTTCCAAGTTCCAGATCGAGGAACAGGCGCGGCGCATCTATGCCGGTGAAGGAAAGATTGTCGCCACTCGTTTGCTCGACATAGCGCCGGTCGAAATGCAGGCGCGCAAGCCGCCCTATTGGCAGGTCGAGTTCGAAGGGTGGAATCGCCCGACGCTCTATCTGTCGCCGACGACCGGCGAACTCATTTCGCGGCGCCACGCGCTCTGGCGGGTCTTCGATTTCGCGTGGATGCTGCACATCATGGACTATGACGAGCGCAGCGACGTCAACAATCCGCTGCTGCGCGTCGTAACCTGGAGCACCTTTGCCATGGCGCTGACCGGCGCGTGGTTGCTCATCTGGTCTTTCCCCCGCCGCAAGAGGAAAAAGGCATGAAACCTATCCGCCTGACGCCGCTTTTCTTCCGGCGCATTCACAAATGGGTCGGCCTGATCCTCGGCATTCAATTCCTGCTCTGGGCGCTCAGCGGCTCGGTGATGGCGCTTCTCGACAAGGATGCCGTCGGCGGCCACGGCGGGCAAATGGCGCACACACATCCTCTGCCGGAGGGCGCCTATTTCAATCTCGCCAATTTGCCGGATGACAAAGCCATAGTCGGTATCGTGCTTCGCGATCTCGGCGCCCGGCCTGTCTATGAAATCCGGACGCGCACGGGGGTTCAACTGTTCGATGCGACCAGCGGCGACGAAATCCATGTCGATGGCGACTTGGCACGCCACGTCGCGTCGATGATGAACGACGCGCCTATCCGGAGCGCGAGCGTGCTTCCCAAGCCCAATCTCGAAGCGCGCGATCACGAAGGCGCCATGTGGCGCATCGACTTTGACGACGAAGAGAACAGCAGCGCCTATGTCTCGCTCGACACCGCACGCTTCCTTGTCATGCGCGGCGACACATGGCGCACCTGGGACTTCTTCTGGATGCTCCACAATATGGACTACATTGATCGGAAGAGCTTCAACCACCCATTGATCATCTTTATGGCCTTTGGCGTATTGTGGCTTTCGGGAACGGGCTTCTACCTGCTCTTCAAAAGCTTCAGCCGAGCCGATTTCCGCTGGCTGCGTCGCCGCCGCAAGCCCACGGTCGTGGCGGACGCCGGCTAAGGGGCGTCAGTCGTCGACCGAAAAGGCTGCGGTCAACTCGAAGCGCTTGCCGGGGTGCGTCAACCAGGCATGCGAGACAAGACGCCCCGCGCTCCAGGTGCGGCGCGTCATACGCAAAACCGGCTCACTGTCGGCGAGACCCAACATGGTCCGTGTCCGCTCGTCGGGCATCATCGCATTGACCCGATGCTCGACCCGTTCGAGCGGAGCGATGCGCGACAGATATTCGTTCGGCGTCAGTTGTGTGAAGTCGAGCTTGTCATAATCGGGAGCAATCGAGCCCAGAACAAAGCGTTCCTCGATCTGGATCGGGAACTCATCTTCATGGTGGACGATGATCGAATGAAAAAGCTTGGTACCGAGCCGGGCCTCGATAAGAGGCGCGGTGTCGGAATTGGCGCGTTCGGCACGATTCTGGATCACGCGCGCGCGATACACATGGCCGCGTGCCCGCACCTCGTCAGCAATGTTGCGGATTTCGATCAGCTGGCCGATCGGCTTGGGCTCGGCGACAAAGGTGCCGCTCCCGGCGCGCCGGACCAGAACGCCTGCGGTCTGGAGCTCGCGAAGCGCACGGTTGGCCGTCATTCGCGACACGTCGAATTGCTGCACCAACTCTGATTCCGATGGCACCCGGTCGCCGGGTTTGAGCGATCCGTCCTTGATGGCATCGGCGATGCGCTGTTTGATTACGGCATAGCGTGGAGCAATCGCTTCGTCGTCGTTGCCTTCGGCAGTCGATGCAGGATGGTCCGAATCCGAGACCGCCAGTGGCGAACGTGATGTCATCACCCGTCTATACAGGTTGCAGACGTGATTTTCCAACCGGCCAAGTGAAAAAAATCGAGCAATCGAAACCGCCTGGGCTTCGTGAAGCGCGATTGTTCGTTCGGCGGAGGCCGGGAAAGCCCCGCCGAACCGGCCCCTCTGTTGAGGCAGTTAATCGTTGGCGGTGCTGCCCGTCGTCGGCGGGAAGCCGGCCGCGATCAGTGCGCGCTTGATTTCGGTGGCGGAGAGGCGGGTTGCGACACTGATCGTCCGTTCGGCGGGCCGCGCATCGACCTTCGCGCCGGGGTCGACTGTTTCGATGGCCTTGGTCACGCCACGCGCGCATCCGCCGCAGGTCATATTCTCGATGTGAAATTCCACGCTTTTTCTCCTGTAGATTACGGTGTGGAGCGGGGGATGCAGTGTGCCAGCGTTGGAAGGTCAAGCCATTTCAGGATAATTTTCGGACTTGACCTTACCATACTTGGAAGGTGCATTTTTCGGGCCAGCTTCGAAATCTATGAGGAATTTCAAGATGGCTACCGCCGCGACTCAGATACCGGGCCAAGCGCTCCACGATATCAGCCTGCCAATCGAAGGCATGACCTGCGCGTCATGCGTCGGCCGCGTGGAAAAAGCGCTTCGGGGCGTCCGCGGCGTCCAGCGCGCCGAGGTCAACCTTGCCACCGAACGCGCGTCGGTGAGCGTCGCGGACGATGTCGATGTCGCCGATCTGGTGAGTGCGATCGGTGCCGCAGGCTATATTGTCCCCGTACCTGCGCCAATCGAGCTCAGCATAGAGGGCATGACCTGCGCCTCGTGCGTGGGACGGGTCGAGCGCAGCCTCGCCGATGTCCCGGGGGTCCAGTCGGCGACGGTCAATCTGGCGACCGAACGCGCCTTCGTCACCGCAGGTGCGGGCGTGAGCGCCGAAACGCTCATCGATGCCGTCGAGAAGGCCGGTTATGGAGCGGCGCGTGTCTCGGCAGCGGTCGACAGCGGCAATGCGGCGAAACGCGACGCCGAGGCCGCGGTGCTGCAACGGAACCTCATGATCGCGGCTGCACTGACGCTGCCCGTATTCGTGATCGAAATGGGCTCACATCTTTTTCCGCCGCTCCATCATCTGGTCATGCGCACGATCGGCATGCAGGCGAGCTGGACGCTGCAATTCGTCCTTGCCAGCCTCGTCCTCCTGTTCCCCGGCCGCGCCTTCCTCGCCAAGGGCGTTCCGGCCTTGCTCCGGCGTGCGCCCGACATGAATTCGCTCGTCGCGCTGGGCACCATGGCCGCCTGGGGATATTCGACCGTCGCAACCTTTGCACCGCACTGGCTGCCGCCCGGAACAGTGAATGTCTTTTTCGAGGCAGCGGCGGTGATCGTGACGCTGATCCTGCTAGGGCGCTGGCTCGAGGCGAAAGCGAAGGGGCGGACGTCGCGCGTAATCGAGCAGCTCGTTGCCCTTGCGCCGCAGACCGCGCGTGTTCGCCGGGGAACCGCGATCGTCGAACTGCCCGTTGCAGAGATTCAAAGCGGTGATGTCGTCGAACTGCGACCGGGTGAGCGCGTAGCGGTCGATGGCGTCGTCGTCGAAGGCGAAAGTTTCGTCGACGAATCGATGATCAGCGGCGAACCCGTTCCAGTCGCGAAATCCGAAGGCGCCGAGGTCGTCGGCGGCACGATCAACGGGCAAGGCAATCTTGCCGTTCGCGCCACGACCGTGGGCGAGGCGAGCGTCCTTGCGCGCATTATCCGGATGGTCGAACAGGCGCAGGGCGCCAAACTGCCGATCCAGGCGCTCGTCGACCGGGTAACCATGTGGTTCGTGCCTGCGGTAATCGCGTTGGCGTCGCTCACGTTCATCATTTGGCTGCTGTTCGGGCCTGACCCCGCGCTTGGTTTTGCGTTGGTGAATGCGGTCGCTGTGCTCATCATCGCATGCCCGTGCGCGATGGGGCTCGCCACCCCAACGTCGATCATGGTCGGCACCGGCCGGGCGGCCGAAATGGGCGTGTTGTTCCGCAAGGGCGAGGCGCTTCAAGCGTTGCGCGAAGCAAAGATCGTCGCGCTCGACAAGACGGGCACCTTGACCGAAGGGCGCCCGACGCTCACCGACTTCATCGTGCTTGATGCATCGCCGCGCGACGAGCTTCTTGCGATGGTCGCGGCGATCGAGGCGAAATCGGAGCATCCGATCGCGCGCGCGATCGTGGAGGCTGCCGAGGCCGAAGGGTTGACGCTTCCTGCCGTCAGCCGATTCGAGGCGCGCCCCGGATTTGGGGTGGAAGCGGAAGTCGCGGGGCGGCGGGTTGCCATCGGCGCCGATCGCTATCTGAACCAGTTGGGTGTCGACGTCGCATCGTTCGAGGACTTGTCGGCAGACCTCGGTCACGACGGCAAGTCTCCGCTCTATGTGGCAGTTGACGGCCGCCTCGCCGCCATGGTTGCGGTAGCCGATCCCTTGAAACCGGAGGCTGTCAGGGCCGTTGCCGCCTTGCGCAAGCTGGGGCTGAAGGTCGCGATGATCACTGGCGACAATGTGCGCACCGCCCGCACGATTGCGCGTCAGGCCGGCATCGACCATGTCGTGGCCGAGGTGATGCCGGACGGCAAGGTCAGCGCGCTTGAAGCCCTCCGCAACGATTTCGGCAAGGCCGTCTTTGTGGGTGACGGGATCAACGACGCGCCGGCGCTCGCCGCAGCCGATGTCGGTATTGCGATTGGCAGCGGAACGGACATTGCGATCGAGGCGGCCGACGTCGTGCTGATGGCGGGCGACCTCGGGAATGTTCCCAAGGCGATCGCACTGTCCTCTGCAGTAATGGCCAATATCCGGCAAAATTTGTTCTGGGCGTTTGGCTACAACACCGCGTTGATTCCCGTTGCGGCAGGTTTGCTTTACCCTGCCAGCGGCACCTTGCTGTCGCCCATGCTTGCGGCCGGAGCGATGGGACTGTCATCGGTATTCGTGCTAACCAATGCGCTGCGCCTCAAGCGTTTCGTCCCGTCGGCAATTTGATAGGGGAGACAATCAGATGAACATTGGCGAAGCTGCAAGCGCTTCGGGCGTGTCGGCCAAGATGATCCGCTATTATGAGAAGGTAGGCCTGGTAGAGGCGCCGGCCCGCACCGATGCCGGTTATCGATCCTATGGATCCCGCGACGTCCACAACCTGCGATTTGTCCGACGCGCGCGTGATTTGGGCTTTACGGTCGATGAGATCAGGGATTTGCTTGGTCTTTGGCGCGACCAGGGCCGTCGCAGCGCCGATGTAAAGCGGATGGCGCTCGATCAGATCAGGCTACTCGAGCAAAAGGCGCGGCATCTCCAGGAAATGGCCGATACACTTAAATCCTTGGCAGATTGTTGCACGGGTGATGCGAGACCCGACTGTCCCATAATTGCGGGGCTGGAGGCGGGGCAGCCGCTTTCTTCTCGGCGTCCAAACCGGCGCTTCGGAGTAACAAATGAGCGTGCCGTACCCCCGCGACGCTGAATTCAGGCGCCATCTTGCCAGAGTCTATGTCTGATTCTCCGCTTTAATCGAGGCTGCACCGAAACTGCCTGCTTGTTATCCGGGTAACGGGCCAAACGGGATTCGACGCTCTGGATTATAGTCGGTCGTACCCTCAAACGAATCACCGCATCTGTTGCACAAACTGTCGAAATTCGGCATCGAACCCCCGAAAATCGCACAGAATGGCGGTAACAAAAAAATTGCAAGTAAAAAGATTCTGCGTTTTTCAAAACGTTACTTCTCAATTGGATCGCGTCCCCGGCACCACAATCACTTCCTTCATTGTGACGCACCCGTGACGGAACGGCGACGGCTTCCGTAGCGTAAACTGTTGCTTTTTGGCCACAAATTTTTGCAAAATCCAAATCTCCGCTGCGCTGTTGTTGACCTCGGCGGACGCCGGATTAGGTCGGAAGGTTCCTGCCGGAGCATCCCCTCCAGAGGCCCGATGGGTCAGGTTTCGGCGGGTTGGAGAGAGAGACCATCATGACCTTGCGCAACATCTTGTTGGGCGCCACCATGCTGTGCGCCGCAAATCTTCCTGTCCTTGCCCACGCGCAGGACGCCGCGGCGTCCACCGACAGCAGCGGCGGTGTCGACGCATTCGATTACGGCAACGAAATCATCGTGACGGCCTCGAAGCGTTCGCAGACCCTGCAGGATACGCCGATCGCGGTTTCGGTTGCTTCGGCGGCCGAAATCGAAAATGCCCAGATCCGCGACCTGATCGACCTCCAGTCGGCGGTCCCCAGCCTGCGCGTGTCGCAGCTCCAGTCGAGCGCGAACACCAATTTCATCATCCGCGGTTTCGGTAATGGCGCAAACAACGCGGGTATCGAACCCTCGGTCGGCGTGTTCATCGACGGCGTCTATCGCTCGCGCTCGGCGGCGCAGATCGGCGATCTTCCGAACCTCGAGCGCGTCGAAGTGCTGCGCGGCCCCCAGTCGACCCTGTTCGGCAAGAATGCGTCGGCGGGCGTCATCAGCATCGTCACGCAAAAGCCGCAATATGACTTCGGCGGTTCGGTCGAAGCGACCTATGGCAATTATGATGCGATCACGGTGAAGGGCAATGTTACCGGGCCGATCAGCGACACCGCCGCTTTCTCGATCGGCGGCAATTACAACCGTCGCGACGGCTATGCCTATGATGTCAACCTCGGCACCGACGTCAACGACCGCAACCGATGGGGTCTTCGCGGCCAGCTGTTGTTCGAGCCGACCGACGCGCTGTCGATCCGCCTGATCGCCGATTACGACAAGATCGACGAAAATTGCTGTATCGCGGGCAATGTCATCGCGGGACCGACGGTTGCAATCACCAACGCGCTTGCGGGCGGCCCCAGCGTCGACGCGAACAACCCCTTTTCGTACCGTGTCTATAATAATTTCCTGTCGACCAACGAGATCGAGAATTACGGCGGTTCGGCGCAGATCGACTATGACCTCGGCAACCTCGCGCTGACGTCGATCACCGCCTATCGCGAAGTGCGCGCCGACACGAACCAGGATTCGGACTTCACGAGCGCCGACCTGATCGGCCAGAACAGCCAGCAGCTTGGCATCGACACCTGGACGCAGGAAGTGCGGCTCACCTCGGACTTCGATGGTCCGGTCAACTTCCTGGTCGGCGGATATTATTTCAACGAAAAGATCGACCAGAAGAACGACATTCGCTTCGGGACGCACTTCCGCCCCTATGGCGACCAGCTGATCCGCGCGGCGTCGGACAATGCGCTCAATGTCGCCATGCTCGAAGGCACGCTGGGCGCGCTCGAAGGCGCTCCGACGAAATATGTCGGCAGCTTTTTCCGCGCAGGCGACGGGCTCGACGAGGCGTATCGCATGTCGAACACCGCCTGGTCGATTTTCGGCACGCTCGATTTCGAGTTTACCGACCGTCTGATGCTTACCGTCGGCGCCAACTATACGAAGGACCGCAAGCGCTTTGCGACCGACGTCATCAGCAACGACGTCTTTTCGGGCGTGAACCTCGACGCGGCTGCCTATACGCCCTTCCGTCAGGCACTGTTGATCGGCGCCGGCGTCGATCCCGCGACTGCGGCCTTCCTTGCCGCCAACCCGACGATGACCTTGCCCGACGGCAGCAGCGCGAACCCGCTTGCAGGACTGAAAGCCTTTCAGTTCCTGCCGCCGTTCCTGAACCTGCCGAACGCGGTGGAGGATGGGCGGACGAACGACAGCGACCTCGCCTATAGCGCGCGCCTGTCGTACGAGCTGACCGACACGGTCAATGTCTATGCGACCTATGCGACGGGCTTCAAGGCGAGCTCGGTCAACCTGTCGCGCGACAGCCGTCCGCTCGCCGCCGACCTGCCCGCGATCACCTCGGGCGGGCTTCGCACACCGAATCTGGTTGCGGGTTCGCGCTTCGCCGATCCCGAGGAATCGGAAGTCTATGAGGCGGGGCTGAAGGCACAATGGTCGGTCGCCGCACTGAACCTTGCGGTGTTCAAACAGTCGATCAAGGGGTTCCAGTCGAACATCTTCACCGGCACCGGCTTCGCACTCGCCAATGCGGGCAAGCAGTCGACTTTCGGCATCGAGTTCGACGGATCGGTGCGCCCGGTCCGCGGGCTCAACCTGACGCTGGCGATGACCTATCTCGACCCCAAATATGACAGCTTCGTCAATTCGGCGTTCGGGGACATTTCGGGCACCAAGCCCGCCGGCATTGCGGACCTGTCGATGTCGCTCGGCGGCACCTATACGCACGAGTTCGCGGGCGGCACGCGCGCGATCTTCCACGCCGATTATCTGTACGAAAGCCCGGTGCGGATCGTCGAGGGGTTGCAGGGGATTCCGCAGGCTGTCGCCGACTCGCTGAAGCGCGAGGTGAACCAGTTGAACGCGTCGTTCACGATCGCGCTGACCAACGGCCTCGAAGTCGGTGTGTGGGGCCGCAACCTCACCAATGCGCAATATCTGACGACGGTCTTCCCGGCTGTTGCGCAGTCGGGCAGCGTGTCGGGCTATCCCAGCCAGCCGCGCACCTATGGCGGCACGGTGCGTTTCAAATTCTGACGCGTGCCGCGTGCGGGGGCGGTGCCTCGCCCCCGCCTGCACATCGCGCCCAAACAAAAACCCCGCCCTCTCGCGTGAGAGGGCGGGGCTTTTCTTGGGTGCCGGGTGGCGTCAGAATCTGAAGCCGGCCGCAATGCCGTAGCGGCGCGGATCGAGCGTGAACACGTTGGTGAGCAGGCCCGACGACTGGTCGGTGACATAAAGGCCGGTGACCGGCTGGCTGTCGAAGATGTTCGAAACGAACGCCTTCACATACCATTTCTTGTCGACACCATTGAGCTGGATCTGGGCGTTCGCCTGGGCATAGCCGTTGATCTTGTTGATCCGCCCGTTGAAGATATTGCCATAGCTGTCGCCGGTGTAGGTGATGTCGAGACGCGGGGTCAGCGACATGTCGTTGGCGAAATGATGCGTATATTGCACGCCGGCGTTGAACTTGACGTTCGGCGCCTGCGGCAGCTTGTTGCCCCGGATGTTGACCGGCACACCTGCGTTTTCGACAATGAAGGGCAGCGGCCCCGTCGGCACCCCGAACAGCGCGCGGAGCGGCGCCGGCGGGTTGGCGGCCGTCGCTGCGAGCACCGAGCAGATGCCGAAGGCGCCCGGCGAGTTGATGCCGCTGTTCGGACCGAAGCTCGTCGGCGGCTGTAGTTGTAACGCGGGGTCAGAATTGACAGCGGCGACATAGGTTTGGACGCCCACGGCATTGCCTGCGGTCGTCGGGACCACGGCGCAGTTCGAACCGTTGGTGATGTCCTTGATGATCACCGTGTCCGAACGCCCGCCCGACGGATCGCGCGGATTGCCGAGGAACTTGTCGCTCGACACCTTGGTATTGAGATAGCTCGCGCCGAGGTTGACGACGAAATCGGGCGTCGGCGTGATCACCGCTTCGGCTTCGAGGCCCCAGATATCGGCGTCGACATTGTCGTTCACCGAGGTACGCGCGACGATGCGGCTGAGCTGGAGATCCTTATATTTGTAATAGAAGCCCGTGACGTTGATTTGCAGGGCTCCGAAACGGTTCTTCGACCCGATCTCGAACGCGTTGACGATTTCGGGCACGAAGGATTCGTCGACCTCAAATACCGGTTGCAGCGGCGGGTTGATGCCGCCCGATTTATACCCGCGCGAATAGCTCGCATAGAGCAGATTGTCGGGAGTAATCTTCCAGTCGATGACCGCGCGGCCGGTCACCTCGTCGAAGCCGACGCGGCGTTCCTGGAACAACTGGTTGCCCGCAGTGCCGGGGTCGGCGTCGAAAGTGCCGACGAACGGCGAATCGAATGCGCTGCCCGTCTGGCCGAACGGCGTGAGGAAATTCGCAAGCGTCGAGCGTGCCCGAACCGCCTTGCGATCATTGGTGTAGCGAAGGCCGGCGGTCAGCTTGAGCGTATCGTTGAACTCGAAATAGCCTTCGCCGAACAGCCCGTATGAACGGACGCGCAGATCGTCGGTGTTGTTGCGGAAAAAGGGTGTGGCGAGGAAGGACGGCGCCAGCGGGCCACCCGCAGCCGGCGGGTTGCCGAGCGCCGTAAATGTGCCGAGGATGCCGGTCAGATAGTCGATGCCGAACGAGTTCACATAATAGCTGTTCTCGGTCAGGTGCGACTTGCCATAGATGCCGCCGACGAGGAAGTTGAACGGGCCGTCGAGGTCGGAGCTGATAATGAGCTCGCCCGACCAGCTGCTGCTGTCCTGGTTCGACCGGTCGAAATCCTGCGGCGTCGCGGTACAGGTCGAAAAGCCGCCATAGGAACCGAGCCCCGATTCCTCGGCGAGCGAGGTGCAGAGCGGGCCGTTGGGACCGCCGGGGATCAGCGCCGCCGCGATCGGGGCGAAATAAGCGGCCGGGAGCCCCGGGATGCCGCCTGCTGCCGCTGCGGCAAGGGTATTGAGCGCCGGCGCGAAGAAGCTGCGGTCCTGGATCGACAGGTTATAGTCCTGGCTGCTGTCGACGCTGGCTTCCTGATAGACGCCCGCGAGCGAGACGTTGATCGCGCCGAAGCTGTGTTCGAGCCGCCCCTGGATCTGGAGCTCGTCCGAGAAATAGTTCGGCGTATAGTCGGTGTTGACGATGCGGGGATCGGGGTTCGACTGAAAGGTCGACAGCGCGTCGGGGCCATAGAGGCTGCCAAGGCCGAAGGCGGTCGGAATGCCGCGGATCGCCAGGAACTCGCGGCTCGTCAGCACGCCGACGAAGGTCGAGTTCGCATTGGTGACGCCGGGATCGCGGCGGTTGTTCAGACAGCCGAGCACGCCGGTGGGATCGCGCTGGCAATATTGTTTCTGGATGCGAAGCCGGTTGTCCTCTTCGCGGAAATAATAGCCGAGGAGGTCGAGCGTCGTGTCGGGCGTGGGCTGCCAGCGAATCGACCCGCGCACCGCGTACATGTCGCGGTCGTCGATACGGCTGTTGTCGAACAGATTCTTCGTATAGCCGTCGCGGTTGAGATAGAAGCCCGCCACGCGCACGCCCAGCGTGTCGCCGATCGGCAGGTTGACCATCCCCTTGACCTTGATGCTGTTGTAATTGCCATATTCGAAATCACCCGCGGCCCCAAAGGCGCTGAGGTCGGGCTTGGCGGTCACGACGTTGACGACGCCCGAGGTCGCATTGCGGCCGAACAGCGTTCCCTGTGGCCCGCGCAGCACCTCGATGCGTTCGAGGTCGAAAAATTCGGTTTCGAACAGACGGGTGCCGATCAGCGGCGATTCATTCTGGTGGATCGCGGTCGCGCTGTCGCAACTGACGCCGACGCAAAGGTCGCCGATGCCGCGGATCGTGAAACTCGACGAGGTGAAATTGGTCTTGGTGAAGGTAACATTGGGCAGGGTGAGTTGCAGGTCGGACGGGTTCTCGATCTGCTGCGCCTCCAGCGATTCCGCGGAAAAGGCGCTGACGGCGATCGGCACGTCCTGAAGCCGTTCGGACTGGCGCTGTGCCGTCACGACGATTTCGCCGCCGAAGGCGTCGGTATCTCCACTCTGCGCCATTGCCGGTGTCGCCACCGCCATCGCCAGGATCGAGCTTCCGATCAATGCGTTGAACTTCATCAATGTCCTCCCTTTTCCGATCCCGCGGGTGCGGGTCGCCCAAATCAGATTTGTGACTAAGGGAAGGAGTGTGACCTGCATGGCAGGGAGCACCGGGCCAGGTCGGCCAGATGTGTGTCGTTTTCCCACCTGCCAGCTGCGCTGGTCATCGTCCTCTCCCACCGGTGTCGGGGAAAACACCGGCCTCTCCGGATTACGGTCCGCTTGGGCGGACTCTGTAATGGGTTAAAACTGCGCCCAGTTGACGCGAGCGTCAAGCCACTTGTTCGGCGGCATCGGCGCCAGATTTTCTTGTGAGTCCAACCGCGTGAAAAGCGCGGTTTCCGCAACGTCAACCCGATGGCGGAGGATAAAAACTTGGTATCGCGGGCTTGCTTCTTCGCGCATTCGTCCCGAAATGTGCGGCATCAAAGCAACAGTGAAAGCGGGGCAATGACGGGATCGAGTGGAACTCCAGGCGATGGCGATTTGGTCGACGACCGCTATGATCGCGACGGCAAGCTGGTGGTGCCCGACCATGTCGCGGACGCCGTTCGCACGCTGATCGAGTGGGCCGGCGACGATCCTGCGCGCGAAGGGTTGCGCGACACACCAAAGCGCGTCGCGCGCGCGTGGAAGGAATATTGTTCGGGCTATGCCGACGATCCGTCGGTTCATCTGTCGCGGACGTTCGAGGAGGTCGGCGGCTATGACGAGATCGTGCTGCTGCGCGATATTCCGTTCCAGTCGCATTGCGAACATCATATGGCGCCGATCACCGGCAAGGCGTCGATCGCCTATTTGCCGCGCGACCGCGTTGTCGGAATTTCCAAACTCGCGCGCGTCCTCAACGGCTATGCGCGGCGGCTGCAGGTGCAGGAGAGGCTGACCGCCGAGGTCGCGCGCTGCATCTGGGACAATCTGCATCCGCATGGCGTCGCGGTGGTGATCGACGCGCAGCATGGCTGCATGACCGGCCGCGGTGTGCGGACGCCGGGTGTCGGCATGGTCACGAGCCGCCTGCTCGGCTGCTTCCTCGACGACGAGCGCAGCCGCAAGGAAGTGCTGAGCCTGATGGGATATTAGGCGACCGGTCTGCGACTTGAAATCGCAATCGCGGTTCGTCGTCACCCCGGGCTTGATCCGAAGCCAATGCCTTCAGCGCGGTCGTGGATCCCGGATCAGGTCCGGGATGACGAAGGTCTGAAATCGACCGGTTGAGGACGTTCGATCCTCCCTGTGCCGCAGGCATGGGGAGGTGGCAGCCCGAAGGGCTGACGGAGGGGCTGATGGCGCTGGCGGCGCGGCCCCTCCACCCCTCGCTTCGCGAGCGGTCCCCCTCCCCATGGCTTCGCCACAGGGAGGAACTAGCGGCAAATCCCCCCGAACCGGACTCCAAGGAAAAAGGCCCCGGAACCAGCGTTCCGAGGCCTTTTCTGTCTCGCGAGAGGAGAGAAGCTCAGGCTTCCTTGTCTTCCTCGGCGTCCGTATCGGCAGCCGTTGCTTCTTCGGCGGCGGCTTCCGACGGGGGCGTGCCCTCTTCGAACTCGTCTTCGCTGTCGGGTTCGAGTGCCGAAGCGACGGCTTCGGCCTGTTCTTCCTCGAACATCGCGGCGATGACGTCGATGCCTTCCTTCTGCATCTCGGCTTCGTCCGGCGAGCGGGCGACGTTGACGCCGACGGTCACGCTGACTTCGGGGTGCAGCTTGACCTTGACGTCGAACAGGCCGAGCGACTTGATCGGGCGTTCGAGCTCGACCATCGCCTTGGTGACGCCTTCGACGCCGTCCTCGGCCAGCGCTTCGACGATGTCACGCACCGCGACCGAGCCGTAAAGCTGGCCGGTGTTCGACGCCTGACGGATCAGGACAACCTGCTTGCCGTCGATGTCCTTGGCGCGGCCTTCGGCGTCGGTGCGACGTTCGGCGTTGTCGGATTCGATCTTGGCGCGGTTCGCCTCGAACAGCTTCTTGTTGGCTTCGTTCGCGCGCAGCGCCTTGTTGTTGGGCAGCAGATAGTTGCGGGCAAAGCCGTTCTTGACGGTGACGACGTCGCCGATACCGCCGAGTTTCTCGATACGTTCGAGCAGGATGATTTCCATGACGCTGCCCTCCTTACTTCACAATGTAGGGGAGCAGGCCGATGTGGCGCGCGCGCTTGATCGCACGGGCCAGCTCGCGCTGCTTCTTGGTGGACACCGCGGTGATCCGCGACGGGACGATCTTGCCGCGCTCCGACAGGTAACCCTGGAGCAGGCGGACGTCCTTGTAATCGATGACCGGTGCGTCCTTCGCGCTGAAGGGGCAGGTCTTGCGGCGGCGGAAAAAGGGTCGTGCCATGATGCTGTTCCTTATTCTTCGCCGGCGCGGTCACGGCCGCGGCCACCGCGGCGTTCCTGCTTGCGCATCATCGCCGACGGACCCTTTTCGAGTTCGTCAACGCGGATGGTGAGCCAGCGGATGATATCTTCGTTGATCGCGGCCTGGCGCTCGACCTCGGCGATCGCATCGCCTTCGACTTCGGCCGACAGCATCACATAATGACCCTTGCGGTTCTTTGCGATCTTGTAGGCGAGCTGCTTGAGGCCCCAGGTTTCGGTCTTGTGAACCTGGCCCTTGTGCTCGGTAATGATGTTGGTGACGGTTTCCGCCAGCGCATCGACCTGAGCCTGGCTCAAGTCCTGACGCGCGATAAAGACATGCTCGTAAAACGGCATGGTTTGCGTCCTTCGATTTGGCCGATCGCTGATTCCGCGCCAATCGCGAAACCCCTCCGGCTGTCGTCCGGCTTTGCGTATTGGTGCAAAGCAAACGGGGCGACAGGCGCAAGGCCTCGCCCCGAATGGGGGCGCCTATACAGGTTTCGGCGACGGAATCAAGCGCACGCGAGCTTTTCGAGCAGCTCGCGTCCGAACTCGGTGAGGGTGTCGTCGCGCGCGCCGAGGATCAGGATGCGATCGCCTGCGTGTGCCTCGGCGAGCATGGCTGCGCCGCAATCGTCGCGGCTCGCGATGTGCGCTGCATCGCCGCCGTGCGCGACTATGTCGGCGACCAGCGCCTCGCTCCCGGTACTGCGGTCGACCGTGCCGCCGAAATAGACGGGGTCGCTGACATAGAGCCTGTCGCCCGCGCGCATTCCCGCGGCAAAGCTCGACGCCAGTTCCTTGCCCATTTGGCGCAGGGGGCCATAGCCGTGCGGCTGGAAGAAGATCAGCGCGCGGCCCGGCAATTCGGCAACGGCGGCGAGGGTTGCGGCGACCTTGTCGGGGTTGTGCGCGAAGTCGTCGATGACGGTCACGCCGCCTGCCTGTCCGATGACTTCGTAGCGGCGCGCGAGCCCGGAAAAGTCGGCGAGCGCCGCGACCGATTGCGCGACGGGGATGTTGAGCGCGCGCGCCGCGGCGATAGCGGCGAGCGCGTTCGCGGCATTGTGTCGCCCGGGCATCCGCAGGCGCACCGCGTGGCTGTCGGCGGCGAAATGGACGGTGAAGCGGCAGCCGTCGGGCAGCGCCTCGAAATCGCTGCCGCGTACCGCTGCGGCATCCGAAAAGCCGAAGCGCATGACGTTGTCGCCACGGAGCAGGGGTGCCGATTCGGGATCGTCGGCGTTGACCACCGCAACGCGCGCCTTGGCAGCGAAGTCGCCGAACAATTGGTGCAGTTCATCAAGGCTCTTGTGATCGAGGCTGATGTTGGTGACCACCGCGACGTCGGGCCGATAGAACGCGATCGACCCGTCGCTTTCGTCGACCTCGCTGACATAGGTCGCCATGTCGCCGACAAGGGCACTTGCGAAGGGCGTCTCGCCGCTTGCGAAATTGCGCATATAGGCGCCGTTCATCACCGTGGGATTGCGCCCTGCCTGCGCGAGAATCCAGCCGAGCATTCCGGTGACGGTCGACTTGCCGCTCGTCCCGCCGATGCCGACGCCATGGTCCGCCGCATTGAACAGCGCGGCGTTGAGGTCGGCGCGCGTAAGGCGCGGCAGGCCGAGGTCGCGTGCGGCGGCGATGTCGGGGACGTGATCCTCGACCGCTGCCGATGCGACGAGGGTCTGTCCCGGGGCGACGCCGCTGCCGTCCTGCGCAAAGAGTTCGATGCCTCGGCTTTCGATCCAGTCGAACTTGGCTGCGCTGCGCCCCTGATCGCGGCTGCGGTCGGACCCGGCGACCGATGCACCGCGCGCCGCGACGATCAGCGCCAGGGGCAGCATTCCCGATCCGCCGACGCCGCAAAAGAAATAGGATTTGTTTTCGGACATGCCCGCGCGATATGGGCTTGGCGAAGGGTTTGCAACAAGGGCGACACTCCCTTTCCCGTTCGCATCGAGCGAAGTCGAGATGCCCATCGACTTGGCTCCGGCCTTCGGGGTGTCTCGATCCTTCGACAGGCTCAGGACAGGCGTCGCTCGA
The DNA here is from genome assembly GCF_020622175.1 of Sphingopyxis sp. P8. Classification (NCBI taxonomy): domain Bacteria; kingdom Pseudomonadati; phylum Pseudomonadota; class Alphaproteobacteria; order Sphingomonadales; family Sphingopyxidaceae; genus Sphingopyxis; species Sphingopyxis sp. P8. The sequence continues at coordinate 1,023,332 of NZ_JACNMK010000001.1, read as the reverse complement.
CACGAACGGAAATCGAAAGTCGATCTATGCGCATCGGAATCGTCGCCCCGTCGACACCCATATATCCCGACGATGCCGAAGCCGTGCGCGCGGTTGCCGCACTCGGCTACCCCGATGTCGAGCTCGTGTTCGACGAGCAATGTTTTACGGTCCACGGCCATTTCGCGGGCGAAGATGGGCATCGCTTTGCTGCACTGGTCGAAATGGCGAACCGGCCCGACATCGACGCGATCTGGTTCGCGCGCGGCGGATATGGCGCGGCGCGGATTGCCGAGGACGCGGTCGCGGCGATGACCGGTGCCGCGCGCGGCAAGGCTTTCCTCGGCTATTCGGACCAAGGGAATCTGCTCGCCTGCCTCTATCGCGACGGGTTCGACCATGTCGCGCACGGGCCGATGGTCGCCGACATCCGCCGCGAGGGCGGCGATGCGGCGGTGGCGCGCGCGCTCGACTGGCTGGTCGCGCGCGATCCTGCGGCATGCGAGGCGGGGCTGGAGCATGGCGCTCGCCACGCGGCGTTCAACCTGATGACGCTGTCGATGCTGCTCGGCACCCCGCTCGAGCCCGACCTTGCCGGTCATGTGCTGATCGTCGAGGAGGTCAGCGAATATCTCTACGCCTTCGACCGCGCCTTTTTCCACATGGCGACAAGCCTTGGCCCGCGCGGGCTGGCCGGGCTGCGGCTGGGGCGTGTCAGCGACATACCCGACAATGATCGCCCGTTCGGCAGCGATGCCGAGGAAATTGCGCGCTATTGGTGCGACCGCTGCAACATCCCCTGGCTGGGCCGTGCCGACATCGGCCATGACGCAGACAACAAGGTCGTGCCCTTCGGCTTGCATCGCGCGGGGTGAGCGAATAGGCGGCAGGACTCGTCGCCTCCGTGCAGACGGGGGCCGCCATCGGGATATCCCGGCGGCGAAAACAAGGAACTCCAACGGTCCCCGCCTTCGCGGGGACGACGATTATGAAGGCAGGGGCATGCGCGCATTCATCTTTCCGGGACAGGGCAGCCAATCGGTCGGCATGGGCAAGGCGCTTGCCGAAGCATCGAGCGTCGCGCGCGAGGTGTTTCAGGAGGTCGACGACGCGCTCGGCCAGCATCTGTTCAAGCTGATGAGCGAGGGGCCCGAGGATCAGCTGACGCTGACCGAGAATGCCCAGCCCGCTATCATGGCGAATGCGATTGCGACCTTGCGCGTGCTCGAAAAGGAGGGCGGCGTGACGCTTGCCGCGAAGGCCGATTATGTCGCGGGGCACAGCCTTGGCGAATATAGCGCGTTGTGCGCCGCGGGCGCGTTCGATCTTGCGACGACGGCACGGCTTTTGAAGACGCGCGGGCAGGCGATGCAGGCCGCGGTGCCCGTCGGCGTCGGCGCGATGGCGGCGCTGCTCGGCGCCGACATCGACACCGCGCAAAAGCTCGCCGACGCGGCGGCCGACGGCGAGGTCTGCACCGTCGCGAACGACAACGACCCGTCGCAGGTCGTGATCTCGGGCCACAAGGGCGCGGTCGAGCGCGCCGTCGCGCTGGTCAAGGATTACGGGATCAAGCGCGGCGTGTTGCTCCCCGTGTCGGCGCCCTTCCACTGCCCGCTGATGCAGCCCGCCGCCGATGCAATGGCCGAAGCGCTCGGTACGAACCCGCCCGCCGCGCCGCTCGTCCCCGTTGTCGCGAATGTGACGGCGGCCCCGGTGAGCGACGCCGCTGAAATCCGCGATCTGCTGGTTCAACAGGTCACCGGCCGCGTCCGCTGGCGCGAAAGCGTGCGCGCGATGGAGGATATCGGGGTCGGCCAGTTCGTCGAATTCGGCGGCAAGGTGCTCGGGCCGATGGTCAAACGCAGCGCGTCGGGCGAGGTCGAGGTGACGAGCCTGATCTCGATGGACGATATCGAGGCGCTCATCAAAGCGCTCTGAATTTCGCATATCAGGAGAATTTTCATGTTCGATCTTACCGGCATGACTGCCCTTGTTACCGGCGCTTCGGGCGGCATTGGCTCGGCCATCGCGCAGGCGCTGGCGGCGCAGGGGGCGCGGCTGGCGGTTTCGGGGTCCAATGCCGACAAGCTGAACGCGTTTCGCGATACGCTGGGCGGCGATCATGTCGCCCTGCCGTGTAACCTTGGCGACGCCGATGCCGTCGATGCGCTGGTCCCTTCGGCGGTCGAGGCGCTGGGCGGAAAGCTCGACATCCTCGTCAACAACGCCGGCGTCACGCGCGACAATCTGATCCTGCGGATGAAGGATGACGAATGGTCCGATGTCATCCGGATCAACCTCGAGGCCAATTTTCGCCTCGCGCGCGCCGCGGCGAAGCCGATGATGAAGGCGCGCTTCGGGCGCATCATCTCGATCACCAGCGTCGTCGGCGCGACGGGCAATCCGGGGCAGGCCAATTATGCGGCGTCGAAGGCAGGCGTCACCGGCATGGCCAAGGCGCTCGCGCAGGAGCTCGCAAGCCGCGGCGTCACCGTGAACTGCGTCGCGCCCGGCTTTATCGCGACGGCAATGACCGCCGACCTGCCCGACGCGCAGAAAGAAGCGCTCAACACGCGAATCCCCGCAGGCCGGATGGGCGAGGGGAGCGACATTGCCGCGGCGGTCGTCTATCTCGCGTCGAAGGAAGCGGGCTATGTTACCGGCCAGACACTTCATGTTAATGGCGGGATGGCGATGCTGTCATAATGCGGCTTTGGCGCCGGCCACGAAAGGAACGGCAATGATGAAGGCATTTCCGGCTGGCCTGGTGCTGATGCTGGCCGCCCTGCCGGCGGCGACCGCGGCGCAGGAGGGCGCCAAGCTCGACTGCGGCGTGGCCGGCATGGACGTCGGACAAAGGTCGCTGCTCGGGTCGGCGATGGTTGGCGAAGGCGCCGCCGACGCGCAAGAGGCGCTGATCAAGGAACTCGTCGCTATCGTCGACGGCTGTGCCGAATCGCAGGGAATAGCGGCGGATCTCAAGACCGCCTATTTCGACTACAGCATCGCGCGCGTCGCGCGCGAATGGCTGAGCAGCCGTATGGCCGAATCGAATATGTCGACGGTCGTGATCGACCGCGCGCTCGATTTTGGCCCCACGGGCGCCAATCCCGACCTGTCGCAGGAAATGAGCGAGGAGCAGATCATGAAGATCGTCCAGGCCTATATCGACAGCGGCGTCGACATCGAAAAGGTTGATCCCAAGATCTGGGAATTGGTGGGCGCCTATGCGGCGTCGACATCCATCTATTGGAACCGGCGCAAGACTTTCCTCGATTGATCGAACGCCGGGGCGGTATCGCCCAGCCCCGGCGCGACAATCAGAAGCTGGCGCGCGCCGTCAGGCGGAAATCGCGGCCGGCGAGCGGGACATAATCCTTCGTAAAGCTCGCGTGGCGGCGCGCCTCGACGTCGAAGATATTGTTTGCGGCCAGCGTCAGCGTCAGATTCTTTGCCGCGGGCAGGGGGCGCCAGCTGATCGACGCATTCACCAGCGTGAAGCCCTTGGTCGGCGTTTCGAATTCGGCGATGCGCGTCTGGTCGTCGGTCCATTCGACCTCGACGCGTGCGTCGAGCCGTTCGCCCTGCGCCTCGAGCCCGCCGAGCACGCGCAGCGGCGGGATACGCGGGACATGCTGGTTGACGCCGCCGCGGATCTTGGCGCGCGTCATGTCGGCGGTGACGTCGCCGACGATGTTGAAGCCGCCGAACTGTGCGAGCCGCGCGCTCGCTTCGGCCTCGAAACCCCACACGCGCGCATCGTTCTGGAAATATTGGAAGACCGGAAGCTCGTCCTCTTCGTCTCCGGTCGCCGCCGAATAGATGAAATCGTCGAACCAGTTGGCATAGCCGGTGAGCGCGACGTTGAACGCGTCGCTGCGATATTTGACCGAGGCTTCGACGCCCCAGCTGGCTTCGCGCCTGAGGTCGGGGTCGCCGACCTCGAACGCCTGCGTCGCGATGTGCGGGCCGTTCGAGAATAGCTCCTCGGCCGACGGCGCACGCACCGCGCGCGCGACCGATGCGCCGATCTTGGCGCCTTCGGCAATGTCATAGGTCGCGCCGAGCGCCCCCGAGAAGGCGTTGAAGCGGCGCTCGACGCCCAGGCTCGGCGCGCGGACGCTGGTGGTTTCGAAGCGCGCGGCGCCTTCAAGGCCAAGCGGGCCTGCCGTCAATTCCTGCAGGGTGAAGACAGCGAACTGGTCGGTCAGGTTGCGCGGGACGAATGCCTCGGCGCCCACGGCGTCGAAATCGCGGTGCGAATATTGGACGCCGCTTGCGCCGCGCCAGCCGCCGCGATCGTTCTGGGCGAGCTCCAGGCGGCCCTCGACGCCCTGGTTGGTAAAGACGGTCCCGACCTCGTCGCCCTCGAACTCGGTGTGTTCATAGTCGGCGAAGCCGGCGCGGATGCGGAGCTTGTCGAAAAGGCCGTCGCCGAGCTCGACCTCGCCGCGCAGGTCGGCGCGCCATTGCTTGAGGCCGATCGTGACGGCCTCTTCGCCATGACCTTCCTCTTCCTCTCCTTCTTCCTCGCCCTCTTCGTGATGATGTTCGGTTCCTGGTCGGCTCGGCACGCCATATTTGCTGTCGTAATAGGAAACCGACACGCCCAACTGGCCGCCTTCGTTGATGAGCGACAGGCCGCCCGCCGCGGTCCAGGTTTCGCTTGCCGTGTTGGCGATCTTGCCGCGAGCATTCGCCTGTTCGGTCAGTTCGGCCGCTTCGTCGGCATGGCCCTCTTCGGCTTCTTCTTCGGCAAGGTCGAGCAGTTCGCTGCGCAGCCCGGGGGCAAGAACGAAACCGCCCGAACGCAGGTTGCCGGTCTTGCGCCAGCTGCCGTCGAGATGCGCGACAATCTGCGGCGTCAGCGCGACGTCGACCGAGGCGCCGACATTGCCGTCATCGGCCGCCGTCGCAAAGCCGCCGATGGCGTCGAAGTGGACATGGTCGGCGGGAACCTTGCGCGGGATGCGGCGGTCGAACAGATTGACCGCGCCGCCGATCGCCTGGCTACCGAAAAGAAGCACCGCGGGGCCGCGCAGGATTTCGACGCGTTCGACGGTCAGCGGGTCGATCGTCACCGCATGGTCGGCCGAGGTGTTCGACACGTCGATCGATCCGATACCGTCGGTGAGCACGCGCACGCGCTCGCCCGAAAAACCGCGCAGGACGGGGCGCGAGGCGCCGGGGGCGAAGCTGGTCGCCGACACGCCCGGCTGGCGCGTCAGGCTGTCGCCGATCTGTCCGCGCAGGTCGCGCGCCAGCTCGTCGCCCTCCAGCACCGACACATTGCCGAGGATGTCGAGACTGCGGACATAGGGCGCGGTCACGATAATCGGCTCGCCCGTGTGCACATCGTCGTTGCCCGTCGGCGCCCGGTCTTGTGCATAGGCGGGGGCGGCAAGGAGCAGCGCGAGCGTGACCGTTGCGGAGGGGAGCATGTGCATGGAATATTCCTGTTTCAGTTCGATTTCGCGCGTCGCAGTAATGTTATATAGTTACTATTGCAAGGCCCCGCGCGGGGATTTGCGACCGCTGGCCGAAGGAAACAGGCCGCTCGTCGATGAAGATCGGCAATCGCCCCGCGAAGCGAAGCTGTCTTGCGGGGGCGGAACGGCGAGCCTAGATCATGGGGCATGATCATAGCTGAAAACAGCCTCGACCTGATCGGCAATACACCGCTCGTATTGCTGAAGGGGCCGAGCGAAGACACGGGCTGCGAAATCTGGGGCAAATGCGAATATGCCAACCCCGGCGGCTCGGTAAAGGACCGCGCGGCGCTCTATATCGTCCGCGACGCAGAGGCGAACGGACTGCTGCGTCCGGGCGGCACCATCGTCGAGGGCACGGCCGGCAACACCGGAATCGGGCTCGCGCTCGTCGGCAATGCGCTGGGGTACAAGACGATTATCGTCATGCCCGACAATCAGAGCGCCGAAAAAATGGCGACGATCCGCGCGCTCGGCGCCGAACTCGTGCTCGTCCCACCCGCACCTTTTGCCAATCCCGGGCATTTCGTCCACACCTCGCGCCGCATCGCCGAGGAAACCGAAAATGCCGTCTGGGCGAACCAGTTCGACAATATCGCCAACCGCAAGGCGCATGTCTGCGGCACTGCCGAGGAAATCTGGGAACAGATGGATGGCCGCGTCGACGGTTTCACCTGCGCGGCAGGGACCGGCGGCACCATCGCGGGCACCGGCTTGGGTTTGAAGGCGAAAGATGCCGACGTCGTCGTCGCGCTCACCGATCCGCACGGCGCCGGGCTCTATAATTATTACCAGTGCGGCGAGTTGAAGCCCGAAGGGTCGAGCGTTGCCGAAGGCATCGGCCAGAACCGCATCACCGCCAACCTCGACGGTGCGCCGATCGATACGCAGTTCCGCATTTCGGATGCCGAAGGGCTGGCGATCGTTCGCCGCCTGCTCGACGAAGAGGGGCTGTGCCTCGGCCTGTCGTCGGGAATCAATGTTGCGGGCGCAATGGCGCTTGCGCGCAAGCTCGGTCCCGGAAAACGCATCGCAACCATCCTGTGCGACAGCGGGTTCCGCTATCTGTCGACGCTCTACAACCCCGAGTGGCTGGCGAGCAAAGGATTGGCGGAGGCCGCGGCATGAACAGCAATCAATATGAAGCCCCGATTCCGGCGGTCGCGCCGCCGCAGCCCGAGCCGACGAACGATTCGATGCGGCGGCTTCAGATCGGCGTCGCCGGGGTGCTGACCGTGCTGCTGCTCGTCGGTATGGCGGGATTGATCGGCGACCGCGCCCGCGAGAAAGTTGCAGAAGACGCCGCCGCAACCGAAACAGTCAAGATGCCGGGCGACGAGAAGGCGGGCGCTGCGCCGCTCGAAGAGCTGGGCGTCCAGCCGGTGTCCAAGGAGTCGAAGGACGTGAACGCCCAACCGGGGGCCAAGGTGCCGCAGGCGGCGTCTTCGGCAACGGTTCCCGACCTCGAACCCGACCCCGCCCTCGAACGCGCGCGCCAGTCGGCCAAGTGAGCGCCGCGCGCGTGGCCGGGGCGCGCATTTTATCGGCTGGCGTGGCCTATGCCGCTCCCGCGTTGCTGCTCGGCTGGTATCTTGGCGGCCAGGCGCTGACCGGCCGGGTCGATGCATGGCTGGCCGTTCCCCTGTTGATGCCGGGTGCGCTCCTCCATGCGCGGCTGATGCGTGACACCGATCGGGCAGGCCGCGCGTGGGCAGCCGTTGCCGCGCTGGCATTGCTGATTGCGTTGCAGGGCGCGCTGCACCTCATTTTGGCAGCGCGGCCAGGTGTTCCGGCCTTGCTGGTCACGGCCCTTGCCGGCGCAGTTTGCCTGACGGCGGCGCAGGCACTCGATAAGGTCGCCGTGCGCTGGCCGCGGGCGGTACGCTGGCCGGCTTCGCTGCTCGCCGTGCTCTTGTGGTTCGCCGGGTCGCACGGCACGATCGCGTTGCTGCACCGCGGCGGCGGCGAGCCGGCCGTGCGGCCGGTCGCGGTCATGCTTTCCGGATTGCCGCTGCGCTGGGGCGGCGCTGCGGATCTCGCGTCGATGCTCGACCGCGGGCCTGCCGATCATCCCGTTCTCGTCCAACTCGACCGCGCGGTCGACCTGCGCCTCGTCGATAGCCTTGAGGCGCTGCCGCCCGACGCGCGATTGCTTCTGGCGCATCCACGCGCGCTGGCGCCTGCCGATCTGGTTCGTATCGATGACCATGTCCGCAAGGGCGGGGAAGCGATCCTCTTTGCCGACGCATTGTCGAGCTGGCCGCCGCCGTATCCGCTGGGCGATCCGCGCAACCCGCCGATTACCAGCCTGCTGACCCCGCTGCTCGACCATTGGGGTGTCGAGCTTGCCGCGCCCGCGCCGGCCGATCAGGTCGATGTGCCGATCCAGCTTTCCCGCGAGGGGCCATTGCTGCGCCTCCATTCTGCGGGCCGCTTTGTTCGCCTCCCGTCGACCTGCCGCGCCCTCGGCGGCGGTGCAGTGGCGGAATGCCGCATCGGCGCGGGGCGCGCCCTGATCGTCGGCGATGCCGACCTGCTGCACGAAAGTCAGTGGCGGTCGCCGCTGGCGTGGGCGCCCTGGTTGCGGCGCGCCGACACGATGGCTTGGCTTCCGGCCCGGTTACGCGGCGATGCCTGGGATAGCCGGATCGCGCCGCTGTGGATTCGTCCGCGCGGCGACTGACGCCATCCCCCTCTAATTTCTGACATTTTGGCGTTTGGGAGCGGGCCTTCGTTCGTCTGCGTCCCCGACCTGTCGACCATTCGCCCCGATTTTACCGCCAAATGGGCATGATTTCCCTATTTCACCCTAAATTTCCCCTTTTCACCCCAATCGATAGTTGATACTCAGGTGGCGGAGAGGGGCAATCTCCACCTGAGTCTTTCGGCGCGAAATCGGTGATTCCGCGATCAGGAAAATATTGCCCGGAGGCGCGAGACGGGGGGCTAAAGCGATGGCGATTGTGACGCCCGGCCGTTATTCGGGCACCAACTTCGCCGCAATCGATGGCAAGGGGCGCATCGCCGTTCCTTCGCAGTTCCGCAACAATGTGCCCCTCAATGCGGACGGCCAGCGCGTGCTCTGGGTTGGTTTCCACGAAAAGCTGCCGTGCCTCGTCGCCTATGGCCAGGACCAGTATGACCGGCTGATCGACGAAATCGAACGCGACCGCGAAACGGCGCTCGCGCGCAACCTCGACTTCGACGAGGATGAGGCGTCGAAAAAGCGGTTCAGCTATACCGAGCCCTATGCGCTCGACGACAGCGGGCGCTTCCTTCCCAATTTCACCGCGCGGGACCGCGTCGGCGACGGCGGCGCGACCGCCTTTGTCGGGTCGGGCCGCCGCTTCGAAATCTGGTGGCTGCCGACGCTCGCCGAATGTGTGGAGGCCGACCCGGTGCTCCAGCGGCTCGCCAAGGCGTGGGAAGAAACGAAGGGGAAGGGACGCAAGTGACCGACCTCGCTCGAGATCCCCGTCACGATCCGGTCCTTCGCGAAGAAGTCATCGCTGCTCTCGCCATCGCCCCCGGCGAGCGTCACGTCGATGCGACCTTCGGCGCGGGCGGCTATACGCGCGCGATGCTCGCCGCGGGCGCCGAGGTGGTTGCGTGCGACCGCGACCCCGATGCGATTGCCGAGGGGCAGGCGCTCGTCGAAGAGGCGGAAGGTCGGCTGACGCTGATCCACGGCCGTTTCGGCGAAATCGACCGGCTGCTCGCCGAGCGCGGCATCGACGCGGTCGACGGCATCACCTTCGATATCGGCGTGTCGTCGATGCAGCTCGATCAGGGCGAGCGCGGATTTTCGTTCCAGAAGGACGGGCCGCTCGACATGCGTATGGCGCAGGAGGGCGAAAGTGCTGCCGACTGGCTGAACCGCGCCGACGAAGCGGAAATCGCGGATGTGCTCTATCATTATGGCGACGAACGCCAGTCGCGCCGCGTTGCGCGTGCCATCGTTGCGGCGCGCCCGCTGTCGCGCACCGGCGAACTCGCCGCGGTAATCCGCAAGGCGCTCCGCCACCCGCCGGGCGCGCCCAAGGATCCCGCAACCAAAAGCTTTCAGGCGATCCGTATCCACATCAATGCCGAACTCGACGAGCTGGTCGCGGGGCTGAGTGCCGCCGAGCGCCTGTTGCGCCCCGGCGGCCGCCTCGCGGTGGTCAGCTTTCACAGCACCGAGGATCGCATCGTGAAGAACTTCCTGCGCGAACGCAGCGGCGGCGACGCCGCCGGTTCGCGCCACCGGCCCGCGCCGCTCCCTCTGGCGCGGGCCGCCACTTTCGAACCCCCGGCGCGCAAGGTGCGGCCGGGCAAGGCCGAAGAGGCACGCAACCCGCGTGCCCGCTCGGCAACATTGCGCAGCGCAGTCCGGACCGCGGCTCCCGCCTGGCCCGGCAATTCGACCCAAGGAAAGACAGGCAAGGAGGCGATGTCATGTTGATGGCTGCTCGCAAGCTCCAGGGAATCGGCCTGGTGCTTCTCGTGCTCATATTCGCGATGATGCTCTATCCCGTGTCGCTCAAGGTTGCGGCGACGCGCAGCGAGCTGTCGCAGATCGAAAAGGATATCGAACGGACGCGCGGCAATATCCGCTACCTCGAATCCGAGCTCGCGGTGCGCGCCTCGATGCGCCAGCTCGAACAGTGGAACGCCGAATCCTTCGGCTATTCGGCCCCGTCGGCGTCGCAATATCTGGAAAACGAGCGCCAGCTCGCGTCGCTCGACGGCCTGCCGCGCGCCCGCGGCGCCAACGAGGTCGCGCCGGTGCTGATGGCGATGGTGTCGCCTGTTGCGGTGGCCGAGGCGCCGAAGACGAGTCCCGTTGCCAAGCCCGCCGACAAACCCATCGTGCTCGCGCAGGCCGCCCCGGTTGCCAGCGACGTGCGCAGCGACGTCACGCCGAGGATGACGCCGACGCGGCGACGCGAGCAGCTCAAGATGATCGAGGATCAGCTGCTTGCCGACTCGACGCTCGCCGAACTCAAGCGCGCCGCCGCGCGCGAAGCTGCGGAGGGCAAGACCGCGCAATGAACACGCTGGTCGTCCGTCCGGCCCGAGTTCGTACCGCAGGAGTGCGGCAGCAGATATTGCTGACCGCGCAGCAGCGGCTGATGATCCTGATGCTGCTGTTCATGGCGGCCTTTTTCCTCGTGTCGGTGCGCCTTGTCTATTTCGCGCTGTTCGATACCGGGTCGGGGCGCGGGCAGGGGGCGTCGACCTTCGTGCCGGCGCGCGCCGACATCGTCGATCGCAACGGTGTCCCGCTCGCGCGCACGATCGACGGCTATTCGATCCGCGTCGTGCCTGAAAAGCTGCTCAACGACCGCAATTATCTGGCGGACGAGCTGGTCAAGATTTTCCCTGACACCTCGCGTGCCGAGTTTCTCGCCAAACTCAATGGGCCGCGCCCGACCTATATCCGCCGCCGCGCGCTCCCCGACCAGGTTGCGGCGGTGAACGCGATCGGCGATGTCGGCTTCGATTTCCCGCGCGAAAAGGAACGCCTCTATCCGCAGCTGAGCCTCGCGGCGCATGTGCTTGGCTTTACCAATGCCGAAGGGCATGGCGTCACCGGCGTCGAGGGCGCTTTCGACAAGCGCCTGATCGACGATGCGACGCGCGCCGATCCGCTCGCGCTGTCGATCGACGCGCGTGTGCAGGGCGTGCTCGAAAGCGAGCTCGGCAACGCTGTGACCAACCTGGAAGCCTTGGGCGGCGCGGGAATCATCCTCGACGTCCATACCGGCGAAGTCCTCGCGATGACGTCGCTCCCGACCTATAATCCGAACAAGCTGCTGGGCAGCGACCCCGCGACCCGCCGCAACGCGGTGACGTACAATCTTTACGAACTCGGTTCGACCTTCAAGCCGCTGACGGTTGCAGCGGCGATCGACGCGGGCACGGTGACGAGCATGGCGCGCCGCTACGACGCGACCGAGCCGCTGGCGATTGCCGGCTTCCGCATCCGCGACAGCCACCCGTCGCGTCGCTGGCTCAACGTTCCCGAAACGCTGATCCACAGCTCGAACATCACCACCGCGCGCATCGCCGACGAGCTTGGGCGCGAAAATATGGAAAAGCTGTTCCGCGACCTCGCGTTCGATGGTCGGCCCGAAATCAACATCAGCGAACGCGCCTTCCCGCTCTGGCCCAAGGATTGGGGCCGGCTGACGACGATGACGACCAGCTATGGCCACGGCATTGCGGTGACGCCGCTGCACCTCGCCAACGCCTATGCGACGCTCGTTAACGGCGGCATCTATCGTCCCGCGACGCTGACCAAGCTCGGCGACAAGGCGCCGCCCAAAGGACGCCGCGTGTTCAAGGCGGCGACGAGCGCGCGGATGCGCCAGCTTCTCCGCCTCATCGTCTCCGACGGCACTGGAAAGCAGGCCGAGGCGCCCGGCTTCCGCGTCGGCGGCAAGACGGGCAGCGCCGAAAAGCCGGGCGTTGGCGGCTATCGCCGCAGCTCGGTCGTCGCGACCTTTGCTGCCGCCTTTCCGATGGACAATCCGCGCTATGTCGTCGTCGCGATGATCGACGAGCCAAAGGGGAACGCCTATAGTTCGGGGCAGCGCACCGCCGGGTGGACCGCGGCGCCGGTCGTGCGCAAGGTCGTCACACGCGCGGGACCGATGCTCGGCGTATATCCCGACGAAAGCCGCGACGTCGACGTGTCCGAGCTGACACCCCTGCTGTGGAGAAACGGGGAAGATCAATAATGCGTCTGGCGACGCTATTTCCTGAAGTCGATTTGGAGGGTGCAAACCCGGTGGTGACGGGGCTGGCCATCGATCACCGCAAGGTTGCTCCGGGCACGCTGTTCGGCGCTTTCGTCGGCGAGAAATTCAACGGCGAGGACTTTATTCCGGCGGCCGTTGCTGCAGGCGCCGTCGGCGTGGTCGCGCGGCCCGATGCGCGCGTCGAGGGCGCCGCGCATATCGCCGACGCCAATCCGCGCCGCGCCTTCGCGATTGCCTCCGCGCGCTTCTTTCACCGTTTTCCGGCGACCAGCGTCGCGGTGACGGGCACGAACGGCAAAACGTCGACCGTCGAAATGACGCGCCAGCTCTGGCGAATGGCGGGGTTTCATGCGGCGTCGATTGGCACGCTCGGCATAACCACATCGACCGATCGGGCGACGACCGGGCTGACGACGCCCGACATCGTGACCTTCCTCAGCAATATGTCGGGCCTCGCCGCCGAGGGCGTGACGCACGCGGCGTTCGAGGCGTCGAGCCACGGTCTCGACCAGCATCGCACCGAAGGGCTGCCGGTAAAGGCGGCCGCCTTCACCAATCTCAGCCACGATCATCTCGATTATCATGGGACGATGGAGGCCTATCTCGCCGCCAAGCTGCGCCTGTTCTCGGAGGTCGTCGCCGACAACGGCACGGCGGTCGTGTGGAGCGACGACGGTACGTCGCGCGCGGTGATCGAGGCGGCGGAGGCGCGCGGCCTGCGCCTGTTGACGGTCGGAGCGGCGGGCGAGACGCTGCGCCTCGTCGCGCGGGCGCCCACCCAACTCGGCCAGTCGCTCGTGATCGCCGCCGAGGGGCAGGAATATCGCATCGACCTGCCGCTGATCGGCGCATACCAGGCCGCCAATGCTCTGGTCGCGGCGGGCCTCGTCATCGCGACAGGCGGACGGACCGGACAGACGCTTGCCGACCTCGCACGGCTCCAGCCGGTTCGCGGTCGGCTCGAGCGTGCCGCGATCACGCGCTCGGGCGCTCCGGTCTATGTCGACTATGCCCATACGCCCGACGCCATCGCCGCGGCGCTCGACGCGCTGCGTCCGCATGCGTCGGGCCGACTGATCCTCGTGTTCGGGGCGGGCGGTGATCGCGATCAGGCAAAGCGCCCCGAAATGGGCAAGGTCGCAGCGGCGAAGGCCGACCTCCTCTTCATTACCGACGACAATCCGCGCGGCGAGGACCCGGCGCTGATCCGCGCCGCCATCGCCGAGGGGGCGCCCGGCGCCGAAGTGATCGGCGACCGGCGTACCGCGATTGCCGCTGCCATCGCGGCTGCAGGGACCGACGACATTGTGTGCGTCGCGGGCAAGGGCCACGAACAGGGCCAGATCGTCGGGCGCGGCGACGAAATGCGCGTCATTCCCTTTGACGATGTCAGCGTGGCGCGCGAGGAGGCGGTATGACGTCGCTCTGGACTTCGCGCGCGATTGCCGATGCGACTGGCGGAACCGCCAGCGCCGACTTCACCGTGGGCGGCGTCGCCTTCGACTCGCGCGAGGTGACCAAGGGCGATCTTTTCATCGCGATGAAGGGCGAGGAAACCGACGGGCATAAATTCATCGGCAAGGCGATCGAGGCGGGCGCGGCTGGCGTGATCTGCGAAACCGCGATCGACCACCCGCACGTCCGCGTAGCGGACAGTGCTGCTGCGCTGGATGCGCTCGGTGCCGCGTCGCGGTCGCGCAGTCGTGCGCGGATTATCGGCGTGACGGGATCGGCGGGCAAGACGGGGACGAAGGAGGCATTGTTCGCCGCGCTCGACCGCTTCCGTCCCGGCAAGGCGCATCGTTCGGTCAAAAGCTATAACAACCATGTCGGCGTTCCGCTCAGCCTCGCGCGCATGCCTGCGTCTTCCGATTATGGCGTGTTCGAAATGGGGATGAATCACGCGGGCGAGCTTGCCGCGCTGACGCGGCTCGTCCGTCCGCACGTCGCCATCGTCACGACGATTGCCCCCGCGCACATGGAGTTTTTCGGCAGCGAAGAAGCCATCGCCGACGCGAAGGGCGAGATTTTCGAGGGGCTCGAACCCGGCGGCACCGCCATCATCCCCTTTGACAGCCCGCATTATGCGCGGCTGCGTGCGAAGGCCGAGCGTCACGCCGCGCATGTCGTGAGCTTTGGCCTTGGCAAGGAGGCCGATGTGCGCGCGGTCGACTGGCTGCCCGACGGTAACGGCGGGTCGCTCGTCACGGCACAGGTGCAGGACGCGCTGCTCTGCTTCACCATCGCGCAGGCGGGCGAGCATTGGGTGTCGAACGCGCTGGCGGTGCTCGCCGCGGTCAAGGCCGTGGGCGGCGACCTGCCCGCTGCGGGGCTGGCTTTCGCCGAAATGGCCGGACTCGCCGGACGCGGCGCGCGCCATCGGATCGCGGTGCCGGGCGGGCATATCCTCGTCATCGACGAAAGCTATAACGCCAACCCCGCGTCGATGGCTGCGACCATCGGCGGGCTTGCAAACGAATCTGCCGAGCGCCGCGTCGCGATTCTCGGCGCGATGCGCGAGCTGGGTGAGGGGAGCGACGCCTATCATGCAGCGCTCGCCGCTCCGCTCGTCGCTGCGGGAGTGCAGTTCGCCCTGCTTGTCGGGCCGGAAATGGCGCCGCTCGCCAAAGCGCTTGAGGGGCAGATGGATTTCGCGCATGTGGCCGCGCACCAGGACGCGGTCGCGCGGCTTGGCGACCTGATCAGGCCCGGCGACGCCGTGCTGGTCAAGGGATCGAACAGCGTCGGACTGTCGCATGTCGTGGCAGCGCTGACGGACGGGGATATTTGATGCTTTATTGGCTGGCGGAATGGCTTGGCTTTCCGGGGGCGCTCAATCTCATCCGCTATCTGAGTTTTCGCTCGGGCGCCGCCGTGGCGACCGCGCTGATCCTCGGGCTGTGGATCGGTCCGCGCTTCATCCTGATGCTGCGCGCGCGGCAGGGCAAGGGACAGCCGATCCGCGACGACGGGCCGCAGAGCCATTTGTCGAAAAAAGGTACGCCCACAATGGGCGGACTGATGATCCTGGTGTCGCTGATCGTGTCGGCACTGCTGTGGATGGACCTGTCCAACCGCTTCGTCTGGGCGTGCCTGTTCGTGACCGCGGGGTTCGCGGTCGTCGGCTTCCTCGACGATCTCGACAAGGTCACCAAGGCGAGCCATCGCGGGATTCCGGGGCGGGTGCGCTTGCTGGTCGAATTTGTTATCGCCGGAATCGCTGTGCTGCTGATCGTATCGCGCACAGGGACCGATCTTTATCTGCCGTTTTTCAACGATGTCGTGATTCCGCTGGGGCCGCTCTATTATGTCTTCGCGATGGTGCTCATTGTCGGTTTCGGCAATGCGGTGAACCTGACCGACGGGCTCGACGGACTCGCGACCTTCCCCGTCATGATCGCGGCGCTGACCTTCCTCGTCATCGTCTATCTGTCGGGCAATGTGAAATTCGCGGGCTACCTTGGCATCCCGCATGTCCCGGGCGCGGGCGAGCTTGCCATATTCGCGGCGGCGATCATCGGGGCATGTCTGGCCTTTCTATGGTTCAACGCGCCGCCCGCGGCGGTGTTCATGGGCGACACCGGAAGCCTCGCACTCGGCGGCGCGCTGGCGACAATGGCCGTAACCGCGCAACACGAACTGGTGCTCGTCCTCGTTGGCGGATTGTTCGTCGTCGAGGCGCTGTCGGTCATCATCCAGGTCTTCTGGTACAAAAGGACGGGCAAGCGGGTGTTCCGCATGGCCCCCATCCACCATCATTTTGAGCAGCTCGGCTGGCCCGAGTCGACGGTCGTCATCCGTTTCTGGATCGTCTCGATCGTCCTCGCGCTGGCAGGGCTTGCGACCTTGAAACTGCGGTGATCACCTCGCGCGCCTTTGCCGGTCACCGCTTTGCGGTGTTGGGACTGGCGCGCTCGGGTCTCGCGACCGTCGAAGCGCTGATCGCGAGCGGCGCGGGCGTCACCGCGTGGGACGAGCGCGAAGAAGCGCGCGACGAGGCGATGGCGCTCGGCGCCGACGTCGGCGATCCATTGACCATCGACCTGATCGGCTTTTCGGGCGTCGTCGTCTCGCCCGGCGTCCCGCTCAATCGGCACCCGATCGCCGCGCACGCACGCGAGGCGCATGTTCCGGTCATCGGCGACGTCGAGCTGTTTGCCGAAGCGCGGCCCGACCTGCCGCCACACAAGGTCGTCGGCATCACCGGCACCAACGGCAAGTCGACGGTGACCGCGCTTGTCACGCATATGCTCGAAAGCGCGGGGCGCTCCGTGCTGATGGGCGGGAACATCGGCCTGCCCATCCTCGCGCGCGATCCGCTTCCCGACGGGGGCGTCTATGTGCTCGAACTGTCGAGTTACCAGATCGATCTGACGCACAAACTTTCCTGCGACGTCGCGGTGCTCACCAATATCTCGCCCGATCACCTCGACCGCTACGACGGATTCGAAGGCTATGTCGCGTCCAAGGCGCGGCTCTTCGGCCTCCAGCATCGCGACCAGGTGGCGATCGTGGCGACCGACGACGGCCCGTCGAAAGCGGTCGCGAGCCATATCAACCACCGCCTCCACCGCGTTTCGGCAAAGGACATCGACCCTGCCGACCAGGCGCGCTGGCCGGCGCTCCAGGGGCCGCACAATGCGCAGAACGCCGTCTGCGCAATCGCCGTGTGCCGCGTCCTTGGCCTGAACGACGAGCAGATCGAGCGCGGGCTCGCGACCTACAAGTCGCTCCCGCACCGGATGGAATTGGTCGGCGAAGCCCGTGGTGCCCGCTGGTATAATGACAGCAAGGCGACCAATGCGGCTTCCGCTGCACCGGCGCTGGCGGCATTCCCGCCGGCGCCGGACCAGCGTTTGCACTGGATTGCGGGAGGGCAGGCAAAGGGCGACGGACTGGAAGCGTGCCGCCCCTGGTTCGGTCACGTCAAGCGCGCCTATCTGATCGGCGAGGCGATGGAGAGTTTCGCGGCGGAGATCGGCGACGCCATCCCGGTCGAGTGCGCGGGCGATCTGGCAACCGCAGTCGCGCGTGCGGCCGAGGCCGTCGGCGAGGGCGATGTCGTGCTGTTGTCGCCCGCCTGCGCCTCGTTCGACCAGTTCAAGGACTATGAGGCGCGCGGCGACGGCTTCCGCGCTGCGGTGCAGGCGCTGGGGGGTGGATGAGCCGATGGCCGGGGGAAGCGACAATCTTGACGCGACCGAACGCCCGCTGATAGCCGCGGCGCGCAATGCGAAACGGCGCGGCCCGCGCCTCAGCCGCGCCGACCGAACGCCGCTCGGCCTGTGGTTCTGGGAAATCGACCGCGTGCTGCTGATGCTCGTGATGATGCTGGTTGCCGTTGGGCTGGTCGCGGTCGCGGCGGCCTCGCCCGTCGCCGCGCAGAAATTGTCGACGACGACCGCCAGCCTCGATCCGCTTTATTTTTTCTATCGCCAGATCATGTGGGTCATCGTCGGCGTGCCTGCGATGCTTGCCGTTTCGATGCTGCCGAAGCCGCAGGCAAGGCGCTTCGCCATTTATGGGACGCTCTTTTTCCTGTTCCTGCTGTTCCTCGTCCCGCTCATCGGAACGGCGGTCAACGGCGCGCAGCGCTGGATCGGGAGCGGTGTGTTCCGGCTTCAGCCGTCCGAATTTCTGAAACCGCTGTTCGCAGTCTCGCTCGCCTGGATATTGTCGCTGCGCCTGCAGGATCAGAGCCTGCCGGTCGTTCCCCTGTCCTTCGTGCTGACCGGGGTTATCGCCGCGTTGCTGATGGCGCAGCCCGACCTCGGCCAGACGATCATTTTTGCAGCGACCTGGTTCGTGCTCGTGCTCGTCGCCGGACTGTCGATGCGCATCCTGTGGGGGCTCGTCGGTGCGGGTTTTGCAGGACTTGTCGCTGCCTATTTCTTCTATCCGGTGGCGCAGCAGCGCATCAACATCTGGCTCTTTGCCGAGGGTGACAGTTTTCAGGTCGACAAGGCGCATGCGACGCTCACCGCCGGGGGACTGATCGGAACGGGGCCGGGGGCGGGTCTTGCCAAGTTCCAGCTTCCCGAAGCACATACCGACTATATTTTTTCGGTGATCGGCGAGGAGTTCGGTATGATCGCGTGCATCGCGATCGCGCTGCTCTATCTGGCGATTATCGTGCGCGTGCTCATACGCCTGCTTGACGAGGAAGACAGTTTCCTGATCCTTGCCGTTGCGGGGCTGATCGCGCAGTTCGGCGGGCAGGCGACGATCAACATGGCGGTGAACACCCAGCTCTTCCCGTCGAAGGGGATGACCCTGCCGTTCATCAGCTATGGCGGATCGTCGTTCATCGCTTTGTCGATCGGCATGGGTTTGCTCTTGTCGCTGACCCGGCGAAACCCCTATGCGGCGCGGGTGTCGATGACCCGCAACTGGAACAAGAAATGACCGCCCGAAAATGACAGCGACGCGCCACTTCCTCCTCGCCGCCGGCGGGACCGGCGGCCATATGCTGCCCGCTTATGCGCTGGCGGGCGAGCTGATCGCGCGCGGGCATCGCGTTGCGCTGGTCAGCGACGACCGCGGCCTGAAGATTCCCGGCGCGCCGCACGAACTCGAAACGCATGTCTTGCCCGCAGGGCGCGTGCACGGCGGCCCGGTCGGCTGGGTGAAGGCGGCGCTTGCGATCCGCAAGGGGCGGCGCATGGCCATCGACCTGATCCGCGACTTCGACCCGGGCGCTGTGGTGGGCTTTGGCGGATACCCTTCGCTGCCCAGCCTGCTCGCGGCGCGCGCGACGAAGACTCCAAGCATGATCCACGAACAAAATGCCGTGCTTGGCCGTACGAACCGGCTTATGGCGCGGCGCGTCGATGCCATTGCGGTCGCCTATCGCAATATCCAGCGTCTTCCCAAGGGTCTCGACCTCAAGACGCATATGACCGGCAATCCGGTACGCGAAGAAATCATCGCGATCCGCGACGAAGGGTTTCCGCCGCTTCCCGAGGATGGCATCCTCCGCCTTCTCATCGTCGGCGGCAGCCTGGGGGCGACGGTGCTCAGCGACGTTGTCCCGGCGGCGGTTGCGATGCTGCCGAAGGCGCTGCTCGAACGCCTGCAGGTCGTCCAGCAATGCCGCGAGGCCGATATCGAGGCGGTGCGCGGCAAATATGCCGAGCTTGGCGTCGCGGCCGATTGCATGCCCTATATCGGCGATTTTCCGGAGCGGCTGCGCTGGGCGCATCTGGTCATCGCGCGCGCGGGGGCCTCGACCGTCGCCGAACTTGCCTGTGCGGGCCGCCCGGCAATCTTCGTTCCCTATCCGCACGCGATGGACAATCACCAGACCTATAATGTCGTCGATCTGGTCGAGGCGGGAGGCGCGCTGTCGTTCGCCCAGTCCGACTTCACCCCCGGTGCGCTCGCCAAGCAACTCCAGCGCATGGCGCTCGAGCAAGGCGCGCTCGAAGCGGCGGCCGATCATGCCGCGAGCTGCGGGCTTCCCGACGCGACGCGCGATCTCGCCGACCTTGTCGAATCGCTTGTGCCGCCGCCACTGATGGACGTGATCCGCGTCGGTGCGAGCAGGCAGCGCAAGTCTGCCGGCATCGCCGCCGCGCGGCGGGAGGCGCAGTGATGCGCGGCGTCGCGA
The DNA here is from genome assembly GCF_020622175.1 of Sphingopyxis sp. P8. Lineage (NCBI taxonomy): Bacteria > Pseudomonadati > Pseudomonadota > Alphaproteobacteria > Sphingomonadales > Sphingopyxidaceae > Sphingopyxis > Sphingopyxis sp. P8. The sequence continues at coordinate 1,003,506 of NZ_JACNMK010000001.1, read as the reverse complement.
CCGACATCGGCACCATCCACTTCATCGGGATCGGCGGCATCGGCATGTCGGGCATCGCCGAGGTGATGCACAACCTCGGCTATCAGGTGCAGGGCAGCGACATCGCCGATTCCTACGTCGTCGAAGGACTACGCAAACGCGGGATCAAGGTCGCGATCGGCCATGCCCCCGAAAATGTCGAAGGCGCGGCGGTCGTCGTGACCTCGACCGCGGTCAAACGCGGCAATCCGGAGGTGGAGGCGGCGCTTGCGAACCGCATCCCGCTCGTCCGCCGGGCCGAGATGCTCGCCGAGCTGATGCGCCTCAAATCGACCGTGGCGATTGCGGGGACGCACGGCAAGACGACGACGACCAGCCTTGTCGCCGCGCTGCTGGACGCGGGCGGGATCGACCCGACCGTGATCAATGGCGGTATCATCAACAATTATGGATCGAACGCGCGGCTCGGCGCGTCGGACTGGATGGTGGTGGAGGCCGACGAAAGCGACGGCAGTTTCCTGCGGCTCGACGGGACGATTGCGGTCGTGACCAACATCGATCCCGAACACCTCGACCATTATGGCAGTTTCGACGCGATCAAGGCCGCCTTTGTCGAGTTCATCGAAAATGTGCCTTTTTACGGCGCGGCGATGCTGTGCCTCGACCATCCCGAAGTGCAGGCGATCATCCCGCGCATCCGCGACCGGCGCATCGTCACCTATGGCTTTTCGGCGCAGGCCGACGTGCGCGGCACCAATGTCGAACCCGGTCCCGAAGGCAACCGCTTCGACGTCGTGGTGCGCTTGCCCGACGGAAGCAGCCGGACGATCGCGGGCATCCACCTGCCGATGTCGGGCCGCCACAATGTCCAGAACGCCCTCGCAGCCGTCGCCGTGGCGCTCCACATGGGGGTCAGCGACGACAAGATCGTCTCGGGCTTCCAGGGCTTTGCCGGGGTAAAGCGGCGCTTCACCAAGGTCGGCGAGATCGCCGTCGATGGCGGCAGCGTTACGGTGATCGACGACTATGCCCACCACCCTGTCGAGATCCGCGCCGTGTTGTCGGCCGCACGCGAGGGCGTAGGGACGGGGCGCGTCGTGGCCGTGGTCCAGCCGCACCGCTTCACACGCTTGCGCGACCACATGGACGACTTTCAACAGGCGTTCAACGACGCCGATATGGTGCTCGCGCTCCCCGTCTATGCGGCGGGCGAAGCGCCGATCGAAGGCGTGTCGTCGGATGCCCTGGCGCAGGGGCTGCGCGACCGCGGGCATAGGTTCGCGGCGACCGTCGCCGACGCGGACGCACTCGCTGCAACGCTTGCCGACGCGATCCGCGCCGGCCAGCTCGGCGCGGGCGACAAGATCATCTGCCTTGGTGCGGGGGACATCACCAAGATGGCGGCAGCGTTGGCAGCGGCTGTGGAGGGGGCGGCGTGAACGCAACCCAAACGCTTCCCGACGTCCGCGGCAAATTGACCCCTGATGCCCCGCTCGCACCGCTCGTCTGGTTCAAATCGGGCGGCGCGGCCGATTGGTTGTTCGAGCCCAAGGACGCGGAAGATCTCGCAGATTTCCTGCGCGACCTCGACCCGTCGGTGCCGGTGATGGCACTCGGCCTCGGGTCGAACCTGATCGTGCGCGACGGTGGATTCCCGGGCGTCGTCGTCCGGCTCGGCAAGGCCTTTGCCAAGGTCGAAGCACTCGACGCAACGACGCTGCGCTGCGGCGGCGGCGCGTCGGGCATTCTGGTGTCGTCGACCGCGCGCGATGCGGGGATTGCGGGAGTTGAATTCCTGCGCTCGATTCCCGGCACCGTCGGCGGTTTTGTCCGCATGAACGGCGGTGCCTATGGAGGCGAGGTCAAGGACATATTGGTCGAGGCCGACGTCATCCTGCGTTCGGGTGAGCGGCGGACGCTTACGCTCGCCGACCTCGGCTATACCTATCGTCACAGCGAATTGCCCGACGGCGCGGTCGTCGTCGCCGCGACCTTTCGCGGCCGTCGCGGCGAGCCTGCCGCCATCCAGGCTGAAATGGATCGCATCTCGGCGAGCCGCGAGGCATCGCAGCCGCTGCGTTCGAAAACCGGCGGATCGACCTTCAAGAACCCCGATGGGCACAAGGCATGGCAGCTCGTCGATGAAGCCGGTTGCCGCGGATTCACCGTGGGCGGCGCGCAGGTCAGCGAGAAGCACACCAATTTCCTGATCAACACCGGCACGGCGACGAGCGCGGACATCGAAACACTGGGCGAAGAAGTCCGCCGCCGGGTGAAGGCCAAGAGCGGCATCGAACTGCAGTGGGAGATACAGCGCGTGGGGGTGGCGAAGTGAGCGGCCTGAAACTCCTGAAGGGGAAGGGCTTGTGAGCGCACGCGGCCCTTGGCATGTCGCCGTCCTGATGGGCGGCTGGTCCGCCGAGCGCGAGGTGTCGCTGATGAGCGGCAACGGCGTCGCCGACGCGCTCGAATCGCGCGGCCACCGGGTCACGCGCATCGACATGGATCGCAACGTCGCGCTGCGGCTCGCCGAGGCCAAGCCCGATGTCGTGTTCAACGCGCTCCACGGCGTCCCGGGCGAGGACGGGACGGTGCAGGGCATGCTCGACCTGATGGACCTCAAATATACGCACAGCGGGCTCGTCACATCGGTCATCGCGATCGACAAGGAATTGACGAAGCAGGCGCTGGTGCCGCATGGAATCCCCATGCCGACGGGGACCATGGTCGACAGCGAAAGCCTGTTTACAGCCGACCCCCTGCCGCGTCCCTATGTCCTCAAACCGGTCAACGAAGGCTCGTCGGTCGGCGTTGCGATCGTCAAGGACGACAGCAATTACGGCAATCCGATTTCGCGCGAAGCAGTCGGGCCGTGGAAGGAATTCGACCGCTTGCTCGCCGAACCCTTCATCAAGGGGCGGGAACTGACCGTCGCAGTGCTGGGCGACACGGCGCTTGCCGTCACCGAACTGCGGGTCAAATCGGGCTTCTATGATTATGATGCCAAATATACCGATGGGCTGACCGAGCATGTCTGCCCCGCCGACATTCCAGCCGACATTGCCGGGCGGATGAAGGAACTGGCATTGAAGTCGCACCGGCTGCTCGGTTGCAAGGGCGCATCGCGCTCCGACTTCCGCTGGGACGACGAATTGGGGCTGGACGGTATTTTCCTGCTGGAGGTCAACACCCAGCCGGGGATGACGCCGCTCAGCCTCGTTCCCGAACAGGCGCGCGCGCTCGGCATCGATTATGCCGACCTTGTCGAGCGCATTGTCAAGGAGGCGCTATGAGCAGCACCCGGATCAAACGCGCCAAGGCGCCGCCGCGCCGCCCGGTCCGGACGCCCAAGAAGCGCCGCAAGGTCAAGACGTCGCGCGTCGACGCGATCATCAACGCGTTGCCCGTCAGTCCCGCGACATTGCAGCGCGTGGCGAACTGGACGATCGGGCTCGGCCTGTTCGCCTTTGCGGGCATTGCCGCGCATGCGACGGGCGTAACTGCCAAGGTCCACGAGGAATGGGCGCAGGCGGTTGGCCGCGCGGGTTTTCAGGTCAAGAAGGTCGAGGTCGTCGGCGCCGACCGGATCGACCGGCTGAAAGTATATGACATCGCGCTCGCTCAGAAGGACCGTTCGATGGCGGCGGTCGACCTAGCCGATGTGCGCGGCGATTTGATGAAATATGGCTGGATCAAGGATGCGCGCGTGTCGCGTCGCCTGCCCGACACGCTCGTCGTCGATATTGTCGAGCGCAAGCCGGCGGCGATCTGGCAGCACAGGAATCGCCTGTCGCTGATCGACGAAAAGGGCGTGGTGCTCGAACCCGTCACCGTCGCGACGATGCCCGACCTGCCGCTTGTCATTGGGCCGAAGGCGAACCAGCGCTCGCAAGACCTCGACCGCCTGCTCGCCGAAGCGAGCAGCCTCAGGGAATTGCTGGCGGGCGCGACCTGGGTCGGCAACCGTCGCTGGGATCTGCGCTTCCGCAGCGGCGAGACGCTTTCGCTGCCCGAGGGCGAGGAAGCCGCCAAGGCGGCGCTCGCCAAATTCGCGCACCTCGACGGCGCCAACCGCCTGCTCGGGCGCGGCATATTGCGTTTCGACATGCGCGACCCCGCGCGTTTCGTCCTGCGCTTGCCGCACGAGGGGCAGGTCGCACCCGCCAAGCTCGACGAAGCGCGTGCCGCTGTCGACGCGGTGGCGGACGCGAGCGCCGCGGAGAAGGGCTGAGCAATGGCGCAGCCGCGCATAGAACGGATCATCACCGCGCTCGATGTCGGGTCGTGGAAGGTTTGCGCGCTGATCGCGGGGCAGTCGGCCGACGGTCAGCTCCACGTACTCGGCACCGGGCAGCGCGAAAGCCGCGGAGTCCAGCGCGGCTATGTCGCCGACATGGAACAGACCGAGCATGTCGTGCGCGAGGCGATCGAGCAGGCCGAACGTATCGCGGGCCTCAACATCGACGATGTGTGGGTCAGCTTTTCGGCGGGCAGCCTGCTCAGCGACGTTGCGCCGATCGAGAGCGAGCTCGGCGGGCACCGGATCGAGCAGGAGGATGTCGATGATCTCCTCGCCGCGGGCCGCGCAGGGATCGATCCCGAAGGCCGGATGATCCTCCACGCACAGCCCGCGCTCTACACGCTCGACGGGCTGACGGGGGTGAAGAATCCTATCGGTCTCCACGCTGACCGGCTGGGCGTCGATATCCATATCATCATGGCCGAGGGCGCGCCGGTGCGGAATCTGGAGTCCGCGGTGCGGCAGGCGCATCTCGACGTCAACGCGGTCGTCGCCTCGCCGATTGCCGCCGGGCTTGCGTGTTTGTCGGACGAAGAGCGCGACCTTGGCGTCGCGCTCGTCGAAATCGGCGCGGCGGTGACGACGGTGTCGCTTTATGCCGGCGGCATGCTCGTCGAGCTGGCGTCGCTTCCGTTCGGCGCGAGCGACATCACCGACGACATCGCTTCGGCCTTTGGTATCCGCCGCAGCCAGGCGCAGCGCCTGCAAAGCTTTTATGGTTCGGCGTCGGCCAGCCCGCGCGACAATGTCGAGGTGATCGAGCTCGATCCCGGCGCGCCTGCGGGCAGCGAATCGCCGCGCATCACCCGCGCGCAGCTTGTCGCGGTAATCCGCCAGCGGCTCGACGCGATGATGGGAGAGATTGGCAGGACACTGAAAGACCTGCATTTCGTCGGCCCGGTCGGGCGGCAAGTCGTGCTGGTGGGCGGCGGCGCCGACCTCAAGGGCCTCGCCGATTATACCCAAAGCGCGCTCGGTCGCGCCGCGCGTGTCGGACGACCGCGCGGCTTGCACGGGCTACCCGATGCACACGGCGGACCGGCTTTCGCCACGCTCGCGGGTCTGGTTCTTTACGCCGCATCGGACCCTGTTGACCTGCGCGACTTGCCGATGATGTCACAGGATGTCTATCGACCGAAAGGAAGCTCGATTCTCCATCGCCTTATGGCGGCACTCAAAAGCAGTTTTTAGGGCGCGGCTTGCCCGAAAGGTTAATTTTTTGGATGATTCCGGCGTCACAATAGTGCAATGCGGTAACGGAAAGCCGGATGACGGGACTGACGTCCGGACGGGTCGCAAAGTTGGGGAAGCGGCGCTGGTCCGCCGCTGCAGGGAGATTATTTGATGAGCATCAACATTGGCCCGCCGCAGGTCGACGAGCTGAAGCCGCGCATCGCGGTCATCGGCGTCGGCGGCGCGGGGGGCAATGCCATTGCGAACATGATCGCCGCCCGCGTCGAGGGCGTCGATTTCGTCGTGGCGAACACCGACGCGCAGGCGCTCAACGCCTCGGCCGCAGAGCGCCGCATCCAGCTCGGCACGCAGATCACCCAGGGTCTGGGCGCAGGTTCGCGCCCCGAAGTCGGGCGCGCGGCCGCCGAAGAAAGCATCACCCACGTCGAAGAGGCGCTGAACGGCGCGCATATGTGCTTTGTCGCGGCCGGCATGGGCGGCGGCACGGGCACCGGCGCGGCGCCGGTGATCGCGAAGGCAGCCCGCGACCGCGGTATCCTGACCGTCGGCGTCGTGACCAAGCCCTTCACCTTTGAAGGCCAGCGCCGGATGCGTTCGGCCGAAGCCGGCATCGCCGAGCTTCAGGAGCATGTCGACACGCTGATCGTCATTCCGAACCAGAATCTGTTCCTTGTCGCCAACCCGAACACCACCTTCAAAGAGGCCTTTTCGATGGCCGACGAGGTGCTGCAACAGGGCGTGCGCGGGATCACCGACCTGATGGTCATGCCCGGCCTCATCAACCTCGACTTTGCCGACGTGCGCAGCGTGATGCGCGAAATGGGCAAGGCGATGATGGGCACCGGCGAGGCCGAGGGCGATGGGCGCGCACTCGAAGCGGCGCAAAAGGCAATCGCCAACCCGCTACTCGACGGCGTGTCGATGGCAGGCGCGAAGGGCGTCATCATCTCGATCACCGGCGGCGAGGACATGCGCCTGATGGAAGTCGACGAAGCGGCGAACCATATTCGCGAACTCGTCGATCCCGATGCGAACATCATCTGGGGCAGCGCGTTCAACGACAATCTCGACGGCAAGATCCGCGTGTCGGTCGTCGCGACCGGCATCGACGGCAGTGGTGACGCCGCGACGCAGCCCGCTCCGGCTGCGCGTAGCTTCTCCTTTGCGCCGCGTCCGTCGCCCGCTTCGACGCCGGTGGCCGAGGAAGTCCTTGCCACCGAGGTCGAGGAAAGCCCGGTGGAAGAGCCGGTCGCCGAAAGCGATCCGACCCCCGGATTCTCGCTCGGCGGCGTCGCCGAACCGACCTCCGAGCCCGAGACGGCTCCCGAGGTTGCAGAGGAAGAGCCGATGGAATTGTCGCAGGTCGCCGCGACCTATGACGATACGGCCGACGAGCTGATACTTGGCGAACCCGAGGCGGCAGCGGTCGAAGCGCAGCCTGCTCCCGAAGCCGAACCGGCACCCGCGAGCGACGCTCCGGCGCGTTCGATCGGCGGCGGAACCTTGTTCGAACGCATGTCGCGGCTTTCGCGCGGCGGCGCTCCGGCCGATGCCGACGAAAACAAGGAGGACGGGGTCGATATTCCGCGCTTCCTGGGGCGGCAGAACAACCAGTAACAGGGCAATCGAACGGCCGCCCGCCGGGCACGGCAGGCCGGAAACGGGATGATTTGACGTGCCCTTGCGGCGACCGAACATGATGTCAGTTCCCCGGTACGCGCGGCGATGGGCCGTCGCGTCCGGGTTGCTGCTCGCTGCAACCAGCCATGCCGCGCCCGCGCTCGCGTGGCAGGTGACGCCGCCCGACGCCGCGACCAAGGCAGCGATGGACAAGCGGACGTCCGCGCGCGCCACGCTGGCGTCGGCGCTCGGCCGGATTGCCGCCAACGCCAATGACAGTACGGCGCTGCTCGACGCGGGTCGCGCGTCGATTGCGCTCGAGGATTATCGCGCGGCGCTCGGCTTTCTGCTGCGCGCTGAACGGGCGGCGCCGCGCGATGGGGCGGTCAAGGCGGCGCTCGGTTCGGCGATGGTCCATCTGGAAAATCCGACGCGTGCGCTCGATTATTTCGGCGAGGCGCAACTGCTGGGCGCACCCGAACGCACATTGCTCGCCGACCGGGGCCTGGCGCGCGATCTGCTGGGGCAACAGGATGCGGCGCAGCGCGACTATCAGCTCGCCTTGTCGATCGGCTCGGATGACGAGCTGGTGCGGCGCTATGCTCTGTCGCTCGGCATCAGCGGCGATATCGAGCGCGCCGTTCAGCTCCTCACGCCGCAGCTTCGCGCGCAAAATCGCGCGGCGTGGCGCTCGCGCGCGATGATCCTTGCGATGAACGGGCGCGACAAGGAGGCGACCGACATCGTCAATGCGACGATGCCCCCCGCGCTGGCGCAGGGGATTCTTCCCTACCTTGTCCAGATGGACCGGCTGAACCCCGCGCAACAGGCCGCGGCCGCGCACTTCGGACGCTTTCCGTCGGGCGAACTCGGCCCGCGCCGCGCCGCGGTGCAGGTTGCGGCGGCGACGCCCGCGCCGACTCCGGCGCCCGCAGCACGGCAACCCGCGCAATCGCGCCGCGACCGCACGAATCCGCCACCCGCGCGCACAGCAACCACAACAGCTCCGCCGACACGCGCCGCAACGAACAGCGCTCCCCCCGCACGGCCGATGCCAGCGCCGACTCCGGCGCCGACACCGACTCCCGTGCAAGTTGCGGCCGCCGTTCCCGTGCCGCCCTCGCCCGCACCGGCGCCCACTCCGACTCCTGTGCCTTCGCCGACACCGGCTGCGGCGCCGGTCGGCGTTGCGGTCAATCGCGACATGGGGCCCGTCGGTCCCGGCTTCTCGATTGCTGATGTCGGGCCGCAGCCCGCTCCCGCCGCTGCTTCGCCTGCGCCGCTCGCCTCGCTTGCCGAAATTGCGGGGTCGATCGAGATTCCGGCCGAGGAACTCGCGCGTCCGGACAATGCGCTCGGTGCCGATGTGCTCGCACGGCTTCAGGCCGACAAGCGCAAGGCCGAGGCTGCCGAGGCGGCGCGCCGGGAAAAGGAGGAAGCCGCAGCAAAAGCCAAGGCCGAAGCCGAGGCGAAGGCGAAGGAAGAAGCCGACCGCAAGAAGGCCAATCCCGCGCGCATATGGGTCCAGATTGCCACCGGCGCCAATCTGAAGGCGCTCGCCTTCGACTATAACCGCTTCGCCAAGCGCAATGCCGAGCTGTTCAAGGGCAAGTCGGGATCGACCGCCGAATGGGGACAGACGCGCCGCCTGCTCGTCGGGCCGTTCAAGGACCGCAAGACTGCGCAGGACTGGCTTGCCGACTATAAAAAGGCCGAGGGCGACGGCTTCCTCTTCAACAGCGAAGCGGGCGAGACCGTCGAGCCGATCCGATGACGACCGCCCGCTGCGCGAGCGACCCGGCCGCGACGCGGGGCCGCCGCCACGAAGAGGTCGGACGCGTCGTTCGCGGTCCGCGCGATGCCTTTCAGCGCGACCGCGACCGCATCATCCATTCGATCGCCTTTCGCCGCTTGCGCCACAAAACGCAGGTGTTTGTCTGCCCCGACGGCGACCATTACCGTGTCCGCCTGACCCACAGCATAGAGGTGGCGCAGATCGGCCGCGGCATCGCCCGCGCGCTGGGGCTCAATGAGGATTTGACCGAGGCGCTGTGCCTCGCGCACGACATCGGCCACCCGCCTTTCGGCCATGCGGGCGAGGCCGCGCTGAAGGCCGCGATGCAGGCGCATGGCGGCTTCGACCACAATGGCCATACGCTCCGCACGCTTGCGCGGCTCGAATGTCCCTATCCGCGTTTCGACGGGCTCAATCTGACGTGGGAGACGCTGGAGGGGCTGGCGAAGCACAATGGCCCCGCGCGGCATCCCGGCTGGGCGCTCGCCGATATCGATGCCGACTTTCCGCTCGACCTTGCGAGCCACGCGAGCCTCGAGGCGCAGATTGCGGCAGTCGCCGACGACATCGCCTATGATAACCACGACATCGACGACGGGCTGCGCGCCGGATTGCTGGGCCTCGACCAGCTGATGGAACAGCCCTTTGTCGCTGCCAATTTCCGGGCGGTCGAAGCGCGGTTTCCGGGCGCGCCGCGCGACCGGTTGCTGCGCGAACTGGTGCGCGACCAGATTGGCGTGATGGTCAACGATGTGATCGCCGCCACCGCCGCCAACGTCGCCGACGCGGGCGCTGCGTCGGTGGACGAGGTGCGCGCGGCGGGCCGCACGCTCGGCGGCTTTTCGCGCGATCTTGCTGCGAAGGAGCGCGATCTCAAGCGCTTCATGTACGCCAACCTCTACCACCATCCGTCGCAGCTCGCCGCTGCGGAGGGCGCGCGCTGCGTCATCGCGCGGCTTTTCGATGCCTATCTGGCCGACCCGTCCTTGATGGGTGAGGATTGGTCGTCGCGCGTCCCCGGCGATGAGGGCGCGACAATCCGGCACATTGGAGACTATATTGCGGGAATGACCGACCGTTTCGCCATTGACCGCTATGCGGAGATTTTCGGGCGCGTCGACGTGCCGGAGGCGCTCGCGCATGTCTGAGGCGCTGCTCGTCGGGGCCACCGGGCTTGTCGGCGGGCGCGTGATCGACAGCGCGGGCGACCTTGGGCTGACGATCCTTTCACGCCGCGCGATTGCCGATGTGCCGCCGCAGCATCGTGCGATCGTCGCGCCGACTGCCGATTGGCCCGGCATCATCGCGGCAGAGCGCCCGCGCGCGCTGATCTCCTGTCTCGGCACCACGATCCGGCAGGCGGGATCGCAGGCGGCCTTTCGTGCGGTCGATGTCGACCTGATCCTCGCCGCCGCGCATGCCGCCAAAGAGGCGGGGGCGCGGCAGATGATCGCCGTGAGTTCGGTCGGCGCGTCGCCGCGCGGCGGCAATTTCTACCTCCGCACCAAGGGACAGACCGAGGAGGGCCTGCACGCTCTCGGGTTCGACCGGCTCGATATTGTCCGCCCAGGGCTGCTTCGCGGCGACCGCGGCGGGATCAAGCGGTTCGGCGAGACGATTGCGCTGATGGTCGCGCCGGTCACCGACGCAATGCTCCACGGCGGCCTCCGCCGCTACCGTTCGATCGCCGCCGCGACCGTCGCGCGCGCCATCGTCGCACTCGCGCGGGAAGGCGGCACCGGGGTCCATATTCACGAAAACGACGCGATCCGCGCGCTCGCCGATTGACTCCGCTTCAGGGCAGCGCCAAGGCTCGACCGTCCGCTGCGTCCTTTATCGAGGATTCGGCCGGCCGCGCGGGAGAGCGCGGGGGCGGTACGCCGCGCCTCGCCACCGAAGGAGCAACCGCCCCGGAAACTCTCAGGTCAACGGACCGCGCGGACGATTGGACACTCTGGAAAGCGCCCCGGCATGATGTCGAGGCCACCGAAGGGGTAACCCCATGATAGCATGGGGGAAAACTCTCAGGTTCCCGTGACAGAGGGGGCATGGCGAAGGAACGGCACCGGGCCGCGCCGCGTCATGTCAACGACGGGAGGCCGATATGAGCGAAACCGAAGACTTGATCGAAGAGGTGGCGACCGAGACGTTGCCGCTCGACGCATGGCACCGCGCAAAGGGCGGACGCATGGTCGAATTCGCCGGATACTGGATGCCGATCCAATATGAAGGCATCATGGCCGAACATCTGTGGGTCCGCGAAAATGCGGGCCTGTTCGATGTCAGCCACATGGGGCAGCTGCTGATTTCGGGCGACGGCGCCGCCGCGGCGCTCGAAACGCTCGTCCCCGGTGACATTTCGGCGCTGAAGCCCGGACGGATGCGTTATTCGCTACTGCTAGCCGAAGATGGCGGCATCCTCGACGACTTGATGATCACCAACGAAGGGGACCAATTCGGCATCGTCGTCAACGGCGCGGTGAAGTGGGAAGATATCGGGCACCTGCGCGAAAATCTGCCCGACCATATCACCCTTAATCATAATGAGGATTACGGCCTGTTGGCGCTGCAAGGACCGAAAGCGGTCGATGCGCTGTCGCGGCTCGTCCCCGAAGCCGCTGGTCTCGTCTTCATGCAGGCTACGCGCGCGACATGGCAGGGCCATGCGATCGGCATCAGCCGCTCGGGCTATACGGGCGAGGACGGGTTCGAGATTTCGCTGCCCAACGCAGCGCTCGAAGCCTTTGCCGCCGCGCTGTGCGCGATGGACGAGGTGAAGCCCATCGGGCTCGGCGCGCGCGACAGCCTGCGGCTCGAAGCTGGCTTGCCGCTTTACGGACATGACCTCGACGAGACAATCGATCCGGTCGAGGGCGACCTCTGCTTTGCGATCAGCAAGCGCCGCCGCGAGGAAGGCGGATTTCCGGGCGCCGCGCGCATCCTCGGCCATCTGGGGCAGGGGAGCGCGCGCAAGCGCGTAGGGCTGCTGATCGACGGGAAAATGCCGGTCCGCGAAGGCGCCAAGCTCTTCGACGGCAACACCGAAGTCGGCGTCGTGACATCGGGTGGCTTCGCCCCCAGCGTCGGCGCGCCGATCGCGATGGGCTATGTCCCGACCGGCCTGTCCGAGCCGGGGACGCCGGTCGCGGCCGAAGTTCGTGGCAAGCGTGTGGCGTGCACCGTTACCGCCATGCCGTTCGTTCCACATCGTTACGTGCGCAAACAGGGAGGCTGATCGATGCCGCGCTATTTTACCGAAGAGCATGAATGGATCGACGTCGATGGCGACGTCGCGACGGTCGGCATCACCGACTTCGCGCAGGGCCAGCTCGGCGACATCGTTTTCGTCGAGGTGCCCGACACCGGCGCCGAACTCAGCCAGGGCGGCGACGCTGCGGTCGTCGAGTCGGTGAAGGCGGCAAGCGACGTCTATGCACCCGTCGATGGCGTGGTGACCGAGGGCAATGCCGCGCTCGAGGAAGATCCGGCACTAGTCAACTCGGACCCCGAAGGCGAAGGCTGGTTCTTCCGCATGACATTGAGCGACAAGAGCCAACTCGACGGACTGATGAACGCGCAGGCGTACAAGGACTTCTGCGACGATCTGTGATTCAGCGGGCCCCTCCCGCCAGCGGGAGGGGGGAGATGACGTGACCAGCACCGACGCCGCCCTTGCCAACTGCCGCCTGATGGTGGCGACGCCCATTTATGAAGGGGCGCAGGGCAGCTATGTCCGCGCCGCTCTCGCGCTTGCACTGCAGGCGCAGGCGATGGGCGTTTCGGTGCGGTTCGAGTTCATCCTGTACCAGCCCGACGTCACGCGAGCGCGCAACGTGCTGAGCGCGATGTTCCTCGCCAGCGATTGTACGCATTTGCTGTTCGTGGACGCCGATATTGATTTCGTGGCCGACGATATATTCTCGATGCTGCACGCGATGTCGGCGCGACCCAAATGCGCCGTACTGGGAGCTGCCTGCCCGCGCCGGATGATAAATTGGGATGCCGTCGCGCGGGCCGCCGCATCGGGTATGCCGACGAGTGACCTCGCGCGCTATGCGGGGGAGTTTGCACTCCAGTTCGTCGACCCGACCCAGCGTTTTGCGCTCGGCGAGCCCGTCGAGCTTGTGCGGGTCGGAACCGGATTGATGCTGATCCGCCGCGACGTGCTCGAAACACTGCGGACCAACGGCGCCGATCTGGCGTTCCGTCCCGACCCGGCGGAACGGCAGGCGCACGCGATCGGGGAGGAGGCGCACGCCTTCTTTGCCCCCGTCATTGATCCCGAAAGCAAGGCGCTGCTGTCCGAAGACTATGGGTTTTGCCGCCGGGTGCGCGATGCTGGCTTTCGGATCTGGCTCGCGCCCTGGGTGCGCACCACCCACAGCGGGCCGATGATTTTCCAGGGGTCGATCCCCGACCTCGCGCAGCTTGCGGCTGTAAATTCAATTCCTTCTGCGGAGTAGTTCATGCGTTACCTCCCTTTGACCGCTGACGACCGGGCCGCAATGCTTGCTGCCGTCGGCGCTTCGTCGATCGACGATCTGTTCGCCGACGTCCCGCCCGAAGCGCGGCTCGACGGGCCGATTGCGGGCCTGCCGCTCCACGCCAGCGAGATTGCGGTCGAACGCCATATGCGCCGTCTTTCGAAGCAGAATCTGGCCGCCGCCGATGCGCCCTTTTTCCTTGGAGCGGGCGCCTATCGCCACCATATCCCCGCGAGCGTCGACCATCTGATCCAGCGCGGCGAGTTCCTGACCGCCTATACGCCGTACCAGCCCGAAATCGCGCAGGGCACACTCCAGATGCTCTTCGAATTCCAGAGCCAGGTCGCGCGGCTGTTCGGCACCGACGTCGCCAATGCGTCGATGTACGATGGCTCGACCGCCTGCTGGGAAGCGATCGTGATGGCGCGGCGCATCACCAAGCGGAGCAAGGCGCTGCTCTCGACGGGCCTCCACCCGCATTATCGCAGCGTCGCGCGCACGATGGCGAAATATACGCGCGACATGCTCGTCGATGGCGACCCGACCCTCGAAGCCGGAACCGACTGGGCCGCGCTCGCGGCGGCGGTCGACAAGGAGACGAGCTGCGTCGTCGTCCAATATCCCGACATTCTGGGCCGCATCGATGACATGTCGTCGCTGGCCGGAGCTTGTCAGGCGAATGGCGCGCTGCTGATCGCGGTCGTGACCGAGCCTGTCGCGCTCGGCCTTATCAAATCGCCCGGCGAAATGGGCGCCGACATTGTAGTGGGCGAGGGGCAGGCAATCGGCGTCGGGCTCCAGTTCGGCGGACCTTATGTCGGCCTGTTCGCCTGCAAGTCGAAATATGTCCGCCAGATGCCGGGGCGCCTTTGCGGCGAGACGGTCGACGCCAACGGCAAGCGCGGCTTCGTTCTCACCCTCTCGACGCGCGAACAGCATATCCGCCGCGAGAAGGCGACGAGCAACATCTGCACCAATTCAGGGCTTTGTGCGCTGGCATTCAGCATTCACATGACCTTGCTCGGCGAGGCAGGGCTGCGCCAACTCGCCGCGATCAATCATGGTCGGGCGAAGGCGGCGGCGGCAGAGCTTGCCAATATCCCCGGCGTGTCGGTGATGAACGACAGCTATTTCAACGAGTTCACGCTGCGGCTCCCCACCGACGCGCGCGCGACGGTGCACAAGCTCGCTGAAAAGGGCGTCCTCGGCGGCGTTTCGCTCGGACGCCTCTATCCCGACAACGACGCGCTCGCGAACGGGCTGATCGTTGCGGTGACCGAGACCGTGACCGAGGACGATATCGCCGCCTTTGCCGCGGCGCTGAAGGAGGTGCTGGCATGACCGCGCTCAACCCCGCCGGCTGGCGTCCCGAAATGTCTGTGCCAGGCGGCGCCGACGATAGCGCCACCTTCACCGGCAACCGCGCGCTGATGCTTGAAGAACCGCTGATCTTCGAAATTGGGTCGACCGAAACCACCGGCGTCGATTTCGACGAGGATGCACCGGCCGCCGATCCGGGGTCGCTGATGCGCAGCGCGCCCATCGGCCTGCCGGGGCTCAGCGAGTCCGAAACGGTACGCCACTATACGCGCCTGTCGCGCCAGAATTATGCCATCGACCTCGGCCTCTTCCCGCTCGGAAGCTGCACGATGAAGCACAACCCGCGTCTCAACGAAAAGGTCGCGCGGATGCCGGGCTTTGCGGACGTCCACCCGCTCCAGCCGCAGGAAACGGTGCAGGGCGCACTCGCGGTCATCAACGAACTCGCTTTCTGGTTGATCGAGCTCACCGGCATGTATGGCGTCGCCATGTCGCCCAAGGCGGGCGCGCATGGCGAGCTGTGCGGCATCCTCTGCATCAAGGCGGCGCTCGAAGCACGCGGCGAGGACCGGCGCGTGCTGCTCGTTCCTGAAAGCGCGCACGGCACCAACCCCGCGACCGCGGCCTTCGCGGGCTTCACCGTCGAGGATATTCCGGCGACCAAGGAAGGCCGCGTCGATCTGGAAGCGCTGAAGGCGCGGCTCGGGCCCGATGTCGCGGGGGTGATGATCACCAATCCCAACACCTGCGGCCTGTTCGAGCGCGACATGAAGGCGATTTCGGACGCGGTCCATGCGGTCGGCGGCTATGTCTATTGCGACGGCGCCAACTTCAACGCGATCGTCGGCAAGGTGCGCCCCGGCGACCTTGGCATCGATGCGATGCACATCAACCTGCACAAGACCTTTTCGACCCCGCACGGCGGGGGCGGGCCGGGTTCGGGTCCGGTCGTGCTGTCGGAAGCGCTCGCTCCCTATGGCCCGATCCCCTATGCGGCGCGCTACGCCGACGGCTCGCTCAAGCTGGTCGAGGAGGAAAGCGCGGGCGCCGAGCATCCCGAAACCTTCGGGCGCATGACCGCTTTCCACGGCCAGATGGGCATGTTCACCCGCGCGCTCGCCTATATCCTCAGCCACGGTGCCGACGGGTTGAAGCAGGTCGCCGAAGATGCGGTGCTCAACGCCAATTATGTGCTGCGTAGCCTCGAGGATGTGCTCGACGCGCCCTTCGGACCGTCGGGGCCGTGCATGCACGAGGCGCTGTTTACCGACGAGGGGCTCGCCGAGGGCTTTACGACGCTGGACATCGCCAAGGCGCTGATCGACGAAGGCTATCACCCGATGACCGTCTATTTCCCGCTCGTCGTCCATGGCGCGATGCTGATCGAACCGACCGAGACCGAGTCGAAGGCGGTGCTCGACCAGTTCATCGGCGCGCTGCGTAGCGTCGCGCTGCGCGCCAAGAACGGCGACCCCGCGCTCAAGGCAGCACCGCATTTCGCGCCGCGCGCGCGGCTCGACGAAACGCTTGCGGCGCGCAAGCCCGTGCTGGCGTGGGAAGGTGACCTATAATCCATCGTCATCCCGGCGAAGGCCCGGATCTCGCCGGTGCGTCACGATTATAGGATGAGATCCCGGCCTTCGCCGAGATGACGGATAAAGGGGAGGGTGTGATGAGCTGGGACAGCCTGTTTCTATTGGCGAATTATTGGGCCATCGCGGCGTGGATCGCGCTTGCCTTTCTGCCGCGTGGGCCGAAGACGCTGGCGCTCATCCTCTATCTCGGCGTCGCGCTGCTCTGCCTCGCCTACACCATATTGATCGCGGGCTTCCTCACAGGCGCGATTAATCCCGGCAGCGAAACCGGTGGCAGCTTCACCTCGCTTGCAGGCGTGATGAAACTGTTCGACACCCCCGGCGGGACGACCCTCGGCTGGGTCCATTATCTTGCGTTCGACCTGTTTGTCGGCATGTGGATCGCGCGCGACGCCGACCAGAAGGGCTTCAGCCGCATTGCGCAATTCCCCTTCCTGTTCCTGACGCTGATGGTCGGCCCGGTCGGGCTGCTCGCCTGGCTGGTCGTGCGCGAGCGCCGCGCGCGCAAGCTTGCGAAAGCCAAGTGACCGATCCCTGGACTGCGGCCGACGGCGGCGGGGAAGCCAAGCGTCACGCGCCCGCGACGCTGCGCAACCGTGAGGCGATTGCGACGGTCCTCGCCGACTGGCTCCCCCCTGCGGGGCGCGTGCTCGAGGTCGCGAGCGGGTCGGGCGAGCATGTCGTCCATTTCGCCGCCGCCTTCCCGCTTCTCGACTGGCAACCGAGCGACCCCGATCCCGACGCGCTGACCTCGATAGCCGCGTGGAGCGGCGAGGCGGCACACGCCAACATTGCGCCGCCGCTCTGTCTCGACGCCGCTGCGGGCGGCTGGCCGATCGGCTATGCCGACGCGCTGCTGTGCATCAACATGGTGCATATCAGCCCGTGGGAGGCAACGCTGGGGCTGTTCGCTGGCGGCGCGCGCCTGCTGAGGTCAGGCGCGCCGTTGATCCTCTATGGCGCCTATGTCGAGCCTGACGTACCGACGGCACCGAGCAACCTGACCTTCGACGCCAATTTGCGCGCGCGCAATCCCGCCTGGGGGCTGCGCAATCTGGATGAAGTCAAGGCGGCGGCAGCCGATGCGGGCTTCCTATTCGCCGAACGCCGCGCGATGCCCGCGAACAATCTGATGCTGCTTTTCCGCCGGTCGTGACCGGCCGCCGCGGCTGGCACTCGTAACAGGTCGGGGTAATCGCGGCTTTACCGAACGCGCGCTTCGGCTAGCCTCTCCGCAAATCGTGCATGAATGACACGATTCGGGGAGAGTGAAATGGCGAGCGACGTGGCCGATATTCTGACGTTCGACGGATTTCTGTCGCATTGGGCACAGGAGCGCGGTGACAGGACCGCGATGCGCGAGGAGGATCGCAGCTACAGCCATGCCGAACTCGACGCGCTGACGCGCAAGGTCGCCTCGGCTTTGATTGCGGCGGGCGTGCAGAAGGGCGAACGGATCGCGTGGATCGGCAAGAACAGCGATCTTTACTTCATCCTGTTCTATGGCGCCGCACGCGCGGGGATCGTGATGGCGCCGATCGGCTGGCGGCTGTCGCCCGCCGAATGGGCGTTCATCGTCAACGATACGCGCGCCAGGCTGGTGTTCGCTGGCCCCGGCTTTGAGGATCTCGCCGAAAAGCTCGCCGGACGGCTCGACCATGACCCGCAGATCGTCACCGCCGGCGCGGCGCGTGCGATGATCGACGCCGCAACGCCGCGCGATTTCGATGCCTCGGGACCCGACGACGCGGTGCTCCAGCTCTACACGTCGGGAACCACCGGCAATCCCAAGGGCGCAGTGCTGTCGAACCGCAACCTCTTCGCGCTCCGCCGCCATTCGGACGACCTCGACCTTCCCTATACCAAATGGGACGATGACGAGGCGGTGCTCGTCGCAATGCCCTGCGCGCATATCGGGGGGACGGGGCTGGGCATCATGGCGCTTGCCGCGGGGATTCCGGGCATCATCCTCGCCGAATTCAACCCCGACGGCGTGTTCGATGCGGTCGAAAAACATGGCGTGACGCGCTTTTTCATGGTGCCCGCGGCGCTCCACATGCTGCTGATGCACCCGCGCTGCGCGAGCGTCGATTACAGCCGCCTCAGATATATCCTCTATGGCGCCGCACCAATGCCGCTCGAATTGCTGCGCCAGTGCATCAAGATGTTCGGGGCGCAGTTCATCCAGGCCTATGGGATGACCGAGACGACGGGAACGATCTGCATGCTCCCGCCCGAGGACCACGACCCCGAAGGCAATGCGCGGATGCGTTCGGCGGGAAAGCCGCTCCCCGGTGTCGAAATCCGCATCCTCGGTCCGGATGGACGGCATTGTGCGGTGGGCGAGGTCGGCGAAGTCGTCACCCGCTCGTCGAACAATATGATCGGTTACTGGAACCTCCCCGACGCGACCGCGCGGACGATGGAGGACGGCTGGATACGCACCGGCGACGCGGGCTATCTCGACGCCGACGGCTATCTCTTCATCCACGACCGGATGAAGGACATGATCATCACCGGCGGCGAAAATGTCTATCCGGCCGAGGTCGAGAGCGCCATCTTCGGCCATCCCGCGGTGCAGGAGGTCGCAGTGTTCGGCGTCCCCGACGAAAAATGGGGCGAGGCCGTCAAGGCCGCGGTCGTGGCCAAGCCGGGCGAGACGGTCGACGAGGCCGCAATCATCGCCTGGGCACGCGAACGCATCGCCCCCTTCAAATGCCCGCGCAGCGTCGATGTGATTGCGGCGTTGCCGCGGAATGCGAGCGGCAAGATCCTGCGCAAGGACCTGCGCGCGCCCTATTGGGAAGGGCACGAACGGATGGTGAATTGACCGGGGGCGAACGACTGGTTGCAGCAGGAAAGCGCTTTTGACAGGGAGTTGGGGCGGGTTTCGGCCGAAAAGTGACATTGACAGTATCGTCACCCCGGACTTGATCCGGGGTCCCGCTCAGCAGCGCCATCGAACCGGGACCCCGGGTCAAGCCCGGGGTGACGAGGGTGTTATTGAATGTCCGCTCCCCACCCCCAAGCCGCCATTCGTCATTTGAAGCCGCCTTGGCACATTGACGCCCTCATCGCCACCGCCAGCCCCCGCATTGCCCATCTTGCGCTGGCGCCACACCCCCTTACAAGCGGCGCAAAGCGATAAGGGGAGCCCCAGATGACCGATAGCCTGCTGCGCCGCAAATCCGTGCTTCCGGAAACGCAGGAGGGGAGCGGACTCGCACGCACGCTTGGCTGGCCGCATCTGATCGCGCTCGGCGTGGGGGCGATCGTCGGCACCGGGATATTGACGCTGATCGGCGTCGGCGCCGACAAGGCGGGGCCGGCGGTGATCCTGTCCTTTGCCGTCGCAGGGCTGATCTGCGCCTGCGCCGCGCTCGCCTATGCCGAAATGGCGACGATGATTCCCGCGTCGGGCAGCGCCTATACCTATAGCTATGTCGTGATCGGGGAGATCGTCGCCTGGGTCGTCGGGTGGAGCCTGATCCTCGAATATTCGCTGGTGGTGAGCGCGGTCGCGGTCGGATGGTCGGGCTATGCCGCGCCGCTGCTGCAAAGCTGGGCGGGGGTGCCCATGGCGTTGATGCAGGGGCCGGAACTGGGCGGTATCGTCAACCTGCCGGCGATCGGGATTATCGCGGTCGTTGCGGCCATGCTGCTGTACGGCACGCGCGAAAGCGCGACCGTCAACGCGATCCTCGTCGTCGTGAAAGTCGTCGCGCTCGCCGTGTTCGTAGCGGTGGCGCTGCCCGCGTTCGATGCGGCGAACCTCGAACCGTTCAGCCCCTATGGCTTTGCCAAACATATGGGCCCTGACGGGGTCGAGCGCGGGGTGATGGCGGCAGCGGCGATCATCTTTTTCGCCTTTTACGGCTTCGACGCCATCGCGACGGCGGCCGAAGAGACGAAGAACCCCGACCGCGACCTCAAGATCGGGATTGTCGGATCGATGCTCGCCTGTGTCGTCATCTATATCCTCGTCGCGGTCGCGGCGGTGGGTGCGGTCGTCTATAGCCGGTTCGCGAACAGCCCCGAACCGCTCGCGCTGATCCTCCGCCAGCTCGGTCAGCCGCTCGCGGCGCAATATCTGGCGGTGTCGGCGGTCATTGCGCTGCCGACCGTGATTTTGGCCTTTTTCTATGGCCAGAGCCGCATCTTCTTCACCATGGCGCGCGACGGGCTGCTCCCGCAGAGCCTTGCGCGCGTGTCGGCGCGCGGGACGCCGGTGCGGATCACCATCTTTACCGCGATTGTCGTTGCGATCCTCGCCGGTTTCATTCCGCTCGGCGAACTTGCCGCGCTCGCCAATGCAGGCACGCTCGCGGCCTTTACTGCAGTGTCAATCTGCATGCTCATCCTGCGGCGCCGCGCGCCCGATGCGCCGCGCACCTTCCGCACGCCGCTGCCGTGGGTCGTCGGCGGCATCGCGGTGTTCGGCTGTATCTATCTGTTCGTAAGCCTGCCGGTGAAGACGCAGATATGGTTCGCCGTCTGGAACGTCGCGGGGATCGGTGTCTATTTCCTCTATGCCCGCCGGAACGCCGTCGCCCTATGAGGGGTGCAAGGCCACGAATCGTCCGAGTTTAGGGTTAATTTCATCGTAAGGATATTCGGCTAGCTGTCGGTGTCGCAGCGAAACGCCCGATGTGCGTGCTGCACATGGGACCGAAATTATGGGGACTGGCCGCGCCAGAGACACGGTTCGTCATGACCCGGGGTCTCTTAATCAGCTTCGTAAACCGTTTTCGCGGACGGGCGAGGGCAATCTCGCCGCGAGGCAGCGCGCTCGTCAGCGGCCGCCGGTTGTGAAGCGAGAGTCCGTGAGCCATTCTGCGCAAAAGAGGGACGACGCCCGGCGCATCTATCTGTCGGTACGTGCCAAATTCATGCTTGCACTGGGCATTGCGATCGCGTGGACAAGTTTCAGCGTCGTGCTCTCGCAGCGCTGGATGGCCGAACTCGCCGCGGTGACGAGCTGGACTTTCGCGCTGATTGCCATCGGCTTCATCGCCTATGTGCCGGGTTTCATGAATGCCTTTCTGATCGCGACCCTTGCGCTCGACCGGCGTCCGCCGGTGGAAAAACTGCCGCGAAAACTGCCGGGCGTGACCATTCTTGTCGCCGCTTATAACGAAGCGGCGGCGATCCGCGATACGCTGACCAGCCTGTCGCGGCAGGATTATCGTGGTCCGCTCGAGGTGCTGGTGCTCAACGACGGATCGACCGACGATACGGCTGCCATCGTGCGCGAGCTGCTCAAAACGCTCGCCATCCCCAAAAAGGCGAAGTTCGAGCTGCTCGACTTCCCGGTCAACCGCGGAAAATCGGCGGCGCTAAACGACGGGCTACGCGCCTCGTCGCACGGCCTTGTCATCACGATCGACGGCGACTGCTGGGTCAAGCGAAACGGTGTGGCGCGGATCGTCGGGCGCTATCTTTCGGACCCCGATGATACGGCGGCAATCGCCGGTGCCGTGATGGTCCGCAATTCGCGGGCGAACCTGCTCACCCGCGCGCAGGAATGGGACTATTTCCACGGCATTGCCGCGGTGAAGCGCATGCAGGGCATGTATCATGGCACGCTCGTCGCGCAGGGGGCCTTTTCGCTCTATCGCCGCGACGCGCTCGATGAAGTCGGGGGCTGGCCCGAGTGCGTCGGCGAGGACATCGTCGTATCGTGGGCATTGCTCGCTCGCGGCTATCGCATCGGCTATGCCGACAGCGCGCTGGCTTTTACCAACGTCCCCGAAGGGTTCCGGCAGTTTGCATTGCAACGCAAGCGCTGGTCGCGCGGATTGATGGAAGCGTTCAAGGCGCATTGGGAATTGCTGTTCAAACGCCGGATGACGACGCTGTTCATCTGGTGGAACGTGACCTTCCTGCCGCTCGACCTTGTTTACAGCTTTGTCTTTATTCCAGGTCTGGTGCTCGCGGTTTTTGGCCATTTCTATATCGCCGGACCATTGACGCTGGCAGTGTTGCCGCTCGCGGCGCTGTGGAACGTCGTCATCTTTCGCATCCAGCGCAACGTGTACGAGAATGAGGATCTGAAAGTGCGGCACAACCCCGCCGGCTTCCTCTTTTACGCGCTCGTCTACAGCCTGATCATGCAGCCGGTTTGCGTGTGGGGCTATCTCGCCGAAATCATCGGGATGAAGAAAAAATGGGATACCAAGTGAAACCGCTGTTCGTCGTAGCGCTGTGGTTGGCGGCGTCCCCTGTCGCGGCGCAGGAAACCGACGCAAATGACGCAGGGTCCGGCAAGCGTGCGGCGGGGATCGACTTCTTTGCTTCGACCGATGCCGATCAAACCGACGTCTTTCGCGCCGGGGTCAATTTCGACGTCGAGCACCAGGACCAGCGGAATTATCTGGGCCTGCGCTACGAAAAGGCATGGTATCGCCCGTTGGGACAGGCGACAGTCGACAAGGATCGGCTTTTCGTGCGCGCGGCGGATTCCAGCGGTCCTTGGAACTGGAGCGCGCAGGTCGGCACCGACGGTGACACCGTCATCGGCGCCGCAACGATTCACGACGATGCGCGCTTTCGAAAAGAGTTTTTCATCGAACGCGACATTGTCGAAACGCCGCGAGGGGTGAGCGACGGCATCTATTACACCTTCGTCGGCGGCGCGATCGATCTTCCCGCCGACGATCGGAACAATTTCACCCTGGTTGCCGGGGCGCAGGAGTTCACGGGCAAGAATGTCCGGCTGCATGCGCGCGCCAATTATGTGCATGTCGTAAAGCCCGAACTGGGCCTCAGTGCACAGCTGCGCGCCCGCTATTTCCACAGCACGCGTCCTCGCGAGTTCGATTATTATTCGCCGCGCTGGTATGTGCAGATATTGCCGGTCGCGCAGATGCGCCGATACAGCGGCGGCTGGCGCTATATGATCGCGGGCGGTGTCGGGGCGCAGCGCGATGCGGTGTCCGATTGGCGCGCATCCTATTACGCGGGGGCCGAGGTGACGAGCCCCGAGGTTGGACGCGACTGGTATCTGAAGGCCAGTGCGCTTTACAACAATATCCCGCAGAACAGCGGCGCTTATGACTATGGGCAGTTCTCGATAGCGCTCACCCGCGCATTTTAGGCGGTTCGCGCGGCCGCAGCTGCGGTCATCGCTTGACTCTGCGGGCATTGCCGCTATGAGCGCCCGCGTGTTGTCGCGGGTTCGCCCACGACAATTCCGTCCGAGACAGTTGGTGAAGGGGATTTGCCCTTCTTAATTTCCAGCCGAGACGGGGAACAGTCTTTTATCGGTCGCCCGCCTGGAATGTTCAGGTGACGCGGCTTGACCGACCCCTTCGGACATCGTTGCGCGAATGACAGACGGGATTCGTCCCATGTCGGTTGTTCGCGTGTGTTAGTCGCCCGGCGGCGCGTGCCCTTGCGGCGCGGGCGTCCGGGCAGATGAGTGGAGTATAGGCATGGATCGTACGGAAAAGGCCGAAGCCGTATCCTCGCTGAACGCTACGCTGGCAAATGCCGCCTCGGTTGTGGTCGTCCGCAACCTTGGCATGACCGTCGCCCAGTCGACGGTGCTGCGCCAGCAAATGCGCGATGCAGGGGCCGACTTTCGCGTCACGAAGAACCGTCTTGCCAAAATCGCGCTCGACGGCACGACCTACACCGGCATCGGCGATCTGCTGACCGGTCCCACGGCCCTCGCCACCTCGACCGATCCGGTCGCGGCGGCAAAGATCGCCGTGGATTTTGCCAAGACCAACGACAAGCTTGAGATCGTTGGTGGCGGCATGGGCGACGTGGTGCTCGACGTGGATGGCGTGAAGGCGCTTGCTTCGCTTCCCTCGCTCGACGAGCTGCGTGCCAAGATCATTGGTCTGGTACAGGCTCCGGCTACCAAGGTTGCTCAGATTGCAGCAGCACCGGCTGGGCAGTTGGCGCGGGTTTTTGGCGCATATGCCGCCAAAGAAGCAGCATAATTTCGATTTGAACTGAAACCTGTTGCCGGGTGCATCCCGGCTTTGATGGAGAATTAAAATGGCTGATCTTGCAAAGATCGTTGACGACCTGTCGGCGCTGACCGTTCTGGAAGCTGCCGAGCTTTCGAAGCTGCTCGAAGAAAAGTGGGGCGTTTCGGCTGCCGCTGCTGTTGCGGCTGCTCCGGCTGCTGGCGGCCCCGCCGCTCCGGCTGCTGAAGAAAAGGACGAGTTCGACGTCATCCTGACGGGCGACGGTGGTCAGAAGATCAACGTCATCAAGGAAGTCCGCGCGATCACCGGCCTGGGTCTTGGCGAAGCCAAGGCGCTCGTCGAAGGCGCGCCGAAGCCGATCAAGGAAGGCGTGAACAAGGCCGAAGCCGAAGAGCTGAAGAAGAAGCTCGAAGCTGCTGGCGCGACCGTCGAACTGAAGTAATTCGGTTCGCGGCCGACGGGTAACCGTCGGTACGCGTTTGCCAAAAGAAAAGGGCGGTGCCGCGAGGCGTCGCCCTTTTTCTATGGGCTTCGGGGAAGGTCAGCTTCGATACCAGCCAGGGCGCAGGCTGCCCGGATGACCCTTGGCCGGGGCAGGGCGATGGACTTCCTGTTCGGCGGCGGCCGGGACAGGGCGCTGCGAGATTTCCCAGGCACTGGCGGGAGTTCGGCGAACCTCCTTCTGCGCGGCGAGCGTCTGTTCATATTGCAGGCGCTCGCGGCGATCGAGGAAGCGCGCGCGCTTGAGCCGCATCTTCAGTGTCGCGAACGGATTGTCGGGCGTCGGCCCGGCGAGCGCCATCGCTTCGTGGCGCCCCATACTTCCGTGCGGAGCCGCGGCGAAGGCAGGCGCTGTCGCGAACGCGGGCGCCTTTGCCATTTGCGGGGCGCGATCCATTGCGGGCGTTGGCGCCTGCTCAGGCGGTGTCTCGATGGGGGCATCGTTCTCGGCGGTCCTCTCGACCGATGCCGTTTTTCGGCGTCGCGCGAGGGCAAGGCCCGCACCGCCGACCAGCAGCAATGCTGCGGCGCCAGCGGCGATCTCCCACGGAAAATCATTGGCAGGCGTCGCCGCCGGGGGTGCGTCCGCCGCGGGCGCTGCGGCGGCCGGAAGGGGTGCCACCATCGCCGGATCGGCCGCGGCCGTCTCGCTTGCAGTCGCACTTGTCATCGCGGCTTCGGCGCGCTCCGGCGCGGGAGCGGCTGCGGGCGTGGGTTCGCTCGGCTGCGCGGGTCGTGCGGTTCGCGTCCGCGTGGCCGGAGCAGCGGTCGCGGCGCTTTCGCGCGCTGCGGGGGCGGGCTCGGCCGCCGGTTCGGGCGCGATGTCGAGCGGCACGCGGATCACCGCGGCAGGAGCGACGGGGGCGGTCGTCGGCGGCGTGACCGTCGGTGCCGTCGGCACCGGGTCGGCAACCGGCGGGGGCGAGGTTGCGGGCGGGACGGCTACAGGCGACGTCATCGGCATTGTGGGCACGGTCGTCGGCGCTTCCTGCGCCAGCGCGGCGGGGGTGGACAGGGCCAGGAACGCGGCAATCGCGCTCGAGGCGGGGCGGGAGAGGGCGATTTTCTTCAACATAGTGAAGGACAAACGTGCGTCCGGGCGAAAGTGCTGCCCGTTTCGGGCGATTCCGCGACGAACCGTTGCCGACGAACGGCTGGCCGACCCGCCGCCGATCCGCCGCATTACGGTTGGAACGCGGGTTTTCAGCCGATTTTCAGCCGAGCGGTTCGGGTTGCCTGCTACAGAGCGCGGTTGACGCCGCCGCCGAGATGGCCGCGCCGACCAGCGCCATGTCGTTGTCGAGCCGCGTATCGAGCGCCGGCCCTTTCAAGGCCGAAAGTTCGGCGATCAGCGGCATCGAAAGCGACAGGCGCAGCGTCCCCGCCATCGCGCCGCCGGGGAGTCGGTGTGTCTTGACCGGTTGGCCGATCCTGATCTCGCGCCCCAGCCACTGGCGCGCATTGCGGGCGATGAGGGCGTGCATCGCCTTGGCGGTGTCGAAATCGCACCGGGGCCAACGCGAGGCGAGGTCGATCGTGACGAGCGTGTCGGCCGCAAGGCATCCGGCCTTGCCCGCGCCCGGCACGCACGCGAGTTCGAGCCGCGTCATCATCTTGCCGACATGCGTGCCGAAGGCGGCAATGACATCTGTTAGACGTTCGGCAGGAAGCGCCGCAAAGCGTTCGATCTCGATCTGTGCCGCCTGGAGGCGCAGCAGAAGGCCGAAATTGCCGAGCGCCGGGAGGCAATCGGCGCCCGGCCAGTCGGCGGGCCATTCGGCGCGCGTCGCAAGGCGGCGGAAGCCTGCGGGGAGCGGCAGCGCCCGGCCGCGCACCGCCGCGGGCACGAGCGCAAAGCCGCTGAACGGCGGGCCGCCCGCAAATTTCGAGCCGGTCATCAGCACGACGCATCCCGCTTCGAGATAGCGGCGCACGACGGCGGGCGAGACGCGCAGCTGGCAGGCGTCGACGACGACGGTCATCGCTTCGCCATGCGCCGCAACCAGCCGTTCGACGTCGTCGATTGCCGGCAAAGTCAGCCCCGACTTCGATCCGTGGACGACATGGACGACCGCGCGCCGGCCATCGGCAGCGGCTTTATCGACCTGTTGCGACAGGTCGGCCGCAATGTCGGGCGAACTGCGCGGTTGCCCGCTCGCGTCGCGGACCGCGACGTCGACCAAAACCGTCGCGGCGAAAGCCGGATCTATCGCCGATTGCGCGACGACGCGCGCACCCGTGGCGGTTTCGTCGGCGAAAAAACGGCCCGCCGCGCTGTGAATGCACCCGCTTCCGACCTCGTCGCGACCGAGGAGGATGGCGGTCAGCGGGCGCCCGTCATGCGCGGCTGCCAGCCCAACATATTCCAGATCGGTGCCGGAGGCGGCGAATATGACTGCGGTATCGGCCAAGGGGCCGGCGAGGCCGAAATATTCGCCGAACTGGACGCGCAGAAGGGCAAGGCCTTCGGCATAGTCGGCGGCGCCCACCGGCCGACCGAAGCGACCGCTCCAGCGGCGGTCGAGCATGTCGAAGGCGTGCTGCGAAATGCTGCTGATCGTCGACGAGCCATAGGCCAGCGCGTCCGTCGGCAAAATGCTCGCAAAATATTGATTACGCCCGTCGGTATCAGGCCGGATGCGCGCGTCACCGCCGCTGGCGAGCGCGGCCGCCAGCCGCGCCGTGCTGCGCCCACGACCATCACTGCCAAGGTCGAACGCACCGGAATTGAGCAGCATCGGGGAGGCATCCTGTCGGCAAGTGGGGCGTTGCAGGATTAGGATGCCAAGATGACAATGTTTTGGCGTTTTGGTTTCAATGCCGTCATCGAACGGTCATCGCTCTGCAACCCAATTGTGGTGAAGGCGTCGCATGAAAATGAGCAACCTGACCCCGACCCGCCTCCCGGCCTCGCTGCGCGACACGCGGCGCCTGCTATTCGTTGCCAAACATGCGCGATGGGAAGGCGGCCTGCATCCCGAGGATGGCAATCACGCCGTCTATCACCGCGAGACGCGGCAGATCCTAGAGGGTCTGGGGATGCCGCTGAGCGTCGCCGACAGCTATGCCGCGCTCTTCGACCAGCCCGACGCCGATTTCGTCTTCCCGCTGCTCAACCGCGGCGGGTTCTTCAACTCCGAAATGTTGCTGCCGCTGCTCTGCAACCGGCTCGGCCTTCCCTATGTGGGGGCATCGCCGATCGTGCGCGGGCTGTCGGACGACAAGCATCTCACCAAGCTGGAAGCGGCGGCGCGCGGCATTCCCACCGCGCCCTGGGCGCTGTTCCGCCGCGGCGCGCCGGTCGATGTGTCGCGATGCCCGCCCGCGAAGCGCTGGGTAATCAAGCCGAACAACAGCTCGGCATCCTGGGGTATTCGCGACGCCCATGACCGCGCGGAGCTCGCGCAGGCGATTGCCGAGGTGCAGGCGCTCGACCATGACGCGATCGTCGAGCCTTTCATCGAAGGTAGCGATGTCGAAGTACCCGTCATCACGATTGGCGGCGGGCCCGCGATGCTCCCGATGATGATATTCGAACAGGCCGACCCCAGCCATTTGCGCACCTATCAGGAGAAGCGCGACCTCGTCGACCGCAGCGCCAAATACAGCCTGAAGCTGTTCGACGACGACGGGCTGCGCGACCGGATCGTCGCCTATACGCAGCAAATGGCCGCGGTTTTCCAGCCGTTCGACTATGGCCGCTTTGAGTTTCGGGTCGATTTCGCACGCGGCGAAGTTCGCCTGCTCGAAGTCAATTTGAACTGCAACCTCTGGTCCGAAAAGGTCTTTGGCCGCGCCGCCGTCGCCGCCGGATTCAGCCAGGCCGACCTGATCGAAACGATCGTCGCCGAAAGCATGATCCGGCAATTTGGTGCCGCTGGCGTGCGGAAGGTCGCGGCATGACGGGATCGATCCTCATCCTCGCCGGCCGCCGCCCCGGCGCGACCGATCCGCTGGCCGAGGCTGCCGGCGTCGGCGACAAATGCCTCGTACCCGTTGCCGGTCGCGCGATGATTGCGCATGTGCTCGAAAGCGCGGCCGCGAGCCGCGCCGAGCGGGTTTTCATATCAACGCACCATGACCGCTTGCTCGACGACATTGCCGATCCGGTCATCGACCGGCTCGGCGAGCGGCTGACGCTGGTCGCGGCGGCCGACAATTTGGCCGACTCGGTCCTCGCCATCGCCGAACGGGCGCGCTTTCCATTGCTCGTCACCACCGCCGACAATTGCCTGCTCACGCCCGAGACGATTGAGGAAATCGCCGCCGAGGCCGCAAGGCTGGGCGCCGAGGCCGGCGTCGCGTTGGCGCGGCGCGAAGATGTGCTTGCGGTCCACCCTGAAGGACAGCGGCGCTTCTATGAGTTTTCGGACGTGGCAGTTTCGAACTGCAACGCCTATTGGATCGGAAGTCGCAGCGCGCTCAAGGCCGCCGAAGCATTTCGCGGCGGCGGGCAATTCGTCAAGAAGCCGATCCGCGTGCTGCAGGCATTCGGCCTCATCAACCTCCTCCGCTTCCGCTTCGGGCTCGGCCCGATCCATCACATATTTCAGCGTATCTCGCGCCGTTTGAAAGTCGAAATCGCCCCGCTGCTCGTAAGCAACGGGGCGACGGCGATCGATGTCGATAACGAACGGTCGCTGCGCGTGACCGAAGCGCTGATGACGAGGGGCGTCGGCGTCAGTCGGCGACCCAGTTGCCGTGAAATCCCGGCGGAACCCGGTGCGGCAGATGAACGACCGCTTGCGGTGACCCGGTAAAATCGTCGGCATCGAGGATGACGAGGTCGGTCGTTTCGTCATTCATGTTGACGACGAGCCCGATCAGCCAGCCATCATCCTCCGCACCGCTTTCGCTGCGCGGAACGAAAACAAACTCGCCGGGGTGGCGGCCGGGACCGAAATCATGCACCGCGGTTTCGCCGCGTTCGAGGTCGTGGCGGAACAGCCGCGTATCGGCGAGCGCCCATTCGAGGCTTTCGCCGTCGGGGATCGCCACCGAATAGATATAACGATAGGGTCTTGTCGTCAGCCGCTCGTCGTAGCGCGGGAATTCCTGCGCATGATCGTGGATGACGGTGCGCGTCGTCGTGCCCGCGGCGGCATCGATCGTCCAGCGTTCCATCCGCGATTTGTGGCTGTCGGGGCCGCGCTTTGATTCGGCGAACATGGTTTCGTGCGCGACGACGTCGACGATCACCTTGCCGTCTGCGGCTTCATGGGCGTTGGCGGGGTGAAAGACATAGCAGGGATCGACTGGCACCCAGGCGATGCTGTCGCCGCTTCCGCCGCGCGGCAACAGGCCGACGCGCGCCGGATGCGCCTTGTTCCACGCATAGGGGAAGGGATAGCCCGCGAGCAGCATCTTCATCGAGAATGTCACCGGCAGGTCGAACACGAGCACATGATTTTCGGTGATTGCACAGTCGTGGATCGACGGCCCGTCGCTCACCGCGATTGCCTCTTCGCGAACGACATGGGCCTGGCTGTCGAGTACGACGTGCCAGACACGGTTGGGTTCGTCGCCACGATAAGTGATCGCGTGCGTTTCGTCGGTGAAAGGGTCGTGGTGCGGGTGTGCCGTATAGGCGCCGACAAGCGTCCCGTCGAACGGGTTGTGCGCAATCGTGTCGAGTTCATAGCCAAGCTCGACGGGCTTCCCGCCCGCCTCGACGATAGCGAAGGTCCGACCGTCGAGGCCGACGACGTTCGTGTTGGGCGCGTCATTTCGTTCGATGCGCGGGCCGGGCGGCACCTCTTCGCCCAACGCGGCGCACGCTTCGCTGCCGCGAACCCAGCGGTTGCGGTACCAATCGGCCTTTCCGTCGGCGATCCGCACGCCGTGGACCATGCCGACCCCGGTGAACCAGTGATAGCTCGCCGGATCGGGTGCGATCGCGGGATTGGGGCCGTTGCGCAAATAGCGACCGGTCAGGCCGACGGGGATCTCGCCGTCAACGCGAAGCGCTTCCAGCGTCACCTCTTCCTCCATCGGCTTGTGGATACCGGTCAGGAAGGGATGGGCGTCGGTCGGGCGAGGGAGACGCTTGCGATTGAAATCGGCGATTTTGCCAATTCCTTTGACGACCGCGCTGCGGATCAGGGTTTCGACATTGCTCGCCATTCTTAAGCTCCTTATGCGGAAAGATATTGCAGGGGGATTGCAGAGGCGACTCGGCATGTTTACAGTGGCAACATGAACGACGAAGATAACAGTGTCAACATAAAAGGCGCGCGGCCCAAAGGTGCGGGCACCTATCACCATGGCGACCTGCGCGCGGCGGTGATCGCCGCGGGGATGAAGCGGCTCGCCGAAGGCGACGCGAGCGAACTGGGATTGCGCGCGCTCGCGCGCGACGTGGGGGTCAGCGCGACCGCACTTTACCGCCATTTTCCGGACAAGGAGGCGGTGCTCGACGCGCTCGCCGACGAGGGGCTGCGGCGATTGGGGGCATTGCAGGCGCAGGCCTGGCTCAAAGCGGGCGGCGGAAGCGCCGGGTTCAAGGCGACCGGCGTTGCCTATGTCCGCTTTGCGCACGACGAACCTGCGCTGTTCAGGCTGAGCTTCACGCGTCAAATGCCGACGCGTTACGAAGGGGCCGACAAGGATGGCGGCGAGGTCGCCTATAACCTGCTGCGCGCCGGTGTCGGGGAGGCGCTGCCCGGCGTTGACGATCCCGACAATGCCGCGCTCCACGCCTGGGCACTCGTCCACGGGCTCGCGATGCTGGTCCTCGACGGACGCGTCGACTGGGACGAGGCAAAGATCGAGCAGGTCGTCGGCCTGACCTTCGGCGGCATCGCCTGACGCGCGCGTCGCGTTCGGCCCGTCCTGTCCATTCCGGACGCAGTTACCGGCCGTCCGCCGCAAATTATCGGTTTGTTTGCCATTTTTTGGCTATGGAGCCGACATGACAAGGTCGCTCCCTCCGCATATCGAGGCAGCCTTCTGGCTGCTGCTGACGGCAGTAGGGTATTTCCTGCTCGCGAGCCTCTCGCTTTATGCGACCAAGGGCGCCGACAATATTGCGGCGATCTGGCCGCCGAGCGGCTATTTTCTGGCGCTGCTGCTGTTGATGCCGGCGCGCGCGCAGATCACGGCCTTTATCGGAATGGCCATGGCGAGCATTGCGGCGAACATGCTCGTCGGCGGGTCGTCGCTGCTGCTGTCAGCCGGCTTTACCGTCGCCAATGCGTGCGAGGCGGTGATCGCGCTGGGGGTGCTGCGGATTGGTGGTCCGGGCGACCTGTCGTTCATGGTGCCTCGTGCGGTCGCGAAATTCTGTGCGGCGGCGATCATCGGAAGTCTGACGGGTGGTGTCTTTGCGGCGCTGCTCACCGGTTCGGGTCTGAACTTCTTTCTGTCGTGGACGACGACGGTTGCATTGGGAATGTTGATCGTTGCCCCGATGATCGTCATCTTTGCGCGCATGATCGCGTCGGGCGCGCTCCAGAATGTCCCGATGCGCATGAAGCTGGAATCGGGCGCCATCATGCTCGGTGTCGCGCTCATGACCGGCGCGACCTTTTCGCAGTCGCTGTTTCCGGGAACTTTCGTGCCGTGTCTTGCCGTTATCCTAGCGGCTTTTCGCCTCGGCCCCTTCGGCGCGGCAGCGAGCGTCCTGGTGGTCACGATCGTGGCCTCGCTGATGACGGTGCACGGCTATGGCCCCATCGCGGCCATCGACGCGCAGCCGAAGGTTCATGTGTATTTCCTGCAATTCTATCTGCTCGCCCTCTTGTTCACGGCGTTGACGCTGGCGGCGCTGACGGTGATGCATCGCCGGCTCGCCAAGCGGCTCGAACAAAGCAACCGCTTGTTGCTCCAGGCCGAGGCAGCGGCGCTCGTCGGTCATTGGCGCGTCGATTTGCTGAACTGGACGATCCAGTGGTCCGACCAGGCCTATCGTGTCCACGGGCTCGAACCCGGCACGCCTGTCGATGTCGAATATAGCGTCGACCGCTATGTCGACGAGGATGGGGAGGTGGTCCGCGGAATCCTGGAAGACGCGATCCGGACCGGCGAGCCGTTCGAATATCAGGGCCGCATTCGCCGCGCCGACGGGGCAATCCGGCATGTAAGGTCGCACGGCTCGGTCGAATTCAGCCGGCGCGGACGCCCTGTCGGGATATTCGGGACCGTGCAGGACGTGACCGAGGTTGTCGAAAATGCGCGCGTGCTGGAAGCTGCGCGCAGCGCGGCCGAGCGCATCGCCAATACGGACATGCTCACCGGCCTTCCCAACCGCCGCCACACGCTCGCCGAACTTGAAGCCGCGCTCGCCGAGGCGCGCGATGGAGAGGACGCGCTTGCGGTCGCGATTTTCGACATCGACCATTTCAAGCGGGTCAACGACAATTATGGCCATGCGGCGGGCGATGCGGTGATCCGCCGCGTGGCCCACCGCGCGCGCGGGGCGCTGCGCGACGTCGATCTCATCGGCCGCGTGGGCGGCGAGGAATTTGTCTGCATCCTGCGTGGTTCGAGTGCACATGCGGCAGAGATCGTCGCCGAACGTGTTCGCAAGACCGTCGAAAGCGAGACGGGACTTGCCAATGATGCACCGCGCGTGACGATCAGCGTCGGGCTTGCGCGGTTCAACGGCGACTCCGATATCGAGGAACTGATGCACCGCGCTGACGAGGCGCTCTATCGCGCCAAGCGTGAGGGCCGGAACCGTGTTGGCATGGCGGCCTGATCGGGGCCAGCCACCCGGCGGTCGATTGACAGTCCGCCCCGCCAATTCTATATAGCCCCCACACCCCGGCGTCCGGGAAGCGGCCTGACTTTGCGCAGCGGGCCACAGGAATAGGGCGATCGGGATTTCGATATGCGTTGGAAAGCTGCGGTAAACCGGCAACGGTTGCTTGCGGCTTTTTTGCGTGTCGGTGCGCTCGCGACCATGATTCTTACAGGCGAGACAATCATTTATGGCGACCAAGGCGAAGTCGGTGGGCAAGGCCCTCGAAGCAACCGCGACCAAGCGAATCCGCAAGCTGTTCGGCAACATCCACGAAGCGGTGGAAATGCCCAACCTCATCGAGGTGCAGCGCGAATCCTATGAACAGTTCCTGCGGTCCGACCCTTCGGTCGGCTATGTTTCGGGCCTCGAAAAGACGCTGCGCAGCGTTTTTCCGATCCGCGACTTCGCCGGCACCGCCGAGCTCGACTTCGTCCACTACGAACTCGAAGACCCGAAGTATGACGTCGAGGAATGCCGTCAGCGCGGCATCACCTATGCGGCGCCGATGAAGGTCACGCTGCGCCTGATCGTCTTTGAAGTCGACAGCGAAACCGACACCCGCTCGGTCCTCGATATCAAGGAGCAGGACGTCTACATGGGCGACATGCCGCTCATGACCGAGAACGGCACCTTCTTCGTCAACGGCACCGAGCGCGTTATCGTGTCGCAGATGCACCGCTCGCCTGGTGTGCTCTTCGACCATGACCGCGGCAAGACCCACTCGTCGGGCAAGTTCCTGTTCGCCGCGCGCGTGATCCCCTATCGCGGTTCGTGGCTCGATTTCGAGTTCGACGCGAAGGACATCGTCAACGTCCGCATCGACCGCAAGCGCAAGCTTCCGGTGACGTCGCTTCTCTATGCTCTCGGCATGTCGGGCGAGGAAATCCTCAATCATTTCTATGACCGCCTCGTCTTCGAGCGCGCCGAAAATGGCTGGAAGGTTCCGTTCGTCGTCGAAAACTGGCGCGGTTCGAAGCCCGCCTTCGACGTTGTCGATGCGAAGACCGGCGAAGTCGTTTTTGCCGCCGGCCACAAGATCAGCCCGCGCCTTGCCAACAAGGCAGCAAAGGACGGTCTCGACACGCTGCTGATCCCGACCGAGGAAATCTTCGGTCGCTACAGCGCCTATGACCTCATCAACGAGGCGACCGGTGAAATCTATATCGAGGCCGGCGATGAAGTGACCGCCGAAAACCTCGAAAAGATGGACGCGGCGGGCATCGACAAGCTCGTCCTGCTCGACATCGACCACAACAACACCGGCCCGTGGATCCGCAACACGCTGAAGGCCGACAAGGCCGAGGATCGCGACCAGGCGCTGTCGGACATCTATCGCGTCATGCGCCCCGGCGAACCGCCGACGCGCGAAACCGCCGAAGCGCTGTTCGACGGCCTGTTCTTCGACGCCGAGCGTTACGACCTGTCGGCCGTCGGCCGCGTCAAGCTCAACATGCGCCTCGGCCTCGACGCCGAGGATACGGTCACGACGCTCCGCAGCGAGGACATCCTTGCCGTGGTCAAGGAGCTGGTGAACCTGAAGGACGGCAAGGGCGAAATCGACGACATCGACAACCTCGGCAACCGCCGCGTGCGTTCGGTCGGCGAGCTGCTCGAAAACCAGTATCGCGTCGGCCTGCTCCGCATGGAGCGCGCGGTGAAGGAACGCATGAGCTCGGTCGACGTGTCGACCGTCATGCCGAACGACCTGATCAACGCGAAGCCCGCGGTGGCCGCGGTGCGCGAATTCTTCGGGTCGTCGCAGCTCTCGCAATTCATGGACCAGACCAACCCGCTGTCCGAAGTGACGCACAAGCGCCGCGTTTCGGCGCTCGGGCCGGGCGGCCTCACCCGCGAGCGTGCGGGCTTCGAGGTCCGCGACGTTCACCCGACGCACTATGGCCGCATCTGCCCCATTGAAACGCCCGAAGGCCCGAACATCGGTCTGATCAACAGCCTCGCGACCTTCGCGCGCGTCAACAAGTACGGTTTCATCGAAACGCCGTACCGCCGCGTCGTCGACGGCAAGGTGACCAACGAGGTCGTCTATCTGTCGGCGATGGAGGAATCGAAGCACACCGTTGCGCAGGCGAACGCCGACCTCAACCCCGATGGCAGCTTCGCCGAGGAACTGATCTCGGCACGCGAAGCCGGCGAATTCCTGATGGCGCCGCGCGAACAGATCACGCTGATGGACGTGTCGCCGAAGCAGCTCGTTTCGGTCGCTGCGTCGCTCATCCCGTTCCTCGAGAACGACGACGCCAACCGCGCGCTCATGGGTTCGAACATGCAGCGTCAGGCTGTGCCGCTGCTTCGCGCCGAGGCGCCTGTTGTGGGCACCGGCATGGAAGGTACGGTGGCGCGTGACTCGGGCGCGGCCATCGCGGCGCGCCGCGGCGGCATCATCGACCAGGTCGATGCGACGCGTATCGTCATCCGCGCGACCGACATGATCGAACCCGGCAAGTCGGGCGTCGACATCTATCGCCTGCAGAAGTTCCAGCGTTCGAACCAGTCGACCTGCATCAACCAGCGTCCGCTGGTGAAGGTCGGCGACGTCGTCCGCGCGGGCGACATCATTGCCGACGGTCCGTCGACCGAACTCGGCGAACTGGCGCTCGGCAAGAATGTGCTCGTCGCCTTCATGCCGTGGAACGGCTACAATTATGAGGACTCGATCCTCATTTCCGAACGCATCGTGAAGGACGACGTCTTCACCTCGGTCCATATCGAGGAATTTGAAGTCACTGCGCGCGATACGCGCCTTGGCCCCGAAGACATCACCCGCGACATCCCGAACGTCGGCGAGGAAGCGCTTCGCAACCTCGACGAAGCGGGCATCGTCTATATCGGCGCCGAGGTCGGCCCCGGCGACATCCTCGCCGGCAAGATCACGCCGAAGGGCGAAAGCCCGATGACGCCGGAAGAAAAGCTTCTGCGCGCCATCTTCGGCGAAAAGGCCAGCGACGTGCGCGACACCTCGCTCCGCCTGCCGCCGGGCGTGTCGGGCACGGTCGTCGAAGTCCGCGTCTTCAACCGTCACGGTATCGACAAGGACGAGCGCGCGATCGCGATCGAACGCGAGGAAATCGAGCGCCTGAAGCAGGACGCCGACGACGAGCGCGCGATCCTCAACCGTGCGACCTTCTCCAGCCTCAAGGAATTGCTGGTCGGCCAGACCACCAGCGCGGTTCCGAAGGGCATGAAGAAGGGCGAAGAGCTGACCGAAGCGGCGCTCGTCGAACTCGACCGCGCCGACTGGTGGAAGCTCGCGGTCGTCGACGACAAGGCGCAGACGGCGCTCGAAGCGATCAAGGCGCAGTATGACGAGGCGATCAAGCGCATCAACGCGAAATATGAGGATCGCGTCGAAAAGCTGCAGCGCGGCGACGAACTCGCACCGGGCGTGCTCAAGATGGTCAAGGTTTTCGTCGCGGTGAAGCGCAAGCTGCAGCCGGGCGACAAGATGGCCGGCCGCCACGGGAACAAGGGTGTCATCAGCCGCATCCTGCCGGTCGAGGACATGCCGTTCCTCGAAGACGGCACGCATGTCGACATCGTGCTCAACCCGCTGGGCGTGCCGTCGCGCATGAACGTCGGCCAGATCCTCGAAACGCACCTTGGCTGGGCGTCGCGCGGGCTGGGCCGGCAGGTGACGCACGCGCTCGAGGAATGGCGCGACGCCAATCCCGAAACGACCGGCGGGCAAATGCCCGAAGCGGTGCGCGAGGCGCTGATCGAGGTCTATGGCGAGGAATATGTCGAGGACATCAAGTCGCGCGACGCCGATAACATCGTCGAAATGGCCGAGAATCTGAAGGTCGGCGTGCCGTTCGCGACGCCGGTGTTCGACGGCGCGAAGGAAGCCGATGTCACCAACATGCTCACCCTCGCGGGTCTGCATGAATCGGGGCAGTCGGACCTTTACGACGGACGCACCGGCGATCGTTTCGACCGCAAGGTGACCGTGGGCTACATCTATATGCTGAAGCTTCACCACCTCGTCGACGACAAGATCCACGCGCGTTCGATTGGCCCCTACAGCCTCGTCACCCAGCAGCCGCTGGGCGGTAAGGCGCAGTTCGGTGGCCAGCGCTTCGGTGAAATGGAGGTCTGGGCGCTCCAGGCCTATGGCGCGGCGTACACGCTGCAGGAAATGCTGACGGTGAAGTCCGACGACGTGATCGGCCGCACCAAGGTCTATGAAGCGATCGTCAAGGGCGACGACACCTTCGAGGCCGGCATTCCCGAAAGCTTCAACGTGCTCGTCAAGGAAATGCGCTCGCTGGGCCTCAACGTCGAACTTTCGTCCTATGCGGACGAGGACGACGACGAGGGTCCGGAAGCCCTTCCCGAAGCCGCCGAATAAGATTTTTCCTCACCCCTCTCGCCGCGCGCGAGAGGGGAAGATGGAGCGAGAATATGAACCAGCTTACCAACTTCATGAACCCGGTCGCGAAGCCCGAAACCTTCGACATGATCAAGATCGGCATCGCGAGCCCGGAACGCATCCGTTCGTGGTCGTTCGGCGAGATCAAGAAGCCCGAAACCATCAACTACCGCACGTTCAAGCCCGAACGTGACGGCCTGTTCTGCGCGCGCATCTTTGGCCCGATCAAGGATTATGAATGCCTGTGCGGCAAGTACAAGCGCATGAAATACAAGGGCATCGTCTGCGAGAAGTGCGGTGTCGAAGTCACGGTGACCAAGGTCCGCCGCGAGCGCATGGGCCATATCGAGCTCGCCGCGCCCGTCGCGCACATCTGGTTCCTGAAGTCGCTGCCGTCGCGCATCGGCCTGCTGCTCGACATGCAGCTCAAGCAGCTCGAACGCGTCCTCTATTTTGAAGCCTATATCGTTCTCGAGCCGGGCCTGACGCCGCTCGAAAAGTTCCAGCTTCTGACCGAGGACGAACTGCTCGACGCGCAGGACGAATATGGCGAAGACGCGTTTAGCGCCGGCATCGGCGCCGAGGCGATCCGCGTGCTGCTCGAGAATCTCGATCTCGAACAGGAACGCGTCGACCTGATGGAAGAGCTCGCGACGACCAAGTCGGAGCTCAAACCCAAGAAGATCATCAAGCGCCTGAAGGTCGTCGAAAGCTTCATCGAATCGGGCAATCGCCCCGAATGGATGATCCTGGAGGTCGTGCCGGTCATCCCGCCCGAACTGCGCCCGCTGGTGCCGCTCGACGGCGGCCGCTTCGCGACAAGCGACCTTAACGACCTTTACCGCCGCGTGATCAACCGTAACAATCGTTTGAAGCGCCTGATGGAACTGCGCGCACCGGACATCATCGTCCGCAACGAAAAGCGCATGTTGCAGGAAGCCGTCGACGCGCTGTTCGATAACGGCCGCCGCGGCCGCACGATCACCGGCGCCAACAAGCGCCCGCTCAAGTCGCTCAGCGACATGCTCAAGGGCAAGCAGGGCCGCTTCCGTCAGAACCTGCTCGGCAAGCGCGTCGACTATTCGGGCCGTTCGGTCATCGTGACCGGTCCCGAACTCAAGCTGCACCAGTGCGGCCTGCCCAAGAAGATGGCGCTCGAGCTGTTCAAGCCATTCATCTATGCCCGCCTCGACGCCAAGGGTCTGTCGATGACCCTGAAGCAGGCGAAGAAATGGGTCGAAAAGGAACGCAAGGAAGTCTGGGACATCCTCGACGAAGTCATTCGCGAGCACCCGGTCCTGCTGAACCGCGCGCCGACGCTTCACCGTCTCGGCATTCAGGCGTTCGAGCCCGTGCTGATCGAAGGCAAGGCGATCCAACTGCACCCGCTGGTTTGCGCGGCCTTCAACGCCGACTTCGACGGCGACCAGATGGCCGTTCACGTTCCGCTGAGCCTTGAGGCGCAGCTCGAAGCGCGCGTTCTGATGATGTCGACGAACAACATCCTCAGCCCCGCGAACGGCAAGCCGATCATCGTTCCGTCGCAGGACATGGTCCTCGGCCTTTATTATCTGTCGCTGGAGCGCGAAGGCGAGCCGGGCGAGGGCATGATGCTGGCCGACATGGCCGAGGTGCATCAGGCGCTCTACACCGGCGCCGTGACGCTGCACTCGAAGATCATCAGCCGCGTCCCGCAGACCGACGAGCAGGGCAACGAATATCAGAAGCGGTTCGAAACCACGCCGGGCCGCATGCTGATCGGCGAATGCCTGCCGAAGTCGCACACCGTGCCCTTCGACGTCGTCAACCGCCTTCTGACCAAGAAGGAAATCGGCGACGTGATCGATCAGGTCTATCGCCACACCGGCCAGAAAGAGACCGTGCTGTTCGCCGACGCGATCATGGCGCTGGGCTTCCGCCACGCGTTCAAGGCAGGCATTTCCTTCGGCAAGGATGACATGATCATCCCGGCGTCGAAGGAGAAGATGGTCGACGATACGCGCGCGCTCGTGAAGGATTTCGAACAGCAGTATCAGGACGGCCTGATCACGCAGCAGGAAAAGTACAATAAGGCGATCGACGCCTGGTCGCAGTGCGGCGACAAGGTCGCGAACGCGATGATGGACGAAATCCGCGCAACGCCGAAGCTCGACGACGGCCGTCTCGCCCCGATCAACTCCATCTATATGATGGCGCACTCGGGTGCCCGTGGTTCGCAGGCTCAGATGAAGCAGCTCGCGGGCATGCGCGGCCTGATGGCCAAGCCGTCGGGCGAGATCATCGAAACGCCGATCATCTCGAACTTCAAGGAAGGCTTGACCGTCCTTGAATATTTCAACTCGACCCACGGTGCGCGTAAGGGTCTGGCCGATACGGCGCTCAAGACGGCGAACTCGGGTTATCTGACCCGCCGCCTTGTCGACGTGTCGCAGGACTGCGTCGTGATCGAGGAAGATTGCGGCACGACCCGCGGCATGGAAATGCGCGCGATCATCCAGGGCGGTTCGACGATCGCCTCGCTCGGCGAGCGCATCCTCGGCCGCACGACGCTCGAGGATGTCGCCGACAAGGACGGCAACGTCATCGCGCCCGTCGGCACCCTGCTCGACGAAGCGATGGTCGCGCGGATCGAAGAGGCCGAGGTTCAGTCGGTCAAGATCCGTTCGCCGCTGGTCTGCGAAGCGACGCTGGGCGTTTGCGGCAAATGCTATGGCCGTGACCTTGCGCGCGGCACGCCCGTGAACATCGGCGAAGCGGTCGGCGTCATCGCCGCCCAGTCGATCGGTGAACCGGGCACGCAGCTGACGATGCGGACCTTCCACATCGGCGGCGCGGCGCAGGTCAACGAACAGTCGAACCTTGAAGCCATCTCCGACGGCACGATCGAATATCGCGAAATGGCGACGATCGTCGACCAGCGTGGCCGCCGTCTGGCGCTGTCGCGTTCGGGCGAGATCGCGATCATCGACAGCGAAGGCCGCGAGCGCGCGACCCACAAGCTGCCCTATGGTGCGCAGATCATGCACAAGGACGGCGAAAAGGTGAAGAAGGGCGACCGGATTGCCGAATGGGATCCGTTCACCATGCCGCTGATCACCGAAAAGCAGGGCGTCGTGAAGTATCAGGACCTGATCGACGGCAAGACGCTGATCGAGCAGGTCGACGAAGCGACGGGCATCGCCCAGCGCGTCGTGATCGAATATCGCGCCGCCGGCCGTGGCAAGAAGGAAGACCTTCAGCCGCGCCTCACGCTGCTCGACGATGCCTCGGGCGAAGCCGCGCGCTACCTGCTCGCGGTCGGCACGATGATCTCGGTCGAAGACGGCCAGGAAGTGCAGGCGGGCGACGTGCTTGCCCGCGTCAGCCGCGAAGCGTCGAAGACGCGCGACATCACCGGCGGTCTGCCGCGCGTCGCCGAACTGTTCGAAGCCCGCATCCCGAAGGACAATTCGGTGATCGCCAAGGTTTCGGGCCGCATCGAGTTCGTCAAGGATTACAAGGCGAAGCGCAAGATCGCGATCGTTCCGGAAGAGGGCGATCCGGTCGAATATCTGATCCCCAAGTCGAAGGTGCTCGAGGTTCAGGAAGGCGACTATGTGAAGCGCGGCGACGCGCTGATCAGCGGCTCGCCGAACCCGCACGACATCCTCGACGTCATGGGGGTCGAGGCGCTGGCCGAGTTCCTCGTCGCGGAAATCCAGGAAGTCTATCGACTGCAGGGCGTGAAGATCAACGACAAGCACATCGAGGTGATCGTTCGCCAGATGCTGCAAAAGGTGGAGATCACCGATGGCGGCGACACCACGCTGCTGCCGGGCGAGCAGCTCGATTACCTGGAGATGATGGAATATAACGCCAAGCTGCCGAAGAATGGCAAGCCGGCAGAGGGCCGCCCGGTCCTCCTCGGCATCACCAAGGCGTCGCTGCAAACGCGCAGCTTCGTTTCGGCGGCATCGTTCCAGGAGACGACCCGCGTCCTCACCGAAGCCTCGGTGCAGGGCAAGGTCGACTCGCTGCAGGGCCTCAAGGAAAATGTCATCGTCGGCCGCCTCATCCCGGCGGGTACCGGCGCTGCCATGAACCGCGTCCGCGTCACCGCCTCGTCGAAGGATGCTGCACTCCGCGCCGCAATGCGCGCCGCGAACCAGGAGCATCTGATCGCGCCGCAGACCGCAGCCGAGGAACATGAAGCCGAACTGGCGCAGGGCCCCGAAGCCGCGATGGGCGACGATCCGCTCGGCGCCGTCCAGGGCAGCTCGTCGGGCGAAGACGATGTGATGGTTGAAGAACGCACCGAAGGCGCGGGCGAGGAATAAGCCCCTCGGCCAATAGGGCCTGAACGAAACAAGCCCCGCCGGAGCGATCCGGCGGGGCTTTTTCTTTTCGGTCAAGCTGATAGCGTTGCCGCTTCAACGGTAAGGGAGTGGGACGATGCGGGCGATTCTATTTTGTGCTGCGCTGGCGGGCGCGATGCCGGCCGCCGCACAGGACAACAGCAATATCCAGGGCGAGGTGGTGGTGACGGCACAGCGCGCGTCGGCCGACTATCTATCGGACGAGCAGACCGTCGTGGGGCTGCGCCGTGCCGCCGACAGCGCTATCCAGCCGGTTAAATTCACGTCGGACTCGCGCGACGAGGACATGCGGAAGCGCGAAATCCATGCCATGCTCGAAGCGGCGATCCGCCGAGCCGACGGAGCGGGCGTCGAGCTTGTGACCGGCGATTTCGAGCTCGCGAAGGTCACGCTTGCCAATTACAAGGATCTTGCATTTTCGCGTGGCGCGCGCCCCGACACGAGCGAGATCGGCCTGTTCGTCAAAGCGGGACTGGCCGGTTCCGTCGGGAGTGCGCAGGGCCGGATCGATGCCTTCATCAAGGGCGTTCCTCCGAGCGGCCGGGCGTTGATCGAGAAGCGCGGCGGCATCACGCTGACCATCATCAACCCTGACCAGTATCGCGATCCGATCGTCAAACTTGTCGCCGCCGAGGCACTGAAAACGGCTGCGGCATTTGGTCCCGACTATGGCGTGGAGGTTGCCGGGTTGAATGAGCAGCTGATTTGGGCGCAGGCCAGTGCGACCGAGGTCTTCCTGTACATTCCCTATCGCTTCAGCGTGCGGCCGAAATAGGAAAAGGCCCACCGGACAGACCGGCGGGCCTTCGTTTATGTGGAATTGTGCGGGCCGGTGCGACTGCGCCTGAAAGGCGGCCGGCCCGATGCTGCGTCAGTTCGCGAGGATCGCGACCGTGATATAGAGCAGCAGCGGCAGGCCGAAGCCCAGCAATGTCAGCGCCACAAAGGCGATGCGCGTCCACAAGACGTCAAAGCCGAAGCTGTCCGCCATGCCGGCGCACACGCCGAAGATCATGGCATTCTGACGATTCTTGCGAAAACCCTGTTTCATGTCTTTCCTTTCCGTCCCGGTCCGCGACAATCTCTGGACCGGCGTTGTTGCGTGCGGCGTGGGGAGGTCCGCCGGTCAGATGACCAGCGAACCGACCTGCGCACCATTCTGTCCGGCAATCGCCAGGAACATCACCGAGCTGTAGAGCGCGGCGAAGGCGCCGAGGGCGTAGCTCTTGACGACGTCGACATTGAAATGTGCCATGATAAACTTCCTTTCTGACCTCCCGCCCGGACTATCCGGTGGATGCCCAATACAATGCAGGAGGCGTGCCAATTCCGTTCATCCGCAGTTAACCGCCGTTTTCGGGTTGCAGAAATAATATTTCAACGGAAAAATAACTCTCAAATGGTGAAAAATCCCAACGATATGAAATTTGTTCGGTCGCATTTTCGGTGCCCCGGTTTGGACGCCTTCCGCCCGTGCGTTGTGGGCTGGCATCGGGCAACCTGCTAAGCTACGCGCAAGGCGAATGACGCTCACCCGCCTCTCGCTCACCGATTTTCGCAACCATGCGGGCGCCGACTTTGCGGCGGGGTCGGGGCTGGTTGCCATCCACGGCGACAATGGCGTTGGCAAGACCAACATCCTCGAAGCAATTTCCTTGCTCGCGCCGGGGCGCGGTTTGCGGCGCGCGCCGCTTGCCGAAATGGTACGCGACGGCGCGGGCGGGGGCTTTGCGGTTTTTGCGGAAGTGCAGGCGGGGGCGGACCTGCCCCATGTCGCGCTCGGCACGGGGATAGAGCCCGCGCAGCCGGGACGGCGCATCGTGCGGATCAATGGCGCGCCTGCCGCGGCGACCGCGCTCGGCGACTGGCTGGCGGTGTTGTGGCTGACGCCGGCGATGGACCGGCTGTTCGTCGAGACGGCGGGTAACCGCCGCCGTTTTCTCGACCGGCTCGTGCTCGCGCTCGAGCCGCGCCATGCGCAGCACGGCAATCGCTATGAAGCGGCGCTGCGCGCGCGCGGCAAGCTGCTCGCCGACGCGGCGCAGGCCGACGCGCAGTGGCTCGCGAGCCTCGAAGCGCAGCTCGCCGAGCATGGCGCGGCGATCGATGCGGCACGGCAGCGGACACTGGCAGCCCTGTCGGCGGAACTTGCCGAGCAGCCCGACGCGCCTTTCGCGCGCCCGCTGCTCACGCTCGTCGACGCCGAAGGGCAGGCGCGAGCGGCGCCATGGGCGATGGAGGAACTGCGCAGGCTGTTCGCCGAAAGACGGCGCATTGACGCCGCCGCAGGCCGCGCGACCGCCGGGCCGCATCGCGACGATCTGGCGGCGGTCCACGCGGTCAGCGGTCGCGCGGCGGCGCGCTGCTCGACCGGCGAGCAAAAGGCGATGCTGCTCTCGCTCGTCCTCGCGCATAGCGACCTCGTCGCGCGGCTGCGTGGGCAGCGGCCGGTGCTGCTGCTCGACGAAGTTGCCGCGCACCTCGACCCGTCGCGCCGCGCCGCGCTCTATGCGCGGCTGGC
The DNA here is from genome assembly GCF_020622175.1 of Sphingopyxis sp. P8. Classification (NCBI taxonomy): domain Bacteria; kingdom Pseudomonadati; phylum Pseudomonadota; class Alphaproteobacteria; order Sphingomonadales; family Sphingopyxidaceae; genus Sphingopyxis; species Sphingopyxis sp. P8. The sequence continues at coordinate 958,772 of NZ_JACNMK010000001.1, read as the reverse complement.
GGGGCAGGGCGGACAGGCGTGGCTCACCGGGACCGAGGCGGCGCTTTTTGACGATATGCCGGGGCCGGTGACGCGCTTTCGCATCGCCGACGGACGGGTATTGACGGGTTAGCGGGGCGAAGAGGTTGTAAGACCGATGGATGACGAGCAAGGACCGGAGCCGAGGCTTCAGAGAATTTCCTGCACCACCTCCTGCGGACGGCAGAAACGCACGCCCTTGTCGGTCTCCACAAACGGGCGGTTCACATAGGCAGGGTTGTCGACCATCGCGGCGATGATCGCATCTTCGCTCGCGTCCGTCAGTCCGCGTTCCTCGGCATCGGTGCCGCGCAGCCGCAGCGCCTCGCGTGCGGTGAGGCCGGCGTCCTTGAAAAGCTGGCGCAGCTTTGCCTCGCTATAGGGTGTTTTCAGATATTGGATAACCTCGACCTCGACGCCGGGCGTCTCTTCGAGGATCGCGAGCGTCTTGCGCGACGTGCCGCAGCCGGGGTTGTGCCAGATCGTTGCTTTCATGGGGCGGGTAACTAACGCGGCCTTACCGCAGCGTAAACCGGCTATTCATGGCAATTATGGCACAATTGCCCGCATGAAGAGGCACGACAAGCTTGCCTTTGTCGCGCAAGGCGCGATGGATGGGCCGACGAGGGACCGCTGCAGGCGGCCAGAGTGGGGTTGGGTTGCACGTGACTGATATGTTCGATCGCAGGGCGATGCTCGCCGGGATCGCAGGCGCAGGGGCGCTGGCGGCGCTGCCCGCGCGTGCGCAGCTGCCCGATTGGGTCCAGCAGCCTGTGCCGCCAAAACCCGTCGATTATCTCGCAGTCGCGCGCCAGCAGCTCGCGTTACAGTCGCGCCATATCCCGCAGACCGACCGTGTCGGGATCGTCGACTTCGGCCTGCCATCGTCGCGTCCGCGCTTTGCGCTCGTCGACATGGTGGCGGGCACGATCGACCTGTTTCCGGTGACGCACGGGCGCGGGTCGGACCCGCAGCACGATGGTTGGCTCAAGAATTTTTCGAACCGCGTCGGCAGCCTCGCGACCTCGCGCGGCGCCTATCGCACCAGCGACTATTATTGGGGCGCCAACGGGTCGTCGATGCGGCTCGCTGGGCTGGAACCCGACAATAACAATGCCGACATTCGTGCGATCGTCGTTCACGGCGCCTGGTATGCCGAGCCGTCGCTGATCGCGACGCAGGGCAAGCTCGGTCGCAGCGAAGGCTGTTTCGTCTTTGGCGAAGAACTGTTGCCGATGATCCTCTACAAGCTCGGGCCGGGGCGGTTGCTGTTCGCCGACAAGTTGAGCGTCCAACCGCCGCTGCCGAAACCGTTCGACCTTCCGACCGATCCCTTGCCCGGCAGCGAGCATATCGTCCGCACGGGCGCGGCGAACGGCGTGATACCGCCGACTGCGGATTGATGGAGCCTCAGTAAATCCCGCTTGTCGCCTCCGTTGTCACGCGCGTGGCGGTTTCAACGGTGGGGACAACAGGCGGAGCAACCGGCGCGATGATCGTTGCCGTCGGGCGGCCGGGCTTGGCGAAGCTTGCCACCACCGGCGCGTCGCGGCCGTACAGGTCGGCGAACTTCTTGACGCCGCCCTTGCCGTCGGGGACCGCGGTCCAATAAGCGACATAGACGGGGAAGGGTTCGTCGAAGCCGAAGCGCGTCGTCTTGCCGCTGGCGATCGCTTCGCCGAATTCCTCGGGGCTACGGCCTGCGAACATCACCGCCATCAACCCCGAAAAATGCAGCGCCTTTTCGGTGCGGATACAGCCGTGGCTGAAGGCGCGCGCCGCGGCGTTGAACGCGCCCTTCGACGGCGTGTCGTGCAGATAGATCGCATGCTCGTTGAGCATCTCCATCTTCATCACGCCAAGCGCGTTGTTCGCCCCAGGCTGCTGGACGACCGACAAATTCTTGCCGCTGCCCGTCCAGGTATAGCCCTGCGCGCGCGCCGAAGCCGGGTTGCGCGCGATTGTCGCGCCAATGCCTTCGTTGATGATGCTGCGCGGCAGGGTCCATGTCGGGTTGACGATCACGCCGGTCGCCATGGGGTTGAGCTGCGGCGTCGGGGTCGATGCTTTCCCGACCACGGCCTTGTGCGTCGCGATAACGGTGCCGCCGTGGACGACGCGCGTCATATATTCGGGGACGTTGCTGACGACGTAGCGCTGGCCAAGATCGCGCGGCATCCAGCGCCAGCGTTCCATGTTCACGCGGATCGCATTGGCTTCGGCCGGCGATTTTGCGGTCGCGAGCGCGGCTTTGAGCCCCGCAAAATCGGGATGCACGGGATTGAGCCGCGCCAGCGATTCCGCGATGCTGTCGGATGAGAGCGCGGAGGTCAGCAGCGGCAGCAGCGGTTCGACTTCGGCGTCGTTGTCGGTCATGAACCATTGCTTGCGTGCCGCATTGGGCGTGCGGCCGTCGCGCAGGTGCGTCGCGAGCAGCAGGAAGCTGTCGGTCGCCACCTTGTCGAGCTGTAGCTGGTCCTTCGACAGGATGGCGGCGGCAAGCCCATCGGGATTATAGTCGCGCGCGAACAGCCCTTCGGCGTTGATACCTTCGATGACGCTGAGCAGCGTCGTCGCCTGCTCTTCCGTCCAGCTCGGCATATCGAAATCGGCCGCAACCACCGGCGCGTCGTCGGTGACCTTGTCGGGTTGGATGACAACCGAATCTTCCTTGACGTTCGTCTGCGCGAACGCCGGGGCTGCAAGCAGGGACAGTGGCGCCAGAAGCGCCAAAGCGGTGCGGTGGGGGAGTTTATGGACCATGCCAAAAGGCATAGCCAATTTCCCAGGGCTTTGGAAGCCGCCCACCCCGCCGTCGGACGGTGGTCAGGCCGCCGATTCGCCGTCGTCCTTCGCCAGCCATTCCTCCAGCCACTTGATCGTATAATCGCCGTGGATCACTGCGGGATCGGCGAGCAGCGCCTGATGGAGCGGGATGTTGGTCTTGATCCCGCCGATCACCATTTCGTCGAGCGCACGGCGCATCCGCATCATGCAGCTTTCGCGCGTGCGGCCATAGACGATCAGCTTGCCGATCATGCTGTCGTAATAAGGCGGAATCGAATAGCCGGCATAAAGCCCGCTATCGACGCGGACGTGCATGCCGCCGGCTGCGTGATAGTTGGTCACCTTGCCCGGCGAGGGGAGGAAGGTGCGCGGGTCCTCGGCATTGATGCGGCATTCGATCGAATGGCCGCGGAACTCCAGATCCTCCTGCTTGACCGACAGGTCGCGTCCGTCGGCGATGCGGATCTGTTCGCGGACAAGGTCGAAACCGGTGATCATCTCGGTCACCGGATGTTCGACCTGGATGCGCGTGTTCATCTCGATGAAGAAGAACTCGCCATTTTCCCACAGGAACTCGATCGTCCCCGCGCCGCGATAGCCCATCTTGGCCATCGCGTCGGCGCAGACGCCGCCCATGCGCGCGCGTTCTTCTGCCGAAATCACCGGCGAGGGCGCTTCCTCGAGCACCTTCTGGTGGCGACGCTGGAGCGAGCAGTCGCGTTCGCCGAGGTGAATGGCGTTGCCCTTGCCGTCGCCGAACACCTGAAACTCGATATGGCGTGGATTGCCGAGATATTTTTCCATATAGACGGTCGGGTCGCCGAACGCCGCCGCCGCCTCGCTCGATGCCTGGCCCATCAGGCTTTCGAGGCTGTCCTCGTCGGGCACGACCTTCATGCCCCTGCCGCCGCCGCCCGAGGCCGCCTTGACGAGCACCGGATAGCCGATCTCGCGCGCAAGCTTCTTCGTTGCTTCGCTGAATGTCACCGCACCCGGCGACCCCGGCACGACGGGCAGGCCGAGCGCGACCGCGGTGCGCTTCGCCTCGACCTTGTCGCCCATCGTGCGGATATGCTCGGGCTTCGGTCCGACAAAGACCATGTCGTGCGCTTCGATAATCTCGGCAAAGCGCGCATTTTCGGAAAGAAAGCCGTATCCGGGATGGATGGCGTCGGCGCCGGTCACTTCGGCGGCCGAAATGATCGCCGGAATGTTGAGATAGCTGTCCTTCGCGGCCGGCGGACCGATGCACACGGCTTCGTCGGCAAGGCGGACGTGCATCGCGTCGGCGTCGGCGGTCGAATGGACCGCGACCGTCTTGATCCCCATTTCGTGCGCCGCGCGGTGGATGCGCAGCGCGATCTCGCCGCGATTGGCAATCAGCAGTTTTTCAATGGCCATGACGGGGCGCTGCCTCAGCCGATGGTGAACAGCGGCTGGTCATATTCGACCGGCTGGCTGTTTTCGACATGGATGGCTTTCAGCGTGCCGCCGGCGGGCGCGGTGACGGGGTTCATCACCTTCATCGCCTCGATGATCAGGATCGTGTCGCCGGCTTTGACCTGCGAGCCGACCGCCGCGAAATCGGGCGCGCCGGGTTCGGGCGCCAGATAGACGGTGCCGACCATCGGCGATTTCACCGCATCGGCAAAGCCGTCGACTGCTGGAGCGGTGGCAGCGGGCGCAGCGGCCTGCGCGGCGGCAGGGGTAGCCACCGGCGCGGGGGCATGGACGACCGGCGCTGCCGCGGCGGTCAGCGTGCGCGCGACGCGCACCTTGCGCTCGCCGTCCTCGACCTCGATTTCGGAGAGCTGCGTATCGTCGAGCAGTTCGGCGAGCGCGCGCACGAATGCCGGATCGATGTTGATGCCATTGTCCTTATGGTCACCCATGATGATATTTTCCCGTTTGCTTGAGGACACCCGCGGCGGGGCGTCCCGACCCCTGTTCAATGATGGCGCCTCTTGTCAGAGTCGCGCGGCGGCGTCCAGCGCAAGCGTATAGCTGTCTGCGCCATGTCCTGCAAAATGTGCGGCGGCGGCCCGGCCGATGTAGCTCGTATGGCGAAAGGGCTCGCGCGTCATCGGGTCCGACAGATGGACCTCGATTACCGGCACCTTGATCGACTTGATCGCGTCGTGAAGCGCAATCGACGTGTGCGTATACCCCCCCGCGTTGAGCAGCACGGCCTTCGCGCCCGCATGGTGCGCCTCATGCAGCCAGTCGATCAGCACGCCTTCGTGGTTCGATTGGCGGCAGTCGACGACCAGCCCCAGTTTCGCCGCCTGGTCCGCCAGCCGCGCATGGATATCGTCGAGCGTGTCATGCCCGTAGATCTCCGGCTCGCGCGTGCCGAGCAGGTTGAGATTGGGGCCGGATAGGACAAAGACGGTCGGAAGGTCGGTCAAGTCGCGGGCTTTCGGTTGCGGCGTGGCACGCTCCCCCTATATGGGCTGCTCGACAAAAGGCAAAGCGAGGCGAAAGCGTGATCTCGGTCATCCTCAACGGCGAGCCGCGGCAGGTGCGGCAGGGCAGCATCGCGGACCTCGTCGCGTCGCTCGGCCTCGACGTGAAAAAGGTCGCGGTCGAACGCAACCGCGAGATCGTGCCGCGCTCGACACTGGCCGATGTCGCGCTGGCCGAGGGTGACGCGCTTGAAATCGTTCATTTCGTAGGAGGCGGTTGTTGACCGATCAGTGGAGTGTAGCCGGGCGGACGTTCACGTCGCGGCTGATTGTCGGCACCGGCAAATACAAGGATTTCGCACAGAATGCCGCCGCGCTCGAAGCGTCAGGCGCAGAAATCGTTACGGTCGCGGTGCGCCGCGTCAATGTTTCGGACCCGTCGGCACCGATGCTCACCGACTATATCGATCCCAAGAAGGTCACTTATCTTCCCAACACCGCGGGCTGCTTCAACGCCGACGATGCGATCCGCACGCTGCGGCTTGCGCGCGAGGCGGGAGGCTGGGATCTCGTGAAGCTCGAGGTGCTGGGCGAGGCGAAGACGCTTTATCCCAATATGCGCGAGACGCTGGAGGCGACCGAAGTGCTCGCGAAAGAGGGCTTCCTTCCGATGGTCTATTGCGTCGACGATCCGATTGCGGCGAAGCAGCTCGAGGATGCGGGCGCGGTCGCAATCATGCCGCTTGGCGCACCGATCGGATCGGGCCTCGGTATCCAGAACCGCGTAACGATCCGCCTGATCGTCGAGGGCGCGTCGGTCCCCGTGCTCGTCGATGCCGGCGTCGGCACGGCGAGCGATGCCGCAGTTGCTATGGAACTGGGCTGCGACGGCGTGCTGATGAACACCGCGATTGCCGAGGCGAAGGACCCCATTCGCATGGCGCGCGCGATGAAGCTCGCCGTCGAGGCCGGGCGCGACGCCTATCTCGCCGGGCGGATGGGGCAGCGGCGTTACGCTGACCCGTCGAGCCCGCTTGCGGGATTGATCTGACCAGCCGAATTCCGATGCCGCCGTAACATTGGCCGGACCTGCCGCGAACAAGGTCTCATGTGGTCGCGCGTGCTGTTCTTCTTTGGGCTGTTTGCTGCGCTGTGCGTGACGGGCGTCCAGCAGGGCGCGGCGCAAGCCTGCTGCCCCGATCTGCGTGGCAACTGTTTATCGTACGCCTTGAACGGTGACCGCGACGGCGACCAAGCGCCTCCGACACCGTCCTGCGACAAGGCCGCGATGCAGGGCTGTTGCCGCGCCGCCGCCGACGTCAATCGGCCAGATTTTGCCGCGCCGGAAATCGTCCTTCCGTCATCGGGCGGTTATAGTTTGATCGATCGTCCGCTTGCGGGCGGTGAAATCGAACCGGCTACTCCACCTCCGCGAAAAGTCCGCATCGACGTAAACTGAATTGGATCGATTTTACCGGAGTGAAGATAATGAAGACTATGCTGAAAATTGCTGCCACCCTCGCTGCCATCGGGCCGACTGCGGTCTTTGCCGCCGAACCGGGCGTTGTCCAGGCGAGCTTCCATGCGGCTTGCTGCGCGATTGCCGCCTGCTGCGGGCTTCCTTGCTGCCCGTAACAATATCGAAGACCAGGGGCGCTGCGCTGTTTCGCAGCGCCCTTTTTATCTTGTCGAGATAAACGGCTGGTCGCAAATTGCGGAACATGCGCCAGTGGGACCGGTTGATCGGATGTGAGGCGCTACCGCCTCCGACAACCGAAGGAGACTCCCCATGGGTGAACTGACCGACAAGACCAAAGGCGTCGCCAACGAGGCGGCAGGTAACACCAAACAGGCGATCGGCAAGGCGACCGAAAACGAACGCCTGCGCGCCGAAGGCGAAGCGCAGGAGCGCAAGGGTGAGGCCCAGAACCTCAAGGGCGAAGTCAAAGGTGCGCTTGGCGACAAGGTCTGACCTTTCCGCCGCGCAATAAAAAGGCCCCGGCGCTTGTGCGTCGGGGCCTTTTTCGTACCGTCAGGAAAAAGGATCAGCGGCCGCCCGAGGCGACGAGGTCGACGTCGGTCATCCCGCCGTCGCGCCGCGCAAAGACGACAAAGGCCAGATCGCCCTTGGTGCCGCCAAGCACATGTTCGTTGCCGCGCACGCGGTGGTCGCTTGTATAGCCGTTGCGGATCGCGAGCGTGTGATAATAGTTGAGCACGCCCTGGACCGACGCGGCGGTCTGGAAATTGACGACGCGCAAATTGCATTTGCCGCCTGCGACCCCCGCAGCCTCGCGGAGCGTTGCGCGCGGATAGACCCTGAACGCGGCGGGCAGGCGCTCGGCCCACTGGTTGCCATAGGTCAGCTTGGCGTCGCAGCCTCCATTCTGCTGGTCGCGCGCGAGCGCGCCGATGGTGACGGGGCGTTTGGCGGCGTCGCAATCCTCGCAGCCTTCTTCGAACGCCAGCGCCTTGGGTGCTTGCAGCAGCTTGCCCGCTTTCAGGGCCGCCGCGGCCTCGGCGACGGTTGCGGTCTTGCCCGACCGGACGCCCGGAACGCCGCCATCGACGGGGCGGTTGCCGGGGCCGACGGCGTTGCGGTTGGCCTGACCCGCGAGCTCGGGGTCGACCATGATCTTGTCCTCGAGCGCGCCCTTGATGGCGGGGTCGGCTTCGGTCAGCCCGTCGTCGAGCGGCCTGAGGTCAGATTTGGCTTCGGGATTGTCCCGGCACCCGGCGAGCGGTGCGGCGAGCACCAGCAATCCGGTGACGAGCCATTTTCCGCGCAAGATCATCGCTAACACTCCCTTAATCTATCCTTCGGAAGTGCCGAAGAACGGTTAAGAAGATGTGAGCAAATTGCGTTAACTTGTAAGGATTTGTTATCCGAAAACTGTGCCGGACCGAGACGCATCGGGCGCGCAGCGGATGAGGCGCGAGGTTTCGACCGCGGCCTGCCGGTGGACGACGGCCAGGCGATAGGCGGGGTCGGTGACCATTTCCATAAAGGCGCCGCTGTTCGGATATTGGGCGATGAACACCGCGTCCCATCGCTCGTCCTCGGGGCCGATCAGCAGCGCTTCCATCGTGCCGCGCCAGACGATGCTGCCGCCGACACGCTGGAAAATCGGTCCGCTCTCGCGCCCGTAATTGGCATAGGCATCGGCACCCGTCAGCGTCTCGCCGGCGAGCGGATGGTCGTCGGGATAGCTGGCCTCTGCCTTGAACCGGACAAGGTTGAGCATATGGATAGGCGTGTCGCGCGGCAGCGTCTTGAAGGCGTCGAACTGTGCGCGCTCGGGATCGATATGGCGATCGGTCATGGCCGGAATTCCTTTCGCTTGACGCGCCAGGCATCGGCGCTTTGGGTCCAGGCATCGACCGGCGCATTCTGAAAAGGCGCCGGAAGACGCGTCGGACCGCTGTTGGTGGCGCCGAGGCGGCGGGCGAGCGCCTGCGAGCGGTGGTTGGCAGGGTCGATGCTGTGCATCAACTCGGGCCACTTCAGGAATTCCACGGCAAAATCGCACGCCGCGACGCTGCCCTCGAAGGCATAGCCCTTTCCGGCAAATTTGGCGCGAACGCCATAGCCGACCTCGGGCGCCGGCCAGCCGTCGGGTTCCCACGGTCCCAGCCGTCCGACCCATTCGCCGGTCGCGCGCTCGATGACCGAGAACATCGAAAAACCGCGGATGTGCCATGCGCCCGCGAGTGTGCACCACTGGCGCCAAGCCTGCGACCGCTCGCAAACGCCGCCGATATATTCCATCGTTTCGGTTTCGGTGCACATTTCGGCAAAGGCGTCGAAATCCTCGGCCGCCGGGGGACGCAGGATCAGCCTTTCGGTGACGAGCAAGGGCCCGTTGAGCATGACGCTATCTCTCCCGCAGCAACTCGCCCGTGCCTTAGCGGCAAGAGCGGTGGCGGGGCAAGCGCGCACGCCTTGAGGGCGCCGACAACATGGTCGACGCCCTCTCCATCGCGTGTGCGGGCGGAGGGGTCTCGGACCCACACCCGGGACGGGTTCCGTGGCTTAGCGGCAGCGATATTTGTCGCGGTCGATCTCGCGGCCGATCAGTGCGCCAGCGCCTGCGCCGATGATCGTGCCGAGCAGCTTGTCGCCGTCGCCGGCAATTTCATGACCGGCAAGCCCGCCGACTGCACCGCCGATGAGCAGGCCGGTCGTGCCGTCGTCGCGGCGGCAGCGATAGCGGCCGTCATTGCCGCGCCAGATGCGCGTATCGCGGTTGATGCGCTGGTCGCGGGCATAATGGCTATGCCGCTTCTTGCGCTTGTGAAAGCCGGCCGACTGGTCGAGTTCGTAATAGCCGCCTGCCTTCGCAGGGGCTGCGGTCCCGGCATAAGCGGGCGCGGTCAGCGCGATCCCGGCGGCGGCAATCCCGCCCAACAGCCCCTTCGTCATGATACGCATTTCAAATCCTTTCCTGGTTCAACGTCTCGTAAAGCCATTCGCTCCCCGGACGCCTGGGGAGAAAACGAGCCGAATCTGCCTCGCGTTGCATGAACCCAAGGCAACAAGACGAAGCGAGGCCCCGTGTCGACGAACCGCGCGACCGGCGAAACGGCTTGCGGCGCACACAGGCGCGTGCAAAAAGTCGGCCCATGCTCAATATCGCGTCGCTTCTTATCGGTTTGATCGCGCTCGTGCTTGCGGTCGTGGCTTTCATCCCGCTTCTCGGCTGGGCGAATTGGGTAATCGTTCCGGTCGCCGTCGTCGGCCTCGCGCTTGGCGCGATGTCAGAGCGCAACGCCGGCCGGAATCTCTGTATCGTCGTGATTGTCATCGGCGTGATCCGCCTGATGCTCGGCGGCGGCATCATCTGATCCAGCGAAAGCAGCTGTAATGGCACAGGATTCGGCGTCGGCCGCGAGCGATCGGGGCGGTCTTCCCTACGCGCTCGCCGCCTATTGCATCTGGGGTTTCGTCCCCATTTTCTTCAAGCTGCTCGACGCGGTGCCCCCGGTCGAAGTGCTGACGCAGCGGATCATCTGGTCGCTGCCCTTCTGCTTCCTGATCATGGCGTTCCGCCGCCAGATCGGCGAATATCTGGGCGCATTTCGCGACTGGCGGGCGCTGCGGCTGTTGCTTGCGAGCGCGCTGCTGATCGGGATCAACTGGCTCGTCTATATCTATGCGATCTTCACCGACCATGTGCTCGCGGCGAGCCTCGGCTATTATCTGAACCCGCTCGTCAACGTGTTGCTCGGCACGCTCGTACTGGGCGAGCGATTGTCGCGGCTTCAGGCCGTTGCGGTCGCGATGGCGGCGGTCGGCGTCGCGATCCTGCTCGCTGGCGCGCTCGATACGCTTTGGATCAGCGTCACGCTCGCGCTCTCGTTCGGCACCTATGGCCTGCTGCGAAAGGTCGTGGCGGTCGGGTCGCTCCCCGGCCTTGCCGTCGAAACGACCTTGCTGCTGCCGCTCTCGCTCGCCGCTGCCGCTTATTATTTCTTCGCGGGCAGTCCGACAGGATTCGGGTCGAGCGTGGAAATCAGCCTGCTGCTCGCGGCGGGCGGGGTGGTGACGGCGGTGCCGCTGCTGCTCTTTGCGACCGCGGCGCGGCGGATGAGCTATGCCGCGCTCGGCTTCATCCAGTATCTCGCGCCGACGATCCAGTTCCTGCTCGGCATCTTCCTGTTCCGCGAACCATTGAAGCCCGCGCAGCTCGTCTGTTTCCTGCTCATCTGGGCGAGCATCGCGGTGTTCAGCTATGACCTGTGGCGCAAGATGCGCGCGAGCCGGATGATCGAAGTCGCCTGACGGGGGTCAGGCCAGCCGCCAGCGCAGCGTCTCGCCTGCGTGGAAGGGCACGACATCGCCGATATGTGACGGCACCGTCACCTCGGCGCGCTCGAGCGTCACCGTGCCTTCGTTGAGCGGCAGGCCATAGAAGCGCGGGCCATGCTCGCTCGCGAAGCCTTCGAACTTGTCGAGCGCATCGTCTTCCTCAAAGGCGGCGAGGTAGGATTCGAGCGCGAAGGGCGCGTTGAAAATCCCCGCGCAGCCGCACGACGATTCTTTCGTATGGACGGCATGCGGCGCGCTATCGGTGCCGAGGAAGAATTTGGGCGAGCCTGACGTCGCCGCTTTCCGCACCGCCAGCCGGTGATGTTCGCGCTTCGCAACGGGCAGGCAATAGGCGTGCGGGCGGATGCCGCCGACGAGCATCGCGTTGCGATTGATGTGCAGATGCTGCGGCGTGATCGTCGCGGCGACATTCGCGGGCGCATCGGCGACGAACGCGGTCGCCTCGGCGGTCGTGATATGCTCGAAGACGATCTTGAGGCCGGGCAATGCCTTGACCAGCGGCGCCAGCGTGCGCTCGATGAACACCGCCTCGCGGTCGAAGATGTCCACATCATGGTCGGTGACCTCGCCGTGGATCAGCAGCGGCATGCCGATGTCCTGCATCCGCTCTAGCACGCCCATGATGTTCGCGACGTCGGTGACGCCGTGCGCGCTGCCGGTCGTCGCATGCGCGGGATAAAGCTTGGCTGCGGTGAACACCCCCTCGGCATGGCCGCGCGCCATTTCGTGCGCGTCGCTCGCGTCGGTCAGATAGGCGACGATCAGCGGTGTGAAATCCATCTCGGCCGGGACGGCGGCGACGATCCGCTCGCGATAGGCGACGCCCTGTTCGACCGTCGTCACCGGCGGCGACAGGTTGGGCATCACGATCGCCCGCGCGAACTGGCGCGCGGTATGGGGCGCGACATGCGCGAGCATCGCGCCGTCGCGCAAATGGACGTGCCAATCGTCGGGGCGGCGGATGGTCAGGCGGTCGGTCATGTCATTCTCTCCCCCCTCCAGCAAACGGGAGGGGACGGGGGTGGGCGAGTCCGGTGCGGCGCTTAGCCCAAGTTTGCGGTCAGGCCCACCCCAAACCCCTCGCGCGTGCGGGAGGGGCTTTAAGTCGTCGTCCCGGCAGCCTATTTCTCTGCCATGACCAATACTACCCTCCACGACCGCGCCCTCATCCGTCTGTCGGGGGAGGATGTCCGCGGCTTCCTGCAAGGCCTTGTCACCAACGACGTCTCGGGCGGGCTGCCCGTCTGGGCGGCGCTGCTGACGCCGCAGGGCAAGGCGCTGTTCGACTTTCTGATCTGGGCGGATGGCGACGACATTCTCGTCGACTGCGAGGCTGAAACCGCCGACGCGCTCGCCAAGCGACTGACGCTCTATCGCCTGCGCCGCGCGATCACGATTGCGCGTGACGAGCAGCTTGCGGTGCATTGGGCGCCCGGGGGCGAGCAAGGCGTTCCCGACCCCCGGCTTGTCGACCTCGGCCGCCGCTGGCTCGCTCCGGCGGGGAAGGGCGAGGGCGCCGACGCCGCGTGGCGCGCGCATCGGCTCTCGTTCGGCGTCGCCGAAGGACGCGCCGAACTGGGCGATGGCGAGACGCTGTGGCTCGAATGCAATGCCGCCGAACTGAACGGCGTCAGCTTTGCGAAGGGCTGCTATGTCGGGCAGGAAAATACCGCGCGGATGAACTGGCGGCAAAAGGTCAACCGGCGGATCGTCGTCGTGCCGATCGCCGACGCCGACGAAAAGCGCCAAAGGATTGCCTATCCCGACCTCGACTGGTCGGTCGAGCATCGGCGGGTCGAGTCGATCGACGCGGACGCAGCGCCGATGTGGATGCGCGAAGGGCTTGTCGCGACCGGTTCATGACGCATGCAGCCAGGGCTGCTATATTGGGCGCATGCGCGCGCTCGTCCTTTTGCTGCTGTTCGCAGGCATGGCTGCTGCCACGTCCGTCGCTGCGATGCCGGCGTGCGAACCCGCGCCACCGCCGCTGGCCGCCCAAGATGACGCATCCCCTATCGTCCCTGGCTCCGTTGATGGCGCCGTCGATGTGGCGCCCGTGCCCCTGGCAGAGCTTGCGTCCGACTCGCCCTGGCTCCCGCGAATCGAGGCGGCAGCCGACGAACTGCTTGCGGCACTCAAGTCGCGCGACGCGCGTCGCTGGAAACCGTTGCTCGGCGGCCGCTGGCTCGGCGCCGGTGATCAGCGCGCGATCGAGCGGTTGCTCGACGATCGATGCAGCGCGTTCGCCGCCGTGCTTGCGGCAGATACTCCGCCGGCGCGCAAAATTTTGGGCTGGACCGTTCCGCCCGGCTATTCGGTCGACGAGCGGGCCGAAATAGCCGCTCGCCCCGGGGCCGAGGCGCTCGTTTGCTGGTCGGCAAAGGACGGCGGGGATCGCAGATGGCCGCGTTCGGCCGCCGAAGCCGACAATGCACGCGGCCGGGGTTTCGCCTGCGCGCGCATCGTTCATTCCTCGCTTGCCGAGGCGCCCGGATGGCGGGCATTCATCGAGCTACCCGCAGAGGCAGGCGGCGTTTAACCAAACTCCAATTCTTCGCTGCCAATATCGCGCCATGTTGGGGCGTTATCTTGGCTTGGCCGGAGTGATCGCGGTCGTATCGGTGGGCATGGCGGGCTTCGCCAGCCGGATGAGCGCACCCGAATCGATCGAAACCGCGGCGACGGTCAGCGGCGACCATGACAATTGGACGACGGGGGAGCGGAGCCGCGGCGGCTGGTCGTCGGGCGCCAACTCGCCAGGCGAGGTTCGCCTCGGTCGCGCGGGCGATTCGCATTTCTATGCCGACGCCAACATCGACGGCACCAATATCCGCATGATGGTCGACAGCGGCGCTTCGGTCATCGCGCTGACGCGCCGCGATGCCGAGGCCATCGGCATCGACGTCGACCGGCTGCCGATCGCGGGCAGGGCGAACACGGCGGGCGGCGTCGTACCGCTGCGCCCCGTCATGCTCGACAGCGTCGATGTCGACGGGGTCGAGGTGAAGCGCGTGCAGGCGGCGGTGATCGACGCGGACATGGGCGTTTCGCTGCTTGGCCAGAGCTATTTGTCCAAGCTCGAGTCGGTAAAGGTCGAAGGCGATACGATGACCTTGCGCTGAGGCGCCGCGCTCCCTACTTCGCCTTCTTGTCGATCAGCACCGCCTGCTGCCACTTGCTCGGAGCTTTGTCGGTGCGGTGGATGCACCCCGCCCAGCAGCAGGGGCGGCGCTTGCCCTCGATCAGTTCCTCGACCGTCCGCTCGATCCGCCGCGCGCGTGTTTTCGCCTGTTTCGCATCCTCGACCCAGCAGATGAACTCGTTGCGGCCGAGCGGGGTCAGCCCCTGCCAAAGCGCAAGAATCGCGGGATCGGCCTGAATGGCCGACCGCATATCGTCGCCTGCCGTGTGGACGGTGCCTTGAGCAAATGCCTCTGTCATGAGCGCCTGTATAATCCGCTCATTTCGCTATCTCAAAGCTCTGCGACATTGCGCCTCCCTTGCCAAAGCGGCCGCTTTTGCCCACATCATGCGCCATGAATGCTCCCAACCCGCCGCTCAAGGCCGCCATCGTACCCGTCACCGCTTTCCAGCAGAATTGCACCTTGCTCTGGTGCACCGAAACGAACAAGGCGGCGTTCGTCGATCCCGGCGGTGACCTCGACAAGCTGAAGGAAGCGGTGCGTCAGACCGGGGTCGAGGTAGAGAAGATCCTCGTCACCCACGGCCATATGGACCATTGCGGGCAGGCGGGGATGCTGGCGAAGGAGCTGGGCGTTCCGATCGAGGGGCCGCACGAGGACGACCGTTTCTGGATCGAGCGTTTTGCCGAGGATGGCGCGCGCTTCGGCATGGTCGGCGAAAGCTTCGAGCCCGACCGCTGGCTCGTCGACGGCGACACGGTGCGGGTCGGCAATCTCGAACTCGACGTGATCCATTGTCCGGGCCACACGCCCGGTCATGTCGTGTTTCATCACCCCGAATCAAAGCTGGCGATCGTCGGTGATGTGATTTTCCAGGGCTCGATTGGGCGCACCGATTTCCCGCGCGGCAATCATCAGCAATTGCTCGATTCGATCACGGGCAAGCTGTGGCCGCTCGGGGGTGACACAATCTTTCTGCCCGGCCACGGCCCGCACAGCAGCTTCGCACAGGAACGGCGCACCAATCCCTATGTCGGTGATGCCGCGATAGCGGGTTAGGGTCAGGACCCTAAGGGGGGGCTCAGTTCGAGGGTTGGACGATGGTTTCCGAGACCTCGGTAACCGTGATCTGCCCCGGCGTCAGATAGACGATGGCGAGCGCGGTGACCGCAAGGCCCAGTTGGACGAGCATCGTCACGGTCGTGCCGGCCATCCGGCCCCACATCATGCCATCCATCCCCAGTGCGTGCAGGATGCGCGCGACCAGGTAAAGCGCGCCGACGCCCCACAGCCAGATCGACGAACCGAGTCCCAACTCGACAAGCGCCAACAGGATGACGACGAACGCGGTATTCTCAACGAAATTGCTGTGCGCGCGCATGCGGCGGATGACGCGCTCGTTCCCGCCGTCGCCGATCGATACTTTCTCTTGCCCGCGCACGCGCCCGACACGCATCGTCAGCCACAGGTTCAGCAACACGGCGCCCGCCGCGATTGTCAGGCTGATCGGCAATATCATCATTATCGGCTCCCCCATCGATTGGCCGGCGCGTCGTCGCGATCCGGCGGGAGCGAGGTGTGGCACCAAGCAGGGCGATCGGCAAGGCTGGCTGTGTCGACGCTCGGGGCTTGCCTTTGCGGGCAAAAACGCTATAGCCGCGCCCGATCCGGCACCCGACACCAACAGGCGTTGAGGCACCCTCCGGCGGAAGATTTCCTGTCCATTTCGTGGTGGGAACAGGCTTCGGCGCGGCGGGCGGGCCAGTCATTTCCGGCGACGGAAAGGACAAATCCGGGTTCGCCGATTCGTATAAACATTTAAGAATGCAGGAAATATCATGGCCGTCCCCAAGCGAAAAACCTCGCCCTCGAAGCGCGGCATGCGTCGCAGCCACGACAGCCTGAAGGTCGAAGCCTTTCAGGAATGCCCGAACTGCGGCGAGTTGAAGCGTCCGCACAATCTTTGCAACGCCTGCGGCCATTACAATGGCCGCGAAGTGGTTTCGGCCGGCGCCTGATCATTAGCCGGAGGGCGCGCAGATGAGCCTGACACCGCGAATCGCAATCGATGCGATGGGCGGTGACGTCGGCGTTCGCGTAATGTGCGCGGGCGCCGCGATGGCGCGCCACAAGCACGACCGCCTCCGTTTTCTGCTCGTCGGCGACGAGACGCGGATCAAGGCCGCGCTCGACAATCACCCGAACCTGCGCGCGGCGTCGGACATAATCCACACCGACGGCGTGGTGTCAGGCGAGGACAAGCCGAGCCAGGCGTTGCGCAAGGCGAAAAGCACCTCGATGGGGCTCGCGATCGACGCGGTGAAGCGCGGCGATGCCGGCGGCGCCGTGTCGGCGGGCAACACCGGTGCGCTGATGGCGATGGCGAAGCTTGCGCTGCGCACGATGCCGGGGATCGACCGGCCGGCGCTGGCGGCGCTGCTGCCGTCGCTCGGCGACAATGACGTCGTGATGCTCGACCTTGGTGCCAATACCGATTGCGACGCGAACAACCTTGTCCAGTTCGCCGTCATGGGCGCGGCCTATGCGCGTACGGCGATGGGCCTCGACAAGCCACGCGTCGCCCTGCTCAATATCGGGACCGAGGAACTGAAGGGCACCGGCGAGATTCGCGAGGCGGCGGCGCTGCTGCGCAGCGCGACCGGATTGCCGATGCAGTTCACCGGCTTCATCGAAGGCGACAAGCTGTCGCGCGGCGAGGTCGACGTTGTCGTCCATGACGGCTTTTCGGGCAATATCGCGCTCAAGACGATCGAGGGGACCGCGCGTTTCGTCACCGACCTTTTGCGCCGTGCCTTCACCAGCTCGACACGTTCGAAGATCGGTTTCCTGATCTCGCGGCCTGCGACCGAGCTGCTTCGCCACCATCTCGACCCCAACAACCACAATGGCGCCGTGTTCCTCGGGCTCAACGGCGTCGTGCTCAAAAGTCACGGCAGCGCCGATGCGAAAGGGGTCGCCAATGCGGTTCACCTTTGCGCCGAGCTCGTCGAAAAGGATATAACGCGTCAGGTGACCGAAGATCTTGCCAATTTCCGCGGCCAGGCCGCATGACCTTACGCTCTGTTCTGGCTGGTACCGGCGCTGCGCTGCCGCGTACGCGCGTTTCGAACGAAGAACTCGCGCAGCGCGTCGATACGAGCGACGAGTGGATCGTCGAGCGCACGGGCATCCGTTTTCGCCACATTGCCGAACCCGACGAGACGACCGGTACGCTCGGCGCCGCCGCAGCGCGGCAGGCGCTTGAGGCGGCGGGCCTCGAAGCTGCCGACATTGGCCTGATCATTGTCGCGACCGCGACACCCGACAACACCTTCCCTGCAACCGCGACCAAGGTGCAGGCGATGCTTGGCGCGCCCGACTGTATCGCGTTCGACGTTGCCGCGGTCTGCTCGGGCTTTCTCTACGCCGTTTCGGTCGCCGACTCGATGCTCCGAACGGGCGCTGCGAAACATGCGCTCGTCATCGGTTCGGAAACCTTCAGCCGGATTCTCGACTGGGAAGACCGCGCGACCTGCGTGCTCTTTGGCGACGGAGCCGGTGCGGTCGTGCTGTCCGCCGAGGATGTCGACGATGATCGCGGAATCCTTGCGACCCGCCTCCACGCCGAGGGGCAATATTGCGACATGCTCTATGTCGATGGCGGGCCGTCGACGACGGGGACTGTCGGCCATGTCCGCATGCAGGGGCGCGAAGTTTTTCGCCACGCTGTGACCAATCTCGCCTCGGTCCTCGGCGAGGTGCTCGCCGACACGGGACTTTCGGCAGCCGATGTCGACTGGGTGGTGCCGCATCAGGCGAACCGCCGCATCATCGACGCAACCGCGAAAAAGCTGGGGCTTCCGGCCGAGCGCGTCGTCCTGACGGTCGATCAGCATGCCAACACGTCCGCCGCGTCGGTTCCGCTGGCGCTCGACCTCGCCGTGCGCGACGGGCGGATCAAGCGCGGCGATCTGGTCGTGCTCGAAGCGATGGGCGGCGGCTTCACCTGGGGCGCAGCGGTCCTGCGCGTCTGACGCGCCTTCGTCGCGTCAACTTCTCGCCCCATCCTTTTCAGTTTGGCGGATTAATTCTCTTTTGTTACAAGAATGGCAGGACTCGTGATGGTGGGGGCCGTCCGAGACCTGTGAAATTCGCTTCATGAGGGGGAAGGGAACACCATGACCGCAGGAACGCTTACGCGCGCCGACATCGCCGCGCGGATCAACCAGCAAATCGGATTGTCGCGCAATGAATCGGCTCAGATTGTCGAGTCGATTCTTGCCCATATGTCGGATGCGCTTGCCGAGGGTCAGAATGTGAAGATTTCGGGCTTCGGCACCTTTGTGCTGCGCGACAAGGCGCAGCGTATCGGCCGCAACCCCAAGACGGGGGTCGAGGTTCCGATCCTCCCGCGCCGCGTCATGACGTTTCGCGCCAGCCAGACGATGCGCGCGCGCGTGGCCGGTAAATAATCGACCGTTTCGCAATGGCCGGATCTGACGAGGGCGCAAAGGCGGACGGTGCGATGCTCGCGATCGGCGAGCTTGCCGATCGCATCGGTGTTCCGACGCATGTCCTGCGCTATTGGGAAACGCGCTTTCCGCAGCTCCGGCCGCTCCAACGCTCGGGCCGCCGCCGCTATTACCGCGCCGAGGATGTCGCGCTCGCCGAGCATATCCATCATCTGCTGCATGTGCAGGGCTTCACCGTCGAAGGGGCGCGGAAGGCGTTGTCGGACGGAAGCGGCAAGGCGGCCGCGCCCGCTACCGGGATTGGTGCGGTTCGCAACGGTGCGGGTACGGGCGTCCCGGTCGAGGCCCTTGTGGCGCTGCGTCAGCGGCTGGTGGCCGCGCTAGACTGAATCGGCGGGCTCGCCGCGCAGCGAAGGCGGCTTTGGGGTGGGGACGGGACATTCAATAATACCCTCGTCACCCCGGACTTGATCCGGGGTCCCGCTTCTCACCGTTGCTGAGCGGGGCCCCGGATCAAGTCCGGGGTGACGGTACGGTGAATGTCACTTTTCGGTAGTTTCCAGCCGCGGCGGAGGCGCTCAATCTCAGTCCATCGACGGCGCGAGCGCGGGGTCGAGGTCGCGCGGGCGGACGAAAGCCACGATCCGCGCCATTCCGATGTCGAGCCGGTGCCAGTCGTCGATGTCGATTTCCATCCGTACGAGCGCCGAGGTCGGCAACTTCGCCTCGATTTCCGCGCGCAATGGATCGTTTGCCGATTCGGGAACGAGCATCAACGCCAGATCCTCCAGCCCCGGATTATGTCCCGCGATCAGCAGATGCTCGGCATCGCGCCCCGTGTCGCGCAGCACCTCGATCAATGTTGCGGCCGAAGCGAGATAGATGCGCCGGTCCCAATGC
Source organism: Sphingopyxis sp. P8 (assembly GCF_020622175.1). Lineage (NCBI taxonomy): Bacteria > Pseudomonadati > Pseudomonadota > Alphaproteobacteria > Sphingomonadales > Sphingopyxidaceae > Sphingopyxis > Sphingopyxis sp. P8. The sequence goes on along the minus strand of NZ_JACNMK010000001.1, from coordinate 939,217 downwards.
GGCTCCAGCGCGTCGAGGTCGGCGGCTGGCTGGAAAATGTCGAGCGTTTCGGTCACGCGCACGGCAGGCGAGGCGACGATGCGGTCGACGGGCAGCGCCTGCTTCTTCAGATATTGGCCGATCAGTTCCGCGCCGCGGCGGCCTCTTGGGTTGATGGGGCGGTCGAAATCGCGCTCGACCGGGGCGTCCCAACCCGATTTCGCGTGGCGCAGGATCGTCAAGCTCTTCAAAATCTCTCCCCGCGCATCCCGCGCTCTTCCCCCGATTGCGCCGCCTTGTGCCGCAAAGTCATGACGGTGAAAAGGCAGGATATGCGCTTTTTCGGCGCTCGACATTGGCGGCGGCAACATGGTTCACCGCTTCGTCGAGCGGCAGACGCCGGATCGGTGTGCCGGGGGGAAAGGCCGACAGCAGCCGCGACGGCACGCTGGCCGACAACATCACGAACTGCCCGAAATCGTCGGCGCGGCGGATCAGCCGCCCGAACGCCTGGCCCAGCCGTGCGCGTATGACGCTGTCGTCATAGGCGCTTCCTCCCTGCGCAGCGCGGCGTGCCGCGTGGAGGATCGTCGGGCGCGGCCATGGCACGCCCTCCATCACCACAAGCCGCAGCGAATCGCCCGGCACGTCGACCCCGTCGCGCAGCGCATCGGTGCCGAGCAGCGACGCATGCGGGTCGGCGCGGAAAATATCGACGAGCGTACCGGTGTCGAGCGGATCGACATGTTGGGCAAAGAGCGGCAGCCCCGCGCGCGCAAGCCGGTCGGCGATCCGCGCATGGACGAAACGCAGCCGCCTTATCGCGCTGAACAGACCGAGCGCGCCGCCCCCCGACGCCTCGATCAGCCGGCTATATGCGCCCGCGAGCGCGGGCAGGTCGCCGCGCGCGATATCGGTGACGATGAGCACCTCGGCCTGCCGCGCATAGTCAAAGGGGCTCGCCACGGCGAAATGGCGCGCCGCGCCGTCGAGGTGGCGCGCGCCGGTGCGAATATCGGCTTCGGTCCAGCCGTCATCGTCCCGCGCGCCGCTCCGCAGTGTCGCCGACGTCACGAGCACGCCGTGCGCGGGGCGATAGACGGCCTCGGCAACCGGGTAGGCGGGGTCGAGCCAGTGACGGTGCAGCCCCGCGTCATATTCGCGCCCGTCAAAGCGGTCGACCGCAAGCCAGTCGACGAAGGCGGGATCGGCGGGACCGCCGACGCGGCCGAGCAGCGACAGCCAGCCGCCGAGCGTATCGATTCGCGTGCCGAGGCTCGCGCGTGCGCCATCGACGCGCGCGCGTGTCTGGCCGTCGAGCCAGTCGGGTGGGTCCTCGACGAGCGCGTCGAGCCGCTTGCCGAGCGCCATTAACGGGCGCAGCAGCGCCTCGATCGCGTCGCTTGCGCCGCCGGCGGCCTCGACCAGCGCGGGCTCGGGATCGGCGAGCTCGGTTTCGAGACCATAGCCGCTGTCGGCGCCGCGCGGATCGACCGCGCGCGCATAGACCATGGCGCGTGCCGCCGCGAGCAGCCGCTCGATTGCCCCCCACGGCGCATTTTCGTTGAGCCGCGCGAGCCAGCCTTCGCCCGGAAACTCGCCCGCCGCCGCAATCGCCGCGTCGATCGCCTTGTTCCCCGCCTCGTCATAGCTCGCCACGTCGGCGAGCCGCGCCGCGAGCCCGCGCCGCCGCCCGCGCGATTTGCCCTCTGGCCCCAGCACCCACCGCCGGATCTCGACCGCCTCCTGTCCCGTCAGCGCCGCGGCGAACATGCTGTCGGCGGCGTCCCACAGATGATGCCCTTCGTCGAAGATCAGCCGCGTCGCGGGCGCGCCGCCATCGCGCGGGCGCGCCGCCTGCACCATCGTCAGCGCATGGTTGGCGATCACGAAATCCGCCTGCTGCGCCGCGCGCGCCGAGCGCTCGATGAAGCATTTGCGGAAGTGTGGGCAGCCCGCATAGATGCACTCGCCGCGCCGGTCGGTGAGCGCGGTCGTGCCGTTGCGGCGGAACAGCGCGGGAAGCCAGCCCGGCAGGTCGCCGCCAACCATGTCGCCATCGCGCGTGTAGGAGGCCCAGCGCGCCACAAGCTGTGCAAGGATCGCGGCACGCCCCGAAAAACCGCCCTGCAACGCGTCCTCGAGGTTCAGGAGGCAAAGGTAATTTTCCCGCCCCTTGCGCACCACGACCTTTTCGCGGTGGGTCGCGGCGTCGGGGTAGAGCCGCTCGGTCTCGCGCGCGAGCTGCCGCTGCAACGCCTTGGTGAAGGTCGAGATGCAGACGCTGCCCCCCGACTGGTCGATCCACTGCTTCGCGGGCGCGAGATAGCCGAGCGTCTTGCCGATCCCCGTACCCGCCTCGGCAACGAGCATTTGCGGTGCATCCTTGCGCGCGCGCGGCTCGAACATCGCGGCGGCGGCGCGCGCATAATCCTGCTGGCCCGGCCGCCGTTCGGCACCGTCGCCGGTCAGCCGGTCGAGCCGCTCGGCAATCGCGTCGGGCGCCAGCGCGACCTGTCGCGGCTGCGGGCGCGGCGATACTTCCTCCCATTCGGGAAGGCGCGCGAACAGCCAGCGATCGGATTGCTCGGCGCGCGGGAGATGCTGCTGGAGCAAGGGCGCCCACGCCCATCGCTGGCGCGCAAGCGCCTGCAGGCTGTGCCACGCGCCTTCGCGCTCGGGCCAAGCCGGATCATTTGCCGCATCAAGCATCGCAGCGGTCGCGACACGCAGAAAGGGCGCGATTGCGGCCTCGTCCGTCGGGGCTTCGAGCCCGAGCGCACGCGCGATGCCCGCCGGGGTCGGCACAGCGAAGCGCGCGGGAAACAGGAAAGCGAAGAGTTCGAGCAGGTCGAGTCCCGACAATTCGGGATAGCCGAGCCGGTCGCCCGTCAGCGTCGCGCCGAGCAGCAAATGCGGGGTTCCCGCCACCGCCGCCATCGCCTCGCCGCGCCCGACGCGCTGCGCGCGCCCGTCGCCATCGGCGAGCCAGATGCCGACATGGCTGGCATGAATCGCGGGTAGGGGGAGAGGATTGAGCGCCACCGCGTCACGCTAGGCACAAAAGGCGAACGCGGCAAGGGCGTCCACCTTGTCGTCATTCCCGCGAAAGCGGGAACCCAGCGAACCGGCGTTGCAACTGGGTTCCCGCTTTCGCGGGTATGACGATTGGATATGCGTAAATCAGCGCAGCCCGCGCCGTCCGAAACCCGATGGGCGGCTGGTGCGGAAGACCTGGACGGGCGCTGCTGCCGGGCCGCGCGCGCGTTCGAGCGCATTGTAAAGCGGCCCGCTCGTGAGCTCATAGGGAAAGCGAACGCCCATCCGGTCGAATTCGGCCCACATGACGACGGCGTACACCACCTGCCCGCCATAATGGATTTCGCAGCGCGAGCGGACCGGCATGCTGGCGCCGTCGATGCGCGCGCCGCCTTCGGAGAGGTCGGAAATCGTGCCATCGATCATGTTGAGGACGCCGTTGACGGTGACGTCGATCTCGACGGGCGTGCGCCGGTACTGGCGCGGACGGGGGAGGGAAAGGCTTGTCATGGCCGTCATGCTAGGCCGCTTATGGTAAATTTCCGGTAACCATGATTTCTTCGCGATCATTCTATTCATCACGCAAGTGAACCCCGGCGAAAGCGGGGGTCGAGACAGAGGCAGTGCTACGGGGCGCAGACCCCGGCTTTTCGCCGGGGTTCACCAACCTCTGTCCTCAGGTCCGCCGATTTTCCGGTTGGTTCGCTCGCCGTCGAAGAAGGCTTTCCTACTTTTCCTTGGCGTGGTGAAGATGGCGACATGCGCGCCGCGACTCGCTCCTGCCAAAGGCGACAATGGAGACAAAATGCGCCCGCGCGTCGGTCGCTTTTGTCTCGTCAGGCGTCCGCTTTCCCCACCAGAAATTTGCATTCAGTGTGAAGTTGCGCAGTTTTCCGCGCTTCTTCCCATCGGCCTCGCTTGCGGCTATGGGCGCGCCATGACCGATATGCACCTCGACCCATCGCTGCGCGAAGCCGCACAATCGTCCAAGGCCTGGCCGTTCGAAGAGGCGCGCAAGCTGGTCAAACGCTATCCCGACGGAAAGCCGGGGGGTGAGGCGATGCTGTTCGAGACCGGCTATGGCCCCTCGGGCCTGCCGCATATCGGCACCTTCAACGAAGTGCTCCGCACGACGATGGTCCGCCGCGCCTATGAAACGCTGACCAGCGGCGCGCCGACGCGCCTCGTCGCGTTCAGCGACGATATGGACGGGCTGCGCAAGGTTCCCGACAATGTGCCGCAGCAGGAGATGCTGCGCGAATATCTGGGCAAGCCGCTCACCGCGATCCCCGATCCCTTCGGCAAATATGAAAGCTTCGCGCACCACAATAATGCGATGCTGCGCGAATTCCTCGACCGCTTCGGCTTTCAGTATGAATTTGTAAGTTCGACCGAGCGTTATGCGTCGGGCGCGTTCGACGCCGCGCTCGCCAATGTGCTGCGTCACAACCAGGACATTCTCGACATCATGCTGCCGACGCTGCGTGCCGAGCGCGCGGCGACCTATTCGCCGATCCTGCCGGTCAGCCCCAAATCGGGCGTGGTCCTGCAGGTGCCCGTTACCGTCGTCGACGCCGATGCGGGTCTCGTGTCGTTCGAGGATGAGGGCGAGACGATCACCCACTGCATCTTCGGCGGCGGTGCCAAGCTGCAGTGGAAGGTCGACTGGGCGATGCGCTGGGTCGCGCTCGGCGTCGATTACGAAATGTACGGCAAGGATCTGACCGACAGCGGCGTCCAGTCGGGCAAGATCGCCAAGGCGCTTGGCGGGCGCAAGCCTGAGGGGCTGATTTACGAGATGTTCCTCGACGAAAAGGGCGAGAAGATCTCGAAGTCGAAGGGCAATGGCCTCTCGATCGAGCAGTGGTTGAGCTATGGCAGCGAGGAAAGCCTTGCCTTTTACGCCTATCGCGAGCCCAAGGCCGCGAAGCAGCTTCACATCGGTGTGATCCCGAAGGCCGTTGACGAGTATTTTCAGATGCGCGGGCAATATCCGGCGCAGGCGCCCGACAAGAAGCTCGGCAATCCGGTGCATCATGTCCATGTCGCGCGCGGCGAGGGGGTGCCCGAAACGGTGCTTCCGGTGACCTTCGGCTTGCTCCTCAACCTTGTCGGGGTGATGGGGGCCGACGCGACCAAGGAACAGATCTGGCGCTACCTCGGCCAATATATCGACGGCGCTGATGCCGCGACCTATCCCGAGCTCGACGCGCTGATCGACAATGCGATGGCGTATAACCGCGACTTCGTCGCGCCGACGCTCGCGCGCCGCAAGCCCGCGGGCGGCGAGGCGGCGGCGCTGCGCGAACTCGACGACAAACTCGCCGCGCTGGGCAGCGACGCATCGGCCGACGACATCCAGAACATCGTGTACGAGATCGGCAAGAACGAAGCCTATGGCTTTGAAAATCTTCGTGACTGGTTCAAGGCGCTTTACGAAACTTTGCTCGGGTCGAGCGCTGGTCCGCGCATGGGCAGCTTCATCGCACTGTTCGGGATCGACAACACGCGGCGCCTGATCGCCGAGGCGTTGGCATGACATGGAACGTCATTGCGAGCGAAGCGAAGCAATCTCCCGCCATCGGCCGTGCGCTAGGCCGAGGTCTGGAGATTGCTTCGCTGCGCTCCTCGCAATGACCTGAGGGCACTTATGATCGAAATCTTCACCACCGGCGGCACGATCGACAAGGTCTATTTCGACGCGCTTTCCGAATATCAGGTCGGTCCGACGACGCTGCCCGACCTGTTGCGCGAGAATAATGTCCATGTCCCGCACCGCGTCACGCAGCTGATGCGCAAGGACAGCCTCGAACTCGACGACGCCGACCGCGAGGCGATCCGTGCGGCGGTGGCGGCGAGCGATGCCACGCAAGTCCTTGTCACCCACGGCACCGACACGATGGCGGTGACGGGGCGGGTGCTTCAGTCGGTCGCGGGCAAAACCATCGTGATGACGGGAGCGATGCAGCCCGCGTCGGTGCGCGCGAGCGACGCCGAATTCAACGTCGGCTTCGCGCTCGCGGCGGTGCAGACGTTGCCGCCCGGCGTCTATATCGCGATGAACGGGATGATCTTCGATCCCGCCAGGACGGTAAAGGACCGCGCTGGCGCGCGTTTCGTTGCCGAGAGCTGAGCCGTCAGCCGGCGGCGGTGACCTGCCGCAGCACGGCGGCATAGTTCGGCGCGATCGTCATTGCCCGATGCTTGTCGGCGCGCCCGAGCGCCTCGTGAACTTGCGGCAGGCGATAGCATGGAACGCCCATGAACAGGTGATGCTCGGCGTGATAATTCACCCAATATGGAGCAACCGTCGCCCGCGCCAGCCAACCGGCGCGCGTTGTACGGGCATGGGTGAAGGGATCGTCGCTCCCGGTCGTCGTGCAGGCATGTTCGGCGATATTGCGAATACGCAGGTATAGCTGGAACGTCGTCGCAAGCGCGGCGAGCCACAGAAGGAAGGGCGTCCATCCCCAGAGCAGCAACGACAGCGCGAGCAACACCGTCTGGACGAGGAGGAAGCGCCCGACCGCGCGCGTCACCGCCATCGCGCCGGCGACGTCGGCAGTCGGCGATGTGACGCCGTCGTCGGACTGTTTGTTGAACGGCGTTCCTGCCTTGGTGCTCGCGCGTCCCTTTTCTGCCGCCTCGCCGCGCAGCATCGGCTTCAGCCCGACGGCCGCAAAGGCGAATTGTGCCTTGCGCTGTTTGAAAAATGTCTGCCCGCTGAGGTCACGGAAAACCTTGCGCCACAGGCTGGCGCGCGTCGTCGGGAAGGGGGCCGATAGCGAGAGATCGGGGTCTTCGGGCTGCTGCGTGAACTTGTGATGCTGCAGGTGATAGGTGCGATAGGCGATCAGGTCCGATCCCACCGCCGCGCCCGTCAGCCACTGACCGAGAAAATTGTTGAGCTTGCGGTCGGGGTGCAGCGCCCCGTGCGCCGCATCGTGCATCAAGATCGCGAGGCCGAGCTGGCGCCCGCCGACAAATATGATCGCCGCAAGCCATGCAATCGGATGGTGCAGCCAGGTTGCCACACCGATCAACGCCGCCGTCACGATCCACGCGTGCGCCACGAGCCACACGCCGCGCCATGGCGAAGCGCGCGTCAGCGCTGCCCATTGCTGGCGGTCAAAGAAGCGGTCGGGCGGCAAAAGGCGAACGGCGGGCATGGCAGCAGCATATCAAGTTGCGAAGCGAAACCAAATCCTTTCGTTTTGGCACAGCATCGGACAAATCAGCGCCGCGCAGGTAAGGAATTGGCAACCCCTTTTTCGCCACTGCAGTCTTGGGGCACCGGAACGGCAGGGAAGCGAATTTTGGGGAGCAGAGGAGCGAATTTTCGGTCGGTCGTGACCGAGGCGCCTGACGGTGCGTCGTTGTTGCGCTCGCGTGAATTCATGGAACAGCTTCGGCGCGTCGCGCAGCTCTGGCACTATGTGCTCGTGGCGCGCGCGCTCGTCTTCCTAACGCTGGTCTTGGTCCCCGAAGGCGCCGATTTCCTTGCCCGGCCGTCGCTTTGGCTCATCATGGTTATCGGGCTGTGCTGCGACATCGTTTTGGCGATGACCGGCCAGTTGATGTGCGCGTCGCGACTGGCCAGCATGCGGCGGCGGCGAATCTTCGCAATATTTTGCCTCGCGCTTATCGCCTTCGGCACCTTTTGCAGTGCAGCGGCAATGCTTCCCGCCTTCGCGCTCGGCGCCAATCGTAACTTTTTCGACGCCTATTCGGCGGTGCGACTGGGGGCTATTCTCGTCGCCGCATCGGCGGCGGCCATTGTCCGACCGGTCTTCTTCGTTTTCGCAGGGGCGATGGCGTTCGGCGGCGCGGTCGGAATCGCGTCATTGCCATTTGCGCTTGCCGGGCTGGTCTTTCTGGGGCTGTTGATCGCGATGATGCGCGAGGACGTCCGGCATCAGCGCGAAGCGACGCGGGCGCGGCGCTTTGCCGTGAGCCAGCAGGAAAGGGCGCTCGGCCTTGTTCGCGATTTCGAACGGGCTGGCCGCGGCTGGTTCTGGGAAACCGACCGCAACGGACATCTCGTCTATATATCGCCGACGGTGGCCGCGAAGCTGGGCGTGCCGTTGGCCGAGCTGATCGGAAAGCCGTTCACTGCGATTATCCGCAGGCGTATCGGCAACGACGAAAGCGAGGAAAGGACGTTGGGCTTCAGCCTGTCGTCGCGAACGCCGTTTCATGAGTTGACAGTGCGCGCTGCGGTGCCTGGCGAGGAGCGCTGGTGGTCGATCTCGGGCAATCCCATTGCCAACGAACTCGGTAATTTTCAGGGGTTTCGCGGAAGCGGCACCGATCTGACCGAAAAGAAGCGCTCGGAGCGCGAGATCAACCAACTCGCGCGCTACGACACGCTGACCGGCCTCGCCAACCGCCTTCACATTTCCGATCTGCTCGATCGCGCGCTCGGGGGGCAGGGCGGCCGTCCGCAGCCGTGCGCGCTGCTGATGATGGACCTCGACCGCTTCAAGGCGGTGAACGATACGATGGGGCATCCGGTCGGCGACCAATTGCTTCAGCAGGTCGCGGCGCGGCTGACGCAGATTATCGGCGACAAGGGACAGGTGGGCCGGCTGGGCGGTGACGAATTCCAGATCGTGCTGCCGCAGATAACGCAAACCGCAAAATTGTCGGGCATCGCGAATGCGATCATCCTGAGCCTCGCCAAGCCGTTTGCAATCGAGGGGCAGCAGATTCGCATCGGCTCGTCGATCGGAATCGCCGTGGCCGACGGCGAAGCCATCACGGCATCGGCCCTCGTCCGCAACGCCGATCTTGCGCTTTATGCCGCCAAGGACGCAGGGCGCGGCGTGCATCGCTTCTACGCCGACGCGATGCATGACCAGGCGAGCGAGCGCAAGGCGATCGAGGATGCGCTTCGTGACGCGCTGGCGAATGACGAACTCCAGCTTCATTACCAGCCCATCGTCGACGTAGGCAGCGAACATATTTCGGGGTTCGAGGCGTTGATCCGCTGGCACCGCAAAAGCGGCGAGGTGGTCGATCCGGTCAAGTTCATTCCTATAGCGGAGGAATCGAACTTGATCGTCCCCATCGGAGATTGGATCATTCGCACCGCTTGTGCGTCGATCGCAAGGCTCGGTCCCGGTTATCGAATCGCCGTCAATGTGTCGCCGCGGCAGTTTGCGAACGAAAAGCTGCCGTCGGCCATTGTAAGCGCCGTGTCGGCCGCCGGCATTTCCCCCGACCAGTTGGAACTGGAAATTACCGAGGGCATCTTTCTTGACGAGAGCCCGGAAAATCTGGCGATGTTCCAGAAGCTGAAACGCACGGGTGTCCGGTTGGCGCTAGACGATTTCGGGACCGGATATTCGGCGCTCGGCTATCTGAAAAAGGCGCCTTTCGACAAGATCAAGATTGATCAGAGTTTCGTCCTTGGCGCCGCCGATCCCAGCAGCATGAACGCCGCGATCATCTCGTCAATCGTCGGTCTTGCGCGAGCATTGGGGATGGAAACGACGGCCGAAGGGGTCGAGACCCACGACGACCTCGCGCTGATCCGTGGACTCGGTTGCAGTCATGTCCAAGGCTATATCTATGGTAAGCCCGTCAGTATCGAAGCTGCGCTCGATATGCTTCGCGATAATTGCGGACAGATCGAGGCGCGCGGATTCAAAAGCGTTCGCGCACCGCGCGTCCGTACTTTCCGGACGATCAACGTCGAGAGCGGCGGCCATGATTATGAAGCGATCGTGCGTAACGTTTCGTCACGCGGCGCACTTGTCGAGGGACTCTGGAACGTGCCCGAAGGAACGTCGCTTCGCCTGCGGTTCGGCGAAGGGGCCACGATCGATGCGCAGGCGCGTTGGTCACAGGACAATCGTGTCGGTGTGCAATTTGCCGAAAGCGTCGATGTCGAGACGCTGATCGGCCAGTCGGGCCGCGAACGCCGTCTCCGCCCGCGCGTCCCACGCGCCGCCTGACATATAAGTGACCGGCTCTTAAGTGACCGGCTCTTGCAACGCGGTCAAAAAAATGGGCCGACTTTCGCCGGCCCTTCAGGAAGCCTCTGGTAACCGAAAGGACTATTACCAGAAGAAGTCATAGAGGACGTCGACGACCTCGCCCGAGTAGATGTCGACGAGCAGCGCATCGTCATAATAGCGGATCCAGCGGTAATTGCCGTAGGCGGGCGGAAGGCGATAATACCAGGGATCGTTGATCCAATAGCGCTGGCCGTAAAAGAGCGACCCCAAGGTGAAGCCGATGTGGAACCGCGTATAGCGATGGTTCCGATAGGGCGAATAATAGCGCGGGAGCCGGTAATAATGCCGGTGCGTCTGGCGGTGGTGGCGCCAGTTATAGCGCCGGTCGCTGCGCCAATCGCGGCTCCAGTGGTTGCCGCGTCGGCTGTCGCGATAACGACGGTCGATGCGGTTGTCGTTGTTGCGATCCCAGCGGCGATCGGTCCGGCCGTCGCGGTCGCGATCGTAAGCGCCGCCACGCTGGCGCTGCACTTCGACCTGGCGCACCTGGCGCTGCTCGGTGCCGCGCTGCGACTGGCGCGCCGCGCGGTCGCTCCGTTCGCTGCGGTCGCGGCGCGTCTCGCTGCGTTCGACGCGCTGCTGGCGAACTTGTTGCTGCGGGCGCTGGCGTTGTTCGCGGGCACGGCTTTCGCCGCCGCGGTTGCCGCGGCGAACTTCGGGGCCACGCGGACCGCGATCTCCGCGGTCGCCGCGCTGAGCGATCTCGATCGTGTTGGCCTGCGGGCGGGCGGCCGCGGGGGCTATGGGCGTCAGGATCGTCGCGGCGATCAACAGCCCTCCGAAACTCTTCTTCATCTGGCGTGTCTCCAATTCGTGTCCCGCATGCCGGACAGGCCAGCCGGGAAGATGAATCGAAATTTACCCGGGGCAAGATGAGTTGCCGCTGAACCGCAATGTTGCCTGAGGTTCAGCTAGATGAACAGTCAGCGCCTGGCCGGCGGTTTCAACGAAGGCACGGCGCGCGCCGCATCTTCGGGCCGGATGCCCGGCGGCGGGGCGGCGGCGAGCTTTTCCTCGCCGCGCAGCACGCGGCTCGCCAGCCGGATCGCGCCACGGATGCGCGGATAGGTACCGCAGCGGCAAATATTGGTCATCGCCGCGTCGATCTCCGCATCGCTCGGATTACTGCTCTTTCGCAGCAGGGCGGCGGCGGCCATGATCATCCCTGACTGGCAAAAGCCGCACTGCGGAACCTGCTCGGCGACCCACGCTTGCTGAACCGGGTGGCTGCGGTCGCGCGACAGCCCTTCGATCGTCGTGACGAAGCGCCCCTCGCACTCGGCGATGGTGACGATGCAGCTCCGGATCGCCTCGCCATCGATGTCTACCGTGCAGGCACCGCATTCTCCCGTGCCGCAGCCATATTTTGTGCCCGTCAGGTTCGACGCATCGCGCAACGCCCAAAGCAGCGGCGTTTCGGGGTCCATGCGATATTCGACCGGGCGGTCGTTGACCGAGAATTTCGTCATGGCGCCCTGTGTAGCGCGCCTTCCGGATTAGTCACGCCAGCTCGTGTCGATCTTGTCGACCTTGCGCACCATTGCGTCGAATTCGGCCTTGCCCGACTGGCCGGGGATCGCCGCCATGTAGAGGTCGCGCTGGTGAACCTTGATGACATCTTCGTCGACCAGGATCGGTTTCCCCATGCTCATCGTCGCAAGCTGGATCTCGCACGCGCGTTGGAGCGCCCAATATTTGATGAAGGCGTCGGTCAGCGACTTGCCCATCACGACGGGGCCGTGGTTGCGCAGCATCAATATGCGCTTGTCGCCAAGGTTCTTGACGAGCCGTTCGCCCTCTTCCTCGCGCACAGTCACGCCCTCGAAATCATGATAAGCGAGCTGGCCGATGAAATTGCAGGCATAAAAGTTCGTCGGCTGGAGTCCGCCTTCGAGCCCGCACACCGCCATCGTCGCGGTCGTGTGCGTGTGGATGATCGCATGCGCATCGGGAAGCACGCGGTGGAACAGGCTGTGCTGGACGAACCCCGCCTTGTTGACGTGCCAGGGGTTGTCCTCGTCGAGCTTGTTGCCGTCGATATCGATCTTGATCAGGCTCGACGCCGTTACCTCGCTGAAATGCATGCCATAGGGGTTGATCAGAAAGGCGCCGTCCTGATCGGGCACCTTGACCGTGATGTGGTTGAAGATCAGCTCGTCCCAGCCCATCATCGCGAAAATACGATAGCAGGCCGCGAGTTCCTGGCGCGCCGTCCATTCGGCCTCGCTATATTTGCTGTTGCGCTTGAGCTGGGTTGCCATGGCCTGATCCTCTGTCCTTATCGGTTTCGTCCTGCTACCTATGCCACAGTGGCAGGGGCGGGCACAATCCCGCCGGGGGGCGCAAATTGCGCCATATGGCGCTGGGGGCTTGCAATTCGGCGCGAATCCCTTTAGTGCGGCGTCATCGGAACGTCGCGCTTTCGCGGCGCTCTTTTTATTGCCCGAATATCGGCGATCTATGGCGAACCGGAACGAAGCCGGGGACATGGCTCGTTTGACGAACAGGAGACGACACGGCGTATGCAGATCATCGTTCGCGACAATAATGTCGACCAGGCCCTTCGCGCGCTCAAGAAGAAGCTGCAGCGTGAGGGTGTGTATCGCGAAATGAAGCTGCGTCGCCACTACGAAAAGCCCAGCGAAAAGCGTGCGCGCGAGCGCGCCGCCGCCGTCCGCCGCGCCCGCAAGATGGAGCGCAAGCGGATGGAACGCGACGGTATCAAGTAAGACCGTCCTTTCGGACTATCCTGTTTCGTGAAAGGGGCGCTGCGGCAACGCGGCGCCCTTTTTCATTTCGCGCTGGACCGCCGCGCGCCGCCCCGCCTATAGCGCTGCCCGACGAAGGCGCCCCAGGGGCAGGAAAGGACAAGATGATGAGCGTGACGACGGTTCCATTGCGCCCGGTAAGCAAGGGCGGGCTGTGGCTGCTGTGGATCGGACTGATCGCGCTGCTCGGCGTAGGCGCGGGGCTTGCCTGGTACCAGACGCGCGAACGCGGAACGGTGGTTGAGGTTATTTCGGCGGGCGAGGGCGAAAGCCCCTCCGACGGCGACGTGGTGCTCATCAAATATACCGGCCGACTTGCGAACGGGACGGTTTTTGACCAGCAGGAGCAGGCACCGATGCCGGTCGCGGGCGTCGTTCCCGGCTTTTCGAAGGCGCTGAAACAGATGCAGCGCGGCGGCAAGTACAAGATCGTGATCCCGCCCGAGGAAGGCTATGGCGCCGAGGCAGCGGGTCCGATTCCTCCGAACAGCACGCTCCATTTCGACGTCGAACTGCTCGACTTCCGCAGCGAAGCCGAAATTCGCGCGATGCAGCAGATGATGCAGCAGCAGATGCAGGGTGGCGATGGCGCCCCGCCGCAGGGTGCGCCCCAGCCCTGATTCGGAATAAATGCGGATAAGGCAGCGGCAGGCTAAGGAGAGCCGGCCGCCGCTTTACTTTTGCCCGGGCGCGCATTGCGTTCGGCCTCGCGCTCGAGAGCGACCTTGATCATGGCGACGATCGGATCGGCGAGCGCGAGGCCCAATATGCCGAGCAACGCGCCGAGCAATATCTGCGCGCCGAGCACGAGTGCTGGGGCGAGGTCGACCGTCTGCTTCGCGACCATGGGCACGATCAGATAGCCGTCGACCGTCTGGACGATGAAATAGATGGCGATCGCCCAAAGGCCCGTATCGGTCCCGGCGGAAAAACCGACGAGAACGAGGATGACGCCCGAAACAATCGCGCCGATATTGGGGATGAAGGCAAGGAGACCGGTGAGCAGGCCCATGAGCGCCGCCATCGGAATACCCACCGCCAGACAGGCGAGCCAGGTCCCGATACCTTCGACGACCATGCCAAGCAGCCTTCCTGCCATCAAGCGGCGGAGCGTGAAGCCCATATGGTCGATTGTGACATAGAAATTCTCGCGCGTTTTCATTGGCAGCATCCACGCGACGCCGCGCTCATAGAGCCGCGGATCGATCGCAATGAAGACGCCAAGCACCACGATCATCACCAGGCTTGTGATGCCGCCAATCACCGTTCCGACTGCGGCGGTAACGCGCCCCACCGTCCCGGCGAGATTCTCGGTAATCGTCTGCGTGTCGATCTGAAAGCTGCCGATGCCGTGATCGCTTGCCCACGCAGCCCCCCGTTCCACTTGCGTCATCAGGACAGTCTGCAACGTTGCGGCCTGGCTCGCGATCTGCGATCCCGCGAACATCATCGTCCAGACGAGGAAGGCGGCGAGCGAAAGGCACATGATCAGCAATCGCCAAGCGCGACCGATCGGCAATATGCGTCCGAGCAACCGGGTGCCGCCGTCGAGCATCGAGGCCACGACGATCGCCCCGAAGATGAGCAGGATCGGCTGGATCAGCACGATACACAGCCCGATCAGCAGGGCGACGCCGAGCCAGACGCTCGCCTTCAGCAATTCAGTGCGGACGAGGTGACTGCGAATCTCGGTCGGGCCGGGGGCTTCGACCTTGGTTGCGGAGCTTGCATCCGACCCTTTTACCGATCCGTCCATAGCGTCACTCCCTATTGCGCCTCGACATCATGCTCGGGCCGCAAATTCGTTCCGGCGCGCCCCGATCGCAAGGCGGCGAACCAGCTTAGCGGATTGTACCAGACGGCATCGCCATTCGTCGAAAAGCTGATGATTTCGGCGCGACCAGCGATTGCATCGAACGGCACCGCGCCGCCGAGCCCTTTCTGCGCCACCGAGACGCGGCTGTCGGCGCTTCCGTCGCGATTGTCGCCCATCAGGAAGAGATGATCGTCGGGAACGACATAGGGTCCGAAGTCATCGGTCTGCCGCGGCCCCATCTCGATGGTGTCGATGGTCGCTCCGCCCGGAAGCGTTTCGCGGACGATCGGAAGTTCGAGGATCGGGTTGCCCGCACCATCGCGCGTCACAATAGCATGAAGGCTGCTGTCAGGGCCGGGCGTGTTGCGGTCGACGGGGATCGACAGCATCGGCTGCACCTCGCGCTTCACAGGGCGCCCGTCAATGAACAGCACGCCCGCACGCATTTCGATAGTCTCGCCGGGAAGACCGATGACGCGCTTGATATAGTCGACCCGCGTTTCGGGATGCTCGAGCACGACGATGTCGCCGCGCGCGGGCAGATGGCCGAAAAGCCGCCCCTCCATCTTGGGGGCGAGATGGAAACTCACCGAAGCATAGGACCAGCCATAGGGATATTTGCTGACGATCAGCCGGTCGCCGTTGCGCAAAATCGGCATCATCGAATCCGACGGGATATAGAAGGGCTTGGCTACGCAGCTATGAATGCCGAGGACGAGCAGCAGGATGACGATAATATCGCGGACTAGCTTGCCCCAGCTCTCGTCCGCCTTCTTTGCTTTCTTGGCCACCGTCAGTCCCTGATCGCTTCGATGATGACAAAAGCCTGCGCCCAGGGATGGTCGTCGGTCAGCGTCAAGTGGATATGCGCGCTATGGCCAGCGGGGATCATCGCCGCGAGCCGTTCGGCGGCGCCGCCGGTCAGCGCCAGTGTCGGCGCGCCCGATGGGGCGTTGACGACGCCGATGTCCTTCATGAACACGCCGCGCTTGAAGCCGGTGCCGACAGCCTTGGAAAAAGCCTCCTTCGCGGCGAAGCGCTTGGCATAGGTGCCTGCGCGCGTGAACGGGCGGCGCGCGGCCTTCGCCCGTTCGACCTCCGTAAAGACGCGCTTCTCGAACCGCTCGCCGAAGCGGTCGAGCGAGTTCTGGATACGCTCGATATTGCAGAGGTCGGAGCCGAGGCCGATGATCACCGAGAATCCTCCCTGTCGCGCAGCGATGGGAAGGATTGGATTGCGACGATCGCCCTAATCATCCCCGTGCCTCGTCCATCAGATCGCGCATCCGGCGCACCGCATCCTCAAGACCCGTGAAGATCGCCTCGCCGATCAGATAATGGCCGATGTTGAGCTCGGCGAGCTGCGGTATCGCTGCTACGGGGACGACATTCTCATAGGTCAGGCCATGCCCCGCATGCGGCTCGATCCCGTTCTTCCATGCCAGCGCGGCGGCGTCGGCGATGCGGCGAAGTTCGGCGGCGCGCTCGTCGCCGTAGGCATGGGCATAGCGGCCCGTGTGAAATTCGACGACGGGCGCCTTCAGGCGCATCGCCGCCTCGATCTGGCGCGCATCGGGTTCGATGAACAGGCTGACGCGGATACCGACGTCGGACAGCCGGGCGACAATAGGCGCGAGGTGATTATGCTGTCCCGCCGCGTCGAGCCCGCCTTCGGTAGTACGCTCCTCGCGTTTTTCGGGAACGATGCACGCCGCGTGCGGGCCGTGGCGCAGCGCGATGTCGACCATCTCGTCGGTCGCCGCCATTTCGAGGTTGAGCGGCAGGTCAGTCGCCGCCTGGATGCGCGCAAGGTCGTCGTCGCGGATATGCCGCCGGTCCTCGCGCAGATGCGCGGTGATGCCGTCGCCGCCGACCGCCGCGACGATCTCCGCCGCGCGGACCGGATCGGGATGGTCGCCGCCACGCGCGTTACGGATCGTCGCGACATGATCGATGTTGACGCCAAGGCGCAGGCGCGACCGGGAAGGGGTGGCGCTCAAGCCGCGACGCTCCGGCTGCCGGGCTTGATCGCGGTCGTTCCGGCAAGCTCGGGCGGCAATTCGTCGTCGGCGTAGGTCGGAAAGTTGATCGCGACGAGCGGATAGAAGGGGACGCCGAGTTCGGCGGTCCCGCCCGAGCGATCGACCAGCGCCGCTTCGGCCAGAACTTCGCCACCTGCAGCGCGCACTGCCTCCATCGCCTCGCGCGACGACAGGCCGGTGGTCACGACATCCTCGACCATCAGCACCTTGGTGCCCGGTGCAATGGCGAAGCCGCGGCGCAGCTCGAACGTGCCTGTGGGGCGTTCGACGAACATTGCAGCTTTGCCGAGTGCGCGGCCCATTTCATGGCCGATGATGACGCCGCCCATTGCCGGCGAGATGACGACGTCGATCGCCTGCCGCAGATCGCGGGGCAGCTTCGCCGCGAGCGCCGAGGCAAGGCGGCCGGCGCGTTCGGTGTCCATCAACACGCGTGCGCATTGCAGATAATATTCGCTGTGGCGGCCCGAGGAGAGCAGGAAATGTCCCTGGAGCAGCGCTTCGGCGGCGCGGAATTCGGCCAGGATTTCGTCGTCGGTCATGGAAGAATAGGTCTTTTTGTTCGTGCGGCCCGTCCGTGACGAGCCCGCATTGGATGGAGCGGATTTGCGTGCCGTAAAATAGTGTTAGAGATGCTTGAGGCAAGCGGCAAGCGGGTCTATAGCGCCCGCGAGATTCAGCCCGTCTGCTGGCTGTCCGGACGTATGTCCGGGCGCGACGACGGCGGGTTCGATCGTCAGAATAACAACAGGCAACGGGCGGCACTATCCTTATGAAGAGCTTGAAAACCCTTGTAATTGCGGCGGCGCTGTCGCTTGGCGCCGTGGGCGCGGCACAGGCGCAGGCTCCTGTCGCGGCACCGGTTGAAGCACCGGTGGCGAATCCAGCTCCGGTCGCGGCGCCGACGGTCGTAACGGAGACTCCCGAAGCCGCTGCGCCGGCCGGCGATGCGACCTATGTTCCGCTCAAGCCCGAAGCGGGCGTCGGCCAGCCGGTCGATGCAGGGATTGATTTCCAGCCGCAGGTCAGCCCGATCGGCGAACAGGCGATCTGGTTTAACAACGTGATGCTGCTGCCGATCATCACTTTCATTTCGCTGCTCGTTCTCGGTTTGCTGCTGTGGGTAATCGTGCGCTACCGCGCCAAGGCCAACCCGGTGCCGTCGAAAACGACGCACAATACGCTGATCGAGATCATCTGGACAGGCGTCCCCGTTCTGATCCTCGCGGCGATCGCCGTGCCGTCGATCAAGCTGCTCGCCGCGCAATATGAGCCACCGTCGAAGGAGGCGCTGACGATCAAGGTCACCGGATACCAGTGGTATTGGGGCTATGCCTATCCCGACCAGGGTATCGGCGAATATGTGTCGAAGATGCTACCCGAAGATCAGGCCAAGGCCAATGGCGAGCCTTATCAGCTTGCCGTCGACAACCGTATGGTCGTTCCCGTCGGCCGTCAGGTGAAGCTGATCGTTACTGGCGCCGACGTGATCCACAGCTTTGCCGTCCCGGCCTTCTGGACCAAGATGGACGCCGTGCCGGGCCGCGCCAACGAGACGACGTTCACCGCGAACAAGGTCGGCGTTTATTACGGCCAGTGCTCGGAACTTTGCGGCGTCGATCATGGCTATATGCCGATCGCCGTCGAAGTCCTTCCGGTCGACAAGTGGGAAGCCTGGGTCCGCTCGAAGGGTGGCAACCCGTCGGGCGAAGTCGCGGCGACTGCCGCCACGCCCGCGGCCGCACCGGCGACCGAAGCAGCCCCGGAAGCCGCGCCCGCCGCCGCTCCGGCCGCAACGATTTAATCAAGGGGTCCGATAGATGACCGATATTGCAGCGACTGCACCTGCGCACGGCCACGATCATGCGCATGACGACCATGACACGCCGGGCTTTTTCGTCCGCTGGTTCATGTCGACGAACCACAAGGACATCGGCACGCTCTACCTGATTTTCGCGATCATCGCGGGGATCGTGGGCGGCGTCCTGTCGGGCATGATGCGCCTCGAGCTTGCCGAGCCCGGCATTCAGTATCTGACCGGCTGGGCACAGATGTTCGACCCCGCTGCGGGCGATGTGCAGGGCAAGCATTTCTGGAACGTCATGATCACCGCGCACGGCCTGATCATGGTCTTCTTCATGGTCATGCCCGCAATGATCGGCGGCTTCGGCAACTGGTTCGTGCCGCTGATGATCGGCGCGCCCGACATGGCCTTTCCGCGCATGAACAACATCAGCTTCTGGCTGACTGCGGTCGCATTCATCATGCTCGTCGGTTCGATGTTCGTTCCCGGCGGCAGCGGCCTTGGCGCCGGCACCGGCTGGACCGTCTATGCGCCGCTGTCGACCAGCGGGTCGGCGGGCCCGGCGGTCGACATGGCGATCTTCTCGCTTCACCTTGCGGGTGCGGCGTCGATCCTTGGTGCGATCAACTTCATTACCACCATTTTCAACATGCGCGCGCCGGGCATGACGCTGCACAAGATGCCGCTGTTCGTGTGGTCGGTGCTCGTCACCGCCTTCCTGCTGCTGCTCGCGCTTCCGGTGCTCGCCGCGGCGATCACCATGCTGCTCACCGACCGCAACTTCGGCACGACCTTCTATGATGCGACGGGCGGCGGCGATCCGGTGCTTTACCAGCATCTCTTCTGGTTCTTCGGCCACCCCGAAGTCTATATCATGATCCTGCCGGGCTTCGGCATCGTCAGCCAGGTCATTTCGACCTTCAGCCGCAAGCCGGTGTTCGGCTATCTCGGTATGGCCTATGCCATGGTCGCGATCGGCGTTGTCGGTTTCATCGTGTGGGCGCACCACATGTTCACGGTCGGCATGAGCGTGAACCTGAAGATGTATTTCACCGCCGCGACGATGGTCATCGCGGTCCCGACGGGCATCAAGATCTTCAGCTGGATTGCGACGATGTGGGGCGGCTCGCTGACATTCAAGACTCCGATGGTCTGGTCGCTGGGCTTTATTTTCATGTTCACCGTCGGCGGCGTGACCGGCGTCGTGCTCGCCAATGGTGGCGTCGATACCAACCTGCACGACACCTATTATGTCGTCGCCCACTTCCACTATGTGCTGTCGCTGGGCGCGGTCTTCTCGCTCTTCGCGGGCTTCTATTACTGGTTCCCGAAGATGTCGGGCCGGATGTACAACGAATTCCTGGGGCAGCTCCATTTCTGGATCTTCTTCATCGGCGTGAACATCCTGTTCTTCCCGCAGCATTTCCTTGGCCAGCAGGGGATGCCGCGTCGTTACCCCGACTATCCCGATGCCTATGCCTTCTGGCACCTCATTTCCTCCTATGGCTATGTCATCATGGGCGTGGGCGTGCTGATCTTCTTCGCGAACATCCTCTGGTCGCTGGTCGCGGGGAAGAAGGCGGCAGACAATCCGTGGGGCGAAGGCGCGACGACGCTCGAATGGACGCTGTCGAGCCCGCCGCCGTTCCACCAGTTCAACGAACTGCCGCGTATCGCCTGAGATCCGGTTTGCTCCCTGCTGATATTCGGCAGGGAGCCTTTCCGGCTTCCGGCCTGGAGTTAGCATGGCGCAGAGCCTGACCCACGGCGAGATGACGCTTCCGGCGGACTGGCGCGACCTGTTCGCGCTGACCAAACCGCGCGTCATGTCGCTCGTCGTGTTCACGGCGCTGTGCGGCTTGCTCGCCGCGCCGGTCAGCGTATCGCCGGTTCTCGGTTTCGCTTCGATCCTCGCGATTGCGCTGGGGGCAGGGGCGTCGGGTGCGCTCAACCAATGGTATGAGGCCGGACTCGACGCGAAGATGAAGCGCACGGCGAACCGTCCGCTGCCCGCCGGCCGCCTTGACCCGCAGACCGCGCTGCAGTTCGGCGTCGGGCTTGCCGCCTTTTCGCTGTTCCTGATGCTTTTCGCGTCGAACTGGCAGGCGACGCTGCTGCTCGCGGCGTCGATACTCTTTTACGTTTTCGTTTATACGATGTGGCTCAAGCCGCGGACGCCGCAGAATATCGTCATCGGCGGGGCGGCGGGCGCCTTTCCGCCGCTGATCGGCTGGGTCGCCGCGACGGGAAGCGTGGCGCCGCTCCCGGTGCTGCTCTTCCTGCTCATCTTTCTCTGGACGCCGCCCCATTTCTGGGCGCTCGCGCTGTTCGTGCGCTCCGACTATGCGGCCGCGGGCATCCCGATGATGCCCGTGGTCGCGGGCGAGCGCGCGACGCGGCGGCAGGTTCTGCTCTATGCAATCATCATGGCGGGGGCGGCAATCGCGCCTTGGCCGCTCGGTTATACGGGCGCACTCTATGGCTGGACCGCGGCCATCCTGTCGGCGCTGTTCGTCTTGCTGTCCCTGCGTGTCGGTACGCGCCAAAGTGCAGAGGGCGATTTGATGCTCCCCGAAAAGCGCCTTTTCGCTTTCTCGATCGCCTATCTCTTTATCCTGTTCGGCGCGGTCGTCGCCGACCGTTGGGTGCTTGCATGACCGAAGAACCGACCAAGCCGCCGTTCGACGAGGCCGAATATCGCCGCCGCCAGCGCAGCCGCGCCAATCTGATGGCTTGGCTGCTCGGTGCGCTCGCGATACTCTTTTTCCTCATCACCATTGCCAAGATGCAGATTTTCCAATGATCAACCGCCTGTCGCCCAATACGAAAACGGCAAGCCTCGCGGCGTTGCTCGCTGCGTCGATGGTGGGTCTCGGCTTTGCGGCGGTCCCGCTTTACGATCTGTTCTGCCGCGTGACGGGGTTCGGGGGAACGACGCAGCGATACGATCCGGTCGCCGCCGCCGCCGCACCGCAGGTGCTTTCGACGACGATATCGGTGCGTTTCGATTCCAACGTGTCGCCGGGGTTGCCGTGGAAATTCTATCCCGAACATCCGCGCGACACGGTCGCGATTGGCGCGCGCGACATGGCGATCTTTATCGCCGAAAATCAGTCGGCCCGCCCGGTGGTCGGGACGGCGAGCTTCAACGTCACGCCGACGCAGGCGGGCAAATATTTCACCAAGATCCAATGCTTCTGTTTCACCGAACAACGGCTGGAGCCGGGGCAGCAGATGCGCATGCCGGTGCTCTTTTTCGTCGATCCCAAGATATTGGACGACCCCGATGCGCGCGACGTGCAGGAAATCACCCTCAGCTACACCTTCCACCCTGTAGACGAGGGCAAAAAGGCCAGCTAAGGCCGCGATCAACGAGTCAAACCGGGCTGGCGGATGATGGGCAATCATCGGGCCGGGGCAATAAACGGGAACTGTGACATGGCCGGTGCCAAACATCATGACTATCACCTCGTAAACCCGAGCGTCTGGCCGCTGATCGGCTCGTTCGCCGCGCTTATCCTGTTCTTTGGGCTCGTGATGACGATGCACGCCGACTATTTCGGCAGCGCGGGCAAATGGGTGCTTGGCCTTGGCTTCATGGGCGTCATCGCCACCTTTTTCAGCTGGTGGGGCGACGTCATCAACGAAGCGCACGCGGGCGACCACACGCCGGTGGTGCAGCTCCACCTGCGCTACGGCATGATCCTGTTCATCGCGTCGGAAGTCATGTTCTTCGTCGGCTGGTTCTGGGCGTGGTTCGATTTCTCGCTCTTCCCCGTGCCGATCGAATATGCCGACGGCGCAGTCACCTCGCTGTTCGGGCAGGAAGGCGCGGACGCAATTGCGCAATGGCCGCCCAAGGGGATTGAGGTCATCGACGCGTTCTCGCTGCCGCTCCTCAATACGCTGATCCTGCTTTGCTCGGGCACGACGATCACCTGGGCACACCATGCGCTGATCCACGGCGATCGCGAGGGGCTGAAGAAGGGTTTGTGGGCGACGATCATTCTCGGCGTGCTCTTTTCGTCGATCCAGGCCTATGAATATGCAGAGGCGCCGTGGGCGTTCGGCCAGAGCAACTATAGCTCGGCTTTCTTCATGGCGACCGGCTTCCACGGTTTCCACGTCCTGGTCGGGACGATCTTCCTGATCGTCTGCCTCGTGCGCGCCTATAAGGGTCACTTCACGCCCAAGCAGCATTTCGGTTTCGAAGCCGCTGCCTGGTACTGGCACTTCGTCGACGTCGTGTGGCTGTTCCTCTTCATCATCGTCTATGTGTGGGGCGGTTGGGGCGCTCCGGTCGCCGCGCACTAAATTGGGCGGCGACATGCCAAACACGAAAGGGCAGCCGCCGATCGGGCGCGCTGCCCTTTTCGGTCTCTGCCCCGAATGCGGGGCGCAGACTTTGTTCGATGGACCGGTCAAATTCGCAGCCCGCTGCCGGGTCTGCACCCTCGATTTCGAAAGCTATAATGTCGGCGACGGTCCGGCGGCCTTTCTGACGATGATCATCGGCGCCTTGCTGATCGTCCTCGCGCTCGCTCTCGATTTCGCCGTCGCACCGCCGCTCTGGGTTCATATCCTGCTCTGGGTGCCGCTCACCGCAGCCGCGGTCGTATATGGGCTGCGCGTTGCCAAGGCGGCGCTGCTGGCGTCCGAACATCAACGGAACGCCGCCGAAGGGCGGCTTGCAGAGGATGGCGATGACTGAACCTGCAATCCCGATGCGCCGCTGGCCGCTTATCCCGACGCTGCTCGTCCTTGCTGCGGTGGCGGTAATGATCGCCCTCGGCGTGTGGCAGCTCCAGCGCAAAGGCGAAAAAGAAGCGCTGCTGGCGCTTTATGAACGCAACCGCGCAATGTCGTCGCTCGCCACCTATCCTGAGCTGCCACCGGTCCCCGATGAACTGCTGTTCCGCAAGAGCAGCGTCGTCTGCCTCGACCCCGTGCGCTGGGATCCGCGGAGCGGCACCGATGTAAAAGGGCGGAGCGGTTTCAGGATGATCGCCGATTGCCGCACTGGCGCCGAAGGACCTGGGGTTCTTGTCGATGTGGGAATTTCCGATGATTTCACACCGCCCGCGTGGACCGGCGGGATCGTGCAGGGGACCGTCGTTCCCGGCCCCGAGCAGCCGACGCTGGTCGAACGGCTGACGGGGAGGGCGGTTGCCGCACGGCCGATGCTGGTCGCCGATCAGCCCGTCGCGGGATTGCGGCAGAGCGCGATACCGTCGGGCGCCGATGTGCCGAACAATCATCTCGCCTATGCGGTGCAATGGTTCCTGTTCGCGCTCGCGGCGCTGACAATCTATATTTTCGCGGTGCGCCGCCGCTTGCGGCAATGAGCATGCGCCGCTAGGCGCTTTGGCGCCATGGATTATATCAGCACACGCGGCGCCGCGCCGACTCTCGACTTTCGTTCCGCCACGCTCGCAGGCCTCGCCAACGACGGTGGGCTATATGTCCCGGCGCGTTGGCCGCATATGTCGCTCGACGAAATTCGTGCGCTCGCGGGTCTCGATTATGTCGAGACGGCGGTGCGCGTGATGACACCTTTCGTCGCCGGTGCGCTGTGCGAAGATGAACTGCGCGAGCTTTGCCGCGCCGCTTATGGCCGCTTCAGCCACGACGCCGTGACGCCGCTCGTCCAGCTCGATCATCGCCACTGGCTGCTCGAGCTTTTTCACGGTCCGACGCTCGCGTTCAAGGACGTCGCGCTCCAACTGCTCGGCCAATTGTTCGAAAAATTCCTGAGCGGCGGCGGCACCGACCTGACGATCGTCGGCGCGACCTCGGGCGACACCGGCTCGGCGGCGATCGAGGCGGTTGCGGGACGCGAGCATATCCGCATCTTCATGCTTCATCCCGAAGGCCGCGTCAGCGATGTACAGCGCCGCCAGATGACGACGGTGCTCGCGCCGAACGTCCATAATATCGCGATCGACGGCAGCTTCGATGACGCGCAAGCGATGGTGAAGCGGCTGTTCGGCGATGCCGAGGCGCGCAACGCGCTGACGCTGTCGGCGGTGAACAGCATCAACTGGGCGCGGCTGATGGCGCAGGTCGTCTATTATTTCTACGCTGCGGTCCGCCTCGGTGGCCCCGACCGTCCGGTGGCGTTCAGCGTGCCGACGGGCAATTTCGGCGATGTCTTTGCGGGCTATGTCGCGGCGCAGATGGGGCTTCCGGTCGCGCGGCTCGTCGTCGCGACCAACGTCAACGACATCCTCCACCGCGCACTGGCGAGCGGCGATTATAGCGCGGGCAGCGTCACGGCGACGGCGACGCCGAGCATGGATATTCAGGTCAGCAGCAATTTCGAACGGCTGCTTTTCGACCTCGCGGGCCGCGACGGCGGCGCGATCACGGCGATGATGCGAGAGTTCGATACGAACCGCGCGATGACCATTCCCGCCGACATGCGCGCCGGCGCCGCCGGCCTGTTTACAAGCGCGCGCATCGACGGCGACACGATGGCGATGACGCTGCGCTGGGCGAAGGAAAATGGCGGGCAGGTGATCGATCCGCACAGCGCGGTGGGTCTCGCCGCTGCGCGCGAGCTCGAAATCGAGGACGATGTGCCCATCGTTACGCTCGCGACGGCGCATCCGGCGAAATTTCCCGACGCGGTAGAGCGGGCAACCGGCGTGCGCCCCCCGCTGCCCGCGCGGCTCGGCAATCTGTTCGACCGCGAGGAGCGGTACGAGCGGCTCACGGGCGATTACGACGCCGTCAAGGCGCATATCCTCGCGGAAGTCGCGCGTGGCTGACGGCCTGACCCTCACGACCCTGGTCGGCGAGGGCTGGGACGACTATGGACTCGTCGACAGCGGCGGCGGGCGCAAGCTCGAACGCTATGGTCCCTATCGCTTCATCCGACCCGAGCCGCAGGCGATGTGGGAAGCGGCGTTGCCTGCCGCCGAATGGGAAGAGGCCGACGGCGAGTTCATACCGGCCTCGGACGAGGATGGCGGCGGGCGCTGGTATTTCAATAAGCCGGTGCCCACCGAAGGCTGGCCGCTCGGCTGGCGCGAGGCGCGTTTCACGGCAAGCTGCACGCCCTTTCGCCATCTTGGCTTCTTTCCCGACATGGCGCCGGTGTGGGACTGGCTCCGCGCGCAAATTGCGGACAAGCCCGATCCCGCCTTCCTCAACCTCTTCGGCTACACCGGCGTCGGCAGCCAGGCGCTCGCCGCGACGGGCGCGTCGGTGACGCATGTCGATGCCTCCAAGAAATCGGTCGCGCAGGCGCGCGACAATGCCGCCCTGGCGGGCATGACCGAGCGGCCGATCCGCTGGATCGTCGACGATGCGGGCAAGTTCACCGCGCGCGAGGTGCGGCGCGGGCGACGCTATGATGCGATCCTGCTCGACCCGCCCAAATTCGGCCGCGGTCCCAATGGCGAACGCTGGCAGCTCGAGGAAGGTCTTGCGTCGCTCCTCGCCGACTGCCGCCGCCTGCTCGACGCCGACAGCCATGCGCTGTTCCTCACTGTTTATGCTGTGCGCATGTCGGCGCTGGCGATCGGCGAGCTGCTGTCGCAGCTCTTCGCCGACCTTCCGGGAAAGGTCGAATGCGGCGAGCTGGCGGTGCGCGAAGAGGCGCGCGGCCTCCTTCTTCCGACTGCGATCTTCGCGCGCTGGAGCCGCTGACACGTCCTATGGCCACCGGCGGCCCTGCGGCTGCGACGAACCGAAGCAACTTCGTGACCGCCGCTTGGTTGGTTGGGTAAGGGGGCGGCGCGGGCAGCCCTTCTGGCTGAATCGTATGACCGCCTCCGTTGCGAAAGGAGACTCTCATGGCCGATACACTCGACCGCGAAACCCATCGCCTCATTTCTTCGGACAAGGTCGAAGGCACCACCGTCTATAACCCCGAAGGCGAAAAGCTCGGCTCGATCGCCAATGTCATGATCGACAAGCGCTCGGGCAAAAGCGAATATGCCGTCATGGAATTCGGCGGGCTGTTCGGGCTCGGCAGCGATCAATATCCGCTCCCGTGGGACATGCTGACCTATGACACCGACGTGGGCGGCTATGTCGTCAACCTCTCCAAGGAACAGCTCGACGGTGCGCCGCGCTATCCGCGCGAACAGATGCCGGCCTATGACGATGCCTATGGACGCAGCGTCTATAGTCATTACGGGCTGACCTATCCGGTCTATTGACGATTGCAGCAGCCCGGCTTCATTAATGAACGCTGGGCTATCTGAAATGGAACGGGCGACCGTCTGGTTCCGGTCGCCCGTTCGGCTGCCCCCCAGCAGATAGGCGTTCAGTGGGCGAGTTCGATGCGATTGCGCCCCAATTCTTTTGCACGATATAATGCTTCGTCGGCAGCTTTCAGCGCGCCGCGCGCTTCGTCATAGCCGAACACATCGGCGACCCCGCCCGAGAAGGTGATCTGGCCGAACGGCTGATCGGTTTTCCGGTTGATGAGGCGGCGATTGGCAAGGCCCTCGCGCGCTTCGTCGAGGCGCTTTGCGGCGTCGCTTGGTGTCAGCCCACGGAACAGCATCACGAATTCCTCGCCGCCGTGGCGTGCGACATGGCAGTGATCGTCGGAAATATGGGCGAGCGTGTCGGCGATCAGCTTGATAACGCGGTCGCCCGCCGCGTGCCCGTGCGTGTCGTTGACGCGTTTGAATTCATCGATGTCGCAAAAGGCGACGCTCAAAGGCTCGCAGGCGGCGCGCGCCTCCGTATAGTGGCGTTCGAGCAGGATTTCGAAGGCGCGGCGGTTTGGCAGCCCCGTCAGATGGTCGATTTCGGCATCGCGCTTGGCGCGGGCAAGACTGCGCCGCAGCGCCTTCGCCTCGTCCTCGCTGCGGCGCATGTCCTTCTCGGCCTGCCGCGTGCGTTCGAGCATGGCTCTGGCAAGGCTGGCAAGGTGGGTGACGAGTTCGCCGGTCTTTTGCACCTGTTCGAGGTCGTCGACATGCTGTTCCAGCTCGGTTCCATAGTCGCGCGTAACGTTGCGCGCCGCCTTGGTGCTCGACTGGAACGTGTCGAGATTGCTTTCGAGCCGCGCGACAACTCGCTCGAGCTCGGCCTGATCCGGGCGTTCGGGATCCTGCTCGGCGATCGTGTCGAGCCACGCCTGCGTAATCCCCTCCGCCGATTGCGCCTGCATGGCGATTTTCCGCGCAAGCGCTGGGTTCAGACCCGAGAAGGCGCCGTGCGCGAGCGCCAGATTGGCACGCGAAACTTCCAGATCATGGTCGATCAGAAACGACATGATGGCGCCCGCAAGCTGGCGGCGTGCGTTGCGCGTCATCTCGCGGCTATCGGGCGGCGCTTCGCCTGCTGCGGAGCCGCCGTTCTGCGATCGGCTTAGCCCCAGCCAGCCCAGGAGCCGCCCTACCGGCTCATGCGACGAAGTTGCTTTGGTGGTCATGCGGCAATTAACGGGCGCGCCGCTCGCCGATTAAGGCCACTTAACCACAATTTTTCTGCCGGACGCGTCGCGCGCCTGAATGACGCTCACACCATCGCCATCAAACTGGCGTTGCCCCCCGCCGCGGTTGTGTTGATCGACACCGTGACCTCTTCAAGCAGCAGGTCGAGCCGGTAGGCCGGATCGCCGCCCCCCATCGCCGCGGTCGACGCAGCGTGCAGCGTAATGATGGCGCCGTCGCGCTCGGCAAGGATTTCGGTGGCGCGTGCAACCTCGGCGGCGTCGCCTTCGATTAGTGCGGCACTCACACCCTCGACGCTGCGTAAGTCACGGCGCGGACGCTCTACATGGGCTGCGATTGCCGTGGGCAGGGCGGACGATTCGATGGTTACGCTGCCGGAGAGGATCACCGCCTTGTTGCCGGTAGCGAGGATTGCGGCGATCTGATTCCAGAACCCCGCCTCGCTCTTTGCGAGCATCGCGATCCTGCCGCGGGGGTGCAGGCTGTACAGGTTGCGCTCTCCGACAGGGCCGGGAAGTTCGATATCGAGTCCAAGGCGCGAGTGTCCCCGATATTGATTCACCGCCCGTTGGGCCTCTGCATTGCCGTTCGCCGCCGCCCAATCGGCGAATGCGGCATAGCCTGATCCCGGCTCCGACGCCGCGGGAAGCACACTATCGGCGCGGGCGGCAAAGCGCGTCACATAGATGGGACCGCCCGCCTTTGGCCCGGTTCCCGACAACCCGCGCCCGCCAAAGGGCTGCACGCCGACGACCGCGCCGATGATGTTGCGGTTCACATAATGATTGCCGACCGCGATCTGCCGCGTCACCCGGTCGACGACCTCGTCGAGCCGCGTGTGGAGGCCGAAGGTAAGGCCATATCCGGTGGCATTGATGTCGGCGATCAGCGCATCGAGGCGGTCGCCCTTGAAGCGGATGACGTGGAGCACGGGACCGAATACCTCCTGCTCCAGCTCCGAAATCGCTTGAAGTTCGATGATCGTCGGCGCGACGAAGGTGCCGAGTGCGTCCCATTCGCCGATATCGACCTGTTCGACGCGGCGCCCCTTGGCGCGCATCGCGTCGATATGCGCATTGATGCCGTCGCGCGCTCGGGCCGAGATGACCGGACCGATATCGACCGCCAGCCGGTCGGTACTTCCGACGCGCAGCTCGGCGAGCGCGCCGCGCAGCATGTCGAGGGTGCGGTCGGCAATATCCTCTTGCAGGCAAAGCAGTCGCAGAGCCGAGCAGCGCTGCCCCGCGCTGTCGAAGGCCGATGCGATGACGTCGGCGACGACCTGTTCGGCAAGTGCCGAGGAATCGACGATCATTGCGTTCTGGCCGCCCGTCTCCGCGACGAAGGGGATAGGCGACCCGTCCGGCAGCGTTCGCCCGGCAAGCGTCTTCTGAATCGAACGCGCGACGCCGGTCGAGCCGGTGAAGACGACACCCGCCGCCTCGGGCGCCGCGACGAGCGCCGCGCCAATCGATCCGTCGCCGGGGACCAGCTGCAGCACATCGACCGGGATTCCGGCCTCGTGGAGGATGGCAACTGCCTGCGCGGCGATCAGCGGCGTTTCGCTCGACGGCTTGGCGACGACGGGATTGCCGGCGACGAGCGCCGCAACGACCTGCCCGGTAAAAATCGCCATCGGGAAATTCCACGGACTGATGCACACGACGGGGCCGAGCGGCGCCGCACCGGCGAGCGCGGCGCGCGCTTGCACGGGGTAGTAGCGGAGGAAATCAATCGCCTCGCGGATTTCGGCGATTGCGTTGGGCGCCGACTTCCCGGCCTCGCGCATCACGAGACCCATCAGCAGCGGCATTCGCTCCTGCAGCAGATCGGCGGCGCGTTCGACAGCGGCGGTGCGCGTTTCCAGCGGAGTAGCCGCCCATGTGGTCGCGGTTTGGGCTGCTATCGCGACCGCATTCCGGGCGTCGTCCGCGGTCGATTGATGGACAAGGCCGACGAGGTCGCGGCGGTCGGCGGGATTGCGGACCTCGGCGGTTGTGCGCGTCGGCGACGCTTCTCCGGCCACCCACTCTCGCCGCGTGCTTTCGACGAGCGCGTCGGCAAGCGCCGCAAGCGCCGCTTCGTCGCTGAGGTCGATGCCTGCCGAGTTGCGCCGGTCGGCAAACATGTCGGGCGAACGCGCAATGCGCTCGTGCGCTGCGCCGGGTTCCGGCATCGCGCGCACCTCGGCGGCAGGGTCGGCAATCAGCTCGTCGATCGGCACCGCTTCGTCGTTGATGCGGTTGACAAAGGAGGAGTTGGCACCGTTTTCGAGCAGGCGGCGGACGAGATAGGCGAGCAGCGTCTCGTGCGTGCCCACGGGCGCATAGATGCGGCACGGCCGGTCGAGCTTGTCCTTGCCGACGACCTCGCCGTACAGGCCTTCGCCCATCCCGTGGAGGCACTGGAACTCATAATCGCCGATGCTGAAGTCGGGACCGGCGAGGTGAAAGACGGTCGCAAGCGTCTGCGCATTGTGCGTCGCGAATTGCGGGAACACCGCATCGCGCGCGGCGAGCAGCTTCTTGGCGCAGGCGATATAGGCGACGTCGGTATAGATTTTGCGCGTGTAAACCGGAAAGTCGGCGAGGCCGTCGATCTGCGCGCGCTTGATCTCGGCATCCCAATAGGCGCCCTTGACGAGTCGGACCATGATGCGCTTGCCGGTGCGGCGCGCGAGCGCAACGATCCAGTCGACGAGCGCGGGACAGCGCTTCTGATAAGCCTGAATCACGAAGCCAAGGCCGTTCCAGCCGTCGAGTTCGGCGTCTTCCGCGAGCGCCTGCAATATGTCGAGCGACAGTTCGAGCCGGTCGGCCTCTTCGGCATCGATGTTGAAGCCGATGTCATAGCTGCGCGCGATCAGGGCAAGGGTGCGCACCTTGGGCAGCAACTCGTCCATCACCCGGTCGGCCTGGCTGCGCACATAGCGCGGGTGGAGCGCCGACAATTTGATCGAGATGCCGGGCCCCCGATAAACGCCGCGCCTTTCGGATGCCTTGCCGATCGCGTGAATCGCCTGTTCGTAATCGCGATAATAGCGCGCGGCGTCGGCGGCGGTCGTCGCGGCTTCGCCGAGCATGTCGTAGCTGTAGGAAAAACCGCGCTTCTCGGTCTTGCGCGAGCGTTGCAGCGCCTCGGCAATCGTCTGGCCGGTCACGAACTGCTCGCCCATCAGCCGCATCGCCGCATCGACGCCGCGCCGGATCACCGGTTCGCCCGCGCGTGCGATCAGGCGGGTGAGGACGCTGCCGAGGTCTTTGCCGTCGTCGGCCGCGGTCAGCTTGCCGGTGACGACGAGGCCCCAAGTCGCCGCATTGACGAACAGTGACTTGCCGCCGCCGAGATGCGATTTCCAGTCGCCGCCCGCAATCTTGTCGCGGATCAGCGCGTCGCGTGTCGCTTCGTCGGGAATGCGGAGCAAGGCTTCGGCGAGGCACATCAGCGCGACGCCCTCGCGGCTGCTCAGTGCGAATTCCTGCACCAGCGACTGGACGCCGCCCGTCTCGCGATTGGCGCGCAACCGTTCGATCAGCTTCCGCGCCGTGGTGGCGACAGCGGCCGCCGTTTTGGTGTCGAGCGTCGCGGCTTCGGCAAACGCGGGGACGATGGCCGGCTCGGGCGGGCGATAGGAAGCGTTGATCGCGGCGCGGAGCGGATCGTCGCGGCGCAGCGGCGGAGCGAAATCGGAAAAGGCGCGGTATCCAATTGCGGCAGTCATTCAGGATTCCTCTCGGGCAATGAGCCGCAATAGCATGTCTGCTTCAGTCAATTCGTCTAATGAGTGAACAAGTTATATGTGATTTTTCTGAAATTTGGCATATGGTCAGGTCCTATGAACCAGAATATCCGCAATGATGGTCGATTGGACCGCTATGACCGTGCTATACTCGATGCGCTTGCGGTCGACGGACGCATGAGCGTAACCGAACTCGCGGAGCGCGTCGGGCTGTCCAAAACGCCGACGCAGGTGCGTTTCCGTCGCCTTGTCGACGAAGGCTATATCCGCGGCTTCCGCGCGATCCTCGACACCAAGAAACTCGGCATGGACCATGTCGCCTTCACCGAGGTGAAACTGTCCGATACGCGCGAAAAGGCTCTGAACGAATTCAATGCTGCAGTGATGCGGATCCCAGAGATCGAGGAGTGCCACATGATCGCGAGCAGCTTCGACTATCTGCTCAAGGTGCGCACTGCGGATATTCGCCGCTATCGCATCGTGCTGGGGGAGAAGATTTCGACGCTGCCGCATGTCGCGAACACGTCGACTTTCGTTGCAATGGAAACGGTGCGCGAAGCGACCGACTGATGCTCGCTATTTCGCGAACAACTGGTCGGGGTCGGCGAATGCCTTGAACTCGAGCGCATTGCCCGCCGGATCGTAGAAGAACATCGTCGACTGTTCGCCGGGCTGGCCATGGAAGCGCGTGTGCGGCTCGATCGCGAACGTAACGCCATGCGCCTGCAGCCGGTCGGCGAGCGCCTGCCATTCGGCGGGGGCCAGGACGACGCCGAAATGCGGGACGGGGACCGAATGGCCGTCAACCGGATTATGCCCGGCGACGGCTTCGCGCCGTACTCCGACGCAGTGCGCAACGATCTGGTGTCCATAGAGGTCGAAGTCGATCCAGTCGCTATCGCTGCGCCCCTCGGGACAGCCGAGGATTGTGCCATAGAAATGGCGCGCGGCGTCGAGGTCGTCGACCGGAAAGGCAACATGAAAGGGTGAAAGGCCGGACATATCGCCTGCTTAATCCGAACGCGGCGCAGCGTCCACCCGGTCGATCGCGCCGGTGTCGAGCAGCGGTGCTGCATCGATGGCCTCGGCGCCAAGCACCTGCGCAAGCCGCTCGGCCCCGGCGAGGATCATCGCCTGTTCCCAGGAGGGGAGCAGGGCGAAGCGTTCGGCGAATTTTTCCTGCAGCAGATCGGGCGCCTCGACGACGCGCCGATGGCCTTCGGGCGTGGCGGCAAGGTGAATCTGGCGCTTGTCGCGTTCGCTCCGCTCGCGTCGTACCAAGCCAAGCGCGACAAGACGGTCGACGATCGCGGTGATTGTCGCGTGGCTGAACTGCAGGCTGCTTGCCACGCTTCCCGGCGTTGCGCCCGCCCTCGCGTCAATCTCCCGCAGCACGAGGAGCTGTGACGGGGTGAGCCCAGTGGCTGCCGCAAGTTTGCGGCTGCCCGTATCGGTCGCGCGCAGGATGCGCCGCACGGCGCGCAGGGTGGCGTTCGCAATCTCGCTGTCCATCGCAATCTGTTAGCGCGGACGGTCGCGATGCGCCAATTTGAATTGCGATCCTGCTCCATCCTGAAACTATTTTATAAAATGAAACAATATCGCCTCCGCGGGGTTGATGTTTGACAGCATATGCTTATGTTTTTGCGTGATGCTGCTTCATGGTCACCGTGAGGCGGCTTTCATTTATTTCAGGAGATGAAAAATCCTTGATCGGCAAAATGACGCAGAGTCCTTGACCGACGCCCAGAATGCACCCTCCGAGACGGCGCCTGCGGGCGCTATCCGCTTTCGCAAGCCGGCCTCCACCGACGGGCCGGCCATCACCGCGCTGATCGCGGCTTGCCCGCCGCTCGATCGCAACTCGCGCTACTGCAACCTCATCCAGTGCGCACATTTCGCCGACCATTGTATCGTCGTCGAAAAGAACGGGCGCATTATCGGCTGGGTGTCGGGTTATCGCCCGCCGTCGGACCCGGCCGCCTTCTTCGTCTGGCAGGTCGCGGTATCGACCGAAGGCCGCGGCCAGCGGCTCGCGAGCCGGATGATCAAGGAGCTGCTGGTGCGTCCAGCTCAAAAGGGCGTCAAGCGGCTGATCACGACGATAACGGCTGACAATGACGCTTCGTGGGCCTTGTTTCGCGGGCTTGCCCGTGACTGGGATGCCGAACTGGAACGCCAGCCGCTGTTTGAGCGCGAGGCGCATTTCGCCGGCGTCCACGCCACCGAATTCGAGGCCCGCATAGGCCCGCTCAACGACAAGAAACTGCAGGAAGAACAAGCAAAATGACCGACAGCATCGTCCCCAAACCGTCCGGCGCGATTCCGGACCGAAGCCTTTACGAGCGCCGCGAATCCGGCGTCCGCAGCTATGCCCGTGCGATGCCGCGCCAGTTCGGTAAGGCCGAGGGCGTGTGGATGCACGACACGCAGGGCGGGCGTTATCTCGACTTTCTGTCGGGCTGTTCAACGCTCAACTATGGCCACAACCACCCGATCCTGAAGCAGGCGCTGCTCGATTACATCGCTGCCGACGGTATCGCGCACGGCCTCGACCTCCATACCGACGCGAAGGAGGATTTCCTCGCGACGTTCGAGGATGTGATCCTGCGCCCGCGCGAGCTCGACTATCGTGCGATGTTTACCGGCCCGACCGGCACCAATGCGGTCGAGGCGGCGATCAAGCTGGCGCGCAAGGTTACCGGCCGCGAAATGGTGATTGCCTTCACCAACGGCTTTCACGGCATGACGCTGGGAGCGCTCGCGTGCACCGGCAACGCCGCCAAGCGCGGCGGTGCGGGGGTCCCGCTCAGCCATGTCAGCCATGAACCCTATGACGGCTATTACGGCCCCGATGTCGACACCGCCGATCTGCTCGCGCAGCGGCTCTCCGATCCGTCGAGCGGCCTCGACGCTCCCGCTGCGATCCTCGTTGAAACGGTGCAGGGCGAAGGCGGCCTCAACGCCGCGTCGCCCGAATGGCTGCGCGCAATCGCCCGTATCGCCCGCGCGCACGGCGCGCTGCTGATCGTCGATGACATCCAGGCGGGGTGCGGCCGGACGGGCGGCTTCTTCAGCTTCGAGGGCATGGGCCTCACCCCCGATATCGTCACGATGGCGAAATCGCTGTCGGGCATGGGGCTGCCCTTTGCGCTGACCCTGTTCCGTCCCGAACTCGACCAATGGTCGCCGGGCGAGCACAACGGCACCTTCCGCGGCAATAACCATGCGTTCGTCACTTCCGCTGCGGCGCTCCGCCATTTCTGGAGCGGCGGTGCCTTCCAGGCCGACGTCGCGCGGCGTGCGGCGCTGCTCGAGGATCGCCTGCAGGCGATTGCCGCCGAATATGGGTTCGAGGTGCGCGGGCGCGGGATGATGCGCGGAGTCAACGTCGGATCGGGCGAGCTTGCTGCCAGCGTGACCGCCGCCTGCTTCGCCGAGGGACTGATCATCGAGACGAGCGGCGCGCATGACGAGGTCATCAAGGTGCTCGCGCCGCTGGTGATCGACGACGCCGTACTCGCGACCGGCCTAGACATACTCGAAACCAAAATCCGCGAGGCGATGACGACGGATTATGCCGTCGCCGCCGAGTAAATCAGGAGAACCGACACATGATCCTTCGCAATCTCAATGACATTCGCAAGTCCGACCAGAATGTGCGCGCGGACGGCTGGGCGAGCGCGCGCATGCTGCTCGAGCAGGACGGAATGGGCTTTTCGTTCCACGTCACGACGCTGTTCGCGGGCGCCGAACTCAAGATGCATTATCAGAACCATCTGGAATCGGTGTTCGTGCTCAAGGGCAAGGGGACGATCGAGGATCTCGGAACCGGCAAGACGCACAAGCTCAAGGCCGGCGACCTCTATGCGCTGAACGACCATGACCGCCACATCCTGCGGCCCGAGACCGACATGCTGACCGCCTGCGTCTTCAACCCGCCCGTTACCGGCAAGGAAGTGCATGACGAAAGCGGCGCCTATCCCGCCGCCGAACGCGAGCCCGTTCCCGCCGACTGAATTTATCTGCCACTATCAGGGGGAAGTCCCATGCAAGACATCTACCCATCGCGTCACGCGGCCCGACCCGAAATGCGGCCGCGTCAGGACCCGGTCGTCCATAGCGAATGGACCGACGCTGCACCGATCAGCCGAGCGCAGGCCGAGCAATTCGACCGCGACGGCTATCTGGTGCTCGAAGACCTGTTTTCCGAGGCCGAGGTCGAGTATCTCCAGCGCGCTGCCGGCGGGCTCCTTGCCGATCCGTCGGCGCTCGACGCCGAAACGATCGTGTCGGAGCCACAGAGCAAGGAAATCCGCTCGATCTTTGAAATCCACCGCCAGAGCGACGTGATCGGTCGCCTTGCCGCCGACGCGAGGCTCGCCGAGGTTGCGCGCTTCCTGCTCGGCGATGAGGTGTATATCCACCAGTCTCGCCTGAATTATAAGCCCGGTTTCAAGGGCAAGGAATTTTACTGGCACAGCGATTTTGAAACCTGGCACGTCGAGGACGGCATGCCGCGGATGCGCGCGCTGTCGATGTCGGTGCTGCTGGCGGAAAATATGCCGCACAACGGACCGCTGATGGTCATTCCGGGGTCGCACCGCACCTATCTGACCTGCGTCGGCGAAACGCCCGACAATCATTATCTTAGCTCGCTCAAGAGGCAGGAATATGGCGTTCCCGACGAGGACAGCCTCGCTGAACTCGCGCACAAACATGGCATCGTCGCGCCGACGGGGAAGCCCGGGACAGTGATCCTGTTCGATTGCAACCTGATGCACGGATCGAACGGCAACATCACGCCTTTCCCCCGCGCTAACGCCTTCCTTGTCTATAATGCGGTGAGCAACCGCCTCGAAAAGCCATTTGGCGTCGATAAGGCGCGCCCCTGGTTCCTCGCGCATCGCGGCGATCCCGAACCGCTCCGGGTCGAACATGGCGCGCTCAACGAAAGGGTTGCGGCATGACGGGCCGGCATAGTGTCGAGAAGATCGGCGGAACCTCGATGGCCGCGACGGCGACCTTGTTCGACAATGTCCTGATCGCCGGGCGATCGGGCTCCGAACTCTACAACCGGATTTTCGTGGTGTCGGCGTATGCCGGCATGACCAATTTGTTGCTCGAGGACAAAAAGACAGGCGAGCCGGGCGTTTATCAGCGCTTCGTCGCCGATGATGAAGGGGCCGATGGCTGGCGGCGCGCGATGGATGACGTCCGCCGCGCGATGCACGAGCGCAACGCCACCATGTTCGCGCGCCCGGCGAGCCGCGCCGAAGCCGACGCTTTTGTCGACGCGCGCCTCGATGCCGTTGCCGATTGCCTCGACGACCTCGCGCGCCTGCGCAGTCACGGGCGCTTCTGCGTCAAGGAACAGCTTGTCACGGCGCGCGAATTGCTCGCGGGGCTCGGCGAGGCGCATAGCGCGCACAGCACCAGCCTGATGCTGCGCGACCGCGACGTAAACGCGCTGTTCGTCGACCTGACCGGCTGGGATCAGGAAGATCTTCGTACGCTCGACGAACGGATCGAAGAGGCGCTGGGCGACGTCGACCTGGCAACGACAATGCCGATCGTCACTGGCTATGCCGGATGCCGCGGCGGGATGGTTCGTCGCTTTTCGCGTGGCTACACCGAAATGACCTTCTCGCGCATTGCGGTTCTGACCGGTGCGCGCGAGGCGATCATCCACAAGGAATTCCACCTGTCCAGCGCCGACCCCAAGCTTGTCGGCGAGGACAAGGCGCGCAAGATCGGTCGCACCAATTACGACGTCGCCGACCAGCTCGCCAATCTTGGCATGGAGGCGATCCATCCGGGGGCGGGCCGCGGGCTTCGACAGACCGACATTCCGCTGCGCGTCCGCAACACCTTTGATCGCGAAGATCCGGGCACGCTTGTGTCGGGGACCTACGTTTCCGACGTTCCGCGGGTCGAGATCGTGACCGGTATTTGCCACATGCAGGCGCTGCAATTCTTCGAACAGGATATGGTCGGGGTGAAGGGTTACGACTCTGCTATCCTCGACGTGCTGGCGCGGCACGGCCTGTGGATCGTCAGCAAATCGTCGAACGCGAATACGATCACCCATTATCTTTCGGCGAGCGCCGATGCGGTCAAAAAGGTCATTGCGGACCTCGAAAATGCCTATCCCGACGCGGCCATTTCGGCGCATCCGGTGGCGATGGTCTCCGTTATCGGCAGCGACATTTCGCGGCCCGGCCTTGTCCCCGACGCGCTTCGCGCACTCGAGGATGCGGGGATTTCCATGATCGCGATGCAACATCAGATCCGCAACGTCGACGTGCAGTTCATCGTCGAAGGCCGCAATTTCGAACGTGCCATTCGCGTGTTGCACAAGGCGCTGGTCGAACGCGACGAACTGGCCGGGGAGGGGCGGCGCGCCGCCTGACGCGCCGCCGTAGCGGCCGATGCTCGCCATGATCCAATCCGTCCGCAGCCTGCTTGTCGCGATTTTCGTGTTGATGGCAGGCAGCGGTTTCCTGTCCACGCTCGTCGGGCTGCGGCTCGAACGCGCGGGCAGCGGGACGATGGTGATCGGGCTCGTTGCGACCGCCTATTTTGGCGGGCTTGTGCTCGGGGCGTTGCGGGCAGGGGGCGTGGTCCGCCGGGTCGGACATATCCGCGCCTTTGCGGCATTCGTCGCGCTCTTTTCGGCGAGCACGCTGATCTATGCGCTCGTACAGCAACCGCTGCTGTGGGGCGCACTTCGCTTCATCGACGGCGTGTGCGTCGCGGGCGTTTTCATCTGTGTCGAAAGTTGGCTCGGGGACCGCTCCGAACCCGAAACGCGCGGGACGATCCTCGCGCTCTATATGGTTGCGCTTTATGCGGGGCAGGCGCTTGGCCAATTGCTGCTCAACGTCGGCCGCGGCGATCCGGCGGTTCCGTTCGTCGTCGGCTCGATCCTCATTTCGCTGGCGATCATCCCCGTCTGTCTGACACGCAGCACCGCGCCGGTGCTGGGTGAAGCGGCGACATTGCCGCTACGGCGGTTGTTCGACGCTTCGCCATTGGGCGTAGCAGGTGCGGGGATCACGGGGCTGGTGCTCGGCGCCTTCTATGGACTTGCCGCAATCTATTCACGCCGTCTGGGGCTCGACCTCGGCGCCACGGCGACCTTCATGATGACCGTCATCCTTGGCGGGGTGGCGCTCCAATGGCCGCTCGGGTGGTTGTCGGACCGCTATGACCGGCGGCACGTCATCATCGGCTGCTTCGCCGCGACGCTGGCGGTCAGCGCAGCGCTCGCGATGCTCCCCGGTGGCGTTCTGCTTCTCGGGCTCGGCGCGGCGTTCGGGGGGTTGAGCTTTGCGCTCTATCCACTGTGCGTTGCGCACGTCAACGACCGTCTCCTCCCGTCGGAGCGCGTGACGGCGAGCAGCCAACTCGTCTTGCTCTATTCGGTCGGCGCGGCGCTCGGCCCGCTCGGTGCGGCGACGGCAATGACGCTGGCGGGGACCGCCGGATTGTTCCTGTTCATCGCGCTGTGCACAGCGCTGATGCTCGGCTTCGGCCTATTGAGGCTCGCGGCAAGCGCGCCCGTCCCCGCACTCGATCAGCAAGATTTCCAGATCCTGCCACGCACGACGCCCACCGCAGCGCTCCTCGATCCCGCTGGTGCTGACGAACCCGGCCCCGCGGCACAGACTGAAAGCAGTTAGACATGGATGCTCAGACCAACGCCGCCGATATGCCGACGACCGGTCAATCGACCGACCCCGATACGCTCCGCCGCGCGATTACCGCGTCGGCGCTGGGCAATGCGACCGAATGGTTCGATTACGGCATTTATGCCTATGGTGTGACCTATATTTCGGCGGCGCTGTTTCCGGGAGACGTCGAGGAGGCGACGTTGTTCGCGCTCGCGACCTTTGCCATCTCCTTCCTCATCCGTCCGCTCGGCGGGCTGTTCTGGGGGCCGCTCGGTGACCGGATCGGGCGCAAGTCGGTTCTGGCAATCACTATCTTGCTGATGGCGGCGGCGACCCTCGGTGTCGGACTGGTTCCGTCCTATGACAGCATCGGCCTCTGGGCGCCTGCAATCCTGATTGTGTTACGCATAATTCAGGGCTTCTCGACCGGCGGCGAATATGGCGGCGCGGCGACCTTCATGGCTGAATATGCGCCTGACGACCGGCGCGGCTTTTTCGGCAGCTTCCTCGAATTCGGGACGCTCGCCGGATTTTCGCTCGGCGCGGCGTTGATGCTGGGCTTTTCGCTCATCCTCGGGGATGCGGCGATGCACGATTGGGGGTGGCGCATCCCGTTCCTCGTCGCCGCACCGCTCGGCCTCATCGGCATGTATCTGCGCGCGAAGATGGACGACACGCCAATTTTCGTCGAGGAAAGCGTCGTGGCGGAGGGCCGCGCGGCGCCGGGACTGGGCACAATCATACGCGACCATTGGCGCGCTCTGCTCGTGGTCGCGGGGCTCGTCGTTGCGCTCAACGTCGTCAACTACACGCTGCTCAGCTATATGCCGAC
This sequence comes from Sphingopyxis sp. P8, assembly GCF_020622175.1. NCBI lineage: Bacteria > Pseudomonadati > Pseudomonadota > Alphaproteobacteria > Sphingomonadales > Sphingopyxidaceae > Sphingopyxis > Sphingopyxis sp. P8. Next base: position 899,081 of record NZ_JACNMK010000001.1, on the reverse strand, counting down.
CTATTTGCAGCGGCGCATCGGACTGACGCCTGATGAGGCGCTTGTCGTGCCGATCATCGGAATGCTCTTCATGATGGTCTTTCTGCCGATCGCCGGGGCGCTGTCCGACCGGGTGGGGCGCCGTCCGATGTGGCGCTGGTCGCTGATCGGCCTCTTCCTCTTCGCCGTGCCGCTGTACATGCTGATCGGTACCGGGTTGGCGGGTGCGGTTGCAGGATTTATCCTTCTCGGCCTGCTCTATGTCCCGCAGCTTGCGACGATATCGGCAACCTTCCCGGCGATGTTCCCCACCGCGGTGCGCTTCGCCGGTTTTGCGATCGCCTACAATGTCTCGACGTCGCTCTTCGGCGGTACCGCACCGGCGATCGGCAGCGCGCTGATCAGCGCGACGGGCGACCAACTGATGCCGGCCTATTATATGATGCTTGCATGCCTCGTCGGGCTGGCCGCCTTGCGTTTCATGCCCGAAACCGCCGGCCGGTCGCTGCGCGAAGACCCTTTCGCGCGCGGAACCTGAACCAAACGCGCGTCAGAAGGCCTTGGACGCCGATACAAAGGCGCGGAAGGCATTCTCGCCATGCGTCGTCTCGACCGGAACGCCCGCCTCGGCTTTGACATAGATGCCGCCGAGCATGAAGCGCGCTCCTCCGCCCACCGACGCCAGCGCCTGGTTGCGCGCAATCCCCGCGGGATGTCCGTGCTGAAATGCCGCACCGCCGTCGATAAAGGTGAAAAATTCTACGTGCTGGAACGGACCGAAATGTTCGCCTGGACGGAAGCCGATTTCGAGCGAGCCACCGAAGCCATGATCGCCCGTTAGCTCGTTGAAGTCGAAAGCCCGGCCGACCTGGCTGCCGCCGAGTGCAAATTCCTCGATGGAGAGCAACGGCGCCGACGATAATTGACCGGCTGCGAATGCGCGCAGGGTGAAGCGCGGGTCGAGCTGTTGCGATGCCTGCACGGTAAAGCTCACCTTGGTGAATTTTCCGCCTGCATCGGGGCGAGAGGCAAGCGGATCGCCGGGTTGGGTTGCCGCATCGAAATCGAGCCCCTGCGCCACCCAGAGTTCGCCGCTGAACGATCGCGCCGACGCGCCTGCAATGGCCATTCCAAAGCGCGCGACGCGAATGCGGTCACGCTGCAGGCGTGTGACGTCATGACGGCTGATACTGCGCCAGTCGCTTACGCCAAGCCTTGCGATGGCCGAAAATGCGCGGCTGCGAACGAGGGGGTAGCGTAGCTGGGCAGAGAGATGGGTCGAGCTTCCGTCGACGGGGATATTGTTGGCGCGCTGATATTGGTCGCCCTGCGATGCCGCCAGCTCCAGTGCCAGCCCGTCGGCACCGATCGGTAAGGCATAGGCGGCTTGCCCATAGAGGTAGCGAAAGCCGTCGCCAGGAATAGCGAACGCATTGAGGCGAAGCTCGTCGCCCGTGGTCGCAAGCGAGGCAATGCCCAGCGAGGTATAAAGGCGCACGCGGGCGTCGGGGATCGTTCCGTGATTGTCGACATAGGCCAGCCCGCGGACTGCATTGCGGACGATGCGTATCGTCATCACATGGTCGGCGGGGCTGCCTTCGACGCGCGCGACACTGACGTCGGCGACCTGAAACCCCGGCTGATCGCGCAGAAGTCCCAGCACGCGTTCTAGCGTTGCGGTGCGCAACGGACGATCGGCGGAGAGCGGGGCGGCAATTGCGTCGAGGCCGGACTGATGCCGGCCGGCGCCCTCGATTACGACCGCGCCGACCTGTCCCTCCACGACATCGATGCGCACGACGCCGCCGCGCACATTCTGTCGCGGCAACATGGCATAGGACAGTGGGTAGCCCGCCGCCTGGTATCGCGCCGTAATTCTGGCGGCTATTTCCTTCAGCCGCGCGTCGTCGACGACGGTGGCAAGATAGGGTTCATATTCGGCCGCGAGTTCGGCCGGAGTAAAAGCCGTGGCCCCACTGACGTGAACAGCGCCGAGGATAAAACTTTCGCCGGTAGTCGCGCTTTCGGCGGCGACGTTCAGGCTGGGCAAGGTCGCGGGATCGGCCGGCTTTTCGATCGGGGCGCGGGGAATCGTTCGTTCGATGGCCGAAGGTTCGACCGTCGATTGCGCATGGGCTGCTTCCGACACCATCAGGAACAGGCCCGACGCAGCCAGAAAACTTTGTCTCAAAACGGGACGGGACTTCATTCCGGACGCTCGCTTCGTGTCTGAAATCGGAAACAACGCCGTGCAGCTTGCCACACGATAGTTAACAAGCGGAAAAGCCTGAGGTTTGCGGCAAGGTTTGATTAACCAGTGCTGGCGATTTTTCGTTATCCCTGACGCGATATCCCTGAAGCGGTGGAGGCAGCCGTTACGTGCTGCGAAATCTGGCATCGATCAATTGGGCGCGTCGGGCGCTGGTGCCAAAGCCAAACCGGGACCAAGTCATGCAACGCATCATCTTGTTCGTTATGTCAGCCTTTCTGATTTTCGCGGTTCCCGCGACTGCGAAAGAGGTGTCGAGTGCCTGGATGGTCAGCGAAAAGACCGGCGATGTGCAGGTGCTGCGCGGCGGGTTGCAGCCGGTGTCGCTTCGAAGCGAAGGGACGCTGAAACCCGGCGATATTATCGCAACCGGCGCGACTGGCCGCGCCGTGCTGACGCGGCAGGCCGATTATGTGATCGTAGCGCCGAACAGCCGGGTGAGCCTGCCTGCGGCGGATACGCCCGACGGCATGACGCGCTTTTTTCAACAGGTCGGAACGATGCTTTACAAGGTACGCCGGATGGGCGTGCCACATTTCGAGGTTGAAACGCCGATGCTTGCGGCGGTCGTGAAGGGCACGACCTTTACCGTGATCGTCGATCGGGACCGCAGTGCGGTGCAAGTGACCGAAGGTAAGGTCGAGGTGACCGCCGTCACGGGGGGGATGAAACGCTTGGTGATGCCGGGCGAGACCGTATTCATTAATCGGGAAGATCCTTCGGACCTGGTGTTGGCGTCGACCGCGTCGGTGGGCATTGTCGGTGACGGTGACGGAGGTGTGCAGATCGACGGTTCGGCGCCGGAGCCGCTCACGAACGTCGTCACGCTGACCGGCGGCCTGGTCCAGGCGGCCGCGCCTGTGCAGGTCGCGGCGCTCGTTCCGCCCAGCACGACGGTTGACGTGCCTGCGGTCGCTGCGCCTGCCGGCCTGACGCCGACGACGCCGTCTGTGGCAACGCCAGCAGCGACCGTACCGGCAGTGACGACGCCGGCGGTCACGACGCCGACCGTCACCGTGCCCTCGACAACCACACCGACGGTCACAGTCCCGGCGATCACGACGCCGGTTGTGACGACGCCCGCGATCACCGTGCCTTCGGTTACGACACCGGCGGTGACGGTCCCGGCGATCACGACGCCGGTTGTGACGACGCCCGCGATCACCGTGCCTTCGGTTACGACACCGGCGGTGACGGTCCCGGCGATCACGACGCCGGTTGTGACAACGCCCGCGATCACCGTGCCTTCGGTTACGACGCCGACGGTTACGGTACCGGCGATCACGCCGCCGCCTGTCACCATACCCGCAGTGCCGGTACCGGTTGTGCCCGTGACCACGCCGCCGGTGACAATTCCCGGTATAACCTTGCCGCCTATCCCGGGTCTTTGACCTGATGCGCTCCGTGCGTCAGCGAGCCGGCGAGCGACGAAGCGTTCCGGCGCCTGGCATCAGGATGCTCTTTGACCGGCCGGTCGAAAGGATCGCGCTTGCCGTCGCGGTTGCGTTGCTAGCGGGGCTGCTGTTCCTCGCGGGGCTGTTTGACCCCGTTGAAGACAGGCTTGGAAGCGCACGCGCCAGCCTGCTGCAACGTGCGCCGACGGGCGATGTAGTCATCGTCGAGATCGACGCCCAAAGCCTCGCGAAACTGCAGACCTGGCCCTGGTCGCGCAGCCACCATGCCGCGCTCGTCCGTAAGCTGGAAAAGGCTGGTGCCCAGAGCATCGCCTTCGATGTCGATTTCAGTGCCTCTTCCGACCCGGCCGCCGATCGCGATTTCGCCGCCGCGTTGACCGAAGCCGAACCGGTCATCCTGCCGATATTCCAGCAACGCGCGTCGGATGGAGCCAGAAGCGACACGTTGATCGTCAGTCGCCCTGCCGCGCCATTTTCCGCTGCGTGGGCGGGCGGCGTGAACATTTTTCCCGACAACGACGGTACGGTACGACAATATGCTGCCGCCACGTTCATCGATGGACGAATCCAGCCGTCGATCGCGACCCTGCTGGCGCAGACCAGCGCGCTCGGCGATCGCAGCTTTCAGCCCGATTGGGGTATCGACGCCCGCAGCATCCCGCGCCTGTCGTTCATCGACGTCGTCGAAGGGCGCGTGCCCGATGGTGCGATTGCCGGAAAGCGAATCATCGTCGGCGCAACCGCCATCGAACTCGGCGACCGCTATCCGGTTCCGCGTTATGGCATCGTGCCCGGCGTGGTCATCCAGGCACTTGCGGCGGAATCGCTGCTTCAAAAGCGGGCTATCCTTCATAGTGGGACCCTGCCGTCGCTTGCCGGTATCCTGTTGATTGCATTGCTTCTGGGCGCGCTTCCTTATAGCCGCTTCGCCCGGAATTATGCGATTGCCGCAGTTGTTTGCGCGGCATTTCTGATTGCAGTGCCAATATATGTTCAGGCGCGGTGGCCGGTGTCCATCGACTCCGCGGCGATGCTCTTCACATTGCTTGCGTGCGTCGCTGTTCGTGGAGGTGCCGAAGTCCGCAAACGGATTGCTCTGCGGGGATTGCACGATGTCGAAACGGGTCTGCCCAACCGTCAGATGCTCGAAGAGCACTTGAAGGGCGTGAGCATCCGCGTCGTCGTCGCGGTCGCGTCAATTGACCGGTTCGAGGCCATTCGCGACGCCATCGGCATCAAGGGGTTTGCTGAGGTTGTGAACAAGGCGGCGGCGCGCCTGGCGCGCGATACCGACACGTCGGTCTTTCGCATCGCTCCGGACATGCTTGCCTTCCTGTTGCCGATGGACAACGCCACAGCCATCGGCTCCCATATCATGGAGGCCAGCCGAAGCTTCCGCGACCCGATCGAAACCTTGGCGGGGCAGGTCGACGTCGCCCTCTCCTTTGGTCTCGACCGCAGTCCCGAAAATGCCGCCGTGCTGCGGATCGAGCGTGCCATTGCGGCGGTTGGCGCGGCGCGGTCGGCGGGTGACATTTGCCACTGGTTCGAAGGCATCAACCCGAGCGCGCGTCGCGAACTCTCGCTGATGGGCGAATTGCGTCGCGGAATGGCGCGCGGCGAGGTGACGATGGTTTACCAGCCCAAGCTCGACCTGCGAACCGGGCGCGTCGCCAGCGCAGAGGCGCTGATGCGCTGGCAGCATCCGACCGATGGTTTCATCCCGCCCGATCGCTTCATTCCGCTGGCAGAAGCAACCGGCGTTGTCCGCGAACTTACCGAATATGCCCTCCGCGCGGTCATGGCCGACTGCGCGCGCTGGAAGGCGATGGGGGTCGACATGCGCGTCGCGGTCAACCTGTCGGCGGGCGACATTTCCTGCACGGATTTTTCGGGGATGATCCGCCGCATGTTGAGTGAGCATGGGCTTGAGCCGCACCATATCGCGCTCGAAATCACCGAAAGCGCGATTATCCGATCACCTGAAACGGCAATCGCGGTGCTCAACCGGTTGCGAACGTCCGGTTTGCGCCTGTCGATCGACGACTATGGGACCGGGCAATCGACGTTGTCGTATCTCAAGCAGCTGCCGGTGCACGAGATCAAGATCGACAAAAGCTTCGTGACCGCGTTGTGCCATGACCGGAGCGACGCGATCATGGTGCGCTCGACGATCGAGATGGCGCATCATTTGGGGCTGGAAGTCGTTGCTGAAGGCATCGAGGACGCGGAGACCACAAAGCTCCTTGCCGACATGGGATGCGACTATATCCAAGGCTATTTTATCGGCAAGCCGTTGCCGTTCGACCTTTTGACGGAAAATTTGCTGTCGGCACCGCCTTCAATTAGCGAGATGGCCTAACCCCGCCGTCAGCTTTCAGATTTGCAGCTCCCCTGGCGCTTATTTGACGCCTCGCCAAAACTGATCGCATGCCCATCGGCAATCACGACCCCCCGCGTCGGGCCGAAGGGAAAGATGTTGCGTCATAGAAATGTCCGCTGCGTTCGAGATCGCGCGCGCCGACGGTCATATGGTTGAACAAGGTCATTGGGGGCGTCCTAGATGGCGCCGATCTCGGCAGCGAGCGTGGCAAGCCGCGCTTCGTTGCGGCGATAGAATGTCCATTGCTTGATGCGTTTGGCGATCACCAGTTCGCTCGCCTGCAACACGCGCATATGTTCGCTGAGCGTCGAGGCGTTGATCTCCAGCTTTTCTGCGATCGATTGGCCGCATACGCCATCCTCGATCAGGTCGCCGTCGCGCTGCGGGGGGAAGTGCGCGGTCGGGTCGCGCAGCCAGCTCAGGATCTGAAGGCGCCGTTCGTTGGCGAGCGCCCGAAAAATTTCTGCATTCGACATATTGCCAATTTGCCAATAAACGAAATAAATGTCAATCGAAGCTTGCACGATTGAGGAATTGCACGATGCCTGTTTTACCCTTTTCGACGGTCGACGTGTTCACGCAGGAACGCTTCGGCGGCAATCCGCTAGCGGTTGTGCTGGGCGGCGCAGATGTTCCGGACGCGGTAATGCAAAAGGTCGCGGCCGAGTTCAATTTGAGCGAGACCGTCTTCGTCCTTCCGCCTGCCGACCCGGCGCACACCGCGCGCGTCCGCATTTTCAACCGTACCGAGGAAATGGCATTTGCCGGCCATCCGATGGTGGGCACCGCGTTCGTGCTCGCATCCGCCGATCCACAGCTCGACGTCGCGACGTTCGAGGTTCTGGCCGGCACGGTGGCGGTAGAGATCGAGCGGGATGCGGACCGCGTCGTCCGGGGCGCTACCGTCGAAGCGCCGCAGCCGCTCAGCATAGGGGAAGCGTTACCGCCGGAAACGGTGGCGCAAATGCTACGGCTCCGGCCCGACGATGTTCGGACCGACACGCACCCACCGATCCTCGCATCGGTGGGTAATCCCTATATCATCGCCGAACTGCGCGACGAGGCCCTTGCGCGTTGCGACCCCGATCTCGCGGTGTTTCGCGAAACGTTGGCGCGCTATCCGCAGTTCGGGACGCGGCTGTCGGCGCATGTCTATTGCCGCAACGGCCAGACGCTGCGCGCGCGGATGTTTGCACCGCTGGCGGGAACCTGGGAGGACCCCGCCACGGGCAGCGCCAATGCACCGCTCGCCTGCCTCCTCCTGTCGCTCGAACCGGACGCCGACGAACGCCGCTTCGAAATCCATCAAGGCGTCGAAATGGGGCGGCCGAGCCTTCTCCACGTCACAGCACGGCGCGCGAACGACGGCATAAGGGCGACGTTGCGCGGCGATTGCGTCGCGGTCTCTGCAGGACATATCGACTGTGGCTGAAGAAGCGTGGGCGCCCCAGCGGGCCCCGCGTATGATATGCATCTCAGGCGAAACGCCCAACATCGCGGCCCTGGAGGCAGGCCATATCATCGGCGGGTTGATGGTCCTGATCCTGCCTCCTCACTGGGTCACACACCCCGACGGCGTCCGCCGAACTGTATAAGCAATCGCCTGCCTCGACCGCGCACATGCGCAACAAGACTGCTGGGCTCTAATCCCGACCGGTGGAAACCAAGGAGCGCGTCACGACATAATGCGCAGATCGCGGTATCCTGATGCACCCCGGTCGTGTCGAACGGTCTGCATCAGGACGCAGGCACCGTCTTGCGCCTGTGGTCGGACTTGCCGAGAGGATATGTCCTCTCCCTGGGAAGAACGTCTCGCCCTGCCGGGGAGCAGTCAGTCCACTACCGGGCAGCCCGTCGCGGGGACGGGACGCAGCAGCGCCCGGCCGGCAGTGGCACCCGTGGCGCGGCTGTCGTCGACTGCAAGAGTGCCGTTGACGTACAATTTGCGCACCCCGACGCTGAGTTCGCGCGGGTTCATATAGTCGGCGCGCGGCGCGAAGCCGTCGGGGTCGATCACCGCGACATCCGCGAAATAGCCGGGCCGCAGATAACCCCGCCGGTCGAGGCGATAGATGTCGGCCGGGCGGCCCGTCGACTGGCGGATGAAGGCGGCGAGACTCACCACCTTGCGGTCCCGCACATAGCGCTGATACTTTTCCGGAAAGCTTGCGTACATGCGCGGGTGGCCGTCCGAGCCGTCAGACGAGGTGACCATCCACGGCTGCTGCATCAACAGGTCGACGTCGGCCTGCGCCATGTTGAACGAGGCGACTGCGGTTCCGCGCCCCCTTTGCTTTTCGTCGGCAGCCTCGAGGCTGTGGCGGATGATGCGCAGCGCGGCGTCGCGGGGATCGAGCCCCCAGCCGTCGGCGACCGCGGCGAGCGTCTGTCCCGTCCAGGGAAAGCCCTGCGCGATCAGCAGCAGCGACGCCGCGCCACCCCGCCGCCGCAGATTTTCCGCCATTTCGTCGCGGATTCGCGCGTGCGTTGCGTCGTCGTCGAGGCGGGCGAGGAGCGCGGGCGCGCCGCCGTCGACCGCCCAGCGCGGCAGCAGCGACGCGTCGAGACTCGACCCCGAAGCGAGCCACGGATACTGATCGGCGGTCACCTGCATCCCGGCACGGCGCGCCGCGTCGATTTCGGCGATCACGGCGCCTGCCTGTCCGTGGACGTCGACCCCCAGCGCCTTCAGATGTGCAAAATGGACGGGCATGCCGGCGGCACGGCCGATGGCGATCGCTTCGCGCACCGATCCGAGAAGGCCGATGGTATAGCTCGATTCGTCGCGCTGGTGCGTATCGTAAAGCCCGCCGCGCACGGCCGCTTCGCGCGCAACTGCGACGACCTCGTCGGTCGTTGCAAAGCTTTGGGGCGCATAGAAAAGGCCGGCCGAAAAGCCCGCTGCGCCTTCGCACATGCCGCGCGCGACAAGCTTTTGCATCGCGGCGAGTTCGGCGGGTTCGGGCGCGCGCGCCGCCTGGCCGAGGACACGCTGGCGCACCGCGCCAAAACCGATCAGCGAGACGAAATTGGTGCCCACGCCCGAGGCTTCGATCCGGCGCGCGTCGCTCGCGACATCGGGGGTGCCCGCCCCGTCGACGCCGATGACGACCGTCGTCACTGCCTGGTTGAGCCATGCCGGGTTGACGCGCTGCGCCGGGTCGGACGAGCGCAGGAAGCCGTCGGCGTGCGTGTGCGGGTCGATTAACCCCGGCGCGACGATCATGCCCTGCGCATCGACGACGCGCGCTGCGGACAGGCGGCGCAAGTCGCCGACCTCGACGATGGTGTCGCCGCGAATGGCGACGTCGCCAATGAAAGGCGCGCGGTCGCTGCCGTCATAGATCGTCCCGCCGCGGATCAGCAGGTCGACTTCGGCGGAGGTCGGGGCGCTGGTGGCGCAGGCAGACAGCATGATCGCCATCGCGCCGAGCGCGGCGGTGCGACGAAACGATGACAAGGCGGAAGGCAGGGGCATCGGCGACATCCTAGGCTGCGGGCTCCGCACCGGGAGGCGCGCGGCGGCCCGTCATTCGGGACGAACTTGTCGGCAAAGCGCCGCTCTGCGTCCAGAGAGGGTTGTTGCGCCACCTATAACCCGCTGGCATAGAGAGCCCAAGTCGCCACAAAGTCCCCGCATCAGCGGGCGGACATCCCGTGCTGGCCGTCGGGAGACAAAACTCATGAATCTGCGCCAGATCGAGGTTTTTCATGCCGTGTTCCTGCACGGAACGGTCAGCGCCGCGGCGCGGGCGCTCAACGTATCGCAGCCCTCCGTCACCAAGGTACTCCGCCACGCCGAACGTTCGATCGGCCTTCCGCTGTTCGAACGCTCGAAGGGGCGGCTCATCCCCACGCAGGACGCGCGCATCCTGTTCGCCGAGGTTTCCGATATTCAGGATCGCGTCCGCTCGCTGCGGCAGGCATGCCAGAATTTGCGCCACGGCCGCGGTGGCCTGTTGCGGATCTCGGCGCTGCCGTCGCTGGGGCTCGGCGCGATCCCGGAGGCGGTGGCGCGCTTCATGACCGGCCATGCCGATGTGATGTTCGACCTGCAGACAGTCCATCACGACGAAATGGTGCGCAAACTCTATGAGCGCGAAACCGACATAGCGATCAGCTATGAAGTGCCGCTCGCGGCGCCCGTCGCGCACCAGGTGATCGGCGAAGGCGAGCTGGTCGTGATCTTTCGCGAACAGGATCTGCCCGCTGCGCCCCCGCGCATCCGGCTCGACGAGCTGCGCGGGCACAAGTTCATCAGTCCGGTGCAGAGCGGGCCGATCGGCCGGATGCTGTCGGGCGAGCTCGACCGGCTCGAGGTGACGCTCAACGAAGTGGTGTCGGCGCGGACCTATTATGTCGCGGCGGCGCTCGTCCATGCCGGGGTCGGCATGGCGATCGTCGACAATTTTACCGCGCACGCGGCGCTGCCGCCGGGGCTCGCGAGCCGCCCGCTCCAGCCCGCCATCGCGTTCGACATCAACGCCGTCTATCTGCAGGACTGGCCGCCGTCGAAGACCGCCGCCGAATTTCTCCAGATGCTCTCGCAGGTGATCGAGGAACTATAGCGCAAGGCTATAGGAAGCGCGGCGCAAGATATTGGGGGCCGGCGTGCGGCGGCGATAGACGTTCGCATTCCACGCCACGCAGGTATCGAACAGCATGATCGCCACCCCCTATCTTCTCTATCTCGGCCATTCGAACGACAATGTCGGGATCAAGACCGCCCGCGGACTGGCGGTATTCCGCCCCGACATTTGCGTCGGCGAGTTTCGCCACGATGACTGCGGATTGACGCTCGACCTTCCGCGCATGGATTTCGCGATGGCGCGTGCGGCGGGCGCCAGAACGCTGGTGCTCGGGATTGCGAATGCCGGGGGCAAGCTGGGCGCGGACCTGATCGAGGACGCCCTTGCCGCGCTTGAATCAGGCCTCGATATCGCCTCGGGGCTTCACCATCGGCTCAACGACGAGCCACGGCTGGTCGAAGCGGCGGCGCGCCTGGGCCGTCAGCTTCACGACGTGCGCAAGCCGCGCCCCGACATTCCGATCGGCAACGGCCTGCCGCGCGAAGGCAAGCGGTTGCTCACCGTCGGAACCGACTGCTCGGTGGGCAAGATGTACACAACGTTGTGCCTCGCACGCGCGCTCGAAAAGCGCGGTATCGCCGCCGATTTTCGCGCGACCGGCCAGACGGGCATTCTCATCGCGGGCTCGGGCGTACCGCTCGATGCGGTTGTCGCCGATTTCATCTCGGGCGCGATCGAACAGCTTTCGCCGCCGCGCACCGACGGTGGCTGGGACCTGATCGAAGGACAAGGCTCGCTGTTCCACCCGTCGTTCGCCGGGGTGTCGACGGGGCTGCTGCACGGCGCGCAGCCCGACGCGCTTGTGCTCTGCCACGATCCCACGCGCCCGCACATGCGCGGCCTCCCGCACTATCAGCTACCCGCACTCGACGAATGTCTCGAAGCCAATCTGCAAGTGGCGCGGCTTACCAACGCCGCCGTTCAGGCGGTCGGGATCGCGCTCAACACGTCGGCGCTCCCCGAAGCGCAGGCGTATGAGCTTTGCGCCCGCACCGAAGAGAAATTCGGCCTTCCCTGTACCGATCCCTATCGCATGGGAGTGGAACCGATCCTCGATCGCTTGCTTGCCGCGACCGGGATCCCCTCGACGATTGCGCAACCCGCCTGATGGCCACCATATCTGCCGCGTTGGCCGTACGGACCGACTGTTTCCCGCTCAACGCCCCGTTTCGCATTTCGCGCGGGGTGAAGACGATCGCGGAGGTGCTGAGCGTCGTCATCCTTCGCAATGGCGTCGTCGGTCGCGGCGAATGCGTGCCATACGCCCGCTATGGCGAGAGCCTTTCGAGCACCACCGCTACCATCGAATCGATACGCGAGGAAATCGAGCGCGGGGTAACGCGGCGCGAGCTGCTGTCCTTGCTGCCGGCCGGAGCGGCACGCAATGCCGTCGATTGCGCCCTGTGGGACCTCGAACTTCGGCAGGGCCGTGCGGCTGCGCGGGCCCGCCCGGTGGCAACCGCGATGACCGTCAGCCTCGACACGCCCGAACGCATGGCGGAGGCCGCGACCCTGTTGGCTGATGCGCCGCTGGTCAAGGTCAAGGTCGACCGCGAAAATCCGGCGGAGGCGCTGCGTGCCGTGCGCAAGGCCGCCCCTGGTCCGCGTCTGATCGTCGATCCCAACGAAAGCTGGACCATCGCCGACGTCGATGCGCTACAGGGGCTGATGACCGATCTGCGCGTCGACCTGCTCGAACAGCCTCTGCCTGCCGATGCCGATGGCGGTCTGGCGGGCTATCGCTCGGCGATCCCCATCGCCGCCGATGAATCGATCCACGTCGCCGAGGATCTCGAGACGCTTCCCGACGGCTATTCGGTAGTCAATATCAAGCTCGACAAGACCGGCGGCCGCACCGCGGCGCTGGCGCTCGCCGAAGCAGCGCGCGCGCGCGGGCTCGGCGTGATGACGGGCTGCATGATCAGCTCGTCGCTGTCGATCGCCCCGGCGTGGACGATTGCCGAACGGGCCGACTTTGTCGATCTTGACGGACCCTTGTGGCTCGCCAAGGATCGCGAGGGAGGCGTCAGGGGCACAAAGGGGCTTCTCGCGCCTCCCCAAGCCGGATTCTGGGGCGATTTTTGATATGAGCGGAGCCTGACTGCCGATGACCGCATTCCTTCGCCGCTGGTTCGCGGTTCCATTATGGCAAAGGGTGGTCGGTGGCATGCTTCTCGGCCTGCTGGTCGGGCTCGCCTCACCGGAAGCGAGCGCCGCGATCGCGGTGATCGGCGAATTGTTCGTGCGCCTGATCCGGATGCTTGTCGTCCCGATCGTTTTCATCAGCATCGCATCGGGGGTGACCGCACTCGCCGATCCGCACAAGCTGGGGGCGGTCGGCGCCCGCACGATCGGCCTGTTCGCGGCGACGACCGCCTGCGCAGTGTCGATCGGCATGGCGGTCGGGCTGCTCATCGAACCCGGCGCGGGGGCGGCGCTTGGCAGCGCAACGCCGCACGCGCTGGGCGAGGCGAAGTCGCTCCACGATCAGCTTGTCGGCATCGTTCCGGTCAACATCGTCCAGGCGCTCGTCGACGGGGACATGCTCGCGATCATCTTTTTCTCGATGCTGTTCGGTTTCGGGGTGATTCTGGCGGGCGAAGCGGGGAAACCGACCGCGGCGCTGCTCCAGTCGGTGGGGCAGGTGCTTTTCCACCTGGTGCGCATCGTGATGGAGTTCACCCCCTTCGGGGTGCTCGCGCTGATCGCAAAGGCGGTGGCCGACAATGGCGTCGCAGTCTTCACCAATGTCGGCTGGCTCGCGGTTGCGGTAGCGACGGGCGTCGTGCTGCAGATCCTGCTCGTCCATGTGCCGCTGATCGCGCTCGTCGCACGGCGCTCGGTCGCGCGCTTTTACCGCACCATCCTCGACGCGCTCGTCGTCGCCTTTTCGACCGCCTCGTCGGCGGCGACGCTTCCCGTCGCATTGCGCATCGCGCATGAAGAGCTGCGGATCGCGCCGGGTGTTGCATCGACGGTGCTGCCGATCGGCGCGAGCATCGGCAAGGACGGGACGGCGATGTATGTCGGCCTTCTCAGCATCTTCGCGCTCCAGGCGCTCGGCATTACGCCCGACGCGCCGATGCTCGCGATCCTGCTGCTCACCGGCGCGCTCGCGGCTTTCGGGACCGCGCCCATCCCCTCGGCCTCGCTCTTCATGCTTGCCGCTGCGCTCGGCGCGGTCGGCGTGTCGCCCGAACAGACCGCGCTCGTCGTCGGCTTCATCCTGCCCTTCGACCGACTGCTCGACATGACGCGCACGGTGGCAAGCGCGAGCGCCAATCTGACCGTGACGAGCGTGGTCGGGCGCAAGGAAGGCAATATCACGCAGGAGGCACTGGCATGAGCGTGGCGACAGCCGACGGGAGCGCGGCATTGGCCGACGCGCCGCTGCCCGGCGACGACCAGGGCGCGCCGCAGGTCAAGCGGTGGCGGCTGCTCGGCCTCTACTTGCTGCTCGGCTTTTCGGCGGGCCTGCCCTTTTACATGTTCAATGCGGTGCTGACGCTGCGGCTGTCGCGGCACGGCGTCGACATCGTCATCATCGGTTTTTTCGCATGGATTGCGCTGCTTCCAACCTTTAAATTCGCCTGGGCGCCGCTCGTCGAACGCTTCAGCATCCCTGGGTTCGGGCGGTTCTGGGGACGGCGGCGGAGCTGGATCATGCTGTCGCAGCTCGGCATTTTCCTGTCGATGGTCGCGATGGCGGCGACGTCGAACGACGAAAGCCTGCCGCTCACCGCTCTTTTTGCGATCCTGCTCGCCTTCTGGACCACGACGCTCGAAGTAGCTGCCGACGGCTGGCGTATCGAGCTCGCTCCGACGCAGGCCGAGCAGGGCCCGCTCGTCGCAGCGAACCTCTGGGGCTATCGCAGCGCGATGGTCGCGGCGGGCAGCGGCGCGGTGCTCGTCGCGGCGTGGGCCGACTGGACCTGGGCCTATCTGGTAATTGCGGTCGCGGCGTTCGCGCCTTTCCCCGTGCTGGCGGCGATGCGCCCCGAAGCCGAGGGGGCGAAAGGGCGCTGGAGCGCGCTGTTGCTGGGGGTCATGGTCAGCCTCGCCATCCTGTTCGTGACTGCGATTGCGACGACGGCGGTGGGATGGGTGCTGCTGTCTGCGGTGCAGGGGGCGGGCGTTTCGGCGAAGACCAACGTCACGCCTTTTGTGCTGGCGGTCGCGCTGTTGCCCTTCATCCTCCTCGCCGCCGCGCTGCCGCGTATCCGGCGGTTGCCTCCCGACGCGCCGCAGAGGATGCACGCCTTCGTCGCCCCCTATGTCGAGATTTTCTGGCGCTATGGTTATGCCGTGCTTGCAGTGCTGGCTTTCGTCTCGCTCTATCGCATGGGTGACGTGCTCGCGCTGACGCTGTCGCATCCGCTGTGGAACGACATGGGCTACAGCCTCGAACAGATCGGCGTCGCCGACGGCGTCGTCGCGCTGTCGTCGAGCATGTTCGGCGTGGCGCTCGGGGGATGGCTGACGATGCGGCTGCCGCTGCCTTGGACGCTCATGCTCGGCGCAGTCGCTGCGGCGCTCGGCAACTGGATCTATGTCTGGCTCGCGCACACCGAACCCTCGTCTTTCGTGCTCTACACCTCGGTCGCGGTCGACCAGTTCGGCAACGGCTTCGCCGGGGCGGTCTTCGTCGTCTATCTCTCGATGCTGGTGAGCCCGCGCTTTGCCGGAGCGCAATATGCCTTTCTGTCGGGCTTCGCCTTCCTCTTGCCGCGACTGCTCGCGGGCGCGTCGGGGTCGATGCAGACGCAGATCGGCTATGACGGATTTTTCCTGCTTTCCGGCGCGCTGAGCTTTGCCGCGATCTTCCTGTTGCCGCTCGTCGCGCGCGCCAAGGGGCGCGTCGCGGAATGAGTATCGAGTCTGCCTGCCGCGAGGCGTTCGCACCCGCACGCGCTGCGGTTGAAAGCGGGCGTATTCCCGGCGCGGCGCTGGGGCTCGTGGCGCGCGACGGGGCAAGCGCGATCGAGCTTGCCGGTATGGCGTCGCTCGTCCCCGAGCCCGAGGTGCTGACGCGCGCGCACTGGTTCGACCTCGCGTCGGTCAGCAAGGTCGTTGCGACCACGACGATGATCCTCAAACTCGCCGAAGCGGGGCGCATCGACCTCGACCGCCCGCTCACCGACGCAATACCTGACCTGCGCCAATATGACGTCGCGGGCGCTGCCGAACGGCGGCTGACTTTCCGCGACTGTCTGGTCCATCGCACCTTTTTCCCTGCGGTCGAGCCGATCTATACCTATGGCGACGACCCCGCGCGGCTCCGCGCCTTCGTCCTTCAGCGCGAGTGGCGTCACGGACCACCCGTCTATTCGGACATCAATTTCATCCTGCTCGGCATTGCGATCGAGCGGCTGACGGGCGCCTCGCTCGCCGACTGGCCGCTCGGTGAGGGCCTCAGTTTCGGCCCGCCCCCTGGCCCCGCCGTCGCGACCGAGATGTGCAGCTGGCGCGGGCGCGTGCTCAAGGGCGAGGTGCATGACGAAAATGCCTTCGCGCTCGGCGGCGCCCCCGGTCATGCCGGACTGTTCGGAACGGTCGACGGCGTGCTCGGCTTTGCGCGCGCGATGCTCGACGGGTCGATCCTGTCGGCGGCGATGCTGGACGAGGTGCGAAGCGCGCAGGAAGGCCATCGCACCTGTGGATGGGAACGCGCCTTTCCGGGCTGGTCGGGCGGCACCGCCTGCTCGGCCGCAACGATCGGCCACACCGGCTTCACCGGAACGGGGCTGTGGATCGATTTCGACCGCGGCATCGCCTGGACCCTGCTGACCAACCGCGTCCATCCGACACGCCACGCCGACAGCGGCATTTTCGAGCTGCGCCCGGCAACTGGCGATGCGGTGATCGCCGCGTGGGACGCACGAGAGGAGTAATAATGACACAAGCTCGGCACATGTTCGCGGCGCTGCTCCTCTTCGCCGCAGTCCCGGCGCAGGCGCTCGCCGAACAGCCGTGCGCGACGGCCGAGCGGTCGCCTGTCCAGGCGGCCGTCGAAAGCGCGCTCGCCGACGCGCCGCAGGGCGCGCGCTTTGGCTTTCTTGTCACGACGATGGAGGGCGAGACGCTCGTGGCGGTCGCTCCCGACCAGCGATTCATCCCGGCGTCGAACACCAAAATCTATACCTCGGCGGCGGCCTATGCGGTGCTTCCCGAACTCGAAAGCAGCGCGAAAGGCACGGGGGTCCGGCTCGAGCCCGCGGCCGACGGTGCAGTCGACGTGGTGCTTTATGGCCGCGGCGACGCGCGCATGTCGAGCGCGGCGGACTGCACCGTCGACTGCCTTCGCACGCTTGCCGACGCGGTCGCGGCAAAGACGCGCCGCGTGCGCCATGTCGTCGGCGACGACAGCTGGCT
Organism: Sphingopyxis sp. P8; assembly: GCF_020622175.1. NCBI lineage: Bacteria > Pseudomonadati > Pseudomonadota > Alphaproteobacteria > Sphingomonadales > Sphingopyxidaceae > Sphingopyxis > Sphingopyxis sp. P8. The sequence goes on along the minus strand of NZ_JACNMK010000001.1, from coordinate 882,074 downwards.
TCCCGACGAGCGGTGGGGACCGGGGATGAGCTGGAACAATATCCAGTCGCGCTATGGCACCGGCATTTCCGCGCTCACGGTCGATGACAATGAATGGTCGCTGATGCTGACCCCCGGCAAGGTCGGCGCATCGCCCGCGATCGCCGCTTCGCCCTATTTCACCGTCGACAATCGCGTCACCACGGTCGAGGGCAAGGAGGAGGCGATCGTCGCCGAGCGCGCGCCGGGCAGCCGCACCATCCTGCTCACCGGTTCCGTCGGTGCATTGGCAGCCCCCGTCCGGCTCCGTTTCGGCATCGACGATCCCGCGCATTATGCCGCGTGGCGGATGCGCGACCTGCTCGTCGAACGCGGGGTGCAGGTTGAAGGCGACGCGACCGCGCGGCATCGGCCGCTGTTGCCGTCCGACGATCCCAAGTTGCGCGGCGATGCACCGCCCATGCGCGCGCCCGACCTGCCGATGCTCGCAGAGCTACAGCCGCCGCCGCTCGCCGATGATGTGCGGCTGATCAACAAGGACAGCCAGAATCTTTATGCCGACCTGATGCTCCGCCGGCTGGGGCGGCTTGGCGGGAGCGGTTCGATTGCCGACGGCCAGGCGGCGCTGCGTGCGACGATGACTGCCGCCGGCGTGGCGCCCGAGGGCTATGGACTCGCCGACGGGTCCGGGATGTCGAGCTATAATCGGATCACACCCCGAGCGACGGTGGCCTTGCTGTCGTGGGTTGCGCGCCAGCCGTGGGGCGACGCGTGGCGGGCGACCCTGCCCATCGCCGGGGTCGACGGCACGCTGCGCAGCCGTTTCAAGGGAACGAGCCTAGAAGGTCGGCTGTTCGCCAAGACCGGAACGCTCAACGCGTCGCGCGCTCTCTCAGGCTATCTGCTCACCAAGAGCGGGCGGACGCTGATCTTCTCGACCCTCGCCAACGACATGCCCGAGGGCACCGACGCGGCAGCGAGCGCTGCGGTCGACCGCGCCCTCGTCGCAGTCGCCGAGGCGCTGTAACCGGACCCGTCAGCCTTTCCCGTCAGCCTTTCGCCGGCGTCAGCGTCAGCCGCGCGGCGGCATGGCGGTCGACCGCGGCGCGGCTGAACCACAAGGGCTGCATCGCGCCGGCGAGCCAATAGGGATAGAAATCGCGATAGCGCGCCGACCGCGGATCGGCCGACTGGCCGGGAAGCAGCAGGAAGCGGCTGTTGTCCCACGCCCCGACGTCGGCGACGAAAAGATAGCTCGCGCCGTGCGAGACGTTGAAGCCGCGCCGCGAATTGTAACCGCGCGCCATCGGAGTCGTCCCGTCGCCACCCGACCGCCCGCCCTCGATCCGCGGGAAGGCCGCGGCGATCGCGGGGATCGAGGATGCGAGCGGGTGCGCGATGGTGACGCGGTGGAGGTCGCCCCATTTCCACACGCTAGGATCGGGCCCGGCGAGTTCGACTGCCTTGTTCCATCCGGACTCGAGCGCGCGTGCGATCATCGCGTCGCGCGCCGCGCGCGGGTCGGGGCCGAGCTGCGCGTCGAGGTCGCTAAGGATACGCAGCATCTCCGACAGGTTCACCGTCGGGATGAGGTCGCGTGCCTCTGCGGGTACGACGCGCTCGCGGAAATCGTTCGACAGCGCCTGCATCACCATTTCGAACAGCAGCGCGGCACCGCTGTCCGCGTCCACTTCGCGGTCCCACGACCGCAGCATTGCGGCGGCGTCGGCCACCGTCCCGGGCGGCGGCACGGCGGGCAGCATCGCCTGGAGTGCGCGCGCGGGCAGTGACTGGACGTCGTGGAGCAGCGCGACGCTATCCTCGATCCGGTGCTTTGGCTGCGCGTCCAGCACCTCGGCGATGCGGTTGTAGCGATAGGGGTCGCTCCACGTGAAGCTGATGATCCTTTCGCGATAGGGATAGTCTTTGGGGAGGTTGAGTTGGTTCGCCGAGGCAAACCAGCCTTCGTGCGGGTTGAAGACGTGCGGCATCTGCGACACCGGCAATATCCCGGTCCAGTCATAGTCGCCATCGCCCGGCGCAGGAAAGAGCCCGTCATGCTTCGGGCGGCGCGGGGTGAATCCGATCGTCTGCCAGCCGATATTGCCGTCGATGTCTGCATAATGGAGATTGGTTGGCGAGACGTGCAGCTTGAACGCGCGCTGGAGCGACTCCCAATCCTTCGACAGGTTGATTGCGATAATCGCGAACCGCATGTTCGCGCCCGGCAGCATCGTCACGGTCGCAAAGGCAACCGCGCGGTTGCGCGCCGGGTCTTCCGAAATGATCGGACGCCCTTCGGCATAGCGCAGCATGACGCGCTCGGCGGGCGCATCCTTCACCTGTATCACTTCCTCGTGGCGCTCGAACGCCTTCCATTCGCCGCGATGCCAATAGCGGTCGGGGTCGCTCTCGTGCGTCTTGAGGACGAACAGGTCGGTCTGGTCGATGTGGAAATTGGTGCGGCCAAAGGCGAAGCGGTCGGTGTGCCCCTGCATGATGCCCGGAAGGCCCGGAGCGCCCGCGCCGATCACGTCGAGGCCGGGCGCAGTCATATGGACCATGTGGCGCGGGCTTGCGCCCCCGATGCCGAGGTGCGGGTCGTTCGAGAGGATCGGGCGGCCGGTTGCGCTGCGCGTCGGCGCGATCGTCCAGGCGTTGCTTCCTTGCGAGAAGCGGTCGGCGTTGCGCTGCGCAGGGTCCGCCTGCGCTTCCTGCAGCGTGTCGAAGGGCAGGGGCCGCGCCGATGGGAGGAGCACGCCGAGATCGGCCTCCGAAACCGCGGCGACGTCGAGCCCTTTGGGCACGGTAAACTCCCAATCGAGGCGCAGCGGTGCCATCAGCCGCTCGGCCTCGATCAGCCCGCGCGCCTGAAGCTGGGCGCGGCGCACCTCGTCGTCGGCGTCGCCCATGCCGATGCCGCGATGGCGCACGAGGTTGCGCACGTCCCAGCGCAGCGGCGCGATGCCGAGGATGCCATATTCGAGTGGCAGCTGGTCGGGGTCCGCCTCGAGCTCGGCGATGCGGGCGTTGACACCCGCGACATAGCCGCGCGCGCATTCGAGCACCTCGGGCGGCAGCGTTGCCAGTTCGGCGTCGATGTCGCCGCGATAATGGAACAGCCGCGCCGCGCGGTCGGCGGCGACGAAGCGCGCGCCGAATACCTCCGCCATCCGGCCGGCCTCGCGTCGATAATCCATGTCGATCTGGAACAGCCGGTCGCGCGCGACGAGATATCCCTGCCCGAAATAGGCGTCGTGGAGCGACGCCGCGCGGACATGGGGGATGCCGAGTTCGTCCTCGATGATTTCGACCGGCGCGCACGCGCCCTCGACCACCCGCCGTGTGCGCGGCTGAGCGCCCGGCGTGCGACTCCAGGATTGTACGGGGAAGGCAAGCGTGGCAACGGAGGCGAGCAGGAAGGTGCGGCGTTGGATCACGAGGGTCCCCTTGTGGTGCTAACGAAGGCCGAAAGCCTATCGGCGGGGAATTGGCACCCCCAATATCAAAGCGCCCCCCTCCTATAGCCCCAAGTTATCGAACGTGCAGACTCCTGCGACAATGGGCAGCATCCCATGCCGGTTGGCTATACCTCCATATAACCAAGTTAATACCATATCGGTTGACCCGCATTCGTCGCCCTGTAACCTCCCTGTCACGAAATGCGACGTCGCCGCGCCTTGAGAGGCCCGGCAAGCCAGTCGCAATATTGGGATGGACATAAATGGCGGGGCCATGGCGCAGCGAACGCAGCGTCATGACCGTGCTGGAGCCAGCAGGGGCCGGATCGTCCAGGATGGGCGGCGGTCTCGATAATGAGGGGGCATGAATATGCGTGACATTCGAAACCATCATCGCACGGCCGGTCGTCGGGTCGCCTTCACCGCGGCGGCGAGTGCTATCGCGCTCACACAGGCACTTCCCGCGATGGCGCAGTCGGCCCCGGCCGACGACGAGGTTCGCGCCGACCAGATCGTCGTCACCGGCACGCGCGTCGTTCGCGACGGCTTCCAGTCGCCGACGCCGCTCACCGTCCTTACCCAGGAAGACATCCAGAACCAGTCGCCGACGAACAACATCGCCGACTTCGTCAACCAGGTTCCCGCGCTTGCAGGCAGCACCCGCCCGTCGAACTCGCGCCTCGCCATCAGCTCGGGCCTCGCGGGCATCAACACGATGAACCTGCGCAACCTCGGTGAAGTGCGCACGCTGGTCCTGCTCGACGGTCGCCGCTCGGTCGGCTCGACGATTACCGGCCTCGTCGACATCAACACTTTCCCGCAATCGCTGGTGAAGAGCGTCGAAATCGTGACTGGCGGTGCCTCGGCGGCCTATGGCTCGGACGCGGTCGCGGGTGTCATCAACTATGTCCTCGACAAGGAATATGAAGGGCTCAAGCTCGAAGCCGACAGCGGCATCACCGACGAAGGCGACGGCTTTAACTACAGCTTCTCGGGCGCCGCAGGTCTCGCATTTGCCGACGGCCGTGCGCGCGTGCTGCTCGCTGCCGAATATTCGCACCGCGACGGCATTTTCCAGGTCGATCGCGAATGGAACCAGCTTGGTTTTCGTACGATCGCCAATCCCAATTACACGCCGACGAACGGCGAGCCTGCCAGCCTCGTCGTTCACGGCGCGGGCACCTGGAACACCCTCCCGGGCGGCGTGATTCGCTCGCAGGTCGGCGGCGGCAGCTCGCTGCGCGGCGTCTATTTCGATCAGGGCGGCGTCGCCAAGCAATATCAGTTCGGCAGCCTGACCGACGGATCGCAGACGGTGGGCGGCGACTGGGAACTCAACGATCAGTCGCGGCGCATCGGTCTCGACGCCACGGATGACCGCCGCGGCGTGTTCGGCCGCGTCAGCTATGAATTCGCCGATTGGCTCACGCTGTTCGCGCAGGCGTCGTACAACTGGAACCGCACGCTGTTCAACTCTGGGCCGCAGGCAGCGACCTTCACGCTCACCGCCGACAACGCCTATCTGCAGCAGGCGCTTACCCCGGCGCAGCTGGCCGGCGTCACTTCGGTCACGCTCGGCACGTCGGCGGCCGACCTTCCCTATCGCAAGAACAACAGCACGCGCGAGGTCCAGCGCTACACCATCGGCGCGGGCGGCGAGTTTGAGATGTTCGGCAATCGCGCGATCTGGGACGGCTATTTCCAATATGGCCAGACCGACGCGCACGAACAGATCCGCGACATCATGAACAATACGCGGATGGCGCAGGCGACCGACGCAGTGTTCGCGCCCGCCGGCAATGCGCTCGGCGTCCCCGCGGGGACGATCGTTTGCCGCTCGTCGCTGACCAATCCGACCAACGGCTGTATCCCGCTCAACCGGCTCGGCATCGGCGTGGGTAACCCGGCGGCAATCGACTGGGTGCTCGGCGATCCCTATCGCGACCAGAAGTTCAAGCAGACGGTCGCGGGGCTCAACCTGTCGATGACGCCCTTTGCCACCTGGGCGGGCGACGTCAGCGTCGCGATCGGCGCCGAGTATCGCAAGGAAGAGGTTTCGGGCTTCGTTCCGACCGAATTCCAGTCGGGCTGGTCGGTCGGCAACTATCGTCCGACCTTCGGCAGCTACAACGTCAAGGAAGCCTATCTCGAAACGGTTGTCCCGCTGGGCCTTGGTGCCGAATTCAACGGTGCGGTGCGTGCCACCGACTATTCGACCTCGGGCTATGTCACGACCTGGAAAACGGGTCTCACCTGGCAGCCGATCGACGATATCCGTCTGCGCGGCACGCTGTCGCGCGACATCCGCGCGCCCAACCTCAACGAACTCTATCAGTCGGGAACGTCGCGGACCAATACCTTCACGACCAATGCGGCGCTCGTCGGCCCGACCTATGCGGGGAGGAATTATCAGGAGATCACGACGGGCAACCTGAACCTCGACCCGGAAAAGGCTGACACGCTCAGCGTTGGCGCGATCCTGCGTCCGCGCTTCGTGCCCGGCCTCTCCTTCTCGGTCGACTATTTCCGGATCAACGTGAAGGATGCGATCGCGCAATTCTTTGCGGACAGCATCGCGCAACGCTGCTTCGAAGGACGGCAGGACTTCTGCGCCGCCATCGTTCCCGATCCGAGCGGCGTGCGCGACTTCCTTGTCTCGGCAAGTCCCTTCAACTTCGCCAAGGTCAAGGTCCGCGGCATCGACTATGAAGCGAGCTATCGCCTGCCTGTCGGGGAATCGGGCAACCTGTTCCTGCGCGGGACCGCGACCAACTATCTGGAAAATCTGGTCGACAACGGCGTATCGAGGCCCGTCGACACGGTAGGCCAGAACAGCGGTCAGACGAGCGGTACGCCGAACTGGATCTTCCGCACCTCGGCCACGTTCGACACGCCCGATTATTCGGTGTCGGTCGTCGGCCGCGGCGTCAGCTCGGGCAAATATAACAACACCTTCATCGTCTGCACCTCGGGCTGCCCGACCAGCACCGCCGCGGCGCCGACGATCAACCGCAACCATATCAACGGGACCTTCTACACCGACCTGAACTTCACCGCGAAGCTCGGCATCGGCAAAGCGGACGGCCAGTTCTTCGTGAACATCACCAATCTGTTCGACAAGGACCCGATCCTGCTTCCCGAAACCGGTCTGTCGGCCAACTCGACCTTCAGCGATCTTCTCGGCCGCAGCTTCCGCGTCGGCGTCCGGTTCAAGACGCGGTAAGGACTTTCGTTTGCTGGAATGACTCGGGCGGGGCGCTTCCATGCGCTCCGCCCTTTCTTTTGGCGCAATGGTATTAGGGTGGTATTGTAATTGGCGGCGGGGCGGTGTAGCCCATGATAGGGTCGGCACCGCTGCCGCGCCGTGCGAGAGCGGCGCGGCGGCGCCCGCCGGCCACCCGCAACGGCGGCGCGTCATGCGCCGCCGGTCGAGGCAGGGGCTCGAATGACCGACACCGAAACACGCAATCCCGATTTTATCGATATCGACCGCTGGCCGACCGAGCGCGCGGTCGAGGCGATGCTCGACGGACAGGTCGCTGCGGTCGAGGCAATCCGCGGGCAGACGGCGGCAATTGCCGCGGCGGCCGACGCCGCGGCGGCGCGGCTCGGGCGCTCGGGGCGCCTCGTCTATGCAGGCGCGGGCACCTCGGGGCGGATCGCGGTACAGGACGGCGTCGAATTGGGCCCGACGTTCAACTGGCCCGCCGACCGGCTCGTCTATCTGATGGCAGGCGGGATGACCGCGCTCGCCGACAGCGCCGAGGGCGCCGAGGACGATGCGGACGATGCGCGACGCCGCGTGCACGATGCCGCAATCGGACCCGGGGATGTGGTAATCGCAATTGCGGCGAGCGGGCGTACGCCCTTCACGGTCGCGGTCGTCGAAGCCGCGCGCGCTGCGGGCGCGCTGACCATCGGCGTCGCCAACAATCCGGACACCCTCTTGCTCGCAGCGGCGGAATATCCCGTCCTCGCCGCAACCGGTGCCGAGCTCGTCGCCGGGTCGACACGCATGAAGGCGGGGACGGCGCAGAAAACCATTGCCAACCTCTTGTCGACCGCGATCATGCTCCGCCTCGGGCGCGTTTATCGCGGGTTGATGGTCGACATGGTCATTTCGAACGACAAGTTGCTCCAGCGCGCGCGCGGGATCGTTGCGACGCTCGCGGGCTGCGGTGCCGATGCGGCGGCCGATGCGCTCGAGCGCGCGGGGCGCGACATCAAGCGCGCGGTACTGGTGGCCCGCGGCCTGCCGCCGCGCGACGCCGAGGCGCTGCTCGCCGCGCATGACGGCATTCTCGCACGCGCTATCGCGGCTTCGGGAGGCGAGGCCGAATGAGCGAAGCGGCCGAACCCGAAGCCTCCTTCGCGAGCACGCCGCTCTACCTCCAGCTCGCCGCGACGCTGCGCCGCAAGATTTTCGAGCATGAGATCGGACCGGGAGAGGCGCTGCCCTCGGAACGCGACCTGTGCGATATTCTTGGCGCGTCGCGCGTCACGGTGCGCAAGGCGATCGAGCAGCTCACCGACGAAGGCCTGCTCACGCGCCGCCAGGGGTCGGGCACCTTCGTCACCGAGCGCATCGAAGCGCCGGGGTCGCAGCTCAGCAGCTTCAGCGAGGACGCCGAAGCGCGCGGAGCCGAAAGCGACACGATCTGGATCATGAAATCGCGCGGCCAGGCGTCGGAGGATGAGGCGCAACTGCTCGAAATCGCCGCCGGCGCGCCCGTCATTCGCCTGAGCCGCGTTCGCCTTGCGGGCGGCGAACCGCTCGCGGTTGAGAATGCGACCGTTCCGGCCGACATGCTGCCTGCGCTCGATGCGGTGGACAGTTCGCTTTACCGTGCGCTCGAAAGCAGTGGAAACCGACCCGTCAACGGGCGTCAGCGTATCCGCGCGGCACTCGCCGGCCCGACCGAAGCGGGTCTTTTGACGATTGCCGAGCATAGCGAAATTTTGCGCATCGAACGGATCACGCGCCGTGCCGACGGGCGCCCGGTCGAGTTGACCCGTTCGGCCTATCGCGGCGACCGCTTCGACTTTGTCAGCGAGTTGCGGCTACCCTAGGTCAGGCGCCCTGCCGGTCGTTGATCGCCGCGTCGTCGAGGAAGATTTTCCCCGGATTGAACAGGCCGTGGGGGTCGAGCGCCTGCTTGATCTGTCGCATCGCCGCGATCGCTGGCGCGCCATGTTCGCGCAGCAGCGCCTCGCGCTTGCCGAGCCCGATGCCATGCTCGCCGGTGCAGGTGCCGCCGACCGACAGCGCGTGGTCGACCATCGCCGCATTGACCTGCCGCGCCTTGTCCCAGCTTTCGGTATCGTCGGGATGGAGGGCAAAGATGACGTGGAAATTGCCGTCGCCGACGTGGCCGAGGACGGGCGCGAATAATCCTGCGTCCTCGATGGCGGCTTTTGCGCGCCCGATTGCGTCGGCGAGGTGCGAGATCGGGACGCACACGTCGGTCGTCCAGGTCACGCCGCCTGCGACCATCGCGCGCGTCGCCCACAGCATCTGGTGCCGCGCGCGCCACAGCCGGTTGCGGCTGTCGGTGTCCGATGCGAAATCGAGGCTACCGCCGCCGCCGCCCGCCCCGATGGCGCGGACGAGTTCAAGCTGATCGCGCACGGCGGCTTCGGACCCGTGAAATTCGAGGAACAGGGTCGGCCGTTCGACAAGACCCAGTGCGCTTTGCGCATTGCATGCACGGATCGCGACCTCGTCGAGCAATTCCATCCGCGCAATCGGCACGCCCGACTGGATCGTCGCGATTACCGTGTCGACCGCGCCGCCGACGCTCCCGAAATCCCAGGTGGCGGCGAGGATATGCTCGGGCTGACCGTGGAGTCGAAGGCTCGCTTCGACGACGAGGCCAAGCGTGCCCTCGGCCCCGGTGAACAGGTGTGTGAGGTCATAGCCTGCGGCCGATTTGCGTGCATGACCCCCCGTGGTGATCAGTTCGCCGTCAGCGCCGACGACCTTCAGCGCGAGGACATTGTCGCGCACGCTGCCATAGCGGACGGTCGTCGTTCCCGAGGCGCGGGTCGAGATCATCCCTCCGATCGACGCATTCGCACCGGGATCGACCGGAAAGAACAGCCCCGTCGCCCGAAGGTCGGTGTTGAGCTGCTCGCGCGTTACACCGGGCTCGACGACGCAGAGAAGATCTTCGGGATGCACCGCGACGATCCGGTTCATGCGGGCAAAATCGACGATCAGGCAATTCGTCCCCACCGGCGCGGCATTGCCTTCGAGCGAGGTTCCGGCGCCATAGCCGATGACCGAAAGGCCTTGGGCTGTGGCAAAGCGGACGAGTGCCTGAACCTCCTCGATGCTCTCGGGCTGTACGGCAAGCGCCGGCGGAGGATAGCAATGATGCCCTTCGCTCTGCGCATAGGCGGCGAGCGCTGCCGGGCGGGTCAGGAGGCGCGGTCCGAAACGCTCGGCAATAGGGCTGGCGTCGATCATGGCCCTGTATAGCAGCCTTGCAGGACGCGGTAAATTGGTATTATAAAGGTATTATGAAATCGAGCAAAGCCGACATGACCGGCGTGCAGGATACGCTGATGTTCCGCGAAGCCGCCGAAGCGGGGGCGGCGGTGTGTCTCCAGCGCGCCGAAAACCGCGCGGCGGTGGCGGACCTTGCGCGCACGCTTGCGGCGGGGAAGCCGTCGCTGCTGCTCACCTGTGCACGCGGAAGTTCGGACCATGCGGCGACCTTCGCCAAATATCTGATCGAAACGCGGCTGGGCATTCCGGTCGCCTCCTATGCGCCGTCGCTTGCCTCGCTCTACCAGTCCCCGATGCCGGGGCTGGCGGGACAAGTGCTGTTGCTCATCTCGCAGTCGGGCCGCAGCCCCGACCTGCTTCTCTCAGCCGAGGCGGCGCGGCGCGCGGGCGCCCTTACCGTCGCGCTCGTCAACGATGCCGCCTCGCCGCTGGCGGCCGCGGTCGATGCGGTCGTCCCGCTCCACGCTGGACCCGAAACCAGCGTGGCAGCGACCAAAAGCTATATCGCGACGCTCGCTGCGCTCGTTGATCTTGTCGCCGCCTGGGCGGATCAGCGCGACCTGCTCGATGCACTCGAACGGCTTCCCGACGATCTCGAAGCGGCCTGGCACGTCGAGTGGGAGATACCGCAGGCCTTTGCGTCGGCGCGAAACCTGTTTGTGCTCGGGCGCGGCCTCACGCTCGGCGTAGCGGCCGAGGCGGCGCTCAAGTTCAAGGAATGCTGCGCGATCCATGGCGAAGCCTTCAGCCTCGCCGAAGTCGCGCACGGGCCGATGGCGCTCGTCGGGCCGGGCTTTCCGCTGCTTGTCTTTCCGCCGTTCGACGAAGCGCGCGCGGGCGCCGATGCGTTGCTTGCCGACTTTGCCGCGCGCGGGGCCGACATTGCGGTCGCTGGCGAGGGCTTTGCCTCGACCCATCCGTTGCCCGTCGCTGCCGGGCTGCATCCTGCCACCGCACCGATTGCAATGATCCAATCCTTCTATCGCTTCGCCAACCGCCTTTCGCTCATGCGCGGGCTCGACCCGGACCGCCCGCCAAGCCTTGCGAAGGTGACGAAAACGCGATGAGCGCGCGCTTCGCCATCGCCGCGCCGCTGATCCTTGCCGCCGACGGATGGCGGCGCGAGCACGCCGTTATCGTGCGCGACGCGGCAATCGAGGCGGTGCTGCCGGTCGGGGCGCTCCCCGGCGACCTGGAGATCGAGCGCTTTTCCAAGGGTTTGCTGCTCCCCGGCTTTGTCGACACGCAGGTCAATGGCGGCGGCGGGGTGCTGTTCAACGATGCGCCGACGGTTGAGACGATAGCGACGATCGCGGCCGCGCACCGCCGGTTCGGGACGACCACGCTGCTCCCCACGCTGATCAGCGACGACGTGGCGATCATCGAGCGCGCGATCGCGGCGGTCGAGGCGGCGATCGCCGCGGGGGTTCCGAGCGTTGCGGGAATCCATATCGAGGGGCCGTTCCTCAACGAGGGCAAGCGCGGCATCCATGATGCGACCAAGTTTCGCCGGCTCGACGAAGAAGCGGTAACTTTGCTGTCGTCGCTGCGCGGCGGGCGCACGCTCGTCACGCTGGCGCCAGAGCTTGCGCCCGCGGGACTGATCCGCCGCCTCGTCGATGCGGGCGTCATCGTCGCCGCGGGGCATACGCTCGCGAGCTATGACGACATGATGCGCGCGCGCGACGAGGGGATACGCGGCGTGACCCATTTGTTCAACGCGATGACGGGACTCGACAGCCGCGCCCCCGGCGTCGTCGGGGCGGCGCTCGACAGCGATCTTGTCTGCGGGCTGATCGTCGACGGGCACCATGTCCATCCGGCATCGCTGCGCGCCGCCTTTCGCGCGAAGGGCGCGGGCGAGTTGATGCTCGTCACCGACGCGATGGCGACGGTCGGCACCCGCCGCGACCATTTCATGCTCGGATCGACGCTGATCCGCGAACAGGACGGCGCGCTACGTGCAGCCGACGGCACGCTGGCAGGGTCGGCGCTCGACATGGCGGCGGCGGTGCGCGGCGCGGTCACGCTGATGCAGCTCGACCTTGCCGACGCGTCGCGAATGGCGAGCGCGACCCCAGCCGAATTTCTGGGTTTGGGGGCACAGCGCGGGCGCATTGCTCAGGGGCTGCGCGCCGATCTGGTGCTGCTCGACCGCGATCTTGCACCGCTGCGCTGCTGGATCGGCGGCGCGACCGACTAGGGTCCTGACCCTAGGCGTCTTTTGTTTTCGGGTATCAGCCGCGCGCGGCGGTCGCGATCGGCAAGCCTGCAAAGAGAAGCGCCCCGTCGAGCGCGTCGCCGAGCGGCTCGTCGAGCTTTTCGACGATGCGCGCGCGCAGCCACGGCTTGATGCGTTCGGCAAGCCCCCCCATCAGCACGCAGCGCGTCGCCCCCTTGGCAAGGATCGTCTCGATGAAGCGTTCGACATGCTGGGCCGCGTCGCGCACGATCGACAGCGCAATTTCGTCGCCGGTTTCGGCATAGTCCATCACGAGCGGCGCAAAGCTTGCGTAGTCGCCGGGGGCGGCGTCGTCCATCCACGCGATGACCTTGGGGATCGCATGGTCGAATTGCTGGGTCACCGCCTGGCTGAGCGGCGTCGGGCGCGTCCTTCCGTCGAGCGCACGAAGCGCGTGGCGGATCGCGCTAAGCCCCAGCGCGGCACCGCTCCCTTCGTCCGAAATGGGAAAGCCATAGCCGCCGATGCTGAAACTGTCCTCGCCGCGCTTGACGAGCCCGACGCTGCCGGTGCCGATGATCAGGATGGCGCCGTCGGCACCGCGGTGCGCCCCCAGATTGGCGATCATCGAATCGCTCGTGAGCTGGACATGCGCGAAGGGGAATTCGAGCAGCTGAAGCTGCTGCTTCATCCCCATGCGGTTGATGCCCGCAATGCCCATGCCGACGCGCACGGTGCCATAAAGGCTTTCATCGACCCCGCCTTCGCGCAGCGCCTGGAAACAGACGTCGAGCAGCGTGCCATGCAGCTTGTCGAGCCCGATGCGCGCATTCGCCGGACCCGCCTTGCCAGACCCCAGGACGCGCCCGTCCTGGTCGACCAGCCGCGACTTGCTCGCCGTTCCGCCCGCGTCCACGCCGAGGTAGAATGTCATACGGCCGTCCTTTGCTGGGGCAGTCGGCGACGGGCAATTCCTTCAAGGGAGTCGCCGTCGTGCTCCTGCAACAATTGGTATCTTATTGGTATTTCCTGTGCAACCGAATGTCCAGCACCAAATGGCGCGCCTTGCGGCTCCCCGCGACTGTCAAAGGATGGATGGTCAAAACTCGCGAACGCCAAGCGGAAGCCAAGCAACTACTTCCTGACCAAACTCCATTGCTCTGATTGCGTCCCTACGATCCCCAAGCACCATTGCGGATATGGAACAGAAGGGCAACAAGATCTCGCACGGGTCCGGCGACGAAGCTTATGATCGGCTTATGAGCCCGAATACTGACCACAAAGGCTCTACGCGCTCTGCACACAAGCGGCCAGTTTCATGGGGAAAAATGGTGGACGCACTAGGGCTCGAACCTAGGACCCGCTGATTAAGAGTCAGCTGCTCTACCAACTGAGCTATGCGTCCACATGCCGGATTTCGGCGCGCTTTGCGGGAGGAAATTCCTCCTGCGCTGCGAAGAGAGCGGGCCGCTATCATGGCGTCGCGGGCTTGGCAATCCCCGGTGCACAATTTTTTCTCAATGAAGGCGGCGCGTTCCCGTTTTGCTGTCGGTTTCGATCGCGAGAATGATGCCGATGCACGTCATGATCGTCAGCATCGACGATCCGCCATAGGAAAAGAGCGGGAGCGGGATGCCGACCACCGGCGCGAGTCCCATCACCATCATCAGGTTGATCGCGATATAGAAAAATATCGTCATCGTGAGGCCGGCGGCGACGAGTTGGCCGTAGCGCGCGCGCGCGCGGAGCGCGACGCGGGTCGACCAGCGCAGCAACAGGAAAAAGGCGAACAGCAGCGCAAGGCCGCCGATCAATCCCCACTCTTCCACCATCGTCGAGAAGATGAAGTCGGTATGCCCCTCGGGCAGATAGTCGAGGTGGCTTTGCGAGCCATTGAGGAAGCCCTTGCCGCCGACGCCGCCCGAACCGATCGCGATCTTCGACTGGGTGATGTGATATCCCGCGCCGAGCGGATCGCTTTCGGGGTCCAGGAAGATCAGGATGCGCTTTTGCTGATAGTCGTGGAGGAAGGAGAAGAGCACCGGCACCGCAGCGGCGCCCGCGGCGACCGCGCTGGCGAACCACCAGAAGGGAAGCCCCGATACGAACATCACGATCACCCCGCTCGCGCTGATCGCGAGCGCGGTGCCGAGGTCGGGCTGGAGCATCACGAGTCCCGCGGGGATGCCGATGAGCAGCAGCGCGGGCCATAAGGCCGTCCAGCTGCGCGTCTCGCCCGGCGGCAATTGCGCGTAGAAGCGCGCGAGCGCGAGGACGATCGCTACCTTCATCAGCTCCGACGGTTGAAGGTTCATGAAGCCCAGATTGAGCCATCGCTGGCTGCCGCCGCCCGCAAACCCCAATGCTTCGACGGCGACGAGGAGGATGACGACGCCGATATAGGCGAGGTAGGAGAAATTCTCGAACAATCGCAGCGGCAGGCGACCGAGAACCAGCGCGCCGCCCAGGAACACCAGAAAACGCACACCCTGTTGCCACGCCCACGGCGACCAATTGCCGCCCGCGGCCGAATAGAGGACGAGCAGGCCAAACCCGGCGATCGCGCACAGCAGCGCGATGAGTTTCCACGGGAAGCGTTGGACTGCGGGCGGGACGGGGATCATTGCGCCGCCTCCGGATCGGGTCCGGTACTCGCACCCGCCTTCCACGCGGCATAGTCGCGGTCCATCCGGTCCTTGATCGTGCCGCCCCAACCCGCCTCGAACGTGTCGAGCGCCTCCATCGCCTTTTCGCGGTCATAGAGGAAGGTGAAGATGTCCTTTGCGACCGGCGCGGCGGCGCGCGAGCCACCCATGCCATGCTCGATGACCACCGAGGCGGCGTAGCGCGGGTTCTCGACCGGCGCGAAACAGACGAACAGGCCGTGGTCGCGATATTTCCACGCGCCGCTCTGGCCGCGCGAACCCGACGCGAGGCCGCGCACCTGCGCCGTCCCCGTCTTGCCGCCCATCGTGATGCCGTCGAGCGGCAGGCGGCTGCGCACCGCGGTTCCGGCGCCGTTCACGACAAGGTCCATGCCGAGCCGCGCGATGGCAAGCGCCTCGGGCGAAAAGGGCAGGGGTTCATTCTTGAACTGGCGGTTGATCAGCCGCGGATAAAGCCGCCGACCCGACGCGATGCGCGCCGACATCACCGCAAGTTGCAGCGGATTCACGCTGACATAGCCCTGGCCGATGATTGCGTTCAGCGAGTCCGACGCGGTCCACGCCTGATCATATTTGCGCAGCTTCCACGCGCTGTCGGGGATCGTCCCGTACCGCTGGTTGCTTCCGGCAAGCTGAAATTCTTCGCCGAGGCCCAGCAACTTCGCCGTCGGCGCGAACGCGTCGTAGCCAAGCCGGTGTGCGAGCCAATAGAAATAGCTGTTGCAGCTTTTCATGATTGCGGTCGGCATGTCGATGCTGCCGTGCGTGCCCAGGCATCGGAAAAAGCGCCGACCAAGCCGGTACCCGCCGACGCAGGTGTGGCGTTCGCTCGGGTCGACGCCATGCTCGACCGCCGCGATGGCCGCCATCGGCTTGAGCGTCGATCCGGGCGGGTACAGCCCGCGCGTCGCCTTGTTGATCAGCGGCTGGTGATCGTCGGCGCGCAGCCACGCATATTCGTTGGTGCTGATGCCGTCCGAAAAGCTGTTCGGATCGAAACTCGGCATCGACACAAAGGCCAATATGTCGCCGTTCAGGCAATCGATGACGACAGCCGCCCCCGATTCGCGCCCCATACGCCGCGCAGCAAATTCCTGCAGGTCGGCGTCGATGGTCAGATGGACGGTCTTTCCCTGCACGTCGGGCTGCGTGCTCAGTTCGCGGATGACCTTGCCGCGAGCGGTGACCTCGACGCGTTTGGCGCCTGGTTTGCCCTTCAGCATCTCCTGGAAATATTTCTCGAGCCCGTCCTTGCCGATCTTGTAGCCCGGCGTGATGTAGAGCGGGTCCTTGGCTTTTTCATATTCCTCGGCATTGGGGGTGCCGACATAGCCGATCAGGTGACCCACCGCCGCGCCGGTCGGATAGTTGCGCGCAAAGCCGCGCTGCGGCGCGATTCCGGGCAGGTCGGGCAGGCGGACGAGCACCGACGAATATTCGGCCTCGGTCATGTCCTCGGCGACTGCGACAGGCTGATACCCCGACGCTGCCTTGAGGTCGCGGTTGATGCGTTCCATCGTATCGCCGTCGAGGCGCAACAGCGTCTGCAACCGGCCGAGAACCAGTTCCTTGTCGTGCAGGCGGTCGGGAATGATGTCGATGCGCAGCGACACGCGGTTGTTCGCGAGCGCCTTGCCGTTGCGGTCGACGATCCAGCCGCGCCGCGGCGGAATGAGCGTCAGGTTGACGCGATTGCTTTCCGATTCAAGGACATAACGGTCTTTGTCGATGATCGAAATATAGCCGAGCCGCGCGGCAAGCGCCGCGCCCACGACCATTTGTCCGCCGCCGACCAGCAGGGTGCGGCGCGTGAAGGTGAACCCCCTCCAGGCTTCGGTGATGGGCGGGCGCTTGCCGAGCATAGGGAACTATCGACGTTTCAGGCGGAAATTGTCAAACATGCCCGTCAGGCGGAGGAAGAGCGGAACGAGAAGCGCCGAGAGCACGATCTGCGGCACCACGAGACTGAGTACGCGCACTGCATCGGCCTGCGGGTGGGTGATCAGCGCGGCGAGCGCCTGGATTGCCGCCACAAGCCCCGCTCCGATGGCCCAGTCGTGATAAAAGCCGCGCCAATAGATGCGCTGTTCGACATAATGGATGGCAAGGCTGGCAAATGTCCACAAGGCGACAGCGGTGCCGATCGGCGCGCCGCTGAACAAATCGTCCCACAGGCCGAGCGGCAGGCCGATCCACACCGGCCACATTTCGGTGCGCAGCAATTGCCAGCAGAGGAAAAGCAACAGCCCCAGCGGCGGCAGCACCGGCGAATTGGCGATCAGCGGCAACATCAGCGGCAGCGCCGATGCGACCATGACGCTGGCGATGGGGACAAGCCGCATCCGCCATAGCGACGCCGGCTCGCCAAGGCGCGGGCCCTTCCGGTTCATTGCGGGGCGGGACGCGCAGGCACGGGCGCGGCGGGCGCGGTCGATATCGCCGGGCGTGCCTCGATATTGTCGGGCGTATAGGGACGCAGCACTGAAACCGCGTCGACCTTTCCGGGGTCGGCGAGCGGACGGGCGAGCGCGCCATCGTCCTGACGCCGCACGATGATCGCGACCGGGATATTGGGCGGATAGAGGCCGCCCGTTCCCGATGTGACGAGAATGTCGCCCGGCTTGAACGGGTTGTTGGCAATGTTGAGCGTGCGGATGTCGAGGTCGCCGTTGCCGCGTCCCGACGACAGCGCGGGCAGGCCGTCGCGTGCGCGGCGGACGGGGACGATATTGTCAACGTCGGTGAGCAGCAGCACCTGCGAAACCGAGGGGCCGCTGCTGAGCACGCGTCCGATCAGCCCGTCGGCGCCGCGCACCGGCTGCCCGGCCTGCACGCCCAGGTTGCGCCCGATGCTGAGCAGCGCGATGCGCTTGCTGCTCGTCGAGGTCGAGGTGAGCAGATAGCCGTTGGCGAGTGCGGCGCGGTCGGTCTGCTGGAGCTTGAGCAGCGCCTTCAGTTGCCGGTTTTCTTCCTGCAGCGCGCTAGTGGCGACAAGCTGGCGGCGCGTGTCGTTGAGCTGCTTGCGCAGGCGGCGGTTTTGCGACCCGGCTTTGACATAGGCCGAAACGGCGTCATCGACGCCCGAGATCGATCCGATCACCGACCGCGACACGCGCGCGACGGGCGCCGTCACCTCGTGGCTCGCAACGCGAAGCTGGGCGAAGCCCACGGGATCGACGACCGACAAAATGGCAAGCAGCAGCCCGGCCACCGCGCCGGTGACCGCGATGACATAAGCGATAAACAGGCTCGTTTGCGCCTTGCGGGATTGCCCCGGACGCCGATGTGCCGGGCGGGTCATGGATCAAATACGCCGAATCAAGCTTGCTGCAGCACGCCGCGGAATGCGGGGTCCTCCATCGCGCGGCCGGTGCCGATGGCGACGCAGGTCAGCGGGTCGTCGGCGACCGTGACCGGAAGCCCCGTCGCGTCGCGGAGCAGCTCGTCGAGCTCGCGGATCAGCGCGCCGCCGCCCGTCAGCACGATGCCCTGATCGACGATGTCGGCCGCGAGTTCGGGGGCGGTGTTTTCGAGCGCGATGCGGACGCCTTCGACGATTGTTCCGATCGGCTCCGACAGCGCCTCGGCGATCTGCGCCTGGTTGATCGAGATTTCCTTGGGTACGCCGTTGACGAGGTCGCGGCCCTTGATGTGGATCGTCATGCCCGTGCCGTCGGCGGGGATGCGCGCGATGCCGAAATCCTTCTTGATGCGCTCGGCGGTGGTTTCGCCGATCAGCAGATTATGGTGCCGGCGGACATAGGAGACGATCGCCTCGTCCATCTTGTCGCCGCCCGCGCGGACCGAAGTGGTGTAGGCGAGACCGCGCAAGCTGAGCACCGCAACCTCGGTCGTGCCGCCGCCGATGTCGACGACCATCGACCCGATCGGTTCGGTGACGGGCATGTCGGCGCCGATGGCGGCGGCCATCGGTTCCTCGATCAGCCACACCTCGCTCGCGCCCGCGTTCGACGCGGCGTCGCGGATCGCACGGCGTTCGACGCTGGTCGATCCCGACGGCACGCAGATCACGATTTCGGGGCTGCGGAACGCATTGGGCTTGCCGCCGTGGACCTTGGTGATGAAGTGCTTGATCATCTGCTCGGCGACGTCGATGTCGGCGATCACACCGTCGCGCAGCGGGCGGATCGCCTCGATGCTATCGGGGGTCTTGCCCATCATCAGCTTGGCATCGTCGCCGACCGCCTTGACCCGCTTGACCCCGTTCAGCGTCTCGACCGCCACGACCGACGGTTCGTTGAGAACAATGCCCTTACCCCTGACATACACCACCGTATTCGCGGTGCCGAGGTCGATGGCCATGTCCTGGGAATTGAATTTGAACCAACGCGAAAAGAAGGACATCGATACTGCTTCCTGTCATCGGTGCCGGCGGCCCGAAGCGGACCGTGCCCCTGTCTTGGTGCCCGCGCGTCCCGTTCGGCGACAGGTCCAATCAGGGGAGATTCCGGCTCTTCCGTGTGGGGCGGCTGGATAAAATGATCAGGCTGTGCGGGTGGGTCGCGATTTGCGTCCGACTGCGCTAGGAGAGCCATTATGTCAATACGCCGCCTGCCGGAAACGCTCGTAAATCGGATCGCAGCCGGTGAAGTGGTCGAAAGACCCGCCGCAGCGCTGAAAGAACTGGTTGAAAATGCCATCGACGCGAGTGCGACTCGCATATCGGTGCGAATCGCCGAGGGCGGGATCGCGCGGCTTGAAGTCGAGGACGACGGTTGCGGAATGACGCCCGACGACATGGCGCTCGCGCTCGAACGCCATGCGACCTCGAAACTGCCCGACGACGCGATCGAGGATGTGACGACGCTCGGTTTTCGGGGAGAAGCGCTGCCGTCGATTGCCAGCGTCGCGCGGCTGACGCTCGAAAGCCGCACTGCGGGTGGCGACGGGTGGAGGCGCGTCGTCGACAATGGCACGGTGATCGCCGAAGGGCCGGCGGCGCTTGCCAAGGGGACGCGCGTCCTTGTCGAGGATCTGTTCGCGCGCGTGCCTGCACGGCGCAAGTTCCTGCGCAGCGCGCGCAGCGAATATGCCGCGTGCCTCGATATCGTGCGGCGGCTCGCGATGGCGCGGCCCGAGATTGGCTTTTCCGTCGAGCATGACGGCCGCCGCGTCCTCGACGTGCAGGGCGGTCAGGATCGCCTCGCACGCGTCGCCGCACTCACCCAGCGCGAGCTTGCGCAGAACAGCATCGGCGTCGATGTTGACCGCGGCGAAGTGCATCTGGGCGGCGTCATCAGCCTGCCAACCTACAATCGCGGCATCGCCGACCACCAATATCTGTTCGTCAACGGGCGTCCCGTGAAAGACCGGCTGCTCGTTGGCGCGCTCCGCGGCGCCTATGCCGATCTCCTCGCGCGCGACCGCCACCCGGTCGTCGCGCTGTTCCTCGACATGCCGACGAGCGAGGTCGATGTGAACGTCCATCCGGCAAAGACCGAGGTGCGTTTTCGCGATCCGCAACTGGTGCGCGGAATGATCGTCGGCGGGCTGCGCCGCGCGCTCGACGAGCAGGGTTTTCGCAGCGTCCAGCGACCTGCGGAGGCGGCGCTTGCCGCATGGCAGCAGGAACCGGTCGCGCCGCCGCCGTCCGCGACCGGCTTTCTCTTCGGACGTCCCGGCGAGCCTGCGGTTCACCTGTTCGGTGCAGAGGTTCCCCCTGTCGGTGACGACATCGCGCGCGTCTATGACCGGCAAATGCCTTTTTCGAGCGCGGCGCCGGTCGCAGGCCGCGCCGAAGTCGCGGTCGCGCCGCCACCGGACGCCGTAGCCCACCCGCTCGGCATCGCGCGCGGCCAGATCGCCAAAACCTATATCGTCGCAGAGGCCGAGGACGGGCTGGTGATTGTCGACCAGCATGCGGCGCACGAGCGGCTCGTGCTCGAAACCTTGAAGCGCGGCATGGCGGGACAGTCGGTCGCTTCGCAGGGACTGCTAATGCCCGAGGTCGTTGAACTCGACGAACCCGCCTGCGACCGGCTGGAAGCCGCGGCCTATCAACTCGCGGCGCTTGGGGTCGAACTCGAACGCTTCGGTCCTGCCGCCGTCATGGTGCGCGCGACCCCGGCGATGCTTGGCGCGATCGACTGTCGCAAGCTCGTGACCGACATCGCCGACGATCTTGCGGGCTACGACGCCGCGCTCGGCCTCAACGAAAAGCTCGAACTGGTCGCGGCGACGATGGCATGCCACGGCTCGGTCCGCGCCGGTCGCACGCTGAACGTGACCGAGATGAACGCGCTCCTCCGCCAGATGGAAGTCACGCCGCACTCGGGCCAGTGCAACCACGGCCGCCCCACCTGGGTGAAGCTCGCAATGGACGATGTTGAACGCCTGTTCGGCCGCAAATAATCATCAGGCGGTCGGAATCGTTCCGCCGTCAATGACATACTCGGCGCCGCTGATCGCGCCCGCGCGCGGCGAGGCGAGAAAGGCGATCAGGTCGGCTACCTCGGCGGGACGGGCAGGGCGACCGAGGGGAATGCCGCCGAGTGCGTCCATGATGATTTTCTTGCCTCCCTCATAATCGGTGCCCGCGTGCGCCGCGAGGCGCTCCGCAATCGCGACGGCTGCCTCTGTCTCGATCCAGCCGGGCGAGACGCGCACGACGCGAACCCCCTTTGGCGTGACCTCCTTCGACAGACTTTTGCTATAGGTCGACAGCGCGGCCTTGGCGGCGGCATAGGCCGTCGTTGAGTCGGGAAGCGGAAGGCGATTCTGGATAGAGGTGACATGGACGATCACGCCCGACCCCTGATCGATCATGGCTGGCAACAGCGCCCGGTCGAGCCGCACCGCCGACATCAGGTTCAAATTGAGCTCGGCCAACCATATATCATCCCCGAGCGCCGCATAACCGCCGCCCGGTGCCGACGAGCCGCCGGTCATGTTCACCAGAATATCGACCGCGCCGTAGCGTCGGCGAACGGCGTCGGCGACAACGGCGCAGCCTTCGGCGGTCGACAGGTCCGCCGCGGCGAATTCGACGCCCCCAGGAATAGCGGCCGATGCGGATCGCGCCGTGCTCATGACGCGCGCGCCCTCGGCGATCAGGCGCTTGACGACCGCGGCGCCGGCGCCCTTCGTCCCTCCCGTAACGAGCGCGCGCTTGCCCGTGAGGCCAAGATCGAAGCTCATGGGATAATCTCCAGAAAGGCGATCTTGTCACCTTCGACCCGAAAGAAATGGCGTAGATTGACTTCGCCTCCGGGGAAGTTGCCGACCAGATGACAGGTGACGACAATCTTGCCGTCCTCTTCGGCGACCGCGACGGGCGTGATGCTATAGCTGTACTTGCGTGAGGCGTCGGCTTTCCATGCCCGGATCGCCGCCTTGCCGCGATGCGTCTCCCCTTCGTCCTTCACCACTGCATCGTCGGTGAAAAAGGCGGCTACGGCCGCCGCATCGGCACGGTCGGCTGCAAAATAGGCGGCAATGGGTGGGGGCAGGGGTATCGACATCGCGGGCTCCTGAAATTGCTTCACCGCCTAGATGTTTCTAAGCAGCGAAAAGCACAAGAACGCACGGAAAAGTAAGGCACTCACGTATGAGTAAGGTCGAACATACCCCGATGAGCGCCGCCGCGGGCATCGAACGGGCGTTTCATATGCTGGAGGGGCGCTGGAAGCTCGTTATCCTCTTCCACCTGTTCGGCGGGGCGCTCAAGCGCTTCTCTGACCTCGAGCGCGCGATCCCCGGCATTTCGCAAAAGATGCTCGCCCAGCAGTTGCGCCAGATGGAAAGCGACGGCATCGTACGGCGCATCGTTCATCCCCAGGTGCCGCCCAAGGTCGAATATGGCATCACCGCGTGGGGGCAGACGCTGTGTCCGGCGCTCGACGCGCTTTTGAGTTGGGCCGAACAGGGACCGGAAACCGAATAGTTAACTGAAAAGAGAAGCGTTGAGGGGAGGCCGCCATGATCTTCGCCAGTTTCCGCGATGGAGAGGGATGCAAATCCTATATTGTCGGTTGCCCCGACACATGCGCCGCTGCGATAATCGATCCGGCACTCGACCAGGTAGACCGCTATATCGGAGAGATCGCGAAGCTAGGGCTTCGGCCCCGCTACATCATCGACACCCACACCCATGCCGACCATTTTTCGGGGGCACAGGCGATCCGGCGCGAATATGGCGCTCCGATCGTCATGCATCGCCTGTCGCCGTCGCTATATGTCGACCTTCATGTCGACGACGGTCATATGCTTCCGCTTGGCGCAATGCGCGTCCGGATCCTTCACACGCCCGGTCATACGCGCGACTCGATGTCGCTTCATATCGAGGACCGTGTTTTCACCGGCGACACATTGCTCATCGGCGGGACCGGGCGTACCGACCTTCCGAGTGGCGATCCCGAACAATTGTTCGACAGCCTGTTCGGCAAGCTGCTCGCCCTGCCCGACGACACGCTTGTGTTCCCTGCGCACGACTATAAGGGGCGCGAGCACAGCACGATCGGCGACGAACGGCGCGCCAATCCGCGCCTCGCCAAAACCGACCGCGCCGAATTCGTCGCGATGATGAACAGTCTCAACCTTTCGGCGCCAACCCATTTGACCGAGGCGCTGCGCACGAACATGTCGGGAGGCAAGACGGTCCGCCAACTTCTCGTCGAGGCGAGCGCGCGCGTGCCCTTCATGGCACTCGAAGAACTCGACCGCCGCATTGCCGCGCGGCCCAATGACTTCGTCGTCCTCGACGTGCGCGAAAAGGATGCCTTTGCGGCGGGCCATGTTCCGGGCGCTATGCACCTTCCGCGCGGACAACTCGAACTGCGCGTCAACGAGCTGCTGCCCGACCCCAGCGTCGAGATCCTGACGATTTGCGAATTTGGCAAGATATCGACCCTTGCGGCAGCGACGCTGCGCGAACTGGGTTTCGAACGCGCCACCGCGCTCGACGGTGGAATGAAGGCGTGGCGCGACGCGGCCTATCCCGTCGAGGCATCGCCGCCCGCAAACTGACTGCATCAACGCGGTTTCAACGGAGCTCCCCGATAATCCGTCCGCGGCGTCGGCGGAACCTGCGCGCGCGCAACACGTTCGAGGAAGGAACGTAACGACAGGGGAACATCGTTGAACATGGACCGCCTCCGGAGGCTCGAGACCTTTGCACGCGCGGGATGGTTTGCGCGAGGGGTCGTCTACTTGCTGCTGGCCTACCTCGCCTTTGCGACCGGGACGCGCGACGAAGGCACCGTCGGCGTGCTTCGCTATGTCCAAACGATGCCTGCGGGTGGAATCCTGCTTACGCTGCTCGCAATCGGACTATGTTTTTATGGCATTTATCGCCTGCATTGCGCACTATTCGATGGCGAAGGCAAGGGCGACGATGCGAAAGCGCTCGCGATCCGTACGGGCTATGCCGGCAGCGCGCTCGCGCATCTGGCCTTGGCATGGCTGGCGCTCAAGCTGCTGAATGGGCGTTCGCAGGAAGGTGGCGAGACCGAAAAAGGCGTCGCGCGCTTCATTCTGGAGCTTCCGTTCGGCGGAACCTTGCTGGGAATCCTTGGCGCAGCCTTTCTGCTCGCGGCCCTTCATCAGGGGCGCAAGGCCTGGACCGCGAGCTTCATGGCCGACATAGACCCCCGCGCGCCCTCGTGGGTGTGCCCGGTCGGGCAGGCGGGCACCGCAGCCCGTGCGGTTGTGTTCGCCATCGTCGGTTATTCGCTGCTCAGCGCCGGATGGTTCGCACAGGCGCACCACGTCAAAGGTCTTGACGATGCGCTCAGCGCGCTGCGCGGCCAGCCGCTGATCTATGCCTTCGTCATCCTCGGCCTTGCGATGTTCGGCCTATTGAGTCTCGTTGAAACGCGCTGGCGCCGGATACGGAATGAGGATGTCGTCGCGCGGTTCAAGGCCGCTGTTCGCTAATCCTTGTCGCCGCGCACGCGGATCAGGCCGTTCGAGCGCATGGTCATGACGGGCTCGTCATCCTGGTTGAACACCGTGAGCTTCGACTTGAAAATCCCCATGTCGGGACGACTTTCCGACCGGCGTTTTTCGAGCACTTCGGTTTCGCAGCGCAGCGTATCGCCCGGATAGACGGGTTTCAGCCAGCGTAGCTCGTCGATGCCAGGTGAGCCGAGGCCAGCCTGTTTGCGCTCGGTCATATGGTCGACCATCATCCGCATCGCCATCGACGCGGTGTGCCAACCACTTGCCGACAATCTGCCGAAATAGGTCTTCGCCGCCGCATCGTCGTCGAGGTGAAAGGGTTGCGGATCGAACTTGCTCGCGAAATCGATCACGTCCTCGCGGTCGACGAGTTTGTTTCCGAACCGCTCGATGCGACCGACTTCGATATCTTCATAGTGCAGCATGGATGCGCCTATGCCGTGTCTCACGCCGCTTTGGCAAGGCGTCGATTGGCATCACGCCATTCTTACGCCCGCCACCCCGCGTTCGACTACGCCGGTCGCGCGTTTCGACAGGCTGTTTTCGGGCACCGTCACCCGGTCGACGACCATATAATGGGTCTGCCACGCCTCGCGATTTACCTCGCAAACGAGATAGCCGCGTTGATCGTTGGCAAATTTGAGTTCGGGATTGAGTTTCAGAAACTCGTCGGTGCCGCGGCGCTGGTCGCTGCCGTCGCCGCCGCTCGAGATCGACGTTGCGACGAATTCGGCGCCGACCACCTTGTCGCGCTGGACAAGGTCGCCGCAGAAGTTCTGATGTTCGTCGCCGGTCAGCACGATACAATTGTCGAGGCCCGCAAGGCGCGACAGGATACGCTGACGCGGCGCCTCATAGCCTGCCCAGCTGTCGAGGTTGACGATCTTCTCGGGTTCGTCGGCGCGCCGCCGTCGGTCGAGCGACATCATCGTCACCTGCTGCGCGATCGCGTTCCATGTCGCGCCGCCTTGCGACAGGTTGCGCGCGAGCCATTGCTCCTGCGCCTTGCCGAGCACCTCGGCATCCTTGGCGAACACTTCGGGGCAGGCAGGCTTGAAGCCGTCGCCGCACGGCTGGTCGTCGCGATACTGGCGCGTGTCGAGCAACTGCATCGCCATCAGGTCGCCATAGCGAAATTCGCGGTGCATCGCGACCATGCCGCCGCGCGGCAACAGCGCGCGGCGCACCGGCATATGCTCGTACCATGCCTGCATCGCCGCCGCCTTCTTGAGCATGAAGACATCGCCAGGCGCGGCGTCGGGGTTGTTTCCGGGCAGGTCGAGCCGCCAATTGTCGACGTCGGACACCCAGTCGTTGATCACCTCATGATCGTCGAAGCTCGCCAGATGGGCATGCTGCGCGCGCACCGCCTGCTGGTCGATGTCGAGCAGCGTCTGTGAATAGGCGAGGCGGAAATCGGTCAGGTCGAACAGCGCGCGCTGGGCATAGCGGCGCACCGGCCGCACCGGCAGCCCGTCGGGGAAGAGGTAATCCTGCTGATATTCATAGATGAAGTCGCCATAATGATAGACGAAGGCCAGATCCTCGCGCGCCATGTGGCGATAGGCGCCGTAATAGCCCGATTCGAGGTGCTGGCATCCTGCGACGCCAAATTTCAGCGCATCGACGCGCGCGCCGGCGGCGGGCAGGGTGCGCGCGCGCCCGCGCAGGCTGCGCTCGCCGCCCGCGGTGAAACGGTAATAATAGGGGCGGTCGGGCTGGAGCCCCGCCACCTCGACATGCACGGCGTGCACGAGTTCGGGCCGTGCAAGCACCGTCCCCTTCGCCGCGATCTCGCGAAAACCGCTGTCGGGCGACACTTCCCACTCGACCGGAACATTCGACAGCGGCATTCCGCCGTGGCGCTCCATCGGGTCGGGCGCAAGCCGCGTCCAGATAACGAAACCGTCGCTCGCGGGGTCGCCCGACGCAACGCCGAGGCTGAAAGGAAAGTCGCGAAACAGCTTTTGCGCGCGGACGATGGCGGGAGCCGACAAGCCGGCAAGCGTTGCCCCGGCGATAAAATGGCGACGGCTGAACATGGTGCGGCTCCGTGTGGGCGAATCGACCAACCGTCGATAGCCGAGCGGCGCGCCACCGCAACTGTCCTAGGGCCAAGACCCATTAATTACGCGTTCGAGGCGTCGAAATGGCGAAGATATCGGGTCCGGGCGGGTGCAGCGGGTAGCATCGCTACCCGCAAGGCCGCGCGGACCCGAGATCGAGGCCATTTCGGCGTCCCTCCGGGATTTGACCGATTTTGTCCATTGCTTCGTCGGCAAGCCTCGAAATATCGACATATTCCGTCGTCTTGCTTCCTCGCACTGAACAAAATCGCTTCAAACCTCGAACGCGTAATTAATGGGTCTTGGCCCTAGAACCAGAAACGTACCCCGGCGACAAACGACGGGCGCGACGCATCCTCGCCCGCGCGGCGCGCCAGCCGCGCGGTGCGGCCGATCTTGCGTTCCCAAACGACGCCGACATAGGGCGCAAATTCGCGCGCGACCTCGTAGCGCAGGCGTAGCCCCAGTTCGATGCTCGACAGCCCCGCGCCGACACCGGTCTCGGTGACGTCCTGCATCGCGAAATCGGCCTCGGCCAAAGGTTGCGCGATCAGCCGCTGCGTGATGCGCTGGTCATAGCTGGCTTCGAACCGCGCGGTCACATCGCCCTTGTGCGACACGAACAGCGAGCCCTCGACCTCGAACCAATAGGGGGCCAGTCCCTCGATGCCCAATACGGCATGGGTGGGCGAAGCGCCGGGACCGAAATCCTGACGAATGCCTGCCTGCACGTCGAAATAGGGTCCGATGGCGTGGCTCCACAATGCCTGCGCCTCGCTGCCCTCGAAATCGCCATCGAAAGCGCCTTCTCCCTCGCTTTTCAGCACCAGCCGGTCGATGTCGCCCCCAATCCAAGCTTCGGCGTCCCAAGCGTAACCGTCGGAGCCTTGCCCGGCGCGCCATTCGGCTTCGTCGATCATCAGCTTGGAAAATGTGCCGCCGCCATGCTCGGCATAGAGGCGCTCGCGCGGTCCTCGCATTGCGTCGGCGCCGAATATGGCGTCGGCGGCGTCGACGCGCGGGGGAGCGGGCGCAGCCTCGTTTCCGGGGGGATTGTCATGGCTGCCATGTGGGTCCGCCACTTCGGCAGAAGGGGTGTCGGACTTGCAATGGCCCATCGCAGCGTGTTCTGCAGTGCAGCCGCTGCTCGGCGGCGGCGGCGGAACCGCAGGAGGATCGGGCATTGTGCAATGCCCCATCGCCGCATGGTCTGGCGTACAGGTGGGGGCAGGCGGGGGCGCATGATCGGCATGCGCCGGCTGCGCCGCGGCGAACAGGAGGGCGATCATGCTCATGCAGCATCCTCCGGCGCGCGGACGGTAACGACCTGCATCATTCCGGCGTGCATGTGATAGAGGAGGTGGCAGTGAAAGGCCCAGTCGCCCGGCGCGTCGGCGGTCAGGTCGAATGTCACCTTGCCGCCGGGCTGGACATTGACCGTATGTTTGCGCGGCGCATGGTCGCCCTTTCCGGTCACCAGTTCGAAAAAATGGCCGTGCAGGTGGATGGGATGGGTCATCATCGTGTCGTTGACCAGTGTCACGCGCACGCGCTCGCCCAGCCGGAAGGGGATCGGGTCTTTGACCGCGTTCATCTTCACCCCGTCGAACGCCCACATATAGCGTTCCATATTGCCGGTCAGGTGGATCTCCATCGATCGTGAAGGCGTCCGCGTATCGGGGTTGCGGTCGAGTGCGACGAGATCGCGATAGGTCAGCGCGTCCTCCACATCCTCGAGGCCTTGTCCGGCCTCGCCGGTGCGGTCGACCGGCATCGGCGAAATGCTCTGGACCGCGGGGGTGTCCTTGACGGTCGGGGCGAGGTCCATGTCGCGCATACTGTGTTTCATCGCGCCATGATCGCCACCATGGTCCATCGCGCCATGGTCCATTGTTGCATGATCCATGCCGCCCATCGCACCCATTCCCATGTCCTTCATCGTGGCGAGCGGGCGTTTGCGAAGCGGGGGTGCCGGCGCGGTCATGCCGGCGCGCGGCGCCAGCGTCGCGCGCGCCATTCCCGATCGATCGCTGGTCTCGCCAACCAGCGTATAGGCGCGATCCTCGGGCACGACGATGACGTCATAGGTCTCGGCGACGCCGATCTGGAACTCGCCGACCGTTACGGGGCGGACGTTCAGTCCGTCGGCCTGTACGACGATCATCTTGAGGCCGGGAATCCGGACGTTAAAGATCGACATGGCGGAGGCGTTGATGATGCGCAGCCGCACGCGCTCGCCCGGCCGGAACAGCCCGGTCCAATTGTCCTGCGGGCCGTGCCCGTTGACCAGATAGGTGTAGGCGGCGGCGGTGACGTCGCTGATGTCGGTCGGGTCCATCCGCATCGCCCCCCACCGCAGCCGCTCCCCGAGCGTCTGGTCCTCGCCCGCGATCAATCCGCCGAGCGTCTGTTTCTGACGGTTGAAATATCCACCCATCTGCTTGAGCTTCTTGAAGATGACATGCGGGTGCATCGGGCTGTGGTCGGACAGGACGATGACATGCTCGCGGTCATGTTCGACCGGGTCGGGGCCAGCGGGGTCGATCACGATCGGCCCATAGTGGCCGAGTTGCTCCTGCAGCCCCGAATGGCTGTGATACCAATAGGTGCCTGACTGCTGGACCGGAAATTCATAAGTGAAGGTCGTGCCCGGCGCGATGCCGGGAAAGCTGATTCCCGGTACGCCGTCCATATGAAAGGGCAGGATCAGCCCGTGCCAGTGGATCGAACTGTCCTCGTCCAGTGCATTTTCGACGTGCAGCCGCACTGTCGTGCCTTCCCGCAACCGCACGAGCGGGCCGGGGATCGTTCCGTTGATCCCGATTGCATGGCTCGTCCGCCCATCGATGGTCAGCATGCGGTGCGCAATCTTCAGCCGGATGTCGGTTCCGCTCACCGTCGGCAAGCCGGACGAGACCGGCCGGGCCCACAGCGGAAGCCATGGTGCCAGCGCGGCCGCGCCTCCAACGGCAAGCAAGGCGCGGCGGTCGATCATCCGTGTCATACCACCATCCTCAGCATCCAGAGCGCCATGCCGATCATCATCAGATTTTCGGTCAGCGATACAAAGCCGAGCGGAACCTTGCTGCTGCCGCCGACGCATGCGCATTTGATGTCGCGCTTGTCGATATAGACCGCCTTGAATACCGAGACCGCACCGATGCTCGCTATGAACAGCGCGACCGGAATCGACAGCCACGGTAGCGCGTGCGCGGTCATCAGTACGCCCGCCAGCCCTTCGGCAAAGGGATAGATGCGGCCATAAGGCACCCAGCGGCGCGCGAGCAGGTCGTAATTCAGGAACATCGTCGCAAACTTTTCGACGTCCTGCAGCTTGAGCAGCGCGAGTACGATCATGCTGAACGAAATGAACCATTCAGCGGCGCGGACCGTGAAGGCGTCGCCATAGGCCGCAAAACTGGTCGCAAGCGCCATCAACGCGGTCATCGCGAACAGCGCCATCACGGGCGTATAGGTAGTGGCGTCGGGGTCGGCGACTTTCAGACCAAAATGTCGGCGGAGGTCGTCGTGCCCGCCGATCCGTCGCCCGTCGATAAAGATTTGCGGCGTGGTCTTCACATCATGCTTTGCCTTGAAGGCGTCGGTCTCGGCCCGTGTCGTCAGCCAACGGTCGTCGACCGCATAGCCTTTGCGTTTGAGCAGGTGGAGTGCCTTGAGACCGTAGGGACAGATATGGTCGGACATGACCATGCGATAGAGGGTTGCTTGCTGTGTCATGCCGCCCATATAGCGTCCGTACTATAGTACGGAGTCAAGCAGTGCAATTGACGATCGGCAAATTTGCGAAAGCGGGCGGGGTCGGGGTAGAAACTATCCGCTATTATCAACGTCGTGGGTTACTCGGCACGCCCGCGCGGAGCGGTGGCGACGGGTGGAGCGGGGGCGTCCGCCGCTATGACGAAAATGACGTCCGCCGCCTGAAATTCATTCGCTCGGCGCAGGCATCGGGTTTTACGCTCGACGAAATCGGCGAGCTACTCGCGCTCGAACAGAGCGACGACCGACCGCGCGTGCGTGCGTTGGCGCGGCAGCGCATTGATGTGCTCGACGAAAAGATCGCCCAAATGACCGAGACCCGCGCTGCCCTGGCGCGTCTTGCCGATCAATGCGCCGCGAGCGACAAGGGGCCATGCCCTATATTGGCGGCGTTCGAGGGGTAAGACTCAGGCTAATCTTTGACAAAGGCGGATTTCGGGCGATCGATGTCATCGTCTCCCACCACATATCGTCATACCAGCGAAGGCGCGAACCCAGGGCGAGCATAGGCTGCCCCCACTCTGGGTTCCCGCTTTCGCGGGAATGACGAAAGTTGGTGATGCCCGCTTCTCGCCCATGCGGACGTGGTAGTAGCGACGTCTAGCTATGCAGGAAGTGCATCACGTCGCCGTCCTGCACGACATAGGCCTTGCCCTCGGCGCGCAGCTTTCCGGCCTCGCGCGCCTTGGCTTCGCCGCCGAGCGCGACATAGTCGGCATAGGCGATGGTCTCGGCGCGGATGAAGCCCTTCTGGAAGTCGCTATGGATCTCACCCGCTGCTTCTGGAGCGGTCGCGCCCTTGTGGACGGTCCACGCGCGCGCTTCCTTCGGCCCGACGGTGAAGAAGGTCAAAAGGTGGAGCAGCTCATAGCCTGCGCGGATCACGCGCGCGAGGCCGGTTTCGTGGAGACCCATTTCTTCGAGGAACAGCATGCGCTCGTCGGCGTCCATGCCGACCAACTCGGCCTCGATCGCCGCCGACACGATGACCGCCTGCGCGCCCTCCGCCTCGGCGCGTGCGAAGACCGCGGCGCTGTGGGCGTTGCCATCGGCTGCCTTCGCCTCGTCGACGTTGCAGACATACAGCACGGGCTTGGTGGTCAGCAGCTGCGCTTGCTTGAGGATGCGTTCCTCCTCGACATCCTTGGGTTCGGTCAGCCGCGCAGGCTTTCCGGCGCGCAGCAGATCGAGCGCCTGGCCGAGCACCGACGCGGCCGCCTTGGCTTCCTTGTCGCCGCCGGTCGCCTTTTTCTGGAAGGCGGGAACGCGCTTTTCCAGACTTTCGAGGTCGGCGAGCAGCAGCTCGGTCTCGACCGTGTCGGCATCGGCGACGGGATCGACCTTGTTTTCGACATGCTGGATGTCGTCATCCTCGAAACAGCGCAGCACATGAACGATCGCGTCGACTTCGCGGATGTTGCCGAGGAACTGGTTGCCGAGTCCTTCGCCCTTCGACGCCCCGCGCACGAGGCCGGCGATGTCGACGAAGGCAAGTTGCGTCGGGATGATCTTCTGGCTCGACGCAATGGCTGCGAGCTTGTCGAGCCGCTCGTCGGGGACGGCGACATTGCCGATGTTCGGCTCGATCGTGCAAAAGGGATAATTCGCCGCCTGCGCCGCCTGCGTCTCGGTCAGCGCATTGAACAGCGTGGACTTGCCGACATTGGGCAGCCCGACGATCCCGCATTTGAAACCCATAAACACTCCATGAGGTCCGGCGTCGCGCCGGTCGTTGCCCGCGCCCCTAGCGCCTCGTGGCCGCGCGCGCCAGCCTTTGTGGGCGAATGCGGCAGTTGCCAAATGTTCAGCCTCGGGCTTCTATTGCGCAGCCATGCGTTCCTATCTCTTCCCGACCGTCGCAATCGCGGCGCTCGCACTGGCAACGACCGTCGCCGCGGCGCCAAACAGGTTCGAGGCAGTCGTGCTCGGCGAACTCAATCGCTTTCGCGCCGATCCGGCGGGCTACGCTGACGTGTTGCGCAGCTATCGCCCGCGTTTCGAGGGGCGGTTGCTGCGCGGCAACGGCAATGGCGAAATCGACATTTTGACCAATGAGGGCGTATCCGCCGTCGACGAAGCGATCCGCGACCTTCGCGGCGAGCGACCGCTGCCGCGCCTCGATCCGAGCGATATGCTGGCGCGTGCGGCTGCCGACCATGTCGCCGACCAGTCGCGCTCGGGCGCGGTCGGCCATTACTCGCGCGGCCGCGGTCCCGGCGAGCGGATGAAGGCGCGCGGCGGCGGCCCCTATGTCAACGAAGTGATCACTTATGGTCATCACGAACCCGCCGGTGTCGTCCATCAGTTGCTCATCGACGATGGCGTTCCGGGGCGCGGTCATCGGCACAGCCTGCTCCGCGCGACGCACCGCTATGCCGGCGTCGCGTGCGGCCGCCACCCGGTCCATCGCACGATGTGCGTGATCATGATGTCGCAAACGCCCGACGGATCGCCGCCCCCACCGCCCAAGCGGTGACGCGCGCGGGCGATCAGTCGTGGACCGCCTTGACGAGCGGACCGAGGGCGCTGCCGCCGAGCCAGGCAAGCTGCGTTTCTGCCGACACGCGATTGATTGCTTCCTGCGGCTTGTTGCCCGGGTGCACCGCGCGGCGTAGCGGGCGCTTGCCCACCGGCATCGCCATGATCTCGACAATTGCGCGCGGGACGTCCATCGGGTCGGCGCTGCGTCCGCTGCCGTCTTCCGTTCCCATGCCGCGCGTAAAGGGTTCGTAGGCCGCGAGCAGCGCAGGCTCGCTCCGTTCTTTCAGCGCGCCGGTATAGGCGTTGCGATTGACCCAGACCTTGGTCGGATAGCCGCCGGGCTGGATGATCGTCACATCGATGCCGTGCGGCACGAGCTCGTAGGCAAGCTGCTCGGACAGCGCCTCGACCGCAAATTTGGTGGCCGAATAATGGCCGCCGCCGGGGATGATGACGCGCCCGAGTTGCGACGAGATATTGAAAATCTGGCCGACCTTTGCCGCGCGCATCTGCGGTAGCAGCGCGCGCAACATCCGCTGGATACCGAAAACATTGGTGTCGAAGATCAGCTTGGTCGCTTCCATATCCTGCACCTCGACCGGCCCGGTGATGCCGATGCCTGCATTGTTGACCAGCGTGTCGATGCGCCCGTCCGCAATCTCGAGCGCCTTTGCGGCGCCGCCCGCGACCGAGGCGTCGCTGGTCACGTCGATTTCGACGATATGAAGGTCGAGTCCGTCCCTCGCCGCTTCGCCGGCAAGGCTTTCCGCCTCGGGCCGCGGCACCCCCCGCATCGTCGCGATCACCTTCGCGCCGAGCCGTGCATAATGCAGCGCGCCGAGCCGCCCGAAGCCGCTCGAACAGCCGGTGATAAGGACAGTTCGGCCTTTGAGTGAAGGCGCCTCCTGGGCGCGGAGTATGGCCGGTGCCGCGGCCGTCAGCGCAGCCGCGCCGATCATCAACTCGCGGCGGGAAGGGGAAGGGCGGTCGGTCATGAGCGATTCCTTTCGCCCGCGACCATGCCTCAATTTTGCAGCGCATCCAAATGGGAGGGGGAGTCGCAATCAGGGCTTCGGTTCGCCATCATATCATTCAAGGTTTGATCCGAAATCTAGCTTCCCGGCGCAGCGCAACGGACGCCGAGAAGATCCAATCCAAGCCACGACTTGCCGCGCCAGAAAATTCAGGCACAATGAGTAATGCCTTGGCGTCTGTCCTGCATTCTGTTTAGTTTGCTTGTGACCCTGTTCGCAGCGCATGTTGGCGCGCCCCGTTTCGACCTTATCGTCCTTGCAGTTACACTTTCAGGGTTGGTCGCCCTGCTTCACGGCGCGAGATTCCTCGCCGCATTTGTGTTCCGTCGAGCAGAAGCAAACAGCTGGCCAGTAGTAATGGCGCTATGGGACGGTGCGCTCGTATCAGCGGCCCTCGCATTCTCAGCGAGCTTCGGCGTGCTGAAATCACAGATACCGACCGTTAATCCGTTCTGGGCCGATGACTTGTTTACCCAAATGGACACAGTGCTGTTCTTCGGCAAACCTTGGGAACTGTCACACAAAATCATTCCGTCGTTCGTCACACCGGCCATAGACTTCGTTTATTTCCTATGGTTGCCGATGCTGCTAGCGACGATTCTCATTGTCGGAATGTTCGCCCCCGAAGAAACGAAGCGGCGATTTTTCGTCAGCTACCTTGCGGCATGGTCATTGCTTGGTCTTGTCATCGCAACCGCATTTTCGTCTGTTGGCCCGATATTCGGCGATCTGGTCGGCGGGCAATCGTTCCTCCCTGCGAACGCCCCTTTTGCACACGCTGCGTCGGCCTATCTCCGCGAGGGCTATGTCAACAGGGCCGCCAATGTTGGACAGGGCATTTCAGCCATGCCGTCGATGCACGTCGCAATGGCGTGGCTTTATGTCCTCTGCTTTCCGAAATTGCGGATTCTAACCGTTCCCTTTTTCGCGTTTATCGCGGTCGGGTCGGTCCATCTTGGCTGGCACTATGCGATCGATGGCATCGTCGCCGTTATCGGGGTAGCGGCGATTTGGTCTTCATCTCGCCGTCGGTCTAGCGAGGCTGAGCGTGACAATCACCGCGTTGCGATGGATGGTCATGGAGTGCGTGCCGTTCATGCTTTTCGAATTACGCTGAACCGCCTGCGTTCGCGATGACGTCGCATAAGTCGCGATAAGCGCGCTCGCGAACGGCATTTCGCGCGTCTCGATCGTCGTTGTAGTTGGCTCTCTAAATTGTTCGGTCCGTCGTCATACTGGACGTAGGGATTGCTGGCAGCGGGATTTCCGCCTCAACGTGTCGCTGCGATTGTTAAGGTGATCGGAAGCAGTCGGCGCGACGGTCTGCGACAGCGCAGTTGTGCAACTGATATTTGCTCCAATCAAATCCGGCGTGACGAAATAAAAATGCTCAACCGTTGAGCCGCAGCGCCAGGTCGTTCTGGAAGCGCACCTCGTCGCCATCCGCCAGCCACGGCGCTTCAGCCGCGATGGCGCCGAGCAGGTCGGTCAGCGGTTCGATCTCGCTCTTGTGATAATTGCCGAGGACATGGCCGGTCACGCGGTCCTTGTGCCCCGGATGTCCGATGCCGATGCGCACGCGGCGGAAATCGTCGCCGATATGCGCGATCATGCTGCGGATGCCGTTATGGCCCGCCGCACCGCCGCCCTGCTTGACCTTCACCTTCATCGGCGCAAGGTCGAGTTCATCGTAAAAGGCCGTGACGTCCTGCGGCGTCAGTTTGAAAAAGTCCATCGCGGCGCGCACGCTGCGCCCGCTTTCGTTCATGAAGGTACCGGGCTTGAGCAGCAAGATACGCTGCGAACCGATGCGCCCTTCCTGAAGCCAGCCCTGGAATTTCTTCGCGGGCGCGGGATATCCGTGCATGTCGGCGATGACGTCGAGCGCCATGAAGCCGACATTGTGGCGGTGCATGGAATATTGCGGCCCGGGATTGCCGAGGCCGACCCAGAGCTGCATGGCGGCGTCCTTCCCGGCTCTGTCGGGGATCGCCCCTTCCCACGCAGGGGAAGGGGCGAGTCCGGTGGATCAGGCTTCTTCGCCGCCCTCGGCTGCGTCTTCGCCGCCTTCGGCTTCGGCCTCGCCTTCGTCCTTCGACGTATCGCCATCGCTCGATTTGAGCGCCGACGGGGCGACGATGGTGGCGATGGTGAAGTCGCGGTCGGTGATCGCGCTTTCGACGCCCTTCGGCAGCGTCACGTTGCTGATGTGGATCGAATCGCCCACGTCAAAACCGGTGACGTCGATCGCGATTTCGTCGGGCATCTTGTCCGCATCGCAAACGAGCTCGAGCTCGTGGCGAACGATGTTGAGCACGCCGCCGCGCTTCAGGCCGGGCGACTTTTCTTCGTTCTGGAACACGACCGGAATCGCGACCTGCACCTTGGCATCCTTGGCGATGCGCAGGAAGTCGGCGTGGACCGGGCGATCCTTGACCGGGTGGAAAGCGACGTCCTTGGGCAGCGTGCGGATCTGCTTGCCGCCAACATCGATCATCACGACCGAGTTCATGAAGTGACCCGTCATCAGCTGCTTCATCAGCAGCTTTTCTTCGACATGGATCATCAAGGGTTCTTCTTTGCCGCCATAGACGACGGCGGGGACGCGGCCATTGCGACGCAGGTCACGCGAGGCTCCCTTGCCTCCGCGTTCGCGCGTCTCGGCCGTCAGCGTCAGCTGATCGCTCATATCATTTCTCCGAGAAACAGTTACACAGTTCCGCCACGCCTCCAGGGATGACCATGACGGAAGCGCGGGCGCATAGCGGGGAACGGACCCAAAAGCAAGCGCGTCTCTGGTGCCAGGCTTTCGTCGGCGGAAGGGATTCGGAACCTTCGCTTCGCATCCCGTTCCCGCCGTTTCGGTACAATATGCCTTGCCTCGCCCCATGATAAGGCGCCATCGTGGATGCAGGGTGAGCAGGGGACGGGGCGATGGCGGCACCATTCGGGCATGGGCAGCTCAAATTCCTGAAGGCATTGACCGAAGCGCTGTTTCACGGCGCCGAAATGGCGATCAGCGCCGATCAGGTCGTGGCAAATGTCGCCGAACTGTTCGGTAAGGTCGGCGGGACCAAGCTCGAGGAGATGCGCGTCTCGCTTGCCGCGACCGAATTCGTCCTCGGGCCGATGTTCAGCGAGGTCGGCGTCGCAACGCGCGTCGCGCGGATCGAGGACCGGCTGCGCGACAGCCAGATCGACTTGTTCCAGGACATGGGGCGGCTGCGCGGCATCATATATGCCTGTTACTACGGCCATTGGCTGCCGGGCGGCGAGGATCAGAATGTCGGCAACCCGGTGCATCGCCAGATCGGCTTTGCCCTCCCGAAATTTCGGGCGCGCGGTCCCGGCGAGATGCCCATCACCCGCGTCGAGGGGCGCGAGATCGATCCCGCGCATATATTGGATGCCGACAGCCTCGACGACCGCTATGACGTGATTGTTGTCGGGTCGGGTGCGGGGGGCGCGGTCGCGGCCTGTAATATTGCGGCGCAGGGTTATAAGGTGCTGATCGTCGAGGCGGGGCCCTTTTACCCGTCGCCCGCGATCACGCATCACGAGCTCGACATGATCGCGCGGCTTTACAAGCATGGCGCGGTGCAGACGACGACGAACCGCGATTTCGTGGTGTTCCAGGGGCGCTGCGTCGGCGGATCGTCGACGATCAACAACGGCATCTGCCTGCGCGTCAACGAGGAGGGGCGCACGCACCCCGACGCGCTCGACGTGCTGGCAAAATGGGCGAGCATCGGCGCGCCGGTCGACCGCGCTGCGTTCGACGCGAGTTATGACGCGGTGCAGGCGAAGCTCGGCATCGCGCGGATCGAGCCGCGGAGCGGGCGGCACAACGGCCCGCACCTGATGAACGGGTGGCATGCCTATGCCGCGACCTCGGCCGACCCCAAGGATGCGCGCGCGGTCGCCGACTGGTTCGACAAGAATTTCGGGCCGTCGGGGACGCCGAACGCCTGCGCCTATTGCGGCTATTGCAATTCGGGCTGCGCCTATGGGCGCCGCATGGGCGTCGCGCAGACCTATTTGCCCGAGGCGTGCCGCGACCATGGCGCGCGCATCCTGCCCGGCACCAAGGCCGACCGCATCCTGTGGCAGACCGCCTATGACGGCCGGCGCGAGGCCGAGGCGGTCCGGCTGGTGCTGCCCGACGGGTCGCGGCGGATCGTCGGCGCGCGCGTCGGCGTAGTTGTCGCGGCGGGCACCATCGCCTCGTCGAAGCTGCTCGACCGCAGCGACATCGACGGCACGGGCTATCAGGTGTCGCTCAACGTCGCCTCGCCCGTCGTCGCGCTGATGCCCGAGGGCGTCGGCGGCAATGCGTGGGACGAGGACCAGATGTCGAGCTATGTCGACTGCGGCGACTTCCTTCTCGAAAGCCATTTCCAGCCGCCGATGTCGATGGCGTCGCTGATGCCCGGCTGGTTCGCCGATCATGCCGCGCGGATGAAAAATTACGGACGCGTCCATTCGGCGGGCGTGCTTGTCCCCGCCGACCGGCGCGGGCAGATCGACGACGGCAAGCTGAAGTTCCGGCTCGACACGCAGGACGACCTGCCGCTGCTCCGCCGCGCGATGGCGACGCTGACCAAGGTGCATTTCGCCGCGGGAGCGATCGAATGTTATCCTGCGCTGGCGAAGGGGCAAAAGGTGACGCCCGACATGGACATCGACGGCTTTTTCGCCGCTGCGATCCGCGAGCAGGACGACGTGACGCTGTCGAGCAGCCACCCGCACGGCGGCAATGCGATGCACGAAAACCCGCAGCACGGCGTCGTCGACCCCGCCTGCCGCGTCCATGGCACGACCAATGTGCTCGTCACCGACGCGAGCGTTTTCCCGAGCTGCATCCGCGTCAACGCGCAATGGACGACGATGGCGATGGCGCATTATGCAACCGGGCGGGGTGATCCCTTCCGTTAGGGGGCCGACACGCCTACATGGCGCGCACCATGAGCTTCACCGTTGCCGCCCTCTATCGCTTTGCGCCGTTCGACGACCCTGCCGCGCTGCGCGCGCCGCTACTCGCGCTTTGCGAGGAGCGGGGGATCAAAGGCACGCTGCTCCTCGCGCGCGAAGGGGTGAACGGGACGATCGCGGGGACGGGTGAAGGGGTCGCGGCGGTGGTCGACCATATCCGCGCGCTCCCCGGATGCGCCGACCTCGACGTCAAATATTCGGCCGCGGCCGCGATGCCCTTTGGCCGGATGAAGGTGCGGCTGAAGAAGGAAATCGTGACGATGAAGGTGCCGGGCGTCGACCCCGCGCGCGAGGTCGGCGCCTATGTCGCGCCCGCCGAGTGGAACGCGGTGGTCGACGACCCCGACACCGTCGTCATCGACACGCGCAACGATTTCGAGGTCGGATATGGCAGCTTCGACGGCGCGGTGAACCCGCACACGAAAAGCTTTGGCGACTTCCCCGGCTGGTGGCGCGCCAATGCCGACCAATTTGCGGGCAAGCGTATCGCGATGTTCTGCACCGGCGG
This sequence comes from Sphingopyxis sp. P8, assembly GCF_020622175.1. Classification (NCBI taxonomy): domain Bacteria; kingdom Pseudomonadati; phylum Pseudomonadota; class Alphaproteobacteria; order Sphingomonadales; family Sphingopyxidaceae; genus Sphingopyxis; species Sphingopyxis sp. P8. Next base: position 842,499 of record NZ_JACNMK010000001.1, on the reverse strand, counting down.
CATCCGCTGCGAAAAGTCGACCGCCTTCCTGAAAAGCGAAGGCGTCGACGATGTCGTCCACCTGAAGGGCGGTATCCTCGCCTATCTCGAACAGGTGCCGGAAACCGAGAGCCGCTGGCACGGCAGCTGCTTCGTCTTCGACGAGCGCGTCAGCGTCGGCCATGGGCTGGTCGAGGTCGGGGAGAAGGGCGAGGATCGATAGCCCTGCGATATCCACATTATAGTTCTGTCGCGTTCGCCGAAGCTGTATTAGGGTGGCTACAGATTGCAGCATCAGGAATTGACCATGCGCTTTCGCGCAATCTTCACTTCAATGCTGGCTGGCCTTCTGTCCGTCGCGACGGGCGCGTCTGCGCATGCCGCAGAGGACCAATCTATCGAGGTCATGGTGCTTGGGACCTACCATTTCGCCAACCCCGGGCTCGACGTCATCAATGTAGAAGCAGCGGACGTGCTTGCGCCGGCACGGCAGCGTCAGCTCGAGGCACTGGCTGACGCGCTCGCGGAGTGGAAGCCCGACCGCATCATGCTGGAAGCGCAGGCCGACGGCCCCGATTTCCATTGGGCCCGCTATACGTCGTTCGATCTCGCGCAACTGAAACGCGAGCGCAACGAACATTACCAGATCGGGTTCCGCCTCGCGCACCGGTTGGGGCATCGCGTCGTTTACGGCATCGACGAGCAGCCTGCCGAGGGCGAACCCGATTATTTCCCGTTCGGTCGCGTCGCCGCCTATGCCGAAGCGAATGCCGAAAGCGCGAAACTTGCCGAGATTGTTGCACACACGCAGCGGCTGGCGGGCGGGATTGCAACCGACAATATCCTTGATGCGCTCGCGGCGCATAACGATCCGGCGGTCTATGCGATCGGTAACTTCTATTATGAGGTGCTGCCGCTTGGCGACGGTACGATGCAGCCGGGCGCCGAGCTCAACGCCTATTGGTACATGCGCAACGCGAAAATCTTTGCAAAGTTGATGGCTGTGGCGAAACCCGGCGAGCGCATCCTCGTCATCTTCGGCGCGGGGCATAATTACTGGCTGACGCATTTTGCGGGCGCCACCAAGGGTTATCGTGCCGTCGACCCGTTGCCGCTGATAGCCGACGCGAAGTCCCGCATCGAACCTGTTCCCGATCTGGATTGACCATCGCCCTTGGCGCGCAGCCTGTCCCTTGCTAGCGCGCTTGGCAACACCCATTTAGGCGCACCCACGCTTGCGAAGGACGATCATGCCCACGACCCACCACACCAAGATGCTGATCCTCGGTTCCGGCCCCGCGGGGCTTTCGGCCGCCATTTACGGCGCGCGTGCGGGGATGCAGCCGATCGTCGTGCAGGGGCTTCAGCCCGGCGGGCAGCTGACGATCACGACCGACGTCGAAAACTATCCGGGCTTTGCCGACGTGATCCAGGGGCCGTGGCTGATGGAACAGATGACCGCGCAGGCGGTGCATGTCGGGACGAGCATGATCTGGGACACGATCGTTGACGTCGATCTGACGCAGCGGCCGTTCAAACTGACCGGCGACGGCGGCGATGTCTATATGGCGGAAACGCTGGTGATCGCGACGGGCGCGCAGGCGAAGTGGCTGGGCGTGGAAGGCGAGCAGGAACTGGGCGGCAAGGGCGTGTCGGCGTGCGCGACGTGCGACGGATTCTTTTATCGCGGCAAGAAGGTCGTGGTGATCGGCGGCGGCAACACCGCGGTCGAAGAGGCGCTGTACCTCACGAACCACAGCGACGACGTGACGCTGATCCATCGTCGCGATTCGCTGCGCGCCGAAAAGATCCTCCAGGACCGGCTGTTTGCCAACCCCAAGATCAAGATGCTGTGGAACAAGCGCGTCGAACGCTTCGTCGCGGGCGAGGGCGTTTCGGGACTCGTCGGCGTCGACCTGGTCGACACGGTGACGGGCGAGGCAAGCCACGAGCCGACCGACGGCGGTTTTGTCGCTATCGGCCACAGCCCGGCGACCGAATTGTTCAAGGGCAAGCTGCCGCTCGATGACGACGGCTATCTGCAGGTGACGCCGGGCACGTCGTTGACGGCAGTGCCCGGCGTGTTCGCGGCTGGTGACGTGTCGGACAAGGTCTATCGCCAGGCCGTGACCGCCGCCGGCATGGGCTGCATGGCCGCGCTCGACGCCGAACGCTTCCTCGCCGAAGCGGAGTTCCACGCGCTGGTGGACGCATAGGGCGCGGTCTCACCGCCCTATTGCACCCGGCGCACGTCGAACCCGGCGGCTTCCATCAATGCTGGCAGGCCGTCGGTGCCGACCATATGTCCGGCGCCCACCGCGACCAACACGGTGCCCGGCCGGTCGAGACGCCGTTTGATCCTAGCGCTCCACGCTTGATTCCGGTCGGTGATGATCGCTTTGCGCGCGTCCGGCACCGCGTCGATGTCGTCGTTTACGATCGCCTCCAGCGCGGCAACGTCGGCGCGCGACCAGGCGGCGGTCAGCTTGCGAACGTCGTTCACGGCATCCTTCGCGTCCGATGCCGCGTTGACCAGCAGTGTCCGCTGCGTCGCCGGGTCGAGCGTTTCGAAAAGATAAAGTTGTGCGCGCGCCGTTTCGAAACCGGAAATCGGTTTGCCCGCAGCCTCGAACATCGCGGTGAGTCCGGTTTCGACTCCGTCTGACGACGACAACGCCGCATTGCGCGCGGCGCGCTGGCCCATCAACACCAGTACGGCCCAATCGTCGAGCGCATCGCCGCCGAACGGATCGCCGCTCGCTTCGAGTGCGCGATAGCCGGCGAGCGCGGCCGGAGGAAGGCGCTCGTGCATCGCGAGAGGTGCCTTGCGCGGGGCGAGGGCGCGAAAGACCGATCCGGCCTGCGCGGCCTCTCCCGGTGACAGTTCGAGGACCAGCTCGTCGGCGTTGGCGATTGCCGTGTCGACCTTTCCTCCCCTCCAATCGGTCCCCCGCGGAAGGGCGTGCATCGTGCCAAGCAAATAGATTTGCGTGTCTTCGTCGGCGACGAGCCACAATGCGGGTGTCGCGGTCGGCCCCGGCTCTCGTGTTCCGCACGCGGCCAGCAGCAAGGGCAGCAGGATCGCTGTAACGCGGCGGCGGCCGTGCAGTGACCGGGGGCGACCGCTACCGATCAATAGTCGACCCGTTCGGCGACCAGCCCGCGGTCGGCGAGTTTCTTCTGGACGCTGCGGTCTCCGGCGAGATGCCCGGCGCCGACCGCGACGAAAACCGTGCCGGGTTCGTCCATGCGGGCCTTGATCCGATCGGCCCAGCGCGCATTGCGGGCATAAAGCAGCGCATCGGCGACTTCCGGCGTTTCCGCCAGGCTTTCGTTCATCAGTTCGGCAAGCGCTTCGGGTTTGCCCGCGGCCCATTCCACGACCAACGCGTCGAGCATTGAACCCATTTTGTCGATATCACGCACAACCGAGTTGAGATAGGAAAGCTGGGCATCGGCCGGCAGCGCGTCGAGAAAACCGAGCTGTTCCTTCAGATCCTCGAACCCCGCAATCGGCTTGCCCGCGCTTTTGGCGAAGCGCGTAAGCTGTTTTTCGGCTCCCTGTTCGGGGTCGTATCCCAGCTTGGCGAGCGGGGCGACCGACAGGGTGACCGCGGCGAACCAGGGTTCAAAGATATCGAACTGCGCAACCGGCAGTCCGACTTTGTCCATTGCCGCATGATAGGCCGCGCGCTGTTCGTTATCGAGCCGCGACGACAGCGCGGTGCCGCTCTGGTCGACGGCGAGCGGAATCATCGTTTGCTGGATGGCGGTCTGGTCCTCGGGCAGCACCATTTCGAGCATCAACGTGTCGGATTTGTCGAACGCCTCCTTCACCGCTTCGTCGAACCAGCTGAACCCCGGTTTCAGCACATGGACGGTCCCGAACAGGTAAATGGTCGTGTCCTCGTCCCTGACAACCCACAGGGCGGGGTCAGCGTCGACCGTCGCGGCCGCTTCGGCAGCATGCGCAATCTGCGAGCCAAAGTGGAGCAGGGTGCATTGCCCGAGCGGGATCAGCGCGCAGGTGAGGACGAGTTTCTTGAACCATTTGGTCATTGCAAAGCCTTTCGTCGATTTGCCCAAGGCTTAGGGCGGGCGGCGCGAAAAGGGGAGGGCAAATATTGACGGTTTGCAGGCATTGTCCTCGCCGTCCCGCCGCGGCGCCTTGCCCCCGCCCTTGACCGGCGCGCGCCGCTGCGCCAAGGGCTGCGGCACTTGTTGCACCTGCGAAAGAAGGCATGAGCGTGGCCGGCGCGGCGGAAAAGACACCCTTGAGCTTCCAGGACATGATCCTGACGCTGCACGCCTATTGGGGCGCGCGCGGCTGTGCCATCCTGCAGCCCTATGACATGCGCGTCGGTGCAGGGACATTTCACCCCGCGACGACCCTGCGCAGCCTGGGTCCCGAGCCGTGGAACGTCGCCTATGTCCAGCCGAGCCGCCGGCCGACCGATGGCCGCTATGGCGAGAATCCGAACCGGCTGCAGCATTATTACCAGTATCAGGTGATCCTGAAACCGTCGCCCGCAGACCTGCAGGAGCAATATCTGGGGTCGCTGGCGGCGATCGGCATCGACCCGCTGCTCCACGACATCCGCTTTGTCGAGGATGATTGGGAATCGCCGACGCTCGGCGCGTGGGGGCTGGGCTGGGAAGTCTGGTGCGACGGGATGGAAGTCACCCAGTTCACTTATTTCCAGCAGATGGGCGGCTTCGACTGCAAGCCCGTCGCGGGCGAGCTGACCTATGGGCTCGAACGGCTCGCCATGTATATCCAGGGCGTCGACAATGTGTACGACCTGCGTTTCTCCGACCCCGTCGGGGACGTGCCGGGTGTCAGCTATGGCGACGTCTTCCTTGAAAACGAACGGCAATTCTCGAAATGGAATTTCGAGGTCGCCGACACTGACAGCCTGTTTGCGGGCTTCAAGGCGGCCGAAGCCGAATGCCAGCGCGCGATCGACGCGGGCGTGCCGCTCGCGGCCTATGACCAGGCGATCGAGGCGAGCCACCTCTTCAACCTGCTCCAAGCGCGCGGCGTGATCAGCGTGCAGGAACGCGCCAACTATATGGCGCGCGTCCGCGACCTCGCGAAAGGGAGCTGCAAAGCGTGGATCGACAGCCAGTCGGAGCGGTGGACCGCGAAATATCCGGGGTGGACGCTATGATGGCGACCTACCAAAATCCTCCCCGAAACGGGGAGGATTTTTGATGACCGACTTCCTTCTCGAACTGCGCTCCGAGGAAATCCCCGCGCGGATGCAGGCGGGCGCGCGCGCCGAGCTCGACAAATTGTTCCGCGCCCAGATGGCCGCTGCGGGCATCGACTTCGGCGAGCTCACCATCTGGTCGACCCCGCGCCGCCTCGCGCTCATCGCACGCGACTTGCCGGAGGCGACTGCGGCGGTCAGCGAAGAACTCAAGGGTCCGCGTACCAGTGCGCCGCCGCAGGCGCTCGAAGGCTTCCTCCGCAAGACCGGTCTGACACAGGAGCAGCTTGAGGACCGCGACGGCATATGGTTCGCGGTGATCGACAAGCCCGGCCGCGCGACCGCCGACGTTCTGGCCGAGGCGATCCCTGCGATCATCCGCGCCTTTGCCTGGCCGAAGTCGATGCGCTGGGGCAAGGACAGCGCGAGCAGCGAAAGCCTGCGCTGGGTGCGCCCGCTGTCGGGTATCGTCGCGATCTTTGGCGAAGACTTGATTCCGTGTGAAGTTAGCGGGATTTCCGCGGGTTTCGCAACGCGCGGCCACCGTTTTCATTGCCCCGGCGAAATCACCATCGGCTCGGCGTCGGACTATGCCGAAAAGCTGCGCGCGTGCCACGTCATTGTCGACCATGAAGAGCGCGCGGCGATCATCCGGACGGGCGCTGCCAAGGCCGCGCTCGACGCTGGGCTGGCCTTGATTGAGGACGAGGGGCTGGTGATCGAGAATGCCGGCCTCACCGAATGGCCGGTGCCCTTGCTCGGCCGCTTCGACGAGGCTTTCCTTGAGGTGCCGCCCGAGGTCATCCAGCTGACGGCGCGCGTGAACCAGAAATATTTCGTCGTTCAGGACGGCGCGGGCAAGCTCGCCAACGGCTTTGTCTGCACCGCGAACATCGACGCGACTGACGGCGGCACGGCGATCGTCGCGGGCAATGAAAAGGTGCTCGCGGCGCGGCTTTCGGACGCGCGCTTCTTTTGGGAGCAGGACCGCAAGACCAAGCTAGAAGACCATGCGAAGAAGCTGGACCGGATCACGTTCCACGAGAAGCTGGGGACGGTTGCGGACAAGGTCGAGCGGGTTGCGGAGCTGGCGCGGTGGTTGGTCGAGGAGGGCATAGTCACCGACCGCACCCCGGCGAAAGCCGGGGTCCAGAGCGGCACAGAGCAAGCGTTAGCTTCAGGAAGCCCTGGACCCCGGCCTTCGCCGGGGAACACGGAAGAATTAGCCAATCAAGCCGAACTCGCGGCGCAGCTGTGCAAGGCCGACCTCGTCACCGAAATGGTCGGCGAGTTCCCCGAATTGCAGGGTCTGATGGGCGGCTATTACGCCCGCGCCGAAGGCTTGCCCGATGCGGTCGCCGACGCGATCCGCGATCATTATAAGCCGGTCGGGCAGGGCGATGACGTGCCGACCGCGCCGGTGACGGTGGCGGTCAGCTTGGCTGACAAATTGGATACCCTAATTGGCTTCTTCACATATGGAATGCTGCCAACGGGTTCGAAAGATCCCTTCGCCCTGCGTCGAGCAGCGCTAGGTATCGTTTCTCAATTGGTTGGCGCCGACGTGCGTTCGTCGCTTGGTTTCATCGTTTATCAGCACGCATGGTTCTTCTTCCCGCATCAAGAAGAAGCACAGCGAACGGCGGCAGCTGTTGAACGGTTGAACGCGTATAGGGTCATTCGTGACCTTTATGGCGTAGAACTGACGAGCCAAAACTATGCGTACGCACGGACGATCGAGTCAGCGCGCCAGCAAGCGCACGTGAATGAGGCGCATGACGCCATCATTAAAATTGTTGATAGCCTTGTTGCTTTTGTAGTCGATCGCCTCAAGGTCCAGCAGCGCGAAGCCGGTGTCCGCCACGACCTGATCGACGCGGTTTTCGCGCTCGGGGGCGAGGATGATCTTGTTCGCCTGCTCGCGCGGGTGAAGGCATTGCAGGCGTTTATGGCGACCGACGACGGCGCCAATCTGCTCGCGGGCTACAAGCGTGCGGCGAATATATTGAAGCAGGCCAGTGTTCCGGCGGAAGCCGGAACCCAGGGCGGGGCAGCGCAGGCGTTGGAGCAAGACACTCCTGGGCTCCGGCTTTCGCCGGAGCGCATGACGGATGTGGATCGGGCCCTCCTTACCGCCCTTGGCACCGCCGAACCGGCTGCGCGCAACGCTGTCGAAGAAGAACACTTTACCGATGCGATGTCCGCGCTCGCCTCGCTCCGCGCGCCGATCGATGCCTTTTTCGAGGGCGTGATGGTCAACGACCCCGACGCGGCGGTGCGCGCCTATCGCCTCGGCCTGCTCGCGCGCTTCACCGCTGCGGTGCATGGCGTCGCCGATTTCTCGAAGATCGAGGGATAGAGCCGGGTTCCAATTCCCGTTCGTGTCGAGCCTAGTCGAGACAGCGGGAAGGCGAGGATGAACGATGGGCATCCCGGCTTCGCTCGATGCGAACGGGTTTGGGATGCCGGGTAGCTTATAACGAAAGAAGCAAAACTGAATCGACCGACGCGCATTGCATAGCTACCCAGCCGCAACCTCCTCCCCGGGGCAGCAGGAGCAAGACATGACGAATATGGTGCATTTATTCGGCGGAACGGCCACGACGGCCGAGCGATCGAAGGAATTGCTTGGTGGCAAGGGCGCGAACCTTGCCGAAATGGCTTCCATCGGCCTGCCGGTGCCCCCCGGATTTACGATCACCACCGAAGTCTGCACCGCCTATTACGACAATGACGAGCAATATCCCGCGGGGCTTGCCGACGAAGTCGCCGCAGGAATCGCGCATATCGAGGCACTCACCGGCAAGGCGTTCGGCGATGCCGCGAACCCGCTCCTCGTCTCGGTCCGTTCGGGCGCGCGCGTGTCGATGCCGGGGATGATGGACACGGTGCTCAACCTCGGCCTCAACGACACGACCGTCACGGGGCTGGCTGAAGCGTCGGGGGACCCGCGCTTTGCGTGGGACAGCTATCGCCGCTTCATCCAGATGTACGCCGACGTCGTCATGGGGCTCGACCATGCCGAATTCGAAGAGGCGCTGGAAATCGCAAAGGAAGACAAGGGCTTCTTTCTCGATACCGAGATGGCGGCCGAGGATTGGCAGGCTCTCGTCAAACAATATCAGGCCATCGTCGAGCGCGAGACCGGCGCAGCTTTCCCGCAGCAGCCGAAGGACCAGCTGTGGGGCGCGATCGGCGCCGTCTTTGCGAGCTGGGAAAGCGAGCGCGCCAAAGTCTATCGCCGCCTCAACGGCATCCCCGGCGAATGGGGCACCGCGGTCAATGTGCAGGCGATGGTGTTCGGCAATATGGGCGACACGTCGGCGACGGGTGTGGCCTTCACGCGCGACCCCGCGACGGGCGAGCGCGCCTGGTACGGCGAATGGCTGATCAACGCGCAGGGCGAAGACGTCGTCGCAGGCATCCGTACACCGCAATATCTGACGAAGGTCGCACGCGAAAAGGCCGGCGCCAAGCCGCTGAGCATGGAAGAGGCGATGCCCGAAACCTTTGCCGAGCTTGGCCGCGTCTTCGATACGCTCGAGACGCATTATCGCGACATGCAGGACATCGAGTTTACCGTCGAGCGCGGCAAGCTGTGGATGCTCCAGACGCGTAGCGGCAAGCGCACGGCCAAGGCGGCGCTCAAGATCGCGGTCGACATGGCGGCGGAAGGGCTGATTACCGAAGAGGAAGCGGTGAGCCGCGTCGATCCCGGCGCGCTCGACCAACTGCTCCACCCGACGCTCGACCCCGATGCGCCGCGCGACGTTCTCACAAAGGGGCTGCCCGCGAGCCCCGGTGCCGCGTCGGGCAAGATCATGTTCGACGCCGACAGCGCCGAAAAATGTGCAGGAATGGGCGAGGCGGTGATCCTCGTCCGCGTCGAGACAAGTCCCGAGGATATTCACGGCATGCACGCGGCGAAGGGGATTTTGACCGCGCGCGGCGGAATGACGAGCCACGCGGCGGTCGTGGCACGCGGCATGGGGCGTCCGTGCGTCTCGGGTGCGGGCGGGCTCAGCATCGACGGCGCGGCGCGCGTGCTGCGCGTTGCGGGGCGCGAACTCAAGGAAGGTGATGTCATCACGCTCGACGGATCGACCGGCGAAGTGATGGCGGGCGAGGTGCCGACGCTGCAACCCGAGCTTGTCGGCGACTTTGGGACACTGATGGTCTGGGCCGACAAGGTGCGCCGGATGAAAGTGCGCACCAATGCCGAAACGCCGCAGGATGCGCAGGTCGCGCGCGATTTCGGTGCCGAGGGCATCGGTCTCTGCCGTACCGAGCATATGTTTTTCGACGCCGCGCGCATCACCGCGGTGCGCGAAATGATTCTCGCCGAAAATGAGGCGGGACGCCGCGCCGCGCTCGCCAAATTGCTCCCCGAGCAGCGCGGCGACTTTGCCGCTATCTTCCGCGTGATGGCGGGGCTGCCGGTGACGATCCGCCTGCTCGACCCGCCGCTTCACGAATTCCTGCCGACCCGCGAGGAAGATTTTGCCGACGTCGCCAACGCTGCCGGCGTCGGGATAGAGGCGCTCAAGGCGCGTGCGAACGAGCTTCACGAATTCAACCCGATGCTCGGCCATCGCGGGTGCCGCCTCGGCGTCACCTATCCCGAAATCTATGAGATGCAGGCACGCGCAATCTTCGAGGCGGCGTGCGATGTCGCCGCGGAATCCGGCGCGGCGCCGATCCCCGAGGTGATGATCCCGCTCGTTGCCACGCGCCGCGAATTCGACCTGATGAAGGCGGTCGTCGACAAGGCAGCGAAGGCGGTCTTTGCCGAAAAGGGGCGCGAGATCGACTATCTCGTCGGCACGATGATCGAACTGCCGCGCGCCGCGCTGATGGCTGGCGAGATTGCAAAGTCGGCCGAATTCTTCAGCTTTGGGACCAACGACCTCACCCAGACGACGATCGGCATCAGCCGCGACGATGCCGGGCGCTTCCTGACGCAATATGTCGACAAGGGGATTTTCGTCACCGATCCTTTCGTCAGCCTTGATGTCGAGGGCGTCGGCCAGCTGATCGAGATCGCTGCCGAGCGGGGACGCGGCACGCGCGACGGCATCAAGCTCGGCATCTGTGGCGAACATGGCGGCGATGCGCCGAGTATCCGCTTCTGCGAGCAGACGGGTCTCGACTATGTCAGCGCCTCGCCGTACCGTGTGCCCATCGCGCGGCTCGCGGCGGCGCAGGCGGCGCTGAAGGCGTAGCCGCCCGCGCGCCGCAGGGGCGAAGAGAGGGGAGGCCGCATGCAGCGTTGGCACCGCTTTGCAATCGCGATTTCGGGTGGACTTCTGCTTGGTCTCGGCGCGGCATGGGCTGTCACCGGCGGAGGGCTTCGCGGTGGCTCGATCACAAACGGGGTGTGGTCGACCTCACTTGGCTATGGGACGAAGGCGACCGATCCGCTGACCCGCGCCGCGGTCGCGCGCGCAGGCTTGCTCGCGCTCCCGGCGAAAGAGACCGTCTATTGGATGGCGCGCACCGACAGCACGGGCGCCCCGCTCGACGGCAATTGCCGCTACCGCCTTTCGGGTCCCCAACTCGATGCGCGCTGGTGGAGCGTCACCCTCTATGACACCGACGGCTATCTCGTCGACAATGACGCGCGGATATGGTCGGTCAACGGTGCAAACGTGGCAAGCGACGACGACGGCCGGTGGCGCGTGACAATATCGCCGGACAAACCGTCCGAGGGCGCGTGGCTGCCGGGCGCGGCCGGGCAACCCTTTCACCTGACGCTGCGCATGTACAATCCGGGTTCGGCTTTCCGGGCCGATCCGCGCGCGGCGGAGCTTCCAACCATCGTCAGGGAGGAGTGTTGAGATGCGTGCGTGGCTGCACCCGCTCGCGCTCGGCCTTCTGGTCGCCGTCATCGCTGCCTGGGCCGGCGTTGCGGCAATCCCCTATGCAATGATGGGCGCGGCGATCGACCGGGTCGGCGAAGGCGGCATGAACCGCATGACGCACGGCAATCTCGCGACACCCGCGCGCCAGCCGGTCGTGCGGCCCAGCCCCGACCTGGCTTATTCGATCTGCCCCTTCGATCTTGGCGAAGGCCCGGTCGCGATTGACGTCGTTCCGGTGCCGGACCGTTACAGCTCGCTCAGCATCTTCGACGCCGCCACCGATGTCGTTTTCGTTCGGAACGACGTCGAGGCGGATGGAAAGCCTTATCGAATCGTCGTGGCGCGCGAGGGGCAGGAGGTCCCTGCAGACGCCGAAGTCGTGCGCGTCGGGCACGATAGCGGCATCGCGTTGATTCGCCTGCTGCTTCGTGAACCCGGCGAAATCGGCGCGCTCGATGCGGCGCGCCGCCGCTCGTCCTGCGCACCCGTCACAAATCCGAAATAGGGGGTTGCGCGCCTGCGCCTCGCGCCTTAAAGGCGCCTCTCCACGCACCCGTAGCTCAGCTGGATAGAGCACCAGACTACGAATCTGGGGGTCGGACGTTCGAATCGTTCCGGGTGCGCCATTTCCTTTTTCTGGCAATTTGACGACGGTTCGTTCCCGCCATAGGCTGCGCGCCACGCCCTGTGCGGGCGGGCGCGTAGCGGTCGTTCAGGCTGCCTCGTGCAGCGACCTTTCGAAATAATCGGCGAGGCGTGCGAGCGCGTCGGCGCCGTCGCCGTGAAAGGTCGGTCCGTGCATCAATGCGAGCGTGCGCGGTGCAAGCCCGGCAAGGCGGCGGATCGTCGGCGCGGTGGCCGGGCCGACACTCGTCGAATGGAACGCGTCTTCGGCGGCGATGGCGGCGGGGACGATGTCATCGCGCGTTTCGGCCTGTTGCCCGAACTGGGTGAACAGGTCGCCGCAAAGCAGCGTCGCAGTCGTTTCCTCGAACATCACCCCCGATTCCCACGAATGGGGAACATGCGGCGTGTCGATATAGCGAAGGCGGTGGCGACCGGTCGTCACGACCTCGCCGTCCGCGAGCGCGCGCGGGGGCCGGTCGGCCAGATCGTTGAGCGAAATCGAGCAAGCCGTTTCGCCATGTACCACCTGGGCTTGCGGAGCGGCGGCGAGCCAGAGGTTCATCGCGCCGCATTCGTCGGCCTCGATATGGCCGAAGCCGATCCAGCGCAGCCGCTCGACAGGCATCAGGCGCGCCACCGCGTCGGAATAAAGCGGAAACATCCCCCGCTGGCCGGCATGGAAGAGCAGAGGTTCATCATCGAGGACAAGGAAGCTGTTGAAGGTGAAACCCTCGGGCGCGCCGATTTCGGGGACGGAAACCGACAAGCGAAAGATGCCGTCGGCAATTTCGGTGGTCTGGGCAGTCATGGACTCGGATCCTTACAATATTGACTACACATATGTGTGCATTTAAAATGACGACATGTCAAATGAGCTGCCGAAATGCCAGGAATCGCGTCGTCCATATCGACTGGGGAAGCGCGCCAAATCGCGCGAAGAGACGCGAAAGCGAATCGTCGAGGCGGCCATCGACCTCCACGGAAGCATTGGCCCCGCGCGAACGACTGTGGCGCAGATCGCGGAGCGGGCGGGTGTGCAGCGGCACACCTATTATGCGCATTTTCCGACCGAGTGGGATTTGTTCCTTGCCTGCTCGGGCACTTCGCTCGCACGCGACCCGCTGCCCGACCCGGAGGCGTTGCGCGGTGTGCCCGCAGGCGGCGAGCGCGTGCTGGCGGGACTGACGCGCTTATACGAATGGTTCGCGCGCAACGAGCAGCTTGCCGGCTGCGTCCTGCGCGATGCCGAACATCACGAACTGACCCAGCAGATTACGGCGCTGCGCATGACGCCATCGTTCGAAGCTGCCGCGGCCATCATGAGCGAGACTCTCGGTCCGCGCGCCGGTTCCCTGCTGGCGGTTGCGCTCGCCTTTCCGACATGGCGAACGCTTGGGCAAATGCTTGGGTGCGCGGAAGCGGCGGAGTTGATGCGCGATGCCATTTTGGGGGTCGACGGCGACGAAGCGGAACCAGCGGCGCGCTCGCGCATCACATAGCTATGCGCCTTGCCATCGGGGGGCTATTCGGACACGCGACTATATATGGCCCGCCGCCTGGCGAGGCGAGGAAAGGGAAGAGGGATGAGCGAACCGATCGTCACGGTCGATATCGGCGGCACCCATGCGCGCTTCGCCATTGCCGAAATTGCAGGCGGTCGGTGCGTCTCGCTCGGCGAAGCGACGACGCTGCACACCGACGACCATGCGAGTTTCCAGACCGCCTGGCAGGATTTCGAGCAGCGGCAGGGCGGTAGTTTGCCGAAAAGCGTCGCCATCGCCATCGCGGGGCCGACGCGCGGCGAAATTATCCGCTTTACCAACAACCCCTGGATCATTCGCCCCGCGCTGATCGGCGAGAAGCTCGGCGTCGACCACTATACACTTGTCAATGATTTCGAGGCGGTGGGCCATGCCGCGGCGCAGGCGGGAAGCGAATATTTCGAACATCTTGCGGGTCCCGACCAGCCGTTTCCAGAGCGCGGGACGATCAGCGTCATAGGCCCCGGCACCGGGCTTGGCGTCGCGCATGTCTGGCGCGACGGCAACGATTATCGGGTGCAGGCGACCGAGGGCGGGCATATCGATTTCGCGCCGCTCGACATCATCGAAGACGCGATCCTCGCCCGGCTGCGCAAACGCCATCGCCGCGTGTCTGTCGAGCGCGTCGTGTCGGGGCCCGCAATTGTCGATATTTACGAGACGCTTGCGAGCATGGAAGGCCGCGCGGTCGAACAGCTCGATGACCGCGAAATCTGGACGCGCGGGATGGAAGGGAGCGACAGTCTCGCCGCGGCGGCGATCGACCGTTTCTGCCTGTCGCTGGGCAGCGTCGCGGGCGACCTCGCCCTCGCGCAGGGGGCGAGCGGCGTGGTGATTGCCGGCGGTCTCGGCCTGCGGATTCGCGATCAGCTTGTCCGGTCCGGCTTTCCCGAACGCTTTGTCGCAAAGGGGCGGTTCGAAAATTTCATGGCTGCAATCCCGGTCAAGCTGATCACCCACCCGCAGCCCGGCCTGTTCGGCGCGGCAGCGGCATTTGCGCGGCAGTACGGCTGAAAAATTCCGCTGGCGAAAGGCCGCGAAAATCGGCAGCTAGGGCGCATGAGTACACGCCCCGTCCTCGGCATCATCGCCTGCAACCGCATGGTCGGGACCGAGGTCGCGCAGACGGTTATCAACCGCTATGCGACAGCGGCGATGCGCTATGCCGATTGCGCGGCGCTGATCGTCCCGTCGCTCCCGGAGTTGATGCATGCTGACGAGATCGTGGGTCGGCTCGACGGCGTTCTGCTCACCGGGACGCCGTCGAACATCGAACCTGCGCGCTATGGCGAGGCGGATGCGGGCGAGGGGCCGTTCGATCCCGACCGCGACCGCATGATGCAGCAGCTGGTCGATGCGGTGATTTCGGCGCAGCGGCCGCTGTTCGGCATCTGCCGCGGCTTTCAGGAGATCAACGTCGCGCTCGGCGGGACCTTGCGCCGCGATACGTCGGCAAGCGGCGACCTTTTGCCACATCATGCGCCCGATGGCGTCGATTTCGACGCGATGTTCGATCATCGGCACCGCGTCGAATTGGTCGAGGGGGGGCTGCTTGCAACCGCCTATGGCGACACGGCGCTCGACGTGAACTCGGTTCATTTCCAGGGAGTCGGCCGGCTTGCCGACGGATTGACAGTCGAGGCGCACGCAGCCGACGGGCTGGTCGAAGCCTATAGTGCTCGCCCCAACGGCGCGCCGCTGCTCGCTGTGCAGTGGCATCCCGAATGGCAGACTGATGACAACTCACAAAACCAGACCTATTTTCGTCTGCTGGGTCGCGCGCTAAGAGGCGAATTATGAACCGCCGCATCACCCGCTATAATCGCTATCTCGCGCGGCTTGGCTTTTCGCCCTGATCGTTCGGAGTCCGGCTCTACCCGTTCCCGAAATTTCAGGAGTTCAGACATGCCCCGCAATCACGACATCGCCGAACTGCGCCGTCTCGACGTCGCACACCATCTTCCCGCGCAGGCCGACTGGGCCGAGATTGAGGCTTTGGGCGGCAGCCGTATCATCACCCATGCCGAGGGCGCCTATATCACTGATGGTGACGGCCACCGCATCCTCGACGGTATGGCGGGCCTCTGGTGCGTCAACGTCGGCTATGGCCGCGAGGAGCTGGTCGAGGCGGCGGCGGCGCAGATGCGCGAACTGCCCTTCTACAACACCTTCTTCAAGACCGCGACGCCGCCGACGGTGACGCTCGCGGCCAAGATCGCCAGCCTCACCCAGAACCGCCTGCCGCATGTCTTTTTCAACGCCTCGGGCAGCGAGGCGAACGACACGGTGTTCCGCATGGTGCGCCATTATTGGAAGCTGAAAGGCGAGCCGAAGCGCACCGTCTTTATCAGCCGCTGGAACGCCTATCATGGCTCAACCGTCGCGGGGGTCTCGCTCGGCGGGATGAAGGCGATGCACGCGCAGGGCGATCTGCCGATCCCCGGCGTCGAACATGTTCGCCAGCCTTATTTCTTCGGCGAAGGCCAAGGGATGAGCGAGGAGGAGTTCTGCGACGCCTGTGTGCAGGCGATCGAGGACAAGATCCTGGAGGTCGGCCCCGAAAATTGCGCGGCCTTCATCGGCGAGCCGGTGCAGGGCGCGGGCGGCGTCATCATCCCGCCCAAAGGCTATTGGCCGAAGGTAGAGGCCGTGGTGCGCAAATATGGCCTGCTGCTCGTCGCCGACGAAGTCATCTGCGGCTTCGGTCGCACCGGCAAGATGTGGGGGCATGAGGTGATGGGGTTCACCCCCGACCTGATGCCGATGGCGAAGGGATTGTCGTCGGGCTATCTCCCAATCTCGGCGACGGCGGTCGCGAGCCACGTCGTCGACATGCTCAAGACCGGCGGCGACTTCGTCCACGGCTTCACCTACTCGGGGCATCCGGTCGCGGCGGCGGTCGCGCTCAAGAATATCGAGATTATCGAGCGCGAGGGGCTGGTCGAGCGGACAGGGAACGTGACCGGTCCGCATCTGGCGAAGGCGCTCGCGACGCTGAACGATCACCCGCTGGTCGGCGAAACGCGCTCGATCGGGCTGCTCGGCGCGGTCGAGATCGTCGCGGACAAGCACAGTCGCGCGCGGTTCGGTGGCGCCGAAGGGACGGCCGGACCGATAGCGCGCGATGCCTGTATCGCCAACGGCCTGATGGTGCGCGGGATTCGCGATAGCCTGGTCATGTGCCCGCCCCTGATCATAACCACCGAACAGATCGACGAGATGGTTGCCATCATCCGCAAATCGCTCGATGAAGTGATGCCCAAGCTCCGTGCGCTCTGAACCCGAAGGACCAACTCCCTATGCCCTCTGGCCTTTTTGCCCTGCTCGACGATGTCGCGACGATCGCCAAGGTGGCGGCGGCGAGCGTCGACGACATCGGTGCCGCGGCATCGCGCGCGGGGGTGAAGGCTGCCGGGGTGGTGGTCGACGATGCCGCGGTGACGCCTCGCTACGTCACCGGCTTTACGCCCGACCGCGAGCTGCCGATCATCTGGCGGATCACCAAAGGATCGCTGTTCAACAAGCTGGTGCTGATACTGCCGGCGTTGCTGCTGCTGTCCGAGGTCGCGAAATGGGCGATCACACCGCTGTTGATGCTCGGCGGCATCTATTTGTGCTTCGAGGGTGCAGAAAAGGTTTGGCATAGCTTTCACAAGCCAAAGCATACGCTGGCCGAAAAGGCCGCCATCGTCGCCGACAAGGACCATGAAGAGTCGATGGCCAAAGGGGCGATCCGCACCGATTTCATCCTGTCGGCCGAAATCATGGTCATCGCGCTCAACGAAGTGCTTGCCGAGCCGCTTGGTATGCGCGCCGCGACGCTGGCGCTCGTCGCGGTGGTGATCACCGTCGCGGTCTATGGTGTCGTCGGATTAATCGTGAAGATGGACGACATCGGCCTGCATATGGCGGGGGCGGGATCTTCGCTTCGCCGCTCGGTGGGGCGGGGGCTGGTCAATGTGATGCCAAAGCTGCTTGCCGCGCTTGCGACGATCGGTACCGCCGCGATGTTGTGGGTCGGCGGACAGATATTCCTCCACGGGCTCGACGAATATCATATCGGCAATATCGGGCACGGCTTACAAGATTTCGCCCATGGCGTGGCTGGCGGGCTGCCCGGCGCGGGCGTGTGGGAATGGATCATCAACGCTGCGGGCGCGGGGCTGTTCGGGCTGGCGCTCGGCGGAGTGATCGTCGGGATGCTGCACCTGGTGCCGGGAAAGGCCAAAGCGGCCGCTGCACACTGAACGCGTTGTTTCGGCCTTATTGGGGATATGCGATCGGCGCCGGATGATGTCCGGCGCCACCAAAGGTCAAAGATATTTCTTCGTCACCAGCTTCGCGCCCTCGTCTTCGCGCAGCCCGACGCCGATTGACGCGCGCATGGCGTCGCTTTCGGAACTGGCGACCGGATAGGCGCAATAGTCGGCGGCATAAAAGGCGCTCGGCCGATGGTTGCCCGACAGGCCGATGCCGCCGAAAGGCGCCGCCGAAGACGCGCCATTGGTAGGCCTGTTCCAGTTGATCACCCCGGCACGCGCATTGGCCCAGAATTGGTCGTACAACTGCGGCGTCCCGCCGATCAGCGATGCCGAAAGGCCGAAGCTCGTATTGTTCGCCTCGGCAATCGCGGCCTCAAAGCTGTCGACGCGAACGACCTGAAGCAACGGCCCGAACAGTTCGACATCGGGGCGCTCGGCCATGCCGGTAACGTCGATGATTCCAGGGGTCAGGAAAGGGCGATCGGCGATGGGCCGCGACATATGGCGGACGACGCGGCCGCCGTTCGACATCAGGATCAGGAAATTCTCGGTCAGATGATCCGCCGCCTCATTGTCGATCACCGGCCCCATATAAGGGGCGGGATCGGCATGCGGATGGTCGACGATCAGCCGTCCGGCGAGTGTCTTGACCTCATCGAGCAACGGTTCGGCGAGTCCCTGCTTGACGATCAGGCGGCGCGCGTTGCTGCACCGCTGACCCGCGCTGAGAAAGGCCGACTGGACGACAAGAATTGCCGCGGTGTGCAGGTCGGCGGTGTCCCACACGATAATCGGGTTATTGCCGCCCATTTCGAGCGCGAGCATCTTGCCCGGCTGCCCCGCAAACTGACGGCTGAGGGCAACGCCGGTCGTCGCCGATCCGGTGAACAGCAGACCGTCGATCGCCGGATGCGCCGCGAGCGCCTTACCTTGTTCGGGGCCACCGACGACGAGGCGGAGCACCTCTTCGGGCACGCCCGCGCTGTGGAACAGCTCGACGAGCTTGGCGCCGACCGCGGGCGTCTTTTCGGACGGCTTGAACACGACCGAATTGCCTGCGAGCAATGCGGGAACGATATGTCCGTTGGGCAGGTGCGCCGGGAAATTATAGGGCCCCAGTACCGCGAGCGTCCCGTGCGGCTTGTGGCGAACCGCATTGCGCAGGCCCATCGCGCCTTCGATGCGGCGGTTCGGCGTGCGTTCGGCATAGGCCTTGATCGAAATATCGACCTTGTTCGCAACGCTTTCGACCTCGGTCCGCGCTTCCCACAAGGGCTTGCCCGTTTCGCGCGCGATCAGGTCGGCGAGCGTCTCGCTTTCGGCCTTCACCCGGTCGACGAAGCGGCGCAGCGTCTCACTGCGATAGGTGACGGCCTTCGACGCCCATTCGGGCCACGCCCGTCGCGCGGCTTCGACTTCGCGGTCAACATCGCTCACCTCGCTGCGCCACAGTTCTTCGCCGGTTGCGGGTTCGAAAGAAATGAGCGCGTCGGTCATGGTTGACCGCCTCTTATCCGCGAAATCGGGGTCGGGCAACCGCGGCCGCCACGGACCGCTTGCACCCCGGCGCGTCGTTCGCGATAGACAGGGCCGAATCCGCTAAACCGGCGGGCGCGCAAAGGGGAAGCAATATTTCGGCGATGCAGGACGGAGAGCGCGACTGGACCGACCGTTACTGGTGGTCCGCCGACGGAGTGCGGCTGCACGCGCGTGTCTATGACGGACCGCCGGAAGCAGCCCCTGCGCCGCCCATCCTCTGCATGCCCGGCCTGGCCCGCAATGCCCGCGATTTCGAAACACTTGCACCGCATCTCGCGCGGCGGCGGCAGGTGGTCGTCGTCGAGTTTCGCGGACGCGGCGAAAGCGCTTATGCAAAGGATCCGATGACTTATGTGCCGCTGACCTATGTTCAGGATGTGGCGGCCATGCTCGACGAATTCGGCCTGTCGCGGTTCGCCGCAATCGGCACGTCGCTCGGAGGGCTGGTCGCGATGCTCATCGCGGCGACCATGCCGGGCCGCCTTGTCGGCGCGGTGCTCAACGACGTCGGGCCCGAGCTCGAGACTGCGGGGCTCGAGCGTATTCGCGACTATATCGGCAGCAGCGGCAGCCAGCCGACCTGGATGCACGCGGCGCGGGCTTTCTCCGAACTCAACGGCGCGATTTATCCCGATTATCGCATCCACGACTGGTTGCGCGTCACCAAGCGGACGCACCGGCTGACGCCGGAGGGGCGAATAGTCACCGATTATGACAAGCAGATCGCGGCGCCGCTGCGCGCGCCGGGCGGCGCCGAGGCGGGGGTCGATCTGTGGCCCGCCTATCATGCGCTGGGCAACGCGCCGGTACTGATCCTGCGCGGCGCGCTGTCGGACATATTATCGCAGCGTGCCGCGCAGAAAATGGCTGGCGAGCTGCCGAACGCCCGGCTCGTCGAAGTTCAGCGCGTCGGTCACGCGCCGACGATGGACGAACCCGAAGCGCGCGCGGCGATCGATACATGGGTCGCGGGGCTTCCGGGCGAATGATGTGGACCGGCGAATATGCCGAACGCGAGGGGCCATTTCGCATCATTCACCTCCATTCGAGCTTTTCGCTGGGCGGGAAGGAAGCGCGTGCCGTCCGTTTGATGAACCTGATGGGCGAGCGGGCCGAACATACGATCCTGTCGGCGGTTCCCGGCGCGCTGGATGCGCGCGACGCGATCGCCCCGGGTATTGTTGCGCATTTCCCGACCGATGCTCCACCGCTTGCGGGGCGGCCTTCGCTTGCGCGTTTCCGAAAGTTGGCGGCCTATATCTATGATTTCGACCTCGTGCTCAGCTATAATTGGGGCGCAATGGACGGGGCGATGGCGCACCGTCTCTATTGGGACCGCTGGTGGAACATGATGCCTCCGTTTCTCATCCACCATGAGGACGGGTTCAACGAAGACGAGAGCGTCAAGCGCAACTGGAAGCGTAACCTTTACCGCCGCCATGCGCTGCGCACCGCGTCAAGGCTGGTCGTCCCCTCGGAACTGCTGGGCGGGATCGCGAGGCGGGAATGGAAGGTTCCAGCCGATCGTGTCGAGTTGATCCGCAACGGGATCGATGTCGGCTCCTACGCTCGCGGGCCATCGCTATCGATTCCAGGATTCGAGCGGACAGACGGCGAGGTGGTGATCGGCACCGTGGCGGGGCTGCGCAAGGTGAAGGACCTTCCGCGCCTCGTACGCGCAGTGGCTACGTTGCCCGGTCATGTGCGGCTGGTCATCGTCGGCGAGGGGCCGGAGCGGGCGGCGATCGCGGCCGAGGCCGAGCGTTGCGGAATAGCGGATCGTGTGGTGCTCGCAGGCTTCGTGCCCGAACCTGCACGATGGATCGGGCATTTCGACATGCTCGCCCTGTCGTCGCTGAGCGAACAGGCGCCGATAGCGGTCATCGAGGCGATGGCGGCCGGTTTGCCTGTCGTCAGCCCGGATGTCGGCGACGTCGCCTCGATGGTGGCGCCGATCAACCGGTCGTTTGTGGTGGCTGGCGAGGCGGAGTATCGTGCAGCCCTTGCGCAGATGGCGGCGGACGCCGGACAACGCAGGCGCATTGGTGAAGCCAATCGGGCCGCCGCCGCCGAGCGCTTTGACGAAACAAGGATGGTCGCGAGCTACCAAAAGCTCTATGCTCGCGCGCTTGATGGATATGATGTTTTCACTGGGCGTTTCCTAGGCATTGATTGACATAGCGAGCCGCGTGCCGCTTACGGAAACGGCAAATGGGGGCTGGCACCGCCAGGGCGCCGGCGGAGAGAAAGAGGTTTAGAGTGTTCAAAGGTTTGAAGCCCATTCTTTACGGCGGGCGTGAAGTGTGGCCGCTTGTCGAAGGCGGAAAAGGCGTTTCGGCAACCAATCATATGTCGAGCGGCGCATGGGCTGCGGCCGGAGGCATCGGGACCGTTTCGGCGGTCAATGCCGACAGCTATGACGCCGAGGGCAAGATCATTCCGCAAGTCTATCGCGCGCTGACGCGAAAGGAACGGCATGAGGAACTGATCCAATATGCGATCGACGGTGCCGTCGAACAGGTCAAGCGCGCCTATGACGTCGCGAGCGGCAAGGGCGCGATCAACATCAACGTGCTGTGGGAAATGGGCGGCGCGCAGCGCGTGCTCGAAGGCGTGCTCGAACGCACCAAGGGCCTTGTCACCGGCGTCACCTGCGGCGCGGGCATGCCCTACAAACTCAGCGAAATCGCCGCGCGGCACAATGTCCATTATCTGCCGATCATCAGTTCGGCGCGCGCCTTCCGTGCGCTGTGGAAGCGCGCCTATCACAAGGTTGCGCATCTGATGGCGGCGGTGGTGTATGAGGACCCCTGGCTTGCAGGCGGTCACAACGGCCTGTCGAACGCAGAAGATCCACGCAAACCCGAAGATCCTTATCCACGCGTCAAGGCGCTGCGCGACACGATGCGCGCCGAAGGCATCGCCGACGATGTGCCGATCGTCATGGCCGGCGGCGTCTGGTATCTGCGCGATTGGGAGGACTGGATCGACAATCCCGACCTTGGCCAGATCGTCTTCCAATATGGCACGCGGCCGCTGCTCACCGAAGAAAGCCCGATTCCACAGGAATGGAAAGACCGGCTGCGCACGCTCGACGAAGGCGATGTGCTTCTTCACCGTTTCTCGCCGACGGGCTTTTATTCGAGCGCGGTGCGCAATCCGTTTTTGCGCGATCTCGAAGCGCGGTCGGAACGCCAGATTCCCTATTCGAAGCAGGAAGCGGGCGACCATGTCGTCCAGCTCGACGTCGGCGTGAAGGGCAAGAATTTCTGGGTAACGCCGCACGACCGCGACCGCGCGCGCGATTGGGTGGCCGAGGGCTATACCGAAGCGCTGAAAACACCGGACAATACGGTCGTTTTCGTCACCGACACCGACAAGGCCGTGATCCGCAAGGACCAGGCCGACTGCATGGGCTGCCTGTCGCACTGCGGTTTTTCGGCGTGGAAAGACCATGACGATTATTCGACCGGCTATCTCGCCGATCCCCGCAGCTTCTGCATCCAGAAAACGCTGCAGGACATCGCGCACGGCGGCGACGTCGAGCAGAATCTGATGTTCGCGGGCCACGCCGCGTTCAACTTCAAGACCGACCCATTCTACTCGAACAACTTCACCCCGACGGTGAAGCAGCTGGTCGATCGGATTCTGACGGGGGACTGATTTTCTTTCGTCGCCTCCGCGAAGGCGGTGCCGCAGGGCGCCTTGCCGAGCCGTGCTGCGTAAACCGATAGCGGCCCGCCTTCGCTGAGACGTGGCGCCTTAAGCCCACCCCTCCAGCACCTGGTCGGGCGGCCGGTGCCCGTCGCACCAGGCGCGGATATTGGCGATCACCTTTTCGCCCGACGCCTCGCGCCCTTCGATCGTGGCGGAGCCGAGGTGCGGGAGGAGTACGACATTGTCGAGGGCGAGGAGGTCGGCGTCGACGGCTGGTTCGTGCGTATAAACGTCGAGTCCTGCGCCCGCGATGCGGCCGGTCTTCAATGCTGCGATCATCGCCTTTTCGTCGACGATCTCGCCGCGCGCGGTGTTGATCAGATAGGCCGTGCGCTTCATCGCGGCGATGCGCGCGGCATTGACCATTTCGTGCGTTTCGCTGGTGTGCGGGCAGTGAATCGTCACCACGTCGCTGATCCTGAGCAGCGTGTCGATGCTCGCGTGATAGCTCGCACCGAGTTCTTCCTCGACGGCGGCGGGCAGGCGCTTTCGGTTGTGATAGTGGATCGACAGGCCAAAGGCGCGTGCGCGCCGCGCAACGGCGAGGCCGATGCGTCCCATGCCGATGATACCGAGCAGCTTGCCGCCGACGCGGTGGCCGAGCATCGCGCTTGGCGCCCAGCCTTGCCATTTGCCGGAGCGCATCAGTTTCTCGCCCTCGGCGAGCCGGCGCGGGACCGACAGAATCAGCGCCATCGTCATGTCGGCGGTGTCTTCGGTAAATACTCCCGGCGTGTTCGACACCATGATGCCCTTGGCGCGCGCCGCCGCGAGGTCGATATGGTCGACCCCCGCGCCGAAATTGGCGATCAGCTTGAGCCGTTCGCTTGCGGCGTCGATGATCTCGGCATCGATGCGGTCGGTGACCGTCGGGACGAGAACGTCGCAATCGCTCACCGCGGCCTTCAATTCATCGACCGTGAAGGCGTGGTCGTTTGCCGACAGCGCGACGTCGAACAATTCGGCCATGCGGCCCTCGACATGTGGCATCAACTGGCGGGTCACGACGACACGCGGGCGCTTGGGTCGGGGGGAGTCGGTCATGCGCGTCGATAGAGCGCGCCGACGCGCGGGGGTCAAGAGGGCGAGGCGCATCGGGGCTGTGGATGAATGCCTTCGAACGCGCGGCGAACGGTTGAAAAGCCGGGCCGATTTTGACAAGGCTGGGGGATGACCCGCCGTCTTATCGTTTCAGCGCTTGCGATGATCGTCGCCGCAGGACCGGCCGTGGCACAATCCGATCCCGAACTGCCCTATTGGGCATCGATCAATGTGGATGAGGCGCGGATGCGCAAGGGACCGTCGCCCGACGTGCCCGTGATATGGGAATATCGCCGCAAATATCTGCCGGTGAAGGTCGTCGCGCGTCACGAAAACTGGCGCAAGATCGAGGATCCCGACGGTACGCAGGGGTGGATGGCGGCGCGGCTGCTCAGCCGCGCGCGGACGGCGATCGTCACCGGCGAAGTGCGACCGATGCGCGAATCCGCCGATCCGGCCGCACCAATTGCCTACCGCGCCGAACCCGGCGTCGTCGGGCGTATCAGCGATTGCAAGGACGGCTGGTGTCTGTTCGACGTCAAGGGGCGCAAGGGCTGGATTCAGACCAGCCATATTTGGGGCGACTGAGCGCGCGGGCGGTTTTGGCGGTTCTCAAGGCAAGAGCGGTCCCGATATTTCCCGCGTTACGCCCTTGCGAGAGCCCATCCTCCGCGTCGATCGATCTTCCGCATCAGCCCTCAAGTAACGCGATGGTCGCCGCCACGACGTCATCCTGACGCATCAGGCTTTCGCCGACAAGAAAGGTCCTGACGCCGCTTTGGGCGAGGCGCTGGCAGTCGGCGTGCGTTGCGATTCCGCTTTCGCCGACGAGCAGGGTCTCGGGCGGAACGAGCCTTGCCAGCCGTTCGGTGACGCCCAGGTCGGTTTCGAAGGTGCGGAGGTCGCGGTTGTTGACGCCGATCAGGCGCGACCGGAGTGTTCCCAGCGCGCGGTCGAGTTCGGCCTCATCGTGAACCTCGACGAGCACGTCCATTTGGCGTTCGATCGCCGCGGCCTCGATCTCGCGCATCGCGCCGTCGTCGAGCGCGGCGACGATGATCAGGATCGCGTCGGCGCCGATTGCGCGCGCTTCGGCGACCTGCCACGGGTCGATCATGAAATCCTTGCGGAGGACGGGGAGGGCGCAGGCGGCGCGCGCGGCGACCAGATAATCCTCATGCCCCTGAAAATAAGGCGCGTCGGTAAGCACCGACAGGCACGCCGCGCCGCCGGCGGCATAGGCGCGAGCGTGGTCGACTGGATTGAAATCGTCTCGTATCAAACCTTTGGAAGGCGAAGCTTTTTTGATTTCGGCGATGAGGGCGAAGCCGCCCGCGTCGATTTTGGCCTGAAGCGCCGCGTGGAAGCCGCGCACCGGCGACGCCGCCACCGCGTCGAGATCGGCGACGCTGCGCATTTTGCGGCGTTCGGCGACCTCGCCCGCCTTGGTTTCAAGAATCTGCGTCAGCTTGTTCATTTATAGGCGATCCAGCAGTTGAGCAGCGCGTTGGCGAGCCCCTTGTCGATGGCTTCGGCGGCTTCCTCGACCCCGTCGACCAGCGTGTCGACCGCGCCCGCGACCACCAGCGCCTCGGCGGCGTTATAGAGCACCGCGTCGCGATAGGCGCCGGTTTCGCCCTGGAACAGCGCGCGCAGCGCATTGGCATTATGCGTAGCATCGCCGCCGCGGAGCGCTTCGACAGGGTGCGACGGGAGGCCCGCGTCAGCGGCATGGCTGCGCTGCATTCGCACGCCTTCGGGGGTGACGACCGCAACTTCGTTGCCGCCCGCGAGCGAGAGTTCGTCGAGCCCCTCGTCGCCCGAAACGACGCGCGAATGTTCGGTGCCGAGCCGGTACAGCGCCTCGGCATAGACGGGGACATAGGCGGGCCGCGCGATGCCGACGAGCTGGCGGGTGACGCGCGCGGGGTTGGCGAGCGGGCCCATGAGGTTGAAGATGGTGCGGCGGCCGAGCGCCTTGCGGATCGGCATGATGCGCTTCATCGCCGGATGATGATGCGCGGCGAAAAGGAAGCAGATGCCAAGGTCGGCGAGCTGCGCCTCTGCATTGGCGGCGGCGCGGTCCATGTCGAGGCCCAGCGCCTCAAGCGTGTCGGCGGCGCCTGCTTTCGACGATGCCGCGCGATTTCCGTGCTTTGCAACCGGAACTTCGCACGCGGCCACAACGATCGCGACGGCGGTCGAGACGTTGAGCGTGTGGTGGCCATCGCCGCCGGTACCGCACACGTCGATTGCGCCCGCGGGCGCCTCTATCGGGATCAGCCGGTCGCGCATCGCCTGCGCCGCGGCGGCGATTTCGGTCGCCGTCTCGCCGCGATCCGACAGTGCCGCGAGGAAGGCCGCAACCTCGTCGTCGCTGCCGCCGCCGTCGAGCATCGTCGCAAAGGCGAACGCCGCCTCGTCCGCGCCCAGAAAGGCGGCGGGGTCGGGAAAGGGACCAAAGCGGCTCATGCGCGCTGCAGGTCGGCGACGGGCAGCCCCGCGATCCGCAGATAATTGGCGAGCATCGCATGGCCATGCTCGGTCGCGATGCTTTCGGGGTGGAATTGCACGCCGTGGAGCGGCAGCTCCGCGTGGCGAAAGCCCATCACGGCGCCATCGTCGCTGGTCGCGTTGATGACGAGCTCGTCCGGAATATCGACGACCTCGAGGCTGTGGTAGCGCGTCGCGGTGAGCGGCGAGGGCAGTCCCTCGAACAGGCCGCTGGCGTCATGGCAGACGGGCGAGGTCTTGCCGTGCATCAGATGCCCGCGCTGCACCGTGCCGCCGAAATGCTGGCCGATCGCCTGATGCCCGAGACACACGCCGAGCAGCGGCCGCCGCGCCTCGGCACAGGCGGCGACAAGATCAAGGCTGATACCCGCCTCGTTCGGCGTGCAGGGGCCGGGCGAGATGAGGAAACCCGCCGCGTTGCTCGCCATCGCATCGGCGGCGGTGAGCGCGTCGTTGCGCACGACGCTGACCTCTGCGCCCAACTCGATCAGATAATGGACGAGGTTGAAGGTGAAGCTGTCGTAGTTATCGATGACGAGGATCATGGCGCGCTATTGCCCGTAACCCGGCGTACCCGCAAGTCGCACCGCTTCGCGCGCAGCGGCGAAAAGTGCGCCGGCCTTGGCCTCGCATTCGCGCTGTTCATAGGCGGGGTCGCTGTCGGCGACGATGCCCGCGCCCGCCTGGACATGCATGACGCCGTCCTGGACGATCGCGGTGCGCAGGACGATGCAGCTGTCCATATTGCCGTCGGGGGCGAAATAGCCGACTCCGCCCGCGTAAGGCCCGCGCGCGTCGGCTTCGAGTTCGGCGATGATCTGGCACGCGCGCACCTTTGGCGCGCCGCTGACGGTGCCGGCGGGAAAGCCCGCGAACAGTGCGTCGATCGCGTCCTTGTCGGGCGCGAGGCGGCCGATGACGTTCGACACGATGTGCATGACATGGCTGTAAAATTCGACCGTATAGCTGTCGGTGACGGTCACGCTGCCGCCGACCGAGGCGCGGCCGACGTCGTTTCGACCGAGGTCGAGCAGCATCAAATGCTCGGCGCGCTCCTTTGGATCCGCGAGCAGGCTTTCGCGATTCTCGACATCTTCCGCGCTCGTGCGGCCGCGCGGGCGCGTGCCGGCGATCGGGCGGATCGTCACCTCGCCATCCCTCACCCGAACGAGGATTTCGGGCGACGAACCGATGAGCGCGAAGCCGGGGAGGTCGAGGAAGTAGAGGAAGGGCGAGGGATTCACGCGGCGCAGCGCGCGGTAGAGATCGAAGGGCGGCAGGTCGAACGGGGTCGAAAAGCGCTGCGAGAGCACGACCTGAAAAATGTCGCCCGCGGCGATATAGTCCTTCGCCGTCGCGACCATTTCTGCAAAGCGGTCGCGCGGCGTCGCTGGCGCGGCGTCGATGGCGTCGGGGACGAGCGCGGTCGACGCGCGTTCGCCATGCGCGCTCGCGCTCGCCAGGCGTGCGGCGATGCTGCCCAGCCGGTCGGCGGCGTGGTCGATCATCCGGTCGATCGCGGCATCGGCATCGGGCCAGATCGGCGCAATCAGGAACAGCTCGTCGGCAAGCCGGTCGAAGACGAGGATCGTCGTCGGGCGCACGAACACCATGTCGGGCAGACCGAGCCCGTCGCCGTCCGCGCGCGGAATGCGTTCGACAAGGCCGATGGTTTCATAGGCGAAAAAGCCGACGAGCGTCGCGAGCGCCTTGGGTAATCCTTCGGGCACGTCGAAGCGGCATTCGGCGACGAGCGCGCGCAGCGCGTCGAGCGCCGGTCCGGGAACGGGCATGAAGGCGTCGCGGTCGCTAGGCCAATTGCGGTTGATGCGCGCGGTATCGCCGCGCACCTCGAACAAAAGGTCGGGGTCGAGCCCGATCAGGCTATAGCGCCCGCGCGTCTCGCCGCTTTCGACCGATTCGAGCACCCAGTCGCCGCGACCCGCCTCGATCAGCTTGAGTGCCGCCGAGACAGGCGTTTCGACGTCGGCGATCAGGCGCTGCCAAACGACCGCGCCCTTGCCCTGCGCCAGCGCTTCGAGCGCGGCGGCGCGTCCTTCGAGGCTCATCGAACGCGCTATTCGGTCACCGGCGCGGTGCCGGTGAGTTCCTGGCGCAGCTGTTCGAGCAGCTCCTTGTTGATTTCGACCCCGGCGCGGCGCTTTGCCTCGGCGGCGAGCTGTTGGACGAACTCATTGCCGATGGCGGGGGCGAGCGGCTGGGCGATCGCGGCAACGCGCTGCGGCTCGATGCCCTTTGGATCGGGGCGCTCGACCTCGCCGAGCGAGAGCACCATCCAGCCCCGATTGCCGGGCACTTCGAGCGTTTTGACGCTGTTCTTTGCCATCGAGAAGAGGAGGGCGAGTTCGGGCGGGACCGGCTGACCGTTCTGGCCGAGTTCGCCGCGGCGGCCGCCGATGGTCTGGACGCTGCCGATGTTGGGACCGGCGGCGGCGACGGCGGCGGTGAACGCCTGCCCGCCCTCGACCGCCTTGACGATCGCGCGCGCCTTGTCGCGAGCGATCTTCTGCCCTTCGGAAAGGCGCCAGTCGGCGAGGAGTTCGCCGCGAATGCGCGCGAGCGGCGGCGGCGCGGCCTGGACGATCGACTTCACGGCATAGACCGCAAATTTTTCATTCTCGACGAGCGTTGCGATCGAACCCTCGCCTTCGACCGCCGTCTGGAACGCCTGCTGGAGCATCGGTGCGAGTTCGGCGGGCAGGGTATAGCTGCCGTCGCCGACGACGCGGCCACTGGGCAGGAGGGCAGGGGTCTCGGTGACTTTCAGCCCGCGGTCGGCGGCGACTTCCTCGATCGACGCGCCGCCATTCACAGCGTCCTGGATGCCGTTATAGAAATCGACGATCGCCTCGTTCGCCTTGTTCTTTGCGAGTTCGGCGCGGATTTCGGGGGTGGCGTCGGCGAGTGAGCGAGCGGGGAGCGCGGTAACATCCTCGACGCGCGCCACCGCCCAGCCAAGACTCGTCTGCAGCGGACCGACAAGGTCGCCGCGACTTGCTACATAAGCGGCCTTTGCGGCGGCTTCACCATTGGTTGCGGCATAGGCTGAACGGGTGAGGTCGCCCGTCGTCGTCGCGGTCAGACCCGATGTCTGGGCGGCGGGGAGTAACGCGGTGCCACCGCGGACGCGTGCGGCGATGGCATCGGCGGTCGCCTTGTCGGGCGCGATCACCTGCGAAAAGCGGCGCGTTTCGCGCGCGGCATATTGGGCGGCGTTGGCCTTATAGACCTCGGCGACTTCGGCGTCGGTGACGGCGGCGGCGGGGGCCGCGCTCTTGTCGAACTCCGCATATTGCAGCACGCGCCGCTCGGGAATTGTGTAGCGCGCGCGATTCTGCGTCAGATAGGTCTGGAGCGCCGCGTCGCCGGGGTCGGTCGAGGGAGCGAAGGGGCTCGCGGGGATAAAGGTCGCCTGGCCTCGGCGCTCTTCGAGGAGCAGCGCTGCATAGGGCTGAGCGAGCGATGTCGCGATGCGCGGGAGCGTGCCAACCGGCGAGGCAAGCTGTTCGGCCAGAAGTTGCTGGCGAATGTCGCGGCGCAGCTGCGCTTCGCTGATTCCGTTCTGTTGAAGGAATGTTTCGAAACGCGTCTGGTCGAAACTTCCAGAGACCCCCGCAAACGCCGGCAGGTCGGCGATGCGGCCGTCGACGAGCCGCTTGCTGACGCCGAAGCCGAGTTCTTTGGCGAATTGTTCGAAGGCCGCACCCTCGATCAGCTGATTCAGCGTCTGGTCAAGCCCGCCCGATTCGATGAAGGCTGTCATCGTCAGTCCGGGTTGCTGCTGGCGCGCATCGTTATAGGCAAGGCGGACGCGATCGCGCAGTTCGCCGACGCCGATATCGGTATCGCCGACGCGCGCCACGTTGGCGCCGCCGACTCCCCCGAAGCTTGAACTGCCAGTGACATCGCTGAGCGCGAAGGCAACACCGACGAGCACGACAAAGGCCAGCGCGATAAATTTGCCGATCGCGGAGGAAAAGAGATTGCGGATGGCGGTGATCATGAAGCGTCAGGTCTTTCGGCGAAGCGCGTGAAGCGCACGGATGCGGGCTGCTTTAGGCGCGCGGCGGTGCTGCATCAAGGCGGGAAAGCGCGATTTGCGCCATCGGCGTGCAGGCGGGTTCAGAGGCGCTTGCCTTTACGGCGCGCGGGCCGCTAGGGGCGGGCGACATCGGACAAGGCGGGAGGATCAGGATATGGCACGGCGCAAATATATCGTCGGCAACTGGAAAATGAACGGCACAAAGGACGCCCTTGGCGAAGCGCGCGCGATTTTCGAAGCCGCGTTAAACAGGCAGGGTGTCGACGTGGCGCTTTGCCCGCCATTCACGCTGATCGGGCCGATGGTCGCGGAAATCTCCGACGCGGTCGTTGGCGCTCAGGACTGCCACGCTGCCGCATCCGGCGCATTCACCGGGTCCGTTTCTGCCGCCATGCTTTCCGATGCCGGCGCGGCGGTTACCATCGTCGGACATAGCGAACGGCGCGAGGCCTTTGGCGAGGCCGATAGTGACGTCAAGGCGAAGGCCGGGGCGGCGCTGGGCGCAGGGCTTGGCGTCATCCTTTGTGTGGGCGAGCCGCGCGACGTGCGCGAATCGGGCGGCGCGGTGGCGCATGTGCTGGCGCAGGTTGCAGGGTCGCTGCCGGACGATTTCGATCCCGCGCGCCTCGCAATCGCTTATGAGCCGATCTGGGCGATCGGCACGGGTTTGGTGCCGACGGTGGCCGACGTCGCCGAAATGCACGGCGCGATCCGAGGCGCCCTGGCCGAACGGATCGGCGCGGGCGCCGGGCAGCTGCGCATCCTTTATGGCGGTTCGGTGACGGGCGAGAATGCGGCGGAGCTGTTGTCGGCGGGTGATGTCGACGGGGCGCTTGTCGGCGGAGCGAGCCTGACTGCGGCGAAATTCGTGCCGATCATCGAGGCAGCCGCGGCGCTTTGAAAATCGTCGCCCCGCGAATGCGGGGTGGCGCCATCGATGTAGCGCCGACAATTCAGCGGCTCCCGGCTTCGCGGGGGCGACGTATGGGTTGAAGCTGCGGCGCTTCCTCTCTATGTGCGCCGCAGATGCGGTCCGCGTGGGACCGCGCGCTTTTTCGGGAAAATTCGATGTCGAACCTGTTCACCTTTCTGCTCGTCGTCCAGGCGCTGATTGCCGCCGCGATGATTGCGGTCATCCTGATGCAAAAGTCGGAAGGTGGCGGTCTGGGCGTCGGCGGTAGCCCGGCGGGCCTGCTTTCGGCACGCGGCGCGGCCGATTTCATGACGCGCGCGACGACGGTTCTCGCGTGCATGTTCGTAGGTCTGTCGATCCTGCTCGCCGCAATGGCGTCGGTGGGCCGCGGCGGTTCGACAATCGATACCTCGCTGTCGAAGAGCGCTCAGACGCAGTCGAGCGGCGCAACGCCTTCGTCCCTGACCGGACCTGCGCAGCCGGCCCCCGATGCCACATCGACGGCAGCGCCCGCTCCGGCGACCGACGATCCACTTGCGGCAGCGGCGGCAGCGGCCACCGCGCAGGACGCCCCTGCAGAGGCGCCAGCAAAGAAATAAGCGGCGGCTTCGGCCTCGCACCATAGTCCGCGGGCGGCGGAATTTTTTTCCGCCGCAAGCGATTCGACGGCTTGCGCCGTCACCCTCCTGTTGAGTAAGTCTTTCCTCCCATGGCGCGGTTCATTTTTATCACCGGCGGCGTGGTCTCCTCCCTTGGCAAAGGTTTGATGGCGGCTAGCCTTGCGGCATTGTTGCAGGCGCGCGGATACCGCGTGCGCATCCGGAAGTTCGACCCCTATCTGAACGTCGATCCGGGCACGATGTCGCCCTATCAGCATGGCGAGGTCTATGTGACCGACGACGGGGCCGAAACCGACCTCGACCTCGGCCATTACGAGCGGTTTACCGGTGTTGCGGCGCGGCAGAGCGACAATGTCACCTCGGGCCGAATTTATCAGCAGATCATCACCAAGGAGCGCCGCGGCGACTATCTGGGCGCGACGGTGCAGGTGATCCCGCACGTCACCGACGCCATCAAGGAATTTGCCCGCGCCGACATCGACGACCTCGATTTCGTGCTGTGCGAGATCGGTGGCACGGTTGGTGACATCGAATCGTTGCCCTTTATCGAGGCGATCCGCCAGCTTCGCAACGAAGAGGGGCGCGACCGGACGCTGTCGGTCCATGTCACGCTGGTGCCCTATATCGCCGCTGCGGGCGAGCTGAAGACGAAGCCGACGCAACACAGCGTGCGTGAACTCGCGTCGCTCGGCGTCCAGCCCGACATATTGCTGTGCCGTTGCGAAAAGCCGTTGCCCGAGGGCGAGCGCGCGAAAATCGCGCAATTCTGCAACGTCCGCAAGGAAGCGGTGATTCCCGCGCTCGACGCCGACAGCATCTATTCGGTGCCGGTCCAATATCATGGCGAAGGACTCGACAGCGAAGTGCTGCGCGCCTTCGGCATTTCCGACGCGCCCGAACCCGATCTGACGCGCTGGTACGACATCATGGACCGCAAGCGGCACCCCGAGGGCGAGGTGACGATCGGCGTGGTCGGCAAATATGTCTCGCTGCCCGACGCCTATAAATCGCTCAACGAGGCGTTGGTTCACGGCGGACTCGCGAATCGGGTGAAGGTCAATATCCGCTGGCTCGATGCCGAAATGTTCGAGCACGACGAGGAGCTTGCTGCGAACCTCGAACCGATGCACGGCATTCTCGTCCCCGGCGGCTTCGGCGAGCGCGGGTCGGAGGGCAAGATTGCGAGCGTGCGGTTCGCGCGCGAGCGCGGCGTGCCCTTTTTCGGCATCTGCCTCGGCATGCAGATGGCGTGTATCGAGGCGGCGCGGAATACTAGCGGGATCGCGGGCGCGTCGAGCAGCGAATTCGGCCCGACCGACGAGCCCGTTGTCGGCCTGATCACCGAATGGATGAGCGCCGAAGGCCTGCAAAAGCGCGGGGCCGACACCGACCTGGGTGGTACGATGCGGCTCGGTGCCTATGATGCCAAGCTGTCGCCGAACAGCCATGTCGCCGCCGTTTACGGCGCGCACGCCATCAGCGAGCGCCACCGTCACCGTTACGAGGTCAACGGCGCTTATCGCGACGCCCTGGAAAAGGGCGGGCTGGTCTTTTCAGGACTGTCGCCCGATGGCATGTTGCCCGAAATCGTCGAGCGGCCGGACCATCCGTGGTTCATCGGGGTGCAGTTCCATCCCGAACTCAAGTCGAAACCCTTTGATCCGCATCCGCTGTTCAAGGGCTTTGTCGAGGCGGCGGTGCGGCAAAGTCGGCTGGTCTGACGCAGGCAACGGGGAAAAGGGCCATGGATCACGCGAAACTCGCAGAGCTACAAGGCCCCGACAGTATTTTTTCCGGCCTGTCGCCGCAGGATTGGGCCGACATCGCCAAGCGCGCGGTGCCGGTCAATTTCTCCAAGGGCAAGGAGTTGCTCTCGCAGGGCGACGCGGGTGACAGCCTGCTCATCCTGACCGAGGGCAGCGCGCGCGTATCGTTGCTCACGGCAGGGGGGCGGGAAATCGTGCTCGCCTATGCCGAACCGGGCGCGGTGCTGGGCGAGATCGCGCTGCTCGACGGTGGCGAGCGCACGGCGTCGGTGATCGCCACGAGTGCGGGTAGCGCGCTTCAGCTCGGGCGCAATGCGATGCGCGATTTCGTGACCACCCACCCCGAGTTTTCCTGGTCGCTGATGCAGCAGCTCGCGCGGCGGCTGCGGATGGCCGACCAGACGATCGAAAGCGACCGCGCTTATGCGTCGGGACCGCGGCTCGCGCGCTATCTGAAACGGCTGATCCGCCGCGATGTCGAATCGTCGCACCGCGTCGAGCTGAGCCAGACCGAACTCGGCAATTTTGCCGGTATGAGCCGCGAACATATCAACCGCCAGCTTCGCAGTTGGGAAGAATCGGGAATCATCGCGCTGGAGCAGGGGCGCGTACGAGTGCTCGACCCCGATCTGCTCGACGATATCAGCGAGAGCGAAGGCTAGGCGCCGACCACTGCGCCTATTGCGTTTCTTATCGTTCGGCGCCTTGCGCGTGAGCGCGACCCATCAATCGTAAACGCATCCGTCCAGACCGTCGCGGCGGACCTGGCCGATACGGGCGCGGATGGTGTTGCCGTACCGGCGCGTGAAGCCCGATGGACTGATGGCGGCGCGCTTTTTGGGAAGCGGCAGGATGGCGGCGATGCGCGCCGCTTCCTCCGGGTTGAGCGTCGCTGCGCCATGTTTGAAATAGCGCTGCGCCCCCGCCTCGACACCATAGGTGCCGATGCCGGTTTCGGCGACGTTCAGATAGACCTCCATGATCCGGCGCTTGCCCCACAAATGCTCGATCAGGAAGGTGAAATAGACCTCCGGCACCTTGCGGAGGTAGCGCGTCCAGCCGCTGCCCTGCCACAGAAAGACATTTTTTGCAGTCTGCTGGCTGATCGTCGAACCGCCGCGCATTCGCTTGCCTTTTGCATTGCGCTCAATCGCCTGCTCGATCGCGTCGGCGTCGAAGCCGTTATGGCTGCAGAACTTCCCGTCCTCGGCGGCGATGACGGCGCGCACCATATTGCGGTCGATATTCGACAGGCTCGTCCAGTCCTTGGTGATACCATTGCTGTCGGCCAGCATGGTGAAGGTCACCGGCGGCGGAACAATGCGATAGATCAGCACCCACAGAACCGTGACGACCGCGAACCAAAGCAGCCATTTCAGCGGCCTTAGATACCAGGGGAGTTTGCGGCGTTTGGATGATCGAGCGGTGCGGGCCATATCATCCATTTAGCCGCTTGCCGGTCGGCGGCAAGCGGCGTGTTGGGTGTGGTGACACTCAAGCCTTGGGCGGCTCGTCGTCCTTTTTCTGCGTGGCGCCGTCGATCGCATCGCCCGCCTTGGCGGCGGCCTGTTTCGCCTTTTCGGTCGCATCGGCGGCGAGGGCGCGGACCTTGGCTTCGGCCTCCTCTTCCTTGCCGCTCATCACCAGCCACGCCATCACGGCGGCGGCAACCAATGACAAGAGCGCGATCCAGTATCCGATTTCCCAGTTGATCTGGATCATCGCGAGTGCGGCGCGGTCCATGTCGCCATTGCCGCCGCTTTTGCCGGCTTCTGCAAGGATCGCCTCCTTGCTGTAACGCCAGGTGCCGACGAAAATCAGCACCAGCGCGGCAACCGATGTGCCGAGAACCAGCTTCGCCGACTCGCGGCCGCGCTTGAAGAGCAGGAACAAGCCGCCGGCGATCGCCAGAATTGCGAGGATCAGCCAAAGGTTGACCGCCGCGCCGTCAGCCGCCGACGAGGCCTGTCCCATCGCGGTGATGCGGCCAAAGGCGAGGCCGAAGCCGCTCGCTTCGGCAATTTTCTGGTTGGAACAGCTGACCGTCATCCACGGCAGCAGAAATGCCACCAACGCCAGTCCCTTGGGAATCCGTATCCATTTCCACATAATGTGCCCCCTCCGGTCGAACCGAAGGGGGGAGGCTAGCCTAACCGTACGGGGTGTCAATTCACGCGTTGTCGCGCGCGCGGATCAGGTTGCGATCAGGCGACGGTCGCCGGCGAGCTTGAGCATCGCCTTTTGCAGCTTTTCAAAGGCGCGCACCTCGATCTGGCGCACGCGTTCGCGGCTGACTTCATAGACCTGGCTCAAATCCTCGAGCGTCTTGGGGTCGTCGGTCAGGCGGCGCTCGGTCAGGATGTGGCGCTCGCGCTCGTTGAGCGTTTCGAGCGCTTCGGTGAGCAGTTCGTGGCGCACATCGCGTTCCTGCGCTTCGGCCACGCGCTCGTCCTGCAGCGGACCTTCGTCGCCGAGCAGATCCTGCCACTGGCTGTCGCCATCCTCGCCCATCGGGACGTTGAGCGACGTGTCGCCGCCCATCGCCATGCGGCGGTTCATGCTGACGACCTCGTCCTCGGTGACGCCAAGGTCCTTGGCGATTTTGGCTACGTTCTCGGGGCTTAGGTCGCCATCCTCGAACGCTTCGAGGTTGTTCTTCATGCGGCGGAGGTTGAAGAAGAGCTTCTTCTGCGCGGCGGTGGTGCCCATCTTTACGAGGCTCCACGAGCGCAGGATGAACTCCTGGATCGACGCGCGGATCCACCACATCGCATAGGTGGCGAGGCGGAAGCCGCGTTCGGGGTCGAATTTCTTCACGCCCTGCATCAGGCCGATATTGCCTTCGGAAATCAGCTCGCTGACCGGCAGGCCATAGCCGCGATAGCCCATTGCGATCTTTGCGACGAGACGGAGGTGCGACGTCACGAGCTGCGCCGCCGCCTCGTTATCGCCATGTTCCTGAAAACGCTTGGCGAGCATATATTCCTGCTCGGGCGTGAGCAGGGGAAATTTGCGGATCTCGGCCAGATAGCGATTCAGGCTGGCTTCGCCGCCCAGCGCTGGCACCACGGCCGGAACATTGCTTTTGTTAGCCATAGGAGAGTGTCTTCCCTAAATCCTGTGCTCAAAATGCCGCGGTTGAACCCGCGCGTCAAAATAGATTTTCAATCGAAACTTAAACGCGCAGTTCATCGATCAGTTCCCGCATATCCGCAGGGATTTCGCTGTCGAGCGCGATCCTGTTACCGTTCACCGGATGAATAAAGCCCAAATGGGCCGCGTGCAATGCCTGCCGCGCAAATCCCCGCGCTTTCAGCACGTCCGAAAGCGGCTTGCGCGCGCGGCCATAGACGGGGTCGCCGACGAGGGGGTGCCCGATATGCGCCATGTGGACGCGCACCTGATGCGTCCGCCCGGTTTCGAGGCGGCATTCGACAAGGGTGGCGCCCGCCAGTGGTTCGAGCGTGCGATAATGCGTCACCGCGCGCTTGCCGCGTCCTGCTGCGACCACCGCCATTTTCTTGCGATTGGTTGCCGAGCGGCCGAGCGCGGCGTCGACCGTACCGTTCGCGGGTATCGGGCGTCCGGTCGCGATCGCGATATAGCGGCGGTCGATGCTGTGCGCGGCGAATTGCTTGGCGAGGCCTTCGTGCGCCTTGTCATGCTTGGCGGCAACGATCAGCCCGCTGGTATCCTTGTCGATGCGGTGGACGATGCCGGGACGCGCGACGCCACCGACGCCCGACAATTGCCCCGCGCAATGGTGGAGAAGGGCGTTGACCATTGTGCCGTCGAGATTGCCCGCGGCTGGATGGACGACCATCCCCGCGGGCTTGTCGACGACGATCAGATGCTCGTCCTCATAGGCGATGACGAGATTGAGGTCCTGCGCGGCATTGTGTGCCGGCGCCGGCACCGGAAGCCGCAGTGCGAGCGTTGCGGGCGCGGCGGCCTTGGCCGACGGGTCCCACAGGATTGCGCCGCTTGCGTCGGCGACGCGCCCGCCCTTTATGAGCGTCTTGACGCGTTCGCGCGACAGGTCGGGGAGCGCCTCGGCGAGCGCCCGGTCGAGCCGCAGCCCGGCCGCACCTTCGCCCAGCGTCACGGTCAGAATGTCGTCGTCCCCCTGCATTGAGAGCGATGTGGGCGGGTGGCACGGAAATTCAAGGGGTTCGCCCTTGCCCAAGAGGGGGGCGCTGCCCTAGGAGCGAAAAGAGCCGAAAATATTTGGTTACTGCGCTGGGGAGCCCATTCATCCATGACCGACGACCGTGTCGATTTCGCCTCGATGCTGGCATCGCGCCTGTGTCACGATTTGCTCAGCCCGGTGGGGGCCTTTGCCAACGGCCTCGAACTGCTCGCCGATGAAAAAGACCCCGAAATGCGCGCGCGCTGTTTCGAACTGCTCGAACAGAGCGCGCGGACCTCGGCCGCGAAACTGAAATTCTTTCGTCTTGCCTTCGGTTCGGCGGGCGGGTTCGGCGAGGCGGTTCCGCCGGACGAGGCCAAAGCGGCGATCGAGGGGATCATGGCCGAACGCCCGATCACGCTCAACTGGATGCTAACCGACGAGGCGTTGCCGAAACCGGCGGTCAAGATCATCCTCAATCTTGCGCTGATTCTCGTCGATGCGCTGGTACGCGGCGGCCGACTGGATGTCGGGTGCGAAAGGCGCGCCGACGGATCGATCGAAATTGCGCTGCACGCCGAGGCCGAGCGCATCCTGGTCGATGCCGACGTCGAGCGCATCCTGGCCGAAGGCGAAGCGGTCGCGGCGATGACCTCGCGTACCGCGCCCGCCGTGCTGGTGCAGGCGGTTGCACGCCAGAATGACGGCACGGTGATGCTCGCGCGCGAAACGCCGACATCGTTGCTGGTCGGAGCGGTATTCAAAGGGCGCGACTAAAGCCTCCGTTAACCATTGTCGGGCATGGAAGCGCTTGAAGTTTTTGGGTGCACCGGGACCGCAATGGACGACCTGCTGAACGATTTTCTTGCCGAAACGGCGGAATTGCTGGCCGAGGCCGGAGCAACCATCGTGGCGTGGGAGGCCGACCCGACCGATCGCGAGCGGCTCGACGCAATTTTCCGGCTCGTTCATACGATCAAGGGCAGTTCGGGGTTTCTGGCGCTGCCGCGCGTTACCGCGCTGTCGCACGCCGCCGAGGAAGCGCTCGACGACGTGCGGCGCGGCAAGCGGACTGCCGATAGCGCGCTCGTCACCGCGGTGCTTTCCATCCTCGACCGCTTGTCGTTCGTCTGCGACGCGCTGGGCAAGGATGCGAACGAACCTGCCGGAGACGACGGCGACGTGATCGATGCGCTGGCGCAGGTCGAAACGGAAGCCGACGCCGTGGCCGAACCCGAACCCGAACCTGAGCCCGAAGCCGAAAACCGCGAAATCCGGACACGGCGCGACGATGATCTGCAGACCGACATGCAGGGTTGGCGTTCGATCCGCGTGCCGCTGCCGCTGCTCGACAGCGTGATGACCGGCGTCACCGACATCGTGCTCGCGCGCAACGAATTTGCCCGGATGCTGCGCGAATCCGGCGCGGACCCGGCGGTTATCGGATCGTTCGACCGACTGTCCGATTCGATTGCGACGATGCGCCAGTCGGTCAGCCAGATGCGTATGCAGCGCATCGACAAGCTTTTCGCGCCGTTGCCGCGCATCGTTCGCGATCTTGCACAAGACCTCGGCAAGAAGGTCAAATTCGTCACCAGCGGGGGCGAAGTCGAACTCGACCGCGAAATGATGGAGAATATCCGCGATCCGTTGATCCACATGGTGCGCAACGCGATCGACCACGGCATCGAAACGCTCGACGACCGGGTCGCCGCAGGCAAGGATGTAACCGCGACGATTTCGGTGACGGCACGCCAGTCGGGCAATCAGATCGAGATCATGATCGCCGACGACGGCCGCGGCCTGTCGCCCGACGCTCTCGTCGCCAAGGCCATTGGAGCGCGCGTCCTGAGTGCGGCAGAGGCGCGAGCGCTGTCGCCGAAGGAAAAGCTTGAGCTGATCTTTCGTCCGGGCTTTTCGACTGCATCGCAGATCACCTCTATCTCTGGGCGCGGCGTCGGCATGGATATCGTTCGCGCGAACCTGGAAAAAATCGGCGGTGTGGTCGAACTTCGCAACGAAGAAGGTCGCGGTTTGACCGTCGTGCTGCGCGTTCCGATGACGCTGACGATCATTTCCGGCCTGATGGTGCGCGCCGCGGGGCAATATTTCGCAATCCCGCGCGGCGCCGTCCGCGAAATCCTGCTCGAAACGAGCGACAGCGTGCGGATCGAGAAACTGGGCGGCGGCGAAATCGTTTCGGTACGCGGCGAGCAATTCCCGCTGCTCCGGCTCGAGGACGTGCTCGGCCGCCATCGCGACGACGGTGACGATGCCGATGATCGCGCGCTCGTGCTGATCCGGCCGGGGCAGGACCAGAGCTATGCGTTGAGCGTTGCGGCGATTCACGATCATGAAGAGCTGGTCATCAAACCTGCGGCGCCGATGATCATGGCGACCGGCCTCTATGCGGGGACGACCTTGCCCGACAATGGGCGTCCGGTCCTGTTGCTCGATGTGCAGGGTATTTTGGCGGTTTCCGCCATCGACGCCTCGGAAGCGGGTCGCGCCCACCGCCAGGCGGAGGAAGCCGACGCCGCGCTCGCGGCGACGCGCGACGCAACGCAGCTTCTGCTTTTCCGCGACATCGGCGGGCGGACGCGCGGGGTGCGTCTTTCGGTCATCGAGCGCGTCGAAGAGGTGCCCGCACTGGCGCTGTTCGAAAGTGCGGGCGCGATCCGGGCGCAGATCGGCGACGATATGTTCGCGGTCCACGCGGCGCGCCTTCCCGAAGGGCACGGGACCGTCAAATTGCTCCGCCTTCACGACGGTCAGTCGGTGCTTTGCTATCCGATCGAAGCGGTCATCGACATCGTTCGTTTGCCCGATGTGGTCGAACCGTCGGCGACCGAAGGCCTGATAGCGGGTGTCGTGCTTATCGGCGGAGACCCGGTCGAAATCATCGATCCCTATTGGCTGATGGAGCAGCATGCGCGCGGACCCATCCACGCCGCGCCGCGCGCGCCGCTGTGTCGGCTC
Source organism: Sphingopyxis sp. P8 (assembly GCF_020622175.1). Lineage (NCBI taxonomy): Bacteria > Pseudomonadati > Pseudomonadota > Alphaproteobacteria > Sphingomonadales > Sphingopyxidaceae > Sphingopyxis > Sphingopyxis sp. P8. The sequence goes on along the minus strand of NZ_JACNMK010000001.1, from coordinate 801,735 downwards.
ACCGACGACCATGACGGATGGGGCGCGAATTTCCTCGCGCCGATCCTGCGCAGCGCGGGCTATCGCATCGCTGCGGGAGCGGACGACGACGAAGCGCCCGATGTGCTGCTCTGCCTGTCGGGCGACGAATCGGCGTGCGACCATGGCACCGACGCGGTCCCGGTCATCCGGCTGCGCGCAACCGCCGCCTCCGCCGGCCCCGACGACGAAACCGTCTATCGCTATGACCGTCATGCGCTGCTCGAAGCGCTGAGTCGGCGTGTCGGGGGAGGCCGCGCGTGATGGACAATCTCTATCTAGTCGCGCGGATCGCCGACACGCGCGTCGCGTTGCGGTCGCGTGCAATCAATTCGGTCGTCACGGTGGCGACGCCGGTCGAGGTTCCGGGGGCTCCGCCGCACGTCGTCGGGCTGTTTGCCTTGCGCAGCCGCGTGTTCACGCTGATCGACCCGCACGTCGTGGTCGGGCTGCCGCCGGTTCCCGTCGCCGCGGGGCAGCGCGTGATCGTCGTCGATGTGGCGGAACATGGCTATGCGCTGCTTGCCGACGAGATCGAGGATGTCTGTTTCATCGAAGCGGCCGAGACGCGGATCGCGGGAAAACTCATGCCGGGTTGGGCGCGCGTTGCCGATGCGATGATCGAGCATCAGGGGGCGTCGCTGCTCGTCGTCGACCCCGCGCATTTTGTCACAATTCCGGTTGTAAATGCAGCGTGACTTTTGTCGTTCGTTAACGGGCTGAATACCCCTTCGCCGTAACATGGCCCAGTTCCCCGGGGGGTCGGAGTAAGAATATGTCGAAATCCTGTCTGGTCGTCGATGACAGCAAAGTCATTCGCAAGGTCGCGCGCCATATCCTTGAAAGCATGTCGTTTGACGTCGAAGAGGCGGCGGATGGCCAAGAGGCACTGACCTATTGCCGGGCCAATCGCCCCGACGTGATCCTGCTCGACTGGAACATGCCGGTGATGAGCGGGATGGAATTTCTAGGCGCTTTCAATGATTTGGATTATGGTCTGGACGATCGGCCACGCGTCGTTTTCTGCACGACCGAGAACAGTATCGACCATATTCGCGCCGCCATCGAGGCGGGCGCCGACGAATATGTGATGAAGCCTTTTGACCGCGAAACTCTCGAAGGGAAATTGCAACTCGTCGGCGTCGCCTGAAGCCTGAACGATGACGCAACCGCTCTCTCTCGACACTAGATCCGAGCAAAACGAGATTCCGGCCGGGCGCACCGTCCGCGTGATGCTGGTCGACGACAGCCTGGTCGTGCGCAGTATTCTCGAACGCATTGTCGACCAGCGCGCCGGATTGATGGTCTGCGCGTCGGTCGCATCGGCGCCGGATGCTCTGGATTATCTGGCGCGCGAGCCCGTCGATGTCGTCGTGCTCGATATCGAAATGCCCGGAATGAGCGGATTCGACGCGCTCCCCCTCATTCTCGAACGCGCAGCCAATGCGCGCGTGCTGATCCTGTCGTCGAACTGCGTCGAGGGTGGTCCGGCCGCGATCGAGGCGCTTTCGCTCGGTGCGAGCGACACGTTGGCGAAGCCGGGTCGCGGCAGCTTTTCCGGACATTTTGCCGAGATCCTGACCGATCGCATCCTGTCGCTGGGGCAGCGCCAAGCAGCCCCGGTTCTCGCACCGGTAGCAAAGCGTGTCCCGCCCGCGCCCACCGTGATCGCCATCGACGCGCGGCACCCGCTGGAATGTATCGCGGTCGCGGCATCGACTGGCGGAATTCCTGCTTTCACGAACTTTCTCGCCCACCTCGATCCGCGTGTGCGCGCTCCGATCCTGCTAACCCAGCATCTGCCCGACGCCTTCATGGAATTTTACGCCAAGCAGATTGCAACGATGACGCACCGCCGTGTCCGCGTCGCGGCGGCCGGAATGCGTGTCGAGCCCGACAATATCTATCTCGCGCCTGGCGACGCGCATCTGATGGTCGTCGCAAATGGCACACGGCGCGAGATCGTGCTCGACCGCCATCCCGCGGCCAATGGATGCTGCCCGTCGGCCGACCCGATGCTGGCGTCGGTCGCCGATGCCTATGGTGCCGGTGGTGTCGCCGTGATCCTGAGCGGAATGGGGCGCGACGGCGCGACCGGTGCCGCGCGGCTCAAGTCGGCAGGCGGCACGATTTTTGCGCAAGCGCCCGAAAGTTGCGTGATCTGGGGGATGCCGGGCGCGGTCGCCAAGGCGGGGATCGCTGCTGCGTTGCTCAACCCCGATGCCATCGCGCTCTTGCTCGGCAGCTTTCTGTCGGGGCGGTCGGCAACATGATTGGCGGCACAGCGAGCGAGTCTGCCTATCGCGTGCTGATGGGTGTGCTTGAATCGCGGACGGGGCAGACGCTGTCGCCCAACCGTATCTGGCGCATCGAGATGTCATTGAAGCCCGTGATGCAGCGCCACGGCCTCGCCGATCTCGATGCGCTGGTCGCGGCGCTGGTGACGTCGAACAGCCGCCAGTTGCTCGACGATACGGTCGACGCGATGCTCAACAACGAAACCTATTTCTATCGCGAACACAGCGTGTTCGACGACATCGCGGCCAACGCGCTCGAAAATCTGCGCGAGGTCAATGCGCGCACGCGAAGGCTGACGATATGGCACTGCGGCGTTTCGACGGGGCAGGAAGCCTATTCGATGGCGATGCTGTTCGCCGAGCAGGACATGAAATGGGCAGGGTGGAAGGTCGATATCGTCGGCACCGACGTCAGCTATCACGCGATTGGTCGCGCGCGCGTCGGCCTCTATAGCCAGTTCGAGATTCAGCGCGGCCTGCCGGTGCAGCGCATGGTGCGCTGGTTCGACCAGACCGAGGCGGGGTGGCTCGCCAAGGCCGATCTGCGCCGCCGCGTCGATTTCACCGTCCAGAACATGCTGACCGACAAGCCGCCGCTCGGGGCGCCGGCCGACCTGATTTTTTGCCGCAACCTCTTGCTCTATTTCTCGGCTCCGATGCGCGAGAAGGCATTTGCGCGACTCCGCGCAGTGGCGGCGCCGCAGAGTTTTCTCGTGCTCGGCGCAGGCGAGACTGTTTTGGGGCAGACCGACCAGTTTGTCGCCAGTCGACGCCTGCGCGGCCTTTACGAGCCAGCTGACCGGCCAACACCGCGCATCGCCGCGATTGCCGCCGCCTGACCTTGCAATTTGCGGGGCGGTGGCGCAGGTGAGTCGGACCCCGCGCCGGGGCGGATTTTATGGGCGCCGAACCGCATGAGCGATTTTATCGAACGCTGGTCCCCCAATTTCGACGAACGCGCGCTACCCATTTCGATGATCGTGCTGCATTATACGGGCATGAAGACCGGAGCCGAGGCGCTCGACCGGCTGGCCGACCCCGAGGCGAAAGTTTCCGCGCATTATGTCGTCGGCGAAGACGGCCAGATCACCGTCATGGTTCCCGAAGAAAAGCGCGCCTGGCACGCCGGCAAGGCGCATTGGCGTGGCATCAGCGACGTCAATTCGGCGAGCGTCGGGATCGAGATCGTCAATCCGGGGCACGAGTTCGGCTATGTTCCCTTTCCCGACCCGCAGGTGGCGTCGGTCGTCCGGCTGGTGCATGGCATCAAGGATCGGCACGCGATCACGCGCGGCAATGTCGTCGGCCATTCGGACGTGGCGCCGACGCGCAAGCAGGATCCCGGCGAGCTTTTCCCGTGGGACGAGCTGGCGCGCCGCCGCCTCGCGCTGCCGCGCCCGACCAAGAAGCTGACCGACCCGCTCTGGACCGACGCAGGCTTCCTGCTCGCGCTCGAGCGTTTCGGCTATGATGTGACCGACGGTTTTGCCGCGACGGTCGCGTTTCAGCGGCGCTTTCGTCCCGAGCTGATCGACGGGACGATCTGCGGCGAGTGCCGCGCGATCCTGCTCGCGCTGCTCCTTCCGCAGCCCGAGGGGGATTGATTCGCCTTATCTTTCCGTTCGCATCGAGCGAAGTCGAGATGCGGATCGGGCGTGAGTGCTTTCCCGTGTCTCGACTTTGCTCGACACGAACGGATCGCTGGCGTTAAGCCGCGTTCGGGCTTATACTCCATTTGCCAGAGGGCCGGGCGATCGCCGCCGCGCGCAAGCGTGGGGGAGGAAAGTCCGGGCTCCACGGAAACCACGGTGCCGGATAACGTCCGGCGGCCCTCGCAAGGGGGTCAGGGAAAGTGCCACAGAGAGCAGACCGCCCAAGGCCTCGGCCCGGCGAAAGGTGAAAGGGTGCGGTAAGAGCGCACCGCGCGGACGGTAACGGACGCGGCATGGCAAACCCCACCGGGAGCAAGGTTGAATAGGGACGGCAGGGGAGCAATCCCAGGACTGGTTCCGGTCCCGCCGTCCGGGTTGACTGCTTGAGCGTTCGGGCAACCGCACGCCTAGAGGAATGATCGCCCATCCTCCGCAAGGAGGTGGACAGAACCCGGCTTACAGGCCCTCTGGCATTCTCTCCCGACTGCCCGCGCGGGAACCGCGCGGCCGAAGCTTGCGTTGATGGGGAACCAGATGAAGGGAGGCGCAGCATGAAAATCGTCGACGAACATGTCGAGGTCACCGATGAGGAAGCCAGCAGCGGCGTGAAAGGGCATGGTGTACGCTATGTGCTCGCGATCTCGCTTTTGCTGGCGGTTGTCGTCCTGTCGGCGGTGTGGATACTTCCGGCGCTTCTCAATCAATAGCGGCGTGAGGCAGGATTTGCCTTTTCGCGCATAGTTACGCAGACTTGCCCCGAGCCGCGGCGCGAAATCGGCGTTCGCCGGAACGGGGGTGACATGACACGATGGTGGAAAGCCGGCGCTGTCGGAGCAGCCTTTTGGGCTGCTTCGTGCATCGCGACGGGCGCATCTGCGCAAGAGTGCGGCACGGCGGCGCTCGACAGCGACCGCGTCGCGCTATTGATCGGCAACAGTGCCTATAATGATTGGGAATGGCCGTCGCTCAAGAATGCGGTCAACGATATCGATCATGTCTGTACGGCATTCGCGCGTGCGGGCATTGCCCCGCGGATCGTGCGCAATGCCGACAAGGCCGAACTCGACGCCGCGCTCGATCGTTTCGCGGTCGAGGCGCGCGGCGCGCGGTCGGTGCTGATCTATTTCGCCGGGCATGGTTTCGAATATGGCGGCCGTAACTGGCTGGTGCCGATGGACGCGCCGCCACAGACACGGCGCTCCGACGTCGAGAAACGCTATTTGTCGCTGGAGGCGCTGGTGCGGCGCGTGGTCCCGGCGGATGCCTTCACCCTGCTGTTCGTCGATGCCTGTCGGACCACCGAACCCGTCGTGCGCATCGCTGACGTCGATGTGGCGGGTGGCGAGGCGGGGTCGGCGCCGCTCGGGCTGCTCGATATCGGGCAGGGGGCGGTCTTTTACTCGACCGCAAAGGGGCGGCCCGCGCTCGACCATGCGCCGGTGGGATCGCCGGTGAGTCCGTTCGCGGCGGCGGTCGTCAAGGAAATGGCGATACCCGGCCTCGAAATTTCGGATTATTTCAAGGTGGTCGCGCGCGATGTTTACAAGCGCACCTTCGGGATGGAGAGCGGGCCGCAGCAGCCGTTTCATTACGGCAGCTGGTTCGACGATTTCTATCTGGTTGCACCGGTCGAGGTCGCTTCGATGACGCAACCCGCATCGGCCGGCGCGCAAGACAGTCTTGACAGCGCGGCGCGCGGCGCGCGGTCGGCGGTGGAGTCGCTCGCGGGAATTTCGCTCGACCGGCTGGCAATCGAGGATGAGCCGGTGCTCGTCGCCGATGTCCTGTCGCGGCGCTCCGCCGCCGACGTGATCGCGCTTGCCGACGGCGGCGATGCGCTCGCGCAGCATCTGGCGGGCTATATGTTCTCGCTTGGCGTCGGGGTGCGGAAAGACGCCGCGCGCGCGCGCTCCTACCTCGAACAATCGGCGGGGCAGGGGTTTGCCGGGGGACAGACCGAGCTTGCCTATCTGTTGCTGGCCTCGCCGGAGGCAAGCAGCAACGACAAGGCGCGCGCTCTGTCCCTCTACCGTGCCGCGTCGCAGGCGGGATATTCAAAGGCGAAGACCCACCTTGCCTATCATCTGGCGGCGGGCACATTCGGAGCGGCCGATTTCGCCGCGTCGCAGGCGCTCTATTCCGAGGCGGCGGCGGCGGGCCATCCCGCCGCCATGTTCGCGCTGACCGTCTTTCCCGACAGCCGTGCGGCGAATATGGCGCGGCTTCGCGCGCTTGCCGAAACGGGCAACGCCGAAGGCAATCATTGGCTTTGTGAGGCGAGTTTCGCGGCAGAAACGCTGGGCGCCGCAATCGAGGATTGCGCGGTTGCCGCGCGGGCCGGCTTTGCGGGGTCGCGGGCGATTCTGGCCCATGCTTTCGCAGAGGGGAAGGGGGTCGCAGCCGATCCCGGCGAAGCGACGCACTGGGCCAAGCTGGCGCGTACCTTGCCCGAATTGCGTCAGGACCAGCGCGACCTGATCGCCGGGATCGGCATCGAATAGTCAGGGATAGGCGATCGCGATGATTTCCCATTCCTTTGGGCCGGCGGGCAACTGCACGGTCCTGAGGTCGCCGACCGCCGCGCCGCGCAGGGCGCGGGCGAGCGGACTGTTCCATCCGATGCGTCCGGCGCCCGCGTCGGCTTCGTCGTCGCCGACGAGCGTGACGGTACGCCGCGCGTCATCGTCGTCGGCAAGTTCGACCGTCGCGCCGAACCAGATCCGGCTGCGGTCGGGCTGGACGGCGGGATCGACGACCCGCGCAGCCTTCATCCGCCGCGCAAGAAAGGCGAGACGCCGGTCGATCTCGCGCAGTCGTTTGCGACCATAGATGTAGTCGCCATTTTCGCTGCGATCGCCATTGCCTGCGGCCCAGCTGATGACTTCGACCAGTTTCGGACGCTCGTCGCCGAGCAGCGCGTCATATTCGGCGCGCAGCGTGGCGAAACCCGCCGGGCTGATGATGTTCGATTTGTCCGCCGCCACCGGCCTTATCCCGGCGTGCGCTTACCGAGATAGAAGCTGAGCGGAGCGTTCGGGAGCGGGCGGTTTTCGGTCGGATGGAGGGTGTCGTACACCACCGCATTTTCGAGCACGCGCTGCACATAATTCTTCGTCTCGAAAATCGGGATCGCCTCTATCCATTCCAGGATGTCGATGCTGCCCGTGCGCGGGTCGCCATTGGCGCGGAGCCACTTGTTCACATTGCCCGGACCGGCGTTATAGGCCGCGACCGCGAGCGGATAGCTGCCGCCGTAATAGCGCAGCATCTGCTGGAAATAGGTCGAGCCGAGCGTCATGTTGTAATTGGTATCGCTGGTCAGCGACCCGGCGTCATAGCCGAGCCCCAGCTTGCCCGCGACCTCGCGCGCGGTGCCAGGCATCAACTGCATCATCCCACGCGCCCCCGCATGGCTGATCGCGGCGCGGTCGAACTGGCTTTCCTGCCGCGTGATGGCATGGATGAAGGTCCAGTTATTCTCATGCCCCGCGGGCACCCGAACCGTGGGGAAGCCCGAAACCTCGACCGCGTCGAGGCTGTTGGCTTGCGCGCTGCGTCCGATCATCACGCCAAGATCGGGGCGGCCGATCGCCTGCGCCAGTTGACCGGCAAGGACATGGTCGGCCGGGCTAGACGCCTTTTGCGCGAGCGCGCGAAGGAAGAGCGATTGCTCGCGCCATGCGCCCACTTCGCCCAGCACGCGCGCCGCGCGGACCAGACGGTCGTCATCGAAGGCACGCTTTTCGTCGAGGCTGACCGCAATCGTCGGAACCGGCGCAGGTTTCGGCTGCGGACGGTTCAGTCGTTCGAGCGAGAGCTGGCCATAGAATTGATCGTAATGCTGCGCGGCATCCTCGAAGTGCGATTGCGCGGTCGCGCGGTCGCCGGCAGCGAGTGCGGCGCGTCCCGCCCAATAATAGCCCTTGGTACGCGTCTGCGCCGAGCGGGCGGCGTCGCCATAGGCGCGGTAGAGCTTCACCGCCTCTGCCGGTCGGCGCAGATCATGGAGAGCAAGCTGTCCGGCGAGCCAGGCGAGCGAGGTATAATCGTCGCGTACACCAAGCGGCGTTTCGCGCGCGACGGTCCCGGCGGGCAACGCGTCGTCGATCTGGCGGGCGATGTTGAACGCCGTCAGCTTGTCGCCGGCCGAATCGGCGAGGCGCGCATTGGTGAGCAGGGTTTCGAGCCACTCCTCGGCATCGAGCGGCGCGCTGGCAAGCGAGCGCGGCCCCGCAAGCAGTGCGCGCGCCTCGCCCTCGCGGCCCGAGCGGCGCAGCCAGGTTGCCTTGGCGGTGATATAGCCGGGGTCGGTGCGGACGAGCGAAGGATTGGCGGCTTCGACCGCCGCCGCCTGCATTGCGGCATCGACGGCGCCGCTCCGCATCGCGAGGCGCGCGGCAAAGATCGCGCGTTTTGCGGGCGAGGTAAGCGCTAGCTGGCGGCTCGCAGCGGCGGTGGCGTTGGACCAGAGCAGCCGATCCATGCGCGCGTCATGGTCGGCGAGGCTGATCGCGCCGGGGAAGAGCGTGAGCACGCGGCTCGTCTCGGCCTCGTCGAGCGAACCGCTCGTCCAGGCGCGGCGGACGGCGGCGTTGGCTTCGTCGCGGCGACCGGTGGCGTTGAGCGCGAGCGCATAGCGGAGCTGCCCGCTCGCGGTCTGGGGCGGATATTTGGTGAAATAGGCAAGCGTGCGCGCGGGATCATAGCTGTCGATCGCGATCGCCTTTTCGGCGCGTACACGCATCTTGTCGGCGTCGGGCCAGCCGGGGTTCGCGATCAGAAAGCGCGAAAGCTGGTCGAACGACGCATTGCTGTTCTGCGTCAGGCGGCGCCATTCGAGCACCGCATCGCCCACCGAATTGGTCGACGAGGGCTGGACCGACACCGAGGCAAGCCCGAGCTGGGCGCGATACCAGGCCATCTGGTCGGGGGTAAGCTCGCTCGACCAGGCGGCGGAAGGGATCAGCAAGGCGACAGCCATCGCCATGCGCGATATTTTGGACAGCGAGATCATAGCGGCCATGTTAGTGCCAAACTCCTTGCGGGGCGCTGAATAGACGTCCATGAGGCGGCGCGTCCGCCCATTTTATCGGTCGCGGCGCGATTTTTGTAAAGGAGCGCGAGCATGTTTTCGGGATCGATTCCCGCCTTGGTGACGCCGTTTCGTGACGGGGCGTTCGACGCGTCCGCCTACGCACGGCTGGTCAATTGGCAAATCGACGAAGGAACAAGCGCGCTCGTTCCGTGCGGAACGACGGGCGAAAGCGCAACCCTCGGGTTCGACGAACATTATCGCGTGATGGATTGCTGCATCGAGGCGGCTGCCGGGCGCGTTCCGGTGATCGCGGGGTGCGGATCGAACGATACTGCGACCGCGATCCGCCACATGCGCCACGCGCAAGCGGCCGGCGCTGCCGCCGCGCTGATCGTTGCACCCTATTATAACCGGCCGAGCCAGGACGGGATCGTCGCACATTTCGAGGCGCTCGCTGCCGCGAGCGACCTGCCGATCGTCGTCTATAATGTGCCCGCCCGCACCGTGACCGACATCAGCGCCGAGACGATGTGCCGACTTGCCGAGATTCCCTCCGTCGTCGCGATCAAGGACGCGAGCGGCGACCTGTGCCGCGTGACGATGCATCGGGCCGGGGCGAGCAAGGATTTCTGCCAGCTGAGCGGTAACGACGACCTGTGGCTCGCGCACGCCGCGATGGGCGGGGTGGGGTGCATTTCGGTCACCGCCAATGTCGCGCCGCGACTGTGCGCCGATTTTGCCGCCGCCTGCGCGGCGAGCGACTGGAGCTGCGCGCTTGTCCTGCACGATCGGCTGTTCGGCTTGCACAAGGCGATGTTCACCGACGCGTCGCCGGCGCCGGTTAAATATGCGCTGTCGCGCGTCCATGACTGGTTTTCTGCCGAAGCGCGCCTACCTATTATCCCGGCGAGCGATGCGTCGCGCGCCGCCGTCGATGCCGCTTTGTCCGCGGCCGGAGTGATTTAGGTTTTTCATGGCCCGCCCCCAATCTGCAGCCGAATTCGACAAGAAGAAGGTCGTCGCCGAGAACCGGCGCGCGCGCTTCGACTATAGCATCGAACAGGTGTTCGAGGCGGGGATTGCGCTGCAAGGGACCGAGGTGAAGTCGCTGCGTTTCGGCGAAGGGACGATCGCCGAAAGCTATGCCGAGGTTAATGGCGGCGAAGTGTGGCTGATCAATGCCAATATCCCCGAGTTCAGCCATGGCAACCGCTTCAATCACGAGCCGCGGCGGCCTCGCAAACTGCTGCTCAACGGGCGCGAGATCAACAAGCTGCACGCGGGCGTGATGCGGCAGGGGATGACGCTCGTCCCGCTGAGCGTTTATTTCAACAGCCGCGGCCGCGCGAAGGTCGAGCTCGCGCTCGCCAAGGGCAAGAAGGCGCACGACAAGCGCGAGTCGATCAAGGAACGCGACTGGAAGCGCGACAAGCAGCGACTGATGAAGGAACGCGGATGAGTGGCGGGAAACCGCGCGACAAGGCGGCGCTGATGAACTGGATCCGCCGCAACTCGCCGACGCGCGAGGAATTGCTGGCGAGCCGCTTCATCCGGCCGTTCGCGCACCGCGTCGCGCACAGCCATTTGTGGCGTTTCACGCGCACCTCGGTGCCGCGCGGCACCGCCCTCGGCCTGTTCATCGGCATTTTTTTCCTGATCCCGGGCGTGCAGATCATCGGCGTCGCGCTGCTCGCGCTGCCGTTCCGGGCGAACATCCCGATCGGCGCGGCGATGACCTTTTTGTCGAACCCGGCAACGACGCCCTTCATCATCGCGGCGTCGGTATGGCTTGGCGACAAGGTGTTCGGGTTTCACGCCAATGTCGCGACCTTTTCGATCATGGTCGAAAAGGGAGCGTCGGCGGGCGAATGGGTGCGCTGGTTCCTGTCCGACGCCGCGCCTGCGATGGTCGCGGGGCTTTTCATCATTTCGGTCGTATCAGCGATCGTCGGTTATGTGCTCGCGGCGCTGTTCTGGGATAATTGGATCCGGCTGCGCTGGCGGCGCAAATTGCGGCGCGCGCGCGACCAACGACTTGACGCTTCGACGAGCGACACGCCGGTCGGTTGAACCCGACGTTCCGCCCTTTATAGATTTCCCATCGCATGATCGCGCCGCGACAGGGTGGCCGCGATCTTCGTCCGATCACTGGGGAAGACTGGGGATAAACATGAGCCTTAAAACGACATATAATCGCCTGCTCGCGTCGGCGGCGCTGGGGGCATTGCTGCTGACCACGGGCGCGACCGCCAAGGATGGCCATGCGAGCGGCAAAGAGGCCGGGGCGACGGCGGCAAAGCCCGAACTCGGCACCTTCGGTTTCGACACCAAGGGCATGGACACGAGTGTCGCACCGGGCGACGATTTTTACGCCTATGCCAATGGCGTCTGGGCGAAGAACACGCAGATTCCGGCCGACAAGTCGAACTATGGCATGTTCACCGCGCTCGCCGATCTGTCGCAGGAGCGGACGCGCGCGATTCTTGACGTCGCAAAGGGCGACCCGGACAGCATGATCGGCCGCGCCTATTCTTCCTATCTCGACGGCGCGACGGTCGAAGCGAAGGGGCTCGCGCCGATTACGCCTTGGCTCAACAAGATTCGCAGCGTCGAAAAGTCCGGCCTTGCCGCACTGCTTGCCGAAGCGGACCGCAGCGGCGTCCAGCATTTCTTTGGCGGCTATGTTGGCCAGGACGACAAGAACCCCGACGTCTATATCTACACGATGTTCCAGGGCGGCATCGGCATGCCCGACCGTGATTTCTATTTGAAGGACAGCGAGCGCAATACCAAGCTGCAGGCGGCCTATCTGCAGCATCTGGAGAATGTGCTGACGCTGGCGGGCGAGGGCAATGCCGCCGCGCGCGCCAAGGCGATCTATGACTTCGAAAAGCAGATCGCGACGGTCCATTGGGACAAGAACGACAGCAGCGACGCGACCAAAGTCTATAACAAGATGACGATCGCCGAGCTGGCCGTCGCGGCGCCGGGGTTCGACTGGGCGACCTTCATCCGCGGGATCGGGGTCAACGAGGATTCGCTGCTCGTCTCGCAGCCAAGCGCTTTCACGGGCGAAGCCAAGCTGATCGCCGACGCGCCGATTTCGGTGGTCCGTGACATGCTGATCGTGCGCAGCCTCGACGGCTTTTCGGGCGTGCTGCCCGATGCGGTCGCGCAGGAAGCCTTCTCCTTTTATGGCACCGCGCTGTCGGGCACGCCGCAGATGCAGGAGCGCTGGAAGCGCGCGGTCGATTTCACCACGGGCAATCTCGGCGAAGCGGTCGGCCAGGATTATGTCGCGAAATATTTCCCGCCCGAAACGAAGGCGGAGATGGACAAGCTCGTCAAAAATATCCTCGCCGCGATGGGGCGCCGCATCGAGGGGCTTTCGTGGATGCAGCCGCCGACAAAGATGAAGGCAAAGCAAAAGCTCGCCAATTTCACCACCAAGATCGGCTACCCCGACCGCTGGAAAGATTATGGCAAGCTCGAGATCAAGGCCGACGATCTTTTCGGCAATGCGGTTCGCGCCAACCAGTTCGCCCACGACGACAATATCAGTCGGCTTGGTGGGCCGATCCGTCGGTGGGAGTGGATCATGACCCCGATGACGGTCAACGCCTATGCCAATTTCGGCATGAACGAGATCGTTTTTCCTGCCGCCATCCTGCAACCGCCCTTCTTTGATCCGCATGCCGACCCGGCGATCAACTATGGGGGCATCGGCGCGGTCATTGGGCACGAAATCAGCCACCATTTCGATGACCAAGGCGCGAAGTATGACGAGACGGGCAAGCTCGCCGACTGGTGGACACCCGAAGATGTCGCGGCGTTTGAGGCGGCCGGAAAGGCGCTGATCGCACAATATGATGCCTATGAGATTTTGCCGGGCGAAAAGCTCGACGGCAAATTTACCCTGGGTGAAAATATCGGCGACCTTGCCGGCCTGACCGTCGCCTATGACGCATACAAGGCGTCACTCGGCGGCAAGGAGGCTCCGGTTATCGACGGTCTCACCGGCGATCAGCGCTTCTTCCTCGGCTGGGCGCAGGTCTGGCGGCGCAACTACCGCGAGCAGAATCTGGCGCAGCGGATCACAACCGACCCGCATGCTCCGTCGATCCAGCGGACTTGGGTCTCGCGCAACCTTGACCCCTGGTATAAGGCGTTCCAGATCAAGGAAGGCCAGAATCTCTATCTGGCGCCCGAGGATCGCGTTCGCATCTGGTGATGCGCCCATAGGAAAGTTCGCTCTTGACCGCGCAAAGCTTGCCTGCCGCTGACGATGATTTCGGTCGGGAGGCAGGTTTTGTCGGCCCGCTTTCGGTGCCCGCAGGACCATCGCGCCTCGATATGGCGCTGGTCGCGGGCCTCGCGCTCGTGTCGGTAGCGCTGCTTTACTGGACGACACGCGACACGGTGCTCGCGGCGGGCTTTGTCGCCGGACTGGCGTTGGCGGTCGGCGCGCTGATTCTGGTCCGACGCCTATTTCCGGCGGGCGATGCCGAAGTCGCGGCATCGATGGACTGGACGATGCTGCGTCAGGCGGTGCATCACGACGACGTCGCGATCGCCGTCACCGATCGCGCTGGCCGTATGGTGTGTGCCAACGATCTGTTCGCAACGTGGATGGGCGGCTTTGTGACGCCGCCCGGTCTGCCGCTCGAAGGACGCGGGGCCGAGTTGCTCAAGGATGCGGGGCGTGCTGCCTGGCGCGATGGCGAAGGCGTGGCCGAGGATATCGCTATCGGGCCACTGCAATTGCGCGCGCAGGTCAGCCGGACGGGGCAGGGCGAGGATTATCTCGTCTGGCGCTTTTCCTCGGTCGAACGGCTTGATCTCGTGTCCGAAATCGTCCGCCACCTCGACGGACCCGCGGGGCGCGCGCTGGCGAATGCGGGCATCATGACCGCGCTGGTCAGCGCCGAGGGACGGCTTCGGGTCGCCAACCAGGCGTTTTTGATGCGCGCGCTCGGTCCCGACGATATGGTCCATTATATCGGACGCGACGCGGGAACGATGCTGCGCATCGATGATCAGGGACGCCTCTATTTTTCGCGCGAAGGCGACCGAGCGACTCCGGTCCGCCTGCTCCAGGTGCCGCTGGCGGCGGCCGATGTTCACGGTCCGATGCTGCTCGCGCTGATCGACGAGGATATCGGTCCGGCCGATCGCGGCACCGCCCAAACCTATGTCGAGACCTTGTTGTCGCTGTTGCCTTTTGGCCTCGCGATGGTCGATCGCGACGGGCGCTTCCTTTACATGAACAAGGCCTTCGGACGCGCCGCGGGGGTCGCCGACGGGCGGATGCCGCGCTATCCGGGCGATCTGGTCGTCGTCGAGGATAAGGGGCCACTCGCCGACATGATCCGCCGCCACTCGAGCGGGCAGCAGGTGGGCGGCGACCTGTCGATCCGCCTCGCCGGGCAGGGCGACGAGCCGGTTTCGATGCGCGTCGTCGGGGTGCGCGGGCTTGGCGAAGCGGCGGTGCTGCTGAGCCTTAAGGACTCGAGCGAGGAATCGCGCCTCAAGTCGCAGGTTGCGCAGGCGTCGAAGATGCAGGCGGTCGGTCAGTTGGCGGGCGGCGTTGCGCACGATTTCAACAACATCCTGACCGCCGTGCTCGGGAGCTGCGACCTGATGCTGATGCGCCATACGCCGGGCGACAGCGATTATGACGATATCCAGCACATTCGCAGCAATGCGAATCGTGCTGCGAGCCTGACGCGGCAATTGCTCGCCTTTTCGCGCCAGCAGACGTTGCGGCCGCAGATATTGCAGCTTCCCGACGTGATTTCCGAAGTGTCGCACCTGCTCAAGCGGCTGATGGGCGACACGGTGCAATTGGTCGTCCATCACGGACGCGGCCTCGGCGCGGTGCGTGCCGACCCGGTGCAGCTCGAACAGGTCATCATCAATTTGGGCGTCAACGCGCGCGACGCGATGGCCGGCGGCGGCACGCTGACGATCGAGACCTATCCGGTATCGGCCGCCGAAGTGCGCCAGTTGGGGAGCGATTTCATGCCGCCTGCCGACTATAGCGCGCTGAAGGTCAGCGACACGGGGACCGGCATTCCGCCCGAAGTCCTGCCCAAGATTTTCGAACCCTTTTTCACGACGAAAGACGTAGGCAAGGGGACGGGGCTGGGGCTTTCGACGGTTTATGGCATCGTCAAACAATCGGCGGGGTTCATCTTTGCCGACAGCAAGCCGGGCGAAGGGACGAGCTTTACCATCTATCTGCCCGTCCACCGCGCGACCGGCGATACGCCGGCGATCGCGGCGCCGCCGGCGAAGCCCAAGAAGAGCCAATGGGGAACGGGGTCGATCCTGATCGTCGAGGATGAGGATATGGTGCGCGCGGTCGCCGAGCGCGCGCTGGTGCGTGCGGGCTATACGGTTGCGACCGCCGCGCAGGGCGAAGAGGGACTGGAACGCTTTGCCGAAATGGGTAAAATCGACCTTGTGATTAGTGACGTCATGATGCCGAACATGGACGGACCGACGATGGTTCGCGCGATGCGCGCGAAGATGCCCGCGCTGCCGGTGCTGTTCATGTCGGGCTATGCCGAGGAACAGCTGCGCCAATCGATCAACATCGACGACGTCGCTTTCCTTCCAAAGCCCTTTTCGATCGCACAGCTTGCCGAGGCGGTATCGGCGACGCTCGACGATGCCGCGCACCGGGCCGGCGATGCCTGACCAGGGTCGCATCCTGCTCGTCGAGGACGATGTGCTGATCGGCATGATGCTGGTCGACATGTTCGAGGCGCTCGGCCTGTCCGAGCCTGCGCAGGCGACGACGAACGAAGAGGCGCTGGCACTGATCGCGTCCGAGCCGCTCGCAGGCGCGCTCGTCGATATCAATCTTGGCGACGAAAAGGGGTGGCCTATCGCCGACGCGCTTGCGGCACACAATATCCCCTTCGCCTTTACCACCGGCGGGGGCGATGTGATTCCCCCGGCGCATGCCGACCGTCTGCTGGTCACCAAGCCCTTCCGCATCGCCGACATCGAAGCTGCGCTGGAGACGTTCTCGGGCAACTGATCCGCTGAATCCTCACCCGAAAAATATTTTGTTCCACTCTTGTTCCATGAGAACATATATGGCACAAAGCTCGGGCGTTGCGATGGCTCTGCCGTCGCCTTAGAGGAGGAAGGGGACGGTCATGGCCGGACAATTGTCACTCGTCGAATCGGGGAAATCAGTGAACGGAACAGACAGGCAGAAGGCGCTCGACGCCGCACTCGCGCAGATCGATCGCGCGTTCGGCAAGGGCTCGGTGATGAAATTGGGCTCGAAGGAAGCGATGCAGGTCGAGGCGATCTCGACCGGTTCGCTCGGGCTCGACATCGCGCTCGGCGTCGGCGGCCTGCCGCGCGGGCGCGTAATCGAAATCTATGGCCCCGAAAGCTCGGGCAAGACGACGCTCGCGCTGCACTGCATCGCCGAAGCGCAGAAGGCGGGCGGCACAGCGGCCTTCGTCGACGCCGAGCATGCGCTCGACCCGGTATATGCCAAGAAGCTCGGCGTCGACATCGACGAGTTGATCGTGTCGCAGCCCGATACCGGCGAACAGGCGCTCGAAATCGTCGATACGCTCGTACGCTCGAACGCGATCGACGTGCTCGTCGTCGACTCGGTCGCCGCGCTCGTCCCGCGTGCGGAAATCGAGGGCGAGATGGGCGACAGCCATGTCGGCTTGCAGGCGCGCCTCATGTCGCAGTCGCTGCGCAAGCTGACCGGCTCGATCAGCCGCTCGCGCTGCATGGTAATCTTCATCAACCAGCTGCGCATGAAGATCGGCGTGATGTACGGCAATCCCGAGACGACGACGGGCGGCAACGCGCTCAAATTCTATGCTTCGGTCCGTCTCGACATCCGCCGCACCGGCCAGATCAAGGATCGCGACGAGATTGTCGGCAACACGACGCGCGTCAAGGTCGTCAAGAACAAGGTCGCGCCGCCGTTCAAGCAGGTCGAGTTCGACATCATGTACGGACAGGGCATTTCGAAGATTGGCGAGATACTCGACCTTGGCGTCAAGGCGGGGCTGGTCGAGAAATCGGGCGCCTGGTTCAGCTATGATTCGATCCGAATCGGCCAAGGGCGCGAAAATGCGAAGAATTTCCTGACCGAGAACCCCGAACTGATGCAGCGTCTCGAAAGCGCGATCCGTACGCGTACCGATGCGGTGGCCGAAGAGATGATGGTCGGCCCCGACGACGACGGCGACGCCGAATAGCAAGCCTTCGCTCGGCCCGTTCCTTGCGCGGGCCGGGTGTCAGGCGGCAGCGGATTTCAGCCCCTTGGACCTGCTTTCCCCCTCTCCCGCAGGTCGGTCCGCCCGCCGCTGAGCCGGCTGGTCCGGTTGCCGCGCGTCCGCGCTCGGCGGCCGGGCAGCCGGTATTTTCGTGCGTCGAACGCTCGCCGGGCCGGTTTGGGCGCGCTGGCCTTCGCCCGACCCTTGCTGTAGCGCATGGGCGTCAAAACCGGCTGGCGTTTCAGCATCGTGCCGCAACGCTGCCCGAGGGAGGATGCCGTGAGCCTGATCGTCCATCATTTGAACAACAGCCGGTCGCAGCGGATTTTGTGGCTGATCGAGGAAATCGGCGCCGATTTTTCGATTGTGCATTATAGCCGAGACCCGGCCACCAATCTCGCACCTCCCGAACTGCTCGCAGTGCATCCACTCGGTAAATCGCCGATTCTCGACGATGGCGGAAGGCTGATCGCCGAGTCGGGTGCGATCGTCGAGCATCTGTGCGAACGCCACGGCGGCGCGCATCTGGTCCCCGCGCGTGGAAGCGACGCCTATATCTCGCATCTTGAATGGATGCATTTTGCCGAAGGGTCGGTGATGACACCGATCCTGTTGCGCATTTATACCGCACGGCTCGGCGAGGCTGCGGCACCGCTCGAACCCCGGATCAACCAGCAGCTCGATTCGCATTTTTCCTTCATGGAAGAGCATGTGAGCGACGACGGGCATTTCGTTGGTGACGCCTTGTCGGCGGCGGACATCATGCTGAGCTTTCCGGCCGAAATTGCCGTGATGCAAGGGATGGGTGCGCGCTATCCAAAACTCGCCGCCTTTGTTGAAAAATGCCATGCACGACCCGCGTGGAGGCGAGCGCGCGAAAAGGGCGGCGCCTATTATGGGTTCTGATTGGCGTTTCGTTTTCTGCGTCGCGGCGATGCTGGTCGGCGGCGATGCGCAGGCGCAAACGCCGGTACTTGGCCCTGCGACCGAGCGCGAGGTCAGTGTCGCCGCTGGCGTCACGTTCGAGCCGACCGCGCCCGACGAAGCCGCCGCCGCCGAACGTTTCGCCGCCTATACGATGGCGCTCGCGCGGCGCGACTATGCAGCGGCCTATGCCATGTTCCGCCTGTCGCTGCAGGCATCGACTCCGCGGCTCGAATGGGAAATGAACCTGCGCAAGCGCCCCGCGCTGTGGGCCGACGGAAGTCTGCGCGTGCTGAGGCTGAGCTGGTATGCGAACCCGCCCGGCCAGCCAGAAGGCGTCTACGCTGCTTTCGATTTTCGGGGCGACCGCGCGGACGGCACGATGGATTGCGGCTATGTCGTCGTTCACCGGGCGTCGCCCGGCGCGGCCTTTACCGTAGTGCGCACCGACACGTCGGAGGTGCCACCCGAACTGATCGAGGAGGGGGTGCCGAAGGCCGACGTGCTGCGCCAGCTTCCCTGCTATCTCGGCAAGGGAATCGCGACCGCGCTCTGAGCGGCGCCGACGATCAGCGTCATCGACATGAAGCGGCTTGTCGCAGCGCGGCAAAGCCCCTAATTCGCGCGCATGACATCGACCAACGACATTCGCCGCTCGTTCCTCGACCATTTCGCGGGGGCGGGGCACCATATCGAACCGTCGGCGCCGCTCGTGCCGCACAACGACCCGACGTTGATGTTCGTCAACGCGGGGATGGTGCCGTTCAAGAATGTCTTCACGGGCCTCGAAAAGCGTCCTTACACGACCGCGGCCTCGTCGCAGAAATGCGTGCGGGCGGGTGGCAAGCACAATGACCTCGACAATGTCGGCTTCACCGCGCGGCATCATACATTCTTTGAAATGCTGGGAAATTTCTCCTTCGGTGACTATTTCAAGGAACAGGCGATCGATCACGCCTGGACGCTGATTACCAAGACCTGGGGCCTGCCACCCGAAAAGCTGACCGCCACCGTCTATCACACCGACGACGAGGCGTTTGACCTGTGGCGCAAGATTTCGGGCCTGCCCGAAGAGCGCATCATCCGTATCCCGACGAGCGACAATTTCTGGTCGATGGGCGACACGGGGCCGTGCGGGCCTTGCAGCGAGATATTCTACGACCATGGCGAGCATATCTGGGGCGGTCCGCCGGGATCGCCGGAGGAGGATGGCGACCGCTTCGTCGAGATCTGGAACCTTGTGTTCATGCAATATGAGCAACTGGCGGACGGCGAACGGGTCGATCTGCCGCGGCCGAGCATCGACACCGGCATGGGACTCGAACGCATCGCGGCGGTGATGCAGGGCGTCCACGACAATTATGACACCGACACCTTCAAGGCGCTGATCGCCGCGTCGGTCGAACTGACCGGGGTCGCCGCCGAAGGTTCGACGCAAGCCAGCCACCGGGTCGTCGCCGACCATCTGCGCGCCGCAAGCTTCCTTGTCGCGGACGGCGTGCTGCCGTCGAACGAGGGGCGCGGCTATGTGCTGCGCCGGATCATGCGCCGCGCGATGCGTCACGCGCATCTGCTCGGCGCGAAAGACCCGCTGATGCACCGGCTGTTGCCGTCGCTTACTGCCGAGATGGGCGCCGCCTATCCCGAGCTGGTTCGCGCGCAGCCGCTGATTGCCGAAACGCTCGAGCGCGAGGAGGTCAAATTCCGCCAGACGCTCGACAAGGGGCTGCGGCTGCTTGACGAGGCGACGGCGGGGTTGGGCAAGGGCGATACATTGCCCGGCGAGGTCGCGTTCAAACTCTACGACACCTATGGCTTCCCATATGACCTGACCGAAGACGCGCTGCGTACACAGGGGATTGCGGTCGACCGCGCAGGTTTCGACGCGGCGATGGCCGAGCAGAAGGCGGCGGCGCGCGCGGCGTGGAAGGGCAGCGGCGAAAAGGCGTCGGACGATATCTGGTTCGACATCGCAGAAACGCACGGCAGCACCGAATTCACCGGCTACAGCTCGACGTCGGGCGAGGGCGAAGTGCTTGCGCTCGTCAAGGACGGCGCGCCGGTTGAGGCGGTCGAGGCCGGCGACGAGGTCGTCGTGCTCACCAACCAGACGCCCTTTTATGGCGAAAGCGGCGGGCAGATGGGCGACAGCGGCACGATCACGACGCTTGGCGGGCTGCGTGCCACGGTACGCGATACGGGCAAGCCGCTTGGGCGCCTGCACACGCACCAAACGGTGATCGAAGCCGGGACGCTGAAGGTCGGCGACACGGTTCATCTGACCGTCGATGCCGAGCGGCGCGACCGCATTCGCGCGAACCACAGCGCGACGCACCTGGTTCATGCCGCGCTTCGCAACCGGCTCGGCGGGCATGTGACGCAGAAGGGCAGCCTTGTCGCCGCCGATCGCTTCCGCTTCGACTTTTCGCACCCCAAGGCGCTGACCGCCGAAGAGATTGGGGACATAGAGGCCGAGGTGAACGCGCAGATCCGCGCAAACGAGACGGTGACGACGCGGTTGATGACTCCCGACGACGCGGTTGCGGCGGGCGCGCTGGCGCTGTTCGGCGAGAAATATGGCGACGAGGTTCGCGTGCTGAGCATGGGCAAGGCCGATGCGAATTCCTATTCGGTCGAGCTGTGCGGCGGGACGCACGTCCGCGCATTGGGCGACATCGCGTTGTTCAAGATCGTCGGCGAAAGTGCCGTTTCGTCGGGGGTGCGTCGTATCGAGGCGCTGACGGGCGAAGCCGCGCGCCAGTGGCTGGGCGCCCGCGACGAGGCGCTGAAGGCTGCGGCGGCGGCGCTCAAGACCTCGCCCGACGAGGTGCCGGCGCGCGTCGCGCAGCTTGCCGAAGCGCTCAAGAAGGCCGAGCGCGAGCTCGCCGACGCGAAGAAGGCGCTCGCGATGGGCGGCGGCGCGGCGAGCGGCGGTCCGGCAGTCGAAGAGGTCGGCGGGACGAAGTTCCTCGCGCAGGTCGTCGACGGGCTCGACCCCAAGGGGCTGCGCGGGGCGGTCGACGACTTAAAGAAGGCGGTTGGTAGCGGCGTCGCGATGCTCGTCGCGGTCAATGACGGACGCGCGTCGGTCGCGGTCGGCGTCACCGACGACCAGACCGCGAGCCGCAACGCCGTCGATCTCGTCAAGGCCGCCGTCGCCGCGCTCGGCGGGCAGGGCGGTGGCGGGCGTCCGGACATGGCGCAGGGCGGCGGCCCCGACGGCAGCGCCGCCGACGCCGCCGTCGCGGCGGTGAAGGCGGCGCTGGCGGCCTGACCGCCGCTCAGCCTGCGGCCCACTCCGCTGCGATCCGCCCGACCTCGGCGAGGACGGCCTGATCCTCGTCGCGCATCTTTTGCGAACTGATGACGGGGCTTTCATAATAGGCGGTGATGAGGATCGGCGGCCCTTTCGGGGGGTAAGTGATGGCGATGTCGTTGTATTTGCTGATCCTGTCTGCCGATACGCCCGTTCCGGTCTTGTCGCCGGAGCGCCAGTCGGACGGGAGTCCCGCGCGCAGCCTCTTGTAGCCCGTTTCGGTGGCGACGCCCCAATCGATCAGCAAGGCGCGCGAAGTCGGCGAGAGGGCGTCGCCGACCAGTGTCGCTCGCAGCAGTCCTGCCATCGCCGTCGGTGACGTCGTATCGCGCTCGTCGCCTGCGACAACGTCGTTCATTTCCGGTTCGAGACGATCAAGCCGGGTCACCGCGTCGCCCCACGCCCGGAATTGCCGCGTTGCCCCCGCCGGGCCGCCGACGAGGCCGAGCAAGAGGTTTGCCGCAGTATTGTCGCTGGTGGTGATCGTCGCCTCCATCAGCTCGGCGACCGTCATCGACCCTGTCGCGACGTTGGCGCGCGTGACGGGGGCGAATTCGAGCAGGTCCGACGCCCCATAAGGCACTGGCTGGTCGAGCATGAGCTTTCCGCCTTCGATCGCCTTCAAAATGACCGCCGAGAGCGGCCATTTGAAGGTCGAGCACATGGCGAAGCGTTCGCCGCCGCGGTGGCTTGCCGTTCGTCCCGTCGCGCTGTCGAGGAAGGCGACACCGAGGCGGCCGCCGGCGCGCTTTTCGAGCGCGGCGAGGCGGTCGGCGGTCGCATCGGCGGACTTCGGGGCGGAGCCGGCGTCCGCCTTGCACCCGGCGAGCAGCGCCCAGGCGCCGACGCCGGCCACGGGCATCATCGAAAGCAGGCGGCGCCGCGAATATGCGCTCGTCATATCAGTTATCCTTATGTCGAATTGTCCTGCGCGTATGATTTAGCAGATTTTACTCGTAGCCAAGCGATGATAGATCAATAGAGGCATTAGAAAATCTAAAGGTGCGTCATGGCGGTCACCGAAATCTCGCTCAACCTGCTGCGCGCCTTTGATGCGGCGGCGCGCCAGGGGAGTTTCACCGAGGCGGCAAAGGAATTGTTCGTCACGCAGGCGGCGGTGAGCCACCAGATCAAGGCGCTCGAGGCGTGGCTCGGCAAACCGCTGTTCCACCGCACTTCGCGCGGGCTTGCGCTCACTGACGAGGGGCTAATGCTCGCCCCGACGGTGGCCGAGGCGCTCGCGGCGATCGAGCAGGGGGTCGATCGCGTGCGCGACGGCGTGGCGCGCGAGCTGCTGACCGTGGGCGTCGTCGGCACCTTCGCGGTCGGTTTCCTGATGCGACACCTTCCCGATTTCCGTCGCCGCTTTCCGCATATCGAGTTGCGACTGCTCACAAACAACAACAAGCCCGAACCCGCGACCGACAGTCTGGACCTGTCGATCCGCTTTGGCGACGGGGCGTGGCGCAGCGTCGAGGCTGTGCGCGTGATGGACGCCCCGATGACGCCGCTTTGCACCCCGTCCATCGCCGAAACGCTGCGCCACCCCGCCGACCTCGCACGCTGGCCGCTGCTGCGGTCGTATCGCGCGCAGGACTGGCCGGCGTGGTTCAGGGCGGCGGGCGCCGAACCCGTGGCCGCGCGCGGCGCGCAGTTCGATACGTCGATCATCATGGTGCAGGCGGCGCTGCTCGGCGAAGGGGTCGCGCTCGCCCCACCCGCGATGTTCACCACCGAACTGGACGACGGACGGCTGGTCCAGCCGTTCGACGCCAAGGTCGATGCCGGCGCCTATTGGCTCACCCGCCCGCTCGCGCGCGCCGAGCGGGCGGCGGAGCGGGAGTTTTCCGATTGGCTGGTGGAGCGGGCCGGGGAATGACCGGCCGCTTTGCCCACCGTCATTGCGAGCGCAGCGAAGCAATCTCCTGCCGAGAAGAGGGCGTGCCGATAGCTGGAGATTGCTTCGCCCGGCTCCGCCGGCCTCGCAATGACGATGGAACTCAGCTTTCGACCCCCTTTGCCTTGCCCCACGCGCGCGCGGCGGTGTAGCCGAGGTAGCCGGTGCCGAAGAGCGCGTAGAGCGGCTCGGGAATCCCGGCGAGATAGGCGTTCATCCCCTCGGCAATACCCTTGGCCATCTCGGGCCGCGCGGCTGCGATGAGGCCCATGGGGATCGCCCAGAGCAGCAGCGCATACATGACATAGAGGAAGCTGGGGCGTGCGCGGCTCGTCCACGGGTCGCTGCTGTTCGCTTCGGCGACGATCGCGGTCATCCGCGTGCGGATCGCTTCCATTTCCTGGCTGCCCTCGAGTTTGATCAGCTCGAGCTTGGCGCGGTCGCGTACGTCGGGGTCGGGAATAATCTTGTCGATCAACTTGGCGATGGGGCCGATCAGTCCCTCGATGATGCTCATGGCAGTTTTCCTTTTTGCTAGAGAATCCTTGCAACTTCACACTGGATTCGATGTCGGGGAGCGCTGTCAGCACTAGCCGATGCGGTTGGCGAGCCAGCCGTAGAGAAAGGCCTCCTGGCTCGGGCGGCGTTCGGCGAGCGCGATGTAGCGTTCGCCCTGCAGCGCTTCCATCGCGCGCAGCAGCACCGTCTCGCCGCCCTTGCCGCGCACGCGGAGGAAGGCGTCGAGCGCCGAAAGCGTGCGCGGACCGATGTCGCGGTCGACGGCGATGTCGGGATAGTCGCGTGCCGAGCGGTTGAGCGCATTGAGCGCGCGCTGGAGAAAGCCGGTCGCGGTCGCGGTGCCCATGTTGACGCCGGTATCGAAGAGTTCGGCGGCGATTTTCGGCGCGCGCAGCCCGACCCGATCATAGCCGGGACGCAGCCAATAGATGCGGCGATAGATGGCCGCCGCCTCGGCGCGAGGCAGCGCGCGCATCTCGCCCGCATAGCCCTGCGCGCGCGCCACCGCCTCGGTGATACCCCAGCAGGTCGGACCGCCGCGATCGGCAGGGTGGTTTACATAACGGCCTTCGCGGTCGATGACGGCGTCGATCAAGGCGTCGACGTCGTAGATGAGGGTGTCGGTTTTCGGCATGATTCGCTCCTTTCGGTTCTCTGATGAGGTGAAACGAACCATATAGGAATAATGTAGGAAAGGAGTTTTACCGATGCGGGCATTGCAGGTGCGCGAGCTACTTCCCGATCACGAGGGGGCAGCGATTGCCGACGTGCCTGTTCCCGCGCCGGGCACGGGCGAGGTGCGGGTGCGCGTGCGCGCGGCGGCGGTCAATTTTCCCGACCTGTTGATGACGCGCGGCGCCTATCAGTTGAAACCGGACCTGCCCTTTATCGCGGGGCTCGAATTTTCGGGCGAGGTCGATGCGGTCGGGGAGGAGATTACAGCTTGGGTGCCGGGCGATGCGGTGGTCGGCGGCAACCGCTTCGGCGCGATGGCGGAATATTGCGTCGTCCCGGCAAGCGCGCTGCGGCCGAAACCCGCGCGGCTCGGGTGGGACGAGGCGGCGGCCTATCCGGTCGCATATCTGACCGCCTATGTCGCGCTGGTGCGCGGCGCACGGATCGCGCCGGGCGAATGGCTGCTCGTTCATGGTGCGGCGGGCGGGGTCGGGCTGGCGACGGTTGACCTGGGCAAGGCGCTCGGCGCGCGCGTGATCGCGGCGGCAAGCAGCCCGGAAAAGCGCGACGCCATCCAGCGTCTCCGTGCGCCCGAAGCGGTCATCGCCGCCGATCCCGGATTCCGCGATGCGGTAAAGACGATGACTGGCGGAATGGGCGCCGATGTCATCTTCGATCCGGTCGGCGGCGATGTGTTCGACGAATCGACACGCTGCATTGCGTTCGGCGGGCGGCTGCTCGTCGTCGGTTTTGCGTCGGGACGTATCCCCGAAGTTTCGGTGAATATGCCGCTGATAAAAGGCTTCTCGGTCGTCGGGGTGCGCGCGGGCGAATATGGGCGCCGTTTTCCGGAGCGCGGGGCCGAAAATCTGGCGATGATCGACGCGCTGGCCGCCGAGGGGCGGATTCGGCCGCATGTCCACGCCTCGTTCGACCTTGCTGACTGGCGCGAGGCTTTTGCAATGCTGGAGCGGCGCGAGGTGGTGGGGAAGGTCGTCTTGCGACCGTAACCGGCCGACGCTGATATAGTTTTGCGACATAGCAGCGCCAATCGGACGGCGGGGCTTCCCGGCTGCGATGCCGCATTCTTCGAGAGGAAAAAAACGTGAAGACTTTGATCTGGATGACCGCCACGGTCGGATTTGCCATGACCGCGCCGGTACAGGCTCAGGCGCCGCGCGACGGCGAACGGCTGTTCGCGATGATCGACGTCAATGGCGACGGCAAGCTCGACAAGATCGAGATTGCGAAGATGATGGCGATGCGCGCAGAACGACGCGGCGATCCGTCGCTGAACCCGCCCGAAAAGATCGACGCCTTTCTGAAGCGCGCGGACACCAACGGCGACGGCGCGGTCGACAAGGCCGAACTGGGCGCGATGCGGGGTGCGATGCGCGAAGGCAGGCCCGACGCCAAGAATTGATCCCCGGCGACGGCTCTCTGCCGCCCTCCGATTTTTCCGGACCCGGCAGTCGAATCCTGCCCTAGTCGGCGGCGGTGTGCAGCCCGAGCGCGGGGATGCCGACCGAGCGCTGGCCGCCGAAGTTCGAGCGCACGACGATTGCGCCCTGCCGTTCCATGAAGTCGAGCAGGCGGCGGAGTCGGCCCGGTGAATGGGTGCCATAGGCGCGCCCGAGCGCTTCGTCGTCGGGGCAGGGCTGGCCGTCCATCGCCGCGCGCGCGATGAGAAGGAAGGGCGCGAGCATGTCGTCGGGAAGCTGCGCTGCGGCGGCGAGAAGCTCGCTCCATTGGGGATCGGCAGGATCGAAGATGTCGACGCGCGCGAGCGCGAAGCGGCGGCGGAAGGCAGTCAGGTCGATCGGCGGCGCGGGCAGCCGCGCCATGCGGCAACGCACCGAGAAATCCTGATAGAGCATCGCGTCGGGTTGAAAGGCGCTGTCAGGATCGGCGAGCATCGCTTCGAGCGCGGCCCGCACGATGGCTTCGCTGTCGGGCGCCGGTGCGGGCTGGGGTGATCCTTCGTCGCCGGACGCGGGGTCGGCGCTCTCCTGCGCGTCGCTGCGCGCGATGCGTTCGATCAACTCGCCCGCGGCGACGGGAGACGGCGTGGGCGGGGGAGGCGGCGGTGGGCTTTCCATCGCGGCGAAAAGCATTTCGCGCATGTCGCCCGCCTCGGCGTCGGGAAGCGGGAGCAGGCTATGCGTCCCCGAGCGCGTGCTCGTCTGCGTCGCGCCGATGCGGATCGACACGGGGCGACGCGAAATCGCGGGGCCGAGGCCGAGAAAACAGCCGCGTTCGAGGTCGCGGATCATCTCGGCCTGTCGCCGTTCCATCCCGAGCAGGTCGGCGGCGCGCGCCATGTCGATGTCGAGGAAGGTACGCCCCATCAGGAAATTGCTCGCCTCTGCCGCGACATTCTTGGCAAGCTTGGCGAGCCGCTGCGTCGCGATGGCCCCCGCGAGCCCGCGCTTGCGCCCACGACACATCAGGTTGGTCATCGCGCCGAGGCTCGCACGGCGCACCGTGTCCGAGACTTCGCCCGACGCGCTCGGCGCGAACATCTGCGCCTCGTCGACGACGACGAGCGCGGGGAACCAATGCTCGCGCGGCGCATCGAACAGCGCGTTGAGAAAAGCGGCGGCGCAGCCCATCTGCGCTTCGATATCGAGCGATTCGAGGTTGAGCACGACCGACGCGCGATGCTCGCGGATGCGCGCGCCCATCGTTGCGATTTCGCGCTCGTCATAATCGCCCGCGTTGATCGCGACATGGCTGTACGCGTCGGCGAGGGTGACGAAATCGCCCTCGGGGTCGATCACGACCTGCTGGACGAGCCCCGCGCTCTGTTCGAGCATCCGGCGCAAAAGATGCGATTTTCCCGACCCCGAATTGCCCTGGACGAGCAGCCGGGTCGCGAGCAGTTCCTGCACGTCGATCGCAATGGGGCGTCCGGCGGTGTCGAGTCCGATTTCGATGCTGCTTGTCACCGCGCCGCCCCTAACGGGCCGCCCGCCGGTTGACAACCGAAGCTGGCGGGTGCTTGCACTCGCGGCCATGGACCTCGACGACCAGCTCTTTCGCTATTTCGGAACGCGCGACATGGACGCGATCACGCCCGCCGCGCTGGAGACGGGTGCCGAGCGGATGCGCGTCGATTTCGGGCTGGAGAGCAACAGCGGGCGGCGCTTTGCGCTGTGGGCGCTGATGTACATGCTCGGCGTCGCGCCCGATCTCGACGCAGCGTTCAAGGATCCCGCCGAGCGCGACACGGCGCGCGATTTCATGGACATGGTCGACCGCGCGCAGGAGGAATGAGTTTCCGCCTCGCGTGACCTGCATTTCAAATGTCGAAGAATGAATTGGTCGGGACGAGAGGATTCGAACCTCCGACCCCCACACCCCCAGTGTGATGCGCTACCAGGCTGCGCTACGTCCCGACCGGCCCGATTGGGCAGGCGAGGCCCCTAGCGCGGCTTGGCGGGGGATGCAAGGCTATCGTGCGTCGTCGGTCGCGGAGCGCGATACGGACGCCGCTGCCCTTGATTGCCCATTGGCGCACACTATCTCCGCGCCGCCTCTCCCGCGGGCGAGGGCGCAGCCATCGGTTGCGCCCCCCGCGCCCGCGTGATAGGCGCCGCGCCATATTTTTTGCGCGAACCGCCCCGTCCGGGGACCGGCCGCGCCACCTGAATGGAAAGTTCTCTTCGATGACGACCACCTTGCTTCTGACCCAGGCGGCCGGATCGGGCGGCGGGGCAGCCGGTTTCCTGATGCTGGTGCCCTATCTGCTGATCTTCGTCGTCTTCTGGTTTTTCCTGATCCGCCCGCAGCAAGTGCGAGCGAAAGAGCATCGCGCGAAGATCGCGGCGGTGAAGCCGCGCGACCAGGTCGTGACCGGCGGCGGCATCGTCGGCAAGGTGACGCGCGTCGACGATGATTTCGCCGACGTCGAAATCGCGCAGGGCGTGAAGATCAAGGTCGTCAAATCGACCCTCGCCGACGTGCTGCAGCCCGGCGGCAAGCCCGCAAACGACTGACGCAGCGCCGGTCCGCGCGCGTGCGCGGACCCGCCCTCTGACCGGAACCCCCATATGCTCGACTTTCCGCGCTGGAAAACCATCGGTATCGGCATCATCCTGCTGCTCGGTGTCCTTTTTTCGATCCCGAGTTTCCTGACCGAAAAGCAGTTCGAGGCGCTGCCCGGATTCGCGCAGGCAAAGGTGAACCTGGGGCTCGACCTTGCGGGCGGCAGCCATTTGCTGCTCGAAGCCGATCTCGACGATCTTGCCAAGACGCAGCTGTCGAATATGGAAAAGACCGTGCGCACCGCGATGCGCGGCGAGCGCGGACCCGACGACGACATCGCGATCGGCGAGCTGTCGACCGACGGCGGGCGGATCAGCTTCCTCGTTCGCGACCAGACGCAGCTCGACGAAGCGCGCGAACGGCTGTTCCGCGAGACGCAGGGCGCGGCGATGACCGGCCAGCGCGACTGGAACATCGACATCGTCGATTCGACGCGCATCGTCCTGAATCCGACCGGCGCAGGCCGCACGCAGGCCATCAGCCAGGCGATGGACACAGCGCGCGACATCATCGATCGCCGCGTCAACTCGCTCGGTACGCGCGAGCCGACGATCATCCGTCAGGGCGACGACCGTATCGTCGTGCAGGTGCCGGGGCTTCAGGACCCGCAGGCGCTGAAGGATCTGATCGGCAAGACCGCGCGGCTGGAGTTCCGGATGGTCGACGCGAATGCCGACCCCAATGAGGCCGCGGCGGGCCGCGTGCCGGTGGGCAGCGAGATCGTTCCCTATGCGCCCGGCGAAGGCAATGGCGCAGCGTTCGAGGTGCTGCGCCGACAGGTCATGATCAGCGGCGAACAGCTGATCGACGCGCAGCAGAGCTTTGATCCCCAGAACAACCAGCCGGTCGTCACGATCCGTTTCGATTCGGGCGGGTCGAGCACCTTTGCGCGCGTCACCGCGCAGAACGTCGGCCGCCGCTTTGCAATGGTCCTCGACGGACAAGTGCTGTCGGCGCCGTCGATCAACGAGCCGATCCTGGGCGGCAGCGCCCAGATTTCGGGCAGCTTCACCGTCGCAACCGCGAACAACCTGGCGATCTCGCTGCGCTCGGGCGCGCTGCCGGTAAAGATGGAGGTCGTTGAAGAACGCACCGTCACCCCCGAACTCGGCGCCGATTCGATCCGCAAGGGCGCGATCGCCGGCATCATCGCGACGGTCGCGGTGCTCGTCTTCATGATCCTCGTCTATGGCCGCTTCGGCGTTTATGCGAACATCGCGCTGCTGTTCAACATCGGGCTGATCGTCGCTATCATGGCGGCGTTCAACGCGACACTGACCTTGCCGGGTATCGCGGGATTCGTGCTCACCATCGGCGCCGCGGTCGACGCGAACGTGCTGATCAACGAGCGTATCCGCGAGGAACTCAAGCGCGGACGGCGGATATTCCAGGCGGTCGATGTCGGATATTCGGAAGCGAGCCGCGCGATTTTCGACGCCAATATCACCAACGTCATCGCGGCGGGGTTGATGTTCTGGTTCGGCTCCGGCCCCATCAAGGGCTTTGCGGTGGTGCTGACCATCGGCATCATCACCAGCGTCTTTACCGCCGTTACCGTCACGCGCCTGTTCGCCGCCCGCTGGCTGCACAAGACGCGCCCGACGGCGCTGAACATTTAAGAGGGATCGACCCATGCGCTTGCTGAAACTCGTCCCCGAAAACACGAACATCCAGTTCCTGAAATATCGCAAGGTCGCGATGGCGATCAGCATATTGATGATCGTCGCGTCGATTGCGCTTGTTGCGGTGCGCGGGCTGAACCTTGGCGTCGATTTCGTCGGCGGCCAGTCGGTGCGCGTCGAATTTACGCAGGAGATGCCGCCGATCGACGAGATTCGCGAAAAGGTGGGCGACATCGGCCTCGGCGAAGCAACGATCCAGCAATTCGGCACGGACACGGCGGTATCGATCCGCACCGCGCTGCCCGACGGCGACAAGGCCGCGGCCGACCGCGCCGGGCGCCAGCTTGTCGACGGGATCAAAAAGGCCTTTCCGACTGCGACGACGGGCTCGGTCGAAACCGTGTCGGGCAAGGTATCGAACGAGCTGCTGCGGACCGGTGCGCTCAGCCTGCTGCTCGCGATGATCGCGATCTCGATCTACATCTGGATCCGTTTCGAATGGCAGTTCGGGGTCGGCGCACTGTTCGCGCTGTTTCACGACGTCGCGCTGACCTTCGGCTTTTTCGCGCTGACGCAGATGCAGTTCGACCTCAACATCGTCGCCGCGCTGCTGACGATCATCGGCTATTCGCTCAACGATACCATCGTCGTGTTCGACCGTATCCGCGAAAATCTGAAAAAATATCGCAAGATGGAAATCATCCCGCTGCTCGACCTCAGCATCAACGAGACGCTGGCGCGCACGGTGATGACGAGCTTTACGATGCTCATCGCGCTCGCGGTGCTGCTGTGGGTCGGGCCGGACGTGATCTTCGGTTTCACCGCGGCGATGCTGCTCGGCATCTTTGTCGGCACCTATTCGTCGGTCTATATGTCGGCGCCGATCCTCGTGTGGCTGAAGGTCGGTCCCGACAGCTTCATCCCGCGCACGAGCGCCGCGACGGCAGGCGCCGAACGCATCGACCGCAACGACGACGGCGCGGTGGTCTGAGGCCGCGGCCTGTCGCCAAGAAGCGACACGGCGACAATTCTGAATTCGTCATTCCCGCGAAAGCGGGAACCCAGTTGCGACGTTGGTTCGCTGGGTTCCCGCTTTCGCGGGAATGACGAACTCGGGGTGAGCGCGCTGACGATATCTGCCGGAAGCTAGGAAACAGTTACGGCGGAAATCGCTAGCGGCCCGCGCATCGCCGCAGATGCGCGGCGAGGTCGCGGCCGTTGCGGTCCCAGTCGAAACGATCGCCCAGCGTTGCGGCGACATCGGCGGGTGCGGGCGGAACGGCGAGGATTTCGTGCACAGCCGAAGCGATCGCCTCGGGCGTTCGCTCAACGATGCGGCCCGCAGCGGGCGCAGTGACCAGTTCGGCGGCGCCGCCCGCGTCGCTGATGACGAGCGGGGTGCCGCAGGCGAGCGCCTCGACCCACGCATTGGCAAGCCCCTCGCTTGCCGACGGCATGACGACCGCGTCGGCGGCGCGGTAAAGCCGGGGCAGTTCGGCGTTGGCGACGGGGCCGAGGAAATGGACGCGGTCGGCGACGCCTAGACGCGCCGCGAGTGCGCGGTATCGCGCTTCCTCTTCACCCGCGCCCGCGAGGCGATAATGGACGCCGGGAAGCGCAGGCAGCGCTTCGATTGCCAGCGCCTGCCCCTTGCGCGGGATGAGCGCGCCGACCGAAAGGATCGTCGCGGCGTCGCCCCATCCGAACTGCGCGCGTGCGGCCGCGCGGTCACCGGGATGAAAGCGGGCGCGGTCGATGCCGGTGTAGTGGACGGTCACTTTTCCGGAGTCGATGCCGATGGCGGCCATGTCGCGGCGCATCGATTCGGATACGGCGAGCAGCCCGGCGGCGCGCTCCGCTGCTTTCAGCACTTGTCCGCGCGAGGCCGGTGAATGACCGAAATGGCTGATGTCGGCGCCGCGTGCCTTCACCGAAAAGGGAAGGCCGAGCGCCTGTGCGACCCGCATTGCGGCGGGGCCGTCGGGATAGAAGAATTGCGCATCGACGACGTCGACCGCCCGCTGGCGTGCAACCGGTGCAACGGCGCGGGCGATGGCAGCGGGGTTTAGGCGCGTGCCGACCCGGGGAAGGAGCGTGAAGCGCGGACGATGGACCGTGAGGCCGTTCCACGTCTCGCGTTCGGGCAGGTCGCGGAGAGCGCGATAGCGCGGGTGAAGCGACAGCGGAAAAGGCGGGAGGCCAAGCGGGGCGACGACGGAGAGGTCAATGTGGGGTTGTGCCGCGAGCGCGCGCAGGCTGCGTTCGACGAACAGGCCGAAGTTGGGGCGCGCGGCGTCGGGAAAGAGCGTGGCGATCGACAGGATGCGGAGGGGAGCGGTCATTCGCTGCCTCTCATCCGATTGTGCCGAGCTTGTCGAAACACCATTCTTCCCCGGTTGATGCAGAATAAGGACGGCCCTTCGACACGCTCGGGGCGAACGGCGATCAGAGGCTCCTTATCAGGCGCACGGCTATTGCGGCCCAGGGCGGATTGTTCACGACCTGCTGGCGCTGGCCGGTGCCGAGCGGCAGGAGGTGGAGCTTTTCGCCGTCGACATTGAGCAGCCGCGCGAAAATGAAGCGACCAGCGGGGCGGGGGACGAGCAGGTCGCGGTTGAGCGCGTTCGTCCAGTCACCTTCGATACGGCGGCACCAGATTTCGTCGCCCGCGCGATAATCGCCGATCGACGAGGTGACGCGCACCGCGACCATATCCTCGCCCGGCCGCGCGGTGAGCGCCTGTTCGACGCGCGTCGGCGCCTGCGTCCCGTCGGCGCCGAGCAGCGCGGTGATCGTGAGCTGCGTGTCCTGCGGAAGCTGCACCAGTTCGGCAGCGTCGACGCCGAGCGCTGCGGCGATGCGGTTCATCCAGCCGAGCGACAGCGTGCGCGTGCCGGTTTCGAGCCGCCCGATCGTCTGCGCGGTCGTCGGCGGATCGCAGCGATGCGCGACCTCTTCGAGTGTGAGGCCCTTGGCGCGGCGCACGGCGCGGATACTGTTGATCATCGAGAGACCCCTGATAACCGATTTGGTTTCTTCTTTCCTACAAAATATCCCGCTGTCAAGCTTTGCGCGAATCCTCGCAGATCAAGGAGAAACGTATGAGCGCCCGGCGCCTCGAAAGCCGCATCCACCCCGACGACCTGATCGATCCCGGGAAACGGGGGCCGCAGGTGATGCGCCATGTGACGGTCAATGTCGCGGAAAGCCCGCTCGCGTGGCTTGCGGCGCGCGGGCATCTGAACGATGCGCAATTACGCGCGGGCGAGCGGCTGCGCGCTGATTATGAGCGCGCGGGGCTGGCAGCGCGGGTGACAATGCGCTGGGACGCTGCGTCGCCGGGGAAAAGCCGCGGCGGCGCGCGGGCGTCGGACGCCTCGCTCGCGCGGATCGACGCGCACCGGCGCTTTCACGCGGCGCTCGAAGCGGCGGGGCCGGGGCTCGCCGACATCTGCTGGCGCGTGATCTGTGCGGGCGAGGGGGTGAGCGGGGCGGAGAAGGCGCTCGGCTGGCCGGCGCGGTCGGGGAAGCTGGTGTTGACGCTGGCGCTTGATCGGCTGGCGCGGTTTTACGGGACGGGATGACGGGAAGTTGGTGTTCGCTCAGCAACCCAAAAAGTGAAGGCTATCCCAGCCCCTCGACCTGTTCGGCGAGTTCCAGCCAGCGGTCTTCGGCCGTCGCCTTTTCGGTACGCAGCATTTCGAGCTTTTCGGTCAGCGTCATGAATTTTGCATTGTCGCGGGTGAACAGGTTGCCGTCGGACAGTTCGGCCTCGATCCCCGCCATCTCGGCTTCGATTTCCTCGATCCGGCCCGGCAGAAGGTCATAGTCGCGCTGATCCTTGTAGGAGAGCTTCTTGCGCTGCTGCGGCGGGGGTGGCGGCGCGGGTGAGGCGCTTGCCGCCTTGCTCTTTGCGGCCACGGGCTTGCTGCGCTTGGCTTCCCAGTCGGCATAGCCGCCCGCGACGATGTCGACCTTGCCCGACCCGTCGAGGCCGAGCGTCACGGTGACGGTGCGGTCGAGGAAGTCGCGGTCGTGGCTGACGAGCAGCACGGTGCCCTGATAATCGGCGATGACCTCTTGCAAGAGGTCGAGCGTTTCGAGGTCGAGGTCATTGGTCGGCTCGTCGAGAACGAGCAGATTCGATTCGCGGGCAAATTCGCGCGCGAGCAGGAGCCGCGAGCGTTCGCCGCCCGACAGTGCGCCGACGCTCGTTTCGGCGACACCGGGATCGAAGAGAAAGTCCTTCAGATAACCCTGAACATGCTTTTTGACCCCGCGCACCTCGACCCAGTCGCCGCCGTCGGCGAGGATGTCGCGAACGCGCTTGTCGGGCGAGAGCAGGCTGCGCTGCTGATCGATGACGATGCCGTCGAGCGTCGGGGCGAGCGTGACGCTGCCGCTGTCGGGTTCGATCTCGCCGGTCAGCAGCTTGAGCAAGGTCGACTTGCCCGCGCCGTTCGCGCCGACGATGCCGATGCGGTCGCCGCGCTGGACGCGGAAGGTGAAGTCCTTGATAATCGTGCGCTGAGCATTCCCTTTCCCGTTCGCATCGAGCGGGGTAGCGGAAAAAGCTTTGGATATATTTTCGGCGACGATCACCGATTTCGAGCGAACGTCGTCGTTGGCGAGGCCGAGCTTGGCGACGCCGGGACCGCCGATCATCGCCGCACGGGTAGCGCGCATTTCCTTCAGCTTTTCAAGGCGACCCTGGTTGCGCTTGCGCCGCGCGGTGACGCCGCGTTCGAGCCAATGCGCCTCCAGCCGCAGCTTGGAATCGAGCTTTTGCGCGGCGCGTGCCTCCTCGGCAAAGACCGCCTCGGTCCATTCGTCGAAGCCGCCGAAGCCGATCTCTTTCCGCCGGATGCTGCCGCGGTCGAGCCAGAGTGTCTGGCGCGTCAGGCGGGTGAGAAAGGTGCGGTCGTGGCTGATCGCGACGAAGGCGCCGGCGAAGCGCGACAGCCAGCTTTCGAGCCAGTCGATCGCGGCGAGGTCGAGGTGGTTCGTCGGCTCGTCGAGGAGCAGCACGTCCGGGTTTTGCGCGAGTGCGCGGGCGATGGCGGCGCGGCGGCGCTCACCGCCCGACGCGCTCGCCGCCTCGCGCGCCATGTCGATGCCGAGCTGGTCGGCGATCGCGGCGACTTCATGCTCGCTCGGCCCGTCGGTGCCTGCGACGGCAAAGTCCATCAAGGTGGCAAAGCCGGAAAAATCGGGTTCCTGTTCGAGCATCACGACATGCGTGCCTGGAACGATCGTGCGTTTTCCTTCGTCGGGATCGATGCGGCCGGCGAGCAGTTTGAGCAGGGTCGTCTTGCCCGCGCCGTTGCGACCGATGAGGGCGAGCCGATCGCGCGCGCCAACATAGATGTCGAGTTCGCGAAACAGCCAGCCGCTGCCCTGGACGAGGCCGAGGCCTTCGTATGAAAGAATAGGTGCCGCCATGATGAACGGCTCGCTACTGGCGTGTTCAGCATGTTGCAAGCGCTGGAGCGGCAAAGGCCGGAACGGGCCTGCTCCGTCTTGCGTTAGGGGTGGGTAAAGCAATGGGCCGCCCCACCGGCCCCGCAGGAGATTGAAATGAAGAAGCAAATGCTCATCGCACTGGCCGCCGGGCTCATGACCGCCGCAGCCACCCCCGCCATCGCCCAGCAAGGAGGATCGAGCGTGACGACTGCAACGGCGCAAGGCCCGATTCTGTCGTTCGGCGTCACCAAGGAAGTGCGCTCGCGCCCCGACGAGGCGACGATCGGTGCAGGCGTCACCACGACGGCGCCGACCGCGGTCGAGGCGATGCGCCTCAACGCCGCGGCGATGGACAAGCTGATCGCGGCCGCCAAGGCGCGCGGGATCAAGACCGAGGATATTCAGACGAGCGGGATCAACCTGTCGCCGCAATATGATTATAGCGAACGCGCGCCCGGCCAGCAGCCGCGATTCATCGGCTATCAGGTGAGCAACACGGTGCGCGCGACCACCGGCAAGATCGCGGACATCGGCCCGCTGCTCGACGCACTCGTCGCCGCGGGCGGGACCAATGTCGAAGGTCCGTGGTTCGGAATGAAGGACAGCGACGCGGTTCTCGCAGGCGCGCGCGGCGAAGCGATCAAGGCGGCCGAAGCCAAGGCCGCGGACTATGCACGGCTCGCGGGCTTTCGCGGCGCCGAACTGGTTTCGATCAGCGAAGGCGGTTTCAGCGGCCCGCAGCCGCCGATGCCGATGGTGCGGATGGAAATGGCCGCCGACGCCAAATCGACCCCGGTCGAGCCGGGGCGGGTGTCGAACAGCCTGACCCTGAATTTCCAGTATCGGCTGGTGCGGTAATTTTGAGGGGGCGGTCCGAACTGCCCCCCAAAATTTCCGTTCGCATCGAGCGAAGTCGGGATGCTCATCGGCTTGGCGCTCGCCTTCGGGGTGTCTCGACTTCGCTCGACACGAACGGGTTTTGAGACAGGCTAACCCAACTCCCCCTCGGCCCAGGGCCAAGGGCGTTCGCGAAACCATTTCGTGACGATATATTTGCGTCCCTTGCGGACTTTCATGCCGTGGTGGAGCGTATCGGGATTGATCGTGCCGTCGCGCCCGACATTGTTCCATGCGAGCAGCTTGCCGGTTTCGGGCTGGTGGATCTTCCCCGTCGCAAGGAAGCGCGTCGCGCCGCCCGCAGGTGGCTCGTTGAGATAGATCATCAGCGTCCAGCTTCGTTGGCCGGGGATCGTGCAATAGGTTTCCCAGTCGGCGCCGTGCGGGTCGAAATAGTCGGTATGCGCCTTGAACTCCTCGCCGACTTCATAGCGCTGGCCCTGCAGCGGCTCGCCATAGGGCAGCGGGATGCCCGTGAGGTCGTGCAGCCGCGCGTTGATTTCGGCCACCAGCGCGTCGCGATGGTCGAGATCGCAGGTCGAGCTGGTGCGAAAATATTCGTCGCCGTTGGGGTCGGCGATCGTCGATGGGCGCGCCGCGGCATTGATCCGGTCGATGAGCGCGTCGCAAGTCGCGTGGTCCAGAAAGCGCGGCAGCACGAACTGTTCGAGCTTGGGTGAGGGCGTGCGGCGGATGCCCGGCAACGCCGCTAGCCGCGTGGCGGTACGATCGGCGCCCGAGGTCGCCATGTCGACATGTTCGTTGCCAGCCATGGCGCGCTTTTATGCGTTCATGTCCATGCGAACAATGCTTGACGAAGCGGGGGTGCGCGCCTATCGCCGCGCGCTGTCGTAGGCGGTTTCGCCCGGCGTGTGGCGATCATAGCTCAGTTGGTTAGAGCGCCGGTTTGTGGTACCGGAGGTCGCGGGTTCGAGCCCCGTTGATCGCCCCATTTACAGCAGCATCCGAGCATCCCCTGCTTTTGGCGTGACTCGTTGCCGCTATTTCATTATTACGCCTTCATGTAATTTTTATTCGTGAGGGTTTGTCATGTCCGCAGTCTGGGATTTCGCCGATTTCGACGATCACGAGCATGTCCACATGTTCCGCGATCGCGCGAGCGGGCTGACGGCGGTCATTGCAGTCCATTCGACCCACCTCGGCCCCGGCGCGGGCGGCGTTCGCTATTGGCATTACCCCCAGCGTGCCGCGGCGATCACCGACGCGCTGCGCCTGTCGCGCGGCATGAGCTACAAGAACGCAATGGCGGGGCTGCCCATGGGCGGCGGCAAGGGCGTGATCCTGGCCGACGAAGGCGCGGCAAAGACCCCCGAACAACTCGCGGCATTCGGGCGCGCGGTCGAATCGCTCGGCGGCGCCTATGTGACGGCCGAGGACGTCGGCATGTCCGACGCCGACATGGTCGCGATCTCGCAGCACACCAGGCATGTCAGCGGGCTGCCCGTGGCGAGCGGTGAAGCGGGCGGGGACCCCGGTCCGCTGACCGCGCTCGGCGTCTATCTGG
Source organism: Sphingopyxis sp. P8 (assembly GCF_020622175.1). Taxonomy (NCBI): domain Bacteria; kingdom Pseudomonadati; phylum Pseudomonadota; class Alphaproteobacteria; order Sphingomonadales; family Sphingopyxidaceae; genus Sphingopyxis; species Sphingopyxis sp. P8. The sequence continues at coordinate 763,584 of NZ_JACNMK010000001.1, read as the reverse complement.
GTATCAAGGCAGCGATCAAGGAAGGGCTCGGCACCGAAAGCGCGAAGGGCGTGCGCATCGCGATCCAGGGCGTAGGAAGCGTTGGCGGCGGCGTTGCACGGCGGCTCGCGGCCGACGGCGCCAAGTTGACCCTCGCCGACGTCAATCTCGCGCGCGCGAAGGCGCTCGCCGAGGAACTGGGCGCCGAGCTTGCCGATTCGGCGGCGATCATGGAGATCGAGGCCGACGTGCTGAGCCCCAATGCACTCGGCGCCATCCTGTCCGAACGGAGCATCGAAAAGCTGCGCGTGCCGATCGTCGCAGGCGGCGCGAACAATCAGCTCGCAACGGCCGGCGACGGTCAGCGCATCCATGATCGCGGCATCGTTTACGCCCCCGACTATGTCATTAACGCGGGCGGCATCATCAACGTCGCGCTCGAGTATCTGGGGCAGGGAAGTCGCGAAGAGGTGGAAAGCAGGATCGCGAAAATCCCTGGACGCCTCGCCGAAATCTGGGCCGAAAGCCGCGCGAGCAGCACCCCGGCGTCGGTCGTCGCCGACCGCATGGCGCAAAAACTGATCGGGCGCGGGTAAAATACGGGCCCCGTTCCCACCAAAGGGGAGGGGTTTTGTTGTCGGCGATTTCCGCTAAGCCTCGGTGCCGATGAAACGGCATTTCTATCTCGTCGCAGGTTGGGCCTCGCTGGGGCTGGGCGCAATCGGCGCCGTGTTGCCGCTGCTGCCAACCGTGCCGTTCGTGATTCTTGCGGCTTTCTGCTTTGCGCGCTCGTCGCCGCGGCTCGAGGCCTGGCTCCTCGCGCATCCGGTGTTCGGCCCCCATATCGTCGCATGGCGCGACCATGGCGCGGTCAGCCGCAAGGGGAAGGTCGCGGCGACGGTCGCTTTCGCGGCGAGCATCCTGCTCGCGCTCGTTCTGGCGCCGTGGCCGTGGATGATGGCGCCAATCATCGCGGCGGCGGTGGGCGGAAGCTGGATTTGGACGCGCCCCGAAGGTGCGACGTAAGGCTGGACCGTCGCCTCCCCCTCGCCTAAGGCTGCGCGCGCGATGCACGCCTATGCGAATCCTACCCGTTTCCTTGCGATTGCGCGCCCGCTGACGCCCTGGCTGCTCGGCGGGGGACTGTTGCTGTTGATGGTCGGCGCATGGGCCGGACTTGCGCTTGTTCCGGGCGACTACAAGCAGGGTGAAACCGCGCGCATCCTGTATGTTCACGTTCCCTCGGCATGGTTGGGCATGGGCGGCTGGACGAGCCTCGCGGTTGCGGGTCTGGTGCAACTGGTGTGGCGCCATCCGCTTGCAGGGATTGCGGCGCGCGCGATTGCGGTGCCGGGGATGCTGTTCACCGCGCTCTGCCTCGCCACCGGGTCGATCTGGGGCAAACCCACTTGGGGCACCTGGTGGGAATGGGACGGGCGCATGACCTCGATGCTCGTGCTGTTCTTTCTTTATGCCGGCTTTATCGCGCTGACGCGCGGCGACGAGGGCGCGCGCGCCGGTGGAGCGCTGTCGCGCGGTGCGGCGGTTTATGCGCTCGTCGGCGCGATCAACATTCCTATCATCAACCGCAGCGTCGTGTGGTGGAACAGTCTGCATCAGGGGCCCAGCATCACCCTGCGCGGGTCGAGCATCGACGGCGCGTTACTGTGGCCGCTTGGGCTGACGCTCACCGGATTTTCGTTGCTTTTCGGCGCCATCGTGCTGATGCGGATGCGGCGTATCATCGCCGAAAACCGCGTAACGGCGCGGCTGCGGCGACTGGCGGACGACGAGGAGGGCTGAGGTGACGGGCGTGATCGATGGAAGCGCGCAATGGGCCTATGTCGCCGCGGCCTATGGCCTGACCGCGCTGCTCACCGCCGCGGTGCTCTGGGCGAGCTGGCGCGCGATGGTCAAGGCCGAACGGCGCAGCGATGCGCTGCGAAAGGACCGGCGGTGAAGGCAAAGCATCAGCGGCTGATCCTCGCGCTGCTCGCGGTGGCGGGCATTGCCGGCGCGGGCGTGCTCGGCGCGAGTGCGCTTCGCGACGAGGCCGCCTATTTCCGCACCCCCGCCGAAATCGCCGCGGGCAAGGCAGCGACGGGCGAGGCGATGCGGCTCGGCGGGATGGTGGCGCAGGGCAGCATCGAGCGGCTGGGCGACGGCGTGACGATCCGCTTCGTCGCGACCGACGGCAAGGCATCGGTGCCGGTCGAGTTCACCGGCATCGTCCCCGACCTGTTCGCCGAGGAATCGGGCATGGTCGCCGACGGCCGGATGCGCGCCGACGGGACTTTTGTCGCCGACCGGATCCTGGCGAAGCATGACGAGCGTTATATGCCGCCGCAGATGGGCGACATGCCGAAGGGTGTAGCGAAAATGGCGCCGAAAACATGACGCCGCGTATATTTCCGTCATTGCGAGCGGAGCGAAGCAATCTCCCGCATGCGGTTTTGACTAGCGTTGGCAGGAGATTGCTTCGTCGCTTCGCTCCTCGCAATGACGCGACCGGTTTGAGGACGTAGCGGAATGATTGCCGAACTCGGCCTCGCCCTCTTGTGGATCGCTGCGGCGCTTGCCTGCCTGTCGCTGATCGCGGGCGCGCTGTTCCTGCGCGCGGGGCCGAAAGACCTTGCGTCGCTGGTGCGCCCGGCGAGCGTGGCGCAGGGCGTGCTCACCGCGGTTGCATTTGCGTTGTTGATAGCATTGTTCGTGCGCTCCGACATGTCGGTCGAGCTTGTCGCGCGCAACAGCAACAGCCTGAAGCCGATGATCTTCAAGGTCGCCGGCGCATGGGGCAATCACGAAGGGTCGATGCTGTTGTGGCTGACGATCCTCGGCCTGTCGGGCGCGCTCGTCGCGTTGTTCGAGAAGCGGCTGCGCGAGGATACGCTGATCGCCACGCTCACCGCGCAGGCGGCGCTCAGCCTGGGGTTTTTCGCCTTCCTGCTCTTCTCGTCGAACCCGTTCAACCGGTTGCCGGTCGCGCCGCCCGACGGGCAAGGGCTCAACCCGCTGCTCCAGGACATCGGGCTCGCCTTCCACCCGCCGACGCTCTACGTCGGCTATGTCGGCCTGTCGGTTGCGTTCAGCTTTGCGGTCGGCGCGCTGGTGACGCGCGAGATCGGCCCCGCCTTTGCGCGCGCGATGCGGCCGTGGGTGCTGGGGAGCTGGATATTCCTGACGCTCGGTATCACCGCGGGCAGCTATTGGGCCTATTATGAGCTCGGCTGGGGCGGCTGGTGGTTCTGGGACCCGGTCGAGAATGTCTCGCTGATCCCGTGGCTCGCGGGCGCCGCCTTGCTCCATTCGGTCGCGGTGACGGCGACGCGCAACGCGCTGCGCGCCTGGACGGTGATGCTCGCGGTGATCGGCTTTTCGATGTCGATGGTCGGGACCTTCATCGTGCGGTCGGGCCTGTTGACCAGCGTCCACAGCTTTGCGGTCGATCCCGAGCGCGGGACTTTCCTGCTCGTGCTGATGGCGCTTTACATCGGCGGCGCGCTGACCCTGTTTGCGATCCGCGCGGGAACGGTGGCCGAGGGGAAGAAGTTCGCGCTGGTCAGCCGCGAAGGCTCGCTTGTCATCAACAACCTGCTGCTGACGACGATCCTCGCGCTTGTGCTGCTCGGCACGCTCTATCCGATCGTTGCCGAGGCGATGGGGGAGAAGATTTCGGTCGGGCCGCCTTATTACAACCGCGTCGCGGGGCCGCTTGCGCTGATCCTTTGCCTTGTCATGGTCGCCGGGCCGTTGCTCGCGTGGCGCAAGGATGACGGCCGGAAGCTCTGGTCGCGCCTGCCGCCCGCGATCTTCGCGGGTGCGGCGGTGCTGTTCGCACTCGTTCTGTTTGGCGGCAAGATCGGCATCCTGCCGCTGCTGGGGATGTCCGTTGCGGGCGTCGTGGCGGTCGCGAGCTTGGCGCCGCTGTGGAACCGCAATCTGCGCCGTACCCCGCTGCCGACGTGGGGGATGGTCCTTGCCCACTTTGGCGTGGCGGTGGCGCTTGCCGGGATGGCGGCCGAGAGCGCGTTCATCAAGGAACGACTGGTCGCCGCGGCGCCGGGCGAAACGGTGCGCGTCGCCGATTTTGCCGTGCGCTTCGACGGGGTGAGGCCGGTCGCGGGGCCCAATTACACAGCGCTCGAAGGGTCGCTGACCGCGACGACGCCGGGCGGCGCGTCGTTCGTGCTCAAGCCCGAATCGCGGATGTTCCCGGGGCTGATGGGCACTGCGCCGACCGAAACCAATGAAGCCGCGCTGCTGACGCGGCCGGGCGGTCAGCTTTATGCGGTTCTCGGCCAGCCGGTTCCGGGGATGAACGGTGCGCCCGACCGCTATCAGCTGCGGCTGTGGTGGAAGCCGCTCGTATGGTGGATATGGCTCGGCGGCGGGCTGATCGCGCTCGGTGCCGCGCTCGCGCTGATCGGGCGCGCACAATTGCTGGCGATCTGGCGCGTCCGGCGCGCGCGCAAGGCAGAGGAGCGTTTCGCGCCATGAAGAACCGCTGGGTCCTTTTCGTGCCGCTGGCGATCATGGGGCTGCTGTTCGGCGCCTTCATCTATCGGCTGACGGTTCCTGCCGAAACGCTGATCCAGTCGCAATGGATCGACAAGCCGATGCCGCTGTTCGACCTGCCGCCCGCGACCGAAGGCGTCGAGGGGCTGAAAAGCAGCGACCTCGCCGACGGGCGGCCGCGCCTCGTCAATGTCTTTGCAAGCTGGTGCATCCCGTGCCGCGCCGAGGCGCCGCAGCTCGAAGCGCTGAAACAGGCGGGCGTCCCGATTGACGGCATCGCGATCCGCGACCGGCCCGAGGATGTCGCTCAATTCCTGCGCGAATATGGCAACCCCTTCGACCGTATCGGCTCGGACATGCAAAGTAGCGTCCAGATCGCGCTCGGATCGTCGGGCGTTCCCGAAACCTTTCTCGTCGATGGCAAGGGTATCATTCGCGAGCAGATCCAGGGCGTGATCCTCGCCGATCAGGTGCCGGAGATTGTCGCCAAGCTGGAGGCGATGGAATGAGGTTGCGGCTAGCCCTTGCGCTGCTCCTCTGCGCGGCGGCGGCACCCGCGGCAGCGCAAGACCGGCTGCCGTCGGCGCCTTATGCCTATCAGCAGCTTCAGGACCCTGCGAAGGAAGCGCAGGCGAAGGCGCTGATGGAAACGCTGCGCTGCCTGGTCTGTCAGGGTCAGTCGATCGCCGACAGCGACGCGCCGCTCGCGGGTGACATGCGGCACGAGGTGCGGAGCAAGCTTGCCGCGGGCGAAAGCCCCGACGCAATCCGCGAATGGCTCGTCGCGCGCTATGGCAATTGGGTGAGTTATGACCCGCCGTTCGATGGCGCGACCGCGTTGTTGTGGCTCGGACCACTTGCCTTCCTTGCCATCGGAGGCTGGCTTGCTTTTGGGCGGCTACGCGGCGCCAAGGACGAGGAAGAGGGCGGGGCGACATGACCTGGCTCTGGGTCCTTCTCGCCGCGGCGCTGACCATCGGCGCTTTCGTCTGGCCCGGCCGGTTGCCCGCGACGACGCGTCCACTCGCCGCAGCGGCGGTGATGCTGGGCCTTGCCGGCTATGCCTTGCAGGGGAATCCCTCGTTACCCGGAAAGCCGGTGGCGGGATTCGACGAGCCCGAGGGCTTTGGCGAGGCGATCAAGGACCAGCGGCAGGGGATGGCCGACCGCTTCGGTCCGGCGGCGCAATGGCTCGGCATGTCCGATGGCTTCGCGCGCACGGGCAAGACTGCGCTCGCGGCACAGACGCTGCAAAAGGGACTGGAGCAGCACCCCGACAATGTCGACCTTTGGGTCGGGCTCGGCAATGCGCTCGTCGCGCATGGCGGCGGGGTGATGTCGCCCGCGTCGGCGCTGGCGTTCGACGAGGCAGAAAAGCGCGATCCGAACCATCCGGCGCCACCCTTTTTCGCGGGGCTGGCGCTGGCGCAGAGCGGCGACCTCAATGGCGCCGAGGCAGTGTGGAGCGAATTGCTGGCGCGCAGCCCCGATGGCGCGCCGTGGCGTCCCGACCTCGAAGCGCGGCTTGCCCAGCTGCGGCAGGCGCTCGGACCCGCACTGCCGCCCGAAAGCGCGACGCAGCGCTGATATGCGTCCCAATTTGGAACCTGTTTTCTCGCCGCGCACTCGTCTAAGGGGCGCGGCATGACTTCTGAGTCGCAATTGGCGGCCGAGGGCGCAGACGCGCCCGCGTCTCCCGCCGCCGCTTCCGGCCACCACGGCCACGGACATCATGGCGATGGCAGGCTGAAGCTGGCCGTCGGCGCTGTCGGCGTCGTGTTCGGCGACATCGGCACCAGCCCGCTTTACGCGTTTCGCGAAACCTTTGCGGGGCATCACTCGATCGATCCCGACCGGCTGCACATCTATGGCGTGCTCAGCCTTGTCTTCTGGTCGATGATGCTCGTCGTCACCTTCAAATATGTGATGACGATCATGCGCGCTGACAACAAGGGGGAAGGGGGCAGTCTTGCCCTGCTCGCGCTGATCAGTCGCTCGTCGGAGGGCAAGCGCTGGACATGGCCGATCATCCTGCTCGGCGTGTTCGCGACCGCGCTCTTTTACGGCGACAGCATGATCACCCCGGCGATGTCGGTGCTGTCAGCAACCGAGGGGCTGAGCTACATCAATCAGGGGTTCGAGCCCTATATCGTGCCGATTGCGCTCGCGATCCTGATCGGGCTGTTCGCGATCCAGTCGCGCGGGACGGCGAAGGTCGGCGGATTGTTCGGGCCGATCATGCTCTGTTACTTCCTGATGCTCGCGACACTTGGGATCATGCATATTTTCGAGCATCCGCAGATCATCCTCCACACGCTGAATCCGGTCAATGCGCTGCGCTTTTTCTATGTTGACGGCTTCACCGCCTTCATCGCGCTCGGCGCGGTGGTGCTTGCGGTGACGGGCGCAGAGGCGCTTTATGCCGACATGGGCCATTTCGGACGCGGGCCGATAGGGATCAGCTGGCTGTTCTTCGTGCTCCCCGCGCTGATGCTCAACTATATGGGACAGGGCGCGATGGTGCTGAGCGCCGAGGCGGGGGCACGGCTTGGATTGATCCAGGACCCCTTTTTCCTGATGATGCCCGACGCGTGGCGCATACCCGTCGTCATCCTTGCGCTGCTCGCGACGATCATCGCGAGCCAGGCGGTGATTTCGGGCGCCTTCTCGCTCACCCAGCAGGCGATCCAACTCGGCTTCATGCCGCGCCTGCGCGTCGAGCATACGAGCGCCGCGACGGCCGGGCAGATCTATATTCCGGTCGTCAACTGGGGGCTGATGGTGATGGTCATCATCCTCGTCCTCTTCTTCGGATCGTCGAGCAACCTCGCGGCCGCCTATGGCATCGCGGTGACGGGGGCGATGTTCATCGACACCTGCCTGATGAGCGTTGTGCTGTTCGCGCTGTGGAAATGGCCGGCGTGGAAGGCGCTGCCGGTGCTAGCCGTCTTCTTCATCGTCGACATCGCCTATTTCGGTGCGAATCTGATCAAGGTTCCGGACGGCGGCTGGGTGCCGCTCGCCATTGGCCTGACGATCTTTACCTTGCTGACCACGTGGTCGCGCGGGCGCAAGCTGATGCAGCAGGAAATGGCCGAAGGCGCAATGCCGATCCCGATCTTCGTGAAATCGGCGGCGAACAGCGCGACGCGCGTTCCGGGTACCGCGGTGTTCATGACATCGAGTTCGGACGGGGTGCCGCACGCGCTGCTCCACAATCTGAAGCACAACAAGGTGCTGCACCAGCGCGTCATCCTGCTGACCATCAAGATCGCCGACGTGCCGTTCGTCAGCGCAGAGAAACTCTGTTCTCTCGACGATCTGGGGCAGGGTTTCCACCGCCTGATCCTGAATTATGGTTTCATGCAGCCTGTCGATGTCCCGGCAGCACTGGACCGCGTCACAAGCTGTGGCGGCGAGTTCAAGATGATCGAGACCAGCTTTTTCCTGTCGCGTCAGACGCTGATCGCCGCGAAAACGCCGGGAATGCCGATCTGGCGCGAAAAACTGTTCGCGTGGATGCTTCGGAACTCGGAAAGCGCGATGGAATATTTCCGTTTGCCGACCAACCGCGTGGTCGAACTGGGAAGCCAGGTCGCAATCTGACGAACCGGCGCTGTCATGGCCGGGATGCAATAAGCATTTGAACATCGGCGCAAGTCTTGCGATGCAGGGGTCGTCAAGCAAAGGTCGGCAAGCAGATGAACGTCGGCGACAGCGATAAGAATATCTTGCCGGTTGTCCCGGAACCCTTTGCCCTGATTATCGGTCCGAGGCTGCACGGCGCCGACGCCGGCCACATCGAAACGGCGATGCGCCACATGGGGCTGCAGCCCGAAACGCTTCAATCGGTCCCAGCGAATTTGACCGATGAAATCCGACTACCCTGTTACCGGTTTCGCTTTGGATCGGTGACGGTCCTCGCCGGACCTGCGGCGGACGGCGCAGTGGCAGAGGCGGACCCTGCCGACCCGGCGACCAGCCTGCTGGCAGCGAGCCTGCCGGCCAATTGGCAAAAAACAGAGAAATGCTGGCGCTTCGTTCCCGAGACGACTGGCGCGGCGTCGTTGCCGCAACGCGACTATCTCAAGCTGGTCGTGCTGGCGGTTGACCTGTTCGACGCGAGCCATTTCTTTTGGCCCCCCGCACGTCTTTGGTCCGACGCATCGCAGTTGCGCAGCGCCGTTGCCGAGATGCTGGCGAGCAGCATGCCACCGGTACTTCATCTCGTCGCTTTTCGCCGCAGTGAGATTGACGGTGCCGACGTCGTTTCGACGCGCGGTCTGGCTCTGTTTTCGGATCAGGAATTACGGGCACATCTGCCTTCCGGCTGGACAATCGCCGACGGCGTAAAGCGATTGGCCCGCATCGCCATCGATGTCATTCTTCATGGTGCGATCGACGGTCCGCAGCGGATTCGGGGTATGACGGCGGGGGAGTCGATCAGGCTTGTTCTGCATCCTGCCCGCGCCGCCAATTCCCCGACGATCGTTGCAGTCGAATTTATCGATCACCGCTGATGGCGGCGCGCTGGCACTGCGCACCGCCAGCTCGAGCGGGGTTTCAGCGCCACCATCTGATTCCGGTTGCAATCCTGCGGCGAAGCCAAATGGCGACGATGTTCGACCATTTGCGACGTGAGGGCTTTGCATTGCAGCAGTTTGATCGCAACGGCGTCATGCTCCCCGCCCGGGAAGAAATGGCGCTGTGCTCAGGGCACGCGCTGCACCGCGGACCGCATCGGGGATATACCGACGTGATCGCGGCGCGCGTTGAACAGGTCCGCGCTACTTTCGAGCGGCAGGCACACAGCGATTATTGCACTGCGCGCCGTACGGCAGTGATGCGCCTGTGCCTGATTCAGAACACGATGCGGCGAGCGTTGACCGACGGGCATCGCGGCGGATTCTGGCTCAACCGACGCGATCCCATGCGACTCTTTGTCGATCGTCCCTACCTCGATGCCGCGATCGATCGGATGTACGCGCTCGTCAGCGGATGAATTTGCCTTCGAGCGCGTGATAGGCGTCGCGATACTCCTCGGTCAGCCGCGCGACGAAATCGGCGACCGGGCCGACCGAGCGCACCGCGCCGATACCCTGGCCCGATCCCCAAATGTCCTTCCAGGCCTTTACCTTCGTGTTGCCGCCAGAACCGAAATTCATCGTCTTGAGGTCGCCTTCGGGCAGCGCGTCGGGATCGAGTCCGGCCGCCGAAATCGAACCGCGCAGATAATTGCCGTGAACGCCGGTGAAAAGATTCGAATAGACGATATCGGCGGCGCGGCCCTCGACAATGCCTTGCTTGTAATCGTCGCTGGCGTTTGCTTCCTCGCACGCGATGAAGGCACTGCCGATATAGGCAAGATCGGCCCCACACGCCTGCGCTGCCAGCACCGAACGACCGTGGCCGATGGCGCCCGACAATGCAATCGGGCCGTCGAACCATTCGCGGATTTCCTGCACGAGCGCAAAGGGCGACTGGACGCCGGCATGTCCGCCCGCGCCAGCCGCGACCGGGATCAGACCATCGGCACCCTTTTCGACTGCCTTGCGCGCAAAGCGGTCGTTGATGATGTCGTGCATCGTGATGCCGCCCCAACTATGGACTGCCTGATTGAGTTCCTCGCGCGCGCCGAGCGAGGTGATGGTGATCGGCACCTTCCATTTGGCGCAGGTCGCAATGTCGGCCTCGAGCCGGTCGTTCGAGCGATGGACAATCTGGTTGACGGCATAGGGTGCGGCGGGGCGGTCGGGATTGTCGCGGTCCCACGCCGCCAGTTCCTCGGTGATCCGGTGGAGCCATTCGTCGAGCATCGACTGCGGGCGCGCGTTCAGCGCGGGGAAGCTCCCGACGATCCCGGCCTTGCATTGTGCGATGACGAGTTCGGGGCCGGAGACGATGAACAGGGGCGACCCGATGACGGGCAGGCGAAGGCGGTCGAAAATCGGGGGAAGGGCCATGAATCACTCTCTCCGGTTGCGCTTTGAAACTTACCTTAACGTCAACGGAAGGCAGCGCAAGTGGGTGAGAGTGACAGGGCGGCGGAATGGAAGCGGGACAGGGACGACCGGCCACCGTCCCTGCCTTTGCAACCGTTAGGGTCGGACGTCCGCGCGGGGGCGCACCGATCGGACCGCAGCGTAACCGAGTGCAATCATAGCGAGAAGCAGAAGGGCCTGTGCGGCAGCGAAGGGCGGCTCGCTTCCTGTCGGGGCGAGCGCGTTGAGCGCCGGGACCTTCAGGAAGGATTGCACGACGAGCACGAACAGGTTGAGCCACAGCCCGACCGTTGCCGTCACAGCAAAGACGCTCCCGGCGGACCCTGTAAGTCTGCGACCGTACCAGGCCCAGAATGCGGCGACGAGGACCAGCGTCGACACGATCCCGACCCCGAGGGCCGGTGTGAAGGCGACGATCGGAAAGAGGAAGCCGGTGAGCGTGGTGAGCAAAGTCGTCCAGAGGAAGATGCCCGTCATGCGCGGCATGAGGCGTCCGCGGGCGAAGGCGGGCAGGACGATCAGGCCGCTGCCGATGCCGACGAAGCTGATCGCGACGTGGAGCGCGGTGAACTGGGGAATGGTGAGTCCGAGGATCATGGCAGGTCTCCTTTCGTTCGCTCAGCGATAGCGTGCCGCGGGCTGGGACCGCGACAGGTTGGGACGGAGCGCGGCGCGCGCGGCGATATAGGCGTCATAGTCGGCTTGATCGGGAAGCGCCGGGATCGTCACGGTTTCGCCGATGTCAAACCCCTTGAGCGCGGCATCGACCATGTCGTCGACGTCCATCACCATCTCTGCCGGGATGTTTGCGAGTTGTGCCTCGTCCCAGATCGGTGTGCGTGTGATGCCGGGGAGCACCGCCTGCACGCGGACGCCCTTTGCGCCGAGTTCGACGTTCAGCGCTTCGGAAAAGGCGAGCACGAATGCCTTGCTGGCGGGATAGGCCGCAGTGAAGCCATCGGGCAGCAGCGCGGTGACCGAGGTGATGTTGATGATTGCCCCCGATCCTGCGGTGGCAAGGCGCGGCGCGATCGCGGCGGAAAGCCGGGTGACGGCAAGGATGTTGAGGTTGACCAGCGCGGTCAGATGCGCGGGGTCGGCCTCGACAAATGCTGTTTCGCCCGCAATCCCCGCATTGTTGACAAGGCCCGTGATCGCGGTGTCGCTGCGCAGGCGGTTTTCTATGCGGGCGAGATCGGCGGCGTCGGCGAGGTCGGCGGCAATGATGTCCACCGCAACGCCGGTTTCGGCGCGCAGCCGGGCGGCGAGGGTTTCGAGCTTGTCGGCGCGGCGCGCGACGAGGATCAGATTGACGCCGCGCTTGGCCAGCCGGTCGGCATAGACCGCGCCGATGCCGTCCGATGCGCCGGTGATGAGATAGGTGTCCTGAGTCATGTCTTCACTCCCTTGTCCGGGGCGAAGGGCGCGGTGCCGGCCGGCACCGCGCCCTGCCTTGTATCATCCGTTGATGAAATCGAGAAGATCGGCGTTGAACCGGTCCTGATGGGTCACCGTCAGGCCGTGGTCGGCGCCTTCATAGACCTTCAGCACCGCATGCTTGACGATCTTGACCGTCGAATGGGCCGAGGCGTCGATCGGAACGATCTGGTCGTCGTCGCCGTGGAGGACGAGAGTCGGCTTGTCGAACTTCTTGAGGTCGTCGTTGAAGTCGCTTTCCGAAAAGGCGCGGATGCTGTCGAGTTCGCCCTTCAGGCCGCCCATCAGTCCCTGGCGCACGAAATCGTCGCGCACCGCTTCGGAAACGACCGCGCCGTCGCGGTTATAGCCGTAGAAGGGAATGGTCAGATCCTTGAAGAATTGCGCCCGATTGTCGAACGTGCCCTTGCGGATGCCGTCGAACACGTCGATCGGCAGCCCGCCCGGATTGGCTTCGGTCTTGAGCATCAGGGGCGGAACTGCGCCGATCAGCGCAACCTTGGCGACGCGGGCAGTACCGTGGCGACCGATATAGCGGGTGACTTCGCCGCCGCCGGTCGAGTGGCCGACGAGGATGACGTCGTTGAGGTTGAGCTGTTCGATCAGTTCGGCGAGATCGTCGGCATATTGGTCCATGGTGTTATTGTCCCAGACCTGGTCCGAACGGCCGTGGCTGCGGCGGTCGTGGGCAATCGTGCGGAAGCCTTTGCCAGCAAAGAACACCATCTGCGCATCCCATGCGTCGGCGGTCAACGGCCAGCCGTGTGAGAAGACGATGGGCTGGCCGTCCTTCGGACCCCAGTCCTTGAAGAAGATGTTCGTGCCGTCCTTGGTTTTGATCGTGGTCATGATGCTTTCCTTTCGGGTGTCGGGCGGTCCTGTCCGCCGGTGTTTTCGGATTTAAGTGCTTGCCCCCTTGAAAGGGATTGGCGGAAACGACATTATGCGGGCTGATTACGACAAGGAGTCGACTCATGCCGAAACAGCCGGGCGAAACCAGTGTGCCGCTGATCGAGGTCGGGGTGATGACCTATCCCGATTGTCAGATGGGGATGGTTCACGGGATCACCGACTTGTTCGACATTGCGGGACGCTTTGCAGTCAAGCACGACCGCCCGCCGATCCGCGTCACCCATTGGCGGGTCGAGGAAGGCGGCGGGATGGCGCCGTCATATGACAGCCACCCGGACGAGCCCGAATGCCATCGGCCTGCGGTGCTGATCGTGCCCGGGAGCCTGCACCGCCTGCTCGATCCCGAAGAGGCGGAGCCCTATGCCCGCTGGCTGCTCGACCGGCATGCGCAGGGCGCGGTGCTCGCGTCGAATTGCGCGGGGTCGTTTGCTCTCGCGGCGACGGGATTGCTGGGCGGGCGGCCGGCGACGACGCACTGGTTTTTTGCCGACGCATTTCGCGAGCGTTTCCCCGATGTACGGTTGGAGATCGACCGGATGGTGATCGACGATGGCGACATCATCACCGCGGGCGGGTTGATGGCGTGGACCGACCTGGGGCTGCGGATCGTCGAGCGGCTGCTGGGTCCGACGGTGATGATGGAGACGGCGCGCTTCCTGCTGATCGACCCCGCGGGGCGCGAGCAGAAAAATTATGCGAGCTTTGCGCCCAAACTGAGCCATGGCGACGAAGCGGTGCTGAAGGTGCAGCACTGGCTGCAGGCCAGGGGGCCGGGACCGGTTGCAGTACCCGCGATGGCCGCCGAGGCGGGGCTGGAAGAACGGACGTTCCAGCGGCGGTTCAAGGCGGCAACGGGGATGACCCCGGTCGAATATGTTCAGCACCTGCGTGTCGGCAAGGCGCGCGAGTTGCTGGAATTCACGCGCCGCACCGTCGACCAGATCGCGTGGACCGTCGGTTACGAGGATGCCGCGGCGTTCCGCAAGCTGTTCCACCGCATTACCGGGCTGACGCCCCACGAATATCGCCAACGCTTCGCGGTACCCGCGGCCGCCTAGGCCGGCTGCGTTGTGGCTTCAATTCCCGTCCAGACCGCCGCGGTGTCGATGTTCGACAGACCGAAGCGCTCGCGCAGCACCGTGTCGAGTTCAGCGGCGGTGGCGATTTCTCTCTGCGTCACGCCGCTCGCGTCACGGCACGTCAGGCTGCGTCCGACCAGCGAGTCGAGGCCGTGCGGCGTGTAGCGCTGGACGACGAGATTCTGGCGGAAGGGCGAGGCGGGGTCGGTCTGGAGCCAGCGGCAGCTGCCGTCGAGCAAAGCCTCGTCGTGGATGTCGGGCGAAAAGTCGAAATAGGGCGGCAGCACGCCCGGCCGGTTGTGAAAACGCCACCAGCCGCCCGCAATGGGTTCGAGCGCATAGTCGGAGCCGCGCTGCGTGGTGCGGCCCGCGGCGAAAGGGATCGGCTCGACAAGGCCCGAGCCGAGGCCGACGTCAGCGATATAGTCGCGGTCGAGATGGACGATCATCATCAGATGGTTGCCGAGCGACACCTCACCCAGTTCGTCGCGCATCACGGCGGCGGCAAGGCGCGTCAGCCGGAAGCCGATCGCCTCGAGCATCGCGGCGAGCAGCCCGTTCATTTCGTAGCACCAGCCGCCGCGCCCCTGTTCGACGATCTTGACAAAGGCCGCCGCGGGGTCGCGCCCCGTTGCGCGCCCGACAAATGCGTCGATGCAGTTCCACGCAAAGCTTTCGACATGCGCGCGGTGGATCGCGGTGAGCGTGTCGAGGTCGGCGCGCGGAATCCCCGCAAAGCCGATGCGCGCCAGATAGGCGGCAAGCTGCGCGGGGGTCGCGGCAGTGGCTGCAGTCATGCCGCGACGGCCGCCGCAGCAGCGCCGACGCCGAGCTGCGCCTGGATCGCGGCGAGGTCGCACCAGACCTGCTCGCTCTTCACGAGTTCGCCGTCGAATTCGAAGACGTGGAGCATGCGGAAGGTTACGCGGCCACTCTTGCCGTCGCACAGGAAGATGCTGCCGTCGTGGACCTGCCCCTCCCACAGCACCTCGTCGACGACGAAGTCGGGGCCGTAGAGGCGGCGGACCGGCGTGACCTTTTCGCCGGCGATCGCGGCAAAGAGGCGCGTGTAAAAGGCGCGCACCGCGGCGTGCCCCGAAATCGGACCGGCGGGCGAGGGGATGACGTGATGTGCGGCGTCGGGGGTCATTCCGGCGACGACGGCGTCGATGTTGTCCGTGGCCTCATATTCGAAATGTTCGTTGATCAGCTTGTCGATCTGTTCGGGGGTCATGATGCGAATCTCCTTTGGGGTGGCGCGCCCATTAATGAGACTCGAGTCTCACCACAAGAGAAAAGTCTAATCATCATTTCGCGTCGCGCTTTGCTCTGTCAGCGCGGCGTCGAGCAGCGTCTTGGCCATCCATTGCAGCGTATCGCGCGCGGCGGCGTCATCCAAGCGGCAGATGTCCTTCATCACCAACAGCGGCTCGATGCCGAGGGTGAGCGCGAGCGCCGCCGACAGGCGCTGCGCGGTGTCGGGGGCGAGCGTGCCGCGCGCCGGGGCGAGCGTCGCGGCGATCCAGCGCATGCGGCGCCCCTGCCGCACGTCGGGGGCGAGCGTGCCGCGCTCGCGCGCCGCGAACCAGGCGTCGAGATAGGAGCGGAGCGCCATCCGCATTGCCGCCTCTTCCTCCCCCACCAGCGCGTTGAATGCCGCCTGCAGCTCGGCGAAGCGGGCGCCGGCGTCGTCGCCGGTCTGCGCCGCGACGAGCGTCTCGATCGGTTCGACCGGCCCGTGCGCCGCCGCCTCGACAAGGAGCGAGTCCTGCGTCGGGAAATAGCGATAGGCGGTCGCGCGCGACACTTTGGCGGCGGTCGCGGCCTCGCTGACCGTCGGGCGGCAGCCGGTGGCGAGCAGCGCGATCGCGGCGTCGACGATGGCGGTGCGGGTGCGCTGTTTCTGGTTCGCGCGCGGATCGGAGTCGGGGGAGACAGTCATCGCGCCATGATACAAGGGTCTCGCCAAAGCGACAGGCGCGATTTGTCCCGCGGCTGTCCCGAATCGGCGGAGCCCGCGCGGCGGCGCGTCAGGCGGTGGCGGCGGCCTTGTCGCGCAGTTCGGCCTCGCGCGCGGCGTCCGCAACGCGCTTCTCGCGCGTCTGTTCGGTGAGGATCAGCTTGTCGGCCATCGTGCGCCACGCGGCGGCGGCGCGCAGATTGCGCTCACGCACATTGTCGAGCGCGGTTTCCACTGCGTCGCTTTCGCATTTTTCAGCCTGTTTCAGATAGAAATCGCTGGTGGCGGACACGGGGCTTCTCCTTTGGGCGGCCGCGCGGCAAGGCGCGGCCGGGGTGGTGCGATCAGTCGATCATGTCGGCGATCAGGCGGCGCAGTTCGCGACGCGAGAGCGTCGGCGAGCGCCGGTCGCGCGGCGCAGGGCGCGCCGGAACGGCGCGGTGCAGCGCGCTGGCCAATTGGGGGAATGCGTTACTGTAGTTGAACATAAATCCTCTGATATTCATTCTTTTATTGCTATTGGCGCCGTCATCGGCGCTTTGGCTGGCGGCCGCGCGGGCCGCCGCCCCCGGCTCCCGGACCGCGATCGCGATAGACGATGCGTCCCTTGGAGAGATCATAGGGGGTCATTTCGACCTTCACCGAATCGCCGACGACCGACCGGATGCGGAAACGCCGCATCCGGCCAGCCGTATAGGCAATCAGGCGATGGCCATTTTCCAGCACGACGCCAAAGCGGCCGTCGGGCAGGATCTCGTCGATGACGCCGTCGAAGCTGAGCGCTTCTTCTTTCGCCAAAGATCAGGCCTGGGTCAGATTGACAGCCGAGGTCTTGCCATTGCGGCCGGTTTCCAGCTCGTACGAAATGCGCTGGTCCTTTTCGAGACCAGACATGCCGGCGTTCTGGACGGCGGTGATGTGGACGAACGCGTCGCCCGAGCCATCTTCGTCCGAAATGAAGCCATAGCCCTTGTCGGCGTTGAAGAATTTTACGGTGCCTATCGGCATGGGATGTTCCTTTCACGAAACGATATCCGGCGACAACAGCGTCGACGGAGCTGGTAGCGAGTGAAGGGAAGTATCCGCCGCGAAGGCTTCTAATTTCCGTCGCAGGCAACGGTAGCGCGGCATAAATGGAGGCCTCCTTTCAAAATGTCAAGTTTTTCCGCAAATTCCAGCAAAATGAACGCGATATATCGCCATGTTTGCAGTCAAATATCCGCGCAGCTTGATCTTCGCTTTTTCTGGCCTGGGCCATGAAAATACTGACCGTGGTCACGGCGACTGTTTGCCGGTGCGGCACAGGTAATTGGCCTCTGGTTTGGGCCAGGGTCCTGCCCCTGAGGCCGTCCGGCGATCAGCCGCCCGCCGCGGCGCGCGGGGCGGCGGCGTCGGCGTCGGCGTCGTAATCGTCGGGGTCGTTCGCGGGGGCGGGGAGGCCGAAGCAGGCGCGGCGTGCCGCCTCTGCCGCATGGCGCAGCGGCGCGGCGTCGGCGGCGCGCGCGGCCTCCCACGCCATTTCCTCGTCGGGGTCGAGCGTGCGTTCGTAACGCGCCTCGCCGAACTCGCCGTCTTCGATCCCGGCGAAGTCGGCGGGGGGCGGGAAATCGGTGCGCCATTCGCCGGTCTCTCCGTCGCGCCACACGCCCATGGCGCCGACCGCCTCTGCGACCGTCGGCTGGGCATCGCAGCGGGAGCCGAGATCGGCGGGGAGACCGGCATCGAAATTGGCGGAAATCCGCGCAACTTCACTCGCGATTGCACTTCCTGCCCACAGGGTGGCGAGCGGGTTGGCGCGGTTGTCGCGCCCGGCGAGCCAGACCGCCAGCGCAGCGCCCTGGCCGGGGACGGCAGCGGAAGGGGTGGCGCCGGTGGCGGTTTCGGACAGGGCGTCGGCGCTCTCGCCGGTGGGGGAGGTGTCAGTGGGGGAGGTGTCGGGGGAGGCCGCGGCGGCGCGCGCGGCGTCGAACTGCGCCTGCGCGGCATCGAACAGCGCGAGGAAGCCCGGCCAGTCGCCCGCGATCACCTGCGCCGCCATCGCCTCGCCCGCCCGCGCGCGCACCTCGACCATCTGGTCGAGCCGCGCGAGCATCGCGAGGCCAAGGCGGCTGTCGCGGCGCTGCCGCCGCGCAAAGCTTCGCCCGTCCTCGCGGCTGATCGTCGCGGTCTCCTCATAGCCCCAGATCGCGCGGTCGAGCAGCTCGTCGGCGAGCCGCTCGCGCGCGATCAGCACCGCCGCCGCCCAGCCGAGCCTGAACGCCGCGCCCTCCGGCCGGTGGCGAAGCTGGTACGCCGCCGAAGGCGACATCGACACATGCATCGCCGCAGTCCGCACCGAGCCGGTGGCGGCCAGATGCTCCAGAAATTCGCGCTGCAGCGCGGGCGTCCAATGATAGCTGGGGCGGCGGGGAAGGGTGGCGTCGGTGTCGGTCGCGTCCATCGATTCGTCCTTTCGGTGAGTTAAAACCGACAGAATGAACCATATGGGTGAATTGTAGGAAAGGGGGATTATGTCACCGTCGCTGACTTTGCTGCTTTAGCGGCCCGCCTGCGTTGAGCACCTTCCGCCTTTTTAATTACGCTCTTTGCGATTGAGGCGCCCTCGCCATCCAGCGCATCGCGTTTAATGACTTCATTCGCAAGGATCACGCGGAGATCGGCTTCGGAAACCTTCAAGCCGTCAAACAAACGGCGAAACTCCTTTCGCAACGAGCCAACAACGCCGTCTGACAACAGTGTTACCGCGATGACGTAGCGATTGACGATCTGTGCTTGGCGATGAAATGCGTCGAGCGTTTCGCTATTTATACTTTCTCGGCAAAGCATAAAAAGCTTCGCGAGATCGTCACCAGACTTAGTGATTTGCGAGAAATCGAAGCACAGAACCTCTTCCCATTCGATGGGTTGGGCAAATTTTATGCGATAGATTTTCCAGACAATCGCGTTTGAGAGGATGACCCATTCGATGCCTTGGTGCGCGCCATAGTTCACCGCTTGTCGCAGATGGTTATCGTTGAGTGTCGTGCCTGCCGACTTAACCTCGCAAAGATATTGGATTTTTCCTTCGACCTTTATCGCAAGATCGCAGAACGTTCCCCTGATCTGTTGTTCGCTGGTGACTTCAGCATATTTGTCATATCCGAATATATCATTCAGCATATCCTTGATGACGGTAACTGTATCTGCTTCCGAAATGTCTCTTGCTACCAATTTGCGAACAATCGGCTGATACCGCTTAATTCCCGAAAAAAGACGGTCCTGAACCTTTTTCGGAATTTTTACTGCGACGGACATGACCCCTCCCCATACCGACTTTCATGACTGGAAAGCTAAATCGCCAAAAGGATTCAGTCTAGCTTATGTTTTGTCGTTGCATTCACCCCTCCACCACTCGCTTTGCGAGCGGTCCCCCTCCCCATGCCCTGCGGGCACAGGGAGGATTGCCCCTCCGTCAGCGCTTCGCGCTGCCACCTCCCCATTGCTGCGCAACAGGGAGGATTTGGGGGATTGGTCCGGGGTGGGGGCGGTTGGGATTTCCGAATTCCTCCCTGTGCCGTAGGCATGGGGAGGGGGACCGCCCGAAGGGTGGTGGAGGGGCGGGGGCGATGCGTTTTGGCCCCTCCGTCAGCCTCTTTGCGGCTGCCACCTCCCCATGGCCTTTCGGCCACAGGGAGGATTGGGTTGGGGAGGGGGTGTGGGGCGTTCGACTTCTAAAGCTGTGGTCAAGACGGCGCGCGGGCTGCGGCGCGAGATGTCTTTGCCCGAGGTGATGCTGTGGCAGCGGCTGCGCTTGCGGCCGGGCGGGGTGAAGTTTCGGCGGCAGCATCCGGTGGGGCGCTTCATTGCCGATTTCTATGCGCCCGAGGCGAAGCTGATCGTCGAGGTCGACGGGATGGCGCACGACATGGGCGAGCGGCCCGCGCGCGATCTGGAGCGCAATGCGTGGCTCCGCGGGGAGGGACTTGTCGTGCTGCGCGTCGCGGCGGCGGATGTGCTGCGCGATGTCGAGGCTGTGGTCGACGGGGTGGTCCGGGTGGTTCTGGCGGGGCGCTGATGGCCCCTCCACCACTCGCTTTGCGAGCGGTCCCCCTCCCCATGCCCTGCGGGCACAGGGAGGATTCTGCGCTGCCACCTCCCCATTGCTGCGCAACAGGGAGGATATTTATGCCCCGTTGGCGGCGCTCAGGATCGCCCGCACGCTCGCCGTCGCGACGTCGGTGTCGAGGCCGCAGCCGAACAGGCTGCGTCCGTCGGCGGTGCGGCATTCGACATAGGCGGCGGCTTGCGCGTCGCTGCCGTGGCCGATCGCGTGCTCGCTGTAATCGACGATGTCCATCAGCGGGCCGCCCGACTCCGCCAGCGCGGCGATGACGCTGCTCATCAGGCCGTTGCCGCGGCCGCTGACGCTGCGCGTTTGGCCGTCGATGGTGAGCTTGCCGGCGAAGATGCGGTCGGGGCCGCTGTGCGATTCGGACCAGTCGACGAGCTGGAAGCGCTTGGCTTCGCTTGCCAGATAATGCGCCTCGAACGCGTGCCAGATGTCGTCGGCGGCGAGCTCGCGGCTTGTCTGGTCGGCCAGCGCCTGCACCACATGGCTGAAGCTCGCCTGCATCTTCTTCGGCAGTTTGAGCCCCTTGTCCTGTTCGAGCACCCAGGCGACGCCGCCCTTGCCCGACTGGCTGTTGACGCGAATCACCGCTTCGTAATCGCGGCCGAGGTCGGCGGGGTCGATGGGGAGGTAGGGCACCTCCCACTTTTCGTCATTCTGGCGTTCGCGCGCGGCGAAGCCTTTCTTGATCGCGTCCTGGTGGCTGCCCGAAAAGGCGGTGTACACCAGCTCGCCACCATAGGGGTGGCGCGGGTGGACGGGGATGTTGTTGCAATATTCGACCGTCGCGATGACTTCGTCGATGTCCGAGAAGTCGAGGCCGGGGTCGACGCCCTGCGTGTACATGTTGAGCGCGATGGTGACGAGGCAGGTGTTGCCCGTGCGCTCGCCATTGCCGAACAGGCAGCCCTCGACGCGGTCGGCGCCCGCGAGCAGGCCGAGCTCGGCCGCCGCGACGCCGGTGCCGCGGTCGTTGTGGGTGTGCAAGGATATCAGCGCCGCTTCGCGGTTGGGCAAATGCCTGGCAAAATATTCGATCTGGTCGGCGTAGATGTTCGGCGTCGCCGCCTCGACCGTCGCGGGAAGGTTGAGGATGATCGGCTTGTCGGCGGTGGGTTGCAGCACGTCCATCACCGCGGCGCACACCTCGATGCTGAAATCGAGCTCGGCGGTCGAAAAGGTTTCGGGGCTGTATTCGAAGCGCCAGTCGGTGCCGGGGAGGCGCGCGGCATTGTCGCGCAGCTGCTTCGCGCCGTCGATCGCGATCTGCTTGATCTGCGGCATCTCCATGTTGAAGACGACGCGGCGCCACGCGGGGCTGACCGCGTTATAGAGGTGGACGATCGCGGTGCGTGCGCCCTGAAGGCTGTCGAAGCTGGTGCGGATCAGGTCGGCGCGCGCCTGCGTCAGCACCTGCGGCGTCACATCGTCGGGGATGCGGCCCGATCGGACGAGGTTCTGGATATAGTCGAAATCGGTCGCGCCGCTCGCCGGAAAGCCGACCTCTATCTCCTTGAGCCCGCAGCGGACGAGGAGGTCGAAGAAGCGCGTCTTTTTCTCCGCATCCATCGGGTCGATCAGCGCCTGGTTGCCGTCGCGAAGGTCGGTCGAGAGCCAGATCGGCGGCTGGGTGATCGTGCGCGACGGCCACTGGCGGTCGGCCAACGGAACCTGCGGGAAGGGCGAATATTTGACCGAGGGGTCGCGGAGCATCGTCATGGTTCTGGTCGTCTTCTGCTTGGTAAATTGCGGGGGTGTGTGCCGATGACCCTTGGGCGCCGTGGCCCACCGCTAGTCGCGCAGGCCGAACGTCACGCCCAAGGGCGTGTAAGTCGCAGAAGAAGAAGCTTGGCGCTACGCATGCGCGTCCTAGTGATGCAAAATGTCGCGCTTGGCAAGGGGGGAGTGCGATAATTGCGCGGGGTCACGCGCGCGTCATTGCGAGCGCAGCGAAGCAATCTCCAGCCGTCGGCCGTCGTGCAGTTCGAAGGCTGGAGGTTGCTTCGTCGCCTTTGGCTCCTCGCAATGACGGGGTGCGACGTTCAGCCTGTCACCCACTCGACGCGGGGATCGGTGAAATCGACGACATCGGCAAGCTCGCGGACATTGGGATAGCCATAGCCGACGAGGTTGATGAAGGTCTGGATATTGAGGGCGAGCGCGGCCGCCTTGACGGGGACGGGGCTTTGGTCGTTCGAGAAATTATTGTTGCAATAGATGAGGATCGGCCGGTGCGCGTCGGGGCCGATGACCGCGGCGAGGCTGGCTGCGGTGAAATCGGTGAGCGGCAGGTTGACTGCGCCCTTGATATGGCCGCGCGCAAAGGCGTCCTTCGACCGCGCGTCGAGCAGCAGCGCGCCGGGCCTCGCGGCCTCGGCCTTGAAGGCGTCGAAGGCGAGCAGGCGCTCGGCGCGCTGCGGCGCGACGCTTGCGGTGAGCGCGGCGAAGGCGGGATAGTCGATCTGGGGATTTGCCTGCGCCAGCGCCGAAGGGGCGGCAGCGAGCGCAAGGGCGAGGCAGAATGTGCGGCGCATGAGGGTCCTCCCTGGGATATGGGGAGACGCTAAATCCGCACCGATGGACGGACGATGAACCGAAAATGTCGCCGGACCGCGCCGCGACG
This sequence comes from Sphingopyxis sp. P8, assembly GCF_020622175.1. NCBI lineage: Bacteria > Pseudomonadati > Pseudomonadota > Alphaproteobacteria > Sphingomonadales > Sphingopyxidaceae > Sphingopyxis > Sphingopyxis sp. P8. The sequence continues at coordinate 740,966 of NZ_JACNMK010000001.1, read as the reverse complement.
CGGCCCGGCGCAGTGCAGGGGAGTCAGGCAGCCTCGCTGTCGGCGTCGTCGGCGTCGTCGGCTTCGTCCCAGGGTTCGAAAATCTCGTCCTCGATCATATTGTTGATGGCGTGAACGCGCACGCCGATGACCCAGTCGTCGAGCGGGCCTTCCCATCCGGCCTCGACCGCGGTCATGACCTCTGCCGCCGGATCGGCGGGGCGGTCGCCGACAAGGTCGAAATCCTGGAAGCCGTCGTCGGGCGGGGTGATATAGACATGCGGTTCGAGCCGCACCTGCGTCCAGCCGGCGGTGCGGGCGAGCCCCTCGACCTCGACGACGAGCAGCGGGCTGTCCTCGTCGCCGTCGATCCCGGCGTTCAGTTCGACAATTTCGCGTACCAGTTCGCTCATCGCACTGCGCTCCTGCGAAGGGGCGGAAAAGCGGCCCCGATGCGGGCTGTAGCGCCGCGATGTGACAATATGGGTGCGCCGTATCGCCGGACCCGATCAGGGCGCGCGCTTCGCCTCGAACCACTCGCGCAATGCGAGCGCCGCGCAGCCGGTGAAGCCATAGCTGCCGACCGCCGAGCAGCTGTCGGGGCGCGTCTGCCGCGCGATGCCGTCATAGCCCTCGACGCGCGAGGCCCAGCTGCCGCCGCCCGCGGGGGCGTCGTCCTTCAACTCCTCGCGCAATTCCTTGGGCACGCGATAGCGTTCGGATTCGGGCTGCTGCGCGCAGACGACGATTTCGTTCGCGGCGCCTTCGGGGCAGGGTTCGTCGCCATAGGTATAGAGGATCGAGGTTTTCTGGGGCGGCGTGCTCGACTGGGCGAGGCTTTCCTCTTCCTGTGCGAGCGCCGGGGTCGCGAGGAGCAGCAAGGGCAGGATGAGGGAGGACAAGTTTTTCATGTGCGCATTCCCGATAACCCATCCCGCACCCGATGCTAGGGTCCTGACCCTAGGCCCTGAAGATGAACCTCAGCCGAACCGGATGGGCGAGGGGATTGGTGTAACCGAAATGCCGGACCGCGCGAAGCCTTGCGGGTGCCCGGCATCGGGCCGGCGCCGTCCGGAGAGAAAATGTCATGAAAACAAGGTCGCTGTTCGCACTATTCGCGGCGCTGCTCGCGCCGCTCGCGCTGTCGCTGTCGCCCGCTCACGCCAAGCCCGTCTATGTCGGGGTCGAGGGCGGCAATGTTGCCGTGAGCGGCTATGACACGGTGAGCTATTTCGAAACCGGCGGCGACCCGGTGATGGGCAAGGCCGAACATGCGGTCGAGCATGACGGCGCGGTCTATCATTTCGCCAATGCCGCCAATGCCGCACGCTTTGCCGCCAACCCCGAAGCCTTTGCGCCGCAGTTCGGCGGACATTGCGCATGGGCGATGTCGCGCGGCTATCTCGCGCCCGGCGACCCGCTCGCCTATACGCTGGTCGACGGCAAGCTCTACCTCAACTTCAACCGCGACGTGCGCGCGATGTGGCTGAAGGAACGCGACTCGAATATCGCGAACGGGCACAAGAATTGGGAGGTGATCCCGGCGGACGCGAAGTTCGGGGGGTAAGCCCACCCCGTCCCTTCGCATCCGTGGATCAAAATTGGGCGGTCAGGCGAAAATTTCGCTATGACCGCCTTTGGGATCCGGCCCAAATCGGTTCGATCCGTGGGTGCCGTCGATGCACATGAATACAAACATGATGATTCCTCCGACGTATGGGACAAAGCTGATCAAATAGAACCAGCCAGATTTGTCCTGATCGTGTAGTCGCCGAACGGTGACCGCAATCGAAGGAATGGCGGTGACGAGCACGAAACCGATAAGGAGCAACAGAAAAATTGCGCCGCCGATACTTGTGTCGTCGGTGTCGTCAAAGCCGCCCAATAGTGCCGCACCGAACATCAGGGCCGCGATTACAAGCACCATGAAGAGCGTGAACATCCAATATTCTTTCCGCTGCGAACGCCCCGAAAATTCGGCGTAGCGTTTTAGCGGCATCAGCATCCATTCCATATTTGTCCCCCGTTTTCCTTGTTGCACGAGCTGCAGTGTTCGGCCTTGATGACTGAACAGATAGAGGGACTAACAAATAAATCGACGAGAACAAGTAGCTAACAAGCTTTAAGCCGTTCCGAATTGCTACCGAGTGATTTCATCGAGCGACACGGCAATGCTTTGCCACACCTCCGCCAATTCGTCCGCCGTCGTGCAATAGGGCGGCATGACATAGATGCTGTTGCCGAGCGGGCGGAGGAGGACGCCGCGGTCGCGGTAGAAGGCGGTGAGGCGCGGGGCGAGGTTCGAGAGATAGCCGGTGTCGGTCGCGACGACGTCGAGCGCGGCGATGGTGCCGAGGCGGCGCGCGTTGGCGACGCGCGGGTGCGCGGCGAGCATTGCAAGGTGCGCGGCCTGCGCGTCGGCGAGCGCGTCGATGCGTGCCTGCACCGGCTCGTCGCGCCAGATCGCGAGATTGGCGTTGGCGGCGGCGCAGGCGATCGGGTTCGCGGTATAACTGCTCGAATGATAAAAGAGCCGTGCGCGGTCTTCGGATAGGTGCGCTTCGAAAATCGGCTCGATGCACAGCGTCACCGCGAGCGGGACCGCGCCGCCGGTGAGCCCCTTGGACAGGCACAGGATGTCGGGGATGACGCCCGCCTGGTCGCAGGCGAAGCGCGTGCCGGTGCGGCCCCATCCGGTCATCACCTCGTCCGCGATGAACAGCACATCGTGGCGCGCGCAGATGGCGCGCATTTCGGCGAGCACCCATGCGGGATAGACGAGCATGCCGCCCGCGCCGAGGATCAGCGGCTCGACGATGAAGGCGGCGGGCTTTTCGCGACAGGCGGCTTCGAGCGCGTCGAGCGCCTCTTGCTCGCGCCCTTCGTGCGGGAAGGGGATGGTGCCGACGTCGAAGAGCAAAGGTTGATAGGGGCGGTTGAACACGCCGCGCTCGCCGACCGACATCGCGCCGATCGTGTCGCCATGATAGCTGTGTTCGAGGACGAGGATGCGGCTGCGGTCCGCGCCGACGTTCGCCCAATAGCCGAGCGCCATCTTGAGCGCGACCTCAACACTGGTCGATCCCGAATCCGAAAAGAAGACGCGGGTGAGCGGGTCGGGGGTGATGCGGACGAGTTCGGCGGCGAGGGTCTCGGCGGGTTCGTGCGTCCAGCCCGCGAAGATGAGCTGGTCGAGCTTTTCCGACTGCTCGCGGATCGCCGCCATGATGCGCGGGTGCGCGTGGCCGTGCGTCGTGACCCACCAGCTCGAGATGGCGTCGATCCAGCTATTGCCGAGGGCGTCGTAGATGCGCGCGCCCTCCGCGCGGTCGATGAGCGGGATCGGCTCGCCGAGGCCGTGCTGGGTGAAGGGGTGCCAGACGGGGGAGGGGGTGGTCATTTCGGCGCCTTATCTCATTTCGTCATCCAGGCGAAGGCCGGGATCTCGCCGGTGCGTTGGGCCGAGAGGGCGAGATCCCGGCCTTCGCCGGGATGACGTATGATTATTGGTAATCAGTGAGGTCGAAGTTCGTGGCGAAGGCGTCCGCGAGCCTTTCGGGCGTCAGCGGATCGATGATTGGCAGGCGGCCGAGGCGGCGGACCTTGCCGAGGTCGCAGATGATCGCCTCGCTGTCCTCGACCGCGTCGCCGATGAAGGCGATGCCGTGGATCGGGACTTCGCGTGCGCGCAGCGCCTCGATCGTCAGCAGGCTGTGGTTGATCGTGCCGAGCGCGGTGCGGGCGCAGATAATCACGGGGATCTGCCAGCGCGCGAACAGGTCGGCGTAGAGCAGCGAGCGCGTGACGGGGACGAGCGCGCCGCCCGCGCCTTCGACGAGCAGGTCGCCCGGCGGCGGGGTGAGGGCGTGCGCGTCGATGGTGACGCCGTCGATTTCGGCCGCAATATGCGGGGAGGCGGGGGTGACGAGGCGATAGGCTTCAGGGAGGATCGTTCCTCCCTGTTGCGAAGCGATGGGGAGGTGGCAGTCCGCAGGACTGACGGAGGGGCTTTGTCCTTCTTGCCCCTCCACCACGCCCTTCGGGCGCGGTCCCCCTCCCCACGGCTTCGCCGCAGGGAGGAGTTTGGCGACGGTTTCGCTGTCGGTTTCGTCTTCGAGGCCCGACTGGATCGGCTTCCAATAGGGAATGCCGAGCGCGCCGGCGAGCGCGGCGGAGAAGATGGTCTTGCCGATGCCGGTGTCGGTACCGGTGACGATGAAGCGCCTGGTCATGCCGCGGCCATAGCGGCCGACAGCGCCTCCGTCATCGCGTCGATGTCGCTTTCGCCGACGTTGAGCGTCAGCGCGATGCGCAGCCGCGCGGTGCCGTGCGGCACGGTCGGCGGGCGGATGCCGCGAATGTCGAAGCCGGCAGCCTGGAGCGCGGCGGCGATCCGCATCGTGCGCGCATTGTCGCCGATGACGACGGGCAGTATCTGGCTGCCGCTCGACGGCAGGCCGAGCGCGGCGAGGCGATATTCGGCGTGGCAGACAAGCGCGTCGAGGCGCGCCGCGCGCTCGGGCTGGGTCGCGACGATTTCGAGCGCCTGTCGCACGAGCCACGCGATCAGCGGCGAGGGCGCAGTCGAAAAGATGAAGGGGCGGCCGCGGTTGACGAGGAAATCGCGGACGATCGCGGGGCAGCAGAGCAGCGCGCCCTCGGTCCCCAGCGCCTTGCCGCAGGTGTGGAGGGTGATGACGTTCGGGCGGCCGGCATATTGGTGCGCGAGCCCCTGTCCGGCGGGGCCGTAAACCCCGGTCGCATGCGCCTCGTCGATGACGAGGACCGCATCGTGGCGGTCGGCGACGGCGGCGAGATCGGCGAGCGGGGCGCGGTCGCCGTCCATCGAATAGAGGCTTTCGACGGCGATCCACGGCGTGCCGACGCCGCCGCCGCGCCGCCAGCGCGCAATGGCGTCGTCGAACGCCTGCGCGTCATTGTGGCGCGCGTCGATGCGCCCGGCGCGGCCGAGCTTCATCCCGTCGTGCGCGCTCGCGTGGATGAGTTCGTCGTGGACGACGAGGTCGCCGCGCTGCGGCAGCGTCGCGAACAGCGCGGCGTTGGCGGCAAAGCCGGTCGCGAAGAAGAGCGCGGCCTCGGTCCCGTAATGGCGCGCGGCGTCGGCTTCGAGCGCCTCATGCTCTTCATGGTTGCCGCGCAGCAGGCGCGAGCCGCCCGAACCGGCGGGGATACCGCGCGCCGCGCCCTCGGCAAGCGCCTCGGCGAGCGCATAGGAACCCGCGAGCGCGAGATAGTCGTTCGAGGCAAAGTCGATCCCCGTGCGCGGCGCGAGCGCGCGGCGCCGGTCGTCTGCGGCGAGCGCGGCGAGATCGGCGCGGTGGGGGGCAAAGGGGGGCGTCATGCGCGGCCTCTATCAATAAGCCCCTCCCCTTCAGGGGAGGGGTTGGGGGTGGGGGTCGCCGCCTTCAGCCAGCTCAACGCCCACCCCGCTGCGACTAGCGGGCATGACCCGCAAGTCTCGCTGCCCCTTCCCTGAAGGGGAGGGGAGACAGCAAGTTCAGTTCTTCGCCTTGTCGACGAGCTTGTTCTTGGCGATCCACGGCATCATCGCGCGCAGCTTTTCGCCCGTCTGTTCGATCGGGTGCGCGGCGGCGGCCTTGCGGCTGGCCTTCAGCTCGGGCTGGCCGGCCTGGTTGTCGAGGACGAAATCCTTGACGAAGCGGCCCGACTGGATGTCGGCGAGGACGCGCTTCATTTCGGCCTTGGTCTCGTCGGTGATGATGCGCGGGCCGGTCTTGATGTCGCCATATTCGGCGGTGTTCGAGATCGAATAGCGCATGTTCGCGATGCCGCCTTCATAGAGGAGGTCGACGATCAGCTTGGTTTCGTGGAGGCATTCGAAATAGGCCATTTCGGGGGCATAGCCCGCCTCGACCAGCGTTTCGAACCCGGCCTGGATCAGGTGGGTGATGCCGCCGCACAGCACCGCCTGTTCGCCGAAGAGGTCGGTTTCGCACTCTTCCTTGAAGGTGGTTTCGATGATGCCGCTGCGCCCGCCGCCGACGGCCGAGGCGTAGGAGAGGGCGAGCGCCTTGGCGTAACCGTTGCCGCTGTTGCCTTCGGCCTCCTGCGCGACCGCGATCAGGCAGGGGACGCCGCCGCCCTTTTGATATTCACTGCGCACCGTGTGGCCCGGCCCCTTGGGCGCGACCATGAAGACGTCGATGTCTGCGCGCGCCTCGATCAGGCCGAAGTGGATGTTGAGGCCGTGCGCGAAGGCGAGCGCGGCGCCGGGCTTCATGTTCGGGCCGATGTCGTCGGCGTAGATTTTCGCCTGATGCTCGTCGGGCGCGGCGATCATGATGACGTCGGCCCAGGCAGCAGCCTCGGCATTGGTCATCACCTTGAAGCCCGCAGCCTCGGCCTTCTTTGCGGTTGCCGAACCCGGGCGGAGCGCAATCGCAACCTCCTTGACGCCGCTGTCGCGCATATTCTGCGCGTGCGCGTGGCCCTGGCTGCCATAGCCGACGACGGCGACCTTCTTGCCCTTGATCAGATCCTGGTCGGCGTCGCGATCGTAATAAACCTGCATGTCTTCTTCCCTGTAGTTTTTCGTCATGCCGGACTTGATCCGGCATCCATGGACCCCGGATCAAGTCCGGGGTGACGACAAGTTGAAACCCAAGACGTAAACCCTAAACCGCCTCCGCCCCGCGAGCGATGGCGACGACGCCGGTGCGGCCGACCTCGACCAGCCCGCATTCGCGCATCAAGGCGACGAAGCGGTCGACCTTGTCGCTCGACCCGGTGATTTCGAAAATGAAGCTCGTCAGCGTGGTGTCGACGACCTTGGCGCGGAAGACGTCGGCCATGCGCAGCGCCTCGATCCTCTTGTCGCCCGTGCCCGCGACCTTGACGAGCGCAATCTCGCGCTCGACATGCGCGCCCTGGTCGGTGAGGTCGGTGACGCTGTGGACGGGCACCAGCCGGTCGAGCTGCGCGATGATCTGGTCGATCACCGCGGGCGGACCGCTGGTGACGATGGTGATGCGCGACACCGCATGATCGGCGCTGATGTCGGCGACGGTCAGGCTCTCGATATTATAGCCGCGCGCCGAGAACATGCCGGTGATCTTGGCGAGGATGCCCGATTCATTGTCGACGGTGACCGCGAGCACATGGCGCTCGCCCGCTTCGGTTTGGATTTTCATGGGGCTAGACCAGTGCTTTCGCTTCGTCGTCCATCGTGCCGATGACGTCGCTCGGCTGGAGGATCATGTCGGTGTGTGCCGCGCCCGACGGAATCATCGGGAAGCAGTTGGCGAGCTTGGCGACGCGGCAGTCGACGATCACCGGACCCGGCGTGTCGATCATCGTCCGAATGCCGTCCTCGAGTTCGCCGAGCGTGTCGATACGCAGCCCGGTCCAGCCATAGGCGTCGGCGAGCTTCACGAAATCGGGCAGGCTGTCCGAATAGCTGTTCGAATAGCGGCTTTCATAGGTGAGTTCCTGCCACTGGCGGACCATCCCCATATATTCGTTGTTGAGGATGAAGATCTTCACCGGCAGGCGGTACTGGCTGACCGTGCCCATTTCCTGGATGTTCATCTGGAGCGAGGCTTCGCCCGCAACGCAGATGACGAGGCGGTCGGGCTTGGCGATCTGCGCGCCCACGGCGGCGGGGAAGCCATAGCCCATCGTGCCGAGCCCGCCCGAGGTGAGCCAGCGGTTGGGGGCCGAGAAGCCGAAATGCTGCGCCGCCCACATCTGGTGTTGGCCGACCTCGGTCGTGATGATCGGGTCGCGGCCGCGCGTTGCGTCGAACAAAGCCTTGATCGCGCGCTGCGGCATGATCTCGGCCGACGCCTCGGTCTTTTCGGGAAAGTCGAGGCAGCGCGTCGCGCGCCAGCCGTCGATGCGGCGCCACCATTCGCCAAGGTCGCGCGCCTGATGTCCCCGGTCCTGCCACGCGGCGATGAGCGCATCGAGCGCGCGGCCGGCGTCGCCGACGATCGCGATATCGACGGGGACGATCTTGTTGATCGAGCTTCGGTCGATGTCGATGTGGATTTTCTTCGCCTCGGGCGCGAAGGCGTCGAGACGGCCGGTGACGCGGTCGTCGAAGCGCGCGCCGACCGCGATGATCAGGTCGGCGCGGTTCATCGCCATATTGGCTTCGTACGTGCCGTGCATCCCGAGCATGCCGAGCCATTTGGGGTCGTCCGACGGGAAGGCGCCGAGCCCCATCAGCGTCGAGGTGATCGGCGCGCCGGTGAGCGCCACGAGCTGGCGCAGCGCGGCGCTCGCGTCGGGGCCGGCGTTGATGACGCCGCCGCCCGAATAGAAAACGGGGCGCTCGGCCGCGGCGATGAGCGCGATCGCCTTGGCGATCGGGCCGGCGTCGGGCTCGATCTGCGGGCGATAGCTTTTATGCTCGATCCGCTCGGGCACGGTGTAGCTGCCGGTCGCGACCTGCACATTCTTGGGGATGTCGACGACGACCGGGCCGGGGCGGCCGTGCGTCGCGATGAAGAAGGCCTCGTGGATCACCGGGCCGAGCCGGTCGGGGTCCATCACCAGATAATTATGCTTGGTGCAGTGGCGGGTGATGCCGACCGTGTCGCATTCCTGAAAGGCGTCGGTGCCGATCAGGTTCGTCGGAACCTGTCCGGTGAGCACGACCATCGGGATCGAATCGAGCAGCGCATCGGTGATGCCGGTGACGGCATTGGTCGCACCGGGACCCGAGGTGACGAGCACGACGCCGGGCTTGCCCGTCGCGCGCGCATAGCCCTCGGCCGCGTGCGTCGCCGCCTGTTCGTGGCGGACGAGAATATGCTTGATCTGCGGATGGTTGAAAAGCGCGTCGTAAATCGGAAGCACGGCGCCGCCCGGATAGCCGAACACCGTATCGACCCCGAGGTCGACCAGCGCCTGAACCACCATGTCGGCACCACTCATTTCCGTCACGACGAAACTCCTTCTTCAATCTGGCAGCCGCAAGGGCACGCGCCTTGTGCGCTGCAACAGGGTTGCGGGCAATAAGTGCATGATTCTATCCTGTCAATAATCTATCGTGTAATTTAATTGCAATTTCATTGATAGAATCGTTGTTTAATGACTCTGTATGCCGGGGCCATTCGGCCGGAGGCTGGTGGCGGAACCAGGTGAACTGACGTTTCGCATATTGGCGCGTCGCCGCCTGTGCCCGCGCCAGCGCCTCGTCACGCGACAGCTCGCCCGTCAGAAAGGCCGCGATTTGCGGAACGCCGATGGCGCGCATCACGGGCAGATCGGGGTCGAGTCCGCGCGCGACGAGCGCCTCGACCTCTTCGATCGCGCCGCCGTCGAACATCTGCGCGAGCCTATGGTCGCAGCGTTCGCGCAGCCAGCCGCGCGGCGGGAGAAGGATGAGGGGAACGAGCGTCACAGTGTCGGCAATGCCGCCGACGAGCGAACGCTGCCATGCCGCGATCGGCTGGCCGGTCGAACGGATAACCTCGAGCGCGCGGGCGATGCGCAGCCCGTCGGTCGGGTCGAGCTTTTCGGCCGCGACGGGATCTTCGCGCCCAAGCGCGGCATAGGCGTCGTCGAGGCGCAGCGCGCGCACCTTGGCGCGGACGTCGGGATCGATGTCGGGAACCGGTGCGATGCCGAACAAGAGCGTGCGCAGATACATGCCGGTGCCGCCGACGAGGATGGGGACGTCGCCATCCTCCCAAGCATGGGCGAGCGCGCGGCGCGCCTCCTGCGCCCAGCGTGCGGCATTATAGGCTTCGGCGCCATCGACATGGCCGAAGAGGCAATGGCGCACCCCCGCCATCTCTTCGTCCGTCGGGCGCGCCGAAAGGACCGCGAGGTCGCGGTAAACCTGACTCGCGTCGGCATTGACGACCTGCGCCCGGCCGAGGGCCTGCGCCAGCGCGACTGCAAGAGCGCTCTTGCCGCTCGCTGTCGGACCGACGATGAGCGCCAGGGGAGGGCGGTTGGAAGAGGAAGGAAGGGACTGGCTCATATTCCGATGGTGATAACAGTCCGCACGCCAACGCGCGAGGCCGTGTCGTCAACTGTTCCTCCTGCGCCGCCGGGCGGTCCGGGTAGCGTTCAACGACGTGCTTCGGTCGCCATCCGCACAGCGAGCCCCGCCAGTACCGTACCCATCACCCAGCGCTGGATGCTCGCAAAGCTGGGCCGCCGGACAAGGAAGCGCGCGATCGATGCGGCCGACACGACGATCGCAAGATTCACGATTATGCTGATCATGATCTGTGTCGTGCCAAGCACGAGCGCCTGACCGAGTATCCCGCCGGCATCGGGCGAGATGAATTGCGGCAGAAGCGACAGGTACATGACGGCAATCTTGGGGTTGAGCAGGTTGGTCAGGAACCCCATCGCAAAAAGCTTTGCCGGCGGGTCGATGGCGAGATCCTTGACCTCGAACGGCGAACGCCCGCCCGGTCGCACCGCCTGCCAAGCGAGCCACAGCAGATAGATCGCGCCTGCAAAGCGGATTGCGTCATAGGCAAAGGGCACCGCCATCACGAGCGCGGTGATCCCGAACGCGGCGCAGAGCATATAAAAGACGAAGCCGAGCGCGACCCCGCCAAGCGAAATCACGCCCGCCGAACGGCCCTGGCAGATGGCGCGCGAGATCAGATAGACCATGTTCGGACCGGGCGTCAGCACCATGCCGAGCGCGATGATGGCGAAGGCGAGCAGATTTTCGGATTGGGGCATCGGTTCCTCCTTGCGAGATGGATGCCCAGACGCGCGGCCGATCATGCTCGCGCTTCCCGATGGTGCCCCATCTCAAGCGTCAGTCACGCGAGACGGGCGATGCTATTGCCGCCGGCCATCAGGCACGCAATAGGGAGAGTTCTTCGCGCGATGAAACCCGGGCTTTAGCGGACACCGGATCGTCGTCGGCCGCCATCGCGCCGCGGCATCGGCCGCCCGACAGCCAAAGCACTCTTGCCGCAGACCGCGGCGCCCGCGATAAGGGAAGGGCGGCGCGCGCCGCGAGCCAAGGGAGAAGGAGCCGCCATGTTCGTTGCCACGCTGATCGCCGACGGAAAGCTGACGGGTGAGGTGGTCCGCGAAGCGATCGACCGGCTCGACATGACGGGGCATGACGTCGGCGCGCCGCACTGGCTTGATGTCGGTGACGCTGTGGACATCGCGTTCGAGGGGAGCCTGGTGAGCGCGCGCAAGGAACTGGCGAAAATGGATCATGGGGCGCTCGACGTGGTCGTCCAGCCGCTCGGCGACCGCACCAAGAAGCTGATCATAGCCGACATGGATTCGACGATGATCCGCTGTGAATGCATCGACGAACTGGCCGATTATGCCGGACTGAAACCGCAGATTTCGGCGATTACGGAGCGCGCGATGAAGGGCGAGCTCGATTTTCGCGCCGCACTGGCCGAGCGTGTCGCGCTGCTCGGCGGGATGGACGAAAGCGTGCTGGCCGAATGCCGGATCGAGCGGGTGCGCCTGACGCGCGGCGCGCGCACGCTGATCCAGACGATGAAGGCGCATGGCGCGCGGTCGGTGCTCGTCACCGGAGGATTCACCGCTTTTGCCGATCCGGTGGGCGAGGCGATCGGTTTCGACCGCGTCGTTGCCAATGTGCTGGAGGTTGTCGACGGCAAGCTGACGGGCCGGGTGACCGAACCGGTGGTCGATGCGAGCACCAAGCATGCAACGTTGACCGCCGAGGCGGCGAAATACGGGCTGCCGCTGGCCGACACACTCGCGGTCGGCGACGGGGCGAACGATATTCCGATGATCACCGCGGCGGGGCTCGGCATCGCTTACCACCCGCACGCCGCCGCCGCCCAGGCCGCCGACGCCGCGATCCGCCACCACGACCTGACCGCGCTCTTGTGGGCGCAGGGCTATCCGCGGCGCGATTGGGTTCTGGGCTGAACGACGCCGGACGCCGGGCGAGAACAAGGACGATGGACCGCGCGCCCTGTACAATGCGCGCCTCTGTGCCCGGCGACGGCGCCGCGGTGCTGCAGATCTGGCGCGACGCGGTCGATGCAACGCACGACTTCCTGTCCGCAGCCGACCGGAAGGCAATCGACGCCGAAGTCGCCGATTTCCTGCCCTCGGCACCGCTCTGGCTCGCCGTCGATGGGGCGGATCGGCCGGTGGGTTTCATGCTGCTGAACGGCGCCCATATGGATGCGCTTTTCATCGCCCCCGCGCATCGCGGCAAGGGCGTCGGGCGCATGCTCGTCCTTCATGCGCTGGCGCGGGCGCCGGGGCTTTCGACCGACGTCAACGAGCAGAATGACCAGGCGGTGGGCTTTTACCGGCGGCTTGGTTTCGTGCCCGTCGGCCGGTCTGCGCTCGACGGGCAGGGGCGGCCCTATCCGATCATTCACCTGCGCCACATGCCATAGCGCGGCATGCGCGCGCGGCGCCGTCAGGATCGAAAGCGCGCGACGCTTTCCAGCTCGGTCCTGTCGAGCGGCCGCCTGAACCACAGGCCGCCGCGATTCCCCTTTGACCAGCGCACGAGCGCCGGGCGTTTCTGATCATCGCCGGGAAGCAGCAGGTCGATCTCGGTCCCGGTGTCGAGCTTGCTGTCGTAAACGAAGCCCGCCCCGCTTTGCGAAATGTCGACAAGGTCGATCGGGCGCGCGTCGTTGCGGAAAAGGACGAGCGCTTCGATCTCGATTGGAAGCCGCAAGGCACGATAACCTTCGGCCTGTTGTTCCTGCGCCAGCGCCGCGAGCACCGCGGCTGCGTCGATAGGCTGGTCGAAAGCAATGCCGCAGCGCCCCTTGTCCGCCCAGACTATCCGGCCGCTGATGACGGTGCTTTCTGACAGCGCGATCTCCACCGCTTCGCCCCCGGCCAAATCGACGTCGGCCGCGAGCATCATCCCCTTGTCGGAGATATTGCGCACACGCCACAGTCCCATGTCGTCAGAGCGGCTCACGCGCGCGATACGGCAAACCGAGCGATAGCGATCGCCCTCGCGCCGGTCCGGTTGTTCCGGCGATTCCCGAATATTGGTCGCGCCTCCGCTTTCGAAACGCGAATCGATGCCCCTGTCCATCAAGCCCTCCCTTCCGCGGGTCGGTCCTTGCGATGGATGGACCGCCCGAGTTTGGCAGGAGCCGGGGGAACTTCCCGGCCCCCCGTTCAATGCCGTGCGGCAATGAACGTGCGGTCCGGGAGCAAGTATTGCATTTTAATGACGCTACGGCAAGCTGTTAGGGCAGGCACATTGCGCGCGGAGTCGCGGCACTATTTTGCGATAACGAGGCAGGGCTGGCCGCTGGCTGTCATTTCCGTACAGAAGCGGTCGGCCGCAGCCTTGTCGGCAAATCCGCCCGCGTGGAGGCGGGTGAGCGCGCCGGTCTTGACGAAATAGGGTTTGCGCGCCGCGACGGCCGGGTGCTTGCCGGAGAGCGCCGCCCAGAGGTTGCGGGCGTTGGCCTCGACACCGAAGGCGCCGAGCTGCGCGCGCCACGGGCTTTCGGCTTGCTTTGCCGGGGCGTGCCCGGGCGTGGCGGTTTTGACGGGGGCGGGCCGTTCGGGCGCCGGAGCGACCGCCGTTTTGACGGGCTTTACGGGTGCGGATGCCGCCGGCGCCGTTTCGGGCGGCGCGTCGAAACTCGTTCCGGCCGCTGCCGCTGCGGCGGCCGTTGCCTCGCTTGCGGCATCGGCTGCCGCCTGTGCGACGGGCGAGAGCAGCGGAGCCGGCGCGGGTGTGACGATTGCGGTAGGCGCGTCGGGGACCGCAGCAGCGGCGGGCGGCTTCGCAGCCGCAATCACCGGCGGGGGCGTGTAGCTGGTGGCAGGGAGCGAAGCGGGTAGGCGCGCGGTCTTCACCGGCGAGGCCACCGCCTTGGGCGGCGGCGGTGCGGCGGCATTGACCGCGGCAAGGCGTGCGCGCGCTTCGGACTTTTCCATGTCGGGGAGCATCGCAAGTCCGCGCTGGCGCTGTTCGAGCGGGATCAACCGGTCGAGCTGCGCGAGCCGTGCGGCGGCGATGTCGAGCCCGGCGTCGGTCGCGCGCTTCGTCAGTGCATAAGAAAGCGGCCAATCGCGCGTGGCAAGGTCGCCATTGAAGTGCGCGGTGCCGAGGACATATTGCGCGCGCGGTTCCCCCCGCGCGGCGGATCGGGCGATATAATCCATCGCCTCGTCGCGGCGGTTGGCAGTGAAAAGCACGAGGCCAAGATTGTCCTCGGCCTGCAAATGGCCCTGTTTCGCGGCGCGGCGATACCAGGCCTCGGCCTGCGCCAGATCGGCGGGAACGCCGCGGCCGAGCTTGTAGGCCTGACCCAGATTGAACTGCGCATCGGGGTCGCCGGCAAGCGCGAGCGGGCGCCACTCGGCGACGGCGGCCTGATAATCGCCCGCCTGCCAGGCATCGACGCCATCCTTCACATCGGCATTGGCGGGCACGGCAAGCGCGGCGAGCGCGAGCGGCAGGCTGAAAAGGGCGGCGGTGCGAATGGAACGCATCGAGTATCTCCACTGGCTTGCGGCGCATGTGATCGGCCGTCGGTCCCGGCAAAGCGGATAGGGGCAATTGGCTAACACCCCGTTAGCGACGCGTGCGGGATGCCCGTAGTTGCTCCATGCCGGGACAGTTTCGCATTAAGCGGATCTTTACCACAGAATCCAACGGCTCGTTCACCGACAATTTATCATCGTTAACTCAATTTTAGCGTCCTCCATGCCATTCCTCCGGCCGATTATTGGATATCCGAGGGGGATAGCAGTGCGCGTATTGGCATTGGCTTCACAGAAAGGCGGGTCGGGCAAAACGACGCTGTCGGGGCACCTCGCGGTGCAGGCGCAGCTTGCCGGCGCCGGCCCCGTCGTGTTGATCGACATCGATCCGCAGGGCTCGCTCGCCGACTGGTGGAACGAGCGCGAAACCGACCTTCCGGCCTTTGCGCAGACCACGGTCGCGCGGCTTGCATCGGACCTTGAGGTGCTGCGCCAGCAGGGCTTCAAACTCGCCGTTATCGACACGCCGCCGGCGATCACGATGGCGATCCAGAGCGTTATCGGCGTCGCCGAACTCATCGTCGTCCCGACGCGCCCGAGCCCGCACGACCTGCGCGCCGTCGGCGCCACGGTCGACCTTTGCGAACGCGCGGGCAAGCCGCTCGTGTTCGTCGTCAACGCCGCGACCCCCAAGGCAAAGATCACCAGCGAGGCGGCCGTCGCGCTGTCGCAGCACGGCACCGTCGCACCGGTGACGCTGCACCATCGCACCGACTATGCGGCGTCGATGATCGACGGGCGCACGGTGATGGAGGTCGACCCCAACGGGCGTTCGGCCGAAGAGATTCGCCAATTGTGGACCTATATAAACGACCGGCTGGAAAAGAATTTCCGCCGCACCGTCTTTTCGGCACCCGCGGTGCCGCAGCCGGGCAGTTATGGCGCGGTCCGTCCGATGGGTGGTGGCTTCGGCCGCCGCGTCGCCGGTCAGTGACGGGAGAGTTTGGAACCATGGGCGAACCCAAACCCCTCGCATCGCTGAGCGCCGGACTTCTTGCCCGCAAGGGTGGAGCACGACCCGCCATGCGCCGTCAGCCGCTCGGCAGCGGCCCCGCACCGCTGACCGGGACGGGCTATGACGACCTTGGCTGGAACGACATGGGCTATGATGTCGACCCCGACCAGTCGAACGACGGCGGCCGGATGGTCGACCTGAAGCCGCTCCTCGCCGGATCGGTGCTGGCGCACAACAGCGAAGCCGAACATGCGGTCGAAGAAAGCGCGACGCGCGACGAGGCGATCAACGCCGAACGCGGCGGCGACCTGACCGAAGCATTGGCCGGGGAAGGCTTCGACGCCGATCCGGTCGACGTGCCCGAAGTCGTCCGTCAGCAGGAATCGCTGAAGGATCGCGTCGCCGCGGTTGCGGCGAAGGTCGAACAGCGTCCCGCCCCGAAAGCCAAGGCGCCGCGCGCGCTGCGCGCCCGCGACAAGGCGGCGTTCACATTGCGCCTCGACGCCGAACGCCATCTGCGGTTGCGGCTGGCGAGCGCCGTGACGAACAAGTCGGCGCAGGCAATCCTGACCGACCTGCTCGACGAATATCTGTCGTCGCTACCCGAAATCGACGCAATGGCGAGCCGCCTGCCGGCAGCGCGTCCGGTACGCAAGACGAACTAGACAGCGAGAAAAAGGGGGACCTGTCATGAATCGCAAGATGCTGATGAAGCTGGCCGTTTCGGGGTTCGTCCTCGGCACGGCCACTGGATGCAGCGGGCTGGGCACGATGGCGAAAGCGCCGTCGAGCGCCGCCGGGGCGCCCGCGACCGCCGAAAAGTCGGCCGAGCGCGCGCGCGATGCGATGGAGCATGGCAAGGTCAGCAAGGCGGTCGCCTTTGCCGAAGCCGCCGTCGAGGCGAGCCCGCGCGATGCACGCTATCGCGCTTTGCTGGGGCAGGCCTATCTCAACGACGGGCGTTTCGCGTCGGCGACGCATGCGCTCAGCGAATCGATGGAACTCGGCGCGCCCGACGCCAATAGCGTCATCGCGCTGAGCCTCGCGCAGATCGCGCAGGGCAAGCGCCGCGAGGCCGTCGATCTGTTGTCGCAGCATCGCGACACCGTTCCGGCAACCGACCTCGGGCTTGCGCTGGCGCTTGCGGGCGATAGCGAGGCATCGATCTTTGTGCTGACCGAAGCGGCGCGGGCCAAGGACGCGACCGCGCGCACGCGGCAGAATCTGGCGCTGGCGCTCGCGCTGTCGGGGCGCTGGGCGCAGGCGCGCATCATCGCCTCGCAGGACCTGCCGCTCGACAAGATCGAAGGCCGGATGGCCGAATGGTCGCAGCTTGCAGGCCAACCGGACGCGCAGGTGCGCGTTGCGAACCTGATCGGCACCAAGGCGCAGGCCGACGCCGGTATGCCGGTGCGCCTTGCACTCGCCAATTTCCCGGCGGTTCGGATGGCCGCCGCGGACGCCGAACCCGTCATGCTGGCAAGCGCGGACCCGGCGCCGCTCGAAAGCTTTGCGCCGCCGCCGCCGCCCGAAGCCGCACCGGTCGCGATGGCCGATGCATCGAGCGCGATCCGCAGCATCGAACTGCCGATGCCCGAACGCAACGCCGACGGCGTCGTTCCGGTCACCGAATTGCCGCAGCCGGCCGCAGCGGGCGAAATCATCCTCGCCGATGCCGCGCCCTATCGCCATGCGCCGCGCGTGGCGGGAGCAGCGGGCGCCAAGGCCGAAACACTGCGCCCCGCGCAGCGCCAGGCACTTGAGATCGCAACCCGCCTGATCCCCGCCGCAATGGGCTTTGATACGAAAAATCCGAACGGCTGGGCGGTTCAGCTCGGCGCCTATGACAGCCTGGCGGTCGCCAAGGAAAAATGGGGCGTGCTGAAACAGCGCAACGCCATGCTCGCAAGCTTTCCGGCGTCGAGCCACGCCGCGGTCGTCAACGGGCGCACCTTTCACCGCCTGACGGTCAACGGCCTCAAGAGCAGCAGCGATGCCAAGGCATTGTGCCAACAGCTCAAAGCCGAGGGCGAGCGCTGCTTCGTCCGCCAGATGGGCGGCAGCGAGGCGATCCAATGGGCGGCCAAGGCGCGCCCGGTGCAGCTCGCTTCGCGATAAGAAATTTCCCCTCTCGCACGCGAGGGGGTTATGGGGGGAAGCGCGGTCCCGTGAAGGACCGCGCTTCATTTTTGCGGTCAGCGTATTCGCACGCCGCCTTTCCACATCGCGGTCGCGCGGCCCTGGACGGGCATGCCGTCGAACGGAGTATTGCCCGCCCAGGCGGCCATTTTCTTGGCATCGACCTGCCACGGTGTGCCTTCGTCGACCAGGATAAGGTCGGCGTCGAGCCCCGCCTCGATGCGCCCCGCGTCGATGCCGAGCAGGCGCGCGGGATTGGCGGCGAGGAGGTCGAAGAGGCGCGCGGGCGTGACATGGCCGTCGCGAACGAGCTGGAGCCCCATCGCGAGCAAGGTTTCGGCGCCCGCCATGCCGGGCAGCGCCTCGGCAAAGGGAAGGCGCTTGTCCTCGGGGCCGCGCGGGTCGTGGCCCGACGCGAGGATGTCGATCGTGCCGTCGGCGACCGCGGCGAGGCAGGCGAGGCGGTCGTCCTCGCTGCGAAGCGGCGGCGACAGGCGCGCGAAGGTGCGAAAATCGCCGACCGCGGTATCCGAGAGGAAGAGATGCGCCGGGGTGATGCCGCAGGTCACGGGCAGCCCCCTGGCCTTGGCCTCGCGGACGAGATCGAGCGCGCGCGCGGTCGAGAGCTGGCGGAAATGGAGCGGCGCGCCGGTTTCCTCCACCAGCATCAGGTCGCGCGCGACCGCCATCGCTTCGGCAATCGCGGGGGCCGAGGCAAGACCGAGCCGCGTCGCCATTTCGCCATCGGTCGCCACCGCGCCGTGGGTCAGCCCCTCGTCCTCGGCATGCGCGATCACGGTGAGGCCGAGCGCGGCGGCGTAGGACAGCACGCGGCGCATTACGCCCGCATCGGCAATGCGGCGGCGGCCGGTCGCGACCGCGCGCGCGCCCGCGCTCTTCATCAGCGCAATCTCGGCCAGTTCCTTGCCGTCGAGGCCCTTGGTCGCGGCGGCGAGCGGGTGGACCCAAAGGTCGGGCTTGCCACCCTTTGCCGCACGCTCGACCATCCCCGGATGATCGAGCGGGTGCGCGCCGTCGGGCATCAACGCGGCGCGCGTGATGCCGCCGAAGTGAAAGGCGGGCTTGTCGGTCGCAAACACGCCAAGGTCGACGATGCCGGGCGCGATCCACTGGCCCTTTGCATCGACCGTCACGGCGCCGTCGGGCAGATCGGACGGGTTGATCGCCGAAATGCTCCCGGCGACGGCGAGCACGGTGACGCTGTCGCCGCCGAGCAGGCGCGCGTTGGTGATGACGAGCGGGTTCAGTTCCATCCGGGCACTCCCCGCTTGCGGCGCGTCAGGATGTCGAGGCACGCCATGCGCACCGCGACGCCCATTTCGACCTGTTCGGTGATCGTCGAGCGTTCGGGATCGTCGGCGATGCTGCTGTCGATTTCGACCCCCCGGTTCATCGGGCCGGGGTGCATGACGATCGCGTCGGGTTTCGCCTTGTCGAGCCGCGCCGGGGTGAGACCATAGAGCGCGTGATATTCGCGCGCCGAGGGGAGGTAGGCGCCGTCCATGCGCTCGTTCTGGAGCCGCAGCATCATCACGACGTCGGCGTCTTTCAGCCCTTCGTCCATGTCGGTGAAGGTCGCAACATGCATCCGTTCCATCGCCGGCGGGGTGAGCGTCGGCGGCGCGACGACGCGCACCTCGTTGCCGAGCAGGGTGAGCGCGAGGATGTTCGAGCGCGCGACGCGGCTGTGGAGCACGTCGCCGCAGATTGCGATCGTCAGCCCCTCGACCCGTCCCTTGCGGCGGCGGATCGTCAGCGCGTCGAGCAGCGCCTGCGTCGGGTGCTCGTGGCGCCCGTCGCCTGCGTTGAGGACGGGGCAGTCGACCTTGTCGGCGATAAGCTGTACCGCGCCCGATGACGCATGACGGATGACGATCGCGTCGGCGCGCATCGCGTTCAACGTCATCGCGGTGTCGATCAGCGTCTCGCCCTTTTTCACGCTCGATTGCGCGGCGTGCATGTTGACGACGTCGGCGCCGAGGCGCTTTCCGGCGATTTCGAACGACAGCAGGGTGCGCGTCGAATTTTCGAAAAAGGCGTTGATGATCGTGAGCCCCGCGAGCCGGTCGTCATGCTTTGCGGCGCCACTGCGATTCATTTCGACCCACTCTTCGGCGGCGTCGAGAATGTAGGAGATTTCCCACGGGGTGAGCGGGGCGATACCGAGCAGATGGCGATGGCGAAACGCATCGCCACCGGGCGGATAGTCGCTGGCGGGCCGGATGGATGAGCTTGTCATTAAAGCCGAGCGTTTAGGGGGCGGGAGGCGATTGCGCAAGCGCGATCCTCCCTGTCGCGAAGCGATGGGGAGGGGGACCGTCCGCGAAGCGGATGGTGGAGAGGCCGCGTTACCGCCCCTCCGTCAGCGGCTGCGCCGCTGCCACCTCCCCACCGCTACGCGGCAGGGAGGATCAGCGCACCATCGCGTCGATTGCACCCTGCAGGATGAACGCCGCCGCGGCGCTGTCGATGCGTTCGGCGCGTTTGGCGCGGCTGACGTCGGCGGCGACCATCGCGCGTTCGACCGCGGCGGTTGACCAGCGCTCGTCCCACAGCAGCAGGGGAAGAGCGAGCGGGGCGAGATTGCGGGCGAAGGCGCGCACCGACTGGGTGCGCGGGCTGTCGCTGCCATCCATGTTGAGCGGCAGCCCGACGACGAGACCGACGACGCCTTGCGCGGCGACGAGCGCGCGCAGCGCTTCAAGGTCGGCGGCGAATTTCTTGCGGACGATCGTCTTGTCGGGGGTCGCGAAGCTCCACCCCGCGTCGCAGAGCGCGACGCCGATGGTCTTGGTGCCGACATCGAGCCCCGCGAGGCGTCCGCCATCGGGGAGCGCGGCGGCGAGATCGGGGGCGGCGGTGGTGATCATTTTCGCTCCTTAGCCGTCATTGCTTCGCTTCGCTCGCAATGACGATCTCAGGAAGTCGGCGTTTCTGCAGGCGCCGCGGCGGGCGGGACCGGCGACGGTTTGCCCTCGAAGCTCGCCAAACGCCGCAATACGTCGGCGCGGACGTTCGCCCAGAAGAGGGTGATGTCGAAAACATGATAATTGTTTCCGGGCAGCACATAATTGGGCGCATAATCCTTGGCGACATTGGCATCGCCGATGAGCAGCAGGCCGCGCTCCTCGTCGCAGCGCGCACCGATCACGCCGGGGACGAGGCTGCCCGCCTTGAAGCCGTCGACGGGCTTGAGCGTGCCGATATTGGCGTCGGCCGTGGCTACTGTATCGGGGGTGCCGGTGAGCGGATTGGTGCAGAGCATCCGGGTGTCGGCGCGCGGGCGGCCATCGAAGCCGATTGTGCCGTCATAGGCGCCGAGCACCATTTCGGGATCGGCGGGTTCGGCGAAGGTTGCCCAGCTCAGGATGCAGCCTTTTTGGCCGGGGTTCTGGCAGGCGGGGAGGCCCATGGCCTCGATATCGGTGTCGACGCTGACCGGCCAGCCGACGATATAGGCGGCGACGATGCGCTTCGCGAGCGGAGTGCCCGCGACGCGGTTCTTGAGCAACATGGTGAGGTGCAGCGCGCCCTGGCTGTGCCCCGCGAGGATGACCGGCTTGTTCGCCGGGATCGCGGCGACGAAGGCGTCAAACGCCTGCTCGACGTCGCGATAGGCGGCGTCGATTGCCTTGCCCGCCGTCACCCGGTCGCTCGCAAGGAAGGCGCCGAGCGTCGCCTGGCGATAGCGCGGCGCCCACATCTCGCCCGCATCGGCAAAGGCGCTCGCCATGCCGCGCATGAACAGGCCGGCGCGGTGGTTGGCATCGGCATCGTCGAGCGGGGCGTTCCAGCTCGACTTGCTGTAATAGCTCGTCGGGTGGACGAAAAAGACCGCGGCGTTGCCTTTGGGGAAGGCGGGGGCCGAGGCGTCGGCGGCTCCCGCCGGCGGGAGAAGCTGGTCGCCGCTTTGCGCCTCGGCGCTGTCGGGGCCGGGGGTTACCGCGCCGTCGGGGTCAGGACGCCATGCGGTCGGATCGTCGGCGAGGCCGGGGCGCGCGAACCACATGGCGGGGTCGTCATAGGCGTTGGGCGCGGCGGCGGCCTGTTGCTCGAAGTCGGCGCTCGGCACGAAGGCGACGCGCGCGATCCAGCCCGGAAAGAGCTGGTAGACGACGCCGGCGCCGAGGATGAGCAGGATGATCGCGGCGATGAGGTAAAGGAATTTGCGGGCCATCGGGGCTCCAAATGAATGTCCGGCCGGTTTGTTCCCTCGCAGGTGATGGAACCAAAGCGGCAGTTTGCGAGGCGCTATCTGGCTTGCGCGCGCGCATGAAACAAGCCCAGATGTTTCGTATGACCGATGCAACAACACCCGCCACCGCCGATTCGCCCCGCGCCGCCTCGGCACGCCTCGACGACAGCGACGCGCCGTGGCCGCTGCGGCCTTGGATCATGGCGGCGCTTTGTGCCGTCGCCGGGCTGCTGTTCCACCTGCTGATCGATCATCAATATCCCGAGCGGCTCGCCGCGTGGCGGAGCGCCCTGGCGACCGCGGTGGCCGTCGCGACAATCGTGTTCGTGCTCGGCGTCGAGCAGCGGCGCTGGCACTGGGCGCTCGGCTTTGCGGCGCTGTGGGGCGTCATCATGGGGCTGATCGCGTGGCAGACCGCGGGCTATAATCTGCGGGGTACGCCCGTCGAATGGCCGTTCTGGTCGGGGATGCTCGCGGTGCTTGTCGCGACGCCGCTGTTCCAGACGCGGCGCGACGTCGCGCCCGACTGGCGGTTCTGGAAGCTGTGGCAGATGCCCTATGCGCGATTGCACAGCCATGCGTGGGCCGACGCGGTGCTCGGCGCGGCGAGCCTTGCCTTTGTCGGGGTGACCTTCCTGCTGACGGCGCTGATCGGGCAGATGTTCAAGCTGATCGGGATCAACCTGATCTTTGACCTGCTCAACGACGAATGGTTCGGCTGGATGCTCGCGGGCGCCGCGTTCGGCGGCGCCGTCGGCGTGCTGCGCGAGCGCGACAGGCTTGTCGCGACCCTGCAGCGGCTCGTGATGATCGTGCTCGCGGTGCTGGCGCCGGTGCTCGCGGCGGCGCTGCTGTTGTTCCTGCTGTCGCTGGTCGGCACCGGGCTTGGCGGACTGTGGAGTTCGGGTTTTTCGACCGCGGCGCTGATGCTCGCGGCAGCGGCCTTTGCGGTGCTGCTCGCCAATGCGGTGATCGGCAACGGCGGCGACGAAGGGTCGGCGAACCGGATGATGCGCGGCGCGGCGGCGCTGCTCGCGCTGGCGGTGCTGCCGCTCGCGGCGATTGCGGCGGCGTCGATGCAGGTGCGAATCGGCCAATATGGCTGGACGCCCGAGCGCATCTGGGGCGCGATCGCGGTTGGCATCGCGCTCGCCTATGGGATTGCCGGGCTGTGGGCGGTGGCGCTGGCGCGCTGGCGCTTCGACGAGCTGCTTCGCCCGTTGCAGCAGCGGCTGGCGATCGCGCTGATGCTGCTCGCGCTCTCCCTTGCGCTGCCGCTGTTCGATTTCGGCGCGATTTCGACGCGCGACCAACTCGCGCGGCTCGAATCGGGCGCGGTGAAGGCCGAGCAGTTCGACTGGGCGGCGATGGCGTTCGATTTCGGCCCCGAAGGACGCGCAGCGCTGGCTGCCCTCGCCAAATCGTCCGACAAGGCGCGCGCCGATGCAGCGCAGGCGGCGCTCGGCGCGACGAACAGATACGACCTTGACGGGCCGCGCGGGCTGGTGCCGGTTGCGCCGATCGAGGAGCGGCTGCGCATCCTTCCCGAAGGCCGCGCGCTGCCCGACGGCGCGCGCGAGCGGATTGCCGATAGCTATATGTGCAGCCGCTCGGCGCAGTGCGTTGCAGTGGTGATCGACGAGGGCCGCATCGCGGTGCTCGGCCAAAGCGATCCGGGCGGGGCGATCCAGTCCGACTTCGTGACGCGCAACGACAGCGGGCGGTGGGTCGTCGGGCAGGCCGACCGCCAACCGGAGGCGGCGCGCAAGGATGTCGATCTCTCGACCGCGACGATCTCTGTCGAAACGGTCGCGCAGCGGCGCGTGATGGTCGACGGGGTGGCGGAGACCGAGGGGTTCTGAATTTTCCTCCCCCACGGCTTTGCCGCAGGGAGGATCAGCATGGTTGAAGCAATCAAATGACGGTGCTAGCGGCGCGTCTTCTTCCGCAAAGGCAGGACTCAATGGCAATCGATCAGGCAACGGTGAAGAAAATCGCGTCGCTGGCGCGCATCGCGATCAGCGATGCGGAAGCTGCGGCGATGGAAGGCGAACTCAACAATATCCTGGGTTGGGTCGAGCAACTCGGCGAGGTCGATGTGGCCGGGGTCGAACCGATGACCGCGGTGATTCCGAACACGCTGCGCCTGCGCGACGATGTCGTCGACGCCGATCCGCTGACCGGCGGAGGGCGCCGCGACGATGTTCTCGCCAATGCGCCTGAGCCGCAGCATGGCTTTTTTGGCGTGCCGAAGGTGATCGAGTGATGGCACATCATTCGATCATCCCGGACAGCGGCGTAGCCGCGAGCGATCCGGGGTTCAGAAACGAAAAACTGCGGTTTATGCCGCCCTGGGCTCCCGCCTTCGCGGGAGCGCACAAGAGTGCGAAACATGACTGATCTTACGAACCTTACCGTAGCGCAGATCCGTGACGGCCACCGCGCGGGCGATTTCAGCGCCGTCGAGGTCGCGGAGGCGTTCAGCGCCAATGTCGCGGCCGCCAAGGCGCTCAATGCGTTCATTGTCGAGACTCCCGAACATGCGCTCGCCGCCGCGAAGACGGCCGACGCCGACCGTGCGGCGGGGACGCTGAAGCCCTTGTCGGGCGTGCCGATCGGGATGAAGGACCTGTTTTGCACGAACGGCGTCCAGACGACCGCGGCGAGCCATATCCTCGAAGGCTTTGTCCCTCGCTATGAATCGAGCGTTTCGCAGAAATTGTGGGACGCGGGCGCGGGAATGCTGGGCAAGCTGAACCTCGACCAGTTCGCGATGGGGTCGTCGAACGAGACGAGCTATTTCGGCAATGTCATCAGCCCGTGGAAGCGCAAGGACGGCGGTAATGCCGCGCTCGCGCCGGGCGGCTCGTCGGGCGGATCGTCGACCGCGGTCGCGGCGCGGCTGTGCCCCGCTGCGACGGGGACCGACACCGGCGGCTC
Source organism: Sphingopyxis sp. P8 (assembly GCF_020622175.1). Taxonomy (NCBI): domain Bacteria; kingdom Pseudomonadati; phylum Pseudomonadota; class Alphaproteobacteria; order Sphingomonadales; family Sphingopyxidaceae; genus Sphingopyxis; species Sphingopyxis sp. P8. Next base: position 716,235 of record NZ_JACNMK010000001.1, on the reverse strand, counting down.
GATCCGCCAGCCCGCGGCCTTCACCGGCATTTCGGGGATCAAGCCGACCTATGGCCGCTGCTCGCGTTGGGGCATCGTCGCCTTTGCGAGCTCGCTCGACCAGGCGGGGCCGATGGCGCGCGACGTGCGCGACTGCGCGATCATGCTCGAGAATATGGCGGGCTTCGATCCGAAGGATGCGACGAGCCTCGACATGCCCGTACCCAATTGGGAAGCCGCTTTGTCGAGTGATTTGAAGGGCAAGACGGTCGGCATTCCCAAGGAATATCGATTGGATGGCATCGACCCCGACATCGACGCGATGTGGGATGCGGGGATCGCGATGCTGAAGGATGCGGGGGCTGACGTGATCGAGATCAGCCTGCCGCACACCAAATATGCGCTGCCCGCCTATTATATCATCGCGCCTGCCGAAGCCTCGTCGAACCTCGCGCGTTACGACGGCGTGCGCTATGGCCTCCGCGACCTGCCGCAGGGGGCGGGGTTGCAGGACATGTACGCCGCGACGCGCGCCGACGGCTTCGGGCCCGAGGTCAAGCGCCGCATCATGATCGGCACCTATGTGCTGTCGGCGGGCTTTTACGATGCTTACTACACGCAGGCGCAGAAGGTGCGGACGCTGATTGCGCGCGATTTCGAGGCGGCCTTTGCGTCGTGCGACGTGATCCTCGCGCCGACCGCGCCGTCGGCGGCGTTCGGGCTGGGCGAGAAAATGGCCGATCCGCTGGCGATGTATCTGAACGACGTGTTCGCGGTGCCCGCGAGCCTCGCGGGGCTGCCCGCGATGTCGGTCCCGGCGGCGCTGAACCGCGAAGGGCTGCCGCTGGGGTTGCAGATCATCGGCAAGGCGTTCGACGAGCAGGGCGTGCTCAACGCCGGGCTGGCGATCGAGGAACGCGCGGGCTTCACGGCGCGCGCGGAGAAGTGGTGGTGAGCCGTGCTGCCGACCTAGCCGAGATGGTCGCTGCCATCATCGAAGGTGTCGGCGAATTGTGGCTCAAATTGAGCAAGCAGCGGCCGAAGCGTTATTCGCCAAAGCCGGGAGCAGACGATGACGCAGGGCCTGATCTTCCTCGGCTGACGAAGCGAAGGAAGCGGGACGATGACGGACAAAAATGATGACTGATTATCGCATACATGGCGAAACTGGCGAGTGGGAGGTCGTGATCGGCCTGGAGGTCCATGCGCAGGTCACCTCCAAAGCCAAGCTGTTTTCGGGCGCAGCGACGGCGTTCGGGGCGGAGCCCAATACGCAGGTGAGCCTGGTAGACGCGGCTATGCCGGGGATGCTGCCGGTGCCGAACCGCGAGTGCATCCGCCAGGCGGTGCGTACCGGCATGGCAATCGAGGCCGGGATCAACAAATGGTCGCGCTTCGACCGCAAGAATTATTTCTATGCCGACCTGCCGCAGGGTTATCAGATTTCACAGCTTTATCATCCGCTTGTCGGCGAAGGCTCACTGCATATCGAGGCCGACGAAAAGGCGGGCATCGCGCACGGCAAGATGATCGGGATCGAGCGCATCCACGTCGAGCAGGACGCCGGCAAGCTGATGCACGACCAGCATCCGACGATGAGCTTCGTCGATTTGAACCGCTCGGGCGTCGCGCTGATGGAAATCGTGTCGAAACCCGACATGCGCTCGCCCGCCGAGGCGGGGGCGTATCTTCGCAAATTGCGCGCGATCCTGCGCTATGTCGGCTCGTGCGACGGCAATATGGAGGAAGGCTCGATGCGCGCCGACGTCAACGTCAGCGTGCGCAAGGTCGGCGACCCGTTCGGCACGCGGACCGAAACGAAGAATGTCAATTCGGTGCGCTTCGTGATGCAGACGATCGAATATGAGGCAAAGCGCCAGGTCGAGCTGATCGAAAGCGGCGGAACTGTCGTGCAGGAAACGCGGCTGTTCAACCCCGACAGCGGGACGACGCGGACGATGCGGTCAAAGGAAGACGCGCACGATTACCGCTATTTCCCGGACCCCGACCTGCTGCCGCTCGAACTCGACGACGCCTTTCTCGACGAATGTCGCGCCAGCCTTCCCGAACTGCCCGACGCCAAGCGTGCGCGCTACGAAGCGGCGGGGATTTCGGCCTATAACGCCGATGTCTTGACCGCCGAGGTCGAGAATGCGCGCTGGTTCGACGCGCTGCTGGAAACCGGCGCCGAGCCCAAGGCAGCGGCGAACTGGGTGACGAGCGAGCTGTTCGGTGCGCTCAACCGCCTTGGCAAGAGCATCGAGGAATCGCCGGTCAGTCCCGCCGAGGCCGCCGAACTGCTCGGCCTTGTCGCCGACGGGACGATTTCGGGCAGCATCGCGAAACAGGTGTTCGAAATCATGCTCGAAACCGGCGATGCGCCTGCAAAAATCGTCGAGGAAAAGGGCCTCAAGCAGACGAGCGACACCGGCGCGATCGAGAAGGTCATCGGCGAGGTGCTCGCCGCCAATGCCGACAAGGTCGAGCAGTATAAGGGCGGCAAGGAAGCGCTGTTCGGATTCTTCGTCGGTCAGACGATGAAGGCGATGCATGGCAAGGCCAACCCGCAAGTCGTGAACGAACTGCTGAAAAAGGCGCTGGGTTAGGGACTGGCTTTTTCAGTCAATCGTCATTCCCGCTTTTGCGCGACTGGCGAGGAGCGCGCTAGATCTGCCCCGGCGGCAGTTCGTCCGGGCCGCGGCCCGGTTCGTCGATCCCGTCGCCGCCCGGATTTCCGGGGATTTCGAGCGGCTGGCCCGCCGGGTCCTCCTGCGGCGTCGGGCGCGCGGGGGTTTCGGGGGGCGATTGGGGCTCGATCGTGTCGGGCTTGGGCTTGGGCAGCGGATTGGTACCGTTCGTCATCTCTGGTCTCCTTGAGCTGATAAACGTCCGATGACCGCCCATGTTCCGCCGCGGCGACGCGCGGCTTTCCGCCCTTGCCCTTGGCGGCGCGTCTGCTATAGCCCCGCGCGGCCCGCACGGGCGTGCGCGGCACAGCGCATGGCATCCGTGCACCCGGCCGAAAGCTCCTGCGGGCGTGGCGGAATTGGTAGACGCGCTGGTTTTAGGTACCAGTATCGCAAGATGTGGGGGTTCGAGTCCCTTCGCCCGCACCAATTCGCTCCGCAGGCCGGGAATGGGGAATTCAGCCGCCAGGGCTGGGTTCGAACGAGAGATTTTGAGCAAGGATAAGATTGAGCCAATGAAGACCGTCGAAACGCTGAACGAAGGGCTGAAGCGCGAATATCGCCTGACCATCACCGCGAAGGACATCGACGCACGGGTCGATGAAGAGGTCAAGACGATCGCCCCGACCGTGCGCATGCCCGGTTTCCGTCCCGGCAAGGTTCCGCCGAACCTGATCCGCAAGATGCACGGCGAAGCGCTGTCGGCCGACGCGCTCAACAAGGCGATCGACGCGGGCGTCAAGGATCTGATGGGCAAGGAAAAGCTGCGCCCTGCGCTGCAGCCCGCGGTGACGCTCGCCGACGGTTATGAGCGCGGCAAGGATGCCGAGCTGACCGTCGCGCTCGAAGTGCTGCCCGACATCGAGGCGCCGTCGATCGACGGGCTGAAGCTCGAACGGCTGACCGTCCCCGCCGACGACAAGGCGGTGATGGCGAAGATCGAGGAATTCGCCGCGCAGATGAAGCGCTTCGAGGAAGCGCCGAAGACCAGGAAGGCCGCGACCGGCGACCAGGTCATCATCGATTTCGCGGGCAGCGTCGACGGCGTCGCTTTCGACGGCGGCACCGGCGAAGACATGGCGGTCGAGATCGGATCGGGCCAGCTGATCCCCGGTTTCGAGGACCAGCTTGTCGGCGTGAAGACGGGCGACGAAAAGACGCTGAAGGTCAGCTTCCCCGACGATTATCCGGTCGACACGCTGAAGGGCAAGGACGCCGAATTCGCCGTCAAGGTGAAGGAAGTGAAGGTTCCCGCCGACACGAAGATCGACGACGAGTTCGCCAAGTCGCTTGGCCTTGAAAGCCTCGACAAGCTCAAGGAGCTGATGAAGGACCAGGTCGAGCAGGAACTCAACGGGCTGACGCGCACCTATATGAAGCGCAAGCTGCTCGACCAGCTCGCAGCGAGCCACGACTTTGACGTGCCGCCGACGATGGTCGAGGCCGAGTTCAACCAGATCTGGCAGCAGCTCGAGCATGAGGCGAGCCACGAGGAAGATCCCGAGGCGGCGAAGGCCGAACTCGAAAAGGATCGCGACGAATATCGCAGCATCGCGGTGCGCCGCGTCCGCCTGGGCCTGCTTCTCTCCGAAATCGGGCAGGCGCACGGCGTGCAGGTCAGCAGCCAGGAAATGCAGCGCCTCATCATGCAGGCGGCGCAGCAGTATCGCCCCGAAGACCGTCAGCGCTTCGTCGAATATGTCCAGCAGGACGCACTCGCCGCCGCGCAGCTCCGCGCGCCGCTTTATGAGGACAAGGTCGTCGACTTCCTGTTCGACAAGGCCGAAATCAGCGATCGCGAAGTGACGCGCGAGGAACTGGAAGCGGCAATCGAGGCCGACGAGGACCATGTCCACGGTCCGGGCTGCGGCCACGACCATGACGAAAAGCCCGCCAAGAAGGCGGCGGCGAAAAAGCCCGCGGCCAAGAAGGCCGAGCCGAAGGAAGACAAGGCCGCTGCTGCGCCGGCAAAGAAGGCGCCCGCCAAGAAGGCGGCAACCGCCAAGGCAGAAGCCGAGGGCAAGCCTGCTGCGAAGAAGGCTCCCGCCAAGAAGGCTCCGGCCAAGAAGGCCGCCGCCAAGGACTGATCCTGCGGCGACACGACAATGAAAAGGCCGGGTGGAGGATGCTCCACCCGGCCTTTTTTTCGTCGACCGTCGCTACTGGGTTCCCGCTTTCGCGGGAATGACGAAGGTGGGGGGAATGACGAAGCGGGGGATGTCTATCCACTGCAAACTAGATCACCGCCATATTATAACAGTGCCAGCTGAAGATCGCCGCGGCGCCGCGGTGGGGGCGCCACGGTTCGGCGAGTTCGCGCGCCTGTTTTTCGCTCGGGCGCGCGTCGAGTTTCAGGATGCGGCCGACCGCCTCCTGCACCGCAAGGTCGCCCGCGGGCCAGATGTCGGGGCGCCCTTCGGCAAAGAGCAGGTAGATTTCGGCCGACCAGCGCCCGATCCCTTTGACCTTGGTGAGCAGCGAAATCGCCTCCTCATCGTCGGCGGGGAGGGCGTCGAAGGAGAGTTCGCCGTCGAGCACGAGCTGCGCGAGGCTTTTCGCATAGCCCTGTTTCTGTCCTGACAAGCCGCAGGCGCGCAGCGCGTCGAAATCGGCGGCGGCGATCGTTTCGGCGGGGCATCCTGTGCCGAATCCCGCCTCCAGCTTGTTCCAGATCGACGTCGCGGCGGCGACGCTGACCTGCTGGCCGACGATCGTGCGCAGCAGGGTCGTATAGCCGCGCTCGCGGATGCGCGGCTCGGGATAGCCGGCGTTGCCGAGTGCCCGCGCAAAATTGGGGTCGCGCGCGGCGAGGGCGTCGATTCCGGCGTTGAGCTGCTGCTGGCTGAGCCCCATCGCGATATTCTCCTTTTGTTCCAAGACTTGCCTTTAGCAACGCTTGATTTGCCGCGCAACGCGCGACATAGCCCCCGCAACACGAACCGATGAGGACGAGCATGGCCAAGCTGATTGTCGTGACGCGCGACGGAACCGAGCATGAGATCGAGGGCGACACCAGCCTGACCGTGATGGAGAATATCCGCGATGCAGGCTTCGACGAACTGCTCGCGCTGTGCGGCGGCTGCTGTTCGTGCGCGACCTGCCACGTCCATGTCGAGGCGGGCGCCAAGGATGCCATCCCCGCGATGAGCGAGGACGAAAACGACCTGCTCGATTCGACGAGCGACCGCGACGAAAATTCGCGCCTGTCGTGCCAGATTCCGTTCAGCGATGCGCTCGACGGGCTGAAGGTGCGCATCGCGGCGGAGGATTGATCAATATCGTCATTGCGAGGAGCGTAGCGACGAAGCAATCTCCAGCTGTCGGCATGGTGCTTTGCCGATAGCTGGAGATTGCTTCGCTTCGCTCGCAATGACGATTATTACTGGCCTGCCGTCGCCACCGCGTAGAGCGCGATCGCCGCGGCGTTGGAAATATTGAGGCTCTCCATTCGCGGCGAGATCGGCAGCCTTGCCAGCACGTCGCAATGTTCCATCACATTGTGGCGCATTCCGTCGCCTTCGGAGCCGAGGACGAGCGCGACCTTGCTGCCGTCGAGCGTTTGCCCAAGCGTCGTTTCGGTGTCGCCCATCAGCCCGATGCGCCAATATTGCGCCTCGGCGATTTCCTCGAGCGCGCGCGACAGGTTGACGACGCGCACCCACGGCACGCTTTCGAGCGCGCCCGAGGCCGAGCGCGCGATGACGCCGCTTTCGGGCGGACTGTGCCGGTCCTGCGTGATGATCGCCGCCGCATCGAAGGCGGCGGCCGAACGCAGCACCGCGCCGATATTGTGGGGGTCGGTGACCTGGTCGAGGATGATAAGCGGGCGCTTGCTGCCGGCGTCGACCTCTTCCTGCAACAGATCGCCGAGATGGATGCCCTCGAGCGGGTCGACCTCGATCACCAGCCCCTGGTGCGGCGCGTCGCGCGCGACGAGGCGCGCGAGGTCGGCGACGTCGGCGTAGCTGATCGGAATCACCGGCGGCAGGTCGAGCTGGCCCAGGGCTTCGCGGGTGCCCCAGATGCGCTTGACGGTGCGTTCGGGGTTGGCGAGCGCGGCGAGGACGGCGTGGCGGCCCCAGAAACGAATGGCCTGGCCGCGCTGGTTTCCGCCCGACGGGCGGCGGTGACGAGAAAATTGACGCATGATGGCGCGCCTTTCCCATGACTGGCATTGACAGGCAAGCCTCGTTTCGCCATTGGGCCACTTCCCAAAGCGGGCCCCAATGGACAGGTGGCCGAGTGGTTAAAGGCAGCAGACTGTAAATCTGCCCGGGTTTCCGTACGCTGGTTCGAATCCAGCCCTGTCCACCACCCTCTGGTCCGAGAGCATCTCCTAAAATCGCTAGAAACCGCAGAAAACCTAGGATATTATCCCTCGGTCGTTTCTCTGCTGCCCATGCCGTATCACTGCAGCGCAGTGAAAACTGTGGGGGAAATGTGGGGGTAAATTTTGGGACCCCTAAGAATCGGGCTTCCGAGTGTGGGGGTAAAAAATCGGGTTAACCATATGAAAAAGCTTACAGCTTTGGCGATCAAGGCAGCTTTGGCGAATCCTGGCACCTATCAGGACGGCGATGGCCTGTTTCTGAAGGTCGACAAGCGCGGCGGTGCTTATTGGCTCTTGCGTCTACAGCGCGATGGTAAGCGGCAAGACATTGGCTTGGGCAGCGCCAAATTGCTTCCGCTCGTGGAGGCTCGCCAGAAAGCCAGCGAACTCCGCAAGGCGGTCAAGATCGACCGGCGCGATGTGCTGGCCGAGAGGAAGAGCGAAGCTGCTGCGAAGGTGACATTCCGCGAAGCGGCTCGCCAATATCATAAAGAGAATGCGGCTGGGTGGAAAAGTGCCATCTATGCGCGCCAATGGCTTGCCAGCCTCGAAAGCCACGCCTTTCCGAAGTTGGGCGATGTGCCGACCGGCGGAATCGCCGCAGCGGATATCATCGACGTGCTGATGCCGATTTGGCAGGAGATTCCCGAAACGGCCCGACAGGTGCGCAATCGGATCTGCGTCGTCCTGGATTTCGCCCACGCAAAAGGCTGGCGCTCCAACGAAGCCCCGTCGGGAAATGGCAGCTTGAAAGCGGGACGCGGATTGCCTCGCCAAGTGAAGTCGCGGGAGAATCGCAAGGCCATGCCTTATAGCGCGCTGCCTACCTTCCTCGCGGCTTTGCGGCGAAAGCCGGCATTTGGAAGGTTGGCGCTCGAACTGCTCATTCTGACCGGCGTACGCAGCCAGGAGGTCCGGCTCGCGACATGGGACGAGTTTGATTTTGAGGGGCGGCTGTGGACGATACCCAGTGACCATATGAAGCGGGGCAACGCCCATGTTGTTCCGCTGTCGGATGCGGCGTTGGCTGTGCTGACGAGAGCAAAAGCCTTCCGGCGTTCTGATGTCGACGTGGTTTTCCCGGGAGCGACCGGCAAGCCGATGTCCGATATGACGTTGCTAAAGGTGCTGCGCGACATGAAGGAGCCGTTCCACGTTCACGGCTTTCGGTCCACGTTCACCGACTGGGCCGCCAATGAAGATTTTGCCGATGCTGTTGTGGAGGCCGCGCTGGCGCACAAGACGCCCGACGCCGTGCAGGCGGCTTATCGGCGTACAACCTATCTAGGCACACCGGATCAGCCCGGCGCCCGTGTCAAATTGATGGAGGCGTGGGGGAGCTATTGTGCTGGGGATGCTCCCGAAACGGAATAATATCGTCCCGCCGGGAATAAACGAGCGCGGCCTCAATTGAGCGCGCACTGGCGACGGCAGGCGCCGCCAGAGGTCGCGCGTTGGCACGGTTGGCCGCGCAGCGCTCTTGTCTCGCTTCCTGGCGCCGCGGGCGCACGTCCCTTGCGGCGGGTACACAGCGCTGCGCGCTGCTCCGGGCGCGGCATTGCCGCACCCGACCCGCTACCGGTCCGCGCACGCCGCGGCGCCTGCGGCTGCGACAAGGGCGCGTTTGTTGTCCGATGTTGGCGCCGCGCTGAATGCGCGTCGGCGTTTGCCGATGGGCCGGCCACGGACAGCGTGTCGTTCGGCGCACGGCTATGGGACCGCTCGGCCGGTGCGCAAGCCGCCGCTGCGCGTCGGCTCCTCCATTGCATTGCGGCCCTCACGGGTGCGCGCCGTCCTTTGGCGCGGTCCCGTCGCCTTTCCTCGCCGCCCGCCCCGCCGTCCGGGGCCGGGTGTGGTGGAAGGAAAGGAAGACGTCATGAAGCTTGATTTTATCGATGTGGATCATCTGTCGATTGCGACAACCAACATGCGCGGGAAGGGCAAAGACCCCGATGTGTCCGACCTGCTCCCCAGCGTTCGCGCGCGCGGGGTGCTGGTTCCGCTGCTCGTTCGTCCAAACTGTGCCGAAGGCCGTTTCGAGATCGTCGCGGGTCGTCGGCGCTTTACCGCGGTGAACGTCGTGGCGCGCGAGGGTGGGGCGGTGAAGCCGATCCCGTGCGCGATCCTCGACGAGGGCGATGATGCAGATGCGCTCGAAGCGTCGATGCTGGAGAACCTTGCGCGGGTCCGGCCCGACGAGGTCAGCCAGTGGGAAGCCTTTGTAGCCTTGGTCAAATCAGGGCGCAGCGTGGGCGAGGTGGCCGATACGTTCGGGTTCGAACCTTCGGCGGTGAAGCGCATCCTCGCGCTCGGCAATCTGCTCCCGCGTATCCGCACCCTCTACCGGCGCGGCGCGATCGATGCGGGCACCGTTCGCCATCTGACCTTGGCATCGAAGAGCCAGCAGAAGGCATGGCTTGCCTTGTTCGACGATGAGAACACCTATTGCCCGACCGGCCACCAATTGAAGGCATGGTTGTTCGGCGGCACCGCCATCGCGGTGAACCACGCGCTGTTCGACGTCGAGGAGGCGAAGCTCGCCATCGTCTCGGACCTGTTCGGCGAGGACAGCTATTTTGCCGACAGCGATGCTTTCTGGTCGGCGCAGATGGCGGCCATCGAAGCGCGCAAGGCCGAGTATCTCGAAGCGGGATGGTCCGACGTCGTCGTGATGGAGCGCGGCGACTGGTTCCGGTCGTGGGACTATGTCCATGCGAGCAAGCGCAAGGGCGGCCGTATCTATGTCGAGGTCCGCGACAGCGGCGAGGTCAGCTTCCACGAAGGTTATGTCACCACCAAGGAAGCGAAGCGGCTTTCGGGCGGCGGCGGCAGCGATGATGAGAACACGCCCGCAGCGAAGCCCGCACGTCCCGAAGTGTCGGGTCCGCTCAACGCCTATATCGACCTCCATCGCCATGCAGCAGTTCGCGCCGATCTGGCCAGCCATGGCGGCGTCGCGCTCAGGGCGATGCTTGCGCATGTCATTTCGGGCGCGGACCTGTGGCGCGTCGACATCGAAAGCCAGCGGGCGCCCAAGGAAGACATCGCCGAGAGCGTCGAAACCTGCCCCGCCGAAACCGCCTTCGACATCAAGCGCCGCGCGGTGCTTGCGGTGCTGGGGTTCGATGAAGACACTCCGACCGTCACCGGAAGGCCGCTGCACCGGCCCCCTTTTGCGCTTTTGTTCGCGCGGCTGCTCGAACTCCCCGATCCGGTGGTATTGGAGATCGTCGCGATCGTCATGGGCGAGACCTTGGCGGCGGGCAGCGAGGCGGTCGAGATGATCGGCCTCCATCTCGGCACCGACATGCGCCAGCACTGGCAAGCCGACGCGGCTTTCTTCGACCAGCTGCGCGACCGCGAAGTGCTGCTCGCCATCACCGGCGAGGTCGCGGGCGCCGAGGTGGCGGCAGCGAACGCCGGTGAAAAGGCCAAGGCCTTGAAATCGATCATCGCCGATTGCCTTGCGGGGACCAACGGGCGCGCCAAGGCCGAGCCGTGGGTGCCGCAATGGATGGCGTTCCCGCCCGCCGCCTACACGTCGCGCGGCGGGGTCGGCGGCGTGAAGGCGGCGGCGCGGGTGGCGTTCGCGCTGTCTGCGAGCGCCGATGCCGATCCGGTCGAGCAGGATTGCGCGTCGGTTGACGAGGAGACGCCGCTTGCGGCGTGAGGGCAGGGAGGGCGGCTTCGGTCGCCCGCCCATTTTGTGCGCGCTGAAATTGTCGCGCCGGCCTTGGCGACCGGCGCGGCGTTATTCGTCGGAGGCGCGCCGCCGCTACAGGCGGCATCGGCACGCAGTGAGAAGAAGAAGGGCGGCGCGAGTGTCTCGCGCCGCCCCGCGATGGCGTGCCATCGCCCCCGCCGCCGGTTGCAGACGGGTCGCGGTGTCTGCATCCGGCGGTGAACTGCTGCGGTCAGCTTAGCGCCGCGTTCGTCTCGACGCTGCGACAATCGGCGCGGCGCGAGCAGATTGCGGTGCGAATGTCTGCGAATTTAGTGCCCCGCACGCCTGGCGCCTCGATATGGGACTGTCGGGCGCAGGACTCTTTAACGCCGATCGGCGATTACGGATTTTCGGGCGAGCGTAAGCGGGAGGGGCGGCTTCCTTGCTTATCGACATCCATTCCTCCACCGAGCCGCCCTCGTCCCTGCTGCGCAGCAGCACCATCCCGGCGACGGGCGATCTGACCTGTCCCGGCGCGGCGCCCCGCGAAAGTGCGGCGGCGCGATTATTTCCCCGCGCGTGTGCAACGCGCTCCTCGCGGCCGCTTCGCTCCAAATAATCGCGCCGCCGCACTCCTCCGCTTTGCTGCCGCCCTTCGGGTTCGCGCGGCGCCTTATGCGCCGGTCGCTGGTCCGCCCATGCCGCAGGGATGGTCCCGCGGCACAGTGAAGGAGACGACCAATGGCAGCTATCGGCTTTGTGAACGGCACCATCGAAAAAGGCTTCGTGGGCCAGCTGAAAACCCTCTCGATCCGCGCGGCGATCGAAATCCGGACCAACGGCTCGAAGAGCGGCGACGTCCAGCCTGATTACCGGGTCTATTCCGAAGGCGTCGAGATCGGTGCCGGCTGGGTCCGCATCGGCGAAGCGTCGGGCAAGCCTTTCGTGTCGCTGACACTGGCAGCCCCCGAGTTCGGGCCGCGCCGCCTTTATGCCAACCTCGGCCGCGCCGCCGGCCAGGACAGCGAAGACGCTTATGCGATCATCTGGAACCCCGACAACTGAGCCGGGCTTCCGCCCCGCGCCGCGGTATGCGGCGCGGGGCTTTGCCGTGCGGTGTTCAGTCAGGGTCGCCGTCGGGCTTATTGTCGCGATCGAGGTCGGCGACGGTGAAGGTCATCGGGTTGCGCAGCCAGAGGTCGACCTCGCCGACGCGCCAGCCGCAGCAGCGTGTCGCGAGCTTGTGCTGCGGTGGGAATGTGCCCACGGCAATCTTGCGGTAGAGGGTCGCGCGGCTGAGGCCGGTCAGATCGAGCACTTCGTTGAGACGCATGAGGCGGAGAGGGGATTGAAACGCCATGAACAGTTCCTTCATCTACTGGTTCAAAATGATGCCCCGCAAATGAGAATGGGAAAGTTTTGCGCCTCGTCAACATGATGAAATTTCTCGCCAAAATGGCGTTGTCATAGTCTGTCGTACTTTGTCCAATTGTGGGAAAATTTGTCCAAGTGCAGCGTGTGAGAATAAATCTGCATGTCGCGGCAAATAATTTCGTTCCCACTCGCGATTGAGACTGTCTGAGACAGTCGCGCTGCGAAGGACGCGCCGCAGACGGCGCGAGCATCGTCCGATTCGTGTCCGGTAAGGCGCCGCTGGCGCGCACGCGGTCGCCACTGCGCGGCGGCGTCGTTTGTCCCGGCGCGGCGGGGGGCAGGGTGGGCGTCACTCGCCTCTAGCCCCGCCCGGCCGGGCCGCAACCCGCGTGCCGCGGGTTCTCCACTTCGCTCCGATCCTGCGGATGCAGCCCGCCCGATGACGCGGGTCTGCCGGCTCCCTCCTGCCGCCCACCCCGCCCCCTTCCGGGCCGGGGTGCGGTGGCTGGAAGGAGAAAGGATATGCGCAAGGCACGGAAAGAACGGGTGAGCCTCTATAGTGAGGTCACGAACAAGATCATCGCGGAGCTCGAAGAGGGACGGCTGCCATGGGTGCAGCCGTGGGACAGCGCGGTGTGCAGCTGCATGATGCCGCAGAATGCCGGAACGGCCCGCAAATATTCGGGGATCAATGTGCTGATCCTGTGGGCCGAGGTTGTTTCCAAAGGCTATAGCGCGCAGCGATGGATGACCTATCGGCAGGCCGAGGCAGCGGGCGGCAACGTCCGGCGCGGCGAGAAAGGCACGGTCATTTGTTATGCCGACCGCTTTACGCCGAAGGCCGAAGCCGAGGCCGCGCGCGGCGAGGACCGCGAGGCGCGGCAGGTGGCTTTCTTGAAGCGTTTTGTCGTCTTCAACATCGACCAGTGCGACGGACTGCCCGCAGATTATATCGCGCCGATGGTCAGCCCCGATCCGGTGCTTGCCAATGCCGAGGCCGATGCGCTGATCGCCGCGACCGGCGCGCGCGTCAATATCGGCGGCGGTGAAGCCTTTTACAGCCCGAGCCATGACTTTGTTCAGGTGCCGCCGCAGGCGGCGTTTCATGAACCGATCAACTGGTATCGCACCGCGCTGCACGAGCTGGGTCATTGGACCGGTCATGGCAGCCGATTGGACCGCGACCAGAAGGGCGGGTTCGGTTCCGAGGCCTACGCCAAGGAAGAGCTGGTCGCCGAGATGGCGGCGGCGTTCACCTGCGCATCGCTCGGCATCGCGCCGACCGTTCGCCATTCGGACTATATCGCGTCGTGGCTGTCGGTGCTGCGCGATGACGAGAGGGCGATCTTCCGCGCCGCCAGTCAGGCGAGCAAGGCGAGCGATTATCTGTTCGCGTTCGCGGGAGCCGAGCAATGAGCGCGCGCATGTCGCGCGAGGAACGTCTGGCGCTGTGGCGCGCTGAGCGCGCGGTCGACCGGTTGCCCCGCATGACCCGCAAGGTCTTTCTCGCGATCCGCGTCGAGGAGCTGAGCTATTCCGAGATCGCCGCCCGGTTCGGTATCAGCGTCGCCGGTGTCGAAGCCCATTTCGCGGTGGCCTTGCGCATCCTCATGAAAGTCATGGATGAAAAAGATCCATGGTGGTGGCGTTTCCTGCGTTGATGGCCGCGCGAAGGCCGGATGGCGCTTGCCATCCGGCCGATGCAATTACACAGGTAAAGACCATGCGCACCGACCTCGATCATCTTCCGGCCAACAAGCAGCGCGAACTCGAGCGCGTGAAGGCGATCATCTTCGAGGAATTTGCCGACAGCATCGCGCTCGCGACGATGAACTGGAAGAAGAAGGGCCGGATCGACAAGATCATCCTTTACGGCAGCTACGCGCGCGGCGGCTGGGTCGATGAGCCGCATACCGCCAAGGGCTACCGGTCGGACTTCGATTTGCTGATTATCGTCAGCGACAAGCGCCTCACCGACAAGGTCGAATTTTGGCCGAAGATCGAGGACCGTCTCAATCGCGAGCTTCTGATCGACAAGACGCTGCACACGCCCGTCAACCTCATCATCCACACCATGTCCGAAGTGAATGACGGGCTCGCGCACGGGCGTTATTTCTTCATGGACATCGCCAAGGACGGCATAGCGCTCTATGAATTTGACGACAAGGAACTGCACAAGCCCAAGCCGAAGACGCCCGAGCAGGCGCTCGACATGGCGCAGGAATATTTTGATGAGTGGTTCCCGAGTGCGGGAGAGTTTTTTGACGACTACCGTTCAAACACCGAACGTGGCCGCTACAAAAAGGCCGCGTTTGAACTTCATCAGGGTGTCGAACGCCTCTACCATTGCGTCCTATTGGTCTGCACCTTCTACACGCCTCACGTTCATAATCTCGGCTTCCTGCGTACCCAGGCCGAGCGGCTCGACATGCGCCTCGTCGATGTCTGGCCGCGCGACCTGAAGTCGGATCGCAGGCATTTCGAGAAGCTGAAGGAAGCCTATGTGAAGGCGCGCTACTCGAAGCATTATCGCATCACCGAAGAGGAATTGCGCTGGCTTGGCGAGCGCGTCGAAGAACTTGGCCGCGCCGTCCACGCCATATGTTCGGAGCGAATTGCTCAGCTTGAAACAGCTGCGCAGGCCGGTCGCTGATTCATGCCGCGGCGCATGACCATTGCGGGGCAAATCGAGGCGCTGATTCAGCGCCTCGAAGGCGTCGCGATATGCGATGACTGCATCACCGACCGGCTCAACTTGTCAGTTCGCTCGCAAGCGAATGTCGTGACGCGCGGTCTCGGCGGCGCTGGCGGTTACGCCCGCGAGAAGCGGCCCTGCGGACTTTGCAGTTCGGTCAAGGTCTCGACGTCGCATCATCGCTGACGCCATCGGCGAAAGCGCGCTTCCCACGCCGTCGCCATAAAGTCAGCTGCCGTTCGCGCGCTTCGCCGCGCAGCGTTGCGGCGGCCTCGACGAGCAGCCCGAGAATGACCGCGCGATCGTCGCCGGTGAGCTCGATTAGATCGGCCTTGGCGATCAGCCCACCAAGCTCGATCAACTGGCGCGTGCGTTCGCGGCGCTTCACCTGCCAAGCCCGCGTGTCATGCCGCGCCCGCTTCGCCTGCAGGCGATTGCGCGCTTGAGCCGTCCGGCGATGCGCGGCGCGCGTCACGGCCAGCGCCTTTGCGAGCGCCGGCGCCGTCTCCGCGAAAGAAGGCCGCGCCGCTCTTCCGCCACGCCTCCCTTCGCGCCGCGTCAGCGCCGACCGCTTCGAGTAGTGCGCCCGCAAGCTGTTCGATCGACAGGCCGTCCGCGCCGGTCGCAATCACCAGCTCGCCAAGCTGTCCTTGCTTCCTCGTCTTGAGCGCCTTGGCCTTGTCGGTCAGCGCCTGGAGTTCGGCGTCGAAATCTCTCGGTTTTCGCATCGTCTGTCCTTCCGTTTGTGAGGGTCGGACGAACCAGCTATGCCGAGTCTCAAAGCCCGGCAAGCCGCTGAAATCTCTTGCGACTTTGTGATCCCGAGCGCGATCAAATCGTGTGAGGGCGCGCTTATACGTCGTGCCGACGTGCTCGTTTTGCTGTAAATGGTACGGCGCTATGGCGCTGTATCATTTCTCCGCAAAAGTCATTTCTCGCGCTGTCGGCAGCAGCGCGGTCGCCGCGGCTGCCTATCGTTCGGCGGATCGGCTGCACGACGAGCGGCTTGGTCGTGCCCATGACTTCTCGAACAAGGCGGGTGTCGTGCACAGCGAGGTGCTGTTGCCCGAAGGCGCGCCGGAGGAGTGGCAAACCCGCGAAAAGCTCTGGAATGATGTCGAGGCGGTCGAGGTCCGCAAGGACGCGCAGCTCGCCCGCGAGATCGAGTTCGCGATCCCGCGCGAGATGACCGAGGGGCAGGGGATCGGGCTGGCGCGCGACTTCGTCCAATCCGAGTTTGTGACACGCGGCATGGTCGCCGACCTCAATGTCCATTGGGACATCGGCGCCGACGGGCTCGCGCGGCCGCACGCGCATGTCATGCTGACGATGCGCGAGATCCGCATCGGTGAAGACGGATCGCCCGAGTTTGGCGCCAAGGTCCGCGACTGGAACCGCACCGAGCTGCTGACGCATTGGCGCGAGGCGTGGGCAGATCATGTCAACGAGCGGCTGGCATCGCTCGATATCGACGCGCGCATCGATCATCGCAGTCTCGAAGCGCAGGGAATCGACCTCGAACCGCAGCACAAGATCGGTCCCGCGGCGTCGCGGATGGTCGAGCAAGGGCTCGAGGCCGACCGCGCCGAGGAGCATCTCGACATCGCGCGGCGGAACGGCGAGAAGCTGCTCGCCAACCCGTCGCTCGCGCTCGATACGATAACCCACAACCAGGCGACGTTCACCAACCGCGACCTCGCCATGTTCGTGCACCGTCACAGTGCCGGAACCATCCAGTTCGATGCAGTGATGGGCGCGGTGAAAGCATCGCCCGACCTGATTGCGCTAGGCAAGGATGGGCGTGGTGAGGAGCGCTTCACGTCGCGCGCGATGATCGAGACCGAGCAGCGGCTCGAACGCGCGACCGCGATGCTCGATGCGCGGCGCAATCATGGCGTCGCCGAGCGTCATCGCGAGCGTGCTCTCGCGCGTGCGTCGGCACGCGGCCTCCACTTGTCGCTCGAGCAGCGCGGCGCACTCGAGCATGTGACCAGCGCGCGGGGGATCAGCAATGTCGTCGGCTATGCCGGCACGGGGAAGAGTGCGATGCTCGGCGTCGCGCGCGAGGCATGGGAGCGCGCCGGTTATCAGGTGCAGGGCGCCGCCCTTTCGGGCATCGCGGCCGAAGGCTTGGAGAATGGCTCGGGCATCGCCTCGCGCACGCTCGCGAGCCTCGAGCATCAATGGGCCAACGACCGCGAGCGGCTCACCAGCAAGCATATCCTTGTCATCGACGAGGCGGGGATGGTCGGCACGCGCCAGCTCGAGCGCGTCGTGTCCGAAGCCGAGCGGCAGGGCGCAAAGGTCGTCTTCGTCGGCGATCCGCAGCAGCTCCAGGCGATCGAGGCGGGCGCGGCGTTCCGTGCCGCGGCCGAACGACACGGCGCTGTCGAGATCATCGACATCCGCCGCCAGCAGGCGGAATGGCAGCGCGAGGCGACCCGCGAGCTTGCCACCGGGCGGACCGGCGAGGCGATCGGTCGCTACGCCGAGGCGGGACATGTCCACGCCGCCGATACCCGCGAGGCCGCGCGCGCCGAGCTGGTCGATGCGTGGGATCGTGATCGTCAGGCGCATCCGGGTGCCAGCCGCATCATCCTCACCCACACCAACGACGAAGCGCGGCTGCTCAATGCCGAGGTGCGCGAGCGGCTGAAGGCGGGCGGCGCGCTTGGCGCAGAGGTGGGCATCACCGTCGAGCGCGGAGAACGTGCGTTCGCATCGGGCGACCGCGTCATCTTCCTCAGGAACGAGCGCGAGCTTGGCGTGAAGAATGGCTCGCTCGGCAGCGTCGAGACCGTGACTCCGGCGCGCATGGCGGTGACGCTCGACGACGGGCGGCGCGTCGCGTTCGACCTCAAAGATTATGCCCATATCGATCATGGCTATGCCGCCACGATCCACAAGGCCCAGGGCATGACGGTCGACCGGGTGCAGCTGCTCGCGACGCCGGGGGTAGACAGCCACTCGACTTACGTCGCGCTGTCCAGGCACCGCGAGCAGGTGAGTCTATATTATGGCCGCGACGATTTTGCGAGCCAGTCCAAGCTCATTCGTGTTGCCTCGCGCGAACGCGGCAAGGATATGGCGAGCGATTACAAGGTTGCGGAGGCGATGAAGGTCGTCGAGTCCAAACGCTCCATGTTCGATGGCCTGAAGCTCACTGTCCCGCGCAAGGCTCTCGAAGAGCCTGCGCCCAAACTGCGGCGCGATTCTCGGCTCTCCGAGGTGAAGATCAGTGCCCGTGCTCTCGATCCCGCACCGGCGCACTCGGCTCTCGACAAGGCGGTCGAACGCTTCGCGCGGGTGACGAAGGAGATCGTCGACGTGCGGCGCGCCGGGGGTAAGGAACTGCCGCACGAACTCGACAGCTATCGCAAGGCGTTCGGCGAGGTCGATGCACTGCGTCCCGGCGGGGCGAGCGACCTGCGCGAGGCTTTCGGAAAGAGCTACAAGCTTGCCAGCCAAGCTGCCGAAGGGAAAACCGCAGGGGCTATCGCCGCGATGGACCGGGAAGCGGCTGCGCGTGCCGCGGAGCGCGTGGCCGCGGAGCGCGTGGCGGCGGAGCGCGCGGCGCGCGAGCGGGCGCGGCTCGCCGCTGAGACCGACAAGCGCGCTGAGCTGTTCGTCGCGTCTTGGAAGGAGGAGAGCATGCGGGCGCGCAAGGCGCCGACCCATGCCGCCCGCGATGAGGCGCGCGCCAACCTCAACGACATGGCGAAGAGCCTGCACCGCGACCCGCAGCTCGAGTCGCTGCTCCAGAATCGCCGCGCCGATCTCGGCCTGAAACCCTCTGCGACAGGATCGCTGTCGCACGACCTCCAGCATTATCTCGGCCGCTCGCGCGGGATGGGGATATCGATGTAGGCCAATGCCATGACCGTGAAACGCCCCCGCTCGAACCCGGCTTCCAACAATGCCGCCGAGGCCTTCGACAAGCTGCGCGACGAAGTATCGCTCCTGCACGCGGCGATCGAAGGGCTCACGGCAGCGAAGGAGAAAATGCCCGATTATTCGCCGACGCTTCGCAAGATCGAGGGGCGCCTCGACCTGGTTGACCAGCATATCGAAAGCATCCGCGACAAGCCCGCCATGCTCCTCACGCCAGAAGGGCTCGCAACCCGGCTCGCGGATGCAGCGATCATCGTCCGCACCGAAGATCGCAAGGCCATTGGTGACGCGCGCGACGCGCTATCCCGCGAGCTTGGCCGCGTCGAGGGGATGATCAAGCAGCGCCGCTCGACCGCCGAGCAGGATTGGTGGGTGACCTGGGCCGCCACCGGTGGATTCCTTTTCGGCGCCTATTTCGCATTGATCGGCGTCGCTGTGTCGGGCTAGGCCCGCCTCGCCCAATGCGTCGGGTTTGCGCGTCAGGTCGGTCATTCAAATGGCTCTTGGTTTTAGCCCAAAATCGGACATCGGCATCATGAAGTTGGCGGCGCTGATGCGCTTCCTCCACCACCACGAACAGAGGTAGCAGATGCCGCTCTGGGTCCTTCGGCTCCAGTTGAGTGCTTCATAGATGATCCTGAGGCTCGATCCAACGAGCTGAACAAGCACCGTGCCGGGTACGCCCGAAAGATCGAGGATGGTCGAGCCCGCCATTCGCGCTCGGTCTGAGCGGAACTGCGCGTCAACTGCATTTCGAATATCCGCAGTCGAGGCAATTGCTGCAACCCTCGACCTTGATTAGCGATGCAGCGCCGCATTGCGGGCAGGCCGGGCGCGGCGCCGGGTCTGGGCGTTGCTCGGGCGCTTCATGCGGCACTTCGAGTGTGCCGATATGACGCTCGACGATTCCGCCGATCGCCGCCGGGAGCGAGGGGACGTAGCGACCATGCATCCAGGCGCCGCCGCGCGGGTCGAAGACGGCTTTCAGTTCGTCAGCTACGAAAGAAATGTCGCCTCCCCGCCGGAATACGGCCGAGATCATCCGGGTGAGCGCGAGCGTCCAGGCATAATGCTCCATATTCTTCGAATTGACGAAAATCTCGAACGGCCGGCGATCGCCATCCTGCTGCTCGTCATTGATCGTCACATAGACCGCGTGCGCGCTGTCGGGCCAGCGAAGTTTGTAAGTTGTGCCGTCGAGCGCCTCGGCGCGGGGTGATAGCGGCGGTTCGGCCTTTTCCGGTTCCTTCGCTGCGGGCGCGACACTCAGGATCGAACCGGTCACGGCGTTCGGCCGATAGGTTGTGAGACCCTTGCAGCCGAGATGATAGCCTTCGATATAAACATCGGCGAACGCATCGAAGCTGATGTCCTCGGGACAATTGACCGTCTTCGAGATCGAGCTGTCTACCAGCGCTTGCGCCGCAGCCTGCATTGCCAGATGGTCGGAGGGACTCAGCGTTTGTGCGCTTACGAACAGATCGTCCGGGGGCGAGGCATCGCCTTTTAGCTGCCGCCAGACCTGCATCGCATAATCCTCGACCGGTTGTTCGCGCGTCGATCCGTCGCCCTGACGGATGCGCCGCGTATAGGAGTAAGCGAAAACGGGTTCGATTCCAGACGAGACATTGCCGGCTAGCAGCGAGGTCGTGCCGGTCGGTGCGATCGAGGTCAGACAGCCGTTGCGCAGACCGTTCGCCTTGATCAGGCTGCGCGTCTCCTCATCCAGCGACGCGAGATTGGGCCGCTTCAGCATGGCCTTCTTGTAGAGCGGAAAGGCGCCTTTCTCCTTTGCCAGTAGCGCCGAGGCCCGATAGGCCTCGCGCTTGATTACCCCGAGCCAGCGGCGGGTCAATTCGATGGCCTCCGACCGGCCATAGGTTGCGCCGCAAAAGAGAAGCGCGTCAGCAAGCCCGGTGATCCCAAGGCCGATCCGCCGTTTGGCTTTCGCTTCGGCATCCTGCGCCGGTAACGGAAAGCGCGAAAGGTCGATCACATTGTCGAGGAAGCGCACCGCGGTACGCGTCAGCGTCGCAAGTTCTTCTTCGTCGAGGAATGCGCCGCTCGTGAAGGGGTTGTCGACGAGCCGCGCCAGGTTGATCGATCCGAGCAAGCATGCGCCATAGGGCGGAAGCATCTGCTCGCCGCACGGATTGCTCGCGCTGATCGTCTCGCAATGCGCGAGATTGTTATTCTCATTGACCCGGTCGATGAAGATTACGCCTGGTTCGGCCATATCGTACGTCGCACGCATCAGCCGAACCCAAAGAGCTTTTGCAGGGACCGAGCGTATTTCGCAGCCATCGAAAATGAGCGGCCAATTCGCGCCCGATGCAAGGGCCTGCATGAAAGTGTCGGGAACCAGGACCGAGAGATTGAAATTCCGAAACCGGGCCGGATCGCGCTTGGCATCGATAAAGGCCTCGATGTCGGGGTGGTCGATCCGCAGGCAGCCCATCATTGCGCCGCGACGCTGGCCGGCCGACTCCACGGTCCGGCACATTGCATCCCAGCAGTCCATGAAGCTGAGCGGCCCCGACGCCTCGGCGCCGACGCCATGGACCACGCTGCCCGAGGGACGGATCGTCGAGAAATCCATCCCCGCGCCGCCGCCCTGCTGCATTGTGACGGCGGCTTCCCGCAGATGCTCGAAGATACCGGGCAGGCTGTCGGGGACAGTTCCCATGACAAAGCAATTGAACAGCGTGACGGCGCGTTCGGTACCCGCGCCCGCAAAAATCCTGCCGGCAGGGATGAACCGGAAATCCGTCAGTGCTTCCTCGAAGCGCGCCCGCCACAGCGGCCGAATGTCTTCGCGCTCGGCATCCGCCACCGCCGCTGCGACGCGCGCGATCGTCTCGTCGATACTGGAATCACCGCCGCCCTGAGCAGACTTGAAGCGATATTTAGCGGTCCAGATGTCTTCGGCGAGTTCATTGGCAAATTTCATGGCGTGCCCCCTGCTGCATCCGCTCGCCACTGTGGCCGATCATGCGATGCGGACTTTTGATCTGCCTCAATTTTCGGGCGCGGCATCCGCTTTGACCACCTGCAAAGAGGCTGGCGGGCTGCGAGTCGGGTCCGGCCAGCAGGGATATGGATCCGGCCAGGTCGTTAGCGCGTCGTCGCCAGCCGCCAAGCGTTCCATCGCTGCCCGGTCGATGATCGCGAGCTTGTGGGTGCCGATCATTCGGATCAGCCGTTTCGATTTGAGAACGCCGAGTTCGCGGCTGATCGTTTCGTTGCGCACACCCAGATAGTCGGCGATGTCGCTGCGCGGCATAGGGAGCACAGCTCGCGCGGGTTCGCCCGGGATTTGCGTCGAGTGACGGGTCATGTCGAGCAGGAAGGTGGCGAGTCTCTCGATCGCGGTTTTTCGGCCGAGGACCAGGATCTGCTCGCGCGCAACGGCCAGATCGCGGGCTGCCACGCCAAACAGGCGTCGATCGAGGTGTGGGTGGTCCGCAAGGAAGGCGACGAAGCGAATGCGCAGGAACTGGCAAACTTCTGCATCGCACGTTGCTTCGATCGTGAAAGGATGTTCGCCTTCCATCGTCACGCCGACAAAATCGCCAGGAAAGGCAAAGCCGATCACTTGCCGCCGGCCGTCGCGCAACAGCTTCGACAGGCGTAGCGCGCCCTTTTTCACGGTATAGACATGCGCGGCTGGGGTGCCCTCCCTGCAAAGCGCGTCGCTTTCGGCCAGCCGGCGTCCGATGCCTGTGCGCCGGAACCTTGCGAGTTCTTCGTGCCGAAGCGCGCTGCATAAGGCACGGTGACGGACAGGACATCCAAAGCAGGGATGATCGCCGGCGATGTCGGCGCCATTTGCAATCGGACCGCTAGGAATCATCGCGGGCCCCGCTGTCGATGGAGTCACCAAGCCGCTGCACATGGCGTATCATGGGCCATCCTTCCCTGGCGATGCCACGAGCGCGTCTATTGCGTCGATGAGCGAGTCGCGCAGCAAAGGCTTCTCGACCAGGCAGGCGCCGGCATTCTCCGCCTGGTGCCGCATCCGCGCCGAAGGATTGCTCGTGATGATGATGACAGGACAGCGAAGGCCTCGGGTCCGGAGCCGCGCGAGCAACTCCAGCCCATCGACGCCCGGCAGGCGATAATCGATAACGGCGCAGTCGTATTGGAGCCGCGCTGCCTCCCCGAGTACAGCCTCGCCGCTGCCATAGGCCCGGACCGAATAATCCTCGGTTTCGAGGGCGAAGGCTATCGCCTCGCACAGCGCGGGATCGTCATCGACGAGCAGGATGCTTCGGGTAGGGGGCAATTTGCGATCGATCCGGACTCAGGCCGCCCGTTTCCAGTGCGGTTCGAGTTCATGGTGGGGCGGACAGGGCGCAATCGTTCCCGTGGGAAGGCCGGCCATGCTGTTCGCAAACCCATGATTGACGTCGCGGTGATGTGCCTCGTCCGCCCGCACCACCACTATCATGTCGCGCAGCGTTGCATGGTCGGGAAGGCCCCAATAGCGCTTGGCAATGGCGGGCGCCGGCACGTTGGGCGAACGACCCTCGTCGATTTCGGCCAGATAATGCGTATAGCTGATGACGGCTTCTTCCTCGAAATAGCCGACGACGCGGTGCGCGGTTCTGGCGCTGACTAGGTAGAGCGCGAAGAAGGCGATGTAGAAGACCCACTGGACGCTGATGATCACGGTACGCTCGAACAGGGTCGGCTTGCTGATCTCGACGAACGTCATGAGATGCATGCGCTCATTTTCGGCTTCGTCCATCAGCGTCTTGATCCAGCCCTGATCGTCGCACATGCGCCGCAGGCACCGGAGATGATTGATCGTGGCGCCCACCATGCCGGGCACGGCGGCCACGGTTTCGAGAACAACCGCGCGATGGCCGTAACGCTTCGCGAAAAAGGTGTCGGCGCACCAACGCAGCATCTTTGTGAAGCCATAGGCGACCCGGTCGGACGTCCCTACGGGCCGGTGATGCATATTGAGATTGATTGCGCTAATGTTCATGGGAAATTCTCCTGTTCGGAGGCGGCATTTCCCCGGCTCCTTACTGGTCGTCCCTTTCTATGCGTCGCTGCTGGGAGTTGATACTTGGGTCTTCATCCTACGGGGCACACCGGAGGTCGGCCACGCCGGCGGGGTCTGCTCGAGCCGGTGCTGCGTGCGGCGCCTGGGCCACGGATAGTTCCGAAAACCAGTCCGTCCGTCGCGGTAGCGCTCGGCATCCTGATCATCGCATTGGGCTTCGGTGCCCGCCTGATGCTCGACCCCATGCTCGCAAACCGCGCGACCTTCATTTTCTTTGTGCCCGGCGTTATCGCAGCAGCTGGCCTGGGTGGCCTTTGGCCCGCTTTGATTGCGACGCTGGTCGGCGCGACGGCGGGCATCGCCGCCAAATTATTGACCAGCGATCTGCTATTGGGCGATATTGTGGCGGCCTCGGTCTATTCCATCATCGGCGGCGTGATCGCGGCGGGCGGCGCCTGGCTGCACCGAGCGCATGCACGCGAATCTTCGATCACGCGACAGCTCGAGCAACGCGAGGCGCATCTCACATCGATCCTGCGCACCGTCCCCGACGCGATGATCGTGATCGACGAGGCCGGCCTCATCCAGGACTTCAGCGATACTGCCCAGCGTCAGTTTGGCTGGACGGCGGACGAAGTGACGGGGAAGAATGTCTCGATGCTCATGCCCTCACCCTATCGCGAGGCACATGACGGTTATCTCGATCGCTATTATCGAACTGGCGAACGGCGCATTATTGGCGTCGGGCGCGTCGTCGTCGGCGAGCGCAAGGACGGATCGACCTTTCCGATGGAGCTTGCGGTTGGCGAGATGACGCTTGCCGAGGGTCGATATTTCACCGGCTTTGTGCGCGACCTCACCGAAAGGCAGCAGACCGAGACGCGCCTGCAGGAGTTGCAGAGCGAACTGGTGCATGTCTCGCGCCTCACCGCGCTCGGCGAGATGGCCTCGTCGCTCGCGCATGAACTCAATCAGCCCCTCAGCGCGATCGGCAATTATCTGATGGGAAGCAAGCGTCTGCTCGCGCGGGAGGACATACCGCGCGAGCGCGTGTCCGACGCGGTCGAACGTGCCGGCAAGGAAGCCTTGCGAGCCGGCGAGATCATTCGTCGATTGCGCGACTTCGTATCGCGCGGCGAGACCGAGCGGCGCGTCGAAAGCCTGCCAAAGCTTGTCGAGGAAGCGAGTGCGCTCGCGCTGGTCGGGGCCAAGGAGCATGGCATCCGCGTCCGCTTCCTGCTGCATCCCGACGTCGATCTCGTGCTGGTCGACAAGGTTCAGGCGCAGCAGGTCATCCTGAACCTCATTCGCAATGCCGTCGATGCGCTCGGCGACTCGGTGGAACGCGATCTTACCGTCAGCATCAATCCCGCAAAGGGAGATATGGCCCAGGTCAGCGTCGCCGATTCAGGACCGGGTATCTTGCCCGACATCGCAGACCAACTGTTCCAGCCCTTCGTATCGAGCAAACGCGACGGCATGGGGGTGGGATTGTCGATCTGCCGGACAATCGTAGAGGCCCATGGCGGGCAAATCTGGACCGAACCGAACAAGGGTGGCGGTGCGATCTTTCATTTTACCATTCCAAGCGTGGGCAGGGAGGAAATTTTCGATGCAGAATGAACCCGTGGTTCATGTGATCGACGACGACGAAGGGGTCCGGGAATCTCTGGCCTTTTTGCTCGATTGTTCGGAGATCGCCACGCGGACCTATGAGTCGGCAATGGAGTTCATCGATGCGTTGCCGAAGGTCGAGCGCGGCTGCATCGTCACCGACGTCCGTATGCCCGGGATGAGCGGTATCGAATTGCTCTCGCGCCTGCGGGCGCTGGGCGTGACCGATCCGGTCATCGTCATCACGGGCCACGCCGACGTGCCGATGGCGATCCAGGCCCTGCACGCGGGCGTTTCGGACTTCATCGAAAAGCCGTTCAGCGACGAGGCCATTCTGCTTGCCGTGCGCAGCGCGCTCGCCAAGCTCGAAAGCCGCAGCGAAATGGAGGCCGAGCGAGCGGACATCGACAGCCGTCTCAATAGCCTCTCGGGCCGCGAAAGCGAGGTGATGGAGGGGCTGGTGGAAGGCAAGGCGAACAAGGTCATCGCCCATGACCTTGATATCAGCGCACGCACCGTCGAGGTTTACCGTGCCAATGTCATGACCAAGATGGGCGCCCGAACCTTGTCCGAGCTGGTGCGCATGGTCATGATTTCACGCCTGACCTGAAATCGGGCCATTTGCCGGCAATCCATTCGCGTATCCGTGCCCTGGGATCGCCACGCGGCGCTTCCCCGACTGCCTGTACCGAGACGACCTCGGGGACCCAATGCCTTATCGTGGTCTCGATCCCCTTCTTGAGGGTGATGCTGCCGGAGGGACATCCGCCACATGCTCCTTCCATTCTGACCCAGGCGGTCCCGGTCGCCGGGTCGAACCGGTCGAGCAGGGCATTGCCGCCGTCGGCGGCGAGCCACGGCCGGATATAGCGATCGAGAACCGCGTCGATCTGCGCTTCGATGTCGCTGAACTGTTCGGCGG
The DNA here is from genome assembly GCF_020622175.1 of Sphingopyxis sp. P8. Classification (NCBI taxonomy): domain Bacteria; kingdom Pseudomonadati; phylum Pseudomonadota; class Alphaproteobacteria; order Sphingomonadales; family Sphingopyxidaceae; genus Sphingopyxis; species Sphingopyxis sp. P8. Next base: position 690,065 of record NZ_JACNMK010000001.1, on the reverse strand, counting down.
CGGCGATAGCGGCCGGCTCGGCGCCGGCGTCCGATCTCATGCGCTCGCCCTCAAAAAGGCCGAGCAGCTGCAAGGCGATGTCGGATTGGAGGGTTGCCCAATCTTGATCGGGTCCGTCACGAACGACTGTAAAGAAGTCGGCGCCGATCAGAACGCGTGCGACGCCTGTGATCCCGAGTAGTGCTGCGGCCAGCGGTTCATGGGTGGCATTCGACCTGTCGAAACTGCGCGGCGGCCCGATTGCGAGCAGGAAACCGGGCAAGACGCGCATTGCATCGGGATTCGGTGTCCGCTCGAATTCTACGGGCTTCACAGCAGGCCGTTTTTCCAGATCGCCGCCAGCGCCGCCAGAATAGCGCCGGGTCGCCTGGGACCGATTCGATTGCCATCGAAAGGCGTGCGTGCCGCTGAGCGACCGGATTTTTTGCCGGAAGAACCAGGATCGGGGTGTGCCATGGGTAAAGGGACAGGTGCGACAAGCGATGAACAGGGCCAGACCGCGGCGATGTCGCGTGCCGACACTTCCCTTTCATCGGGAAACTCGAATTGCGAAGATCGTCTCTCGCTCATGACATCTTCATGCGCCAACCGACCCTTATCGAAAATTGCGGAACCGAACCTAAGGTGCGTACCGGAGCTGCCGGATCGGGCTTTCGCGGCTCATTAGGGGCGACCATCGGGGCGCGGACCGAGCAGCTTTGGCCCATAGACGCAAGCGAAGAGCAGGAAGGCGCCGCCCCACATCGTGCCGGCCACCGCGATCGACCGCAGATAATCGAACGGCAGCACCGGCGCCGCGACGCGGAGGACCGCGCCCAGCGTGACGAGCAAATAGATGAGCTGGGTAGCCCGGTCGGCAACGAGCGGTCGGCCGGTGTGCCCGAGGGTTGCCCTAGTCATCACCGCGAGCGTCATCGAGGACATGGCGCCGGCGCCCAGCGCATGAAGCGCCGAGGAAGCGGGAATGGACCAGACAAAGGCGCTCGCGCCCAGAAGAAGCAGGCCGAGCGGCAGCCAAGCATAGGAAATGTGCAGGATGACGACGAGCGGATCGCGGATCGTTTTCAAGCCGGACCAGCGCGCGAGACGGATCGCATGAAGCCCTCCGGCGATAACCAGCAGCGCACCGACAAGCTTTGCATCGGGCGCGGCGACCCATCCCGCGAGCGCGGCGCCGCTCATCGCGAGCGTGGCCATGTCGAATGGACCCGGCTGCCCCGGAAGCCCCTTCCTGACCCCCTGTTTTGCAAGCCAATTGCGCGTGAAGGACGGAATGATCCGGCCGCCGATCAGCGAAACCAGCATCAGGACCAGCGCGAAGCCGGCGCGCCAGCCCAGACCTGGGTTGACGTCGAATCCCAGCGCCTCCGCATGGTCGAGACCGTTGGCGATCGTGAGCAGGCCGAGCACGATGACGATCGGAACATTGCGATTCTTGGCGGCGAGAATTTCGCGCGCGGCGACGAAAGCCAAAGCGGCCGGAAAGCCGACATCGAGGATCACCGCCGCAACGGCGCCGATGTGCGCTGAAAAGAGAAGGGCCAGCCGCGCCGAGAGCCAGAGCGCGAACAGGAGCGCCAGGCGGCCCCCCGCGACCGGCAGACGCCCGGTCCAGTTCGGTATGGCGGTGAGCAGAAACCCCGCAATGGCACTGCCGAGAAAGCCGAACAGCATCTCGTGACGGTGCCATGCAAGCGAATCCATATGGGTCGGCAGTTCGAGCCGCCCTGAAAGAGCGCCGACCCAAAGCGCAGTGACGCCAAGCGCCCAGCAGGCCGCAGCAAAAAAGAAAGGACGGAAACCGCTGCGAAGCACTGGTGGCAGCCGCATCAGTCGATCGTGGCGCAGATCTTCGGCCCGCATGGAAAAAATTCCTCCAGAAGAGGACAGGCCGTCCGCCCTCTGGCGAACAGCCTATCAGGGGGTGTTACTCGGCGGGTTGCCCGGCCGCTAGACGGGGCGCAGGCCGGATGGCGCGCGCGCCGGTCAAGAGTCGCACCATGAACCGCACGGGGACGATCGCCCCGATGCTGAAGACGATGTCGGCCGGCACGCGCGTCCAGGCCTGCGAAACAGGGATTGCGCTGGTCTTCGGGTCATAGCTGTTCGTGCTGAGTTCGGTTTTGAGCCGTTCGCTGAGCACCGATGAGGCCGAGGGCCGCGAAGGAAAAAGGAATATCCCTCCCGGCCACAGCCATCGCTTCTTCGAATTGATCATGGGCACCCCTGGGAATATGCGAAACTGCATTCATTGATAGGGGGAGGCCCGCGCCGATTAAATTTGGGAGCGCGACCTAAGGAGTATCCCGGAAGGGGAATCCCTCAAATGAAGCATTTCAGCCGAGCGCTTAAAGGGTTCAGCTCGGCAGCGCTTCTTGATCCAGCGCAATGCGGCGATCCGCGATACGGTCTGGAGCTACCGCGTTTCAGGGAGAAGCAGAATGACCGATAGGAAGCGCCGGATCGCGGTCGTCGGAGCGGGCCCCGCCGGCCTCGGTTTCGTGCGTGCCCTTGCTGGAACCGATACCGAAATTACCCTGCTCGAACGCCAGCCTTTGTCCGTGCTTGCCGCGCCGCCGTTCGACGGCCGCGAAATTGCGCTTACGCACCGGTCGATGCGCAGCCTGCGCGACCTTGGTGTGTGGCCGCTGATACCGTCCGCCGAAATCCACGACATGCACCAGGCGCGCGTGCTCAACGGCCGTTCGCGATTTGCGATGACGATCGCACCGAACTTCGCGGATCACCGGCCTCTCGGCGTACTGATATCCAATCACCTGCTGCGCCGGGCCTTATTCGAAGCCGTCCAGCACCAGGCGAATGTCGCGATTCGTGCCGGCTGCGGCGTCGATCGCGCGGCCCTTGAGGGTGACCGCGTCGTCGTGACCCTCGCCGATGGCGGAACGATCGAGGTCGATCTGCTGATCGCAGCTGACTCGCGCTTCTCGCGACTGCGCGGGCAATTCGGCATCGACACCGGCATCGAACCACTGGGGCGCACCATGCTCGTCGGTCGTATCCGTCATGACGCCGATGCGGAAGGCGCGGCAACCGAGTGGTTCGTCAGCGGGAGAACCATAGCCATGCTTCCGCTCGGCCGCGGCCTCTCCTCGATTGTCGTGACGCTGAAAACGGACGAAGCCGAGGCGCTCCTCGCGCTTCCGCAGCCGGCACTCGACCGCTGGCTGACCGGGTACTGCCGTGGCCGCTGGGGTGCGATGAGGCTCGCGACCGATCTCCACGCCTACCCGCTTACCATCACCTACGCACATTGCTTTGCGGTGGAACGCTTCGCGCTCGTCGGCGACGCCGCGGTCGGAATGCACCCGGTGACGGCGCATGGTTTCAATTTCGGCCTGGCGGGAGCGATGCGCCTCGCGCGGCTCATCAGCAATGTCCCCGATGTCGGAGCGAACCGACCGCTCGGCCGCTACGCGCTTGCGCATCGCCTCGAAACCCGATCGCTTTACCAGGCGACCCGGACTCTCGTCGCGTTGTTCACCAACGACCGTCCGACGGCGATGGCCGCGCGTCATGCAGCAGTGCGCGTCGGTGCATTGCGGCCAGTGCGCGGCGCCCTTCGTGCGTTACTGATGCAGTAAGACAGGCGCTGAGCGGTCGTATCGACGGCAAGATCCCCTTGATGCGGACGTCTCTGGCAACCGCTAACCGCGCGTACTAGAACAACCCATGCGCCCCCGCCATCGCGCCAAGCGTCGTCACCAGCGCCAGTAGCGACAAAAGCCGATGCGCCGCCACCATCCGCTGCCAGTCGCGCGCCGGGTCCGGCGAACGGGCGAAGCGCCGGTGCAGCACCAGCGGCTCGGCGGCGAACAGCATCAGCGCGAACAGCAGCCATAGCCCCAGCATTGCATGCATCCACCATTGCGCCGGATCGGCAAAGCGCCACCACAGGTCGGCTTCCCAGGTCATCCACAAGCCCGAAAGACCCGCGAGCAGCACCCAGAATTTTGCCTGCGGGGCGAACCCCCGTTCGATCTGATGAAACGCGGCCAGGCGCGCCGCGGGTGCCTCGCGACGCGCGATGGCGGGCATCACGACGAAGGTGACGAACCAGACCCCGCCGATCCAGCCGACCACCGAGACGACGTGTAACATGCGAGAGAATGTCAACCAGTCCATGCGAGACAAACTAGATCGCGCTCCCGCAATGCTCCTTGATGCAAATCAATTACCTTCCTGATGATCCGGCTATTCGAACCGGCATGTATCAGGCACGGCTCATTCTGTTCACGTTCGCGATCGCCCTGGCACCGCTGGGTGCCGTGAGAGCACAGGACGCCAACCCCGCCGATGCCGGGGTGGTCCGATTCGATCCCTATGCCGATTTTCGGTACCGACTTGAACTGGTCGAGCAGGACGGTCTGCCCGAGGATGCGATAGCTTCGACTTTGCGGATCAGGACCGGATTCCGGCTGGGTGAATGGCAAGGGCTCAGCGTGCAGGTGGAAGGCGATGCGATCGTGCGCCTCGGGCCGGAGGATTACAACGACACGACGAATGGCAAGGCCGTCTTTCCGGTAGTGGCCGATCCGTCCTCGATCCAGCTCAATCAGGCCTTTCTGCGCTGGCGGCCCCATGAGGCGATCGAACTTGCTGCTGGGCGGCGCGCGATTAACCTCGATAACCAGCGCTGGATCGGTTCGGTTGACTGGCGGCAGAACGACCAGACGCTCGATCTCGCACAGGTGACGCTGCGTCCGGCCAACGGTCTGTCGATCGATTATTTCAACACCTGGCGGGTCAACCGTATCTTCGGTCCAGACTCGCCGCAGGGCGTGTTTCGCGATACCGATATCAATGCGGCGCGGATCGCTCATTCGAATAACTCCGTCGGCACGATTTCGGCCTTTGGTTTCTGGCTCGATATACCCGCCCTTCCGGCCGGAAGTTCGCGGACGCTGGGTGTGCGGATAGTTGGCGAGCAGCCCGTGGCGGGAGGCATGAAGATGCTCTACGCTGCCGAGTTTGCTCGCCAATCCGAATATGGCGCCAATCCGGCGCGCTTCGATCTCGACTATCTGCTGATCGAACCTGGCGTGGCGCTGGGCGGGTGGACGGTGAAGGCCGGGTTCGAACGGCTCCAAGGCGATGGCGCGGTCGCGCTGCAGACCCCGCTGGCGACGCTCCACGCCTTCAACGGCTGGGCCGACAAATTCCTTGTCACCCCGCCGGCAGGCCTGCGCGATCTTTATGGCGAGGTCGGCTACCGCTTCGGCCCGGGTTCGGCGCTCAAGGGACTCCATCTGCGTGCAATCGTACATGATTTCCGGGCGACCGCGAGTGATGCTGTCTACGGGCAGGAGTGGAACCTGTTGGCGGCGTATCCCATCCGGCCCAATCTCGTCATTCTCGGCAAATTCGCACATTATGAGGCAAAAGATTACGCCAGCGACACCACCAAAGGCTGGCTCTCGCTGCAGCTCAGCTTCTGACGCCTGAGGTTTGGCGGCTGGTCGGCACCGGGTCCGATCAGGCACGATGGGAAGGCGCCCTAAGGGGTATCCCCGAAGGGGAATCCCCGAAATGCAGCCAGTCGGGCGCGATCGTATAGCCATTCCCAAGTCTGACAGGGGGCTCCAGTAACAATGCGCGACGACGGGATTTTCAATGACGAGATTGAATGCCTGCACGACGAAGGTCGACGCTGTTTTGTCGGCCGTTCGCCGATCATTTTCGCCCTGATCAATTTGTCCGTGCGCGATCGCCTGAATCAGCAAGCCGGACCTGGCTTTTGCAATCGGAGCGACAAATGAGAGCGCGGGATATAGCTGAAGACGGTCAGCAAAACCTCGCTCTGGGGCTGAGTACTTTTGCCTTCACGGTCTGCTTTGCGGTCTGGACGATCTTCGCGATCATCGGGATCGAGATCAAGGCCGAGCTCGGTCTCAACGACACCCAGTTCGGCCTGCTCGTCGGTACGCCGATCCTCACCGGCTCGCTGGTACGGTTGGTGCTCGGTATCTGGACCGATCAGTTTGGCGGGCGGATCGTCTTTCCCCTCACGATGATGGCTTCGGCTGCGTCGACCTTCCTCCTTTCCTACAGCGACACATATTATTTGATGCTGCTCGCGGCACTGGGGCTGGGGCTTGCAGGCGGCGGATTCGCAGTCGGCGTTGCCTATGTTTCCAAATTCTACCCGCTGGAGCGCCAAGGTGCGGCACTGGGCTTCTTCGGAATGGGCAATGTCGGTGCGGCAGTGACCAAGTTTCTTGCGCCGTGGGTGATGGTGGCGATCGGTTGGGAGGGCGTGGCGCAAGTCTGGGCTGGGGCGCTCGCTGTGGTCGCGGTGCTGTTTTATGTCCTTGCCAGGGACGATCCAGAGTTCGCCGCACGCAAGGCCGCCGGGATTCCGCCGCGCAGCCTCAAGGACCAGCTCGCGCCACTCCGGAACGAGCAGGTCTGGCGCTTCTCGCTGTACTACTTCTTCGTATTCGGCGCGTTTGTGGCGCTGGCCCTGTGGCTGCCCAACTACATGGTCGGGCTCTATGGGGTCGACGTGAAGGTGGCAGGGATGCTGGCGGCGACATTCTCGCTCTCTGCCAGCCTGTTTCGCGCCTATGGCGGGATCCTGTCGGACAAATATGGCGCGCGGCGGATCATGTACGCAACCTTCGGCGTATCGCTGGTCTGCCTGTTCATGCTGTCCTATCCCGCGACCGATTATGTGATCCACGGGATCGAAGGTGACATCGCCTTTTCGACCTCGATGAGCCTGGTGCCTTTCGTCATCACGGTGTTTGTGCTCGGCTTCTTCATGTCGCTGGGCAAGGCGGCGGTGTTCAAGCATATCCCGGTCTATTACCCCGATCATGTCGGTGCGGTCGGCGGGCTGGTCGGGATGGTCGGCGGGCTTGGCGGGTTTGTGCTGCCGATCGTGTTCGGCGCCGTGAGCGACCTGACCGGCATCTGGACCAGCTGCTTCATGGTGCTGTTCGCACTGGTCGGCGTGGCGCTCGCGTGGATGCACATCGCCGTCCGCCAGATGGAACAGAAGGCGAGCGGAATCGATGCGCGTTCGCTGCCGCAATTCCCGGAACTGGCTGATCTTCATGACGAAGCCCGTCATGCCGCTGCACAACCGAGCAAGGTGCTCACCGAATGGAAGCCCGAGGATCCGGCTTTCTGGCAATCGCAGGGCGAACGGATCGCGCGGCGCAACCTTTACATCTCGATCCCCGCGCTGCTGCTCGCCTTCGCGGTGTGGATGGTTTGGTCGGTGGTGGTCGCCAAGCTGCCGTCGATCGGCTTCGCCTATACTACTGACCAGCTGTTCTGGCTGGCGGCTCTGCCGGGGCTTTCCGGGGCAACCTTTCGGATCTTCTACAGCTTCATGGTGCCGATCTTCGGCGGACGGCTGTGGACGACGCTCTCCACTGCTTCGCTGCTGATCCCGGCCTTCGGCATCGGCTACGCGGTCCAGAACCCGAATACGCCCTACATCATCTTTCTGGTGCTGGCACTGCTGTGCGGCTTCGGCGGAGGCAATTTCGCCTCGTCGATGTCGAACATCAGCTTCTTCTTCCCCAAGGCGCAGAAGGGCAATGCGCTCGCGCTCAACGCCGGACTCGGCAATCTGGGCGTGTCGGTAATGCAGTTCGCGGTGCCGCTGGCGATTACCGCGGGTGTGTTTGGCGCGCTCGGCGGGGCGGGGCAGCAGACCGTCGAAGGCGGCCAGCTGTGGCTGCAGAACGCAGGGTTTATCTGGGTTCCGTTCATTATCGCCAGCGCGCTGCTCGCCTGGTTCGGGATGAACGACATTGCCGCTGCCAAAGCCAGCTTTGCCGAACAGGCGGTCATCTTTCAGCGCAAGCACAACTGGCTGATGTGCTGGTTATATACGGGCACCTTCGGCAGCTTCATCGGCTTTTCGGCCGGCCTGCCGCTGCTCGCCAAGCAGCAGTTCCCGCAAGTGGATGTGCTGCAATTCGTATTTCTGGGTCCGCTGGTAGGCGCGCTCAGCCGCGCGGCGACCGGGTGGGTATCGGACCGCTGGGGCGGGGCGCGGGTCACCTTCTGGGTGTTCGTGCTGATGATGCTGGGCGTGCTGGGGGTCATGTATTTCATCGAGGCCGCCAGCTGGTGGGGCTTCCTCGGCATGTTCATCTTCATGTTCTTCATGACCGGGGTCGGCAATGCCTCGACCTTCCAGATGATCCCGGTCATCATGCGCCAGGAAGTGCTGCGGCTCATGCCCGACCTTCCGACCGATGCGCAGCTGCGCCAGGCCGAAAAGGAATCCGCCGCGATTGTCGGCTTCACCTCGGCGATTGCTGCCTACGGAGCCTTCTTCATCCCCAAGAGCTTCGGCAGCGCGATCACCGCGACCGGATCGCCGATGTTGGCGCTGTGGGGTTTCCTGATCTTCTACGCCAGCTGCGCCGCGCTGACGTGGTTTGTCTACACCCGCCGCGGCGGCCTGCTGCACGACATCGAGCGTGGCCGGGAGTCCGCGACCCCCATCCAGTCCATTCCCCTGAAAGGAGCCGCTGCATGAGCCAGCTTCTCGACCGCCTGACCTTTTTCCGTCAGCCGAAGCAAGCCTTTGCGGCTGGCCACGGCATCACCACCAACCAGAACCGCGACTGGGAGGACGGTTATCGCAAGCGCTGGCAGCACGACAAGATCGTGCGCAGCACTCACGGGGTGAACTGCACCGGGTCGTGCAGCTGGAAAATCTACGTCAAGGGGGGGATCATTACCTGGGAAACCCAGCAGACCGATTATCCGCGCACCCGCCCCGACTTGCCCAACCACGAACCGCGCGGCTGCCCGCGCGGGGCGAGCTACAGTTGGTACATCTATTCGGCCCAGCGACTGAAATATCCGATGGTGCGCTCGCGGCTGCTCAAGCTGTGGCGCGCGGCGCGGCTCCGGTATAGCTCGGTCGCGGCCTGGGCCTCGATCGTCGAGGATCCGGTCAAACGCAAAAGCTATACCGGCATTCGCGGGCATGGCGGGTTCGTGCGGTCGACCTGGGACGAGGTCAACGAGATCATTGCCGCCGCAAACGCCTACACCGCCAAAACCCATGGACCCGACCGGATCATTGGCTTCTCGCCGATCCCGGCGATGTCGATGGTCAGCTATGCTGCCGGCTCACGCTACCTGTCGCTGCTCGGCGGAACCTGCATGAGCTTCTACGACTGGTATTGCGATCTGCCGCCGTCCTCGCCGCAGACCTGGGGCGAGCAGACCGACGTCCCGGAGAGCGCCGACTGGTATAATGCCGGTTTCCTGATGATGTGGGGCTCGAACGTGCCCCAGACCCGCACGCCCGACGCGCATTTCATGACCGAGGCGCGGTATCGCGGGACCAAGGTCGCGGTGGTCAGCCCCGATTATGCCGAAGCGACCAAGTTCGCCGACCTGTGGTTGAACCCCAAACAGGGCACCGACGCCGCCCTCGCGATGGCGATGGGGCATGTCATCCTGCGCGAATATCATCTCGACCGGCAGGCCGAATATTTCGAGGATTATTGCCGCAAATATTCTGACATGCCGATGCTGGTGCGTCTGGTCGAAAAGGATGGCGCGTGGGTCCCGGAAAATCTGCTGCGAGCGGCCGACTTCCTCGACGAGTTAGCGGAGGCGAACAATCCTGATTGGAAGACGGTCGCGATCGACGACATCGCCGATGAGGTCGTCTCCCCGTCCGGTTCGGCCGGGTTCCGCTGGGGCGAAGAAGGCAAATGGAATCTCGAGGAACGTGACGGGCGCGGTAATGCGACCAAGCTGCGCCTCACCAACATTCTCGACCGGCATCATGACGAAGTGATCGACGTCGCCTTCCCCTATTTCGGGAATCGCGAACATGATCATTTTCGGGGCACCGATCATCCCAGCGTCCTGCGTCGCCGGGTGCCGGTGCGCCAGATGCAGCTCAAGGGCGGCAAGGCCTATGTCGCCACGGTGTTCGACCTGTTCTGCGCCAATTACGGCCTCGACCGCGGGTTGGGCGGCGAACATGTCGCGCGCGACTATGGGGAGATGGTCCCTTACACCCCCGCCTGGGCGGAGCGGATCACCGGGGTCCCGGCCGACCATATCGTCACCGTCGCGCGCGAATTTGCGAGCAATGCCGAAGCGACCAAGGGCAAGTCGATGGTGATCCTGGGGGCCGGTCTCAACCACTGGTACCATATGGACATGAACTATCGCGGCATCATCAACCTGCTGGTGATGTGCGGCTGTGTCGGCCAGTCGGGCGGTGGCTGGTCGCATTATGTGGGCCAGGAAAAGCTGCGTCCGCAGACCGGCTGGACCGCGCTTGCCTTCGCCCTCGACTGGAACCGCCCGCCGCGGCACATGAACTCCACCAGCTTCTTCTACGCCCATACCGATCAGTGGCGCTACGAGACGCTGGGCGTGGACGAGATCCTGTCACCGACTGCTCCCGATGGCGATTGGGACGCCAGCCTGATCGACTATAATGCGCGGGCCGAACGCATGGGCTGGCTGCCGTCCGCGCCGCAGCTCAAGACCAACCCGCTTGAGGTGGGGAAGGCGGCCAAGGCCAGCGGTAAGGATGCGAAGGACTATGTCGCAGATGCGCTCAAGTCCGGCGAGCTTGAACTGTCCTGCTTCGACCCGGACGATCCCGCCAACTGGCCCCGCAATATGTTCGTATGGCGCTCCAACCTTCTGGGTTCGTCGGGCAAGGGCCACGAATATTTCCTCAAGCACCTGCTCGGCACTGCGCATGGCGTTCAGGGCAAGGATCTGGGCGAAACCGGCGCGCAGAAACCCAAGGAGGTCAAATGGCATGACGAGGCGCCCAAGGGGAAGCTCGACCTGCTGGTGACGCTCGACTTCCGCATGTCCACCACCTGCGTCTATTCCGACATCGTCCTGCCGACCGCGAGCTGGTACGAGAAGGACGATCTCAACACGTCGGACATGCACCCGTTCATCCACCCGCTCTCGGCGGCGGTCGATCCGGTGTGGGAATCGCGCAGCGACTGGGACATTTACAAGGGGCTCGCCAAGAAGTTCTCCGAAATCGCGCCCGAAGTGCTCGGCGTCGAGCAGGATGTGGTGCTGACTCCGATCCAGCATGACAGCCCGAACGAGATTGCCCAACCCTATGACGTCGCCGACTGGGGGCTGGGGCAGGTCGAGCCGATTCCGGGCAAGACGATGGCGACCGTGGCCGTGGTCGAGCGCGATTATCCCAATCTCTACAAACGCTTCACTGCGCTCGGACCGCTGATGGAATCGCTCGGTAATGGCGGCAAGGGGATCGGGTGGAACACCGATCATGAGGTCGCCAATCTCCGCGCGCTCAACGGGCCGGTGCTCGAAGAGGGACCCGCCACGGGGATGCCGCAGATCGAAACCGCGATCGACGCGGCCGAGGTGATCCTGATGCTCGCGCCCGAAACCAATGGCGAGGTCGCGGTCAAGGCATGGGCCGATCTTTCGCGTAAGACCGGGCGCGATCACACCCATCTGGCGCTGCCCAAGGAAGAGGAGAAAATTCGCTTCCGCGACATCCAGGCCCAGCCGCGCAAGATCATCTCCTCGCCGACCTGGTCGGGACTGGAGAGCGAGCATGTCTGCTACAATGCCGGCTATACCAATGTCCACGAGCTGATCCCGTGGCGCACGCTGACCGGGCGGCAGCAGCTCTATCAGGACCACAAATGGATGCGCGCCTTTGGCGAGGGCTTTTGCGTCTATCGCCCGCCGATCGATACCAAGGCGGTCAAGCCGATGCTCGATGTGGCCAAGGACGCCCCGCACGTCATCCTGAACTTCATCACCCCGCACCAGAAATGGGGCATCCATTCGACCTATACCGACAATCTGCTGATGCTGACGCTGTCGCGCGGCGGGCCGATCGTGTGGATGAGCGAGGTGGATGCGGCCAAGGCGGGTCTGGTCGACAATGACTGGGTCGAAACCTTCAACAGCAACGGCGCGCTGGTCGCCCGCGTGGTCGTGTCGCAGCGGATGAAGGAAGGCACCCTGTTCATGTATCATGCGCAGGAAAAGATCACCAATGTGCCCGGATCGCCGCTGACCGGTCAGCGCGGCGGTATCCACAATTCCGTGACCCGCGCGGTGCTGAAACCGACCCATATGATCGGCGGCTATGTCCAGCTTGCCTATGGCTTCAACTATTATGGGACCGTCGGTTCCAACCGCGACGAATATGTCATCGTCCGTAAGCTCAGCAAGGTCGACTGGCTCGAAGGGGCCCTCGCCGATGGGGAGACCGCAGCATGAAAATCCGCGCACAGATCGGCAAGGTGCTGAACCTCGACAAGTGCATTGGCTGTCACACCTGCTCGGTGACGTGCAAGAATGTGTGGACCAGCCGCGAAGGCATGGAATACGCCTGGTTTAACAACGTCGAGACCAAGCCGGGCATTGGCTATCCCAAGGACTGGGAGAACCAGAAGCGCTGGAACGGCGGTTGGGTACGTACGCCCGGCGGTTCGATCCGCCCCAAGATGGGCGGCAAGTGGCGGCTTCTGGCGAAGATATTCGCCAACCCCGACCTGCCCGAAATCGACGATTATTACGAGCCCTTCACCTTCGACTACGCCCATCTGCAGAAGGCGGGCGAAAGCAAGGCGTTCCCTACGGCACGTCCGCGCAGCCTGATTTCGGGCGAGCGGATGGAGAAGATCGAATGGGGACCGAATTGGGAAGAAATCCTGGGCGGCGAGTTCGCCAAACGATCCGAAGATTACAACTTCGAAGGGGTCCAGAAGGAAATCTACGGCCAGTTTGAGAACACTTTCATGATGTATTTGCCTAGGCTGTGCGAACACTGCCTCAACCCGACCTGTGTCGCGGCATGTCCCTCGGGCGCGATCTACAAGCGCGAGGAGGACGGCATCGTCCTGATCGACCAGGAGGCATGCCGCGGCTGGCGCATGTGCGTGTCGGGCTGCCCGTACAAGAAAATCTATTACAACTGGAAAACCGGCAAATCGGAGAAGTGCATTTTCTGCTATCCGCGCATCGAGGCGGGACAGCCGACGGTGTGCAGTGAGACCTGCGTCGGGCGCATCCGCTATCTCGGGGTGATGCTCTATGATGCCGACCGGATCGAGGAAGCAGCGTCGACCGAAAATGTCGAAGACCTGTATCAGGCGCAGCTGGATATTTTCCTCGATCCCAATGACCCGGCCGTGATCGAGCAGGCGAGGCGGGACGGCGTGCCTGAAAACTGGCTTGAGGCTGCGCGCCATTCGCCGGTCTGGAAGATGGCGATGGAATGGAAAGTCGCCTTCCCGCTCCATCCTGAATACCGCACCCTGCCGATGGTGTGGTACGTGCCGCCGCTTTCGCCGATCAGCGCCGCTGCGAACGCCGGACAGATTTCGGTCAACAACAACATGCCCGATGTGCGCTCTTTGCGTATCCCGCTCAAATATCTCGCCAATCTGCTGACCGCAGGCGACGAGGAGCCGGTGGCGCTGTGCCTCGAACGGATGCTGGCCATGCGCGGCTATATGCGTTCGAAGTCGATCGACGGCGTGCAAAACGAAAGCATCGCCGAAGGCGTTGGCCTGACCGGCGCGCAGATCGAGGAAATGTACAAGGTAATGGCGCTGGCCGACTATGAGGATCGCTTCGTCATTCCGACCGGCCACCGCGAAGATGCCGAGGACATGTTCGAGGAACGCGGCTCTTGCGGCTTTTCCTTCGGCAATGGCTGCTCGGGCGGGTCAAGCGATACCAATTTGTTCGGCGCGCCGGCGCGCAAGAAACTCCAGACGCCGACGGAGGTGTTCTGATGCAATCGCTCCATCTGATCTCGCTGCTGCTGCAATATCCGTCGTGTGAATTGCAGGCGGTGGCGGCCGAAGTTCGTCAGCGGCTGGCGGCGGACCCGGCGCTGCCGCAGGTCGCTGTCGCCGCGCTCGACCCGCTGCTCAACAGGCTCGCGACGGGCGACATCTATGATGTGCAGGAAGCCTATGTCGAACTGTTCGACAGGGGGCGGGCGCACAGCCTGCATCTGTTTGAGCATGTCCACGGCGAGAGCCGCGACCGCGGGCAGGCGATGGTCGATCTGCGCCAGCGCTATCTCGATGCAGGGCTGGAGCCGGAAGGCAACGAACTGCCCGATTATCTGCCACTGTTCCTCGACTATTGCTCGACCCTGTCCGAAGCCCGCGCGCGCGACACGCTGGCAGAACCGGGCGTCGTGTTGATCGCGCTCGCGGCGCGGCTGGCCGACAAAGGGTCGGATTACGCCCCGGTGTTTACGCTGCTGTGCGAGGTTGCCGGCCTCGAAATGGATGCGGAGGCGGCCAAAGCCCTTCCCCCGGCCGAAGACCCGGAAACGCTCGAAGACCTCGACGCGCAGTGGGAAGAGGAGGAAATCCGTTTCACCGCCGACGCTGCGCCAGATCCTACCGCTGCTTGCCCGCAGGTGAGCGCGATCCTCGACCGGATGCGCGCGCCATTGCCCGTCAACCCCGCCAACAGGAGCTGAGCCATGGACATTTTCATCAATCACCTGTTGTTCGGTATCTATCCCTATATCGCGCTGGTGGTGCTGGCGCTCGGATCGATCATCCGGTTCGACCGCGAGCCCTACAGCTGGCGATCGGGCTCCAGTCAGCTTTTGCGGCGCAGGCAGCTGATTGCGGGCTCGGTGCTGTTCCATGTGGGCGTGATCTTCATTTTCTTCGGACACTTGATCGGCCTGCTCACCCCGATCGCGCTGTTCGACGCTCTGGGGATCAGTCACGGGGCAAAGCAGCTCCTTGCGATCGTCGCGGGCGGTATCGCCGGGGCCATGGCCATCGTCGGCGCGACCCTGCTCATCCATCGCCGCTTCTTCGATCCCCGCGTTCGCGCCAATTCCAGCTTCAGCGACAATATGATCATTTTGATCCTGTGGGTTCAGCTGGCGCTGGGCCTGGCAACGATACCGATCTCCGCGGGGCATCTCGACGGGCACGAGATGGTCAAGTTCATGAACTGGGCACAGGGCATCTTCACGTTCCGGGCCGATGCAGCGAGCCACGTGGCTGATGTCCACATAATTTTCAAACTGCACCTGTTCCTGGGGCTGACGATTCTTTTGCTGTTCCCCTTCACACGGCTTGTGCACATGCTGAGCGTGCCGGTTCGCTACCTGTGGCGCAGCGGCTATCAGATCACGCGCTCGCGCCGGAGCTTCGGCCGTGGCTGACCTTCTCGATCGCAGCCCGGTGCGTGTCGGGGGGGTCGAAATCCCGGAGGCCGCCATTGCCGCCGAGGCGCAAAACCATCCCGCCCCCGATGCCGAAACCGCTTGGCGCGAAGCCGCCAAGGCGCTTGCGATCCGTCAGCTGCTGCTTGCCGAGGCCGACCGGCTAGGACTTCCAGCTGCCGAGCGTCACGACGCGCAAGGCCGGGCGCTGACGGACGAGGATGCACGAATCGACGCGCTTCTGGAGAGTGAAATTGCGGTGCCCGTGGCAACCATTGCGGAGGCCCGGCGCTTCTACGATCGCCACAGCGCACGCTTCGCCAGTGATACGCTGGTCGAGGCTGAGCATATTCTGTTCTCGGCCGACCCCAACGATTCCTTCGCCTACAGTCTCGCAGTGGGCGACGCACGCATGGCCATCCGCAAGCTGCAGGCCGACCCGGCCTGTTTTGCAGAGATCGCCCGCACAAAATCGGCCTGCCCGTCAAAGGAACAGGGCGGCAATCTGGGCCAGATCGGCAAGGGGCAGACCATCGCCGAGTTCGAAGCGGCGCTGCTTGCTCTCGATGGGGGAGAATTGTGCAGCGAACCGGTGCGGACTCGCTTTGGCGTACACGTGATCCGCGCCGGGCGCCGGGTCGAAGGGCGTCAGTTGCCGTTCGAGGCGGTCGAGGCGTCGATCCGCGACTATCTGGAGGAAGCGAGCTATCGCAAGGCCACGGCGCAGTATCTCGCGATTCTGGCCAGCCGCGTACCGATCGACGGCGTCGAACTGCCGATCGCGGACGGGCCGCTCGTCCAGTGACCGATCGTCGCGCCCGCGTCCCCGACCTGTTGGCGCTCTCGCCACCCTTGCTGGACGGGATCGGCCGCCGCTTCGAATATCTACGCTTGTCGCTGACCGAGATATGCAATTTTCGCTGCACTTATTGTCTGCCCGAAGGCTATCGCAGGCCATGCAGCCGTCCGGTCGAACTGTCAGTCGAGGAGATCGCGCGCGCTGTCGCGGCGTTTGCAAAACTGGGGCTGTGGAAAGTCCGGCTGACCGGTGGTGAGCCGACGCTGCGCCGCGACTTCGACGCCGTCGCGCGCATGGTGGCGGCGGTTCCGGGCATCCGCCGCGTGGCGATGACCACCAATGGATATCGCCTTGCCGAGAAAGCGCAGACGTGGCGCGATTGCGGGATCAGCGCGATCAACATCAGCGTCGACTCGCTCGATCCGGCACGGTTCGCGGCGATCACCGGCCACGACCGGCTCGCGGACATTCTTCGCGGGGTTGCCGCGGCGCAGGCGGCGGGGTTCGAGAGCATCAAGCTGAACGCCGTGCTGATGCGCGGCATCAATGACGATGAACTGGAGGCGATGATCGATTTCGTCGCCAGCCGCGATCTCTCGCTAAGGTTCATCGAAGTCATGCGCACGAACGACAATGTCACCTTCTTTGCCAAACGCCATGTCGCGGGACAGACGGTGATCGACCGCCTGGAAGCCGCTGGCTGGCGCCGCCTGCCGCGTCAGCCGGGCGCAGGGCCGGCCATCGAGCTTGGCCATCCCGGTGCGAAGGGCCGGATCGGCATCATCGCACCCTATGCGCGCGATTTCTGTTCGAGCTGCAACCGGCTGCGGCTGTCGTCCGACGGCCGCCTCCACCTCTGCCTGTTCGGCGATGGCGGAATCGATCTGCGCCCGCATCTGGCCGACGAGGATCCCGCGGCATTGATTAGGCGGATTCGTTCCCTGGTCGCCACCAAGGCTCCGGCGCATCGCCTGCATGAAGGACAAAGCGGTGCTACCCCGCACCTTGCATCGATTGGAGGTTAACGCATGTTCCAGACCAACGTCAGCATCGAACTATGCGGACGACTGGCCGAACCTTGCGGACGGGTTCTCAGCATCGGCATCCCCAATGGCGGGCTGTCTGTCCCCGAAATGGTCGCGCGGCTGGTACAATATTATCCCGATCTGCTGCCCGCGCTCGCGCGGGGGCGCATTCGCGCCTGCGTCAATGAAACCATCGTGCCGGATCGGTCCAGGGTGCGGCCGGGCGATCAAGTGGCGCTATTCCCGCCCGTATCGGGCGGCTGACCATCGAACATCGGCGCTTGCTGCACCGCAAGCTCGCCGCTTAATATCATCCCCAGGACGAGGCCCGCACTCCGCTATTTTACGCCGCGAGTTGTGCCAAATGTTCTGACGGCGGACAGGCAAAATATGCCGACGCCTTGCGCAAGATCTCGATGGCCTGGCGCAACTCGCGGTTCTCGCGCTCAAGGGACTTGAGACGATCAGCCATCTCGGTCGGCACAACGGCGCGCTTGCCGCTATCGACCTCGACCTTCTTCACCCACTCATGAAGCGTCTGCGGAACGCAGCCGATCTTCGCTGCGATCGACACGATGGCTGCCCATCGTGACGGATGATCGCGTTCGTGATCCAGGACGATCCGTACCGCACGTGTGCGAACCTCAGGTGCAAATTTGTTTGTTGTCTTACTCATCGCAGACCCTTCCTCTCAGGAGTTAGGGCCTCCGGCAGTCCCGGGGCGGTTCAGTCAGTTCGCAAACGGCCACTTTGACCGTGATCAATGACGCCGGGTGCATTGCGGCATTATATCCCTGTCTCAGCAGGAGATTTGACGTGCGCAACATCTTGATTCACGCCGACGATGGTCCCGGAATGCCTGCACGAATGGAGAGCGGGCTGGCGATCGGGCGGCGGCATCGGTCGCATCTGGATTTCGTGATCAGCTCGCCGTTTCAGCAGTTCATTGCCACTGATCCGTTCGGCGGCATGTATCTGGCGGGCGAGCAGTTGTCGAAAGCGCAGGCGGCCGATGCCGCGCTCGATCGGCGGCTGCGCGCGGACCTCGAACGCGAAGATGTTCCTTGGAACGTGACGTTGGCCGATGGCGACGTGCTGGCGACGCTGGCGCTTGCCGCGACGCTGGCCGACCTCGTCATCGTCTCGCTCGGCACCGCCGACCGGCGCCGCAGCTTTACCCCGCCGATGATGGCGGGCGATCTGGCGATGGCGGTCCCCGCGCCGGTCCTCGCCATTCCGGAGACTTACGGGGCTATCGATCTCGACGCGCCGGTGATGATTGCGTGGAATGGCAGCCCGCAGGCGGCGCACGCGCTGCGCGCCGCGGTGCCGCTGATGCGCGATGCGGCGCAGGTTATCATGGTCACGATCGGTCAGGATGAGGGGCAGGTCGCGGCCGACGACGCGCTGCGCTACCTGTCGCGCCACGGCGTCCACGCCGAGCTGCGCCATGTCGAGCGCGGTGTCGAGACGGTCGAGGAGGCGCTCGAACGGACCGCCCGCGACATCGGAGCCGGCCTGATCGTGATGGGCGCGTTCGGCCATACCCGGCTTCGCGAGACGTTTTTCGGCGGAGTAACCCGTTATCTGCTGGAATCGGCACCAGCACCGTTGCTGCTTATGCACTGATCCGCAGCGGGCAGCTTGGCTTTTCAACCGCCGCCGGCTGCTGTACGGCGGCAGCATGACCGATTGTTCCACCTGTGTCGTCCGCAACCGCGCGATTTGCGCAAGTCTCGACGCGACGGAAATTCGGGCGCTGGGCAAGATGGGGCGCAAGCAAAAGGTTCGGCAGGGGCAGACCTTGCTGTGGGAAGGCGACGGCGCGCCCGTGGTGGCCAATGTCCTGACCGGGGTGCTGAAGCTGGTGGTGTCGACCGCCGATGGCCGCGAACAGATTGTCGGGATCGTGTTTCCCTCCGATTTCATCGGCCGTCCATTCGGCAAGGAAAGTCCTTACACCGTCACCGCGATGACCGACGCCGAAGTGTGCATTTTCAACCGCAACAATTTCGACGAATTCGCCAGCTCGCATCCAGACCTTCAACAGAAGCTGTTGCGCCGCACACTCGACGAGCTCGACCGCGCCCGACATTGGATGATGCTGCTTGGACGCAAGTCGGCTTCCGAAAAGGTCGCGTCCTTCCTGCTTGAGATGTCCGAACGCTTGTCGGGGCAAGGATGCGGCGCGACGATGCCCCAAGGCTGGTTTGAGCTGCCCTTCGGGCGTCAGCAGATCGCCGACATCCTGGGTCTGACGATCGAAACGACGAGCCGCCAGCTTACCAAAATGCGCGGCGAAGGCGTGCTCGACCTGCCGTCTCGCCGCGAGATCGTGATCAACGACCGCGCGGCGATGGAGACGATGGCGGGCTGACCCGCTGCGTCAGAAGCGAAAAGCGAGCCCGGCGCTGACAACCCACGGGTCGAGCTTGTGCCGCGTGCGCAACACTTCGGTCGGTCCGGCGAACCAGCGCGCGGTCGAGTGCACGAGATAGCGCTTGGCATCGAACGTCACCGCCAGTCCCTTAGCGTTTACCGGGACATCGATCCCAGCCTGAAACGCCATGCCCAGCGAATCGCCCATCTTTTGCCGGGTCGCGCCGAGCGCGACCGCCGTCGCACCGGGCTTTTCGTCGATGAAGATGAAATAGCTGGGACCGGCACCGACATAGGGCCGCGCGCCGCCGTCCTTGCCGAAATGATATTTGAGCGTGAGCGTCGCGGGGACGATGTTCGCATTCGACACCAGTCCTGCACCCGCGAGGCCGCCGCGTCCGACGACATCATGCTGGGTGACGCCCGCAATCGTTTCCAGCGAGATATTGTCGCTGACGAAATACTCAATCGCCACCGTCGGCACGATATTGTCATCGGCCTTGGTCTGCGTGCCCGCAGGCAGCCCGATCAGGTCAAGCTTCACGTCGCTGATCTTGCCGTCGGGCGCGACATAGGTCGCAAGCAGCTTGAACTGGACGTCGCCGCTTTTTGCCGCGGCTTGCCCGGGAACTGCCAGCGCGACGGCCAGCGCGGCGAGGGCGAAATATCGGCACTTCATGGTTTCTGGCTCCTGTTGTGGATGAAACCGTCCCTGCGCCGCCGGCCGCTGCGCCGCATTGATGAAGCGCAAGCAATTCGTTGATCCCGATCAATGTTTCGTTGGACCCGCGCGTCCATGAGCGACGCGAAGCGCGGCGCGAAGCCGCTGGAAGCGGGGACGAACATATGGACGGTCTGGTGATGAAAGCGGGCGGCTGGCTGTCGCTGGCGCTGCTCGCGCTGGTCATGGCGGCGCTGGCGGTCGATGCGCCGTTCGCAGTGCACATGATGATCGTCGCGGCCGCCTGTCTCGCCGTGCTCTGGGCGATGATTTCACGGGCCGATTATGGCGCGATTGCGCGCGGCATATTGAAGATGCCCGCCGATCAGGGCGTCTATGACGACGATCCGGTGCGCTGGGGCGTCATCGCGACGCTGTTCTGGGGCCTTGCGGGGATGGCGGCGGGGCTGTTCATCGCGCTCCAGCTCGCCTTTCCGGTGCTCAATCTCAATCTGGAATATACGACCTTCGGGCGGCTGCGCCCGCTCCACACCTCGGCGGTGATCTTCGCTTTTGGCGGCAATGCGCTGATCGCGACGAGCTTTTACGTCGTCCAGCGCACCTGCCGCGCGCGGCTCGCCTTTCCGAACCTCGCGCGTTTCGTCTTCTGGGGATACCAGCTGTTCATCGTCCTCGCCGCCACCGGCTATCTGATGGGCGTCACCGAGGCGAAGGAATATGCCGAGCCCGAATGGTATGTCGATCTGTGGCTCACCATCGTCTGGGTCGCTTATCTCGCGGTGTTCGTCGGCACGATCGTCAGGCGCCGCGAACCGCATATCTATGTCGCGAACTGGTTCTACCTCAGCTTCATCATCACGATCGCGATGCTGCACATCGTCAATAATCTGTCGATGCCCGCCAGCATTTTCGGTTCGAAAAGCTACGCCGCCTTTGCCGGGGTGCAGGATGCGCTGACGCAAT
Source organism: Sphingopyxis sp. P8 (assembly GCF_020622175.1). Lineage (NCBI taxonomy): Bacteria > Pseudomonadati > Pseudomonadota > Alphaproteobacteria > Sphingomonadales > Sphingopyxidaceae > Sphingopyxis > Sphingopyxis sp. P8. The sequence continues at coordinate 669,030 of NZ_JACNMK010000001.1, read as the reverse complement.
GGTGGTACGGACATAATGCGGTCGGATTCTTCCTGACCGCGGGCTTCCTCGCGATGATGTATTATTTCGTGCCGAAGCAGGCCGAGCGGCCGGTTTACAGCTATCGCCTGTCGATCATCCACTTCTGGTCGCTGATCTTCCTCTACATCTGGGCGGGGCCGCACCACCTCCATTACACCGCGCTGCCCGACTGGGCGCAGACGCTGGGTATGGTCTTTTCGATCATGCTTTGGATGCCGAGCTGGGGCGGGATGATCAACGGGCTGATGACGCTCAACGGGGCATGGGACAAGATCCGCACCGACCCGATCATCCGCATGATGGTGATGGCGCTCGCCTTCTACGGCATGAGCACCTTTGAAGGCCCGATGATGTCGATCAAGTGGGTCAACTCGATGTCGCACTACACCGACTGGACGATCGGCCATGTTCATTCGGGTGCGCTCGGGTGGAACGGCATGATCACCTTTGCCTGCGTCTATTATCTGGTGCCGCGCCTGTGGGGCCGTCCGCGGCTTTACAGCCTGCGCATGGTCAACTGGCACTTCTGGCTCGCGACCGTCGGCATCGTTTTCTACGCCGCGTCGATGTGGGTCGCGGGGATCATGCAGGGGCTGATGTGGCGCGAATATGGCGCCGACGGCTACCTCGTCTACAGCTTTGCCGAAAGCGTCGCCGCGATGCACCCGATGTATCTGATCCGCGCCGCGGGCGGGGCGATGTATCTCGCCGGCTTCCTCATCATGATCGTCAACGTCTGGGCGACGCTCGCGGGCAGGGTTCGCGCCGAAAAGCCGATGACCGAAACCCCCTACAGCGCCGCAGCGGACCGTCCGCTCGCGCCCGTGCCCGCCGAATAAGGAGCCCGGAAGATGGCCACCCACCCCACCGAAAAGCGCCTGAGCCACAAGAAGCTGGAGCGCAACGTCACGCTGCTCGGCTTCTTCTCGCTGATCGCCGTCTCCATCGGCGGCATCGTCGAGATCGCGCCGCTGTTCTGGATCGACAATACGATCGAAAAGGTCGACGGGATGCGGCCTTATACCCCGCTCGAACTGGCGGGCCGCAACATCTATATGCGCGAGGGCTGCTATACCTGCCACAGCCAGATGATCCGCCCGTTCCGCGACGAGGTCGAACGCTATGGCCATTACAGCCTGGCGGCGGAGAGCATGTATGACCATCCGTTCCAATGGGGATCGAAGCGCACCGGACCCGACCTTGCGCGCGTCGGCGGGCGCTATTCGGACGAATGGCACAAGGCGCATCTGATCGATCCCCGCAGCGTCGTGCCGGAATCGATCATGCCGCCCTACGCCTTTCTGGCCGAGCGCGATCTTTACGTCGGCGATATGCGGGGCGACCTCACCGCGCTGTCGCGCGTCGGCGTGCCCTACAGCAAGGAAGCCATCGCCGCGGCGAACGAGGATCTGAAGGCGCAGGTCGATCCGGCGGCGGGCATCGATCTGCAGAAACGCTACCCAAAGGCGCAGGTGCGCGATTTCGACGGCAATCCCGATCGCCTGTCCGAAATGGATGCGCTGATCGCCTATCTCCAGATGCTCGGCACGCTCGTCGATGTCGAAAAGGCCGCCCCGCAGGAACAGGGCGCCGCGCCGCAGGAGACGAAGCGGTGAACTATAACGATCTACGCCATTTCGCCGACAGCTGGGGGCTGCTCGCGATGACCATACTGTTTCTGGGCCTTGTCGCCTGGCCGTTCCGCAAGGGATCGCGCCGCCGCAATGAAGAGGCCGCAACGGTGATCTTCAAGGACGACGAGCATGGCTGAAACGAAGAATAGCCCGGCCTCCGCCGGTGGGAAACGCATCGACGAAGCCACCGGCACGAGCACGGTCGGCCATGAATGGGACGGCATCGAGGAACTCGACACGCCGATGCCGCGCTGGTGGCTGTGGACCTTCTACGCCTCGATCGTCTGGGCGGCGGGCTATGTGGTCCTCTATCCCGCGTGGCCGATGCTCAACAGCGCCACGCAAGGCGTGCTGGGGTGGAGCAGTCGCAGCGATCTGGAGCGCGAGATGCAGGCGCACGCGGTGCGCCGCGCGCCGATCACCAATGCCATCGCGGCGACGGCGCTCACCGACCTGCCCGCCAAACCCGAACTGATGCAGGCGGCGGTGCAGGGCGGGGCCGCGGCCTTTCGCGTCCATTGCGTCCAGTGCCACGGCGCGGGCGGCGCGGGGGTGAAGAAGCTCTACCCGAGTCTCACCGACGACGACTGGCTGTGGGGCGGCGATCTCGCGAGCATCGAATATACGATCGCGCATGGCATCCGAAACCCCGATCACAAGGCGACGCGCACCAGCCAGATGCCCGCCTTCGGACGCGACGGCATTCTCGACGCGGCGCAGATCGCCGATGTCGTCAGCCATGTCCGCGTCATCAGCGGGCAGGAAAAGCCGAGCGCGGCCGCGGCGCGCGGCGAGGCGCTGTTTCAGGCCAGTTGCGCGGTGTGCCACGGTGCCACGGGCGCCGGCGATCACACCGTCGGCGCGCCGAAACTGACCGACGCCGTCTGGCTATATGGTGGCGACCGCGACAGCCTGACCGCGACGATCGCGCAGCCGCGTAACGGCGTGATGCCGCGCTGGGGCCACCGGCTCGATCCGGTGACGATCAAGATGCTCGCGACCTATGTCTATTCGCTCGGCGGCGGCGAGAAAGCGCCGGCGCCCACTCCGGCGCCAAAATCCGAAGGGCAGGGAGCCGATGGCCAGCCCTGACGACCTGACCGGCGAAAACGCGCCGCTCTATGCGGCGCGCAAAGGCGTCTATCCCAAAAAGGTCGATGGTCCCTTTCGTCGCTTCAAATGGGCGATCATGGGGATCACGCTGGCGATCTATTACGGCACCCCGTGGATTCGCTGGGACCGCGGGCCTTATGCGCCCGACCAGGCAGTACTCGTCGATCTCGCGAACCGGCGCTTCTACATGTTCCAGATCGAGATCTGGCCGCATGAATTTTATTATGTCGCGGGCCTGCTCATCATGGCGGGGATCGGCCTGTTTCTGGTCACCAGCGCGGTCGGGCGCGCCTGGTGCGGCTATGCCTGTCCGCAGACGGTGTGGACCGACCTGTTCCAGCACGTCGACCGGCTGGTCGACGGCGACCGCAATGCACAGATCCGCCTGGCCAATGGCTCTTGGACCTTTGAAAAGATTTCAAAGCGGGCGATCAAATATCTGATCTATCTGACGATTGCGTTCTGGACCGGCGGCGCGTGGATCATGTATTTCGCCGACGCGCCGACGCTGACCGTACAATTCTGGACGGGGCAGGCGGCGCCGATCGCCTATGTCACCGTTGCGGTGCTGACCGCGACGACCTTCATCCTCGGCGGTTTCATGCGCGAACAGGTGTGCATCTATATGTGCCCCTGGCCGCGCATCCAGACCGCGATGATGGACGAAAAATCGCTGCTCGTGACCTATAAGGACTGGCGCGGCGAACCGCGCGGCAGCGTCAAGAAGGCCGAGACGCATCCCGGCGCGTTCGGCGACTGCATCGACTGCAACCAGTGCGTCGCCGTCTGTCCCACGGGCATCGACATTCGCGAAGGGCCGCAGATCGGCTGCATCACCTGCGCCTTGTGCATCGACGCCTGCGACGGCGTGATGAAACAGGTCGGGCGGCCGCGCGGGCTGATCGATTATTGCACGCTCGACGATGCCGCGACCGAAAAGACGGGCGGGGTCGGCAAGCCGGTCATGAAAACGCTGCTGCGCCCACGCACGCTGATCTATTTCGGCATATGGAGCGCGATCGGCGCCGCGATGCTGTTTTCGCTGGGCCAGCGCACGCGGCTCGACCTCGCGGTCCAGCACGAGCGCAGCCCGCTCTATGTCCAGCTGTCCGACGGGCATATCCGCAACAATTACACGCTGAAACTGCGCAACATGGAAACGCGCCCGCGCCGCGTCGCGGTAACGGTCGACGGGCTGAAGGGTGCCGCGCTGTGGACCGAGGCGGGGTCGCGCGAAACCGCGGGTCGGCGCATCGAAATCTTGCTGTCCCCCGATAGCGTCACGCGGCTCAAACTGTTCATCGCGGCGCCCGGCGACGGACCGGCGCGGCAGGATTTCACCATCGCGACGCGCGGTCTCGACGGCGATCCGCGCGGCGACAACGACATCATCCAGTTCGACCGGCCGGAGGCAGGACAATGACCGAAAAACGGGCGCGCAAGGCATTCACCGGCTGGCACATGACGGCCATTCTTGTGGCCTTCTTTGCCACCGTCGTCGCGGTCAATTTCACGATGGCGCGGCTCGCCATGTCGACCTTTGGCGGCAAGGTGGTCGAAAACAGCTATGTCGCGAGCCAGCAATATAATCAGTTGCTCGCGCGCGCCGAGGCGCAGGACCGGCTGGGCTGGACGCCGTCGGTAACGCGCGACCGCGACCGGCGCGTTCGCATCGACATTCGCAAGGATGGCGAGCCGCTCGCAGGCCTCAGCGTCGGCGCGATGGCCAGCCATCCGCTCGGGCGCTCCGCCCCTCTCGCGCTTCGTTTCGCGGCGACAGAGGAAGGCGCGTGGCGCTCGGTCGAGCCGCTGGCGGAGGGGCGCCAGCGGCTCGACATCACCATTGCGAGGGGTGCGGACGAGGCGCGCTACCGGATCGACCTCCCATGACCGCCACCGCCCTCATCGAACGCGATTTCGCGGTTCCCGACATTCGCTGCGCCGGGTGCATCGCCAAGCTGGAGCAGGGGCTGGTGCGCGATCGCCGTATCGCGGCGGCGCGCGTCAACTTCACCGAAAAGCGCGTCCACCTGTCGTGCGTCCCCGATGCCGAAATGCCCGATCTGATCGGCGCGTTCACAACCTTGGGGTTCGAAGCGCATCCGATCGGTGACGCGCTGGGAGACGCCGATCCGGCGGCAGCAGGCAGCCGCGAATTGCTGCGCGCGGTCGCGGTCGCGGGCTTTGCGATGATGAACATCATGCTGCTGTCGGTCTCGGTCTGGTCGGGCGCGACGGGCGCGACGCGCGATCTGTTCCACTGGCTGTCGGCGGCGATCGCGCTGCCGACGGTGGCCTATGCCGGGCGGCCCTTCTTCCGCTCGGCGTGGCGCGCGCTTCGTCATCGCCAGACCAATATGGATGTGCCGATCAGCATCGGGGTGCTGCTCGCGAGCGCGCTCAGCGTCTATGAAACCGCGACGCACGGCCCGCACGCCTATTTCGACGGCGCGGTGATGCTGCTCTTTTTCCTGCTCGGCGGCCGCTGGCTCGACAGCGTGATGCGCGACCGCGCCCGCGGCGGCATCACCGCTTTGCTGCGTAACATGGGCACCGGCGCGATGGTGCTCGGCGACAATGGCAAGACGCGGTGGATCGATGCGACCGCGCTGGAGCCGGGGATGGTGATGCTCGTCGCGGCGGGTAAACGGCTGGCAGCGGATGGTGCCGTTGTCCGCGGATCCAGCCGTCTCGACCTGTCGCTGCTGACCGGCGAGAGCGCGCCGCAGTTGGTCCGCCCCGACGACCGTGTCCACGCCGGCACGCTCAATCTCGATGCGCCGGTCGAAGTCAGGGTGTCCGCCGTGGGCGCAGACACCGCGCTGGCCGATATCGCGCGCCTGATGGGCGAGGCGGCGCAGGGCAAGTCGCGTTACGTCCGCGTCGCCGATCGGGCGGCGCGGCTCTACGCCCCCGCCGTCCATGCACTGGCCTTGCTGGCGTTTGTCGGTTGGATGGTGATCGGCGCGGGCTGGCACCAGAGCCTGCTGATCGCGGTGGCGGTGCTGATCATCACCTGTCCATGCGCCCTCGGGCTGGCGGTGCCGGCGGCGCAGATTGTCGCGGCGGGCGAATTGATGCGCGTCGGGGTGCTGGTCAAGGATGGATCGGCGCTCGAGCGGCTGGCCGAGATTGACCGCGCGCTGATCGACAAAACCGGAACGCTGACGCTGGGTCGCCCCGAGGCCCGCAATCTCGAACGCCTCGACCCCCATGTCCAGTCGCTGGCGCTGGCGCTGGCGCAGGCCAGCCGTCACCCGCTGAGTGAGGCGTTGACGCGCGGATTGCAGGCGCTCGACGTCGCGCGCGCCGATGTCCATTCTATCCGCGAAACGCCGGGGTTTGGCGTCGAGGCGAAGTGGGGCGAGCATGTTGTGACCCTCGGCCGCCCGAGCGACCCCATCGAGGGCGATGCGCTGGCGACCCAGCTATCGATCGACGGCGCGCTCGTCGCCACGATCCGCTTCGCCGACCGGCTGCGCCCCGACGCGCGCGCCGCGATCGACGCGCTGCGCGCCGACGGCGTCGACGTGTCGATCCTGAGCGGCGACCGCGCCGCAGCGGTGGCGCCGGTGGCCCGCGAACTGGCGTTGACTGCGCAAACCGGAATGAGCCCTCAGGACAAGCTCGCCGCGCTCGTGCGCCAGAGCGCCAAGCACAAGGTGCTGATGATCGGCGACGGCCTCAACGACGGTCCCGCGCTCGCGGCCGGACATGCCTCGATGGCGCCGGGGTCGGCGAGCGACGTTGGCAAAAACGCCTCGGACTGCATCTTTCTTGGTGACCGGCTGATGCCGATCGTCGCGACGTTGCGAATGGCGCGCCGGACGCAGGCGATCGTCCGGCAGAATTTTGCGCTGGCGATTGGCTATAATGTCATCGCGGTGCCGCTGGCGTTCCTCGGCTACGTCACCCCGCTCGTTGCAGCTCTGGCGATGTCGGGATCTTCGCTGCTGGTCGTCGGCAACGCGATGCGACTGAAAAGGGCGATCCGGTGAACGGTCTCGCAGTCCTGATCCCGATTGCGCTCGGGCTTGGCCTGCTAGGGCTCGCGGCCTTTTTCTGGTCGCTGCGCCGCGGGCAATTCGACGATCTCGACGGCGCGGCGCTACGCATCTTTGTCGAGGATGAAGAGGAGGCGGCGCCATGATCGGCCGGGCGCTCGCTTCGCTGGGCGCGGGCACCGCTCTTGCGCTGGCGCCGCTGGCAGTCGATGCCCGCGCCCTGATTGTCCCCGATTGCGGCGGCGGTCGCCACCTGCTGCTCGTACCGGATGTGCCCGGCGGTAAAGGCAAAAAGGCGTGTGCCAAGGCCTGTCACGCGATGACCGAAAGGCGCGGAAAACCATTGGGTGTCAGGAAAGGCTGTTGCTGATCGCCGCGTTGATCTGGGTCAATGCGACCGCGCCAGCCACCGCCTAATCCATCAATATGTGGAGCTATCACCCCGACCTGCTGGCGACGCCCGTCCCGCGCTACACCAGCTATCCGACTGCGGTCGAATTCGGCGAGGATGTCGGCGCCGACGATTATGCCGCGGCGCTCGACCGAATCGAGTCAGCGACACCCGTCTCGATCTATGTCCATATCCCGTTCTGCGACCAGATTTGCTGGTATTGCGGCTGCAACACCGGCGCCGCGAACCGCACCCAGCGCCTGACCGACTATTTGGGGGCGCTGCGATCTGAAATAACCATGGTCGCCAAGCGCGTCGGCGGCCGCGCGCGCGTCCAGCGCCTTGCGTTCGGCGGCGGCAGTCCCAACGCCATCGCGCCGGTCGATTTCGTCCGCTTGCTCGACCGCATCCTGACCGTCTTTGACGTCAGCAGCCCCGACATTTCGATCGAGATCGACCCGCGCGGCTTTTCCGCCGACTGGGCGCGCGTCCTCGCGGCCTCGTCGGTCGGGCGCGTCAGCCTGGGGGTGCAGACCTTCGCGCCGCATATCCAGCAGGCGATCGGGAGGGTTCAGCCGCTGGCCGACATCGAAAATGCGGTGGCCGGTCTGCGCCTGCGCGGCATCGACGCGATCAACTTCGACCTGATGTACGGCCTGCCCAGGCAGAGCCTGACCGAACTCGACACGACGCTCGACGAAACGATCCGCCTTGCGCCCAGCCGCGTCGCATTGTTTGGCTATGCACATTTACCCACGATGATCCCCCGCCAGCGGCGGATCGACGCCAGCAACCTGCCCGATCAAAGACTTCGCTTCGAACAGGCGGAACTGGGCTTCAATCGCCTAACCGAAGCCGGCTATATCCCCATCGGCTTCGATCATTTCGCGCTGCCCGCCGATCCGCTGGCCATCGCCGCAAGCGCAGGGCGGGTGAACCGCAACTTTCAAGGCTTTACCGACGACGATGCGCCCATCCTGCTCGGCTTCGGCGCCAGCGCGATCAGTAAATTTCCGGACCTGATCGTCCAGAACGAAAAGCGCGCGGGACATTATCGCGACCTTATCGCCGAAGGTCGGCTCCCGGTGACGCGCGGGGTATTGATTGACGCGATCGAACACGAGCGCGGCATGATAATTCGTGATTTGCTTTGCGCCGGTCGCGCACGCATCCGTGCATCGATGGTTGAGGCGACGCACATCGTGATGGCGGCTCTCGAAGACCGGGGCCTGATCGGCTGGGAGGCCGATAATCTGATCATCCGTGATTGTGGTCGCCCCTATGCCCGCCATGTCGCAGCGCATTTCGATCGGGTCCGCGGAAAGCTGTAATTGCGGCGATCAGCAGGAGGAAAGGAAGAACCAGCCAGCTCGTAAATTGCGGCGCAATGTTGCGTCCTAGCCTTGTCGCTTCCCGGCGAGAACTTTCTCCGCCAGCCTCCATTTGTTGACCGTCCCCGATAGGCCATCGGTCTAACCTGAGCGTTTTTCCTTTTGGTCATTTTGGCCAAAGGAGAACGATTATGGGTAGGTCAGAATTCGATTATTCGTCGTCCCGTCTGGTGTGGAATGCCGGTCGAAAGGTTGGCGCAAAGCGACCGTTAAAACCACGGCAGACTTGGGCAATTCGCGTCGGACTTTACTCAAAATCGGTCACATTTCAGGGGAGCACGTCAGCCTCTCAACTCGTAACCTTCACCGAGGGCCTCATCGCGCCAAGTTTCAGGCGATTGGGCGAAACCGTCGATGATCACAGCAGGCGGCACACCATGGCCCAAATCCAAGAGGTCAATTGTCGGCGGGTTGGTCATGATCGATCGCGATGTAGATGAGTTCGCTCGATGTCCTTGAATACAACTAGCCGCGTGGGCCGGATAGCGACCGTACGAGGGTTCGTCGCATTTCCTCGATCATTTGTGGCTTGGCTTCAGCAAGGATTCCCCTCACTCTTGGCGGCATATGGCTACCCGGATCGCCATTCGTTTCAAAGATGTAGTGATCGAACATGGCGCGCCAGACTCTCTTCTCAGCCGGTGAAAGGCCGCGTAGCGCCATGAAGCCATGCATCAGTGCGTCCCATGGCGAAGGCGCTTCCCGCTTGTCGCGCCACCAGTAATTGACCAGCAGATTTAGCGGAGATGTGGCTTCGACATGGTGATACCAACCTGTGGGAATGAAGATCGCATCGCCCGGATGAAGCTCGGACGTTTGTGACCGCTCCAGCGCACCAGGGAAGCGCGGAAAGCGAGCAGGATCTGGATCCATCGGGTCCGCGAGCGAAATCTGCGTTCCGTTTGGCACGGGGTCGAACGGTCCCATGTACAGATTGCCGACCTCTTCCGGCGCAAACAGGGTGAAGCGGCGCGTTCCGGCGGCAACATAGGCAACGTTGGGGGCGGGGTCGCTGTGGGTTGCCACCACTGCGCCTGTGCCGAGCCACAAGCGATATTCTCCGCCAGCCGGCAAAAAGTGAATGGCGTTGTCTTCCACGAATCCTGGCACGACATGGTTTGCCTGCAAGCCTTGCACCGCCACCGCTCCCGGAGGGAACGTTCCATCTCGAAGCGCGTCGAGGAATGCCGGGAAGGAGGTCTGGATTCGCCTGAAGTTGAAGGACGACAGGTCCGCTGAGTATCCGAACTTCCCCTCAACATCTTCATTGGCGTGAAGCACCATAACCTCGCGTGGATGTGCAAGACCGCTTAAGTAGCTCAGGAGATCCCGATCACCCTGAATGGCCGAGCTCACCACTGGTGTATTGCTTGCAAGGCCGCGAACGACAACCGGCTCCAGAGCTTCTGACGCTTGCTTCGTCAGCTCTCCTAGTGCGTCGGGATCCACTTCCCTGATGTCTCTCGCCATGTTGGAGCTCCTCGATAGGGGAAATAGATGTTGCACCGCCGTTTGGGAAGCGCTTCCAAAATTGGCGCTTGCCGCGCTATCCGTGTCAGATAAGAGTCGGAGCGAGGAATTGCATTTTGACAAGATGAGCGCTCAGTTTGAACAGAAAGCCCACAATCGATGACGTCGCCCGTGAAGCGGGAGTAGCCAGAGCAACGGTTTCACGCGTCCTCAATTCGAGCCCCAATACGAGTGAGCGGGTCCGCGAGAAGGTGTTCAAGGCCATTGCAAAGCTTGGCTACCAGGTAAATCACCAGGCGAGGCAACTCGCCAGTGGTACCACTCGCGTGCTGGCGCTCGTGTTTGCTGCTGACGCCGAAGTCGAACCGAACAGCTACTACCACTCTGCGATTGAGCTTGGCGCGATGCGATCCGCAACCGAATTCGGCTTCGGCTTGGTTGCCCATACGCTCGATCCGTCGAACGATGACTACCCTGCAAAAATCGTGGCCCTGGCGAGCCAAAGCAGATGCGACGGTATCGTTCTCACGCCACCATTTTCCGACGATGAGAAATTGATCGGAGTATTGCTTGAAGCCGGTGTTGCGCTCGTTCTCATCTCGGCTGGCCCCCTGACCAGTTGCCTCGCGCCGTCAGTCGGGATCGACGACAAGGAAGCCGGGTTGGAAATTGGTGCCTACCTTTACCGACAGGGGCATCGGAGATTCGGCTTCATAGGCGGGCCAAGCGAGCACCGGTCGGCAGCACTTCGCCTGGAGGGTTTGCGAGAGGCTCTCAACCGGACATCGCATTCCGATGTCTCGATCGCAGTCGTCGAAGGAAATTTCACTTTCCGCTCCGGCACAGAATTGGCCGCACAGCTTTTCGATACGCCGGACCGTCCGACAGCCCTGGTTTGCGCCAACGACGACATGGCTGCAGGTGCCTTGTTCACGGCGCACAAATTGGGCCTGAATGTACCCGGGGACATTTCTATCACGGGATTTGACGATACTCCGGTTTCGCAGATCGTCTGGCCTCCGTTGACAACGGTCCATCAACCACTGCGCCAAATGGGTGCGAAAGCGGTCGAGCTGCTTGTGAGCGCATGCGCTGGAGAGAATGGAGCTGTTGCGAATGAAGCAACGGAACAGGTTGTCCCCTACGAGTTGATTTTGCGCCAGTCCACGTCCAGGGAATCGGCTGGCAGCCAATAATCTGTGAAAGCGCTTCCAATTTGCCGTTGACTTTCGGCAAGCTTTCTAGCAATCCGTTTTTGGAAGCGCTTCCAAAGTTGCGCTCGGTTGCCGGTGGCTGAAAGAGGGTTGGCGGCATCTAAGGGATTGAATATCAGGATAAATCCTGAGCTGGGAGGGATATCATGAAGGTTTACGCTCGCTCTTCGAGTCGCATCATCGGGCTTGGTCTTACAACATCTGCTTTGGCGCTCGCCGCATCCGTTCCGACGGCGGCGTACGCGCAGGACGCTGGCGTCGAAGAGAGTGTGGCGCCGGAATCGTCCGTTGACGAAGATGGCAACATCATTCTGGTAACTGGCATTCGTGCTGGTCTCGCAACGTCGATCAGCACCAAGCGCGATGAACTGTCGATCGTTGAGGCGGTTTCGTCTGAAGATATCGGCAAATTGCCGGACGTTTCTATCGCCGAAGCGATTTCGCGCTTGCCGGGCCTTACCACCCAGCGTGTGAACGGGCGCGCGCAGGTCATTTCGATCCGCGGCATGGCTCCTGACTTTTCGACCACGTTGCTCAACGGTCGCCAGCAGGCGAGTTCAGGCGATAACCGCGGTGTCGAGTTCGACCAATATCCGTCCGAGTTGCTGTCCAGCGTGGTGATATACAAGACGCCTGACGCCAGCATTGCGGGTATGGGCCTGTCGGGTACGGCGGACCTGCGGACTGTCCGCCCGCTGGCTTATGGAAAGCGGGCCATTGCTCTCAACCTGCGCGGTGAAATCAACTCCGGCGGCCAGCTCAATGACGATGTCCGTCACTATGGCTATCGCGCGAGCGCAAGCTACATCGACCAGAACGAGGCTGGGACGCTCGGGTGGGCATTGGGTGTTGCCTACCTCGATGCGCCGTCGCAGAACCGGCACTACAAGGCTTATGCCTATGAAAATTTCGGGGGCAACCAGAGCCGCCGGGACCGGATTTCACCCGACTCCGCCGACGCCGCTCTCTTCCTGAACGGCCAGGAAATCTTTGCGTTCTCGCGCCTGAACAAGCGCGCGGCGGCGATCGGCATCCTCGAATGGGAGCCCAGTGACAGCGTTCATCTGACGGCTGATCTGTACTACTCGAAATTCAAGCAGCGCGAAGTGATGCGCGGGGCGCAGTGGTTCTCCAACGTCTGGGCTGACAACCAGAATTTCACGAACGTCACTACGCAGGATATCGGCGGGACGCTTGTTGGCGTGTCCGGCACTGTTACCGGCGTCGCACCGGTGCTGCGCAACGATTACAATACGCGCGATGATGAGCTGTTTTCGGCTGGCCTGAACGGCGAATTCAGCATGACCGACCGTCTGCGCTTCATCGGTGACTTGTCCTATTCGTCCAACCAGCGCGATGAGAGTATTACGGAAACCTACGCCGGTTTCGGATGCTGCGGACGGATCAATGTGAACAACGGTGACCGCGTATTCGACAGCATCGGGTATGATCTCTCCGGTCTGTTAAATGGTGGGTTCCCGACCTACAGCGAAGGGCTGGACTACGCCGATGCGTCACGGGTTTCGCTCGGCGACCGTGCCCCCTGGGGTGGCTGGGGTCATGACGGGGCCACCAAAGAACCGCACGTCAAGGAAGACGTGTACGCGCTCGACCTCGGTTTCGAATATGACCTCGATGGGTTCTTCGAGCAATTCGATGTAGGCGTGAATTTCACCAAGCGAACCAAGAGCAAAGCGGTTGATGAGTTTGACCTGTTCCTCAAGAACAGCAGGTTGCAGACGCTCGTTGCCGGTGAGCATCTCGCCGATCCCACTTCGCTCGACTTTGCTGGTTTCGGCAATGTGCTCGCCGTAGATCTTCGTACTGCGCTCCCAGTATACTATGATCGTGTTGTCTTCACGGATAACAACACGTTCGACAAGGCTTGGGAAATTGACGAGGAAATCCTGACGCTTCGGGCCAAGGCGACGTTCAACTCAGGAAATCTGCGCGGCAACATCGGCGTCCAGGCTGTGCACCAGCGTCAGCAATCGAGCGGCAGTGCGATCAACGCCACCTTAACTCCGCGGGTGGTCACTCCGGTCAATGTCAGCAAGGAGTACTGGGACATCTTGCCCAGCCTCAACCTGATTTACGAGCTTGGCGGTGGGCACCGGATCAGGCTCGCCGCAGCAAAAGTCATGGCACGCCCGCGGATGGATGAAATGCGCGCAAGCTTCATTCCGAGCTTCCCGCGCAATCCATGTACCCCGACCGCGCAGGTGCCGACGCCATGCGTCGTTGGCGTCGAACGGACTGGGCTTTGGTCGGCAACGGGCGGCAATGCCCTGCTTGAGCCGTGGCGAGCCAAGGCAGTCGATCTGGCCTATGAATGGTACATCGACCGGACCAGCTACATCAGCATCGCTGGCTTCTACAAGAAGCTGGACAGCTATATCTATACGCAGCGCCAGGTATTCGATTTCACCGGCTTGCCCATCCCGCCAACGTCGCTCCAGACCCCGTCTCAACCCAATGGCCTACCACCCGGGGTTCCGGTCAGTCCGCTGGGTCAGATCAACCAGCCTGCGAACGGTGAAGGGGGATCGATCAAAGGTATCGAAATCAGCGGTGCCCTTGGCTTCGGCAAACTCACCAGCGCACTTGATGGGTTCGGCGTAATCGGGAGCTATTCCTACACCGAATCCAACCTTCGGCCTACTGCGAGTACCGATGAAACTGTGCGCCAAGCGACCAGAATCCCTGGCCTTTCTGGCACCGTCTACACGATCACCGGTTATTTCGAGAAGGATGGTTTCCAGGCGCGTGCGGCCTACCGCTATCGTTCCGCTTTCAAGGGCGAGGTCACGCAGCTGTTCGCCACACGTGGGGTGACGGAAATTCTCGCGGACAAAGATGTCTCGGCGCAGATCGGCTATACCTTCCAGGAAGGATCGACGCTCGAGGGTCTGGGCATACTCTTGCAGGTTAACAACCTGACGGACTCCGCCTATCGTACCCGTATCGGCACCGACGGGGGTGGTACGCGCACGGCGGATGGCGGCTTCCTGCCCGAAACATACGAGAAATACGGCCGACAGATCTTGTTCGGGGTCAACTATCGCTTCTAGCGAAATTGGGGGCCGGTTCATTCTCCCGACCGGCCCCCATCTCACCGCTTTGAGGTGGGCAAGATCAGAGCTGGTCCCGAAGCAAATTCCGGTACCTGTCAGCATTAGCGGGTCGTCCTAGCGAGAAGCCGGGCTGCCTGCGCTAAAGGAGGGCCGCGGTGCTCAGTAAGCTTTCCAGACTCCATTTCCTCTCAGGCGTAGCACTTGTGGCTGGGCTCGGCGCCTGTGCGACCGGTTCGCAATCACTCGAGGCAAACAGCGCTGCTTCCGCAGAATGGCCACAGATCGCCAGCCCGCATTCGACTGATCCAGAAACAGAACAGCGCATTGCTGCAATCGTTTCTGGGATGAGTCTGCGCCAGAAGATCGGCCAGATGACTCAGGCCGACATCCGCTCGGTCACTCCCGAGCAAGTACGCGAACATTATCTGGGTTCTGTCCTGAATGGCGGCGGGGCATGGCCTGGGGGAAACAAGCGTTCAACGGCTGGCGATTGGGTCGCGCTTTCGCGGAGCTTTTATGATGCGTCGATGTCCACCGATATGCCGGTCAAGGTTCCGATTATCTGGGGTACGGATGCTGTCCACGGGCACAACAATGTGTTTGGCGCGACCCAGTTTCCTCACAATATCGGTCTCGGTGCAGCGCATGATCCAGAGCTGGTTGGGCGGATAGCCCATCTTACCGCCAAACAGGTGCGAGCAACGGGGATCACCTGGGTATTTGCGCCGACCCTGGCGGTGGTCCAGAACCCGCGATGGGGTCGAACCTACGAAGGCTATTCATCGGATCCGGAACTGGTCCGTTCCTACGCAAAGTCTTTCGTCACCAGCATGCAGGGCGACCTTGTCGGTCCCGATACCACGATCGCTTCGGCGAAGCATTTTATCGGCGACGGTGGAACCTGGCTAGGTAAAGACCAGGGCGAGACCCGCGCCAGCCGGGACGAATTGATCCGCACGCACGCCCCTGGATATTTTGGCGCACTCGAAACCGGCGTCCAGAATGTGATGATTTCCTACAGCGGCTGGACCGATACCGGTGCAGGTGTTGCACATGGCAAGATGCATGGAAACCGCGAACTGATCACCGATGTCCTGAAGGGTAAACTTGGTTTTGATGGCTTCGTCGTATCCGACTGGAACGCGATCGAGCAGGTTGACGGCTGCACACGTACCCATTGCCCTCAGGCCATCAACGCCGGCATCGACATGGTCATGGTCCCCGACGATTGGAAAAAGTTCATCGATGAGACCGTTGCCGACGTAGAAGCGGGAACGATCCCGATGAGCAGGATCGACGATGCCGTAACCCGGATCCTGAGGGTCAAGTTCCGTATCGGTTTGATGGAACACGCGCCGTTTCTGGATGCTTCAGCTGAACAGGACCTCGCCAGCGATTTGGTACGCGCCACCGCGCGGGAAGCCGTGGCCAAGTCGCTCGTCCTGCTGAAGAACGGACCGGCGTCGCCGCTGCCTTTGCAACGGGACGCAAAGATCCTGCTGGTCGGTGAAGCCGCCGACAAGGTTACTGCCCAGATGGGCGGGTGGTCGCTGACCTGGCAAGGCGATGAGACGGACGATTCCGACTATCCGATCGCCGACGATATGCTCTCCGCGGTGACCAAAGCATTGGGTGACGGCGGAAGCGTTGACGTCAGCAAGGACGCGCGCGGTGTCGACTTGTCCCGCTATGACGCCGTGATCATGGTAATGGCCGAAGCACCCTACGCCGAGATGAAGGGAGACATAGTCTATCCCGCCACTCTACGTCATACTTCGCGATATCCTGACCAGCTCGATACCTTGGCACGTGTCTACGGAAAGGGGGTGCCTGTTGTTTCTGTCCTGTTCTCTGGGCGGCCGGTCTATGCCAACGACCTCATGAACCTGTCCGACGCCTTCATCGCAGCCTGGCTGCCGGGTACCGAGGCGCGGGGCATAACCGATGTCCTGTTCGAGGGAACGAGCGGGCGGCCTCGTAGAGCTTTCACGGGGAGGTTGCCGTTTGCCTGGCCGGGCGTTCCTTGTCCCGAGACGGCGAACCAGCCTGAGTTGTTCAGTCGCGGGTTCGGACTCGATACGACCAAGCGTGGGGATTCGCGGCCTCTTCCGATTGACAACCGCCTTTCATGCCCTGCTCTTGCCGATTGACCAAGGAGGACAATTGGCATGGCAGGTGGATTGAAAACGATTCTGATCGTCGGCGGCGGGTCGGCCGGGTGGATGGCGGCGGCTTTGTTGTCGCACTTGTTCCAGGGCCTCTATCGCATCAAGCTTGTTGAATCCGAAGATATCGGAACCGTTGGCGTCGGCGAGGCGACCATCCCGGCCATCAAGAAGTTCAATGAATTGCTCGAGCTGGACGAGGTCCAGTTCATGCGCCTGACCCAGGGCACCTTCAAACTGGGAATTCAGTTCAACAACTGGGACAGGATCGGCTCGAGCTATATCCATGGGTTTGGCGTCATCGGCCAGGATCTGGGCTGGCTCCGATGCCACCAGTACTGGCTGAAGATAAAGCTGAAGGGCGAAGCGTCCGATTTCGCCAACTTTTCGATCAACACTGCCGCCGCACTCGAGAACAAGTTCATGCCCGCGCGTGCCGATGCCGGGGATTCTCCGATCGGTCATATTGCGCATGCCTATCACTTCGACGCCGGCCTCTACGCGAAGTTCCTGCGAACCTATGCTGAGGACCGGGGAGTCATTCGCCAGGAGGGCAAGATCGTAGATGTTGCCCTGAGAGCGGCCGATGGGTTTGTGGAATCCGTGACACTCGAAAGCGGCGAGCAGATCGCAGCCGACCTGTTCATCGATTGCTCGGGGTTTCGTGGCCTCATCATTGAGCAGGCTATGAAAACAGGGTTCGAGGACTGGACTCACTGGCTGCCATGTGACCGTGCCATCGCCATCCCGTGCCAACGATCGGACAATTTTACTCCCTATACCAAGGCAACGGCCCACGGAGCCGGCTGGCAGTGGCGGATTCCGTTGCAGCATCGAACAGGGAACGGACACGTTTTTTCAAGCCAGTACATGGACGAAGCCGAGGCGGAACGAATCCTTCTCGACAATCTTGACGGTGAGCAACTGGCAGAACCCAACCGAATTCGTTTCACCACCGGCAAGCGCGAGAAAATCTGGAACAAGAACTGCCTGGCGCTCGGTTTGGCCGCTGGGTTCCTGGAGCCACTTGAATCGACCAGCCTGTTCCTGGTCCAGTCCTCGCTCATTCGACTGATCCGGTTGATGCCCGATGGCCGCTTCGATCAGGCAAACATCGATGAATTCAACCGGCAAACCGACTTCGAGTATGAACGGGTCCGTGACTTTATCATCCTGCACTACAAAGCCACCGAGCGCGACGATACGCCGTTTTGGAAATATTGCCGCGATATGGAGGTCCCCGATACGCTTCAGCGAAAGATGGACCTTTTCAGCGCCAACGGTCGGATTTTCCGCGAGGATGAGGAACTCTTCAGCGAAGAGAGCTGGATCCAGGTCATGCTTGGCCAGGGCATGATTCCAAAGGGATATGACCCGCTCGTCGATATCCGGAGCGAGGCACAGGTTGTTCAATTCCTCGGACATATCGAGAATGTCATAGGGAAATGCGTCGCTGTCATGCCGACACATGCCGATTTTGTCGCGAAATATTGTGAAGCAAAGGCTGCGATGTGATGGGCATCAGTGTTCCCGTTTTGGGCATGCGCGCTTCGATTGGGGTGCTCGCGTTGCTGGCGTCCGCATGTTCCGGTTCCGGCGGGACAAGTTCGGCAGGCGCACCTCCGGGCGCTGGCCCATCTCCCGCAGTATCGGCCCCCGGTTGGCTGACGACAGCGGATGGGTCCAAACGTCTTTCCGCAATCACCGCAGGTCAGGTACAGCCGGATGCGGGTCAGTCGGCTGACGTTACCGTCGACCTCTCCCAGCGGTACCAGCCATTCGCGGGCTATGGGGCATCAATCACTGATGCCACCGCGTGGCTGCTGATCAAGAAGATGGGCGCAGCCGACCGCGCAGCCTTGCTGGAAGAAATCTTTGGCCCCGGTGGGGAGCTGGGACTCGATATCACCCGGATCACGATCGGGGCATCGGATTTCTCACTTACTCACTACACCTACGCCGATACCGCTGGCGATCCGGTGGCGGACATTGCTCCTGCCAGAGCCGAACTGATTCCGGCGATCAGCGAGGTCCTGTCGATCAATCCACGCCTGACGGTGATTGCCAGTCCTTGGTCAGCGCCGGCGTGGATGAAGACCAGTCAAAGCCTGATCAAGGGCAAACTTGATCCAGCGCACTATGACGATTTTGCCCGGTATCTTGTCAGCTACACCAAAGCAATGGATGCGGCAGGGGTGCCCATCGACCTCATGACAATCCAGAATGAGCCGCATTTCGAGCCGGAAGACTATCCTGGCATGCGGGTTGAACCTGCCGAGCGTGCCGCGTTCATTGGCAACCACCTGGGCCCAATGATGGACCGGGAGATTCCGCAGACCCGCTTGCTGGACTGGGATCACAACTGGAACGAACCGGAAAGTCCCAGGGCGGTCCTATCGGACCCAAAGGCGTCGCCGTTCGTGGATGGGGTAGCCTGGCATTGCTATAGTGGAGACGTGTCGGCCCAATCGGCCATTCACGCGAGTTTTCCCGACAAGGAAACCTGGTTCACGGAATGCTCTGCAGGCGACTGGAGCGGCGACTGGACATCGGCATTCCAGTGGTCAGCGAGAAACCTTGTCATTGGTGCGCCCCGGCATTGGGCAAGGGGTGTCGTTATGTGGAACCTCGCGCTCGATCAGGACCACGGTCCTCACCTGGGGGGCTGTGGGAACTGCCGCGGCTTGGTCACGATCAATACCGAGACCGGCAGGGTCACTCGCGAGCCTGAATATTATGCTTTTGCCCACGGCAGCCGCTTCCTGCCGGAACAGGCGCGGCGGGTAGGTTCCGCCGTCAATACGAATGGAGTCGAAGCTGTCGCTTTTCTCGGCGACAACGGGACCAAGGTGTCGCTTGTCGTCTTTAACGGCACTGCTGACAAGGAGGCAATTTCCTTCAGCGTTGCAGGCAAGACCTATCGCGCCGCCATGCCGCGCGGATCATTGGCAACCTACGTGATCACCGTCGCGGCAAATTAGGGATGAAACGATGAAGCAGCATTTGTCAGGCGTTTCAGCGGCGTTTGTTTCGGTAACGACACTCTTCTTCGCCTGGGGTTTCATTACCTCGAACAACGACCCGCTGATTGCGTCGCTGAAGGCAAGCTTCAGCCTCAACTATACCGAAGCGTTGCTCACCCAGCTGGTCTTCTTCGCAGCTTACGGCTTTATGTCGTTTCCCGCTGCCGCGCTGCTTGCCAAGCTGGGTTCATTGCGCTCAATCCTTGTCGCGCTGGCGACGATGATCGCTGGCTGTTTGCTCGTACAATTTATCGTTCGCTTCCAGGATTATACCTTGATTCTGGCTGCTTTGTTCATCCTCGGGGCGGGGATCACGACCCTGCAAGTCGCGGCCAACCCATTGGCCGCTGCGCTCGGCCCACCGGAAAGCAGCCACTTTCGTCTGACCTTTGCACAAGCGTTCAACTCGCTTGGCGTGGTTCTGGGGGTTAACTTCGGGTCGCGAATCATGCTCGGCGAGGATGTCTTCAAGGCCGGTCATGCTCCAATCACCGATCCGGCCGAACGAGTTATCGCGCTTCAAGCCGTTTCTCACGCATTCCTCCTGATTGCGACGATGCTTGTCGGGCTGATGGTGTTCATCTGGTTCTCGCGCGAACGGATTACCAAGGCTGCGCTAGACTTCGGTCAGGCTCCGGGAGGCTCTGTTCTGGATGCCCTTCGTTCGAGGTGGGCGCTTTTCGGTGCGCTCGCAATTGGCCTCTATGTAGGTGCCGAGGTGTCGATTGGCAGCATCATGATCAATTTCCTCAATCAGTCCGATATCATGGGGCTGCCTCTGGAGGTTGCAGGCTTCTATCTTGCGAACATCTACTGGATGGGTGCCCTGATTGGACGTTTCATTGGTTCGTACCTGTTGACCATAGTCCGTGTGCCCATCTTGCTTGGTATCGCAGCAAGTGTTGCCACAACACTTTGCCTTGTAGTCGCCGTCTCGTCCGGACCATTGGTTGGCTACGCCGCACTGGCCGTCGGTCTGTTCAATTCCATCATGTTCCCGACGATCTTCACGATCACGCTGGAGCGGGCTGGGGTCTCGCAGGCTTCGACGTCGGGATTGCTATGCGTAGCCATCGTCGGCGGCGCAGTTTTGCCCTATGCCGTCGGGCATATGGCCGACAGCGCCAGCCTGTCGGCATCCTTCTTCATTCCGATGGCGGCCTATGCCGTTATCGCAGTTTTTGCTGTCCTCGCTGTGCGGGCGCGTGCTCAAAGTTCCGGCGAAGAAGTGGTGCCGGTAGCCCACTAAGGCAGAGCGCCTATGTGCATCCTTTCCCCCGCTGCTTGGACGGAAGTCCGAGCAGCGCGGCGAACGGAAAATGGTCGGAGGGGACTCGGCCATTTAGGTGCTGGGCGAGAACCATGCTGCGCCGAACCGCGACATTCTCGCTCACGAAAATGTGGTCGATGACCAGACCAGCCGGAGGTTGGACCTCGAAGCGATTGAAGGTCGAAGGTTGCTCGCCTGCACCCGTTGAGGTTGCAGCAACCTGGGCTGACCTGAGACCTGTGAGTTGGAGCATGTCGGCAAGAGCTGGATCGTCGGAATCCGTGTTGTAGTCGCCAAGCATGATTACCGCGTCTTCGCCTCTACGGGCATCCTGCAGCCAGCGTGCCAATTGTCGCCCGCTTTCTGCCCGTGCCTGTCGTCCCACATGGTCCCAGTGCGTGTTGACGACAAGTACGCGGGTTTTGCTTCCCCTGTAACGGAGCCGCGCCCATGTCACGATACGGGGATATGCAGCGTCCCATCCGGTAGAAGGGATAGAAGGGGTTGGTGAAAGCCAGAAAGTACCGCTGGCTTCGATCCGAAACAGTCGTCGGTCGATGGCGATCGGTGACGCTTCGCCAGCCAGCTTGCCGTCATCGCGTCCGCCTCCAACGAACGCATATCCAGTCAATGCTGACTGAAGGTCCGCACGCTGATTGGGCAGGACTTCCTGCATGCCAAGCAAACCGGGGCGGAGCATCTCAATTTGGCCGATCAGGAAATCGCGACGATGGGTCCAACTATTCTGCCCATCGGCTGCCGTATCAAGCCTGATGTTATAGGTCATTGCCAAGATCGGCGCCGCACAGTGACCGTCACCAGCGCGAGCAGGTGCAGTCCACGCCACAACAAGGAGAAGTAGCAGCGTAAGGTGTGACTTGCCCCAGATTCTCATGATCGTTCTCACAGGTAGCTTGAGGAATTGGTAGCGCTTCCAATTTTCCCGTCAAAGTGTAATTCTACGGACAAGGAGGGTGATCGGTGTGAAGGATGTGCTTGTTGTCGAGGCTGCGGAAGCCAATCTCTCGTCCTTGCGGGAGAAAGGTGAACCGGTCGTGGTTCGCAGCCTGCTTGCGAGCTGGCCAATCATCAAGGCTGCGATCGGCGGTACGGACGAACTTCTGTCGCAACTCGCAGCCAACGCCTCCGGCGCTCTGCTCACATATTCGGCAGCCGATCCCTCCGAGCAAGGGCGCTTCCACTACACGCGCGACGCGCAGGAGCTGAACTTCACTCGACATGAAACCACGCTGCGCGAATTCCTCCGACTACTGGCCGACGAAGCGAGTGCTCCACGCCCCCGGGCGCTGGCGGCGCAGGGTCTCCCTGTCCACCTTTGCGTTCCCGGTTTTGCCGCGGTCCATCCAATGCCGCTTGTGCCGCCATCCGTCCTGCCGCGAATGTGGATTTGCAATCGTGCGGAGGTTGCAACCCATAACGACGAGCTGGAAAACATAGCATGCGTCGTCGCAGGGCGGCGTCGGTTCACCCTTTTCGCGCCCGAAGCAATCGGTGACCTCTACATGGGGCCCTTTGAACTCACGCCTGGAGGGACTCCGATTAGCATGGTCCATGTTTCGGAGCCTGATCACGAGCGCTTCCCGCGATTTTCGTCCGCCTTGGCACAGGCTCAGATTGCAGAGCTTTTGCCCGGCGATGTGCTCTATATTCCTTACCAATGGTACCACCATGTCGCGGCGCTCGAACCGGTCAATATCCTGGTGAACTATTGGTGGGACGCGGCGCGGCAGGACCTTGGGTCGCCGTGGGATGCACTATTGCACGGCGTGGTGGCCTTGCGTGAGCTCCCGCCTGACCAGCGTCGTGCCTGGAAGGCCATGTTCGATCACTATGTATTCGAGCTAAATGGCCCCGCAGGCGATCACCTGCCGCCGGACATCCGTGGTGTACTCGATTCGGCAACGCCAGCCAGGATCGCGGAACTCAAGCGCCACCTGATTCACAATCTTTGCAACGACGGGGCGGGCAAGACCGGCCCGTTCGCCTAGGAAGACCGGAGTCTTTGAATGAAACGGATAATTGCAATTTCGCTCAGTTTTCTTGCCGCTTGCCTGCACCCTCAGGAAGCGCTTGTGGCCCAGGAAGCGCCATTCGGTGAGGAAATTCACGTCTTCAATGTCGAGGACGAGGTCTACCCTCCTCAGGGATGTGAAACGCTGTTTGTTGGCAGTTCCAGCTTTCGCTTCTGGTTCGGCATGAAGGATGATTTCCGCAAACTGCGGATACTCGAGCGCGGCTTCGGGGGTGCCCAGATTTCCGACATCAATTATCGGTTCGATCAGGTGGTAGGGCGCTATCGGCCGCAGCGCATCGCATTCTACGCCGGTGAGAACGACATCGATGCCGGCAATTCGCCCGACGCAGTTTTCGCGGAATTCACGAAGTTCATGGAAAGCAAGACTGCTGCATTGGGCCCGACCCCGGTGTTCTACGTCTCCGCTAAGCCATCGCTTGCCCGCTGGAATCAGAATGCGAGCCAGTCGGAGCTTAATCACATGATCGAGCAGATGGCAAAGGAGCGCGACGACCTCGTCTACGTGGATATCGTTTCGGCCATGCTGAAGGATGGGAAGCCCGATCCGGCCCTGTTCATTTCGGATGGGCTGCACATGAAATCCTCGGGCTACAAATTGTGGCGCGAGCGGATTGGCAGCGCGTTCAGGCGTGCCAAAACGAGCCGAGCGCAGGGATGCTGATCGGCAAAATGCGCTTGGTGCGACTGCTGCTGGCATTGGCGGCAACGTTGCTCGTATCGCCCGCATTTGCGCAGGTTATGCCAAATGGCCCAGTCCTCTCTGCCGCTGATTTGCGCGCGAGTCAGGATCTGTCGGGCCAATGGACCTGGTCAATTGATCCCTATCGGGACGGCCAAGCCGGGTTCCATGGCGGCGATGTCGGCGAGGGGCATCGGCGCTTCGATGACACAGATGTGGCGGGTGTCCGTGCCGCCAAACCGTTGGCGCTTTACGAGTACGACATGGACGCTGCCTCGGTGGCCACCCTGCCATCGTCGTGGCTAACCCACTCAGCGCAAATGCGCCACTACCAGGGCCTGGTCTGGTACCAGCGCCGCTTCGATGCGATCCTCGACCCTGGAAAGCGGACATTCCTGCGTTTCGGTGCGGTCAATTACGCGGCCGAAGTCTGGCTCAATGGCACCCGGCTCGGGACACATGAAGGCGGGTTTACGCCGTTTGCCTTCGAGGTCACGGGACTTCTTCGCGAGAAGGGCAATCGCCTCGTCGTCGCCGCCGATTCACAGCGCAGCGATAGGGATGTGCCACCGCCCGTCACTGACTGGGAAACCTATGGCGGAATCACCCGTGACGTGCGGCTCCATACCGTTTCAGGTACCTTCGTAGACGATGCCTGGGTGCGCATGGCAGCCGACGGAACTATCGCTGCGTCCGTTCGGCTTAATGGCGAGGACAGGGCAAATTTGCCCGTTCGATTGGCAATTCCCGAACTGGGGATCATCCGGACCGCCGTTGCGGGCGCCACCGGGGAGGCGTCGTTCCGTTTCGCGTCGCCCAAACGGCTCGTACGCTGGTCACCTGAACGGCCGAGACTTTACCGCGTCGAATTATCCGCAGGTGACGATCGCTGGCATGACATTGTCGGCTTTAGAACAGTTACACTGCGCGGCAGCGAGATTTTGCTCAACGATCGACCGATTTTCCTGCGCGGCATAAGCCTCCACGAAGAGGAACTTGGGGCAGAGCCAAGCCGCATGGTATTGCATGCCGACGCGGAAAAACTCCTGGGCTTGGCAAAGGAAGGGCTGAACGCAAATTTCGTGAGGCTGGCGCATTATCCACATGGTGAGGCCATGCTGCGGGCCGCCGATCGGCTTGGACTGATCGTATGGAGCGAAATCCCGGTGTATTGGCGGATCGCGTTCGACGACCCCCAAGTGCTAGAGAAAACCCGCCGGATGCTCGCCGAAATGATCCTGCGCGATCGCAACCGTGCAGCAATCGCCATGTGGAGTGTCGGCAACGAAACCCCGGTCAGCGAGGCGCGCAACGGCTTCATGGTTCAATTGGCGAACGACGTTCGCCAACTCGATCCTGACAGGCTCGTGACCGCAGCGCTTTTGACGGGGCGTGAACAAAGAGGTGAGAAGCGAGTGGTGACGATCTCCGATCCACTTGCCGATGCAGTCGATATTCTGGCGGTGAACACCTATTTCGGTTGGTATGGCTCAGATCGACTTGAAGATATCGGCTCGCTCGTTTGGGATTTGCCGGAGAACAAACCGTTCCTGTTCTCCGAATTCGGCGCGGGCGCAAAATTCGGCCTGCGGGAAAATGGCCCGTCTCCTGGCAAGTTCACCGAGGATTATCAGGCAAATTATTATCGTGCCACGCTTGCCATGGCAGACGAAATTCCAAGTCTGGCAGGCATGTCGCCCTGGATATTGAAAGACTTCCGCTCACCCCGACGCCAGCTTCCCGGTGTCCAGGACGGCTGGAACCGCAAGGGCTTGGTCAGCGAGACAGGTGAACGAAAGCTTGCCTTCGATGTCCTGGCGCAATGGTATCGTAGCAAAGCTGCGGAGGCCAGGTGATGCCATTTTTGCCCGCAAGACTGCTGGTGAGCATGGCCACATTGGGCACAGCAAACTTGGCCTTCGCCAACGAGCAACCGGAACTGGAACTGGCCCCGATCTACACCGATCACATGGTCTTGCAGCGCGACCGCCCGACTCCGGTAACCGGGATAGCGAATCCTGGTGCCGAAGTGTCTGTTGAGCTGGCAGGGCAGGTGGCTGTCATTACCCATGCTGATGCGGCCGGCCATTGGTCCGTTGCCTTGCCTGCAAGGTCTGCGACGGCAGGACTTCGTTTGACGGCAAGTTCCGGTTCCGAAACAGTCAGCCTTGCCGACGTCGAGGTGGGTGATGTCTTCCTTTGCTCCGCCCAGTCCAACATGGAATTCCCGCTCCGTCTTGCAACGGATGCCGACAACGCCATTGCCGGAAGTGCGCGGGACGGGTTGCGACTGTTTAAGGTACCGAGGCAAGCGAGCACGGTTCCGCTCGCACGCTTCGCGCGCGAGACACAATAGCACGCTTCCGCCCCTGACAGCGCACGCGACTTTTCCGCGGTGTGCTATTTCATGGGTGTCGAGCTTCATCGGGACAGGGGTGTCCCGATCGGTCTGATCGATGCATCCTGGGGCGGATACTTTATCGAAGCGTGGCTCGATCCCGTTGTTCTTGAAAGGACGAGCCGGTTCGACACGGACTTGGCACTGACCTGGGCCCGGCAAATTGGTCCGATTTTTGTGAGAATTTCTCGGTTAGGTTTGGCCGATGCCAGCCAGAAGATTCGTGGCATGAAGAAGTCCAGGTTCAGTGAGTAGCAGGCCGGGCAAGCCCACCGACAATGCATTCGCGGAATCCTTCAACGGTCGGGTTAGGGCAGAGTGTCTCAATGCCAACTGGTTCTTGAGCTTGGCCGATGCCCGGCATACATGTGAGGCTTGGCGGCATGACTACAATCATGTCCGTCCGCACAGATCCCTCGGCAACCAGACCCCGGCGGAGCGCGCTTTTGTATCAGGGCAGGCTAGCCTGCCGCCGGGCAAACGGGCTATTGGGCGATGGGTACTGTGTCGATACGCGCCATGGCGATGAAGGCCATCATCAGGGCGAGCGCCGCAAAAGCCATCGTGTAGATCGGTTCGCCGGGAAAAAGCGCCTGCATGATCGACCCCATGACCGTCGCGACCAGAAGCTGCGGGATGACGACGAATATGTTGAAGAGACCCATGTAGATGCCGAGCTTTGCCTGCGGCAGGCTCGATGCAAGGATCGCGTAAGGCATGGCAAGGACCGAGGCCCAGAAGATGCCAATGAAGATTTCGCTGAAGATCAACTGCGTCGGATCGCGCAGCATAAAGAAGCTCGCGTAGCCGACCGCGCCGCAGGCCAGCCCGACCATGTGTGTTCGCGCCTGCCCCAGGCGGTGCGACAGCCACGGCAGCAGCGTCAGCGCAGCAATGGCCGCGACACCGTTATAGATCGCGAACAGCTCGCCGACCCAGTTGCCCGCCGCCTGATAGGCCGCACTGGCGGCGTCGGTCGTGCCGAAATGATATTGGGCGACGATGGGTGTGGTGTTGATCCACATGATGAACAGCGCTGACCAGCTGAAGAACTGTACCGCAGCGAGCCGTTTCATGAGCGGTGGCATACCGGCGAAATCGCCGACGATACTCGACAGCATGTTCGTCTCGCTACCGCGGCGAGCGAGCGTGACGGCTACCATGCAGGCGACGCCATAACCGATCAGCAATGCGCCGAGCAGCTGCACCTCGCGCAGCAGCGCGAATTCGATCTGTATCAGGATGGCTGCCAGCCCAGCCGCGATCCAGCCGACGCTGGCGACATGGCTGCGCGCCGCCAGCGCGCGCGCGGTCGGAGCATCGTTCGCATTCGCGGGTTCGAACGCGGCCATCTGCGAGGGGGTATATTCGCTGGTCGACACGATGGTCCACAGCACCGCGAGAAACAGCGCCAGGCCGCCGAACCAGAAGGCGTAGCGGACCGTGTCCGGTATCTGCCCCGGTGGAGCGACGTTCGAGATGCCCATCGATTCCATCAGGGCCGGAAACAGCGAACCGACGACCGCACCGGCGCCGATGAAGGCGGTCTGCACGGCGTAGCCGACACTATGCTGGTCCTTTCGCAGCATGTCGCCGACAAAGGCGCGAAAGGGTTCCATCGATATGTTGAGCGAGGCATCGAGGATCCACAGCATCATCGCCGCGAACCAGATCGCGGGGCTTTCGGGCATGACGAACAGGGCCAGTGCAGCCAAAATGGCGCCGGCCAGGAAATAGGGACGGCGGCGGCCGAGGCGGCCGATCCAGGTCCTGTCGCTCAGATGCCCGATAATCGGCTGGACCAGAAGGCCGGTCAGCGGGGCCGCAATCCACAGGCCGGGCAATTTTTCTATATCCTCGCCGAGCGACTGGAAGATGCGGCTCATATTTGCGTTCTGGAGCGCAAAGCCGATCTGTATTCCGAAAAAGCCGAAGCTGATATTGCATAGGCCCGCCAGGCCCTGCCGCGGCTTTTCCATCGCCCGTCTCCCGTCAATCGCGCGTGCGGCGCGTCTGTTTGCGACAGGTTTTGCAGGGCTGGCGCACAAGGGCAAGCGGTCCCCGGCTACGTATACGAATACGTCAATCGCGCACGGCGGTGCTCTGCCGGCGGACGAGGCGCGTAGGCAATACCGCCGGCTCCACCGCTTCGCCATCGATGCGGCGCAGGAGTGTGTCGACCAGCAATTCACCGGCACCCTTCATGTCCTGCATCACCGTCGTCAGCGTCGGCGACGTCAGGCTGGCGGCGGGGATGTCGTCGAATCCGATAATCGCGACATCGTCCGGTAGTTTTCGTCCAGTTTCGGCCAGCGCGCGCATGGCGCCGATGGCGATCAGGTCGCTCGCCGCGAACAGCGCGTCGAACGGTCGTCCCCCAGCGATGAGGGCGCGGGCGGCGAAATATCCCGACTCCTCCGACGAGATGGCGTCGCGCTGCAAGGCGGGGTCGGGCGTGAGTCCCGCCATCTGCATCGCACGGCACAAGCCGGTGTAACGATCGCAGAACTCCGGCGCATGATCCGATGCGTCGCCGAGAAAGGCGATATTGCGCCGTCCAATCTCGATCAGATGGGTGCCGGCCTCTATCCCCGCGCCGATATTGTCCGACCCGATCGTCAGGCCGATATTGTCGTCGTTCACCGAGCCCCAGCGGACGAATTTCGTATCCATTTCGACCAGATGCTCGAGTTTTTCGAGATAGAGCTGATAGTCGCCATAGCCGAGCAGGATGATTCCATCGGACCGGTGGCTGTCCTGATAGGCGACGTGCCAGTCGTTGTGCATCTGTTGAAAGCTGATGAGCAGGTCATAGCCGCGCAACGCACACTGGCGCGTGATCGACCCCAGCATCGATAGAAAAAAGGGATTGATCATCGATTCGTCGGGCGTCGGGTCCTCGAAGAAGAGCAGCGCGAGCGTGTGCGTCCGTTGCGATCGAAGACTGGAGGCGTTCTTGTCGACCGTATAATTCAGCTCCCGCGCGATGCGCTCGATATTGGCGCGCGTTGCAGCGCTGACCGACTTGCTTCCGCGCAAGGCGCGCGACACCGTAGGTTGCGACACCCCTGCCAGATAGGCGATGTCGAAACTCGTCGGTTTGGCCGAGGGCGGTCGCCCCATGATCCTCTCCTGCCGCGGCGGCCATGCGCCGGCCGTCGCTCTTTCGATGATTTTAGCGGCTGGCGAAGGCCGCGCAATGCTCCCATTGCGTGTGGCGCCGACGGTTCGATTGCTGCAACATTTTGGCGACAAGCGCACGGTGCGCATATCATGCGTATACGTATACCCTATGGCGACGCGTCGCGATTGGCTTCAATTACGAGGCTCAAGATGGGGAAAGCCCACGTGTCGGAGAGGAGCCTTAGGGACAATCATGTCCCCGGCTTGATGCGCGGTCTTTGCTACCCGTCTTTGCCAGGGGAGCCATTTATGACCATGCAGACCAGCCTTCGCCGCGGCGCCAGTGCCATCGCGATGGGCCTTGCCTTGACTGCCATCCTGCCCGCCGCAGCACAGGCACAGGATGCCGATCCAGGCGTTGCCGATACGGATGCCACCCACGATGAAATCGTGGTTTCGGGATTCCGGGCCAGCCTTGAAAGCGCCGTCGGCGCCAAGAAGGAGCGCGACCAGGTCGTCGAATCGATTTCGGCCGAAGATATCGGCAAGCTGCCCGACGCCTCGATCGCCGAATCGATCGCGCGTCTGCCGGGTCTCACATCACAGCGCGTTTCGGGCCGCTCGAACTCGATCTCGATCCGCGGTTTCGCGCCCGATTTTTCGACCACGCTTCTGAACGGCCGCGAACAGACTTCGACAGGCGATAATCGCGCGGTCGAATATGACCAATATCCCAGCGAAGTGATCAACCAGGTGCTCGTCTACAAGACGCCGATGGCGTCGATCGTCGGACAGGGCCTGTCGGGCACGGTTGACCTGCGCACCATCCGCCCGCTCGAATATGGCAAAAGCGTCATCTCTATCGGCGCGCGCGGCAGCCTTGCCGACCTCGGCAAGCTCAACGCGGCATCGAAGAAATATGGCTACCGGGTCAACGGTGTGTTCGTCGACCAGTTCGCGAACGATACCTTGGGCGTCGCGCTGTCGGCGAGCTATGTCGACGAGCCCTATCAGATCCAGGAATTCAACGCCTGGGGCTATGCCGGCAACGGCACGGTGGCGAGCCCGGTCGTGATCGGCGGGTCGAAAAGCTACGCGACCTCGACGCAGCTCACCCGCCTCGGCCTTCAGGGCACGCTCCAGTGGGAGCCGCACCCCAATTTCACCTCGACGCTCGACGCCTTTTACTCGGACTTCAAGGACGACCAGATCAAGCGCGGGATCGAGCTGCCGCTTGCTTTCGGCGGCGCCGGGGTCAATGTCACCGATATCGACGAAAGCGGAGAGTTCGTCTTTGCCCGCGCAGGTACGTTCACCAACGTTGAGGGCGTCGTGCGCAACGACGTGTTTGAGCGCAAGGCCAAGCTCTACAGCTTCGGCTGGAACAATCGCTGGGAAGGCGACGACGGCTGGAATGCCACCGTCGACATCAGCCTGTCGAAGACGGACCGCAACGAGCTGATCTTTGAAAGCAATTCGGGCACGGGCCGCGGCGGCGGCGTGGGTGCTGTCGACACGATCGGCTTCACTTCCGACCGCAACGGAACGGTCTTTTCGCCGACGCTGAACTACGGTGACTATAATCTCATCCAACTCACCAGCCCGCTCGGCTGGGGCGGCGACCAGACCAGCGTCGATGGCCGCCGCATCCTTGGCGGGCAAGACGGCTATTACAACAACCGCATCATCAAGGACGAGCTCTGGCAATATCGCGTCGAGATCGAGCGAGAGCTTGAAGGGTTCTTCCGTTCGATCCAATTCGGCGTCAACTACACCGACCGCTCGAAAAGCCTCGTTCCCGACGAAGCCTTTGTCGGTTTGGTCGCGAATACCGACGGGCTGACCAGTGTGCCGGTGCCGGAGGAATTCCGCCTCGGCACCACCGACCTTGCCTATCTCGGGCTCGGTCCGGTCATCAGCTACGATCCGCGCGATCTGCTCGCGGCCGGCCTCTATCAGCTCGTGCCGAACCCCTATGGCGACGTGGTGGTCAAAAGCTATGACGTCTCCGAAAAGCTGATGACCACCTATGTTCAGGCGAACATCGACCATGAAATGGGATCGTCGCTGCTGACCGGCAACATCGGCGTGCAGGCGATCTTCACCGACCAGAACTCCAACGGCGCCAGCGCGTCCTTCATCGGCACCAACCCTAACGGTTCGCCCAATATCCAGGGTATCCCGCAGAGTCGCAGCACCGACTATGTCGATGTCTTGCCCAGCCTCAACCTGTCGCTGCGTACCGCGAGCGATTTCGTGATCCGCTTCAGCGCGGCGCGCGAGATCATCCGCCCGCGCCTCGACGATATGCGCGCATCGCTGAGCTACAATACCACCGTTGGCGACCCCGGCGGCATGACCTGTCCCCCCGGGCGCCTGTGTGCGGTCGTGCGTGGCAATACGGGCAACCCCGATCTGCGCCCGTGGCGCGCCAACGCCGCCGATTTGACCTTCGAAAAATATTTCGGGTCGAAGGGCTATCTGGCGCTGCAGCTCTTCTACAAGGATCTGAAGAGCTATATCTATAATCAGGATATTGCGTTCGACTTTACCGGCTATCCGATTGCGCCGGCGGGCACCGATCTGAACGGTGACCCCATCATCGTCAACTACATGGGCACGGTGAACGTGCCGATCAACGGCGAGGGAGGAGAGCTGTACGGCGTCGAGGCCGCGGGGACGCTGCCCTTCGGCGAAATCGTCGGCGCGCTTGACGGCTTTGGTGTGACGGGTGGTGCTTCCTATACGAAGACCAAGATCGCGCCGACCCCCGGCGCGCCGGCCGAGGACATCCCCGGCTATTCCAAATGGGTCGCCAACGGGACCATTTTCTTTGAAAAATGGGGCTTCAATGCCCGCGCCAGCGCTCGTTACCGGTCGAGCTTCATCGGCGAGCTGTCGGGTTTCGGCGGCAACCGTGTGCGGCGCCGGGCCCGGCCGGAAACGATCATCGATGCGCAGATCGGCTATGATTTCCAGCCGGGCAGTGCGCTCGAGGGCCTGTCGATCTTTGTCCAGGGGCAGAATCTGACCGACGAGCCCTTCGTCACCGACGATCCGCGCGACGCGCGCGCGGTCATCGACTACCAGGTCTATGGCCGCCGTTTCCTTGCGGGCGCCTCGTTCAAATTCTAACCCTCCCTGACGGGGGAGGCGGCACCCTGCCACCCCCGTTATTTGTTGCGTAAAGCGGCATAGGCGGATCGGATGAAGCCCAAGCGGATCATCATCATCGGCGGCGGTACGGCGGGCTGGATGGCTGCGGCCTGCCTTACCCGATTCCTGCCCGCCGGCTGGACCGTGGCGCTCGTCGAATCGGATGCGATCGGCACCGTCGGCGTGGGGGAGGCGACGATCCCGCAGATCCGCCTGTTCAACCAGGCGCTCGGCATCGACGAGGATGAATTTCTCACCGCGACGCAGGGGACGATCAAGCTCGGCATCGAGTTTTCGGACTGGACGCGTCCCGGGCACCGTTACATGCACGCCTTTGGCGCGATCGGGCGCGGGCTCGGGCTCCTCGAGTTTCAGCATTATTGGCTGCGCGCGCGCGCCGCGGGCGTCGCTGGCGAGCTTGGCGCCTATTCGCTCAACGAACATGCGGCGCGCGCGCGGCGGATGCAGCGGGGCACGCTGCGCTCGTCGCCGCACCTCGCCGAAATGCCCTATGCCTTTCACTTCGACGCCGGGCTTTACGCCGCTTATCTGCGCCGCCGCGCCGAGGCTGCGCGCGCGCAGCGGATCGAGGGCAAGGTCGCCGATGTCCGTTTGGACGGGGAAGGCGGCAATGTCGCGGGAGTCACGCTGGACGACGGGCGACAGGTCGATGGCGACCTCTTCATCGACTGTTCGGGCTTCCGCGGACTGCTGATCGAGGGTGCGCTCGCAACCGGCTATGACGACTGGTCGCACTGGCTGATCAACGACCGCGCGATCGCGGTGCCGTGCGCGCACGGCGACACGCCGCAGCTGCCGTTGACCGGCGCCACCGCGCGCGACGCCGGCTGGCAATGGCGCATCCCGCTCCGGCACCGCATCGGCAATGGCTATGTCTATTCGTCGCACCATATCGCCGACGAAGACGCCGAGCGGATCCTGCTCGCCCATCTCGACGGCGCACCGCAAGCCGAGCCCAACCGGCTGCGCTTTTTGAGCGGCAAGCGGCGCAAGCTGTGGAACCGCAACGTCGTCGCGCTGGGGCTCGCGAGCGGCTTCATGGAGCCGCTCGAATCGACGAGCATCCACCTCGTTCAGTCGGGCATCTCGCGGCTCTTGAAGATGCTTCCCACCGGTGCCGCCGATCCCGCGGTCGCCGCCGAATATAACCGCCAGAGCGATTTCGAATGGGAGCGCATCCGCGACTTCATCATCCTGCACTTCAAGGCGACCGAGCGGCGCGACACGCCCTATTGGCAGGACCGCGCGGCGATGCCGATCCCCGACACGCTGGCGGCCAAGATCGAACAGTTCCGCGCGCAGGGGCTGATCTTTCGCGAGCACGAGGAATTGTTCACCGAATCGGGCTGGCTCCAGGTGCTCGTCGGGCAGGGGATCGAACCCCGCGCCTGGCACCCGCTCGCGAATGGGATCGGCGAGGCTGACCTCGCCAAATATATGGCGGGGATTTCGCTGATGATCGAACGCGAGGTGGCGGCAATGCAAAGCTATGACGATTTCCTCGCCGCGACGCGGCCGGCCGCCGGGGTCGCGGCATGATGCGCCGACTCGCCGCGCTCGCGCTGTTGCTCGCGCCGCTTCCTGCCGCTGCCGACGAGACAGCGCTGCGCGCGCGTCCGGCGAGCGACGAGATCATCTATTTCGTGCTACCCGACCGTTTTGAAAATGGCGATCCCGCGAACGATCGAGGCGGGCTGAAAGGCGACCGCCTGAAGACGGGTTACGACCCCGCGGCGAAGGGTTTTTTCCACGGCGGCGACCTCGCCGGACTCACGCAGCGGCTCGACTATATACAAGGGCTTGGCGCGACCGCGATCTGGTTCGCGCCGATCTTCAAGAACAAGCCGGTGCAGGGCGCGCCGGGGCAGGAGAGCGCCGGCTATCACGGCTATTGGGTGACCGATTTCACGCAGGTCGATCCGCATTTCGGCACCAATGAAGAGTTCAAGGCCTTCGTCGACGCGGCGCACGCGCGGGGGATGAAGGTCTATATGGACATCATCGCCAACCACACCGCCGACGTCATCACCTATAAAGAGGGCGCGGCCACGGATTTCCGCTACCGCAGCCTTGCCGACTTTCCTTATTCGCGCCGCGGCGGCCTTGATGGCCCGGCGATCAACCCCGGATTTGCGGGCGATCACGTCGCGAGCGCGGACAATTGGGAAAAGCTCACCGATCCCGCCTTCGCCTACACCCCCGTGGTGCCGAAGGGC
This sequence comes from Sphingopyxis sp. P8, assembly GCF_020622175.1. Taxonomy (NCBI): domain Bacteria; kingdom Pseudomonadati; phylum Pseudomonadota; class Alphaproteobacteria; order Sphingomonadales; family Sphingopyxidaceae; genus Sphingopyxis; species Sphingopyxis sp. P8. Next base: position 634,611 of record NZ_JACNMK010000001.1, on the reverse strand, counting down.
GAGGAGGGGGTGAAGGTGCCCGCGTGGCTCAACGACCCGATCTATTACCATAATCGCGGCAACAGCGACTGGGTCGGCGAGTCCGCTCTCTATGGCGATTTTTCCGGGCTCGACGATCTGGCGACCGAAAATCCGCGCGTGGTGCACGGCTTCATCGACATCTTCGGCCGGTGGATCGACGAGTTCGGCATCGACGGTTTCCGCATCGACACCGCCAAGCATGTGAACCCCGAATTCTGGCGCGCTTTCGTCCCCGCGATGCAGGCGCGGGCGAAGGCAAGGGGGATTCCCAATTTTCACATTTTCGGCGAGGTCTATATCGACGGCGTCGATCCGGGGGCGCTTGCCGCCTATACGCACAGCGCGGACCTGCCCGCGGTGCTCGATTTCAGCTTTGCGCGCGCGGTGATCGATGCGGTGAGCGGCACCAAGGGCACCGACCTGTTCGCGCACCTGTTCGACGGCGATGTGTTGTACAAGGGCGGCGCTGATGCCGCGCTGGAGCTGCCGACCTTTCTTGGCAATCATGACATGGGCCGCTTTGCGATGTTCGTGAAGCAGGCGAACCCGCAGGCGGACGACGCCGAACTGCTCCAGCGCGTCATGCTCGGCCATGCGATGCTGCTGACGCTGCGCGGGGTGCCGACCATCTATTATGGCGACGAACAGGGTTTCGTTTCTGACGGCAACGACCAACTTGCGCGCGAGGACATGTTCGCCTCAAAGGTCGCCGTCTATAACGACAACGACCTCATCGGCACCGACGCGACCACCGCCGACGCCAATTTCGACACGGCGCACCCGCTCTATCGCCATATCGCGGCGCTCGCGGCGATCCGCCGCAGCACCCCGGCACTGATGCGCGGGCCGACAAAGCTGCGCGCTTTCTCCGACAGGCCCGGCCTACTCGCCGTCTCGCGCTTCGACCCCGACACGGGGCCCGAAATTGTGCTGGCCTTTAATACGTCTGCGGTGCCGTTGTCGGCGACCATCGCCGTTGATATGAAAAGCGCGGGCTTCACCGCGCTCCACGGCGATTGTCCGGCCCGCCCCGCGGCACCGGGCAGCCTCCGCCTTTCTCTCCCCGCCTTCGGCACGATCATCTGCCGGGCCAGCGAATAAGCGACCATAGCGTGACACCCAACCAGCCCCTCGTTCAGGACCAGTCCGAACCCGTCGCGGATGCCGACACGCCGTGGTGGAAGGGCGCGGCGATCTATCAGGTCTATCCGCGCAGCTTTGCCGATTCGAACGGCGACGGCGTCGGCGATCTCGCGGGCATCACCGCGCGGCTCGATCATATCGCCAGCCTTGGCGTTGATGCGATCTGGCTGTCGCCCTTCTACCCCTCGCCGATGGACGATTTCGGCTATGACATTGCCGATTATTGCGGCGTCGACCCGATCTTCGGCACGCTCGACGATTTCGACGCGCTGGTGGCGCGCGCGCATGCGCTGGGGCTGAAGGTCACGACCGACCTTGTTTTCGCGCACACCTCCGACCAGCACGCCTGGTTCGCCGAGAGCCGCGCGAGCAGGGATAATGACCGCGCCGACTGGTATGTCTGGGCCGACGCGCGGGCCGACGGATCGCCGCCGACCAACTGGCAGTCGGTGTTCGGCGGCCCGGCGTGGACCTGGGACGCGCGGCGCGGCCAGTACTATATGCATAATTTCCTGAGCTCGCAGCCGCAGCTCAATGTCCACAACCGCGATGTGCAGGACGCACTGCTCGATGTCGTGCGCTTCTGGCTCGACCGCGGCGTCGACGGCTTTCGCATCGACGCGATCAATTTCGCGATGCACGATCCTGAGCTGCGCGACAATCCGCCCGCGCCGCCGTCGAACAAGGTCCGCACACGCCCCTTCGATTTCCAGCAGAAAATCTACAACCAGTCGCACCCCGACATCGCGCTCTTCCTCGAACGCATCCGCGCGCTAACCGACGAGCGCGCGGGCCGCTTCACCGTCGCCGAGGTCGGCGGCGATAATGCCGATCGCGAGATGAAGCTGTTCACCGCGGGCGACCGGCGGCTCCACAGCGCCTATGGCTTCGATTATCTTTACGCCGACCGGCTGACGCCGCGGCTCGTGCGCGAAGCGGCCGAGACCTGGCCCGAGGCGCCGGGCATTGGCTGGCCGAGCTGGGCGTTCGAAAATCACGACGCCCCGCGAGCGCTGTCGCGCTGGACGCCGGAAGGCGTCGAGCCGGCAACGTTCGCAAGGATGAAGATGGCGCTCCTCTGCGCGCTGCGCGGCAATATCATCATCTATTATGGCGAGGAACTGGGCCTCGACCAGGTCGATATTCCGTTCGATCAGGTCAAGGATCCCGAAGCGCGCAAGAACTGGCCACTCACCCTGTCGCGCGACGGCGCGCGCACGCCGCTGCCCTGGACAGCAGCGGAGCCCAATGCCGGATTCTCGGAAAGCGCCCCTTGGTTGCCGCTCGGCCCGGCGCATCCGGGGATGGCAGTCGACTACCAGGAGGATGATCCCGCGTCGCTGCTCAACGTCACCCGCCGCCTCGTCGCGCTGCGGGCGGGGCACCCGGCGCTTCGCCTAGGACGAAATGCGAACTGGATCGCCGAAGGCGACCTGCTTGGTTTCGACCGTATCGCGGGGGAACAGCGCATTCGCTGCCTCTTCAACCTCGGCGGCGGTACGATCGACATTGCCGCGCTCGCCGATCGCTCCATGCCGCTCATCACGCTCAACGGCGCCGACGACATGGCGCTGCCACCATGCGGCGCGCTCTGGCTCAAAATGGAAGGATGACCATGTTCCGCCTCGCTCCCCTCGTCTTTCTCGTCGCCGCAGCGGCGCCCGTTGCCGCGCAACAGGCGCCCGCGCCGGTTACTGCGACATCGCCCGACGGCCGTCTTGCACTGACCGTTGCGACCGATGGTGACGCGCGCCCCACCTGGTCGCTGTCGCGAAAGGGCAAGCTGCTCGTTGCGCCCTCGAAGCTCGGCTTCCTTCTTTCCGACAACGTCGGCCTTCAGCGCGGTTTCCGGATCGAGGGCATCGAGCGCGCAAGCGGCGACACGCGCTGGGAACTGCCGTGGGGCGAGCGGCGCTTTGTTCGCGACCACCATAACGAACTGCTCGTCCGCTTCCGCCAGCATGACAGCTGGGGTGGCCATGCGATGAACGTGCGTTTTCGCCTGTTCGACGATGGCATCGGCTTTCGCTACGAGCTGCCCGAACAGGACGGGCTGAAGACCGCGAAGATCGCCGACGAGATCACCGAATTCGACATCGCGCCCGAAGGTACGGCGTGGTGGATCGCGGCCGGCGAGTGGAACCGCTACGAACAAGTCTATCAGGAAACGCCGATCGGCGCGGTTTCGACCGCGCACACGCCGATCACCATGCGCCTCGACGACGGCACGCACCTTGCCTTCCACGAAGCCGCGCTCATCGACTATTCGGGCATGTGGCTGAAGCGCGTCGAGGGGCGCAAGTTCCGCGCGACGCTCGCGCCGTCGTCGCGCGGCGCGCGCGTCGTGCGCGACCTGCCCTTTGCGACGCCGTGGCGGACGATCCGCATCGCCGACAGCGCGGCGGGGCTGGTCGAAAGCGACCTCGAGCTCAACCTCAACGAGCCGAACAAGCTGGGCGATGTGAGCTGGGTCAAGCCGATGAAATATATCGGCATCTGGTGGGGCATGATCCGCGGGCCGTGGAGCTGGGCCGAGGGGCCGCGCCACGGCGCGACGACCGAACGCACCAAGCAATATATCGACTTTGCCGCCAAACATGGTTTCGGCGGCGTGCTCGTCGAGGGGTGGAACAAGGGATGGAACGTCAACTGGTTCGGCCATGGCGACAAATATAGCTTTACCGAAGCGTATCCCGACTTCGACCTGAAGGCCGTCACCGACCATGCCCGCAAGAAGGGCGTGACCTTGATCGGGCATCACGAAACCGGCGGCAATATCGCGGTCTACGAAGCGCAGCTCGACGACGCGATGAAGCTTTACGGCAAGCTTGGGGTCAAGGCGGTGAAGACCGGTTATGTCGCCGACGCGGGCGGGATCATCGCGCCGGGCGAGGCGCCGGGGACGACGGTGATGGAATGGCACGACGGCCAGCGGCAGGTGCAGCACCATCAAAAGGTCGTCGAGACGGCGGCGAAATATCGCATCGCGGTCAACCCGCACGAGCCGGTGAAGGACACGGGGCTGCGGCGCACCTATCCCAACTGGGTTGCGCGCGAAGGCGCGCGGGGGATGGAATATAACAGCTGGGGCGCGTTCGCGAACAGCCCCGACCATGAACCGACGCTCGTTTACACGCGGATGCTGTCGGGACCGATGGATTATACGCCGGGAGTGTTCAGCTTGCAGGGCGCACAGGGCGTGCCGATGACTTCGACGCTCGCCAAGCAGCTCGGCCTTTACCTCGCCATCTATTCGCCGATCCAGATGGCGGCCGACTTCATCGAAAACCTCGAAGCGCATCCGCGCGAGCTCGCTTTCTTGAAGCAGGTGCCGACCGACTGGGCAGAAAGCCGCCTGATCGCGGGCGCGGTCGGCGATTATGCGATCTTCGCGCGCAAGGACCGCGCGAGCGCCGACTGGTATGTCGGCGGCGTCAACGACGGCACCGAACGCACGCTGACGCTGTCGTTCGATTTCCTCGAGCCCGGCAAGACCTATACCGCGACGGTGTGGAAGGACGGCGAAGGTGCAACCTACCTGACCGATGCGCGCCGCAACATTGCCTATGACGCGGTCAAGGTGAAAAAGGGCGACACCTACAGGCTCTGGCTCGCGCCCGGTGGCGGCGCAGCCATGCGCCTTACCTCCGGCAGATAATATTTCCTCTCGATCATGTTGCCCATGCCTATCGTGATCGCGACATTGCGCTATCGCCGATAAGATCATTCCTGGAGAAGCAGGATGGCCCATACGTCCGCCCCGGCTAGCGCTGGGGTCGCAGGAGCGGGAAGGCACGTAGATGCACCCGAGTTGCGGCTGTTCGTCATGGGGCCGTTTTTCATCTTCGGCGGGATCACGTCGCGCAACGATGCGATCATTCCGAAGCTTTAGGAAACGATGCTGCAGGACCAAGCATCCAGGGCCAGCGCCCGGCGAGGAGCACTTCTGGTTCGGCCTATCGGCCGTGAACTGGCGATCGAGCACGTTACCGGCGGTGACCGAACGCTCACCATGATCCTTGGGAAGCCTGCGCCGCCGCGGCATTGCTCGCAGACTCTGCGCGCGCATGAGCCATTCGATCCGGTGCAGGCCGCAGGATTCCCCATCGGCCAGCAGGTCGTGCCAGACACGGCGCGCACCATAGATGCGATAGCTTCCTATATGGCTGGCACGGACCTTCGCACCGATCACCTCGTCGTCGCGGGCACGCTGCGACGACGGGCGGACCAGCCAGGCATGGAAGCCGCCTCGCGAAACTCCGAGCGCCGTGCACTTCCATGCCACCGGCCAGATCCCTCGGTGCTTCGCGATGAACTTGAGTCCCTCGCGGGGCCGAAGGCGGCCGTAGGCCAACTAGGCGGCGGCTTTTTTAGGATGTCGCGCTCCGCCTTCAACTTGGCCAGCTCGCGCCGCAGGCGATCGATCTCCATCTGCTCTGGCTTCATCTGACCGTGACCGGGAAAGGCACGGCCCGGCGGATCGGCGGCAAGCTCCCGGACCCATTTACGCAGCACGTTCGCATGCACATCCAGATCGCGCGACGCCTGGGCGATCGTCACCCCGCGTTCGCGGACCATCCTCACCGCCTCAAGCTTGAACTCGCGGCTGAACTTCTGGACCTCCGATAGATGCAAACACCTTATCTTGGTGCCCACCAAACCGGCAGCAGGCCACTAAGGCGGTCGGCTTTTGAGAGTCGGGCCTTCAATCGCGGTGCCCGAAAAATGCATTGCCTGGGCCAGCCAAGGCTCCGCCCAAAAACCAGATTCAGCTTATCTTTTTATGAATCGAACAAGCGTTAGACCGTAAGAAATGTGGGGGTGAGTGTGGGGGTATGAACTGGTGATCGCAATAAAAACTATTCAATATCAATGCTTAAAGTGCAGGTTCGATACAAGCCCTGCCACCACCCTCTGGTCCGAGGGCATCTCCTCCCACCACCAATAATCCCACCTCACCGCCGCTACAATCGGCTCAGCCTGCGAACGCGGTCGATGCTTCGGTCTCGACGCCGGTTCGGCGGGCGGCTACGCCAATGCGGTTCGTGACTGCGGGGCAGGGAAGGAAGATTGATGGCCGTCGTCGCATATCGCGGCTTTGCGGGTGTCCGGCTGGAGGCCGATGTCGTCGGCGCCGAGGATGATCCGGCGGTCCTGCTGCTTCACGGGGCAGGGCAGACGCGTGCGGTCTGGTCGAGCGTGGCCGACGCGCTCGAAAAGGCGGGGCGCCGCGTCATCGCGCTCGACCTGCGCGGGCATGGCGGCAGCGAGTGGCCCGACGATGGCCGCTATGATTTCGAAACGATGGTCGAAGATTTGCGCGCGGTGCTCGCGCAGCTCGGCTCGCGGCCGATGGTCGTTGCGTCGACATTGGGCGGATGGATCGCGGTCGCAGCACTCGACCGCGATGCGGCGCTGCTTGCCTCGGGCCTTGTGCTGATCGACACGCCGGTCAATTTCGATGCACAGGTCATGCGCCGCGTCGGCGAGCGGATGCGCGAACCGGCCAGCCCGGCGCCGGGGCAGGCGCAGTGGGATGCCCGCCTGTTCGATGCTTTCGACGCCGATTCGATCGCCGCCCGGTTGCAGGGCGCGGCGCCGCGGATCGCGCTTCCGGCGCTCTATGCGCGCGGGGCGATGAGCGAACTAGTTTCGACCGCCGACGCGGCGGCCTTTGTCGGCCAGCTTCCCGACGGCGAACTCGTCGAGGTTGCCGACGCGTCGCTCGTCGTCACCGAAGACCGTATCGACGCGCTCAACGGACATCTGATCGACTTCCTCGAGCGCCGTGCGCCACGCGGATCGCCGGAATATCGGGCGGGAAGCGATGCGCGCACGTTCCGCGACGCACTCGGCTGTTTTGCGACCGGCGTGACCGTCGTGACGGCGATGTGCCCCGACGGCACGCCGATCGGCCTGACCGCGAACAGCTTTACCTCGGTATCGCTCGACCCGCCGCTTTTGCTCGTCTGTATCGCCAAGGGCGCGGGCAGCGCCCCCTATTTGCGCGGCGCCGACCGCTTTGCCGTCAATGTCCTCCAGATCGGGCAGCAACCGACGTCGAACCGCTTTGCCGGGAAGGACGAGGATCGCTTTGCCGCGACACCGTGGGAGGTCGGCGAGTTTGGGACGCCGGTGCTCAGCGGATCGCTGAGCAGCTTTGAATGCGCGCGCGAGGCTGTGCACGACGGGGGCGATCATTTCATCCTTGTCGGGCGGGTGCTGAAGGCGATTTTCGAGCCGCGCCGCGACCCCTTGCTCTATTTCCGCGGCAAGTACCGAAAGCTGCACTTCGCCTGACCGGACCGGGCGGGCCTTCGCCAAGCCTAGGCTTTGTGATAGGATAGCGCCACATTCTTCGTCCTGTGCGCGTCCGCACAGCGCGACGCGAACGACCATTCTAAATCCTGTCCATCGGCCGGCGAATCGGCCCGTACGAGGGAGAATGACGATGACCAAGAAGACGAAAAAGCCCGAAGCGCTGAACGATGCCGCGCTCGACAATGTGACGGGCGGTATCGGGCTGCTGCTTCCTGCGGTGCAAAAAGTGCGCGAGGCAGCCGCCAGCGAAGAAGACGACAAGGTGATTATCGCTGCGGGTCCCGGTGGCGGGCCGCACGTCAAGGTGTTCGACGGCTCGACCGGCGGCTGACGCCTGACGGGTGCGCGGGCGGTTACCGCTCGCGCGCGCGTCCTTCGACGACCATCGTCCCGGGGTGATGCTTGTCGAGGTGACGCTTGATGATGCGCAGGTTGCGCGTGTTCGACCGGAAGATGAAGTCGAACGCGTCGCCTGCGAGTGGGATGGCACCCAGCGCCGTGTCGATGCCCAGATTGCCGATCATCCGCCAGATCTTCCATTGCGGCATGCCGAGATTGCGTGCTTCCCAGATCAGATAGGCGCCCATCGCGGCGGTAACGATGTCGCCGAGCACGGGGACCAGCCCGACGATCGCGTCGAGCCCGACGGGGCGGTTGATCCCCGGAATGGTAAAGCTGCGTTCGAGGACGAACTCGAGCGATTCGACGCGTTTGCGCAGCGCCGCAGGATCGGTGCGATCGGCAATCAGATCATCGAATATCGCATCGAAATCTTGGGGCGAAGGGGCCATCGGGTTCCTTTCGGCAGGCGGTCGAAACGCCAACCATGGTCTTTAAGGTCAGGACCCTAGTTGGTGGCGGCGAGCATCAGGTTCAATGGGTGATGTCCGCGCCCGTTGGCGCGCAGCCCCGCCAGCCGCTGCGACGCGACCGACCAGCGCAGCGGGGTCGCGAGCGGGATGAAGGGCGAATAGCGGGCCAGAACGATCTCGGCCTCGACCAGCTGACTCATGCGCTGGCCGGCGTCGACATTGGCATTGGCAAGGTCGATCAGCGCCTGCGCGTCGCGGTTGCACAGCGTGTCGCGGCGGCACGACAGGCGGCGTAGCGCCCAAAGCGGATCGTCGTTGGGCGCAACCTCGTCGAGCAGCTTCAAATCGGCGGTTTCGGTCATCTTGACACGGCGGCTGGGGACGCCGACCGCAGCGAAATCGGCGGAAATATAAGCGAACAATATGCGGCCCCCCGGTGAATCGGGAACCGCGATCCGCAACGGAGCAATCTCGCGCCCGCCGCTGCGCCATGCCTCGACGGCGCGGCGCGCCTGTGCCTGGCGCGAGGCATCGTCATAATCATACCATGTGGGAATATAGGGAGGCGGACCGCCGTCGCGACGGTGGTGATCAGGGCGCAGCGACACCTGTGGCTGCCATTCGGCGAGGCCGAAGGCGCGAACGAGCCGGTCGCGCCGGATCGCGCGCGACAGCGCCGCCCGGTTCGAATCGATCGCCAGAAAACCGTCGGTGCGCAGCACCGTCAGGCCGAAAATACCGGGGACGGGATCGACGACGAGACGCGACCGTCCAATGTTCGATGCGACGAAATAGGGGAGCGTCGAAAAGCGCCCGCCGATCACGCCGTCGGCGTAGCCGTTCTGGAAGCGCGCGAGCGCGCGCGGCGCGGTCGCGCCGACCAGTTCGATCGACGCGGCCGGATCGTTGGCGGCGGCTTCGGCGGCCTCGCTATCCTCGGCGAGCGGGTCGGGTACGGGGCTGAGCAGCAGCGCGCGGCCGATCCGCTTTGCACGCATCGGTCCTGCACCGCCGCGCCGTCCGACGATGGCCATCGACGGCTGGGCGAGCAGGTCGAGGATGGCAGGCTGCGGCGTTGCGAGGCGAATCTCGATGACCATGTCGGTCATCGCCTTGATCGTCTCGACCTCCGGAAAGTCGTCGCGCATCAGGTGGCGGCTGCGCTCGGCGAGATAGGAGCGCAGGATCGCGGCAACGTCTTCGGCGTTGACCTTGCGGCCGTCGGTCCATTTCGCCTCGCGAATACGGAAGATATAGCTGCGCCCGTCGGTCGTGACGGTCCAGCGTTCGGCGAGTCCGGGTTCGATCTGCCCTTGATTGTCGAAGCTGACCAGTCCTTGCGAGGTCGCGTCAAGCAGGGCCGCATTGCCCGCCGACAGTTCGCCATTGACCGGGTTGGCGGCGGGGTTGACGGGGCCGATCGCCGCGATGCGGACGGGGCCGCGCTCGCCGAACAGGGAGCAGGAGCCGAGGGTAATGAGCAGCGCGCCCAAGGCGAAGCGCGCGGCACGAAACTCCGCGCGGCGTTTGTGGGTCGAGTTTGCCTGTCTTTCGTTTCGGGGCGCCATCATCTTCTTCATAGGAGCGCCGCCCCAAGGCGAAAAGGGGGGTCATCGGGATCGGTCGATATTGGTGCGGACGCCGGGACTTGAACCCGGACTTCCAGAAGGAAAGCAGATTTTAAGTCTGCTGCGTCTACCGATTTCGCCACGTCCGCACGCGCATCCGGCAAGAGACGATGGGCCGGTTGAGGTCAAGTACGTTTGCGCCTTCACCATGGCGCGCCAGTCGGTTAGACGGTGCGCCATGCAACCGGTTCTCTCCATCGCTGGGCTCGGCAAGACATATAAAAGCGGGCACACAGCGCTCTCCGACGTCGATCTTTCGATCAACAAGGGCGAAATTTTCGCGCTGCTCGGGCCGAACGGCGCGGGCAAGACGACGCTGATCAGCATCGTCTGCGGCATCGTGACGCCAAGCCGCGGCACGGTGAGCGTCGCGGGGCACGACCATGCGCGCGACTATCGCGCCGCACGTTCGATGATCGGGCTGGTGCCGCAGGAACTCCACACCGACGCCTTCGAGACGGTTCTGACCACGGTCAACTTTTCGCGCGGTCTGTTCGGCAAGCCGCGCGATCCCGCCTATATCGAACAGCTGCTCAAGGACCTGACCCTCTGGGACAAGCGCGACAGCAAGATCATGGAGCTGTCGGGCGGGATGAAGCGCCGCGTGATGATCGCCAAGGCGTTGAGTCACGAGCCCGAAATCCTCTTCCTCGACGAGCCGACCGCCGGCGTCGATGTCGAACTGCGCCGCGACATGTGGAACATGGTGCGCGGTCTTCGCGAGCGCGGCGTAACGATCATCCTGACCACCCATTATATCGAGGAGGCCGAGGAAATGGCCGACCGCGTCGGGGTGATCAGCAAGGGACGGCTGATCCTGGTCGAAGAGAAGAATGCGCTGATCAAGAAGCTCGGCCGCAAGACGCTGACGCTCAACCTCGCCGAGCCGCTGGAGAGCGTTCCGGAAGATCTGTCGCAATGGAAGCTCGAACTGGCGGGCGAGGGACACGAGCTGGTCTATGAATTCGACAGCCACGCCGAGGCGACGGGGGTTCCGTCATTGCTGCGACGGCTGAGCGACCTCGGTATTGCGTTCAAGGACCTGCACACGCGGCAAAGCTCGCTTGAGGATATTTTCGTGGGGCTCGTCCACAGCTCTGCAGATGAAGCGGAGAAGGCGGCATGATCGCGAACCTGCGGGGCATCCGCTCCATCTATATGTTCGAAATGGCGCGCTTTGGCCGGACCTTCTGGACCAGCCTGATGCTGCCCGTCATCACGACGACGCTCTATTTCATCGTCTTTGGCTCGGCGATCGGCAGCCGGATGAGCGAAGTGAGCGCCGTCCCCTATGGCCTGTTCATCGTGCCCGGCCTCATGATGCTGACGATGTTCACCGAAAGCATCAGCAACGCGAGCTTCGGCATCTATATGCCCAAATGGACGGGCACGATTTACGAGATGCTGTCGGCGCCAATGTCGCCGATCGAGCTTCTTATCGCCTATGTCGGCGCGGCGGCGACCAAATCGGTCATCATCGGATCGATCATCTTTGCAACCGCACATCTCTTCGTCGATGTCCAGGTGGCACACCCGCTGTTCATGGTCGCCTTCATGGTGCTGATGGCGGTGACCTTTTGCCTGTTCGGCTTCATCATCGGTATCTGGGCGCAGAGTTTCGAGCAGTTGCAGGTGATTCCGATGCTGGTTGTCTATCCGCTCACCTTCCTTGGCGGCGCCTTCTACTCGCTCGATATGCTACCGAAGGCGTGGCAGACGGTGACGCTGTTCAACCCCGTCGTCTATCTGATCAGCGGCTTCCGCTGGACATTCTTCGGCGCGGGCGATGTCGGCATCGGCGTCAGCATGGGCGCGGTCACGCTGTTCCTGGCGATATGCCTGGCAATCGTGTTCTGGATGTTCCGGACAGGCTACCGGCTCAAGAATTGAGCCGGGCTGCGCGGCACTCAACCAAGGCTATCCTCAGTCGTTGAGCCGCTCGCGCATTTCCTTGCCGGGTTTGAAATAGGGCACATTTTTCGCCTTTACCGCGACGGGAGCGCCGGTGCGCGGATTGCGCCCGGTGCGCGAGTCGCGGCTGCGCGTCGAAAAGGCGCCGAAGCCGCGGAGTTCGACGCGGCCGCCCTCGGCAAGCTGATCGACGATGGAATCGAAGAAGGCGTCGACAATGCGCTCGACCTCATCATGTCGCAAATCACTGTTTTCACTAGCGATCTTTTGGACCAATTCCGACCGGATCATTGGCTTCCCCTATTGTATCACGCGCATCCCGCAGGACGCAGATCACCCGGTCGTTGCCGGTGCGAATTGCGTGAGGCCCCCTCCTGACGCGGCACGGAGCCTATCATGAATCACTGTTTGGTCAAAATATATCACTGAAAGAAAAAGGCCCGCAGAGGGACACTCTGCGGGCCTTTTCTTTCGCGCAAGCGCGGAAAGAGGAATTAATCCTTCTTGCCGGCCTTCAAGGCTTCGCCGAGGATGTCGCCGAGCGAGGCGCCCGAATCCGACGAACCATATTGGGCGACAGCCTGCTTCTCTTCGGCGATCTGCATCGCCTTGACCGAGAAGTTCGGCTTTTTCGAACGGTCGAAACCGACGACCATTGCGTCGAACTTCTGGCCGACCTGATAACGGTCGGGGCGCTGTTCGTCGCGGTCGCGGCCGAGGTCGGCGCGCTTGATGAAGCCGGTCGCGCCATCGTCGCCAGCCTGGACTTCGAGGCCGTTGTCGCGGACTTCGAGAACCGAGACCGTAACGACGTCGTTCTTCTTCAACGAACCCGCGGCAGCGGTACCGCCGCCAACGGCGGGAGCACCCTTTTCAAGCTGCTTGATGCCGAGGCTGATGCGTTCCTTTTCGACATCGACGTCGAGAACGACGACCTGCACGGCCTCGCCCTTGCGGTGGAGGTGCAGCGCTTCTTCGCCCGAAATGCCCCACGCGATGTCCGACATGTGAACCATGCCGTCGACGTCGCCCGGAAGGCCGACGAACAGACCAAATTCGGTCGCATTCTTGACTTCGCCATCGACGACCGAGCCGACCGGATGCGCTTCGGCAAAAGCGCCCCACGGGTTCGACTGAGCCTGCTTGAGGCCAAGCGAGATACGACGCTTGTCGCTGTCGACTTCGAGAACGATGACGTCGACTTCCTGGCTCGTCGAGACGATCTTGCCGGGGTGGACGTTCTTCTTGACCCACGACATTTCGCTGACGTGGACCAGGCCTTCGATGCCGGGCTCAAGTTCGACGAACGCACCGTAATCGGTGATGTTCGTGACCGTACCCGACAGCTTCGCGCCGATCGGATATTTGGCGGCGACGCCTTCCCACGGATCGCTTTCGAGCTGCTTCATGCCGAGGCTGATGCGCTGCGTGTCACGATTGATGCGGATGATCTGCACCTTGACCGTGTCACCGATGTTGATGACTTCGCTCGGGTGGTTGACGCGCTTGTAGCTCATGTCGGTGACATGGAGCAGGCCGTCGATGCCGCCGAGGTCGACGAACGCACCATAATCGGTGATGTTCTTGACCGCGCCTTCGATGATCTGGCCCTCTTCGAGGTTCTGGATCAGGCCCGAACGCTGTTCGGCGCGCGTTTCCTCGAGGATCGCGCGGCGCGACACGACGATATTGCCACGGCGACGGTCCATCTTCAGGATCTGGAAGGGCTGCGGCAGGTCCATCAGCGGGCCGACGTCGCGCACCGGGCGGATATCGACCTGGCTGCCCGGAAGGAAGGCCACGGCGCCGCCGAGGTCGACGGTGAAGCCGCCCTTGACGCGGCCGAAGATGACACCTTCGACGCGGGCTTCCTTGTTGAATTCTTCTTCGAGGCGGTCCCACGCGGCTTCGCGGCGGGCGCGGTCGCGCGAGAGCATCGTTTCGCCATTGGCGTTTTCGACGCGGTCGACATAGACCTCGACTTCATCGCCGACCTTCAGGTCGGCCTTCTGGCCCGGCATGGCGAATTCGCGAAGCGGCACGCGGCCTTCGCTTTTCAGGCCGATGTCGATAACTGCCAGGTCATTTTCGATGCCGGTCACGGTGCCCTTGACGACACGGCCTTCAAAGCCGCCGTCGGCGCCGCCCAGCGATTCATCGAGCATCGCGGCGAAATCGTCGCGCGTCGGAAAAGCCGTAGAGGCCATAAATAGTATTCCTTACTTCATTTGTTCCGGCCAAGCGGTTGGTTCCGCTGGTCTTGTGGCCGATCCGTCCCGGCCGCCGGATGCGGGTCGGGACATCCTTCGAACCTGTGGGCCGAGATACGGGCAAAGCAAAATGGGCGCGATGGGTGAGCCCCATCACGCCCGACGCTCGTGTCGGAGCGGCGGTTTGACCGTGCCTCGACCGGCGTTCAGGCCCGTCGGACGGGCGGCCTATAGTGGATCGTCCCCCTTTCGGCAAGGCGAATTGCCGATAAACGCGGCGGTAAGGCTTATCGGCTATCAGTTCTGAATTGATCGAGAGGGGCGGATGCAGGCGACGATAAGCGGCGGTTTCATGGACCGGAGTGTCGAGGAGCGCTATCAGGCGGCGTCGCGGACGCTGCGCCTGCCGTTCGTGCGTATCTATGGCGTGCTCTTCATGCTCGTCGCGCTCGCCTATTCGATTGCCAATCCGCTGTTCCTGCACGCCCATGACGCTGCCTTTCTGGCAATTCTGCTCGGGTCGGTGCTGCTTCTCGCGGGCGCCTATGTCGCAGTGACCTTCTGGAGCGGCTATATCAAACAACCGGCGCTCGATTTTGCGGCCCTGCTTGGCATTTCGCTGCTTGTCGGGCTCGTCAACATCGTCCTGCTCGCCGAACTGATCGAACTTGACGACGACCTCCACGCGGTGGGCGCGATCAACCGGCTGGCGATCACGGCGTTTGCGGCGGTCGCGCTGGCAGGCCGACCGCGCCTATTCCTCTTGTGGCTCGCGCTCGAATGCGTCGTTTTCCTCGCGACGGTCATGGCGATCCAGGATCATGACGCCGGCCTTTGGTACGCAATCCTCAGCTATGTCAGCGGCGCTCTGGTCATGATCGCGATCAATTTCGCCATCGACCGGTCGAGCCGCGCCGCCTTCGCCCTATCGGAAGAACTCGAGGTCGAGCGCGCGAAGAGCGAGGAACTCGTGTTCAACATGCTCCCGCCTGCCGCTGTCGAACGGATTCGCGACGGGCGGATGGTCGCCGACAGCTATGCCGACGCCAGCGTGATCTTCATCGACATGGTCGGCTTCACCAAGCTCGCGCAGCGTGTGTCGCCCGGCCATCTCGTCGAGTTGCTCAACGCCTTTTTCAACCATGCCGACCGCTGTGCGGCAAAGCATGGCGTCGAAAAGGTAAAGACCATCGGCGATGCCTATCTCGCCATCGCGGGCGGGAACCAAAGCGTCGGCAACAGCGCCGACGTCGCCATCGCCTTTGCGCAGGATGTGCTTGCCGGGGTTGCGGCGCTGCAGCCGGTTGCGGGCACCGAAGTCGGCTTGCGCGTCGGCATCCACAGCGGGCCCGTCGTCGGCGGCGTTATCGGGGCCACGCGCATGGCCTATGATTATTGGGGCGAGACGGTCAACATGGCGGCACGCCTTGAAGGCTGCGCGCCGGTCAACGGTATCGCGATTTCCGAAAGCACATGGCTGCGCGCGAAAGGCCGCGCCGCCTTCGGTCCGCCGCATAGTGAATTGCTCAAGGGCGTCGGCGAAACCTGCGTCTATCACTCGGTGCCGCACGCACCGGCGCTGCCCGACATCAACTGGGTCGCCTGACCCGTTCCTCGACAAATGCGATCGCCGCCGCGACCGCAGCCGTAATGTCCATCGCGCTCGTATCGAGCAGCATCGCATCGTTCGCCCGCAGCAGCGGGGCGTCGGCGCGGCCGGTGTCACGCGTGTCGCGGGCGTGAATGTCGGCCAGCACGACCTCGTACCCGACATCGACGCCGCGACCGAGCATCTCGGCCTGGCGCCGGCGGGCGCGCTCCTCGGCGCTCGCGGTCACGAACAGCTTGGCATCGGCGTGCGGCGCGATGACGGTCCCTATGTCGCGCCCGTCGAGTATGGCACCGCCTGGCTGGTTGGCGAAATCGACCTGGCGCTGAAACAGTGCTGCGCGCACTGCGGGGTGGATCGACACGCGGCTCGCAAGACTTCCGGTGCTTTCGAAGCGCAGCGCCGGATCGTCGAGCAGGTCGTCGGGGAAATCGCAGGCAGCAAGCGCGTCGGCGGCGTTGTCGGCGTCACCATGGTTGAGCTGCGTCTGGTAACCGACCGCCCGATAGAGAAGGCCCGTATCGAGCACGGGCAGGCCGAAATATTCACCCAGCCGCCGGGCGATAGTTCCTTTTCCCGACGCGGTCGGGCCATCGACCGCGATAATCATGCCGCATCCTCGCGCCCGCGGCGGAGCGCCTTTGCCAATCCCCAGATGGCGATGCTCGCCCAGGCAATTTCGAGCAGGAAAGAGGCGAGATTGAAATGGACGAGCAGCGATATCATCAGCAACAGCGCGCCAATCAGGTTGACCGCGTTGAACAGCACGCCGTTCGGCACTTTTGCGCTGTTGATATAGGCGAATGCGGCGAGGACGCATGCGGTGCCGATCAAGCCGATGACATCCGCGGCGCGTCCGGGGATCCAGTCGATCATGCCTGCAACCCTGCAAGCAGCGCCTCGAAATTCGGGAAGCTCGTCGCCACGGGCGCGATGTCGTCGACCGTTACGGGCGCCTTGCTCGCCAGCCCCGCGACGGCAAAGCTCATGCAGATGCGATGATCCAGATGGCCCGCAATGGTCGCGTCGCCGGGGAGCGGATCGCCGCCGCTGCCCTCGATGACCAGCCCGTCCTCGTTTTCGGTCACGCGCACGCCGATCGCCTCAAGGCCGGCCGCCATCACCGCCAGCCGGTCGCTTTCCTTGACGCGCAGCTCGTCGAGCCCGGTCGTCGTCGTGCGGCCTTCCGCGAGCGCGGCGGCGACGAACAGGACCGGAAACTCGTCGATCATGCTCGGCGCGACAGCCGGATCGACCTCTGTGCCCTTCAAGGCGCTGTGACGGACACGTAGGTCGGCGACGGGCTCGCCGCCGACTTCGCGGCGGTCCAGTTCCTCAATGTCGCCGCCCATTGCGCGAAGGACATCGACAAGGCCCGCGCGCGTAGGGTTGAGCCCGACATTGGCGATGGTGACGTCGGAACCGGGTACGATCAGCGCCGCGACGATGAAGAAGGCTGCCGACGAGGGGTCGCCCGGCACGGCGATCGTCTGGGGCTTCAGCTCGGCTTCGCCAGTGATGCGGATATGGCGCGTGCCGTCAGCGTCGGTATCGACGCTGAGTTCGGCACCGAATCCCCTGAGCATCCGTTCGCTATGGTCGCGCGTCGGCACCGGTTCGATCACCTCGGTGATGCCCGGGGTGTTGAGCCCCGCGAGCAGCACTGCGCTCTTCACCTGCGCCGAAGCCATCGGCAGACGGTAGGAGAGGGGGACGGCCGGGGCGAGGCCGCGCACCATCAGCGGCAGGCGGCCTCCCGGCGAAGCGCTGATATCGGCGCCCATTTGCGAGAGCGGGTCGATGACGCGTCCCATCGGGCGGCCCGAAAGGCTCGCGTCGCCGACAAAGGTCGCGGTGATCGGATGGCTCGCGACGACACCCATCAGCAGCCGCGTCGACGTGCCGCTGTTGCCCATGTCGAGCGCTTCGCGCGGCTGGAGCAGTCCGCCGACGCCGACGCCGTCGATCACCCATTCGCCGCTGTCGCGCCGCTCGATCGTCGCGCCCATCGCCCGCATCGCGGCCGCGGTGGCGAGTACATCATGGCCTTCGAGCAATCCCGTGACGCGGCTCGTCCCCACCGCAAGCGCCGACAGCATCAGCGCGCGATGCGAGATGCTTTTGTCCCCCGGAATGGCGATCTTGCCTTTCAAGGCAACGGAAGCGGAAAAGCTGCGGGGCGTGGCGGTTTGATCGGTCATGGCGTGCGGCTTTTGACAGCGGCCCGACAATCTGGCAAGGCGCACGCCGATTTGGCGGATAGCTATTCAGGCGTCGCCTACTTCCCGAGATTCCTATCCGGTTTCCAAAAGGTTATGAGGCTTATATGATAAAGGCTGAATGGGGCACCAAGCGTAGCTGCCCGAAATGCGCCACCCGATTCTATGATCTGACCAAGGATGACCCGGTCAGCTGCATCAATTGCGGCTATAGCTGGATCCCGGAATCGGTACTGAAATCGAAGCAGCCGATGCCGTTCGAGGAAGCCGAGAAGCCCGGCAAGGTCGTCAAGGAAGAGTCGGCCGACGACGATCTGGATCTGGACGTCGATGTTGACGAGGACAGCGATTCGCCCGACAATGACGTCGACCTTGGCGGGGACGACGATCTGGGCGTCACCAAGGCTGACGATGACGACGACGAAAGCTGACGAAATCGGGTTTTTGAATATCGGGGGCCAAAAAAGCATCGCAGCGATGCATTTGGCCCCTTGCATCGGACGCCGGCGCTGGTAAAGGCGGCGTCCCGGTCGCACCACCCAGGGCGACCCGCAGAAATGGCACGGGGCCTTAGCTCAGCTGGGAGAGCGCTACAATGGCATTGTAGAGGTCAGCGGTTCGATCCCGCTAGGCTCCACCATTTCTCCTCGGCGCGAACGGGCGCCCCTCATGGCATATTAGAGGTCAGCGGTTCGATCCCGCCAGGCTCCACCATTTTCAAGAAGGCCCAGCCATGCCGGGCCTTTTCTTTTCAGCCAATCCTGCCGCGATCAATCGCCATAGCGGGCTTGATACGGCGCCCGTTTAAAGCACCGCCTCTTCCTTTTCATCGAACAGCGGCTCCATGCGGATCGGGTCGGCGAGGGTGATGCGGTCAAGGACGGCCGCCGTGTCGTCGCGCACCTTCAGCATCAGGCTTCGCATCCGGCATTCGGCCTCGGGCAGGCAATTCTTGCAATGTTCATGTGCATTGCGACTCGCGCAGGGAACGAGCGCGAGCGACCCGCGCGTCAGCCGGACGAGGTCGCCATAGCTGATGTCGACGGGAGGCAGCGCGAGCTGATAGCCGCCGTCGCGGCCGCGCTGCGAAATAAGCAGGCCTTCGCGTGCCATTTCGGACAGGATGACGGTCAGAAATTTCGGCGGTATATTCTGCGCGTCGGCAATGTCCGCCAACTGCACCTGTCCCTTGCCCCAATGATCGGCAAGATGCTGGAAGGCGCGGATCGTATAGCGGGTCTTCTGCGAGAGCATGGGCGGCGTAGTGAGCCAAATTTTCGTTTAATTCAACCTGTCAGGATGAGATTATATCTGCGATGTTGATGTAGGTCACAGCGAATGGCATGGAGCGCGGCCATGGGGGGCGGGAAAGCCCATTTCGGGCGCGACGAAGGTGGATAATTCATGCGTAAATTTCTGGCTGGTCCCGCAGTTCTGGCAAGCTGCATGCTGGTGGCAGTTCCGGCGCAGGCCCAGTTTGGCGGATTGCTGCGGAAAATAACAACCCCGACTCCGGCGCCGACGCCCACCGAAAAGGACAATGGCGGATGTCCCGCCGGCAAAAAGGGCGATGGAACGGGCCGCATGATCATCGGCGGCGTGATGGATCATGCCGTCGGCAAGGCGGCGCAAAAGGTCGGTGTGTACGGCTTTGTCCCGATCGCGGAGGTCAGCGGCACGCTGACGAACGCGATTGCTTGCCGTCTGGATCCGGGCGAGCAGGTCCAGGCAGCGGCAGCGACCGAAGAGGTCACGCGCGGCGAAGAGGTCGGCGCGACGGCAAACTGGACGAGCGAAACGCGCGAAAATGTCAGCGGGTCTTCGACGATCGCCGCAATCAATGACGAGCGCGGTGGTCGCAAATGCATGACCGTCAACGACTTCATCATCGTCGAGGGCGAGGAAACGCGCGTCACCAAACGTATGTGCAAGGGACGGGGCGAGTCGCGCTATGTCCTTGCCGCATAAATTGCCGCATAAAATCGCGCGGCTGACGATCGCCGCCGCCGCGCTCCTTGCGCTTGGGGCGACCGAGCGCATGGACCCCGACAATCCGACCTGTCCGCTCAATCCCAATTGGTCGGCGAACAGCGTGATGCAGTTGTCGGTCGTCGAGCGCGGCGGGGCCAAGGTCATGCTGGCGGAAGGTCGCGTCGATCCGGGGTTGCCCGACCGGCTGGCGGCAGCGCTCAAGGCTAATCCCGATGTCAGCGAAATCTGGCTGCGCTCGCCGGGTGGCGATGCGCGCGCCGGTAATGCGGCGGGACGGGTCATCCGCTCGAATTTCGGTCTCGCGACGCGCATCCCGAGCGGCTGGGCCTGTTTCAGCGCGTGCAATTTCGTCTTCATGGGCGGTCAGCCGCGCATGATCGACCCCGGCGGCCATTTCATGGTGCATATGTTCACCCGCACCGGCGACCGCTCGACGATCGACATGAGCGTCGCGATGGGCACCGACGCGACGCGCGAACTGATCGGCGACATCGAACAGGATTCGGCATTGCTCGCGAGCGAGGACAATGATTTCCTGATCCGCATGGGCATATCGCGCAAACTGCTGACCGAGGTGATGTACCGCCAACAGGCGGTCGCCAATGCCGAGGACAAATCGACGCGGCGGTGCCTGACGCTCGACGAGGCGCTGAAATATGGCGTGACCTACGCGGTCGAATAGGCGTCGGGGCAGGTTGCAAAAGGCAACCAAAGGCATAGACTGGCGCCATATAGGGAGAGCCGGCCATGACCGATATGACGCACGAGCACGCCACGTTCCGATCGATGATCGACGGCACGCAGGAAGACTGGAACATCATCGCGCGCGAGCAAAAGGCGTTTGCGCCGAATAATGGCGCGCGGATCATCGAACATTTGAAGCTGCTCGGCGGCGATTATGGCGGATTCCCGGTCGACCGGCTCGAACATTGCCTGCAGACCGCGACGCGCGCGCACCGCGATGGGCGTGACGAGGAATATGTCGTGATGGCGCTTCTCCACGACATCGGCGATACGCTGGGGGCGTTCAATCACCCCGACGTCGCGGCTGCGATCCTCAAGCCCTTTCTGTCAGAGGAAAATCTGTGGATCGTCCAGCATCACGGCATCTTCCAGGGCCATTATTTCTTCCACTATCTGGGCCTCGACCGCGACATGCGCGACCAGTTCAAGGACCATCCCTATTATGACGCCTGCGCCGAATTCTGCGAAAAATATGACGCGCCGGCGTTCGACCCCGATTATGACTCGCTGCCCCTCGAATTCTTCGAGCCGATGGTGAAGCGCCTCTGCTCGGCGCCCAAGACGAGCATTTACAAGAAGGTGATGGCCGAGGCGGCGGAGTAGGCCCTCGCCATCTGTTCGTCACCCTAGCGAAGGCCGGGGTCTCACCGGCGAGATCCCGGCCTTCGCCGGGATGACGGAAGACGGGGGCGTCAGGCCCCTTTGAACGCGGCCTCGCGCTTCTCGACGAACGCCATCACGCCTTCGACCGCGTCGGCGCTGTTGCCCGCGACGAACTGCCCCATTGCCTCGGCGTCGAGCGTTTCCGCAAAGCCTTGCGAGAGGCCCGCGCGCAAAATCTTGCGCATCGTGCCGAGCGCGACCGTTGGTCCCGCGGCGAGGCGCTGCGCGAGCGCGGTCGCTTCGTCCATCAGCGCATTATCTTCGACCACCTTGTAAACAAGGCCCCAGTCGGCCGCCTGCTCGGCGCCGATTTTTTCGCCGAGCATCATCATCTGCAGCGCGCGCGGTACGCCGATCAGGCGCGGTAAGAGCCACGACGAACCCCCGTCGGGCACCAGCCCGATGTTGACGAATGCCTGAAGGAAATAGGCCGATTTGCCCGCGAGGGTGAAATCGCCCGACAGCGCAAAGCTGCACCCCACGCCTGCCGCCGGGCCGTTCACTGCGGTGACGACCGGAATGTCGAGATTGGCGAGCGCGAGCAGCATCGGATTGTAATGGTTGCGCAATGCCTTGCGGCTGTTCGCGCCGCCGCCGACCGCCGACGCGCTGCGGTCGCCGCCGAGGTCTGCGCCCGAACAGAATCCGCGTCCTTCGCCGGTAATCAGCAACGCGCGCGCGCCGAGCCCCGGTAGATGGTCGAGCGCCGCGCGGATGTCGTCGGCCATCGCGGGCGGCATCGAATTGAGCCGGTCGGGCCGGTTGAGCGTGATCGTCGCGACATTGTCGGCGATACTGAGCTTGATCGTATCGAAGCTGGGGACGTCAGTCATGGGGAAGAATCCTCTCGCAGGCGCTTTACCTTTACGTTCACGTAAACTTTTGCCGCATTTGGGACCGATGCGCAAGGGGGAAGGGGGTATAAAGCGACTTCGAAACGAACATCTACGGCGGGGCCAAGCATTGCCGTCCACACTCGGTGGTTGTTCGTTGCCGACCCTGATCGGATGGTGGGAAACGACCGGTTGCGGCCATCAGATCCTCCCTGTGCCGCAGGCATGGGGAGGTGGCAGCCCGAAGGGCTGACGGAGGGGCTAATGGCGCAACGTCGCGGCCGCTCCACCCCTCGCTTCGCGAGCGGTCCCCCTCCCCATGGCTTCGCCACAGGGAGGAATTTGCGGCAAATTCCACCCCGAAGCGGACATCCTCAGCGCAAAAAGTCCGCTGTCCTACATTGAGTGGCTATGCCCGTCTTCGTCCCGGCTCTTTCAATGTGCGGATAAAGGATCGCCGCCCCGCGTTGCCGGGACGGGCAGCAACCGGACGCGGCATGTCCGCCGGGCACGAAAAAACGGCGCGCATTGGGCCGAACATTCCTGAACTTTGGAAGGATGCCGACGACAGCACAGGCCGGTCTCTACCCTAATCCTCGCGCCGCCGGACGAACCGCATCGTGCCTTCTGCGCGATGAAGCGTCACGCCGCGCTCCGTCGCTTCGAGGCACGCATCGCTGAAACCGACGACGCGGATATCGTTCGGCACGATTATGACGCGCAGCTTTCCGTCATCGCCTTCGGACAGGTCAAAGCGCGGCGCGGTAATGTTGTAGATGGGTTCGGTAAGCCCAACCCATCGCGGAACGCGCGGATCGTCTTCGGGCATCGTCCAGCCGTCATATTGCGTATAGCCCTCGATCGGATCGCCGTTGTCGAAGCCGATCACGAAATCGACCCCGGGGATGCCATTGCCGTTCGGCCAGGTGACGAGCAGCGTCGGAACCACGCCGTCGACTGCAAGTGGCGGCCCCTTGGTCATCGCGGGCGGCACCGGCTTGGGTTCGGTGGTCAGGCAGATCCGGTCGCCGTGCAGCTCCCAGCGTCCTTCGGCGCGTTCGTCGAGCGCGCCCGCTGCAAGGAAATATTGAAAGCGTCCGTCGGCACGGATGAGCAGTCCGCCCGCGACATCGGGCCCTTCGGCAAGATAATATTCACCGACGAAGGGCGGTTGCTGCGCAGCGGCCGGAGCAGCGATCAGGGCGACGACGAGGGGCAGCATTCGCATCGGCTGACCATGCGCGCCCCGCACGCCGGACGCCAGCCTCTTTCCACATCCGTCGCCGCCTGCTAACCGCCCGCGCCATGTCCCAGACGCATCCCGAACGCCGCACCTTCGCCATCATCTCGCACCCCGACGCGGGCAAGACGACCCTGACCGAGAAATTGCTCGTCGCGGGCGGGGCGATCCATATGGCGGGCGAGGTGAAGGCGCGCGGTCAGGCGCGGCGCGCGCGCTCCGACTGGATGAAGATCGAACAGCAGCGCGGCATTTCCGTCACCTCGTCGGTGATGACCTTCGAACATGCGGGGCTCGTCTTCAACCTGCTCGACACGCCGGGGCACGAGGATTTCAGCGAGGATACCTATCGCACGCTGACCGCGGTCGACAGCGCGGTGATGGTGATCGACGCCGCCAAGGGCATCGAGCCGCAGACATTGAAGCTGTTCGAGGTCTGCCGCCTGCGTTCGGTGCCGATCATCACCTTCGTCAACAAGGTCGACCGCGAAGGCCTGCCGCCGTTCGAACTGCTCGACGAGGTTGCCGACCGGCTCGCGCTCGACGTCTGCCCGATGAACTGGCCCGCGGGCATGGGCGGGCAATTCGAGGGGATTTACGATCTCGTCGATCCCGCAATCATGCAGCCCGGCGGCGATGCGTCGCGCATGTATGAGGGCGACAGGACTGGCGTGGCGGGGCTCGACGATCCGGCGCTCGCCGCAAGGCTCAGCGCCGACGCGCTCGCGCACCTTCGCGAAGAGACCGAGCTTGCCTCCGCCTGCTATGCGCCGTTCGACGCCGCGGCGTATCGCAATGGCGACCTGACGCCGGTCTATTTCGGATCGGCGCTCAAGGAGTTCGGCGTCATCGACCTGCTCGCCGCGCTCGCGCGCCATGCGCCGGGACCGCAGCCGCAGCCCGCCGAGCCCGCGCCGGTCGAGCCCAGCGATGAAGCCGTCACCGGCTTTGTGTTCAAGGTGCAGGCGAACATGAACCCCGCGCACCGCGACCGCATCGCCTTCATGCGGCTCTGCTCGGGGAAGTTCGAGCGCGGAATGCGTCTCACCCAAGGGGGGACCGGCAAGGCGATCGCGATAAGCCGCCCGATGCTCTTCCTCGCGCAAGACCGCGAAATGGCCGAGGAGGCTTTCCCCGGCGACATCATCGGCATTCCGAACCACGGCACCTTGCGCGTCGGCGACACCTTGTCCGAACGCACCGACATCACCATCACCGGCCTGCCGAACTTCGCGCCCGAAATCCTGCGCCGCGTCGCGCTGGTCGACCCCACCAAGACCAAGCAGCTTCGCAAGGCACTCGACGACATGGCAGAGGAGGGGATCATCCAGGTCTTCTATCCCGAAATCGGCGCGAACATGATCGTTGGCGTCGTTGGTCAGCTCCAGCTCGAAGTGCTGATCAGCCGGCTCGAGGCCGAATATAAGGTCGAGGCGAAGCTGGAAGCGAGTCCGTGGGACACGGCGCGCTGGATCGCGAGCGACGATGCCGCCGCATTGAAGGCGTTCCAGGCCGATCATCGCGGCGCGTCGGCAACCGACCGCGACGGCGCGCCGGTGTTCATGGCGAAGGATGCGTGGGAAGTCGGCTATGTGACGCAGCGCCACCCGCAGATCCGCTTCACCGCGACCAAGGAACGCGTTTTCGCTCCGGCGGCGTGAACGAAACGCTTGCGCTGTATTTGCCGCAAGCTAATCATTCCCTCGGGTCGGACGTGCGGGGAGAAGCGCGATGGACGGACGGCGTGGGATTCGAGCGGCAATGCTGCTGGGCGCGGTGGCGGCGCCCGTGATGGCACAATCGGCGATCAGCCTGCCGATTGCCAAGGGTTTCTGGACCAACGACAATCAGAAATGCGCGACGGTGCGCCATGGCTATGTCTTCGACGGAAAGCGCTGGGGCTCGCTCTATTATTACGGTCCCAACGGCAACATGGGGCCGGCGGCAGAATTGCAGCCGATCACACAGACGCGCGCGGTCGGGGGCGGCTTTACGCAGATGCAGTTCGGCGGGTTCGACGGCGCGGGCTATTTCCGGGTCAAGTCGACGGGACCCGACCGCGCGCTCTACCGCGTCGGCGCGCCGTTTCGCGAGGAAATGCAAGTGATGGACGAAATGCTCATCCGCTGCAGCTATGCGTCGCTATCGCCGAAAATGAAGGCGGCGCTCAAGCGTTTCGCGCCCGCGCTCGCGACGGTCAAATAAGGCTCAATAGGTCGGCGGGCGCTGCCTCGTCAGCGGCCGTATCGCTCTCGCCGTCGAACTTGCTCAGCGTCAAGCCGAGCAGGCGGATACCCTGTTCGGTCGGCAGCAACGGCGCGAGGATTGCCTCGCCTGCGGCGAGCAGCGCGGCACCGTCGGCCACCGGCGCCGCCAGCGACTTCGCCCGCGTGATCGTGCGGAAATCGGCGTAGCGCAGCTTGAGCGTCACCGTGCGCCCGCGTGCGCCCTTCTTCGCCGCGCGATCCCACACGACCGTGCAAACATGCGCGAGCGCCTCGCGGATCTCGGCGTCGGTGACGAGGTCGTTGAAAAAGGTGCGCTCGCCGCCGAGCGATTTGAGCGGGCGGTTCGATTTGACGCGGCGATGGTCGATTCCGCGCGCCAGATTATGGAGCCATTCGGCGCTGTTGCCGAAATGCGCGGCGAGCCACGACATGTCCTTCGCGGCGAGGTCGGCGCCAGAATAGATGCCCAGCCCCTCCATCTTCGCCGCGGTCACCGGGCCGATACCGTGGAAGCGGCGGATCGACAGCGTCTGGACGAAGGTCGCGCCCTTGCCGGGCGGGATGACCGTCAGCCCGTCGGGCTTGTTCTGATCCGACGCGAGCTTCGCAATGAACTTGTTGTACGAAACGCCGGCGGAGGCGGTGAGGCCGGTTTCGTCGCGGATGCGCCGTCGGATCAGCTTTGCGGTTGCGGTCGCGCTACCGAGCCCGGCCTTGTCGCGGCTGACATCGAGATAGGCCTCGTCGAGCGACAGCGGCTCGACCTCGTCGGCATAGTCGCGGAAAATCGCACGGATCTGGTGCGAAATCTCGCGATACACCTCGAAGCGCGGGGGGACGAAGACCAGCTCGGGGCATTGGCGCTTGGCCGTGACGCTCGGCATCGCCGACCGCACGCCGAACTTGCGCGCTTCATAGGAGGCGGCAGCCACCACCCCGCGCCGCGACGAGCCGCCAACCGCGACAGGGCGCCCGCGCAACGCCGGATTGTCGCGCTGTTCGACCGACGCGTAAAAGGCGTCCATGTCGACATGAATGATCTTGCGCACCGCGTCGGTGGCAATGTCGCTCTCATCGATGTCGTCGGGTTCGTCCACGCGCCGCGATCTAGCATGTTGCCAAAATGTTCTCAACATCCGGGCGCGCAGGTGCTTGACGGCGGCCGGTCAAACTGGCAATCGCCGCCAGCCTTGGATACGCGGGTATAGCATAGTGGTAATGCTCTAGCCTTCCAAGCTAGCTAGGCGGGTTCGATTCCCGCTACCCGCTCCAATTTCTCATACATCATTGTTCATTTGCGTCTGGAATCGGCGCAGAAAATAGCGTATTTCCATGCCTGAGCGGTCGGTGGCGTTCACTATCGGCCGGATATAACCGCTCCCTGTTGGGGGCCACTTTGGGGGCCGGGGGCCACGAAGTGAATGGGGGTGGCCCCATTTGGGGGCCACGAATGGGAAAGGCGCTGATTTATGGCCCTGACAGACGTGGCAATCCGCAATGCCAAGCCAAAGGCCAAGCCGTTCAAGCTGGGCGATTCGCTTGGGCTGTTCCTTTTGGTTCAGCCGAGCGGCGGCAAGCTGTGGCGGTTGAAATACAGGATCGACGGGCGAGAAAAAAAGCTGGGGCTGGGGACGTATCCCGAAGTTAGCTTGAGCGAGGCGCGCCGACGCCGGGACGATGCGCGCGAACTGATCGCGGCGGGCAAAGACCCTTCGCGCGAAAAGCAGCGCGAAATTCGTCAAGCGCGGGTGATGGCGGGCAATAGCTTTGCGAGCATTGCCGAAGAATATTGCGACAAGCGCAAGCGTGATGGCGACAACGGCTGGGCACCGGCAACGGCAACCCGAAGCGAATATTTGCTGAGCCAATTGCGCGGCTCAATCGGTCGGATGCCTATTAACGAAATTGAGCCTGCGGACGTGCTGGAGGCCGTCCGCAAGATCGAGCGGCGCGGCAATCTGGAAAGCGCGCGGCGAACATTGCAACTTGCGAGCATGGTGTTCCGATACGCTATCGCGACGGCGCGCCTTCGGTCGGACCCGACGCGCGACCTTCGCGGTGCGCTGACTGCCCCGCGCGTCGTCCACTATGGAGCAATCACCGAAGCCAAGCGTGTCGGCGAGTTGCTGCGCGCGATAGAAGGTTATGGGGGCCATGGCCTGACCAAGTTGGCGATGCAGTTGGCCCCGCACGTTTTCGTCCGGCCGGGGGAACTGCGACACGCCGAATGGGAAGATATCGACGTTGACGGCGCGCTGTGGACCATACCGGCCGCGAAAACGAAAATGCGCAAGGACCATCGCGTGCCGCTTTCGCGCCAAGCGGTTGCGCTGTTCCGTGAAATCCATTCGATCACGGGGCCGGTCGGCTATGTGTTCCCGTCAATCCGAACGCGCCAGCGCCCCATGAGCGAAAACACAATCAATGCCGGATTGCGGCGGCTGGGATATTCCAGCGACGAAATGACCGCGCACGGCTTCCGAGCGATGGCTTCAACATTACTCAACGAGTCGGGCAAATGGCACCCGGACGCCATCGAACGCGCGTTGGCACACGGAGATACCGACAAGGTGCGCGCAGCTTATCATCGCGGCGCGCATTGGCAGGAGCGAATCGAAATGGCGCAGTGGTGGAGTGACCATTTGGACCAACTGCGGAAAGGTGCCGATATTGTCGTGCTCGCGGAAAGAATGGCCACCTAAAACCGACGATCATTTGCACCTGCCCAAAGGCGGGTAGGGCATGCTCCGTCATCGGGCGGGAGGGGGGAGGTATATTCTCTTGGTCGCTCAAAACGGACACCGGGCCTAATCTCGATTGATACTGCTAACACAGTTTCTCGCCCGCGCGCGCGTGAGCGTTTTAGGCAGCTGAATTTTGATCTTTTCGTCACGCGCAAGAATATCTTGGCGCTTCCGTGCTTCGCGGTTAGGCATCCGCTGTCTTCGGGAGGCAATTTCAAATGAATACACCGCTTCGCCAGCTTCTTGCCCAATATCGCTTGGCGGCAAAGACCGAGCGCGAAAAGGGAACATATTTCGAGCGGCTGGCGCTGGCGTTTATCAAAAATGATCCGGGCATGGCCCAGGAATATGAGGACGTTTGGACCTTCACCGATTGGGCGAAGGCGCAGCGGCTCGACGGCAAGGATATCGGGATCGATCTGGTCGCCAAGATTCGCGGCGAGGACAGCTTTTGCGCGATCCAGTGCAAATTCTATGCGGAAGGCTATCGCATCCAGAAAGGCGATATCGACAGCTTCCTTGCCAGCAGCGCGACGCGCCATTTTTCGCGCGGGCTTGTGTTCGATACGACCGGCGCGCCGTGGAGCAGCAATGCCGAAGCGTTGCTGGATGACCTGAACGTCACCCGGATTGGGCTAGACCGGCTAGAGGAAAGCCCGCTTGACTGGACGGCATGGTTCCAGCGCGAGGAAATCAAGGTCGCCGCGCCCAAGACGCTGCGACCGCACCAACAGGACGCGCTCGCGGCGGTGCAGGCCGGGCTGGCCGACGCCGACCGGGGCAAGCTGATCATGGCGTGCGGCACCGGCAAGACCTTTACCGGGCTGAAGATCGCCGAAACGATGGCAGGGCCGGGCAAGACCGTGCTTGTGCTGGTTCCATCGCTTGCATTGATGAGCCAGACGATCCGCGAATGGACCATCGATAGCGCGACCCCGCTGCGATCCTATGCCGTCTGTTCGGACGTGCAGGTGGGCAAGCGTCGCCGCGATGCCGACGACGTGGCCGAAGTCGAGCTGCACGATCTGGATTATCCTGCGACGACCAATGCCGCGAAGCTGGCCAGCCGGGCGCACGCTCCGGCCCCCGACCGTATGACCGTGGTGTTTTCCACCTATCAATCGATTCAAGTTATCAGCGACGCGCAAAAGCGGCACGGCTTCCCCGAATTTGATTTGATCATTTGCGACGAGGCGCACCGCACGACCGGCGCGACGTTGGCGGGTGAGGACGAAAGCAATTTCGTCAAAGTCCACAATCAGGATTTCATCGGCGGCCGGAAACGCCTCTATATGACCGCGACCCCGCGCGTATTTGGCGAAGGGGTGAAGGCCAAGGCCAGCGAAGCATCGGCCGAACTGGCATCGATGGACGATCCGGCGCTTTACGGCGAAACGCTGTTCGCGCGGGGCTTCGGCTGGGCGGTCGAGAATGGCTTGCTGACCGATTATAAGGTGCTGGTGCTAGCAGTGGACGAAGCCATGGTATCGGGCGGCGTGCAGCACCGGCTGGCCGACGGCGGCACCGAATTGAAGCTCGACGACGCGACCAAGATCATTGGTTGCTATAAGGCGCTGACCAAGAACGGTCTGAAAGACGAGCTGCTGACCGATGCGCAGCCGATGCGCCGCGCGCTTGCCTTTTGTCGGGATATCGCCGCGTCCAAACTGGTCCGCACCGAATTTGCCAATGTCGTAAGCGAATATCTGGCGTCGGACGAGGGGCGGGACGCCATGGGCGACGCTGCCGTGCTCGAATGCCAGTTGCACCATGTTGACGGCACCATGGGCGCGAAAGAACGCGGTGTGCATCTGGACTGGCTGAAAGAGGATGCAGGCGAAGGCGTAGCGCGCATCCTGTCCAATGCGCGATGCCTGTCCGAAGGCGTGGACGTGCCCGCGCTCGACGCGATCCTGTTCATGCACCCGCGCAAGAGCCAGATTGACGTGGTGCAATCGGTTGGACGCGTGATGCGCCGCGCGCCGGGCAAGCAGCTGGGCTATGTCATTCTGCCGATCGGTGTCCCGGCCGGTGTGACGCCCGAACAGGCGCTGGATGACAACGAGCGCTATCGTGTCGTCTGGCAAATCCTGAACGCGCTTCGCAGCCACGACGAGCGTTTTGACGCGCGGCTCAATCAGGCGGACCTTGGCGTCGATATCAGCGATCATATCGAAGTGGTCGCGGTCAGCAATAAATTGCCGACGGCCAAAGCCAAGCAGGGCGGCGGCGGTCATATCGGCAGCGGTGGAGCAGGCGGCGACGACGGCGAACGCGGCGATGGCGACAGCACCCCGCGCGGCGGGAGCGAAAACCAGTCGGCATTCGTTTTCGACGAGTTTTCGCGCGCGATCATGGCCAAGATCGTCAAGAAATGCGGGCGGCGTGATTATTGGGAGGATTGGGCGGGGGATATCGCCAAGATCGCCCAGACGCATATCACGCGCATCACGGCATTGGTCGAAAAGCCCAATACGCCCGAACGCGCCGCGTTCGACGGCTTCCTTGCCGAAATTCGTGACGATTTGAATGGCAGCATCACCGCTGGCGAGGCCATTGAGATGCTGGCCCAGCATTTGATCACCCGGCCGGTGTTCGACGCGCTGTTCGAGGGATACAGCTTTGCCCGCAACAATCCCGTCTCCAAGGCGATGGAAGCGGTGCTGGAGGCGCTCGACGAGCATCGGTTGGATAAGGAGGCCGACAGTCTCCAGCGCTTCTATGACAGCGTTAAAAGGCGCGCGGCGGGCATCGATGACGCCGGGGCCAAACAGAAGATCGTTGTCGAGCTATACGACAAATTCTTCCGCAACGCCTTCCCCCGGATGACCGAGCGGCTGGGCATCGTTTACACGCCCGTCGAGGTGGTGGATTTCATCATCCATTCGGTCAACGAGGTGCTGCAATCCGAATTTGGTCAGACCCTTGGCAGCAAGGGGGTGCATATCATGGACCCCTTCACCGGCACTGGCACGTTTATCACGCGTCTGCTGCAATCGGGGCTGATCCGGCCGGATGAGCTGGCGCACAAATATGCCCATGAGATCCACGCTAACGAGATTGTGCTCCTTGCCTACTACATTGCGGCGATCAATATCGAGGCGGTCTATCACAGCCTTTCGGGCGGCGATTACCAGCCATTCGGCGGCATCTGCCTGACCGATACCTTCCAGCTTTACGAGCAGGAAAAGGACATGCTGGCTGAGTTGATGCCCGACAACAGCCATCGCCGCGCGCGGCAAAAGGAACTGGATATTCGCGTCATCATCGGCAACCCGCCCTATTCGGTGGGGCAGAAAAGCGAGAATGATAACGCTGATAACGTCGAATATCCCCGGCTCGACGCGCGCATCCGCGAAACCTATGCCAAGCGGTCCAAGGCAACCTTGGCCAAGGGGTTGTATGACAGCTATATCCGCGCGATCCGCTGGGCCAGCGACCGGATTGGCGATGCGGGTGTAGTCGCCTATGTGTCGAACGCGGGATGGCTGGACGCCAACACCGCCGATGGCTTGCGGCAATGCCTGACCGATGAGTTTTCCAGCATCCATGTGTTCCATTTGCGCGGGAATGCTCGCACGTCAGGCGAGCAACGCCGCAGGGAAAAGGACAATGTATTCGGGCAAGGAACGCGCACGCCGGTCGCTATCGCCCTGCTCGTGAAAAATCCCGATGCCGCCGCGAAAGGCCAAATTCGTTTTCACGATATCGGCGATTATCTGACCCGCGAGGACAAGCTGGCGGCCATCGCTCGCTTCGGCAGTATCAGCGGCATCGCCCGCGCGAACGGCTGGCTTGCGATCACTCCCGACGAGCATGGTGACTGGCTGGGTCAGCGCGACAAGGCGTTCGACGCCTTCCTGCCGCTGGGTGACAAGAAAAGCGAGGGCGCAAAGCTGTTTGAGAATTTTTCGCTGGGCGTCGTCACAAACCGCGATGCGTGGTGCGTTAATCCCAGCCGCGCTGCCGTCGAGCACAACATGGCTGCGATGATCAGCGTCTATAATGATGAATTGTCGCGCTTCGATGCTGCACACCCTCATGCAGACCGCAAGGCCCGCGGCGCGGCCTTGGATAAGTTTATCGACACAGACCCGACGAAGATCAGTTGGACGCACAATATCAAAGAGGATTTGGCCAAGGGCAAAACCGCCGCGTTCGATGCCTCGTGTTTGACCCCGAGCCTCTATCGCCCCTTCACGCATCAATGGCTCTATTACAGCCGCACGTTCAACGAGAGGGTTTACCAGATGCCGCGCATCTTCCCGATGGGCGAGATTGCGAACAATCGAGTGATTTGCGTCTCAGGTGGCGGTGAAAAAGTCGGCTTTAGCACGATGATGACTGTAGCAGTCCCCAGCCTGCACATGGTGGATATTGAGGGTTCGCAATGCTTTCCCCGCTATCTCTTTAATGACGGCGGCGATCCGGGCAGCGGCGCGACGCAAGGCGGTTTGTTTGCCGCCGCCTCATCCGCGCCGGGCAAACGGCGCGATGCCATCACCGACGAAGGGCTGACGCATTTTCAAGCCGCCTATCCGGGCGAGCCGATCACAAAGGATGATCTGTTTCATTACGCGTATGGGCTGCTGCATAGTGAGGACTACCGCGCCCGCTTTGCCGATAATCTGTCCAAGCAATTGCCACGCATCCCGGCCGTAAAACAGGCGGCGGACTTTTGGGCCTTTGTCGAGGCGGGGAAGCGGCTGGGCGATCTGCATTGCGATTTCGACAGCGCCGAGCCTTTTCCCGTCACCATCGCCGAGGGCGATCTGAGACTGGCCAATATTCCCGATCCGGTGAAATTCTACCGCGTCGATAAAATGAAATTCGGCGGCAAGCGCCCCAATCTCGACAAGACGGTGGTGCATTACAATCCGCGCATCACCATCACCGGCATTCCGCTGGAGGCCTATGACTATGTGGTCAACGGCAAACCCGCGCTCGAATGGGTGATGGAGCGCCAGTGCGTCAAAACCGACAAGGCCAGCGGCATCGTCAATGACGCCAATCGCTACGCCATCGAGACGGTCGGCGATCCGGCCTATCCGCTGTTGCTGTTCCAGCGGGTGATTACGGTCAGCTTGGAAACGATGAAGATCGTGCGGGCGCTTCCGAGGCTGGAGATTGATTGAATATCGACTGCTTTCCAAAAGGAGGAACGATGACGGCATCGGATGTGGAGGATAGCAGAGCGCTAGAGGTGTTGCGCACATGGCAGTGGCTTTTCTACGGTCCCGACGGATACAAGTCGCCGGTTGAGATGGGTTTAGGCGAAGCGGTCAGCCGACTGGCGCTAGAAGGCGTGCCAAACGCTCATCGTGCAATGCTGAGGCTGCTTTGCCGGAATGAGGTGACGGCTAGCGGGTTTTTCCGTTGGCGAAAGTATCAATGGGGAAATTACTACAGCCTAGAGGGCTCAAATGAGGTCTTGGTGCCTAATCGCTGGCAAGTTTTAGCCGACGCAATTTCGGAAGAAGCGCAAGCGCTAAAAAATCATGAGTTTCCAGCATCCTTTGTAAATCTTGAGAAACTGGAACTGACAGATTGCGACATATATGAATGGGCGTATCTGGATAACCGTTTTTCGACTGCCATTTGTCCACCCGAGACCGCGAGCACCGATAGAGATTATTTTGAGGAGTGGTATTCGGCTTGGGACATTAGCATTTATCCACGATTTCCGGCCGTAGAAGATTTTTGTGATGATGATTCCGATGTTTCTACGCCAGTGGCGAATAGAGGCGGACGACCAGCGGTGGCGGATTGGGAAAGTGCTGCGCTGGAGATCGCCGGGCGCTATTATCGAGGCGACCTGAAACCGAAGACGATCGCCGACGTTAGCCGAGAATTGGCAGGATGGTTGGGAAGCCAAGACGTATATCCATCCGATTCAGCCATTCGTCTTCATGCAAAGGGGATTTTCGACGCCTTCCAGTCTTGGGAGCGCGACTAACAAAAACTAGGTTTCTGGCAGTAAATGAAGGTTATCGGCGGACTGCCGCAACCGAACTCCCCAGAACGGTCCCGTTCAACCCCGGACGGAGATCCAAATGACTCACCAGACTATCGCAATCGAGCCGCTCGCCTATTCGGTCAACGAAGCGTGCCGCGTATCTTCGCTTGGCCGCACACGACTCTATCAATTGATCGGAGAGGGACGGCTGGAGGTTCGCAAGATCGGCAAGCGCACTTTGATACCGGCCGCTTCGCTGCGCGCTTTGGTCATCGGCGAAGGTTAGTCCCGTGGGACGACGCAACCGGCGCAACCGGGTCAATGCGACCGGCCGGAATCCGACCAGCCGCTTTGTAAGGCTCGACCACGCCTTGCTGAATAGCAACGCCTATCGAGCGTTGTCGCCCAATGCGCGATCCTTGCTGGTAGAGTTGGCGATGCTGGAAAACGGATCGAACAACGGCAGTCTCTATTTGGGCGTGCGGGACGGCGCGCATCGGCTTGGCGTCGCTGACTTGGCGGCTGCGAGCCGCGCGTTCGACGATCTCGCTCGCTTGGGCTTTATTGAGATGACAAAGGATTCTCATTTCAGCGTGAAGACAGCGGAATCGTCGCGAGCGCGATGCTGGCGATTGACTTGGGTGCCCGGTCCCGGCCGGAAGGCGTCAACGTCCGACTTCCTCAACCGTGAGCCGATGCCTAAGACGCAAGCGTGGCGGCGCATGGATCGCGGGCTGCGCTCCCTGAAAGCCTATCGCAAGGCGCGGGACGGCAATCAATTGCCGGTTATGGAATCCGAAACGATGACACCACAATGGCCCGATATGCGGACCACAGCGGTATCGGATTCCATGACGCTAAATGGCCGCAATGGCGCATTTCCGCCAAATCCGCTCATTCGGGAATTCAATACATATACAGCTGCACCATGGGGTAGGGGGGGCACGAATATCGCACCGGGTTGGTGGCGACCCGATTGGTCGGCTCACCTTGCCGCGCTCGTCTATTCTTCAACTCTGACGCACTTGGCTTTGAAGGAAGCGGCATGACCGGCAAGAGAAAGTCGAAAAGCGGCACCATTCCCGTGGAGGTCAAAACGAAAGCGGGCGAATCGGAGGCCGAAACCATGGCCCGCGTGCTGACTGGTTCATATTTGCGCCACGGTGTCGTCGCGCACGGATTGGCCGAGAAAATGTTTGGCGAACTGCCCGGCAATCCCGGCATCCAAGATTATGGACAGTGCATCAAAGGGAAAGCGGAACACGTAAAGCAGGGCGATCTGACTTTGGCGAGCGAGCTGCTAATTGCACAGGCGCTTTCGCTCGACGCCATGTTTACCGAACTTGCGCGACGGGCGACAATGAACTTCGGCGATTATCCGTTAGCCGCTGAGCGCTACGCGCGCCTGGCCTTCAAGGCGCAGTCGAACAGTCGGTCAGCCTTAGAGGCGGTGGCGAAGCTTCACCAGCCGCGCGAACAAACGGTGCGCCACGTCCACGTTAATGAGGGCGGACAGGCCATCGTTGCCGACCAATTTCACCATCACGCGGGGGGTATCGAAAATGCAAAAGTCGACAAACAACCCCATGCAACCGGAGCAACTAGCCCGAGCAAATCGCTGCCGGGCGCGGACCCGTGCGGGAACGGAGTGCCAATCGCCAGCGATCAAGGGCAAGAAGCGGTGCCGAATGCACGGCGGGAAGGGGAGCGGAGCGCCTGTGGGCAATAGCAACGCCCGAAAACATGGTGGCTATTCGGCCCAGACAAAGGCAGCGGCACGATATTTGCGGGAACTGGCGAGACTGGTGGACTAGCAGTTAGTTAGTCTCTTACAGCGCTCAAACTTTTCAAAATCAATTCGAGCCTTCATGGCGGCGGCCTGCACAGCCGCAAACGTTCCACTTCCGTCCGCAAATCTGTCGATTGCTTCGCTCGCATGGATTGCTGACATTGTCGCGCTGCGTGCCTGAACATGGGCTGCATCATCGTCGGCTTGGACAACTTGCATTTGAGACGCGACGATTAGGAACTGTGAAGCAATATTAGCCAGTCTTGGATCGCTGGCCTCGGAAGAATGTCCCATTGCATTCAATGCAGCTAATGCGTCATTTAGTGTCGTCGAGGCGTTTGCTGCCGCGCTCGCCGCATTCATCGCTCTATCTGCAGTTTCAGCCACACTCTCGCCTTGGTCAGGCACGGTTGGAGGCGTTCCACACGCGCTCAGACTAAGAACTATCAAAAGTGACGGCATTTTTTCCATAGTTTTCAATAGGGCGGGATTTTGCACATGTATAGATCGCGCAAGTTTCACAGTCAGCCATCTTTGGGGGCCATTTTGGGGGCCACTTAAAGGACCGTTTGGAAAAAATGGCCTATTCAACACGTCTCGACTGCACATTTCGATTCCCGCTACCGCTCCAGCCTCCCGAACATTCGTTGAAAAAATTTTCTTCGTCATGGAACCCGGCCCGCGCCGATGCGTTTCTTGGGCCTATGTGATCGAAAGATTGGATAGGATTGGTCCCGTCTTCGGACGGAACCGAGGGAGCCCCGCCACAGAAATGTGGCGGGGCTTACTCATTTCGGTACCTTGTCAGAGACCCTGCGCAAAGGGGCTGACGATCATCGATATGATCAGGCTGATCGCAAAGACGAGCACGATCATTGTTACGACGGCCGCAACGACATAGCCAACGGCTTTGCCTTCCGGTGCGCGCATGAGCTTGGGGAGGCCGAGATACACGAGGTAAAGGCTGTAGAGGCCGAGCAGCATTCCGATCACGCTCAAGGCTGGGATCAGGTTGAATATCCCCGCTACCCAGCTTGCCGTCGCGGAATATGCCGCCACCTTGAACGCCTGAATACGGTTGGCCGTCGCTTCGAACGTCGGGGCGAGAGCATCGATAACGAGCGCGAGTACATAGACGCCGATCAGCGCCCCGGCATATTGCAGGATAGCCGTTGTTGCCGCCGAACCGATGGAGGGGCGATAGGTGAATCCGAGGGCGGAAATGCCGAACATCGTCGATCCGATGAAACCCGCGACTGCGGGAATTGCGGCGAGAGGAAAGACATAGCGCGAATAGATATTGCCGATAGTATCGGGTTCGGCGTCGATCTTGTCCCACTCGGCAGCGGGTGACATCAGGATGCCTTTGATGCGCTCGATCAGGCCGGTGGTATTATTGCTGTTTCCTTCCATCGTCATTGCCCCTTTCCATGGAACCCTGCCTTAGTGGGTATTCGAGTTTAGCATGAATTCGGATTGCGATGTGAAATGATGTAGAAGCTTGCGCTGTGTTTCCTGTCACAGGACCAAGCCAAGCCGCTTGCCGCGACATGAACGGGCACGTCCAATTGCGACATTTTGCGACAATTTTGCGCCATTGCGGCAATTGCGTGCGATAAATGGCCCCTAAAAGCGCTTCATCGGGACCGAAAACCGGATCCCCCATGAAGGAGTACTTCCGTGAAAAAGATCACCCTCTTCACTCTGGGCGCCGCCCTGATCGCCGTTCCCGCGCTTGCCGCGCCGGGTGGCAAGATGGGCGATGCCGATGGCAATGGCGTGCTGACCCGCGCCGAAGCGCAAGCCGCCGCAACGCAGATGTTCGCGAAGATGGACGCGAATGGCGACGGCAAGCTCGACGCTACTGACCGCGCGGCGAAGCGCGCCGAAATGCAGGCCAAGATGTTCGAGCGCCTCGACGCGAACAAGGACGGCAACATCAGCCGCGCAGAGTGGGATCAACACGCCGCCGAGCGCGCCGCGAAGCGCACCGAGCGTGGCGAGAAGCGTGCCGAAGCAGGCGAAAGCCACCGCGGCAAGCGCGACGGCATGCGCGGGCATCGCGGCAAGCGCGGCGGTCATGGCATGATGATGCTGGGCCGCGCCGACACCAACGGCGACAAGGTGATCAGCCAGGCCGAGTTCCAGACCGCAGCGCTCGCGCGCTTCGACAGCGTCGATGCGAACAAGGACGGGCAGGTCACGGCCGAAGAGCGCAAGGCTCATCGTGAGGCGATGCGCGCCAAGCGCGGCCAGCGCCCCGCCAGCCAGTAAAGCTTTGGCAGGGGCCAGCGGCGACGGGCAGGGCACTCCTCCCCCCTCCCATGCATTGCCTTTGCCGCTGGTCCCTGCCAGCAAGGTTCGCCCATCGGTTCCGTGCCGGTGGGCGAACGCCTGTTTCAGACGGATAACCGATGACCGATAGCGACACGCCGCGCATCCTGCTGGTCGACGACGAGCCGTCGATCCGCGAGCCGCTGGGCGAGTATCTGGAAACGCAAGGATTTGCCGTTACGGCGGCGGCCAGTGCGGCTGAGGCGCGGTCGGTGCTGCGCGCGCAGGGGGTCGATCTGGTGGTCAGCGACATCATGATGCCTGGCGAGGACGGATTGTCGCTCACACGGCACCTGCGCGAGGCGGGCGACGTGCCCGTGATTCTGCTGACCGCACGCGCAGAGGACACCGAACGAATTATCGGGCTTGAAATGGGCGCCGACGATTATGTCGTCAAACCTTTCAACCCGCGCGAACTGGTTGCTCGGATTCGCACCGTGCTGCGCCGGACGCAGGCAAACGGACGTGCGCTCGACTCGGGCGGGACGAGCTACGCCTTCGGGCCTTGGGTGCTGCGCGAGGTTGAGCGCGTCCTTGTCGACGAAGCAGGCGAGGAGGTCGCGCTGTCGTCGGGCGAATATCATCTGCTCCACGCCCTGCTGCGGCATCCGCGGCAGGTGATGAGCCGCGACCGGCTGCTCGACCTCGTCCGTGGGCGCGAGGCCGATATTTTCGACCGCGCGATTGACAATCTGGTCAGCCGCCTGCGCAAGAAGATCGAGACCGACCCCGCGCATCCGCAGCTCGTCAAGACGGTGTGGGGCGGCGGCTATACGCTCGCGTGCGAGGTCAAACGAATCGGACCCGCGGCATGAGATTCCGTCTGTGGCCCAAAAGCCTGATCGGCCAGCTCGTCTTTGCCGTCGCGGTGATGCTGTTTGTCGCTCAGGCGGTGAACTTCGCCCTGCTCGCGCGCGGCATGAAGCAACAGATGCTCGCACATGGTGGCGGGATGACCGTGGCGCGGATCATCGACGCGGTCGACCGTTACGAGCGCGGTCTGATCGAACCTCAGCGCCAGCGGGGCGACCCTCGCGAGCGCCGCCGCCAGCGTCGCGAGCCGCGGGTCTGGACGGGCGACGCAGCTCCGCCGGTTCCTCCGGGCGCGAGCGCCATGCCGGAGCTCTCCGATTATGTGGCGACGCTGCTCGGCGACGCCAATGTCGACGCACGCGACGTCAAGGCTTGGGTGTTGCCGCAGCGTCCCCGGTTCGGGCGCACCGAGCTGCCCGGGCGGACGGCAATTGTGGTCGCGGAGGTAGGCGGACGCTATTATGCCGTGCGCGGCCGCCTGCCTGCGAGCGGAAACCGGCTGCAGGGTTTCCTGGTCTGGCAAACGCTGGTTCTCTATCTCCTCCTCCTCATCCCGATCATGATCATCGCGTGGCGCGCCGCGGCGCCACTGCGCGACCTGACGCGCGCCGCCCGCTCCAACCCCGCAGTGCGCGACGCAATCCCGATCGACGAGGAGGGGCCGTCGGACGTGCGCGACCTGATCCGCGCCTTCAACGCGTATCGCGCGCGCATCGCGACGATGCTTGCCGACAAGGACCGGATGCTCGGCGCGGTAGGGCACGACCTGCGCACGCCGCTCGCCAGTCTCCGCGTCCGCGTCGAGGGGGTCGAGGACGATCGGCTGCGCGACAAGATGATCGCCTCGATCGACGAGATGACTGCGATGCTCACCGACATTTTGGCGCTCGCGCGGACGGGGGCGGGGAATGAGGTGCAGGAGCGGATCGAGCTGTCGGCGCTCGTCTGCGAACTCGCCGAGGATTATGTCGAGCAGGGCAAGAATGTCGCGGTTGATAATGTCGTGCAGGCCGCGGTCGTCGCGCGACCGATGTTGCTGCGCCGGGCGCTGCGCAACCTTATCGACAATGGCGTCACATATGGCAGCCGCGCGCGGCTCTCGGTGCGTCTCGTGGCAGATCAAGCTCAGGTCGTTGTCGCCGACGACGGCCCCGGCCTCACCGACGAACAGATCCGTGCGCTGGTGGAGCCCTTCGCGCGCGGCGAACAGTCGCGAAACCGCGCGACGGGCGGCGCTGGGCTGGGGCTGTCGATCGCGCGCGAGATTGCGGCCGGCGAGGGCGGGGCGCTGTCGCTCGCCAATGGGGCACAAGGCGGGCTCGAGGCGGTGATCGCGCTGCCGATTGCCTAATCGTCGCCCCTGCGAAGGCAGGGACGACGGCTTTTAGGCGTAGATAGCGATTCCCTGGCTGCCGCTCATCACAGGTTCGCCCGCGCGGTTCCAGATCATCATGTCCTGCACCGAAAAGCCGCCGCGCGCATAGCCCGTCTTGGCCGACAACAGCCACCAACCGTCGTCGGTGGCAGGGGCGCCGGTCAGCATGTTGACCGTCCAGTTCATCGAACTGATCGGCCCGAACTCGCTGAACAGCGCCATTGCGGCGGGGGGTAGCGCATCGCCCATCGCAAGCAGCGTGACCATCGGATGACAGGAGGGCTCCTCGACGAAACGGACCCAGGTCAGATATTCGCCGACATCGCTTTTCCAGTCGAAGCGCGGCCCGCTGACCGGGCGCATGTCGAAATGGCGCGTGAAGGGAGGGCGAACCTTGTGGTCGGGGACGGGCTCGAGTGTGTCGGGGTCGGGGCCGTCGGGCATGGTCAGGCGAATGTGGTCGAGGTGGCTCGCGCGGTCGCCCGAGAAGGCAAAGACCGCCGCGGTCCCGAACCCCTGATCGCTCGACACGCCGGCGTCGACGAACAGCGAGGATTTCGACCGGCGCAACTCGCGCGTCGCCACCGTGCAATCGCCCCCGACGGGGCCGACAAAGCTGATCTGGGCATAGCGTAAAGGTGCATCCGTCGGATGGCGCTCCATGACTGCAGCGAGCGCGACCGCCGAACTGATGCCGCCATAGGCTGTGCGGCCCTGCATCCAGCCGGTGTCGATATGCGCGGTTGCGCTGTCGCCATCGACGCGCAGCGTGGAGAGCAGCGCGTCGAGGGCGCTGGGGGAGGTGCTCATCCTGTGCTTATTCCTCGATCTGGAAGGTCAGTCCCGCATTGGTAGTCAGCCGGTCGATCAG
Organism: Sphingopyxis sp. P8; assembly: GCF_020622175.1. Lineage (NCBI taxonomy): Bacteria > Pseudomonadati > Pseudomonadota > Alphaproteobacteria > Sphingomonadales > Sphingopyxidaceae > Sphingopyxis > Sphingopyxis sp. P8. Next base: position 593,155 of record NZ_JACNMK010000001.1, on the reverse strand, counting down.
CGCCCGACCGAGCAGCGCACCCGGCGTCCAGATGCCGCCTTTGCTGTCATTTTCCAGCAGCGCCATCCCCGTTTCCGCAAGCATTTTCGACGTCGAGCCATAGCCGGGATCGCGGTCGCCCTGGACGCTGGCGCGGATCGTCGTTCCGTCGGGATATTCGCCGATGAACAGGATGTCGTAGAAGCCCGCCTCGCGCTCTTCCTTGCTCGGCCCTTCGCCGGGCTTCAGCTTGGCGTCGCCAAAGGGGTTCGCCTTCGCCATCGCCTCGGCCATCGCTTTCCCGGCGTCGCCGATTGTCGTCATCACCATCTCGTCATAGACAAGGTCCGCACCCCATTCGTGCCCCAACAGGAAATTGGTGCGGTGGACATTCTTTGTGTTGATCGGCGCCATGATGAAGGGTGCAGTCCAGGTGCCCGTCGCGCTGTCATGTTCGGGGACGAGCCCGGTTGGCTGCGATGGCCCCTCGAACCCCGGGGTCAGCGCGAAGGAGGATTTGAGCAGCAGCGCGAGCGACGGCTTTTTGGCGACGGCCTTCAGCGTTTCGGTCAGGCTCGCGATGGTGCCGCCCGACGCGCCGCCCTGCATCTTGCGCACGCGGCCCTTGACGCGCGGCGCGGGCTTGCCGTGCCGCTTCACCGCCTCGGCCTGCAGGAAGAGCACGCCGAGGTCGAAAGGGATCGAATCGAACCCGCAGCTGAAGGTGATGCGCGCGCCGGATGCCTTGGCCGCATCCTGATGTGCGTCAATCATCTCGCGCATCCAGCCGGGCTCGCCGCACAGATCGGCATAGGCCGTGCCCGCGCGAACGCAGGCGGCGACAAGATCGCCGCCGTAAAGCTGGTACGGGCCGACGGTCGTGAGCACGACCTTCGTGCGGTGCGCCATCGCGTCGAGGCTGGCGGGATCGTTCGCGTCGGCGATCACGAGCGGCACGTCCTTCGGCGCGCCGATCAGGTCGCGCACCTCGGCGAGCTTATCCTTGCTGCGTCCCGCCATCGCCCATTTGGGGGCGTCCTTGCGCCCAGCATAATGGTGCGCGAGATATTCGGCCACAAGCCGGCCCGTGAACCCTGTCGCGCCATAGACGATGATGTCGAATTCGCGTGCTTCGGTCATCGGCTCTCTCCCTTTACGTAAACGTTAAGTGGAGGCTAGCGCAGATGGTGCCGGGTGCCAAGGGGCGATGGCGGGGGATGAGGGCGGCGAGTTCGACGTTTGGGCGGAGGGAAAGGCGGGCGCCGAAGGGTGTCTCGACTTCGTTCGACACGAACGGACATAGGAATGCAGGAAAGCGGCCAATTGTGGGGGGGCGATCCTCCCTGTGGCGCAGGCATGGGGAGGTGGCAGCCCAAAGGGCTGACGGAGGGGCTAATGGCGCAACGCGGCGGCCCCCCTCCACCCCTCGCTTCGCGAGCGGTCCCCCTCCCCATGGCTTCGCCACAGGGAGGATTTAGCGGCAGCTCTCCACCCCAAACCGGACGTCCCGCGCGCGAAAAAAACTGCTGTCCTACATTATTCCGCTGTGCCAGCCTTCGTCCCGGCTCTTTCGATATGTGGACAAAAGGATCGCTTCCCGGCCTTGCCGGTGCGGGTAGAAGGCGGGGCGGCATGTCCGCCGGGCGTTGCAAACCGCGGCGTGCACAAGGCTGAACTTTGAGATTGCCGCTGCTGCGCGCGGCTCAATCCTTCCTACAGCTTCGGCAGCGTGACGCCCTTCTGCCCCATATATTTGCCCGAGCGGTCGGCATAGCTCGTCTCGCACGGCTCATTGCCTTGCAGGAACAGGAATTGGCACGCCCCCTCATTGGCATAGATTTTGGCGGGCAGGGGAGTTGTGTTGGAAAATTCCAGCGTTACATGGCCTTCCCAGCCGGGCTCGAGCGGGGTGACGTTCACGATGATGCCGCAGCGCGCATAGGTCGATTTGCCGAGGCAGATGACGAGCACATCGCGCGGAATACGGAAATACTCGACCGTGCGAGCGAGCGCGAAGCTGTTCGGCGGAATGATGCACACGTCGGTTTCGCGATCGACGAAGTTCTTGGGATCGAACGCCTTTGGGTCGACGGTGGTGCTGTCGATATTGGTGAAAATCTTGAACTCGGGCGCGACGCGCGCGTCATAGCCGTAAGAGGAGAGGCCATAGCTGATGCAGCCGTCGCGCCGCTGCGCCTCCACGAAAGGTTCGATCATGCCCTGCGTGCGGGCGGCTTCGCGAATCCATTTGTCGGAAAGAATGGCCATGCGTTTCTCTTGTCGGCGCGCGCGGACGAGCGCAAGCGGTCAGTCGGTTATGAGGCCCAGATCCTTGGGGCCGAAGGCGGCGGGCAGCAGTTCGCTCAGCCGATAGGTCGCGATCGACGTGCCGTCGCCCGAGGCGCAATGGACCCATATATCGGCGCGCGACCGTTCGGCGGCCTCGTTCAGTATCTGGCGGCAGCGTCCGCACGGATGCACCGGCTCGCTGCCGATCAGCGCGTCGCCGTCGGGACGGCCGCCGACGATTGCGACCTCGGCAAGCCGGTCGATCCAGCCCTCGTTCGCGATCTTCGCAATCGCCGCGGTTTCGGCACAGAGCGTCAGGCCATAGCTCGCATTCTCGACATTGGCGCCGGTGACGACATCGCCGTTATCAAGGAGCAGCGCAGCGCCGACATGATAGCCCGAATAGGGGGCGTAAGCGCGGCTCGCAGCATCGCGCGCCGCCGCAATCAGCGCATCGCGCGCGTCCGTCATAGGGTTTCTCCTTCGGGGCGTACGACGTTCCAGCCGACGGTGCCATCGGCGCCCGCAATGCGAAGATGGCCCGTTGCCTGCCACATCGTCCAGGGGTGGGCGCCATAATCGGGTTCGAAAAAGTCGCGGCGCAGCCACACGGTGCGCGCAATACTTTCGGTCACGCGATACTCGGCCTCGAACGCGGGGCCGGGGGCGATCAGGCTGCGCTTGCCCATATGTGCCTCGATCTGCGCGAGGAAGGTCGCGAGTTCGGACAGCAGCAGCGCGCGCGTCGGCCGGTCGGGGCAGCTATCGTCGAAGTCGAGCCAGACGACCGGCGGCAGCGCGTCAGGGCGCCGCGCTACGTGGCGGATGAAATTCGCCGCCTGGTCGGTCGCGAGCGTGCAAAGGCTGTAGCGGTGGATCGATCCGGTACTGATTCCCGCATCGCGCGCGGCGCGCATATTCTCGGCGTAGTGCGTGTCGGTTCCGTCGCGTCCCGTGGTGGCAGAAATATAGGCAAAGTCGGCGCCAGCGGCCTTGATCGAGCCCCAGTGGACTTCGCCGTTGCTCGCGTCGATCGTCACGCCTTGGACCGGATAGATGTCGCGCGGGGGAGCCCAGCGCGACGCCCACCAAAGCGCGATCGCAGCCGCCAGAATCAGCAACAGCAACAGACCGCCGATACGACGCAGCAGGTGCGCGCTGCGGCTGCGCCAGTCGCGAAGTTTTGCGCCGATACTCCCCAATGGTGCCGCCCCCGTCGCCATTGCTAACCCTTGATATGCAGCACGCAGATCAGCGTGAACAGCCGCCGCGCGGTATCGAAATCGACCGCGATCTTGCCGTCGAGCCGGTCCATCAGCATTTCCGCTGCTTCGTTGTGGAGGGCGCGGCGGGCCATGTCGACGGTTTCGATCTGCTGGGCGGTCGAGGTCTTGATCGCCTGATAATAGCTGTCGCAAATGGCGAAATAATCGCGGATCGGCCGGCGAAAGCGCCCGAGGCCGAGGATGATCGCCTCGAGCGGCGAGCCATCCTCGCGCGCAATCTCGAAAATCAGCCGTCCATCCTCGACGCGCAGCGTCAGGCGGTAGGGGCCGGTATAGCCATCCTCGTGCCCGCGCTGCGGCACGAATTTATTTTCCTCGATAAGGTCGAAAATCGCGACGCGCCGTTCCTGCTCGACATCGGGGTTGCGCCAGACGATCGAGCTTTCGTCGAGGTCGACCGAGATGATGCGCTGTTTGGAAGGATCGGCGTCGGTCATGCTGTCCCCGCTTCTACCGGTGCGGTGGCGAAGGGCAAGGGCGACTTATTCACAGCATTCCACAGATATGATAATCTTCGCGTCATCGCCGGTTGCGCCCGCCCGCCGCCCGTCGCATGAAGGTCTCTATGCCCGAGCTAGCCCTGTTTCCTGCCCCGGCCTCCGCCGGGGACGAGCGCCAATTACCCCGCAATATCGAGGCCGAAGCCGCGTTCCTCGGCGCGATCCTGATCGACAATCGAGTCGTCGAGGATCTGCCTGTTCAGCTCCAGCCCGCGCATTTCTTTGAAGCGCTCCACGGGCGCATATTTGCACAGGCAATGGCGCTGATCGAGCGCAACAGCATAGCCACGCCGGTGACGCTCAAGCCCTTTTTCGAGGGCGACGAGGCGATGAAGGCCGTCGGCGGCGTCGGCTATCTTGCGCAGCTGACCGGAAGCGGCGCCGGCCTGATCGGCGCGCGGGACTTTGCGCGGCAGATATACGACCTCGCGCTGCTGCGCGAACTGGTCGATGTCGGCCGCACGCTTGTCGACAATGCGCTCGACACGAGCGAGAGTGTCGACCCGCAAGCGCAGATCGAGGAAGCCGAAACCGCGCTCTACAAGGTCGCGGGCGGCGAGGCCGAAATGGGGTCGGTCAAAAGCTTCAGCACCGCGAGCCTCACCGCGCTGCAGGCGGCCGAGCGCGCGCTCAATTCGGGCGGGCATCTGTCGGGGATCACCACCGGCATCGCGAGCGTCAACGCCAAGATCGGCGGCATGCACAACAGCGACCTGATGATCCTTGCGGGACGCCCGGGCATGGGCAAGACCTCGCTCGCGACCAACATTGCCTATAACGCCGCCGAACGCTGGCGCCGCGATTCCGACGACGGCATTCCGCCCGAAAAGAATATGGGCGCAAAGGTTGCCTTCTTCAGTCTCGAAATGTCCGCCGACCAGCTCGCGACCCGCGTGCTTGCCGAACAGTCGGGCGTGTCGGGCGAGGCGTTGCGCATGGGTAAGATCAGCAAGGAGCAGTTCCAGCAATTGAGCCGCGCCGCGCAAGAGCTGCAGACGCTGCCGCTCTATATCGACGACACGCCGGGCTTGACGATCGCCAGCTTACGCACGCGCGCGCGGCGGTTGCAGCGGCGGCACGACATCGGCTTCATCATCGTCGACTATCTGCAGCTGTTACAGGGTACGTCGAAAGGCGGCGACAATCGCGTGCAGGAGATTTCGGAAATCTCCCGCGGTCTGAAGACCTTGGCGAAGGAATTGAATGTTCCGGTGATGGCATTGTCACAGCTCAGCCGCCAAGTCGAAAGCCGCGAGGACAAACGGCCGCAGCTCTCCGACCTTCGTGAGTCGGGGTCGATTGAGCAGGACGCCGACATGGTGCTGTTCGTGTTCCGCGAGGATTATTACGTCGCTGCGCGCGAGCCCAAGCGTCCGGTCGAGGGCGACGATGTGAAGATCCACGCGCAGCACGAGGAATGGGCGGCGGAGATGGAACGCGTCTTCGGCCTCGCCGAGCTGATCGTTGCCAAGTCGCGCCACGGTTCGACCGGCAAGATCCGCCTGCACTTCGAGGCGAAGACGACCAAGTTCAGCGACCTCGCCGACGAGAGCTTGGCTTATGCGGATTATGAGTAGCTGAATTCTCGTCATTGCGAGCGCAGCGAAGCAATCTACAGCGATCGAGATCTATTGCTGGCCGATAGCTGGGGATTGCCGCGCGGCTACGCCGCTCGCAATGACGTTAGGTCAAAACGCGGGATCGTTCGCCGGGTCATCGTCGATTGGCGTGACTTCGCTATGGATGCCGCATTCGGTCTTGTCCCAGCCGCGCCAGCGGCCCGAGCGCGGGTCTTCGCCGGGTTTGACCTTTGACGTGCACGGCGAGCAGCCGATCGAGGGATAGCCTTCGGCTTCGAGCGGGTGGCGCGGAAGATCGTACTCGGCGAAATAATCGTCGAGCATTTCGCGCGTCCAGTTGGCGAGCGGGTTGAATTTCAGCCGACCGGTCGAGCCGTCGAGTTCGAAGCGCGGCAGGCCCTGCCGTGTCGATGACTGGAACCCTTTGCGGCCGGTAATCGACGTATCGAAATCGGTGAGCGCCTTTTCGAGCGGCTTGACCTTGCGGATTTCGCAGCAGCCGTCGGGGTCGTAGGACCAACGCAGCTCGGTCGCGTCCTTCTTGGCGAGTTCCTCGGCGTCGGGGGTCAGGTTGACGAGGTTGAGCCCCAGCCGCGCCGCTAGTTCGTCGCGATAGGCGAGTGTCTCGGGGAAATGCTTGCCCGTATCGAGGAACAGTACCGGCATGTCGGGCGCTACGCGCGTGACGAGGTGGAGCAGCACCGCACTTTCGGCGCCAAAGCTCGACACGATCGCCGTTTCGCCGATCAGCCCCGCGCCGATGACGCTCGCGACGACTTCGGCGGCGTCCTGCCCGCGGAACAGATTGTTGAGCCGGATGACGTCAGCGTTGGTGAAACGCGGAGCGACATCGATGCGGTCGCGCGTGCGGTCTTCGGCCTTGTGTTGGGGAGAGAAAGTCACGTCAGCCATGCCTCAATTTCCATATCGGTACCGCAGCGTCGGCAGCGCCTTGATAATGATGCGGCCAGCGCGCCAGCGCGGCGTCGACATCGGCTGGGTTGAGCGGTTTTTCGGCGGCGAAACTGTCGAAGCCGCAGCGCTTCATATAGGCGATCTGGTCGACGAGGACGTCGCCCTGCGCGCGCAGTTCACCCGTATATCCGGCCTCGCGCAGGATACGCGCCGACGAATAGCCGCGTCCGTCCCGAAAGGCGGGGAAGGCGATTTCGATCAGCTTGAGCCGGTCGAGATAGGGGATGAGCGCGCGCGCATCCTCGTCGCTTTCGAGCCGCACAGCGGTCGCGTTCGACTGCGACAGAAAGGCGTCGAGCGTGACGCAGGGTTCCTCGCCGTCGACGTGGAGATGCTCAACCATAGATCGCCTCCTTGAACGGCGCCATGCCGACGCGGCGGAAGGTGTCGACGAAGCGTTCGCCTTCGGCTCGCTCGCTCAGATATTTGTCGGTGACGCGCTCGATCGCGTCGACGATGCCGTCCTCGTCGAAGCCGGGGCCGGTGATCGCGCCGAGCGACACATCCTCGGCGCCCGATCCGCCGAGCAGAAGCTGGTAATTTTCGGTGCCTTTGCGGTCGACGCCGAGGATGCCGATGTGGCCGGCGTGGTGGTGGCCGCAGGCGTTGATGCAGCCCGAAATCTTGAGCTTGAGCTCGCCCAGTTCCTTCTGGCGCCCGAGGTCGGCAAAGCGCGTCGCGATCTTCTGCGCGACGGGGATCGAACGCGCATTGGCCAGGCTGCAATAATCGAGCCCGGGGCAAGCTATGATGTCGCTGATGAGGTCGAGGTTGGGCGTCGCAAGCCCGGCTTCGTCCAGCTTTTGCCAGATGGTATGGAGGTCGGCCTTACGGACGTGAGGCAGCACGATGTTCTGGGCATGGGTGACGCGCAGCTCGTCATGGCTGTATGTCTCGGCAAGGTCGGCCATCAGCTCAATCTGCGCCGACGATGCATCGCCGGGAATGCCGCCGACGGGCTTGAGGCTGATCGTCACGATGGCATGGCCCGGCACCTTGTGCGCGGCGACATTCTGGTCGAGCCAGACGGCAAAGTCGGGATCGCTGCGGTCGACGTCATCGGGCGCCGAGGCGTCGAGCGGCGGCGGTGCAAATTGCGCGGCGATACGGTCGAACTCGGCGCGCGGCGGGTCGATGCCCAGCGTCTTCACATGCGCAAATTCTTCCTCGACCTGACGGCGATACTCGTCGGCGCCGATCTCGTGGACGAGGATCTTGATCCGCGCCTTGTAGATATTGTCGCGGCGGCCATAGCGGTTGTACACGCGCAGGCACGCTTCGGTGTAGCTGAGCAAATCCTCGAGCGGCACGAAATCCTTGATCAGCGGTGCGATCATCGGCGTGCGGCCCATGCCGCCGCCGACATAGAATGCGGCGCCGTGGACGCCGTCCTTCTCGACGATCTGGATGCCGATGTCGTGCAGGCGCATCGCAGCACGGTCTTCCTCGGCCGCGATGACCGCGATTTTGAACTTGCGCGGCAAATAGCTGAATTCCGGGTGAAAGCTCGACCATTGGCGCAGCAGCTCCGCCCAGGGGCGCGGATCGGTGATCTCGTCGGCAGCGGCGCCGGCGAACTGGTCCGAACTGATGTTGCGGATGCAATTGCCGCTCGTCTGGATCGCGTGCATCTCGACCGACGCGAGGTCGGCGAGGATCGCGGGCGCGTCCTCCAGCTTGATCCAGTTATACTGGATATTCTGGCGCGTGGTGAAATGGCCGTAATCGCGGTCGTATTTGCGCGCAATGTGCGCGAGCATCCGCATCTGTCGGCTGTCGAGCGTCCCATAGGGCACCGCAACGCGCAGCATATAGGCGTGAAGCTGGAGATAAAGGCCGTTCATCAGCCGCAGCGGCTTGAACTGATCCTCGGTGATTTCGCCCGCAAGGCGGCGGCGGACCTGGTCGGAAAATTCGGCGACGCGCGCCTCGACCATCGCCTGGTCATATTCGTCATATTTATACATGTCAGATCACCCAGTCGCCGGCCGTGGGATCGGCGGGTTTCAAAGTCAGGTCGGGGCGCACCGTCGGGCCGAGCGCCCGGATGCGGTCCTTGATGTGCGCGGGACGCGGGCCATCAGGAGTCATTTCGCCCGCGATGATATAGGGCGCGTTGACGCGGCGGGCGCCTTCTTCGGCGTGCAATATCGCCTCGCCCTGTTCGCCAACATCGGCGGCGTCCTCGATATGGATCGACCAGTCGCTGCCCGTCCACCAGGTGACAGCGCCCGTTTTCAGGTCGTTGCCCGTCAATAGTTTCATGAAATACCCCTTATATGTTCGGCGACGCCGGGCGCGCCGAGGCAGTCGAGAGCGTCGGCGCGCGCGGCGACCTTGCCGACGATGATCAGCGCCGGGCTTGCCACCCGTTCGCGCGCCACCAGATCGCCGAGGTCGGTGAGCAAGGTGCGGAGCACGCGGGCGTAAGCCGTCGTCCCGCGCTCCACCACCGCGACCGGCAGATCGGGCGAAACGCCGTCTGCGATCAACTTGTCGGCGATCGCCGAGGCGGTCGCGAGACCCATATAGATGACGAGCGTGCGGCCATGCCCCGCAAGCCCCGACCAGTCCTGGTCGGTCAGGTCCTTGCATTGACCCGCGACGAAGCTCACCGCACTTGCATCCTCGCGGTGGGTGAGGGGAAGGCCCGCCTGCGCCGCACAGCCCGCCGCTGCGGTGATGCCTGGGACGACCTCGCATGCGATTCCCGCCTCGCGCGCCGCGTCGAGTTCTTCGCCGCCGCGTCCGAAGATGAACGGGTCGCCGCCCTTCAGCCGCACGACCTGCTTGCCCGCGCGCGTTTCGCGCACGAGCAACTCGTTGATAAGTTCCTGCTTCATCGTGTGGCGGCTGCGCTGCTTGGCGACGCTCACACGCGCAACATGGCGGGGGATGAGCGCGAGCACGCCTTCGCCTACGAGGCCGTCATGGACGACAAGGTCGGCGCTTTCGAGCAGCCGCGCTGCGCGCAGCGTCAACAGGTCAGGGTCGCCCGGCCCGGCGCCGACGAGCCACAATTTGCCCGGTGATTGGAGATGCTTTTCCATGCGAGCCAAGATGGTTTGCGCGCGGCAATATGGCAAAGCAGGCTTTTTTGGCGGTGGCGAAGGTAAATTTGCCTCCCGCCATTGTCGTCCGGATCATGCCCGGTGCGACGTTCCGCCTATCCCAGCAGCACCACGGGGCTGTCGGCGCGCCAGTGCATGCTCACCCGGTCGTCCCAGGTGAAATCCTCTTGGTCATGGCGCGACAGGTTGGGGCGCGACACGCGCAGCATCGCGCCCGAATCGAGCAGGATCTCGTAAAGCGTGATGTCGCCTAGATAGCTCATGCCCTTGATGCAGCCGCGCGCGAAATTATGGTCTTCGGGCGCGTCGAGCGCCGCCGCGCGGACGGCCTTCCCTTCGCCGGGGACGTGGAGATAGATTTTCTCGGGCCGCAGCGCGACCCACACGTCCGCACCGTGCGGGCCGGTGACACCATGGTTGAGATAGACCTTGCCGAGTCCGGGGCAGTCGACCGCCGCGCGGTCGGGTTCGTCCAATGTCAACTTGCCCTCGAAGATATTTACCGACCCCACGAAATCGGCGACGAAACGATTGGCGGGATATTCATAGAGGTCCGACGGCGTTGCAAGCTGCGCGACATCGCCTTTGTTGATCACGGCGATCCGGCTTGCCATCGACAGTGCCTCGTCCTGATCGTGTGTGACGGTGACGAAGGTGATGCCGACCTGATCCTGCAGGTCGGACAGCTCGAACTGCATCTGTGCACGCAGCTTGGCATCGAGCGCCGACAGCGGTTCGTCGAGCAAAAGCACCTTGGGCCGCATGACGAGGCTGCGCGCAAGCGCGACGCGCTGGCGCTGCCCGCCCGACATCTGGTCGGGCATCCGCGCCTCATACCCGCCGAGCTTGACGAGTTCGAGCGCCTCGGCGACGCGATCCTTCGCTTCGCCGCCCTTCACCCCTGCGATCTTGAGGCCATAGCCGACATTGTCGGCAACGCTCATGTGCGGAAAGACGGCATAGCTCTGGAAGACCATGTTAACGGGTCGCTTGTTCGGCGCGATGCCCGCCATGTCCTGCCCGTCGATAAGGATTTGGCCCTCGGTCGGCAGCTCGAACCCCGCAATCATTCGGAGGAGCGTGGTCTTGCCGCAGCCGGATGGACCGAGCAGGACGAAGAACTCGCCGGCAAGAATGTCGAGGTTCACATCGTCGACCGCAGTGACTTTGCCGAAGCGTTTGGACACGTTGCGGATCTGGATGATCGGCTTGGGCGCGTTGGTCATGATGCGGTCCTGATGGTTTTGCCGCCTCCGCGCAGGCGGAGGCCGCTGTCGGTCTTTCGTAGCGTCGCAGACTTCCGCTGCCAGCGGCCTTCGCCTTCGCGAGGGCGACGGACAAGACCGGGAAGTTGATGGGGAAGTCGCATCAATGCGTGTCCGCAATTGCTTTCACGCCCTGCAACTTGAGCGCAATGAAGGTCAGCACCACGGTCAGGATGATAAGCAGGGTCGAGGCCGCATTGACCTCTGGCGTCACCGAAAAACGGACCATCGAATAGACTTTCACCGGGAAGGTGATCGTGTCGGGGCCGCTGGTGAAATAGGTGATGACGAAATCGTCGAGGCTGAGCGTGAAGGCGAGAAGTGCCCCAGCAACGAGCGCGGGCTTTATGTGCGGGATCAGCACGTCGCGGAACACCTGCCATTCGCTCGCGCCGAGGTCTTTAGCAGCTTCCTCCTGCTCGCGGTTGAAGCTTGCGAGGCGCGATCGCACCACCATCGTTACGAAAGGAAAACAGAAGGTTATGTGCGCGATCGTGATCGCGCCGAGGTTGAAAGGCCAGATGAGATCGGTGGGCCAGTCGACGGCCGCGAAAAACATCAGGAAGGCGACGCCAAGGCAGATTTCGGGGACGATGATCGGCAGCGACACGGTGCCGTCGACGATTCCTTTCAGTGGAAAGCGAAAGCGCCAGAGCATGACCGCGGCGAGCGTGCCGATGACGAGGCTCGCGAGTGTCGCGAGCGCGGCAATGGTGAGCGAATTGACGAGCGCCTCGACAAGCTGGTCGTTGCCGAGCGCCTTTTCATAATATTTGGTCGTGAAGCCGCGCCACACGACGTTCCGTTTGCTGTCGTTGAAGCTGAAGATCATCAGCACAGCTAACGGCGCGTAGAGAAAGACCATCACCGCGCCGACCCACAGCCGCATCCACAAGGTGCGGCTATATTCGAGCGGCGCGCGCGCGGCGCGGGCAAAAAGTGCCATCAGCGGACCTCCGGCACTTTGCGGCGCAGTGACTGCAGCGCGATCAGGATGAACATCGCATAGATGAGAAGAAAGGACAGCGCCGCGCCGAAGGGCCAGTCGTTCGCTTTCTTGAACTGCCGCTCGATCACATTGGCGATCATCTGGCTGTCGGTGCCGCCCATCAGATCGGGGGTAAGGTAAGCGCCGAGCGCGGGGATGAGGGTAATCATCACCCCCGCGACGATGCCCGGCGCCGCGAGCGGCACCACGATGCGCATGATGGTACGGAAATGCCCGGCGCCAAGGTCGAGGCTCGCCTCGATCAGGCTGCGGTCCAATCGGTCGAGCGCGGCATAGAGCGGCAGCACCATGAAGGGCAGGTGGACATAGACAAGGCCGAAGACGACCGCGAAATTATTGAAGAGCAGCTCGACGGGCTCCCAAGTAGGAAGCGGCTCCAGACCGACGAGCGTCTTGACCCAGCTCGCCCCGCCCCAGAGCAGACCGAGGCCCTTGTTCGCGAACCCCTGCGTTCCGAGCAGCATCATCAGCGCATAGGTGCGGATGAGGAGATTGGTCCAGAAAGGCAGCATGATGCCCAGCAGCAGCCACGGCCGCCACTTTTCGCTCGCAAAGGTGATCGCCATTGCGACCGGAAAGCCGACGATCAGGCAGATGAGCGTCACCAGCGCCGCGACGGCGAAACTCTTGGCGAAGATGGTGACATAAAGCCATTCGGTCGCGCGCTTGTAATTGTCGAGCGTTCCCGAAATGTCGATATCCGTCAGGCCGCGGTTCTCGCCGAAGCTGTACAGCCAGACGATCGCCATCGGGACCAGGAAAAAGGCGACGACCCAGAACAAGGTGGGCAGCGATACCGCCGCGAACGCTCGTTTGTTCGTGCCCCAATCCTGTTCGGCCACCCCCCGATGCCCTTATCGAGGTCTAAGCTGCCCGGACCCGCGTGAACGCCTCTTCGTACAGCGGCTGCAACTCGGGGTTGAACTGCGCATATTCGCATTTCGCGAGCTTGTCCGCCGGCGGAAAGACGACCGGGTTGTTCTTGTAGCTGTCGGGCATCATTGCCTTCGTCGCCGCATTGGGCGTCGGATAGAGGATCGTCTCGGTGATATGCTTGTCGACCTCTGCGTCGAGGATATAGTTGATGAAGGCATGCGCGTTTTTCGGGTGCGGCGCACCCTTCGGGATGCAAAGATTGTCCGAATTGAGTTGGCTGCCTTCGTTCGGAATGACGAAGTCGATATCGTCGTCCTCAGTCATCGCCTGCGCGATATCGCCATTATATTCGAGCACGACGTCGCAATCGCCCTTGAGCAGCAGATCCTGCCCGTCATCCTCATGGAATTTCTTCACATGGGGTTTTTGTCGAATCATCATCGCCTCGATCGTCTTGATATCTGCCGGGGTGAGCTCGTTGACCGATTTGCCCAGATATTTGCCATAGAGTCGAAACATGTCGCCTGCTTCCGACAGCCAAGCGATGCGGCCGGCATATTCGGGACTGTCGAACAGCAGCTTCCAGCTGTCGGGCGTCGCCGATACCTTCGACTTGCGATAACCGATGCCGAGCGCGAGCCACGTGTAGGGAATCGAAAATTTGCGCTGCAGGTCATATTCGACGTTGATATAGGCTGGGTCGATATTGCGCTTGTTCGGAATCAGGCTGTGGTCGAGCGGCATCAGCATGTCGGCCTGGATCATCCGTTCGACGAAATCGTTCGACGGCACGATCACGTCATATCCGGGGTTGCCCGCCTTGAACTTCGCAAACAGTACGTCGTTGCTGTCGAACAGGTCCATCGTCACATTGACGCCGGTCGCTTCCTTGAAATCGTCGAGCGTCGTCTCGCCAATATAGGTGTCCCAATTGTAGAAGTTGAGCTTGGCCTCTTCGCCATTGGCGAGCTTGGTACCGTCGCCTTTGCTGCAAGCGGCAAGCCCGCCGAAGCTGATCCCGACCGCCGCGACCCCCATCGCCTGCAACAGCGAGCGGCGCCCGCGGGTTTGCTTGATCAGTTCGTTCACGTCCATGACCGCCTCCCTGTATGAAGACGCCAAGCTGACTCAAACGGCGGCGCTTGGGAAGGGTATATTTGCGCTGCACCACATATCTTTGAAATTATCATGCGTTACGCAGATACCAGTCGTAATCGATCGCGGGGACGGCGGAGAAATAGCGGTCCTGCTCGACGCGCTTCAAGATGCTGAACATATCGACGAACCGTGCACCCAGATAATCGCGCATCAGGTCCGACGCGTCAAATCGGTCGACCGCCGCGAACCAGTTAGACGGCGGCTTTTCGTCCCCGGCATTGTCGCGGTCATAGCCGTTGCCGACGACCGCCGGGCCGGGGTCGGTCTTGTGGGTCATGCCGTGGTGCATGCCGGCGAGGACGGCGGCGACGGCGAGATAGGGGTTGGCGTCCGCGCCGCACGCGCGATGTTCGATATGACGGCTGGCGGGCGGTCCCGCGGGAATGCGGAAGGACACGGTGCGGTTATTCACGCCCCAAGTCGGCGCAACGGGGGCGTAGCTGTTCGCCTTGAACCGGCGATAGCTGTTCGCATGCGGCGCAAAAAGCGCAAAGGCGTCGCCGACGCTGCCGATCATCCCGCCGATTGCGTGACGCAGCGCATCGCTGCCTTCGGTGTCGTTGCTCGCGAAGATGTTCGCGCCATCGGCGTCGTTCATCGACACATGGATGTGCATCCCGCTGCCCGCCTGTTCGGCAAAGGGCTTGGCCATGAAGGTTGCCTCCAGTCCATGCGCCTGCGCGATCGCTTTCACCAGCCGCTTGTACATGATCGCGTCGTCGCACGCACCAAGCGCGTCGGGCTTGTGGCGCAGGGTGATTTCGAACTGGCCTGGGGCGAATTCCGAAATCGCGCTTTCGAGCGGCAGGCCCTGCACATCGGTGGCGGCGTAGAGCGCGTCGAAAAAGGGCCGGAAATCGTCAAGTTCGCGTAGGCCATAGACTTCGACATTGCGCGGCGTATCGCGGCTGTAGGGTGGCCGGGCGGGCCGGATGGCGCCGTCGCGCGCGCGACGCGGATCGACGAGATAGAATTCGAGCTCGACCGCGACCACCGGGGTGAGCCTCTCGGCGGCAAAACGGTCGACGACGCGGCCAAGGACGTGGCGCGGGTCGAGGTCGTGCGGCGTGCCGTCGAGCTCGTAGAAGTCGACAAGGAACTGCGCAGCCTTGTCGCCGCCCCACGGCGTGCGCACGAGCGTTCCGGGGATCGGCTTCATCGACCGGTCGGCGTCGCCATCCTCCCAGACGAGGCCGGTTTCTACCGTATCCTGCCCGGTGATGTCGACAACGGTGATCGACCCCGGCATCATCCGGCCGCTCTCATAGACGGCAAGCACCTCGTGCTGACGCAGCCGCTTGCCGCGCGGGACACCGCCCATGTCGGTATAGATCATCTCGATCGAATCGACGTCGGGATTGGCCGCGAAAAAAGCCTCGGCCTCCGAGCGCGGCGCGATCGCGCCCGATGACTTCGACATGGATTAAGCTCCTTCACCCCAAGCGGTCGCGCAGCGCATACCAGAGCAGACCGAGCGTAGCGAGAGGGCGCCGCAGCCACCACCCGCCGGGGAAGGGGCGCGATGGCAGGCTGGCGAGAACATCGAACCGCTCGGCGGTCCCCACCATCGCCTCCGCGATCAATTCGCCCGCGATCGTCGTGACGAGCGCGCCATGCCCCGAAAAGCCGTGCGCAAAAAAGATACTCCCGTTTCGCCCGATATGGGGAAGGCGGTTCATCGTCACCGCAACCGCGCCGCCCCAGCCATAATCGATTGGCGCATCGGCAATCTGCGGGAATACCTCCGCCATGAAGGGGCGGACGAAGGCGGCAATGTCGCGCGGCGGCCTCTGCGAATAGCGCTCGCCGCCGCCGAAGATCAGCCGCTTGTCGGCGGAGAGGCGAAAATAGTTGAGCACGAACCGGCTGTCAGCGACTGCGGCGTCGCTGGGCAGAAGTTCGTGGGCATGCGCAAGCGGCGCGGTCGCGATATTATAGTTCATGATCGGCACGGTGTAGCGGCCGAGGTTGGGTTCGATCTCGCCGATCCAGCTATCGGTGGCGTCGATGATGAAGCGCGCATCGAGATCGCCCGGCGCGACGCGGCGCCCCTCGACAATCCGCACGCCAGCGGCTTCGGCAGCCCTCGCAAGGCCGATAACATAGTTGAGCGGGTGAAAATGACCGCCGTGCGGATCAAAGATGCCGCCGTGATAGAGCGGGCTCGAAATATGCGCGTCCAGGCCAGCTTTTTTGACAACGTGCGTCGTATAGCCGAAGCGGCCCGCTAGATAATCTGCCTCGCGCCGTAGCGCGTCAAAATCGCCCGGCGTCCATGCAGCCTCCAGATGGCCCGCCTTCACATCGCAGTCGATGCCGTGCGTTGCGATCCGAGCCTTCACGCGATTGTCGCGCCAGCAGAGGTCGAACAGCGCATCGGCGCGCTCGCGCCCGAATTCGGCCTCCAGTTCGGATGCGGTCCAGCGAAGGCCGGGGATCAGCTGCCCCCCATTGCGCCCCGAAGCGCCGAAACCGATACGCTCGGCTTCGTAGAGAACAACCGAAAATCCACGCTCCGCACATGCGAGCGCCGCGCTGACTCCTGTGAACCCGCCGCCGATGACCGCGACGTCGCACGCAATGTCGCCTTCGACGGGGGATGGGCGCCAAGGGCTGGCGGTGGCGGCGTAGTAGCTGGCGGCCAGCGGGTCGGACATGGTGAGCCGGCCTTCTATTTCCGTTCGCGTCGAGCGGAGTCGAGACGCCAAGCGGACACGAGGGGCGTCTCGACTTCGCTCGACGCGAACGGGTGGGCCGGGGCAGGGGGCATCAAACCCGCATCAACAGATGTTCGCGCTCCCAGCTCGACACCACCGACTGGTAATTGAACAGCTCATGATCCTTCACCGCGAAATAGATTTCGAAGAAATCGTCCCCGAGCAGGTTGCGGACCTTTTTGCACGAACTGAACCGATCGAGCGCGGCCTCGAGCGTGCGGGGCAGGGTGCGTGCGCGGTTATAGGCGCTGCCGGCGATCGGCTTGGGCGGGACCATCCGGTCGACCATGCCGATATAACCGCACACGAGCGACGCGGCGATCGCCAGATAGGGGTTGCTGTCGGCGCCCGCGAGGCGGTTTTCGATGCGGCGGTTGTGCTTGTCGGCAATTGGCACACGAAAGCCGCACGACCGGTTGTCGACCCCCCAATGAACGTTGATCGGCGCGGCGCTATCGGGACGCATCCGGCGAAAGCTGTTCACATTGGGTGCCCACATCGGCGAGATTTGCGGCATGAAGCGGATCAGCCCGGCAACGAAGCTGCGGAATTGCGCGCTGTCGCGACCGTTCGCGGTCGCGAACAGATTGCGCCCTGTTTCGGCATCGACGACCGACTGGTGGACGTGCATCGCACTGCCCGGCTGTCCCGCCATCGGGTTCGCCATGAAGGTCGCATAAACCCCGTGCTGCTTTGCGACGTTGCGCACGACGCGCTTGAACAGGAACACCTCGTCGGCAAGCCGCAGCGGATCGCCGTGGATGAAATTGACCTCGAGCTGCGCGGCGCCCATTTCATGGATCATCGTATCGATATCGAGCCCCATCAGCTCGCAATCGTCATAGATATGGTCGATGATATCCTCATATTCATTCATCGCCTCCAGCCCATAGGGCTGGCTCGCAACCTCGGCGCGCCCCGACTGGCCGGTCGGCGGGGTCAGCGGGAAATCGGGGTCTGTGTTCGGCGACACCAGATAAAATTCAACCTCAGGCGCGATGATCGGGCGCCATCCTTTGGCCTCGTAGAGCGCGAGAACTTTTTTCAGGATCGTCCGCGGCGCAATGGATACTTCGCTGCCGTCGCCGTTGAACGCGTCGGCAATGACAAAGGCCGTCGGCGATTTGAACCCCGGCGCGATACAGATGGTGTCGGGGTCGGCGATCAATATCTTGTCAGGGTCCTTGTCCCAGATATCGTCGATATCCTCAGGATAATGGCCGTCGATCGTGCAGATGAAGACGCTGCCCGGGATGCGCAGCGTCTTGTCGTTGACCGACGACAGGAATTTCTTGGCAGGCAGGACCTTGCCGCGCTGCACCCCATTGATGTCGGGAACGATGCACTCGACCTCGTCGATATTGTGCTCGCTGATCCAGTGTTCCAGATTGATCGACATGGTCCCCCGATTGGGCAAAGCGCCCCCTGTTGAGTGCGCAGCCTATCGCGAAGCGTGGGGCGGCGCCAGAGGGGCAATTTTCCCGATTGTCAGCCGCTTGGCGGGCGGTCACAGTGGCGCGGCAATCAAAGCCGTAGGGAGCGCGCGATGAAGGGTGAGAATGATCCGCTGGCGTCCTTCTGGATGCCGTTCACCGCGAACCGCGCCTACAAGGCGCAGCCGCGCCAGCTCGTGTCGGCAAGCGGCATGTACTACCAGAGCGCCGACGGGCGGCAGATCCTCGACGGAACGTCGGGGCTATGGTGCAGCAATGCCGGGCATTGCCGCGCCGAAATCGTCGAGGCGATTACCAAGACCGCCGCAACACTCGACTATGCGCCGACCTTTCAGCTGGGCCATCCGTTACCGTTCGAACTTGCACAACGACTCGCCGCGCTGATGCCCGACGGGCTCGACCGGATTTTCTTTACGAACAGCGGGTCCGAATCGGTTGATACCGCACTAAAAATAGCCATGAATGTCCAGCGCGCACGCGGGCAGGGGACGCGCACGCGGTTGATCGGGCGCGAGCGCGCCTATCATGGCACCGGCTTCGGCGGGATCAGCGTCGGCGGGCTCGTCAACAACCGCCGCGCGTTCGGCGGCGGCCTTCCCGGCACCGACCATCTGCGCCACACGCACGATCCTGACCGCAACGCCTTTTCGCGCGGCTTTCCGCAGCATGGTGCGGAGCTGGCCGACGACCTCCAGCGGCTCGTCGACTTGCATGGTGCGGAAACGATTGCCGCGGTCATCGTCGAACCGATGGCGGGATCAACGGGCGTGCTCATTCCGCCGGTCGGCTATTTGCACCGGCTGCGCGACATCTGCGACCGTCACGGCATCATCCTGATTTTCGATGAAGTCATCACCGCCTTCGGGCGTGTCGGTGGGGCTACCGCCGCGAGCGAATGGGGTGTGACGCCTGACATCATCACCATGGCCAAGGGGCTTACCAACGCGGCGGTTCCGATGGGCGCAGTCGCGGTGAAGCGCGAACTGCACGACGCCGTGATCGAGAGCGTGCCGGGCGGGATCGAGCTTTTCCACGGCTATACCTATTCGGGCCATCCGCTCGCCGCCGCTGCCGGGCTTGCCGCGCTCGACGTCTATGAGCGTGAGGGGCTGTTCGAGCGCGCGCGCGAACTGGGTGCCTATTGGGAGGACGCTGCCCATTCCCTTAAGGTGGGGCGGCATGTCGTCGATATCCGTGCAATCGGACTCGTGGCCGGTATCGAGCTGGAACCGCGACCGGGCGCACCGGCCGCCCGCGCGACCGAATTTTTCCATGCCGCGTTCGACAACGGTCTGCTGATCCGCGCAACCGGCGATATCATCGCATTGTCGCCGCCGTTGATCGTCGAAAAGGCGCAGATCGACGAGATGTTCGGTAAACTTGCGGAGTTGGTCGAGCGGATCGACTAGTTTTCGGTTGCGAGTCGAAAGACGACCGAGACCGTCGTCCCCTTGCCGATTTCGCTCGCAATATCGAGCTGCCCCTGATGGCGCTCGCTGATGTGTTTGACGATCGCCAGGCCAAGGCCGGTTCCGCCGACCGACCGGCTTCGGGCCTCATCGACGCGATAGAAACGTTCGGTCAGGCGCGGAATATGGTCGGCTTCGATGCCGTCTCCTTCGTCGACAACCGACAAACGCACCCGCGTCCCTTCGCGTGCAAGCTTGACCGTCACCGGCGTGCCGGGACGGCCATATTTCATCGCGTTGGTGATGATATTGTGCGCAAGCTGGCTGAGCTGCGCTTCGTCGCCGAATATCGGCTGCTCGGCGTCGCCCAGTTCGGCAACGATGTCCCGCGCGCGCGGTTGGTCGCTTTCGCGCAGCTGCGCCACGGTTGCCCCCGCAACGACGCGCAAGTCGATTGTCGCAGTGGGGCGGCGAAAACGGTCCGCCTCGACGCGGGAAATCGAAAGCAGGTCCATTACCAATTGCTGCATCCGTCGCGCCTCGCGGTCGATGATCGAAAGGAAGCGGTGGCGGGTGGGACCGTCGTCTTCGCCGTTCATATCCTGCAGCGTTTCGACATAGCCGAGGATCGCGGCGAGTGGTGTGCGAAGCTCGTGGCTGGCATTCGCTACGAAATCGGAGCGCATGCGGTCGGCGGCGTCGATCGCCGAGCGGTCGGACAGGAAGATGATCCGGTCGGTGCCCGACAGCTTGGCGATTCGCATCGTCCAGCGCTGACCGGGGCGCGGAAAATCGGCGAGGCTCAGCGTCTCGACGGGTGCGGCATCGGCAAGACGCGACAGCCAGTCGGTTGCCGCCGGGTGGCGGATCGCGGTGCGGATGTCGGCACCGACGATATGCCGGCCGAGCAGCTTGATTGCCGCGTCGTTCGCGATGGTCACGATGTTTGCCGCCGTCCCCAGCAGAGGTTCTTTTTCCTGGTCGGCCCATTGGGCGAAATCGGGATGGTGCAGCAGCGAGCGCGGCGGGAGAACGACGGGTTCGGTATTCACCTGTACTCGTGCGTCGGAAACTGGCGCGGCAAGGGTGCTGTACAGCACGGCAACGGCCGCGATCGCGGTGATCGTCAGAATCGTGATCGACAGCGCATCCCCGCCGACCATCGCCGCGAAAAGCGCGGCTATGGCAATCATTGTCAAAGCGGCGACGAGACTGGACAGGCGGTCGAACATCCTGCCTTGTGCCTTAAACGATGCCACGTCGCCCGCAAGCCCGTTCGCACCGCTAACGATTCTTCGCCCAAGCGTCCCAAAGCGGGAAGCGGCCGCGTCCGGAGCGGTCTTTGCCTTTTCCTCGTCCGGCCATTGGGTTAAGCGTCAATCATGAAAAGTCACGATGATCAGGCGAACAATGCGCAGGAGGATGCGGGCGAAGCCGCGCCTTCGCGTCGTCGCCTGCTCATTCTCGGCGCGGCAGGCGCTTCGGCGGCGATGACGATCCGACCTGCCTTTGCGCAGACCGCGGTATCGGTGATGAATTGCCAGATTCCGGTCCCGGGTCCGGGTGGCGCGGGGCAATATATCGATGCCGGCGGCCGATTGGTGCCGCCGGGAACCAAAGGCGCCTTTCCAGGCGCCCCTCGCCCGTTCACCGGCGAAGAGGTCAAGCGCGCATTTCGTGGCCAGACTCTGCCCGGCGCGACCTACAATCAGTCGCAGGCCTATCTGCAATATATCCGGCGCTTGCAGGCGGGGCAGAGCGGCTTTACCTGTTTTGCATCGATCCAGATGCCGCGCTGATCATCGCTCCCCCGATCATGCGATGCGCGCCATCGCAGACAAAGGGACAAATGTGAAACTTGCTTCGCTCAAGCATGGCCGCGACGGTCGGTTGATTGTCGTATCGGATGATCTCGCCTGGTACGCCGACGCTACGCGGATTGCGCCGACCATGCAGGCCGCGCTCGACAATTGGGCCGACGCTGCCCCGCGGCTCGCTGCGCTGGCCGAGGATCTGAACCATGACGCAATCCCGAAAGAACGCTTCCACGAGCGCGACGCCGCCTCGCCATTGCCGCGCGCCTATCAATGGGCCGACGGCAGCGCGTATGTGAATCATGTCGCGCTCGTGCGGCAGGCGCGCGGGGCAGAGATGCCCGAGAGTTTCTGGCACGATCCGCTGATGTACCAGGGCGGCAGCGACGCTTTCCTGGCGCCGCGCGACCCGATTCCGCTCGGCGATCCCGCGTGGGGCTGTGACATGGAAGCCGAAGTTGTCGTCGTCACCGGCGATGTTCCTGCCGGGATCGAGGCGGCGACGGCGCGCGAGCATATCCTGCTGGTCGGCTTGACCAACGACGTCTCCCTTCGCGGTTTGATTCCGGGCGAACTGGCCAAGGGGTTCGGTTTTTTCCAGTCGAAGCCGTCGAGCGCGATGTCGCCGGTGTTCGTGACGCCGGAATCGCTCGGCGATCGGTGGAAGGACGGAAAACTGCACGGTACCTTATGCGTCGATTTGAACGGCGAGCCATTGGGGCGCGCCGATGCGGGCGTCGACATGACCTTCGATTTCGGCGCCCTGATCGCGCATGCTGCAAAAACGCGCAATCTGGGTGCGGGAACGATCATCGGATCTGGCACGGTGTCGAACCGCGACAGCGATGGCGGACCGGGCAAACCAATCGCTCAGGGCGGGCTGGGATATAGCTGCCTTGCCGAAGTGCGAACGGTCGAAACGATTCTGGAAGGCGCGCCCAAGACGCCGTTTATGCAAAAGGGCGATACCGTCCGCATCTGGATGGATGATGAGCGTCATCACAGCATCTTTGGCGCGATCGAACAGCAGGTTGCTTAAGCAAGAAAAAGGGGGCGGATGTTGGTCCGCCCCCTTTTCCGTTTCGCTGCAAAGCTTTTGATTTAATTGCCGCTGCCTCCAAAGGCGCCGCCCGACATCGCGTCGCTAAGCGAACAGGCCGCCGGGCCGAGAATGACGATGAACAGGCACGGCAGGATGAAGAGGATCAGCGGAACCGTCATAATTGCCGGCAGGCGTGCAGCCTTTTCCTCGGCGCGCATCATGCGCTCGTTGCGGAACTCGGCCGACAGGACGCGCAGCGCGCTGGCGAGCGGCGTGCCGTATTTTTCGGTTTGGATCATCGTGGTGACGACGCCCTTCACCGAGTCCAGATTGACGCGATAAGCGAGATTCTCGAACGCCTGCCGGCGCTCGGTCAGGAAGCCGAGTTCGATCGACGTGAGCGCAAATTCTTCGCCCAGTTCGGGGTAGGCGCGGCCAAGCTCTTTGGCGACGCGTGAGAACGCGGCGTCGACGGTCAAACCGGCCTCGGCGCAGATGACCAGCAGGTCGAGCGCGTCCGGCAGGCCCTTGCGGATGGCGTCGGTGCGCTTCTGCCGCTTGTTGTCGACAAAGAGGTCCGGCGCCTTGTAGCCGAGAATGAGCGCAGCCATGGTCGCGCCCGATCGCTTCATCGACGACAGCTCGGGCCACATCTCGAGGCCATAAATGAGGAATGCGGCAAGTCCGCCGAACACGATCGGCAGAACAAGGCGACCAAAGATCACGGCAACAGCCAGATCCTTCGACCGGATGCCGGCCTGTGCCAGCTTTTGCTGCACTTCCTTGATCTGCTCTTCCTGAAGCACCTGCAATTTGCCCAAGAAGGTCCGCATGCGGTCTGCGGTCTGATTTTTGCGAACAAGCTTCGCGCGGCGTTTCGTCGTCGAGGCGGTGATCCCGGCCTTCAGTTGTTCGCGCCGCTCGTTGAGCGCCTTGACGCGCTTGGTCATCGGGTTCCGAACGGTCACGGCGCCATAGATGGCCATGGCCACTGCAAAAACGCCGACGGCAGCAAGCATCGTGGCGGCCCACACGACATCAACACCCATTACGGTCGGGCCCGACTGCGCTCCGGTGAAGGCGGCAAGAATGAGGTTGTTGGTCATTTCAGCGCGCCCTTCAGATTTCGAAACTGATCATTTTTTTCATGATGAAGGCGCCGATGCTCATCCATACGAGTCCGCCAAGACCAGTCACAATCAGCCGTTCTTCAGAGAAGAAGCCTGCCAGATAGTCGGGGTTCATCATCCAGACGATGCCAAACACGAAGAAGGGCAGCGCGCCGACGATATAGGCGGACGCCTTGGCTTCGGACGACATGGCCTTGATCTTCAGTTTCATTTGCGCACGCTTGCGCAGCACGTCGGAAAGGTTGGCCAGCGTTTCAGCGAGGTTGCCGCCCGTCTCCCGCTGAATCGCGATGGTGATGCAAAAGAACTGGAACTCGGGCGTGCCGAGCATATTGGCCGATTCTTGCAGTGCGGCTTCCATGGTGTTGCCGATTCGGATGCGCTCGACCACGCCCTTGAACTCTTCGCCCACCGGTCCCGGCAGCTCCTGGCTAACAACCTGGAATGTTTCCGTGACGGGCAAACCCGATTTCAGGCCGCGGACGCACAAATCGATGGCGTCGGGAAAGCGTGTGTTGAACGCCGCAACACGTTTCGCGATGAGCCTGCCGAGATACCAATAGGGGCCACCTACGCCGACGAAGACGCCAACGAGCAAGGCCAGCGGAAGTGGAGTGCGAAGCATCAGCAACAGCCCTGCCGCGACAACGAACCCTCCCATCGTCGCGAAGGTATATTGGCTAAGCGTCCACGGCTTTCCCGTCCGGCGAATCCGCAGTTCCATCAATTCGCGGCGGGGAACGAGGCTCGACAGCACGGCATTGGTGTCGCCGGAGCCGGTCTGAATCGTTTTGCGCATCTGGGCCGCGACCACCGCTTCGGTCGACGCGGCGTGGCGATCCTTGACGGTGGCGAGCCGACGCGTCTTTGCCTTCGCAACCGAGGGGCCGCCAAGCAGGATGACGAGCACGACAAAGGCCAGAAAGGCGGCGGCGATGATAAGGATCACTGAAAGGTTCATGGTCGGCTTTCGTCCACTTCGGTGCGGGGTTCAGCCGGCGCGCGCGTGGCGCGCACCGCTCAAACTTACTTTGCGCCTTTTTTGGTCATCATTCCGCCGAGGCCGCCGAGCTTGCCGAGAAGCGAGCTGCCCGATTTCCCTTTCGCGGCGGCCGGGGCTTCCTCGACCTCGCTGTCGGCACCGTCGAGGATCAGGCGCATCAGATTCGTCCAGACCTGGCTCGCCTTGGTTCCCTTGCAGATTTCGGCATAGGATTTGCCGAGCTTCGCGGCCTGGCTGACGAGCTTGGGATCGAATGGAATGGTGATGTCGACCTGGCGCTCGATGGAGGATTCAAACTCCTTGCGCGACAGTTCGCCAACGGCGTTCTGGAATTTGTTGGCAACCAGAACGACGCGTGCGCCCGGAACATTCTGTTTGAACCACGAGAGCAGGCGGATTGTGTCGCGCGCCGATGCCAGCGTCACGTCGCTGACGAGCAGGATCGTGCCCGCTTCCGACACGAGGTGCGGGAAGGGAATGAGAACCTGACGCGGGATATCGACGATCGTCATTTCGAAGGCGTTGCGCAACTCTTCCTCGAGTTGGAAGAACGCAGAGCCGTCGGTCATCACCGGCTGATGGATCGGCGCTTCGGCTGACAGCAGGCTGAGCTTGTCCGATGCACGAACCATTGCTCGTTCGATGAAGAGGCCGTCAATACGGCTGGGATTGTCGATTGCGTCTATCAGCCCGCGGCCCGGTTCGAGGTCGAGCGTTAGCGCGCCGGTGCCGAAATGGACGTCGAGATCCAAGAGCGCTGTCTGGCGCTCGGCCTGCTCGCTCATCGCCCAGGCGAGCGACGTCGATACCATCGAAGCGCCCACGCCGCCGCGCACGCCGACGACTGCCATCATATGATGCGGCTTGTCGTCGTGCATGTCGGCATGTTTCGGCGCCGACAGGATCGCCTGGGCCGTCGTCAGCGATTCGCGGACCTGGTCGAGCGAAAGCGGTTTCAGGAGATAGTCCTGGATCCCGCTCGAGAGAAGGTCGCGGTAAAGGCGTACGTCGTTGACCTGACCGGCGGCGATCACGACCGTTCCGGGCTCGCAGACCTCGGCAAGCGCGTTGATGTCGTTGATCGGGTCGCCCGACTCCGACATGTCGACGAACAGGATGTTCGGGCTTGCGGAGACCGACAGCGACTGGACCGCGTTACGAAGGCCGCCCTTGTTGCACTTTTCAATCGGCCAACCCATGTCGCCCGCGGCGACGCGGATCAGATCGAGCGTCTCGTCGTCGCAGACAAAGGCATTAAACGGATCGCGCAATCCTGCTGCTTTGAAAGGAGCGTTCACTGGCCACCTCCGTTGCTGGTCGACTCGCCCTGCAGTTCGCCGGCGCCGGTCTGGGGTTTCGTCCGATAGGTGTTGATCGCGCGTGTTGCTGCGGCGGGATCACTGCGTTCGCTGCGCGTGCCCTTGATCAGGTCGTTGGGGTCCGCGACCATCGCAGCAAGATTGCTGTTGGTCGCGCAGCCATAGTTGGCCGAGGTCGCGTTGTTATAGTTGAGCGACGATTTGCTCGACCAGTCGGGGCAGCCCGGAACATGTGCCGACGCCCGGGTCACGACGACGCGGACATGGCCTGCCGGAACGGCGCCCGTCGTGACCGGCACCTCGTTGCTCATCAGCAAGCCGCGACGTTCGACCATCGACCGGATCGTCGCTTCGGCTCCGCGCGAGCCATAGAGCGACGGGTCGTCGATAGCGATGCGATCGCCATAGCGGATACCGAGCGCATCGAACCAACCGGCGAGGCGGCCCTGTTCGCTCGGAGCCATCTCGCCATTGGCGGCGGCGACGTCGAACTGGAAGATGCTGTTGCGGACGACGGGCTGGTGAACCGAGTCGAGACTGCGGTTGCTGTTGCCGGCACCGGTACAGCCTGCAAGCGACGTGGCCAGTGCCAGAGCCGTCAAAGTTGCGATATTTTTCATAACCTGCTCCTCAGAACCAGCGCATCACTTGAAGTTGAAACCGGGCGAGGCATCGCCCGCGCCGCCGCGTGGCCGGTCCGCATCGACTGCTGACGTTTCGAGGCGCGGCTTGGGCCGCTCGCCACCGCTCACCCCGTCGCTCTGCTGTCCGATCAGAAGACGCGACAGATCGTTGGTGTTCTGGAATGCGTCGGTCGGCAGCTTGATGTCGTTCGCCGATACCGGCTGCACCAGATAAGGCGTCACGACTATGACGAGTTCGGTTTCGCCGCGGCGGAAGCTGTCCGATTTGAACAACATGCCGAGGATCGGCACGTCGCCAAGGCCGGGCATCTTGTCGATGGCGCCGATCGAACGGTTGTTCATCAGGCCGGCGATCATGAAGCTTTCGCCCGACCCGAGCTCGACCGTCGTTTCGGCGCGGCGGATCGTCAGGGCGGGGATTTCGAACCCGTCCATGCGGATGGCACCTTCGGTCGACAGTTCCGACACTTCGGGACGCACGCGCAGGCTGATCCGGCCGTTTGACAGGACCGTCGGCGTGTAAGCGAGGCTGACGCCGTATTTGCGGTATTCGATCGTCGTCCCGGCGAAGTTGCCCGGGATCGGGATGGGGAACTCGCCGCCGGCAAGGAAGTCGGCGGTCTCGCCCGATATTGCCGTCAAGTTGGGCTGAGCGAGCGTCACGACCATGCCCGAACGCTCGCCAAGGTCGAGCGAGGCAATCAGATCGATGCCAAACAGGCGTCCGGCGCCGCCGATCGAATTGACGTTGGCCGGCTGGTTAAACCGATAGCCCGTCGTGCCCGCGGGAAGCGGCGGATCGCCTTCGCCCGGGAAGAGGATTTCGCCGGCGGTGCGGCCGCGTGAAATGCTGCCGAGAAAACCGTTGCCCAGCACGCCGTCGCGGTCGCGGGTCACGATATTGCCGCTGATTTCCTTGACGAGCGTCCGGTTCACCTCCGCAATGCGAACCTGCAGGTTGACCTGCAGCGGCGTCGCGGTGCGGAGGCGCGAGAGAACCTTGGTGTCTTCGCCGACGAAAGCCTGAACGAGACGTTCGGCCTCGGCGGCGTCGTCAGGCGACTGGACGGTCCCGGTGAGCAGGATCAGCCCGTTCATCGTGTTCGACGCGATATTGGCGTCGGGCATCGCGAGCGACAGCATCTGGTCGATCGTTTCGATGTTGTTGCCGACGCGTGCAACGGTCGAATAGACGACCCGGCCGCTCGCGTCAGTCGCATAGATGCTCGTTTCGCCCGGTGCCTTACCGAAAATGTAGAGCTGGCGGTTCGAGCGGACCTGGACGTCGGCCACCTTGTCATCCGCGACGAAGACATCCTTCATCGCAGCCGGGAGGCTGATCAGGCGGCCGCGTCCGACCGACAGGTCGATGCTGCTGCTCGCATTGTGCGTGGCCTGGGCGATAGCCGGGCCGGCTGGGGCGGCGACCAGCGTCGCGGCGACCAGGCCAACGGCCAGGGTACGCGCGAGTGCCGCCGCTTTGAAATTGGCTTTGCTGTTCATCTTACTTACCCCCAACCGGAACTTCGGTCACCTTGTCACCGCGCGTGATCCGCACGGTCGGGCCGCTGGGAATTGCGGCGGTGCCGCCATTGGACTGCGGCGACCCATATTGCTGCTGCGGCTGCTGCGGACGCTGGGTCACACGGCCGCGGACGGGCACCCAAAAGCGCGACACGTCGCCACCCGTCGTTGCTGATGCCCGGTTCGAGGTCGGGCGCGCAGCGGCGGCTGCCAGCATCTTCTTTTCGGCAGTGGTGCCGCCGCCGGCAGGCACGTTGATCTCACCCGAGGCGATGGCCGCGTCGAGTTCGCCAGCGCTTTCGGCGAGCGGGCGCAGTGCGAGGGACAATTTGCCCATGTTCTGCGCGACCGCGATCTTCTCGGCGATTTCCGAGGTAGCCTCGAGCGTCACCGAGCCAAAGGTGCGGACCGGAGTCTTGCCCGTTTCGTCTTCGGCGTCATAGCGCTGGTCGGTCGCGAGGACGCGGACGTTGCGCACGATGGTCTCGGCGGTGAACAATTGCTTGTCCGGGTAATTGCCGCCCTCTTCGATCTCGATTTCCTGCGCAAGCACGACATCGACGCGGTCGCCCGGGAAGACGAAGCCGGCGACGCCCTGTTCCTGCGACACCTTCACAGTGACGGCGCGCATGCCGGCGCCGAGCGCTGCGGCAAGGAAGCCACGATCGTCGGGATGGACGAGCGCACCCTGCGTGAGCGGCTGGCCCGCGGTGATCGGATAGCGCACCACCGTGCCGACCAGCGTGTTCACGTCGGTCTTTTCCTTCAGGAAGTAGGCCTTTTCGACCAGTTCCTTGGGCCAGGGCTGGAAACGGAAGCTATCGGGGCCGATGATCGTGCCGACGGGCAGTTGCCGCGTCGCGACGAGGATCATCGGTCCGTTGATTTCCGGCGCTGCGGCCGCTCGGGCCGCCGGAGCAGAGGCTCCACGCATCATCTGATTGACCCCGAATGCGGCGCCGATGGCGATCACCAGCGCGCCGACGATCAGCATAATCTTTCGCGTATCCATGACGATTTTTCGCCCTCCTGCACTCACCAGAGACGGCCGTGCTTGCCCTCAGGACAGACCGATAGCCTGAAAGTGGTTAAGATATTGTTGGTGAAGCGCCCAAAGCCCTGCGGCAGCGATGGCAACGCCGTATGGAACCTCTACGGACTTGTCGGACGGGCGTAATTTGCTGTGAACGAGCATGACGGCCGACAAGATGCCGCCGCCGACCGCCATCACGGTGAGCGCCTCGAGAAACAGGTTCACGGGAATCCAGAGCATCACGCCGCCGATCATCTTGACGTCGCCGCCGCCCATTGCGCCGAAAGCGAAGAGGCCGACGAAAATTGCGAAGACTGCAAGCGCGGCTCCGATCTGGATCGGAATTTCGGGCCAGAGCGCTAATCCCGACACGGCCCAGAAGGGAATGGCGAGGAGCGCGATTGCTGCGTTCAGCCGGTTGGAAATGGTGCGCGACCGGACATCGCTTATTGCCGCCGCGATCATAAGTGCCGCGAGCGCGAGCATTAGTGCGATCGAGAGGATGCCGCTTTCCATCGGCTTTGTCCTACGCAGCATGGCTTACCAAATAGTAACCATGTCTGCCGCGCGGCTTGCAATTCCGCGCTTGGTCGATATGCGGACGGGCAATGACGTCCGCTCTTCCTTCGTCCATCGACGTGCTGATCGTCGGCGCCGGGATTGGCGGCGCAAGCCTGGCAGCGGCCCTCGCGCCCCATCGCCGCGTGATGATGATCGAGCGCGAAGACGCGCCGGGCTATCATGCGACCGGACGCTCGGCAGCTTTTTGGCACGAGAGCTATGGCGGCGTACGCGTCCAGCCCCTGTCGGCCGCCTCCTTCGCTCTGCTCGACGCACCGCCGCCCGATTTTTCGGAGCACGGCTTTCTCTCGCCCCGCGCTGCGCTGACCATCGGGCAGCGCGAGGAGTGCGCCGCGGTTGACGCTTTCGTCGCTGAATTTGCCGAGCAGGGCGTCGATGTCATGCGCCTCACCGGTGCGGCAGTAGCAGACAGGGTCGCGGGTATCCGGCCCGAGTGGACCGAGGCGGCTTTCGAGCCCGCGTGCAGCGACATCGACGTCGGCGGGCTGCATGCGGCCTATTTGCGCGCCGCTAAACGCGCCGGAGCGCTGCTGGCCCCGCGCAAGAAACTTGTGTCGGCGCGTTGGCTCGGTGACCGGTGGGAGGCGAGCGTCGGCGGCGAGAAACTCGAGGCCGCCGTCATCGTCAACGCGGCCGGGGCATGGGCCGACCGGGTGGCAGCAGTATGCGGCGCGAAACCCGTCGGAATCCAGCCCTATCGCCGGACCGTGATGCAGTTGCGGCTCGGTGTCGCGACACCGGCCGACCTTCCCCTGATTATCCACGTCGGCGGCGATTTCTATTTCAAGGGTGTCGGTGAGGGACGGGTGTGGCTCAGCCCGCATGACGAAACCGCCACCGACCCGTGCGATGCCGCACCGGAGGAGCTCGATGTCGCCGTCGCCATCGACCGGATGCAATCGGTCGTCGACTGGCCCATTGCCGCAGTCGAACGCAAATGGGCGGGACTGCGCAGCTTTGCGCCCGACCGTATTCCGGTATTCGGCGCTGATCCGCATCAGGAGGGCTTCGTCTGGTGCGCGGGGCAGGGCGGCTTCGGTATCCAGACCTCGCCCGCAATTGGTGCACTTCTTGCGGCCCAATTGGGAGCGCCGCTTGCCGACGGACCGATTGCTTGCGTCGATGCTTCGCCATTTTCGCCGTCCCGGTTTGGCTGAGCCGCAAGCGGCGGGGTTGCGCGACCGGACGCGATGCCTAGGATGGCTGCGTTGCGCCACCGTCCGCGCGACATGACCAGCGGAGAATGACATGGCCCATTATTTCGAGATCAAGAAGAACAAGGCCGGCGAGTTCGTTGCCTATTTCAAGTATAACAGCGAAACCATCTTCTGGACCGAGGGCTATTCGAGCAAGGCCTCGGCAGTGAACGCCATCGAATCGATCAAGAAAAACGGACCGGGATCGGACACTCGCGAAGCCGAATGAGGCTTCGCGGCTAGCGACGCCCTGCTATCGCCAGCGCTGCGTCGCTGGCCAGCTTGTCGGCCAGTTCATTGTCGCCGTGGCCGGCGTGACCCTTGACCCAAAGCCATTCGATCTGGTGGCGCGCGGCTTCGGCGACCAGCCGCTGCCACAGATCGGCATTGGCCACGGGCTTCTTTGCAGCCGTCTTCCAGCCGTTGCGCTGCCAGCCATGCACCCATTTGGTGATGCCGTCGCGGACATAGACGCTGTCGGTCGACAATTCGACGCGGCATCCGCGCTTGAGCGCTGCCAGTGCCTCGATCGCCGCCAGCAATTCCATCCGGTTGTTCGTCGTGTCGGCCTCGCCGCCGGAGAGCGTCTTGACGACATCGCCCCAGCGCAGAACCGCGCCCCAGCCACCGGGACCGGGATTGCCCTTGCAAGCCCCGTCAGTCGCAACGATCACCGTTCGCTTGCTATCCGTGGTCATATACCAACGAACAGTTCGGCCGCGTCTTCGGCCTGATACCGGCGCAGGCGTGCAAGGAAGGGGGCAGGGTCTTTCCGGGTAACAAGGGCATCGGCGGGCGTGTGGACCCAGTCGTGCGCACGCGTAAGCAGGAAGCGCAGCGCCGCGCCGCGCGCGAGCAGCGGCAGTGCCGCGACTTCCATGTCAGTCAGGCAAATTTCCTCTGCATAACCTCGCATCAAGGCGCCGGCACGCGCCAGGTTGCAGTTCCTGCCGTCGTCCGAAAACGTCCAGGAGGCATGGGTGACGGCGACGTCATAGGCGCGAAAGTCGGTGGCGGCGAAGTAGAAGTCGATCAGCCCGGTCACCCGGTCGCCGAGCATGAGCACATTGTCGGGAAAGAGGTCCGCATGGATGACATGCTTTGGCAGGTCGCTCGGCCATTCGCGGTCGAGAAGGTCGAGTTCGGCGTCGACGACGGCCTGCAACCCCGGAATCACGACATCGAGATTGCCGGTGGCGGAGGCGACTTCACGCCAATGCTCGCGGCCCATGCTGTTGGCGCGCGTGCCGCCAAAGTCAGCCACGGCGCGGTGCATGGCGCCGAGCGCGGCGCCCGCCGACGCGCATTGCGCCGGGCTGGGATGCGTCAGCGATATGCCTGACAAAAATTGAATGATGCACGCGGCGCGCCCCGAAATGCGCTGAATCGCATCACCGCCGCGATCGCGGATCATCGCCGGGACCGGGCAATGTTTTTCGGAAAGATGGGCGAGGAGGTCGACGAAAAAGGGCAGATCGCCCTCGCTGACGCGCTTCTCGTAGAGCGTGAGGATGAAGCGCCCGCCAGTGGTTTCGAGCAGGAAATTGCTGTTCTCGACGCCCTCGGCGATTCCCTTGCACGACAACAGCGTCCCGATGTCGTAGCGGGCGACGAGCGCGGCAAGGTCGTCGGGATCGACGTCGGTATAGACCGCCATCAGTTAGCCGCCGGCTCGAGCCCGCGCGGCAGCTTGAAGACCATATTTTCTTCCGCCGTGACGACGACTTCCTCGGTGAGCGGGCGGAGCGCAGCGACAGCCTCGATGATCTCGCGTACCAGTTCTTCGGGTGCACTGGCGCCCGCCGTGATGCCAAGCGTCGCGATGTCGGCAATCCAGGCGGGGTCGATGTCGGTCCCTCGCTGCACCAGATGCGCCGGAGTGCCCAGTCGCTCTGCCACCTCGACGAGGCGCAGGCTGTTCGAGCTGTTGGGAGCGCCGATCACGATCATGCGATCGCACAGGCCCGCGATGGCCTTCACGGCCTCCTGCCGGTTCGACGTGGCGTAGCAGATATCTTCCCCGCGTGGTCCGGCGATCGTCGGGAACCGGTGCTGCAGCGCGGCAACGATATCGCGCGTATCGTCCACCGACAGCGTCGTCTGGGTCAGGAAAGAGAGCGCGTCGGGATTCTGCGGGGATAGTCGGGCGACGTCGTCGACCGATTCCACCAATGTCATTGCGCCTTCGGGCAATTGACCCAGCGTCCCTACAACCTCGGGATGACCGGCATGGCCGATGAAGATGATGTGTCGACCGGCTTCGTTCGCGCGCTCGGCCTGCCGGTGGACCTTGGACACCAGAGGGCAGGTTGCGTCGATATATTCCAGCCCGCGCGCCTCCGCCTTGGCAGGAACGGCCTTGGGCACGCCGTGGGCGCTGAAAACGACCGGGACGCCGTCGGGCACCTGATCGAGCGATTCGACGAATATCGCGCCCTTGGCGCGCAGCGTGTCGACGACATAGCGGTTGTGGACGATTTCGTGCCGGACATAGACCGGCGCCCCGAAGCGCTCGATCGCAAGCTCGACGATACGGATCGCCCGGTCGACGCCCGCGCAAAACCCGCGCGGCGCCGCAATCAACAGCTTCAGTTCGGCCGCCGTGCTGTGGTCGGCATGTATCGAGGACAGGGGAGCGTTCATGATGCAGGCGCTCTAGCGCAGCGCGGCATATCGGGTAAAGCGGCTTCGCACCGTTGCGCCGCGTTCATCCCCCCGATAAGAAGCGGCGCGCATGAAGCGGTCTCGACCGACCCGCTGCGCTCGCGCCTGTTTGGAAAGCCCGATTATCATGATGTCCATTTCGATTGCCTCCCGTAAGTTTCTGACCCTGTTGTTCGGCACGGCAGCCGTTGTCACCGTCACCGGGTGTGCGCGGGACAATGAAATCGAAGTGGCGGGCGGCGTCGGCATCACAGCGACGCGGAGCGCTTGCCCCGCCGTTGCTGTGCCGATGCACACGGGCGACATCACCTTGTTCGATCCGGCGAACAGCCGCGACGCGAGCGCCATCGACATCGTCGCGACGATCACCAATGTGACGCAGCAGTGCAACGACCAGGGCGAGAAAGTATATCAGCTTGCCAGTTTCGACGTGGTCGCGACGCGCCGTGATGCTGGCCCCGCACGTTCGGTTACCCTGCCTTATTTCGGAACCGTCGTGCAGGGCGGCACCGCGGTCGTCGCAAAGCGTTTGGGGCAGGTAACGGTCACTTTCCCCGAAGGGCAGGTGCGCGGGACCGGACGCGGCGAGGCGTCGGCCTTTGTCGATCGCGCCGCCGCCACGCTGCCCGCCGACATTCAGGAACGCATCACGCGCCGCCGCCGCGCTGGCGATCAGGACGCCGCGATCGACCCGCTGAGCCTTCCGGAGGTTCGCGCCGCGGTGCAGCGCGCGAGTTTCGAACTTCTTGTCGGCTTTCAGCTGACGCAGGAACAGCTCGAATATAACGTCCGACGATAATCTCGCGGCGCCGCATGGCGTTCGCATCCATACAGGCCCTGCGCGCCGTTATGGCGACGCAGGGCTTTTCGCATGTTCCAAGCTGCGCTAGGCCGCGCCAGCCTTTTTGACCGAAGATAGGATCACCCGTGACCCTGTTCCGCCGCTTTTCAGACCATATCGCTTCGGCGCTCGACGCCATTGCGGCGCGCGATGCGATCCCTGCGGGGCTCGACCGCCGCGCGATCAGCGTCGAACCCCCGCGCGATCCCGCGCATGGCGATGTTGCAACGAACGCCGCCATGGTGCTGAGCAAACCGGCCGGAATGAACCCGCGCGCGCTGGCCGAATTGCTGGCGGCTGAGCTCGTCAGCGTTGCCGAGGTCGAGGAGGCCAGCGTCGCCGGTCCCGGCTTTATCAACCTCCGCGTGTCGGCCGACAGCTGGCGCGCCGAACTGGCTGCCATTCATGGCGATGGCGACGATTATGGCCGCTCGAAAATGGGTGAAGACCGCTGCGTTAATGTCGAATATGTTTCGGCAAATCCCACCGGTCCGATGCATGTCGGGCATTGCCGTGGCGCAGTCGTCGGCGATGCGCTGGCGGCGCTGCTCGAATTCGCCGGGCATAAGGTCGTCCGTGAATATTATGTCAACGACGCAGGAGCGCAGGTCGATGTTCTCGCCCGGTCCGTGCATATGCGCTACCGCGAAGCGCTCGGAGAAGATATTGGCGCCATTCCCGAAGGGCTGTATCCGGGCGACTATCTGAAGCCGGTCGCTGCGCGGCTTGCGACAGAATATGGCGACCGCTTCGTCGGCGCACCCGAACGCGCGTGGCTCGGTCTGTTCCGTGCCGAGGCCGTGAGCGCGATGCTCGACATGATCCGCGCCGACCTCGCCAAGCTGGGCATCCACCACGATATATTCTCGTCGGAGGCCGAGTTGCAAGCAGCGGGCAAGCCCGACGAAGCCGAAAAATGGCTGCGCGAACAAGATCTTGTCTATGACGGGATGCTCGAGGCCCCCAAGGGCGAAACGCCCGAAGACTGGGAAGCTGTCGAACTGCCGCTGTTCCGTTCGACCCGTTTCGGTGACGACCAAGACCGGCCAATCAAGAAATCGGACGGGAGCTGGACCTATTTCGGCGCCGACCTCGCCTATCATTTCCAGAAGGCGCAGGATGCCGACGAGCTGATCGACATTTGGGGCGCCGATCATGCCGGCACGGTGAAGCGGATCAAGGCCGCGGTGGCCGCGCTGACGGGCGGTGAAAAGCCGTTCGATATCAAGCTTGTGCAGATGGTGCGGCTGCTCAAGAACGGCGAGCCATTCAAAATGTCGAAGCGCGCAGGCAATTTTGTCACGCTCGCCGACATTGTCGACGAGGTCGGCAAGGATGCCGTGCGTTTCACCATGCTGACGCGCAAGGCCGACGCGCAAATGGACTTCGACTTCGCCAAGGTGGTTGAGGCATCGCGCGACAATCCCGTATTCTATGTCCAATATGCGCACGCGCGGATTGCCTCGCTCAAGCGCAAGCTTGCCGACGCTGGCATTGCCAAAGCTGTGCCCGATCCGGCGCGCCTTGACGATAATGAACTCGCGATCGTCAAGCTGCTCGCGCAATTCCCGCGGATCGTCGAATCGGCGGCTGCGGCGCGCGAGCCGCACCGCATCGCATTCTATCTGGGCGACGTCGCCGCGGCCTTTCACGCCTGGTGGAACATGGGCAACGACCGGCCGGAAGCGCGGATCATCATCGCCGATGACGCCGAACTGACTGCAACCCGCCTTTATCTGGCCGATGGAATCGGGCAGGTAATCCGCAACGGGCTCCACCTGATGGGGGTAGAAGCGCTCGAGGAGATGCTTTGATGGCGGAGGAAAATGGCACCGGACTGGGG
Source organism: Sphingopyxis sp. P8 (assembly GCF_020622175.1). Taxonomy (NCBI): domain Bacteria; kingdom Pseudomonadati; phylum Pseudomonadota; class Alphaproteobacteria; order Sphingomonadales; family Sphingopyxidaceae; genus Sphingopyxis; species Sphingopyxis sp. P8. The sequence continues at coordinate 556,952 of NZ_JACNMK010000001.1, read as the reverse complement.
CTGGTCGACGAGGACCGCCTGCCGTGGCTCGAGCCGGCGGACAGTGTCGAGGACGATGGCGAGGTCTCGCCCGCGCGCTTGCTGATCATGGTGCTCGGCGGCCTGCTCTTGATCGGCGTGGTTCTCGGAAGCTTGTGGTGGATCCAGAACGGAGGAAAGCGCGGCAGTGGCGAGCTGATCCTTGCGCAGAAAGGCGATTACAAGGTCGCGCCCGTGGATGATGCCGCAAAAAGCTTTGACGGCGAAGGCGATGCAAGTTTTGCCGCGAGCGAAGGTGCCGAGCCGGCGGGCCGCGTCGATCCGAGCCGGATGCCCGAAGAGCCCGCCGTGACGCCTCAGGAACGCGAGGCAGCGGCGAAGGCGGCCAACGCACCCAAACCTCCCGCCGCGCAACCAGTCGCCACGAAGGATGCACCTGAACCGGCAGTATCGGAAAGTGGCGCGGCTTCGGGCGCCATGGTCCAGCTCGGGGCGTTCAGCAGCGAAGGGGCCGCGAACAAGGCATGGTCGACCCTATCGAAACGTTTCGCTTATCTGGCCGACCTCAACCGTTCGATTGCGCCCGCCAAGGTCGGCGACGGCACGGTCTATCGGCTTCGCGTCGGCGCCGGCTCAGCCCAAAATGCCGCGGCGCTGTGCGGAAAGTTGCGTGTCGCGGGCGAAAATTGCGTCATCGTTCGCTGAATCGCCTCATTCCGCCTCAACAATATTTGGCGCTACGCGCGGCTTGTGCCATGTTCGCTGATCTGCTCGCCGCGCGCAGGAGTGCGGCGATCGATGGAGATTGACGCACGATGATTCCCGCTATCTTTGGCCTTTCAGGATTGACCCTGAACGACGATGAGCGGGCGTTTTTCCGCGATTGCTCCCCCGCCGGCTATATTTTGTTCGGCCGCAACATTGCGAACCGCGAGCAGCTTCGGCGGCTGACCGACGAGCTTCGCGCGCTCGACGGGCGCGACAATCTGCCCATTCTGATCGATCAGGAGGGCGGCCGCGTGGCGCGGATGAAAGCGCCCGAATGGCCCGATTTCCCGAGTGGTGCCGCGTTCGACGCGCTGTACGACCGCGCCCCGGCGAGCGCGATCGAGGCGGCGCGGCTCAATGCGATGGCGCTCGCGTCGATGCTTGCAGAGGTCGGGATCACCGTCGACTGCCTTCCTTTGCTCGATGTGCGTCAGCCGGGCGCGAGCGACATCATCGGCGACCGCGCGCTCGGCAGCGAGCCGATGCGCGTGGCGGCGCTCGGTCGGGCAATATTGAACGGCTTGCAGGATGGCGGCGTCGTCGGCGTCGTCAAACACATACCCGGTCACGGCCGTGCGCTGTTCGATTCGCACGAGAAACTGTCGATCGTCACCGCATCGGACCATGAGCTTCAGACCGATCTCGCGCCCTTTGCCGCGCTTCGCGATGCGGCGATGGCAATGACCTGCCATGTGATTTTCGAAGCCTGGGACCCCGACCGCCCCGCGACGCTGTCGCCGATTATCATCGACAGCGTGATACGCCAGCGCATCGGCTTTCACGGGCTGTTGATGACCGACGATCTCGACATGAAGGCCTTGTCGGGCGACGTGCCCTCGCGCGCCGCCGCCGCAGTTGCGGCTGGATGCGACATTGCGCTCAATTGCTGGGCAAAGATGGACGATATGGTCGGCATCGCAAACGCGCTCGACCCGATCCGCCCGGTCGCGCTCGCGCGATTGCAGGGCGCGATGGACCGGATTGCCGGCGCGCGCGACCCCCGCCAATTCGCAGCGCTTGTCGACCAGCGCGACGCGCTGCTGGCGATGGCCTGACGTCTGTGGACGATCTGCCCCTCGAATATGAGGCGATCCCCGCAACGGCCGAGCGCGACGAAGCGCTTCAACTGTCACTCGAAAGCTGGGAGGGGCCGCTCGACCTGCTGCTGACCCTCGCGCGCAGCCAAAAGGTCGACCTTCGCCAGATTTCTATTCTCCAGCTTGTCGAGCAATATCTGGCGTTCATTTCGGAAATGCGCGCCAAGCTGGAACTTGCGGCCGATTATCTGGTGATGGCGGCGTGGCTCGCCTATCTGAAATCGGCGCTGCTGCTGCCGAAGGATCCACTTGAGGAGCCGTCGCCCGACGAACTGGCGCTTCGTCTGCAGTTGCGGCTCCAGCGGCTCGCCGCGATGCGCGAGGCGGCGGCGCGCTTGCTTGCGCGCGACTGCATTGGTCGCGACGTCTTCATCCGTCCGCAGCCGGAAGGACTGCATGACGTCAGGGTAAGGCGCTGGGATGCCTCGCTTTACGATCTTCTCTCGGCATACGGACAGGTCAAAATCCGCACAGAACCCGCGATCCATATGGTCTCGCGGCGCCCGGTCGTCACGCTCGACGCGGCGCTCCATCACCTCGAACGGTTGATTGGCGTGAGGCTCGACTGGGCGCTGCTCTCCGACTTCCTTCCGACCGATTACGACGGCCCGCTTCGCCGCTCGGCGATGGCGTCGAGTTTTGTCGCTGCGCTCGAACTGGCGCGGCAGGGGCGCGTCGACTTGCGGCAGGATGGTGCCTTCGAACCCCTTTACCTGAAAGCGGCAAGCCAATGATCGACGATCTCGAACGCGCAATCGAAGCGATGCTGTTCGCCAGCGACACGCCGCTCGACGCGCGCCAGCTCGCCGCCCGCCTCGGCGACGAAAAGACGCCGAGAGAGATCCGGGCGATCGTTCAGCGGATCGCGGCGCGTCACGACGGAAGCGGGATCGAACTGGTCGAGCGCGGCGGCCACTGGCATTTCCAGACGCCCGCCGATCTGGCGCATCTGCTCCGCCGCGAGCGCGACGATCCGCGCAAACTTTCGCGCGCGGCGTCGGAGGTTCTTGCCATCATCGCCTATCACGAGCCGGTCAGCCGCGCCGAGATCGAGGCGATCCGGGGGGTGCAAACGTCGAAGGGCACGCTCGATGTGTTGATGGAGGCCGAATGGATCGCGCCTGCCGGGCGTCGCGAGGTCCCCGGGAGGCCGCTCATCTACAAGACTACCGACTCTTTTTTGCGCCATTTCGGGCTCGAAAGTCGCAAGGACCTGCCTGGTATCGAGGATTTGCGCGCCGCCGGTCTGCTCGACCCGGTCGACCTCGCTTTCGAGGAGGCAATCGGCGAACTGGACCTAGTAAAAGACGGTGAGGAAGCCTAGATGAAGCGCTCGAGGAGAATGTAAATGGGTAGCTTCAGCATCTGGCATTGGCTGGTCGTCGGGATCATCATCCTGCTCCTGTTCGGAAAGGGACGCTTTTCCGATATGATGGGCGATGTCGCCAAGGGCATAAAAAGCTTCAAGAAAGGCATGTCGGAAGACGATACGCCGCCTTCGGCCCCCAAGCATATCGAGGGGCAGCGCGCGCCCGACGCGACGCCGACCCCGAGTGCGGAAACCGAAAACCGCTGATCCCAATCGCGCGGCGGGAATGTCCTGATCCATGTTCGATATTGCGCCCACCGAGTTGTTGCTCGTCGTGGTGGTGGCCCTTGTGGCCATCGGCCCCAAGGACTTGCCCAAGGCCATGCGCTTCGTCGGCAAATGGATGGGCAAGGCGCGCGGAATGGCGCGGCACTTCCGCTCGGGCCTCGACACGATGATGCGCGAGGCCGAGCTTGAAGAGCTCGAAAAGCAGTGGCGCGAACAGAATGAGGCGATCATGCGCGAATTTCCGCGCGTTGACGGTGTCGATGCGCCGCCGATGATCCCTGCAACGTCAACGCCGCCAGCCGATTCTCCCGTCGATCCGGAGATCGCGGCCGACGAAGCGGCGGCGAGCAAACCGGAAACGCACGAGGTTCCGCCGCGCGACGGACCGCTGCCATGACCGCCGAGACGCCGATGTCGACCGGGGATACCGACGGTGCGGGCGGCAAGATGCCGTTGCTCGATCATCTCATCGAACTGCGCTCGCGATTGCTCAAGTCGCTGGCCGCCATCGCTGTAGCGTTCGGCGTCTGCCTCTATTTTGCGAAACCGATTTTCGGTGTTCTCGTCCAGCCGCTCGTCGCGGCGGGGCAGGGGCGATTGATCTATACGCAGCTGTTCGAGGCGTTTTTCGTCGAGATCAAGGTCGCGCTGTTCGCGGCGTTGATGACCGCCTTTCCGGTGATCGCCAACCAATTGTGGAAATTCGTGGCGCCCGGGCTTTATCGCAAGGAAAAGCGCGCGCTTCTGCCCTTCCTGCTCGCGACGCCGCTTCTTTTCGCATTGGGCGCTAGCTTCGCCTATTTCATCACCATCCCGATCGCGCTCAAATTCCTGCTCGGCTATCAGGGTGAGGTGGGCGGAGTAACGCAGGAAGCGTTGCCGTCGGTCGGCAATTACCTCAGCTTCACGATGCAGTTCATCATGGCGTTCGGCATCGCCTTCCTGCTCCCGATCCTGTTGATGCTTATCGAACGGTCGGGGCTGGTTACGCGCGAACAGCTTGTGTCGGCGCGCCGCTATATGATCGTCGCGGCCTTTGTGATCGCCGCCATCTTTACCCCGCCCGATATATTGAGCCAGCTGCTCCTCGCGATACCGCTGGTGCTGCTTTACGAGCTGTCGCTATTCGCGATCTGGTTTACCCAGCGCCGACGCAAGGCGGGCGCCGAAACGGCGCCCGAACAAACCGCCGAATAAATCCGGCCGTCCCCAAAATCTGGAGGGGTAGCGCGTCAGAGCGCGCGGTCGCCTGCCTCGCCAACCGATTCGATGTCGCGGCCGACGCCCTTCACGGTGTTGCAGCCCGTGACCAGAAGACCGGCTAGCAGGGTGAGAAGGATGACACGGAAACTCGACATAAATCACCTCATCTATTCTTGACGCAAAATGGCCCGGCACGCTTCGAGGGGGGGGAGGGAATGCGAGCCGGGCCAATGTTGCTGAGCAGCGCTGCGGGGGGGCGATGATCGCTGCTCGGACGGGAAACGAACAGCGCGCGCGAAAAGTTCCCGAAAAAAATGGCCGCGATGCACTTTTTTCCCCTCCCTGCAACTAGCGTCCTGAATACAGTGGATTAGAGTTCATAAACTGGTCAGGCCGCTCGCGACGGCAAGTCCCAAAAAGGCCAGAAAACCCATCGAATCGGTCGTCATCGTGACAAAGATCGAGCTGGCGACAGCGGGGTCCTGGTCGAGCCGGTCGAGCAGTAACGGGATCGCTACCCCCGACACGCCCGCGACAAAGATATTCACGATCATTGCCGCCGCGATAACCCCGCCAAGGGCCGGGTTTCCGAACCACAACGCGGTCGCGGTTCCGGCGATCGCAGCGATCGTGCTGCCATTGAGCAGCGCAATCTTCATCTCGCGGAATACCGCGCGCCAACTGTTCGAATCAGTGAGCTGGTTCATTGCGAGCGCGCGCACGGTGACGGCGAGCGTCTGCGTTCCGGCGTTGCCCCCGACGCCGGCGACGATCGGCATCAAAGCGGCGAGCGCGACCATCTGTTCGATCGCGCCGCCGAAAAAGCCGACGATCGACGAAGCGACGAGCGCGGTGCCGAGATTTGCCACCAGCCAGCGGACGCGCGCGCCATAGGTCTCGCGTATCGGCTCGTTGATGTCGCCGTCGCCCGCGCCCGACAGGCGCAAAATATCCTCACCCGCCTCTTCCTGGATGATGTGGACGATATCGTCGACGGTGATCATCCCGACCAGCCGCCCCGCCTTGTCGACGACCGCCGCAGAAATCAGCGCATATTTCTGAAAGCGCAGCGCGACCTCTTCCTGGTCCATGTCGACGGGGATCAGCGTCTGTTCGCGGCGCATCACGTCGCTGATCGCAATGTCGCGCGGTGTGCGGAGTATCCAGCTCAGCTGGCAGGTGCCGACCGGGCGGACGAGTGGATCGACGACGAATATTTCCCAGAAATCGGTGGTGAGGTCGCCGTCTTCGCGCAGGCGGTCGATGACGTCGCCGACCGTGACATGCTCGGGCACCGCGACGAATTCGCGCTGCATCAGGCGTCCCGCGGTCTCCTCGGGAAAAGAAAGCGCGTCCTCGATCGCGGCGCGATCCTCGGGCTCCATCGCGCGCAGCACTGCCTGCTGCTCGTCGGCTTCCATATCCTCGATGATCGCGACGGCATCGTCGGTATCGAGTTCGGAGGCGAGTTCGGCGACCTGTTCGGGCGCGAGAAGATCGATCAGTTCCTCGCGGACATAATCGTTCATCTCGGCGAGCACTTCGGCCGAGAGCATGTCGCCGAGGACGCCGGCGAGCATCGGTCGCTCGTCGCTGCGCGCCAGTTCGAACAGGTCGGCGATGTCGGCAGGGTGCAGGCGTCCGACGCGTTCGCGCGCTGCCTCCGCCTCGCCGCTTTCGGCCAAGTCGATGACGTCCCGCACGAACTCCGGCTTCAACCGATCATCTTCGTCGAGTTCGCCCGTCGCTTCTGCAGGGGGCGCATCGCGGTCTCGCTCGTCGAGCGCGACATCTTCGGGGGGGCGGGAATCTTCGCGTTCGTCCATCGCGCGGTCCTCCCATCTCTCTGCGGCGTCGATGATTTTCCCTAGTCGTCCGCCCCTCGATTGGCAACGCCGCGCTGTCCGAGTGGGCAATTTAAGGGTGGCATCGGCGGCGTCCGCCGCTATGGCACCCGCAAATTCCCAAAATGCAGGAGACTACAATGTCCGACCCGACTCTTTCGCTTTCGCTTTCGACCGGCGACGTCGTCATCAAGCTGCGCCCCGACCTCGCGCCCAAGCATGTCGAGCGCATCACCCAGCTGGCGAGCGAGGGATTTTACGACGGCGTGGTTTTTCACCGCGTGATCCCCGGCTTTATGGCGCAGGGCGGCGACCCGACGGGCACCGGCATGGGCGGCAGCAAGCTTCCCGACCTGCCGGCCGAGTTCAACAGCGAGCCGCACGTCCGCGGCGTCTGCTCGATGGCACGCGCGCAGAACCCGAACAGCGCGAACAGCCAGTTCTTCATCTGCTTCGAGGACGCGCGCTTTCTCGATAACCAGTACACCGTCTGGGGCGAAGTGATCGAAGGCATGGACAATGTCGACGCGCTGCCCAAGGGCGAGCCGCCGCGCGAGCCCGGCAAGATCGTCAAGGCGACTGTATCGTAATCAGGCGTCGCCCCCGCGAAGGCGGGGGCCGCCATCAGCCGCTCAAGTCGCCAGAGGCCCCCGCCTTCGCGGGGACGACGCACTATCCGCCCACAAACCCGTTCAGCCGCTCGCAGGCGGCGATCCAGTCTTCCTTGAATGCCTGGACGACCTGTCCCGCGCTCATCGGCTCGTTCATGAGCCCGACGCCCTGGCCGACCCAATAGGTTGCGAGCTGCTTCGCGCCCTCGTGGCCGCCCTCCGCCAGCTTGTCGACCTTGCGCAGCGCCGGTTCGCTGACGAGCGACTGGAGCGGCATGGGAAGCGGCTTCGGCGCATCCTCTGCCTCCCAGGCGTCGGTCCAGGGCGAGCGGAGCTGGCGCGAGGGTTTGCCGGTGCGGCTTTTCGAGCGGATCGTGTCGCGCGACGAGGCGGCGAGCATCTTTTCCTTCACGACCGGATTGGTTTCGGCCTCTGCGGTCGTCAGCCAGACCGATCCGCACCAGGCGCCGTGCGCTCCCATCGCCATCGCCGCCGCCATCTGGCGTCCCGTGACGATTCCGCCTGCGGCCAGGATCGGCGTCGATGCGCCGACCGCCCCGACCGCTTCCGCGACTTCGGGGACGAGCACCATCGTCGCGACCTCGCCGCAATGGCCGCCCGCTTCGCCGCCCGCCACGACGAGGATGTCGACTCCCGCGCGGACCTGCGCGAGCGCGTGGTCGCGCGTGCCGACAAGCGCGGCGACAGGGACATCGTGCCGCTTGCCGAGGTCGAGCATCAGTGACGGCGGAACGCCGAGCGCGTTGGCGATGAGCTTGATCGGGTGGCGGAAGGCGACTTCGAGCAACGCCGCCGCGCCTTCGTCGGTCATATTATCGCCGAGCGCTTGTCGCGCCGCCGTCGCATCGTCCGTTCCCACAGCATCGATATCGAAGCGTGCGAGCAGGCCGGCCGCGAAGTCGCGGTGCGTCGCGGGAATCTCGGGGCGGGTGGCGCCACCGGTTTCGCCCTTGCCGGCAAAGCTGTTCGGCACGATCAGGTCGACGCCATAGGGTTTGCCGCCGATATGGGCGTCGATCCACGCCAGTTCTTCCTCGAGCCGCTCGGGCGGCAGTGCGGCGGCGCCGAACACGCCCATGCCGCCGGCTTTCGACACGGCGACGACGACGTCGCGGCAGTGCGAGAAGGCGAGGAGGGGGAATTCGATGTCGAGCATCGCGCAGATGGGGGATTGCATGGGCTTCTCCGATGTTGGCGAAAGTGCCGCGTGGCGTGCATGACAGCGCTGGTTTACGTAAACGTCAAGTTGATTTGCGGCGGCCAGCCTTTATCGCGGGGGCCATGACCGCATTCACGCTTCCGGGTTTCGACCTCCACGCCTTCGTTCGCGCCACTTTGGCCGAGGATCTGGGGAGCGGGGGCGATATTACGTCGATGGCGGTGATTCCCGCCGACGCGCGCTTCGAGGGGGTGATGGACAGCCGCGATGCGATCATCGTCGCGGGGCTGCCCGTCGCCGAAGCCTTCTTTCGCGCGCTCGATCCTGCCATCGAGATCGAAATCCTGGCCGAAGAGGGCGCCGCCGTCGCCGCGGGCACCGACCTGATGCGCCTGTCGGGCAAGGCGCGCGCGATGCTCACCGCCGAGCGTTCGGCGCTCAACACGGTCCAGCATCTTTCGGGAATCGCGACGATGACGCGCGCCTATGTCGACGCGCTCGCGGGCACGGGCGCGACGCTGCTCGACACGCGCAAGACGATCCCCGGGCTTCGCGTCCTCGAAAAATATGCGACGCGGACGGGCGGCGCGACGAACCATCGCATAGGGCTGTGGGACGCGGCGATGATCAAGGACAATCATGTCGCGGTCGCGGGGTCGGTCGAAGAGGCGGTGCGCCGCGCTGTCGCCGCGAAAATCGACGATATCATCGTCGAGGTCGACCGCATCGACCAGGTCGAACCGGCGCTGACGGCAGGCGCGACGCACCTGCTGCTCGACAATATGACGCCAGCGCAGCTTCGCGAATGTGTCGCGCTGGTCGGCGGCCGCGTCCCGACCGAGGCGTCGGGCGGGGTGACGCTCGACACCATCGGCGCCATCGGCGCTGCGGGCGTGACCTATGTGTCGGTCGGACGGCTCACCCAGTCGGCGCCCGCAGCCGACATCGGGCTCGACTTTGCGCTGGCCTAGCCTTGTTGGCGTCGCCCGCGCGCAGGCGGGGGGCGCTGGAAGCGTCACACAAGACCGGTTGCGGCCCGCGCCTTCGCGGGCGCGAAGGTTCGGGGTGGTGGCGCTGACGCTGCTCGCGCCCGCGACCGCGCTGGCGCAGGCGCCCGCCTGCACGATCCCCGACCGCATATCGGTGCCGCGCATGGAGCAGCCGCGCCGCGGCGAGCCGGTGCGGAAGCCGCCGGTGACCGGCTATCTGCTCGCGATGAGCTGGTCGCCGCAGCATTGCGCGGGGGTCCGCAATCCCAAGGGCGCGCGCGACCGATTCCAATGTTCGGGCGAGAATGGAAAATTCGGTTGGGTGCTCCACGGCCTTTGGCCCGAAAGCGACACAAGGGATTATCCGCAATGGTGCCGCCCGGCGCGGATCGTTCCGCAACCCGTGCTGCGGCGGCATTTGTGCATGACGCCGTCGGTGCAACTGCTCCAGCACGAATGGGCGAAGCACGGCACCTGCATGAGCCCGAACCCCGCCGCCTATTTCCGCGCCGCGCAGATATTGTACCGCGCGGTGCGCTTTCCCGACATGACGGCGCTCGCCAGCCACCCGCAGACCGCGGGCCGCATCCGTACCGCTTTCGCAAAGGTCAATCCCGGCATATCGGAACCGATGATCGCGGTGACGGTCGACCGCGAAGGCTGGTTGAAGGAGGTCCGCCTGTGCCTCGGCGCACGGATGCGGCCGCAGCGGTGCAAGCCCTTCCAGTCGGGGGCGCACGATTCGCGCCGCGTCCGAATCCGGCCGCTGCGTTAGCAAGACCGTTCGATGCTGTGCCGCGACGGGACAGGGGGCGCGTTAACGATCTTTTAACCTTATCGACTCGTTAGCATCGGTTTAGCCTCCGGCGCATGAACTCGGACGACATCATCGATATTCGCGGGCGCATCCGGGCCCATGGAGCGCGGCAACTGACGCTTGCGCGCCTTGCGGCCCCGACGGATTGGGAAAGCGAGTTGCGCATGGCGCTGCAGGAGCAGCGCGTGCGCCCGTCGATATTTGCCCAGGGCAGCGACCTTCGCCTGTTTGCCGAAAGCTTCGCGATCTTCTTTACCGCGGCGATGCTGTTTTTGCTCTGACGCCGGGGTCTGGGTGCTTGTTGCCCGTCCGTTCGCGTCACCCTGAACCTGTTTCGAGGAACATGGTCTGCCTTGTCCGTCGACGCCGCACTGAGCGAGAGTTCAGGCCATGGATGCTGAAACAAGTTCAGCATTGCGAAAGTCTGGTAGCGACCGATTGCGGACGTTCGATCCTCCCTGTGCCGCAGGCATGGGGAGGGGGACCGCCGCCGCAGGCGGTGGTGGAGGGGCGGCGGCGTTGCGTTATTGCCCCTCCGTCAGCGCTGCGCGCTGCCACCTCCCCATCGCTGCGCGACAGGGAGGATTGAGGGCCGCTGGCGAGCGATCGCGATCCTTTATTTCATCGTCATCCCGGACTTGATCCGGGATCCATAGCCGCCCCCTCGTCGTGGATCCCGGATCAAGTCCGGGATGACGAAACCAAGTGAGCAAGTCCGCTTTCCACCCCGTTTTCCCCATTCGCTCCCGATCTGGTCGCAATGACGTGAATCGACCGGTAGTGGACGTTCGATCCTCCCTGTGCCGCAGGCATGGGGAGGTGGCAGCCCGAAGGGCTGACGGAGGGGCTAATGGCGCAACGTCGCGGCCCCTCCACCCCTCGCTTCGCGAGCGGTCCCCCTCCCCATGGCTTCGCCACAGGGAGGATTTAGCGGCAGATACCCACCCCAAAGCCGTCATTGCGATGCTTTGCGCCAGAATCACAACGCCCGGGCTTCGCTTTCGCAAAACCCGGGCGCCTGTGACGAACACTCGCCATCCCCCTTGTGCGCAGGCCGGCGAAGGACCTGCACTCCCTGGAGCCGGGCCTTTGGGCCGCGTTGAACCAGAAGCGTTTGGCTAGGCAATGGAGGGCGCCTTGTCACCCTCTGGCAAGCAGTTGGCGCGCGGTTTTGCTTGGCCCTGTGGCCGATTGGCAACAGATGTTGCGATTCGCTCGCAACATCGGCGCGCATCGCGGCTTATTGCCAGCGGCGCGGCCGCTCCCTAAAGCACCGGCATGACCGCAACGTCCGTTGCGCCTGAAAGGCCGGCCGCCGCATGATCCTGCGATCCTATGAGCGCACTATCTTCAAACGCTATATGCTCCCCCAGCGCGGCGAAGGTTTCATCTTCGTCGCCGCGGCGTTCAGCTTTGTCGCGGTGACGCTGGGCGTCGCGGCGCTCGTCATCGTGATGAGCGTGATGAACGGCGTGCGCGCCGATCTGTTCGACAAGATCGTCGGGCTGAACGGCCATGCGGTCGTTCAGGGCTTTGGCGGGCGGCTGGACGACTGGCGCGACGTGCTGAAAGAGGCGGAGGCGACGCCCGAGGTGGTGTCGGCGACGCCCTTGATCGAGCAGCCCCTGCTCACGACCTTTTCGGGGCGCGTCGAAGGCATTTTGCTGCGCGGGATGACGGTCGAGGATATTCGCCGCAACGACGTGCTGGGCGGCAAGGTGTTGCAGGGCAACCTGCGTTCGCTGACGCCGGGGTCGGGGAATGTCGCGATCGGGTCCGAACTGGCGCGCAACCTGGGCGCGACGGTCGGATCGAACATCACGATCATCAATCCCGCCGGACGTTCGACGCCCTTTGGCACGGTGCCGCGCGAGATCAGCTATCGCGTGTCGGCGGTGTTCGAGATCGGCGTCTATGATTTCGACAAGCTCTATGTCGTGATGCCGATGGAGGATGCACAGCTCCTCCTCCTGATCGGCGACACGGTGGGGATGATCGAGGTCAAGACGGCCGACCCCGACCGCGTCGGCGAAATATTGCAGCCGCTCGCCGAAAAGGTCGCGGCACAGGCGGTGGTTTCGGACTGGCGGCAGATGAACAGCAGCCTGTTCGAGGCGCTGGCGATCGAGCGCGTCGCGATGTTCGTCATCCTGTCGCTGATCATCCTTGTCGCTTCGTTCAACATCGTCTCTTCGCTGATCATGCTGGTGCGCGCGAAGATGCGCGACATTGCGATCCTGCGGACGATGGGCGCGACGCGCGATTCGGTGATGCGCGTCTTTATCGCGATCGGCCTGTCGATCGGCGTCGCGGGGACTGCGATGGGGCTGCTCATCGGGTTCGGGCTGTTGTCGATCCGCCAGAATGTCGTGCGGTCGATGGAGTGGATCACCGGCCAGCCGCTATGGGACCCCTCTATCCGCTTTCTGACCGAACTGCCGTCGAAGCCCGACCCGTTCGAGATTATCGGCATTTCGGTGATGGTCATCCTCTTCAGTTTCATCGCGACGCTCTATCCGGCGTTCAAGGCGGCGAATACCGACCCCGTGCAGGTGCTGCGTTATGAGTGATCTGGCGCTCGAACTGGTCGGCCTGAAGCGCAGCTTTGTGCAGGGCGAGGTGACGATCGACGTGCTGCGCGGCGTCGACGCGGCGCTGAAGCGCGGCGAGATTGTCGCGCTGCTCGGTCCGTCGGGGTCGGGCAAATCGACGATGTTGCAGGCGGTCGGGCTGCTCGAAGGCGGGTTCGAAGGCGTGATCCGCATCGACGGCGAGGATGTGACGCGCATCGACCAGGGCAACCGGACGAAGACGCGGCGCGAGAAGATCGGCTTTGTCTATCAGTTCCACCATCTGCTTCCCGACTTCAACGCCATCGAGAATGTCGTGCTGCCGCAACTGATCCGCGGCGCGCCGCAGGCCGAGGCCGAGGAGCGCGCGGCCGACCTGCTCGCCCGGCTGGGGCTTGCCGAAAGGCTGCACCACAAGCCGAGCAAGCTGTCGGGCGGCGAGCAGCAGCGCGTCGCGGTCGCGCGTGCGCTGGCGAACCGGCCGCTGCTCGTCCTCGCCGACGAGCCGACGGGCAATCTGGACGAGGCGACCGCCGACCGCGTGTTCGACCAGTTCATGAAGCTGGTGCGCGATCATGGATCGGCAGCGCTCGTCGCGACGCACAACGAACGGCTCGCGGCGCGGATGGACCGCGTGCTGCGCTTGCACGAGGGGCGCATAGAGGCCTAGGCTGCAACCTCCGGGGCGAAGGGGGTGCATATGCGTAATCGACATTATCGCGCGCTCGCCGTCGCGGCGCTGGTCTGGCCTGCCGCCGCGACGGCGCAAACGCCGCCGACACCGCCGCCGCCCGCCTGCACGAGCGCCGAACACCGCGCGTTCGATTTCTGGGTCGGCGAGTGGGACGTCTTTCCGAACGGCAGCGACACGCAGGTCGCGACGAGCAGCATCGAGGCGATGTTCGGCGGCTGCGCGATCCGCGAGACCTGGAAACCGCGGTCGGGCGGGGGCGGCGGGTCGTTCAGCCTTTACGACCGCGAGCGCCGCCAATGGCGGCAGGCGTGGGTCGACAGTTCGGGAACGCGCGTCGATTTCGACGGCGGGGTCGCGGACGGCAAGATGGTGCTGACCGGACTGTGGCCGAACGTCGTGGGGCAGGGGCAGGATGCGCTGATCCGCATGACCTATTCGCGCGCGGACGACGGATCGGTGCGCCAGCATGGCGAGCAGTCGACCGACCACGGGCTGACATGGGCGACGAGTTTCGATTTCATCTATAGACAACGAACATCCGGGGAGAAATGAGATGAGCCTATATGATTTTTCGGCGCCGTTGCCGGGCGGGGGAGCGCAGTCGCTCGCCGATTATCGCGGCAAGGTGCTGCTGATCGTCAACACCGCATCGAAATGCGGTTTCACGCCGCAATATGAGGGGCTCGAGGAAATCTATCGCGACTACAAGGACCGGGGGTTCGAGATACTGGCTTTCCCGTGCAACCAGTTCGGCGCGCAGGAACCGGGCGATGCGGACGAGATCGCGAATTTTTGCACGCTCACCTATGACGTGACCTTTCCGGTGATGGCGAAAATCGACGTCAACGGATCGGACGCCGACCCGATCTTCAAGCATCTGAAACAGGAAAAGGGCGGGCTGCTGGGCAGCGGGATCAAGTGGAATTTCACCAAATTCCTGGTCGACCGCGACGGCAAGGTCGTGTCGCGCCACGCGCCGACGACCAAGCCCGAACATTTGCGCAAAGAGATTGAGGAATTGCTGGGGTAGATCTTGTTCCTCGTCATTGCGAGCGCAGCGAAGCAATCTCCAGCCTTGGTCCGACATGGGTGTGGGCTGGAGATTGCTTCGTCGCTGCGCTCCTCGCAATGACGAATTTGTGAAACGTGGCGGTGGTCGAATCACGAGAGCGGCGTTAGCGTCCCGTCATGGCCTACAGCCCCTTTGTCCCCCTGCGCGTCTTTTCCAGTTACACGATGCTCGAAGGGGCGATCGACCCCAAGGCGGTTGCCAAGGCGGCGCGCGAGCGGGGATTTCCCGCGGTGGCGGTCGCCGACCGCAACGGGCTGTACGGCGTCATGGCCTTTGGCGACGCGTGCACCGCGGCGGGGGTGCAGCCGATCGTCGGCGCGCTACTCAGCGTCGCGCGGCCCGGACAACGGCTCGCGAGCGGGGCGCCGCTGATCGACTGGATCGCGCTCTATGCGCAGGACGACACCGGATATGACAATCTGTGCGCGCTGGTGTCGGCGGCGCACCTCGGGCGACCGATCGAGCATGACCCGCATGTCGCGCTCGCCGACATGGCCGGACGCACCGACGGGCTGATCTGTTTGACCGGCGGCGGCGAGGGCGCGCTCGCGCGGCTGCTCGCCGACGGGCAGAAGACCGCGGCGGACGATTATGTCGAGCGGCTCGAGGCGCTGTTCGCGGGCCGCCTGTACATCGAACTGTCGCGGCGCGGCGATGCGGTGGAAAAGGCGGCCGAGGATGCGCTGATCGACATGGCCTATGCGCGCGCGCTGCCGCTCGTCGCGACCAATCCCGCCAATTTCGTCGAACCGCAGTTCCATCCCGCGCACGACGCGATGCTGTGCATCGCGCAGTCGGCCTATGTCGAAAGCGAGGACCGGCGCGTGTCGAGTCCCGAGGCGTGGCTCAAGCCCGCCGAGGCGATGGAGGACGCCTTTTCGGACCTGCCCGAGGCGATCCGCAACACGCTCGTCGTCGCGCAGCGCTGTGCCTTCATGGCGCCGAAGCGCAAGCCGATCCTGCCGAGCCTCGCGGGCGACCGCGAAGGCGAGGCGGCGCAATTGAAGGCCGACGCGCATGCCGGGCTGGCGGCGCGGCTGGCGCTCTATCCCGAGCTGACGGACGAGGAGCGGCAGGCCTATGTCGAGCGGCTCGATTTCGAGGTCGACGTCATCACGCAAATGGGGTTTCCCGGTTACTTCCTGATCGTTGCCGACTTCATCAAATGGGCGAAGGCGCACGACATTCCGGTGGGACCGGGGCGCGGGTCGGGCGCGGGGAGCGTCGTCGCGTGGGCGCTGACGATCACCGACCTCGACCCGTTGAAACTGGGCCTGCTGTTCGAACGCTTCCTGAACCCCGAGCGCGTGTCGATGCCCGACTTCGACATCGACTTCTGCGAAACGCGGCGCGGCGAGGTGATCCGCTATGTGCAGGAGAAATATGGCCGCGATACCGTCGCGCAGATCATCACCTTCGGGAAGCTGAAGGCGCGCGCGGTGCTCAAGGACACGGGGCGCGTGCTCCAGATGAGCTATGGCCAGGTCGACCGGCTCGCGAAGCTGGTGCCGAACCACCCGACCGACCCCTGGACGCTCGAACGCGCGCTGAACGGCGTGTCCGAGCTGATGACCGAATATAAGCAGGACGACGGCGTGCGGCGGCTGTTCGACATGGCGCGGCAACTGGAAGGCCTGCCGCGCCACAGTTCGACGCACGCCGCGGGCGTTGTGATCGGCGACCGGCCGCTCGACCAGCTCGTCCCGCTCTATCGCGACCCGCGCTCGGACATGCCGGTGACGCAGTTCGACATGAAATATGTCGAGACCGCGGGGCTGGTGAAGTTCGACTTCCTCGGCCTCAAGACGCTGTCGGTGCTGAAGGAGGCGCGGCGGCTGCTCGCGCTGCGCGGGATCGACGTCGACCTCGATACGCTCGGCTGGGACGATCCCGGCGTGTACGAGCTGCTCCAGCGCGGCGACACGGTCGGGGTGTTCCAGCTCGAATCCGAGGGGATGCGGCGCACGCTGTCGGCGGTGAAGCCGACCAATTTCGGCGACATCGTCGCGCTCGTCGCGCTCTATCGTCCGGGGCCGATGGACAATATCCCGCTGTTCGGCGCGCGCAAGAACGGGCGCGAGCCGATCGCCTATCCGCACCCGCTGCTCGAAGGCATCCTCGCCGAAACCTATGGCATTTTCGTCTATCAGGAACAGGTGATGCAGGCCGCGCAGATATTGGCGGGCTACAGCCTCGGCGGCGCCGACCTGCTCCGCCGCGCGATGGGCAAGAAGATCCAGGCCGAAATGGACGCGCAGCGCGAAACCTTTGTCGCGGGCTGCGCCGAGCATAACCAGATCGACGCCAAGACCGCGAACGAGCTGTTCGACTTGATCGACAAGTTCGCGGGCTATGGCTTCAACAAGAGCCATGCCGCGGCCTATGCGCTGCTGTCGTACCAGACGGCGTGGCTGAAAGCGCATTATCCGCACGAATTTTTCGCCGCGTCGATGTCGTTCGACAATCATCAGACCGACAAATTGTCGGTGTTCATCGACGATATGCGGCGGCTCGACATCGCGGTCGCGCCACCGTCGGTGAACGAGAGCGAGGCCGATTTCTCGGTCAGCCGGACCGAGGAGGGACTGGCGGTGCGTTATGCGCTCGGCGCGCTGAAAGGTGTCGGCGAAAAGGCGATGGAGGCGCTCGTCGCCGAGCGGCAGGCGCGCGGCGATTTCGCGAGCCTCGACGATTTTGCGGGGCGGATCGATCCGAAAATGCTCAACCGACGGCAAATCGAGGCGCTGGCAGCGGCCGGGGCGTTCGACTGTATCGAGCCCGACCGCCCGCGCGCCTTCGCCGGCGCCGAGGCGCTGCTCGCCTGCGCCAGCAGTTCGGCGCACGAACGCTCGACGGGGCAGGGCGGGCTGTTCGGCGGCGAGGTCGATCTGGCGCCCGTCCTCCAGCTTCCCTCTGCCGAGCCGTGGGCGCTCGCCGAACGGATGACGCGCGAAAAGGAAGCGTTCGGTTTCTATTTCTCGGCGCACCCGGTCGAGCAATATCAGGCGATCCTCGCGGCGCGCGGCGCGCGGAGCTATGGAGACATTTGCGACAATGTCGAAATGACGCCGGGAACGCGCGTCCCGATGGTGATGGCGGCCATGGTCGAAAGCGCGCGTGCGCGTGTGTCGCAGCGCGGCAACCGCTTCCTCAACCTGACGCTGTCCGACCGCAGCGGGCAGTTCCAGTCGAGCTGTTTCGACGAAGCGGCGGGCAAGACGCTCGAGGCGCTGGCGGCCGACGGCGGCTGCGCGCTGCTGTCGGTCGAGCTCGACCTGCTCGAAGGCGAAGAGACGCCGCGCGTGACGGTACGCGGGGCGCAGTCGCTGGCCGATATTGCCGCGACCGCGGCGCTCGAGCTGACCTGCCGTGTCGAACTCGCCGAGGCGGTAAACGATATCGCGCGGCTGCTCGAACGCCGCGACGACGCCCGCGGGCGCGTCGTGATGATCACCCCGGACCCCGATACGGGCGACGAGATTCGTATCGATCTGGGGCGCGGCTTCGCGCTCGGCCCCGATCTGGTTTCACGGCTGGAAAGCGTCGCGGGGATCGCGGACCCCGCGCTCGCACTCGTTGCGCCGCGCGATTTCCGGGTGCGCGGCTAGAACGGTCGAGCCTGCCCCACGCGGCCGCCGCATAACGCCCCTTGCCACATCTCCTTCGGCGCTCCTATCCTTGGTCAAAACAAGGAAGAGGATGTCATAATGGGAATGCAGGGCCAGCCGCTGCTCGTCACGAGCCTGATCGACCACGCCGCGCGCGAACATGGCGAGCGCGAGATCGTTACCCGCTGGGCCGACGGCAGTCTGACGCGAACCAACTGGGGCGAGGTCGGCGTCGAAGCGCGCCGTTTTTCGGCCGCGATGTTCAAGCTGGGGATGAAGAAAGGCGACCGGATCGCGACGCTCGCGATGAATCATGCGCATCATCTCGTCAGCTGGTACGGGGTGGCCGGGATTGGCGGCGTGCTCCACACGGTCAATCCGCGGCTGTTCGACGAGCAGCTCGTCTATATCTGCAACCATGCCGAGGATCGCGTGCTGCTGTTCGACGCGGCCTTTCTGCCGATCGTCGAGCGGCTGCGCGACCAGCTCACGACGATCGAGCATTTCATCCTGTTCGACGCGCCGGCGCGCGAGGGCTATCTCTCCTACCGCGACCTGGTCGATGCCGAAGACGGCAGTTTCGAATGGGCGGAACTGGGCGAACGCGATCCGGTCGGGCTTTGTTATACCAGCGGCACCACCGGCAATCCGAAGGGGGTGCTCTATGAGCATCGCTCGAACGTCATCCATGCGGTGACCGAGGTGCAGCCCGACGCGTTCGACCTGTCGGCGCGGTCGGTGATCCTGCCGATCGTGCCGATGTTCCATGCGAATAGCTGGGGCATTCCCTATGCCGCGGCGGTCGTCGGGGCGAAGCTTGTCTTTTCGGCGACCAACGACGCGCAGGTGCTGTGCGACCTGATGCACGAGGAGGGGGTCACGCACAGCGCGGGGGTCCCGACCGTGTGGATCGCGATGTTCGCGCATATGGACGCGACGGGGATGGACTATGGCGCGCTGCGTCACGTCATCATCGGCGGATCGGCGGCGCCGCGCGCGATGATCGAGCGTTTCATGAAGGCGGGGGTCTATGTCGGCCACGCGTGGGGGATGACCGAGACGAGCCCGATCGGGACGATGGGCAAGCGTCCGTGGAACTGGGACGCGCTGGGTTTCGACGAACAGGTCGACATCATCTGCCGCCAGGGCTGCCCGCCGTTCGGGGTCGAACTGCGCATCGTCGACGACGAAGGAAATGTGCTGCCGCGCGACGGCGAGACGAGCGGGCGATTGCAGTGCCGCGGACCGTGGATCATCCAGCGGTATTTCAAGGCCGACACCGACGCCGCCGACGCCGACGGATGGTTCGACACGGGCGACGTGTCGGTCCTCCACCCCGACGGCGTCATGCAGATCACCGACCGCGCGAAGGACGTCATCAAATCGGGCGGCGAGTGGATCAGCTCGATCGAACTCGAAAATGCGGCGGTCGGCGCGCCGGGGGTGCAGGAGGCGGCCGCGGTCGGTGTCTATCACCCGAAATGGGACGAGCGCCCGATATTGCTGATCGTCCGCAAGCCGGGCGCGGAGACGAGCGAGGCGGCGATCCTCGACTATCTGAAGGACAAGGTGGCCAAATGGTGGCTGCCCGACGAAATCGTCTTTGTCGATGAGCTTCCGCACACCGCGACGGGCAAGATTTTGAAACGCCAGATCCGCGACGAGTATAAGGATTACAAGCTGAAGTCGCTGGCGGAGGCGTGATGAGCAGGCGTGGCATAGCCATTATTCTTGCCGCCACGGTCTTGGTGCTTTTTCTTATGTTTTATTCGGGAATGTTCATGCACGGAGACCCATTGTGAGAGTGAGTCCGTCGCCGGGCCATCCGCTCCGATAAGCCATCGTCAGAACAACTCCATCTGCCCGTCGCGCTCGGGTGGGCGGAAGAGGTCGCTGCGGATCGGCGGGAAGCTTTTGTCGAGGCCATGTTCGCGCGCGGCGCGCTTGACGCGGGTGCGGATGAGCTGCGCCCAGACGCCGCGCCCCTTCATCCGCGAAAAGAAGTCGGGGTCGTTGTCGCGGCCGCCGCGAATGTCCTGCACCATGTGCATCACCTTGTCGGCGCGGTCGGGATAATGCGCGTCGAGCCAGGCGCGGAACAGCGGCGCGACCTCGTGCGGCAGACGCAGCAGGATATAGGAAGCGCGGATCGCACCAGCGTCCGCCGCAGCCGCCATGATCGCCTCTATCTCGTGATCGGTGATCGCGGGAATGATCGGCGAGATGTTGACCTGCGTCGGGATGCCCGCATCGACAAGCGCGCGGATCGCGGCGAGACGGCGCCGCGGGTGCGGTGCGCGCGGTTCGAGGGTGCGTGCGATTTTGGGATCGAGCGTCGTCACCGAAATCGCGACGCCGACCAGATTGTCGCGCGCCATGTCGGCGAGCAGGTCGAGGTCGCGGAGCAGGCGGTCGGACTTGGTCGTGATGAGCAGCGGGTGGCGCGTTTCGGCGAGCACCTCGATCACCGACCGCGTGACGCCCCATTCGCGCTCGATCGGTTGGTACCCGTCGGTGTTGGTGCCGATGGCGAGGGGGGCTGGATCGTAATTCTTCTTCGCGAGTTCGGCGCGCAGCAGCTTTGCAGCGTCGGGTTTGGCAAAGAGACGGCTTTCGAAATCGAGCCCCGGCGACAGGTCGTGAAAGGCATGCGTCGGACGCGCGTAGCAATAGACGCAGCCATGTTCGCAGCCACGATAGGGGTTGATCGAGCGGTCGAAGCCGATGTCGGGCGACGTGTTGCGCGCGATGATCGTCTTGGGATGTTCGGCGGTGACGGTCGTACGCAGCGGCGGCGGCGCGCCGTCGATGTCGAGCGCGAGGTCGAGCCAGTCGCCATCGGCCTCGCGCGCGAGCGAGCCGGTGCGCGTCGGGCGCAAATTGGTGGGGGCGCCGCGACCGGAAATGGGGGGCAGGGGTTTGGCTTGTTCCACCCGCATAATGTAGCGAGCCAGTGAGAACAAATAAAGAACAAATCGAGGTTCGGATGCAACCCGGTGCCTTCGTCATGCCGGACTTGATCCGGCATCCATTCCTTTCGCGTTGCTGGACCCCGGATCAAGTCCGGGGAGACGAACAGGAAGGGGGCGCGACTATTCGGTCAGGCGCGGCATCAGTTCGACGAAATTGCACGGGCGGTAGCGGCTGTCGAGCTGGGTCGCCAATATGCCCTCCCACGCGTCCTTGACGGCGCCTGTCGATCCGGGGAGCGCGAAGATATAAGTGCCGCGCGCGACGATCGCGCAGGCGCGCGACTGGATCGTCGAGGTACCGATCTTCTGATAGCTGAGCCAGCGGAACAACTCGCCAAAGCCCGGTATGTCCTTGCCGTCGAGGCGGTGCAGAGCCTCGGGCGTGACGTCGCGGCCGGTCAGGCCGGTGCCGCCGGTGGTGATGACGACGTCGACCTCTGGATCGTCGATCCAGTTGTGGAGGCGCGAGACGATCAGGTCGGCCTCGTCCTTGATGATGGCGCGCGCGGCAAGAATGTGCCCCGCCTCGGCCAGCAATTGTTCGAGCGTGTCGCCCGAGCGGTCGTCGGCTGCGCCGCGGCTGTCCGAGATGGTGAGAAGCGCGATGCGGACCGGCTTGAACGGCCGGCTGTCGTCAATCGGCATTGCTGCCGCCCGCCCAGCTCAGCCGCGTGCGATCCTTGCCATCGGGAAAGCGCGGCCATTTGCCCTGCGCGAGCGCGGCACGGCTGTCCGAGGGCTTGCCCTGCTGCGCCTCGTACATCCAGTAATTGCGCAGCACGATGCCGACATAGCCGCGCGTTTCCCAATAGGGGATCGATTCGATGTAGAGCAGCGGGTCGCCATTGTCGCGAATCTCGCTCTGCCAGCGCGCGACGGGCGCGGGGCCGGCGTTGTACGCGGCGATGACCTTTGGCAGCAGACCTCCGGTAGCCGGTTCGCGGCTGAGATATTGCAGATAGCGCTGGCCAAGTTCCATATTGACCGCGGGCGTCTTGAGATCGCCGAGCGCGGCGACCGCGCCTTCCCAGCGCACGATGTCGCGCGCGGTGCCGGGACGCACCTGCATCAGCCCGGTCGCTCCGGCCGAGCTGACCGCCGCGCGGCGGAAGCTCGATTCCTGAAGCGTATGGGCGAATACGAGCGCGGGGTCGACCCGCCAGCCGCCGGCCGGTTCCCAATTGGGCTGCGGATAGCGGGCAGCGGCGGCGAGCTTGCGTCCCTGCGGCGTGTTGTGCGCGAGATAGAGCTGGGTTTCGGGGAGGTTCAGCGCACCGGCGATACCCAGTATCTGTTCGTGATGCTCGGCGCGCCCGATGCGCGCCTGGTGGCGCAGCGTCTCGTCGGCATATTTGTCCTCGCCGATTTCAGCGAGCGCGATGGCGATGCGGATGTTCGGAAGGTCGTCGAGCGCGCGCCACGCGCGGCGGTCGGGGCGCACATTCTGTTGCTGGTGCTGCACCGGCTGGCCGAGCGTTTCGGCGGCGAGGAGACCGTAAAGCGTTTCCTCATTCGCCGCCGCGGCGCGCAGGCGCGGCTGGACGAGCGCGGGCTGCCCCGCCGCCATCGCCGCGCGGCTCGCCCAGAAATGGGCGGCGGCGCGCAGTTCGCTGTCGGGCGCATCGCGCGCGACGCGGTCGAAGGCGGTCAATGCGGTGCGATAATCGCCGAGCCGCCACGATGCGAGTCCCTGGACCCATGCGCCATGCGCCGCCCAGGCCCCGCCGTTGCCGACGCAATCGGTCGCAAGACGCAGCGCGTTGGCGTCGTCATTCTCGATATAATAGGACCAGGCGACCTTTTGCGTCCATTCGGCGCGCGATTCGGGCGACAATTTGTCGATGACCGCGTTGAGCAATGCTTCGGCGCCGGCCGGATCGTCATTCTTGATACGTTCCGGGATGCTGCTCGCAAGGCCCGCCGCGAAGGGGTCATAGACGCTTTCGGCGCCGATGCGGCGCGGTGCGCTTCCCGCCCAGCTCAGCCGCATTTGCGGTGGCAACGACGGTATGTCGGTCGCGCCGCGTTTTGCCGCGAGGCGGCCGAGCTGCGCCGCCTGCGGCAGGTCGGGCGCGCGCGACAGGATCGGCATGATGTCGGCGACCTCGGCGCGCGGGCTGTTCGCCGCGACGAGCAGTTCGGCGCGCAGGAAATTGTCGAGCGGGCCCTTGTCCTCGGCAAGCAGCGCCTTGGCATCGCCCCAGCGCTGGCCGCGGATAGCCGCGACGACATCGCGATAATGCTGTTTCTGCTTTGCCGACAAGATTTCGGGCACGGTTTGCGGCGCGATGACAAGATCGCGTTCGCCCGCGTCGACGGCCCGCGCGGGCGCGGCGTTTACTGCGGCAAGGATTGCGCAGGAAAGGAAAAGGCTGGTCCGTTTCATCATCGGTCAACGTCCCTGGTTGAACAGTTTCAGGCTGTCCCATGCCGCGGCCTTCTGAACGGGCCGCGCGAGGAGCAGGGCGGGGTGGGCGACCGCCACTGCTTCCACTCTTCCGCCATCTTGGTTAATTTCGAGTAACTTTCCGCGCGTATCGGCAAGCTCCAGCTTTGCCGCCATCCGCGTGACCTCTGTCCCCACGAGCAACAGCCGCTGCGGTCGGGCGAGGCGCAAATGGTGCCACAGCAACCGGTCGAGGTCGGGCATGACGCCGGTGTCGCATCGGCCGCCCGGAGGACGGGTGACGGCGAGGCTGGCGAGATAGCAATCGGCGCGGGCCATGCCGATCGCCCGCAACATCGCATCGAGCAGGCCGCCGGCTGCGCCCGCAAAGAGCGTCCCGTCGCGCTGGTCGTCGACTTCGGGCCAGGCGGTGAGAACCATCAGCGCGGCGCCCGCTTCGCCCTGGGGGAGCACGCGGCGCGCGTCCCATTGGCTGCCCGGTACATCGGGATGCTCGGCAAGCCAGCGCGAGAAGGCCTCCCACTCGCCGGGAATGTCTACCGGACCAGCGGGCTTGGCAGGCGCAGCTTCGGCCTGGCGTTGCAGCGCGGCGGGAAGCGGCGGCGGCGCGGCCTCGGCCGCCGGTTCGCGGGTTTGCTTGCGCGCCGAATCGTTCGCGGGAAGGGGGACGGCATCAAGCCAGCCCGCCAGCGTTTCGCCGACGAGCGCGTCCAGACCGGCGAGCGACCACCAGTCGTGATAGCTTTCCGCCGCGCGCAAAAGGTTTCGCCCACCCATGAATTGATTCAAACAGGCTGTTGACGGACGCGTCAATTGGCGGGCATCGCAATACGTGACAAAATGAGTGCCGCTTACGACGAATGAGCGGTGCAGGGACGGCAGAAAGGTATTTGCGGTGAGCGAACGGGAATCGATGCCCTATGACGTGGTCATCGTCGGCGCGGGTCCGGCGGGACTTTCGGCGGCGATCCGCCTCAAGCAACTGGCGAACGAGGCAGCACGCGAACTGTCGGTTTGCATCCTCGAAAAAGGGTCCGAAGTCGGCGCGCATATTTTGTCGGGCGCGGTGATCGACCCCAAATCGCTCGACGAACTGCTCCCCGATTGGCGCGAGTCCGGTTGCCCGCTCGCCGAGGTGCCGGTGAACGACAACCAGCATTGGGTGCTCACCAAGACCAAGAAATATGGCCTGCCCGATTTCATCTCGCCGGGCTTCATGCACAATGAAGGCACCTACACCGGAAGCCTCGGCAATCTCTGCCGCTGGCTCGCCGAACAGGCCGAAGGGTTGGGCGTCGAGATTTTCCCCGGATTCGCCGCGGCCGAAATCCTCTATAACGACGATGGTTCGGTGAAGGGCGTTGCAACGGGCGACATGGGCATCGCGCGCGACGGCAGCCGCAAGCCCGACTATGCGCCGGGGCTGGAACTCCATGCCAGATATACCTTCTTCGGCGAAGGCGTGCGCGGGCATCTGACCAAGATGCTCAAGCCGCAATTCGGCCTCGACGCCGATTGCGAGCCGCAGGTCTATGGCCTTGGCGTCAAGGAACTCTGGGACATCGCCCCGGAGAATCATGCGCCGGGCCGCGTCATCCACACGCAGGGCTGGCCGCTCGACGAAAATTCGAATGGCGGCGGGTTCCTGTATCACCAGGCGAACGGACAGGTCGCCCTCGGTTTCGTGACTTGGCTCAACTATCGCAATCCGCACACCTCGCCCTTCCAGGAAATGCAGAAGTGGAAGACGCACCCCGCGATTGCGAAGATATTGAAGGGCGGCAAGCGCGTCTCCTATGGCGCGCGCGCGATCAGCGACGGCGGCTACCAGTCGGTGCCGAAGCTGGCTTTTCCGGGCGGCGCGCTGATTGGCGACAGCGCCGGATTCCTGAACGTTCCGCGCATCAAGGGCACGCACACCGCGATGAAGTCGGGCATGATGGCGGCCGAAGCGGCATTTGCGGCGGTGAGCGCGGGGCGCAGCAGCGACACGCTCGACGCCTATCAGGCGGCCTATGACGACAGCTGGGTCAAGAAGGAGCTGAGCGTCGTCCGCAATGTCCTGCCGCTCGTCGAAAAATGGGGCGATCTTGCGGGAACGATGCTCGCGGGAATTATGATGTGGCTGGAAAATTTCGGTATCCGCGTGCCCTTCACGATGAAGCATCATCCCGACAACACCACGCTCTATCGTGCCGACATGATGCCCAAACCCGATTATCCGAAACCCGACGGCGTTCTGACCTTTGACCGGCTGTCCTCGGTATTCCTGTCGAACACCAATCATGAGGAAGACCAGCCGGTCCACCTGCAACTCAAGGATCCTTCGATCCCGGTCGAATATAATCTGCCGCTCTATGACGAGCCCGCGCAGCGCTATTGCCCCGCGGGTGTGTATGAGATCGTCGGCGAGGAAGAGGGCGATCCCAAATTCGTCATCAACGCGCAGAATTGCGTCCACTGCAAGACGTGCGACATCAAGGACCCGACCCAGAATATCAACTGGGTCACTCCCGAAGGCGGCGGAGGCCCCAATTATCCGAATATGTAAATTCGTCCCGGCCGCCGCACTGGCCATGAGCGTTGCGGCGCCGAGCGCGGCGTCGGCAGCCGACGACAGCAACGCTGCGCTCAATGCGCTGGTCCGCGCGCGAATCGCGGAAGAAAACAGCGAGCCTGCGGAAGCGCTGTCGGCGCTGTCGGCGCTGGCATCTCACGCCCCGGAGCTACCCGGTGTGCGCCGCCGGATGCTGGAACAGGCGATCGAGGCGGGCGATCTGGCGGCCGCGCGCAATGCCGCGTCTCAGCTCTGGAATGAGGGCGAGCGCCGTTTCGACGCGCAGCTCGTGCTGCTGGTCGATGCGATGCGCCGGTCGGATTGGGCCGCCGCGCGCGGCTATTTGCGCGGACGGTCCGACAAATCGGGCGGCGATGTGATCGCGCAATTGATCGAACCCAGCTTCAACGCATGGATCGACGTCGGCGCGCGCCAAAAAATGCCACACCGCCATCTGCTTGCTGCCAGCGGACCGGCGCGTACCGAACCCGCGCTTGCGCTCGAGGGGGCGCTCGTCCGGCTCGCCGTGCGCGATACGGCCGAGGCGCTGCGGCTGATCGACGAGATTGTCCTGACCGATCGCACGAGCCAGGTCGTCGCGCTGCGCGTTGCAGCCACCCTCGATCAATCGGGGCAGGCCGATGCCGCCGAGCGGCTGCGAAAGCGGATTGCGCTGGCCGCGGGCGCGCGCGAAGACCCGCTGCTGCTGCTTCCCGACCAATCGGTCGCGACACCGCGCGCAGGTACCGCGCTCTGGCTCGCCCTGCTCGCCGACGGACTGGCGCGCACGCCGAATGCCAATCCCAAGGTTCCGCTGCTGTTCGCGCGCGCCGCCTTTTGGCTGAACGATGGCGACTGGCTGGTGCGCACGGCACTGGTCGAAGCGCTGGCGGCGAACGAACAGGCGTCCGACGCGCTCGCGCTCACTGCCGCGCCGCGTGGCGGAACAACGCCGCGCGTGCTCGCGATGCGGCGCGCCGAACTGCTTGCCGAAGCGGGCGATTTTGCCGCGGCGCTGCCCATTGCCGAAGAAGCGGCGGCGCAATCGCCGCGTGCGCGCAGCCTCTATGTCCGCTTCGCCGACCTTGCGCGGCGCGCCAAAGACGCCGATGCGGCCGCCCGTGCCTATGCTGGGATCGAAGCGACGCTGGGCGATGGCGATGACGATATGGCGCTGCGCGCGACCTTGCTGGTGGCGCGCGCCGAACTTCTGCTCGAAGCCGACGATTGGGAAGGCGCCGCACCGCTCCTCGAACGCGCCGTCGCCTTGCGGCCGTCGGACGCGCAGATACTGAACTATGCGGGCTATTCGGCGCTCGAACGCCGTCAGAATGTCGAGCAATCGCTCGCGCGCATCAAGATGGCGTGGGAGCAGCAGCCGACCAATGCGGCGATCACCGACTCGCTGGGCTGGGCCTATTTCCTCACCGGGCGCGTCGACGAAGCGGTGCCGCTCCTCGAACGGGCGCAGTTGGGCGAGCCGACCAATGCGGTGATCGTCGAGCATCTGGGCGACGCCTATTGGGAGGCGGGACGCAAATTCCAGGCGCGCTATGTGTGGCGCGCCGCCGCGCTGCTCGCCGACGCCGATGCGGCGACGCGGATCGAGGCGAAGCTGCGCGACGGACTGACTCCCGCGACCATCGCGCCATGAGCGGCGCGATGCGCGAGACGGGGTGGGCCAAGATCAACCTCGCGCTGCATGTCCGCGCGCGGCGGGACGACGGTTATCACGAGATAGAGACGCTGTTCGCCTTCGTCGACGGCGGCGACGCGATCGAGGCGGAGGTTGCTGATGCCGATAGGCTCAGCATCGACGGCGAATTCGCCGAAGGGCTGGACGCAGGCGCCGACAATCTGGTGCTGCGTGCGGTGGCATTGTTGCGGCGGATTCACGGAGGCGACCGCGTGCCGCCTCTGGCGCTTCGCCTGACCAAGGCGCTTCCGGTTGCAGCGGGAATCGGCGGCGGATCGGCGGACGCGGCGGCGACCGCGCGGCTCGTCCGGCAACATTTCCTTCCCGAGGTCGGAGAGGCCGAACTGATGCGCGACGTCGCGCCGCTCGGCGCCGACGTCGCGGCCTGCGTCGCGAGCCGGACGTGCCTGGGCACAGGGATCGGCGAGCGCGTGCAGGCGGCGCCCGAACTTCGCCTGACCGGCACGCCCGTGCTGCTCGTCAATCCGCGCGCGCCGGTCGCGACCGGACCGGTGTTCGCTGCGTGGGACGGGTTCGACCGCGGGCCGCTGTTGGTCGGTGCCGAAGTGCGCGCGCAGCTGTTCGCCGCGCGCAACGATCTGCAACGCGCGGCGGTCGCGCAATGTCCGGCGGTGATCGACATACTCACCGAACTGGGGGCGCTGAAGCCGTGGCTCGCGCGCATGTCGGGGTCGGGCGCGACCTGTTTCGCGCTGTTCGACGCTGCGGCCGAGCGCGACGCGGCGGCGGCCACGCTCGCCGCGAGCCACCCGCACTGGTGGCAGATGACGGGCGCGCTGCGATGAGCGAGGCGTGGGTCGATCTCGGCGCGGCGAAAGCGGGCGGGGTGCTGCTGATCGGAGACCATGCGTCGAACCATGTGCCGTCCGACATCGAGCTGGGGATCGACCCCGCGCTGCTTGGCGAGCATATCGCGGTCGACATCGGCGTTGCCGAGGTCGCGGCGCTGCTCGTCGCGCGCGGCGCGGTCGATGCCGCGATCCTCGGCGGGGTGTCGCGGCTCGTCGTCGACTGCAACCGCGACGAGCATGCGCCCGGCGCGGTGCCGGTGGCGAGCGACGGTCACGCGATCCCCGGCAATGCGCTGAGCCACGAAGCGCGCGAGGCACGGCTCGACCGCTTCTTTCGACCCTATCATGCGCATATCGCCGAGGTGATCGCCGCGGCACGCCCCGCCTTCATCCTGTCGCTGCACAGCTTTACCCCGCGCCTTGCGAGCGACCCCGGACTGGCGCGGCCGTGGGAGGTGGGAATCCTCTATAATCATGACGAGCGCCTGGCGCGGATCGCGCTCGAATATTTTGCGGCCGAGGGGCTGAACGTCGGCGACCAGCTCCCCTATTCGGGCAAGCTGCTCAACGCGACGATGGACCGCCATGCCGAGGCGAATGGCATCGCCTATGTCGGGATCGAGATGCGGCAGGATCTGGTCGGGGCGCCCGCCGATCAAGCGGCATGGGCGGGGCGAATCGCGCGATTGTGCGATGCAGCGATGTTGAAACTCGCGGCATAGACGTGTAGAGGCGCAGGCACCGCCTAGATTGAAATATTATTATCAGGACTGACAAAAATGCCTTCTTATCGTTCGCGTACCACGACCCACGGCCGTAACATGGCGGGCGCGCGCGGCCTTTGGCGCGCGACGGGGATGAAGGACGATGATTTCGGCAAGCCGATCATCGCGGTCGTCAACAGCTTTACCCAGTTCGTCCCCGGCCACGTCCATCTGAAGGACCTTGGCCAGCTCGTCGCGCGCGAGATCGAGGCGGCGGGCGGGGTCGCTAAGGAATTCAACACGATAGCGGTCGACGACGGCATTGCGATGGGGCACGACGGGATGCTCTATTCGCTGCCCAGTCGCGACCTCATCGCCGACAGCGTCGAATATATGGTCAACGCGCATTGCGCCGACGCAATGGTGTGCATTTCCAATTGCGACAAGATCACCCCCGGCATGCTGATGGCGGCGCTGCGCATCAATATCCCGGTCGTGTTCGTGTCGGGCGGGCCGATGGAGGCGGGCAAGGTCGTGCTGAAAGGCAAGGAGGTCGCGCTCGACCTGGTCGACGCGATGGTTGCCGCTGCCGACGAACATTATAGCGACGAGGAAGTCACCGCGATCGAACAGGCGGCGTGCCCGACGTGCGGTAGCTGTTCGGGGATGTTCACCGCCAATTCGATGAACTGCCTGACCGAAGCGCTGGGGCTGTCGCTGCCGGGCAATGGATCGACGCTTGCGACGCACGCCGACCGCAAGGCGCTGTTCCTGCGCGCCGGGCGGATCGTCGTCGAAATGTGCCGCCGCCATTATGAGGAGGACGACGCGAGCGTCCTGCCGCGCAACATCGCGAGTTTCGAGGCGTTCGAAAATGCGATGAGCCTCGACATCGCGATGGGCGGGTCGACGAACACGGTGCTCCACCTGCTCGCCGCCGCATATGAAGCGGGCGTCGATTTCACGATGGAGGATATCGACCGGCTGTCGCGCCGCGTTCCCTGCCTGTCAAAGGTCGCGCCGGCCAAGAGCGACGTGCATATGGAGGATGTCCATCGCGCGGGCGGGATCATGGCGATCCTCGGCCAGCTCGAACGCGCCGGGCTGCTCCACGCGCATGTGCCCACGGTGCATAGCGCGACGCTGGGCGACGCGCTCAACAAATGGGATATTTCGCGCACCAACGATCCCGACGTACAGAAATTCTTCATGGCCGCGCCCGGCGGCATCCCGACGCAGACGGCGTTCAGCCAGGATCGGCGCTGGGATGCGCTCGACCTCGACCGCGAGGCCGGGGTGATCCGCTCGGCCGACCATGCCTTCAGCAAGGACGGCGGGCTCGCGGTGCTGTCGGGCAATATCGCGCGCGACGGCTGTATCGTGAAGACCGCGGGGGTCGACGAGAAGATCCTGAAATTTTCCGGTCCCGCCAAGGTGTTCGAGAGCCAGGATGCGGCCGTCGCGGGGATTCTGACCGGGCAGGTGGTCGAGGGCGACGTTGTCGTGATCCGCTACGAAGGGCCGAAAGGCGGCCCCGGTATGCAGGAAATGCTCTATCCGACAAGCTACCTCAAATCGAAGGGGCTGGGCGCCGCCTGCGCGCTGATCACCGACGGGCGCTTTTCGGGTGGCACGTCGGGCCTGTCGATCGGCCATGTGTCGCCCGAGGCGGCCGAGGGCGGCACGATCGGCCTTGTCGAGGACGGCGACCTCATCGAGATCGACATTCCGGCGCGCACGATCATGCTCGCGGTCGCCGACAGCGAACTCGCGGCGCGGCGCGCGGCGATGGAGGCGAAGGGCGATGCCGCGTGGCAGCCCACAAAGCCGCGTCCGCGCAAGGTGTCGGTCGCGCTTGAGGCCTATGCCGCGATGACGACGAGCGCGGCGCGGGGCGCGGTGCGCGACCTGTCGCAGCTGAAAGCCGCGCGGTGACGCGGGCGGGCGCCGCGCTGCTTGTCCTGCTGTTTTCAGGCTGCGACAGCGCCCCCGACAACCGCACGCTCGCCGAGGCCGAGGCGCGCGGCGACAGCGCCGCGCTTGCGGACGGCCGTATCGACTGCGCGCTCGAAGGCGCGGCGCGGTTCGCGCGCGATTGCACCTTGCAGGAGATCGCCGGTGCCAGCGGCACGGTGCTCGTCGTCGGGCGGACCGACGCAGGATACCGCCGGCTGCGCATCACCGGCGACGGGCGCGGTGTCGAAACGGCCGACGGGGCGGAAGCCGCGCGCGTGACCATCGTCGGCGACGGGCTGATCGAGGTCGGCGTCGGGGGCGATCGCTATCGCCTTCCCGCCAACACCGGCGGCAACTGAGGCGACTTTCGCCGCGATGTGATAGGGAAGGGCGATGACCGTTCCCGCCGATGCCCCCATTCTGACCGCCGCCGCGATGCGCGAGGCGGAAGCGGCGTGCGCTGCGGCGGGCGTATCGCTCGCCGAATTGATGGAGCGCGCGGGCGCGGCCGTCGCCGATATCGTGTGGCGCATGGCGGCGGGGGCGCCGATCCTTATCCTGTGCGGACCCGGCAACAATGGCGGCGACGGCTATGTCGCGGCGCGCTTGCTGCGGGCACGCGGGGCAGAGGTGCGCGTCGCGGCGCTCGGCGAGCCGAAATCCGACCTTGCGAAAGCGGCGCGCGCCGCGTGGACGGGCGAGGTCGAGGCGTTCGATGAGCGCACGGCGCCGGCGCCGGTCATCGTCGATGCGCTGTTCGGCGCGGGGCTGTCGCGGCGTCTGTCAGACGATCTGGCGGGGCTGCTCGGGCGCTTTGCCGGACGGCGCGTCGTCGCGGTCGATTTGCCGAGCGGGATCGAGAGCGACGGCGGCGAGGCGTGGATGCCGCCGCTGCCCGCGCATGTCACCGTCGCGCTCGGGGCGCTCAAGCCCGCGCATCTGCTGCTCCCGACCGCACCGGCGTGCGGCCGCACATTGCTCGCGAGCATCGGGATCGACGCGGCGCGGACGATGCGGACCTTGCCGCCGCCGCCGCTGCCCACGGGCGATCCGGCGGCGCACAAATACAGCCGTGGAATGGTGCTCGTCGTCGCGGGTCCGATGGCGGGCGCTGCGGAGCTTGCTGCGGGAGCTGCGCTCCGCGCGGGGGCGGGTTATGTCGTCCTCGACGGCGCCGGGCGGGCGCCCTTGTCGGCGGTGATTTGCGACGACGGCGATGCTTTAGCCGAACGCGCCGCGGACCCGCGCCTCGGGGCGATTGTCGTCGGGCCGGGATTTCCGGCGGGCGAGGGTCTGACGCGCTCGCTCGATGTCGCGCTGGGTTCGGGCAAGCCACTGGTGCTCGACGCCGCGGCGATTGCGGCGGGGCTGACGGCGCTGGCATCGGGCGAGCGGCGCGCGATCCTGACGCCGCACGAAGGCGAATTTGCGCGCAGCTTTCCGGACGCAGGTGGCAGCAAGATCGACCGGACATTGGCGGCAGCACGCCAATCGCGGGCGGTCGTCGTCCACAAGGGCGCCGACACGGTGATTGCGGCCCCCGACGGGCGGGTGGTGGCCGCTTGGCCGGGGTGCCCCTGGCTCGCGAGCGCGGGGACGGGCGACGTGCTCGCCGGCGCGTGCGGCGCGATGCTCGCACGCGGCGGCGATGCCTTCGAAGCGGCGGTCGCGGCGGTGGGCTGGCATATCGACCGCGCCGCGCGTATAGGCCCCGGCCTTGTCGCCGACGATCTGATTGGGAAATAGCATGACCGACACCGCGTTGATCGAGCGCATTGCCGCGCGCGGCGACGGCGTGACCGCCGACGGGCGCCATGTCGCGGGAGCGGTCCCCGGCGACCGGATCGCCGCAGACGGCACGCTGATCGCCGGTCCGAACCGCTCCGAGCCCGTGTGCAGCCATTTCGGAAAATGCGGGGGGTGCCAGCTCCAGCATGTCGCTGAAACTGCGCTCGCAGATTTCGTGCGCGACCGCGTCGCAGGCGCGCTCGCGGGGCAGCAGGTGGCGGCGACCGACATCCTTCCGGCAATCGTTTCGCCGCCGGCGAGCCGCCGCCGCGCGGCGCTCACTGCGCTCAGGGCGGGCAAGCATGTTGCCGTCGGCTTCAACGCGGCGCAGAGCAACCAGATCGTCGATATGCGGCAATGCCCGCTGCTGCTCCCCGAATTGTTCGCGCTCGTCGCGCCGATCCGCGGACTGCTCGGCGCGATCGCGCCGCAGCGGCGGCCCGTGAAAGTCAAGCTGCAGATGCTCGATCAGGGCGCCGAGGTCGTGCTCGAGGGCGTGCGCGCCGAGGGGCTCGATGCGGCGATGGCGTTGCAGGATTTCGCGGGCGCGCATGCGCTCGCGCGGCTCGCGATCGACCAGGGCGACGGGCTCGAACCGCTGTGGCAGCCCGAGCCGCCGACGGTGCGCTTCGGCGAAATCGCGGTCGAAGTGCCGCCCTTTGCTTTCCTGCAGGCGACGGCCGCGGGGCAGGCGGCGCTCGTCGAGGCGGTGCAGCGCGCAATCGGCGATGCGCCCGCCGTGGCCGACCTGTTCGCCGGGGTCGGGACTTTTGCCCTGTCGGTGCAGCAGGGGCGCAAAGTCTATGCCGCCGAGGGAGCGCGCGACGCGATTGCGGCGCTGACGGGCGCGGCGAACCGGGCGCGCGCGCTCGTCGCCACCGAGCATCGCGACCTGTTCCGCCGTCCGTTGGTTCCGTCCGAGCTCGACCGCTTCGGCGCGGTCATCCTCGACCCGCCGCGCGCGGGCGCCGAGGAGCAGGTTGCGCAGCTTGCGTCATCGGCAGTGCCGGCGATCGCCTATGTGAGCTGCAACCCCGCAAGCTTTGCCCGCGACGCGAAGCAGCTTGTCGCGGGTGGCTATACGCTCGACTGGGTGCAGCCCGTCGGCCAGTTCCGATGGTCGACCCATGTGGAACTGGCCGCGCGCTTTTCGAGGGCCTAGTTCAGCACAAAGCCCATGAAGGCGTGGATGCACAGCGCGAGCAGGAAAAGGCTCGCAAACACGAAAATGCCGAAGCGCCACAACACGCGGTTCACGGTGACCTGGACCAGACTGTGGACGATGCGCAGCGCGACATAGGCCCACGCAAGCTGGGCGTTGAGCCCGCCGCCCATCCCGCCGACGGCAAGGGCAATCGCCACCGCGTAAAAGAGCGTCGGCTGTTCCATCAGGTGATTGTAATTGTGCGCCTTCCACTGCACCTGCGGCGGAAGAAGCTCGTCGAGGCTTCGTCCGGTCGTCCCGACCAGGTTTATCGCGTCGACCTTGGCGCGGCTCATCGCCGGAATGCGCGTGGCATACATCCATACCCACATCACCATCGACCAGAGCGCAAGCGTCGCGACTGGACCGAGAATGGCGTTCGTATCCATGATCTTGCTCCTCAGCCGAGGGTTGCGATGACCGCCAATATGGCGAGCGCGAACAGGCAGAATGTGGCGAGCGAGAAAATTGCGAAGCGCACCGGGATGCGGTTCACGGTCGTCTGCCACAGGCTGTGGACGATGCGCAGAACGACATAGGCCCATGCAAGCCCGCGCGTCAGCTCGGTGTCGCCGCCCGAGAGGTGCAGGAAGACGATGACGGCGTAGAAGATCGTCGGTTGTTCGCACAAATGCGTGTAATTGTGCGATTTCCAGTTGACCGCCGGCGGCAGGATTTTTTCGACATCGACCCCGCGTCCACCCGGAGGGGCGGCCTTCAGATCGATACCTGCCTTGGCCATTGCGGAAAAACGCGTGAGCGCGACCCAGCCGAGAATGAGGAGCGTCCACAACGCGAGCACCGCTCCGGGTGCCAATAGGCTTTCAGACATCGATTGTTCCCCTTTGATCTTGCGGCTCGTTCACGACCCGGCCGTGGGGAAGGATGCTAGGTTAAGCGTCGCAATTTGCAACGCAAATTTCAGTGCATTGCAGGTTCAAGCGCTTCGGTGGAATTGCCGGACAATTGTTCGATGAAATCCGCCGCCCAGCCGATAACATCGGAATCGCGCACGACGGCATTCAGTGCCTCCCACCGCTCCTTGCGCTCGGCGAGCGGCATGTTCATCGCGGTCCATATCGCGCGCGTCACCTCGTCATGGTTGAGCGGATTGACGAGCAGCGCGTCGGTAAGCTGTTCGGCAGCGCCCGCAAAGCGCGAGAGGATGAGCACGCCGGGATCGTCGGGGTCCTGCGCGGCAACATATTCCTTGGCGACAAGGTTCATGCCGTCGCGGATCGGGGTGACGAGGCCGATCTTGGCGGCGCGGTAAAAGCCGAACAGTTCGGCGCGGCCGAAGCCGCGGTTCACATAGCGAATGGGGACCAGATCGACGTCCGAATGGGCGCCGTTGAACTGCCCCGTCTTTTGCTCGAGCGTCGCGCGGATTTCCTGATAGGATCGAACATCCTCGCGCGAGGGCGGGGCGATCTGGATATAGAGCAGCTTGTTGACCATGTCGTCATGCTGGTTGAACAATCGCTCCATCGCGTCGATGCGTTCGGGCAGCCCCTTGCTGTAGTCGAGCCGGTCGACGCCGATCACGACGGTGCGGTTGCGCGCGCTGCCCACGAGGCGGTCGTGCGCGCGCCGTGCCGCGTCGCTCTCGCCAAGCTCCATGAACTCCTTGTGGTCGATGCCGATGGGAAAGGCACGCGCGACGGTGGTGCGTCCCTCGTGGCGCACGATGCCCGCATCCTCGTCGACGTCGGCATGCAGCTCCTTGCGGCAATAGTGCAGGAAGCTTTCGAGCCATTCGACCGACTGAAAGCCGATCACGTCATAGTGGAGCATCGCGGCCACCAGCCGCTCGTGAAAGGGCAGCGACACGAAAAGTCGCGCGGGCGGCCAGGGGATATGGAGGAAGAGGCCGATCCGGTTCTTCAGCCCCTGCGCGCGCAACCGTTCGGCGAGCGGCAGGAAATGATAGTCCTGGACCCAGACGACATCATCGTCCTCGACGAGCGGCACGAGGCTGTTGGCAAAGCGTTCGTTGACGCGTTCATAGCCCATGCCGAACTCATTCTCATATTCGGCAAGGTCGATGCGATAGTGAAAGAGCGGCCACAGCGTGCGGTTAGCGTAGCCGTTATAATATTCGTCGACATCGTGCGGCTCGAGGTCGATCGTGGCGGTGGTGAAACCGTCGGCGCGCTGCATCGTGAGTTGGCCTGTGAAGCGGTCCACCTCGTTGCCCGACCAACCGAACCAGATGCCGCCGCGCGCGCGCAATGCGCCGTTCATCGCAACCGCGAGTCCGCCCTGCGCCCCGGCGGCGCCGCGGCCCTTGGTGACCGACACACGGTTCGAAACGACGATAAGGCGGCTCATCGGACGGTATCCCAGCTTCGCGACAACAGCCCCGCGCAGTTGATAATGCCAACCAGCGAATAAGTCTGCGGAAAGTTCCCCCACAGCTCGCCGCTTTCGAAGTCGAGATCCTCGGACAAGAGGCCCGAGGCGGTCCGGTGCGCGAGCATCGTTTCGAACAGTCCGCGCGCCTCGTCGCTGCGCCCGCACATATGCAGTGCCTCTATCAGCCAGAAAGTGCAGATGTTGAAGGCGGTTTCGGGCTGGCCGAAATCATCCTCGCTGTCATAGCGCAGCATATGCTCGCCGCGGCGTAGCGCCATTTCGATCGCAGCGAAGGTCGACTGGAAGCGCGGGTCGTCGGCACGGATGAAGCGCAGCTCGACCATCTGGAGCAGGCTGGCGTCGAGGTGGTGGTGGCCGAAGGCCGCGCCGAAATGCTGCTTTTCATCGGACCATGCTTCGGCCTCGATCCGCGCGCGAATCTTGGCGGCGCGGTCCTTCCAGAATGAGGCGCGCTCGGGTCGGCCGATGCGCTCGGCCACATTGCCGAGGCGGTCGCACGCGGCCCAGCTCATCACCGCCGAATAGGTGTGGACGAGTTGGCGCGTGCGGAACTCCCACAGTCCGGCATCGGGCTGGTCGTGCATCTTCCACGCGACCTCGCCGACGCTTTCGAGGCTCTCGAAATCGCGCTCGTCGGCCATGCGGAACAGGCGCTGGTCGAAAAAGCCCTGCACCGTCGGCAGCACGATCTGGCCATAAGCATCGTGCTGGATTTGCGTCCAGGCGGCGTTGCCGATCCGGACGGGCCCCATGCCGCGATAACCCGCAAGGTTCGCTGCGACGCTTTCCTCCAGCTCGGCAAAACCCATCACCGAGTAAAGCGGCTGGATGTGGCCGCCCGCAGCGCGGTCGACAATGTTGCGCAGATAGGCGAGATATTTTTCGAGCACGTCGAGCGCGCCGAGCCGGTTGAGCGCCTGCACCGTGTAATAGGCATCGCGAATCCAGCAGTAGCGATAGTCCCAGTTGCGCTCGCTGTGCGGCGCTTCGGGGATCGAGGTCGTCAGCGCGGCGACAATCGCACCGGTTTCCTCATGTTGGCAGAGCTTGAGCGTGATTGCGGCGCGGATCACCGCTTCCTGCCAGTCCATCGGCGTCGCAAGGCCGCGTACCCAGCTTTGCCAGTAGAGCTCGGTCGCCTCTTCCATCGCCCGGATCGAATGGGCGACATTGCCCGTGAAAGGCTCGTCGGGGCCGAGGAAGAAATGCAGGTCCTGTTCGACGCGGAAGCTCCGCCCCTCGTCGATATAGCCGATAGGGGCGTCGGTGGTCAGGCGAAGCTGGTGGTCGCCGATCAGGAAGCGCTTGTGGTTGGTGCCGCGGGTCGTCCGCGCGGCTTCGGTTCCATAATGGTGCATCGGGGTGAGCAACATCTCGAGCCGCGGATTGCCCGCGACGGGGCGGATGATGCGAATGAAAGCCACCGGGCGGTACATGCGCCCCGAATGCTGGTAGCGCGGGCAGAAGTCGATGACGTCGACCGCGCTGCCGTCCTCGGCCTCCAACCGGGTGACGAGCATCGGCGTATTGCGGCGATACTGCGACGTCGCGCTGACCTGTCCGGCCAGACGAAGCCGCCACACGCCCTCGTCCTGCCGCTCGCCGCCGAGCAGCGCGCAGAAGGTCGGGTCGCCGTCGACGCGCGGAACGCAGCCCCAGACCAAGCCCGCCGCGTCGTCGATCAGCGCGCTGACCTGGCAATTGCCGATCGGCCAGAGCGAAAGCGAGCTCAGCGGTTCAGCCATCGATGCACCTCCGTCGGATTATCGAGCCGAAAATCGGCCGCGGTCGGGCGCTGCGGGCCAACGAGAATGCCGTGGCCGCGGCCGTCCAGCACCGCGGCAAAACCGTCCTCGTCGGTCACATCGTCGCCGATGAACCACGGCGTTGCGCCCTCGAAGCCGGGCGTCGCCAGCAGGGCGGCGACTGCGGTGCCCTTGTGGGTGCAGCGTGGTCCGAGTTCGACCACCATCTTCCCGCGCCGCGGCGCAAGCCCCTCGCTCTCGGCCAGTTCGTCCATAAGGACAAACACACTTGGCGCGGCGTCGGGTTCCTGCCGGTAATGCACGGCGATGCCGTGGGGCTTGGTTTCGACCAAAATGCCCGGCCAGCGGCGCGCGAGGTCGTCGATGCGCGCGCGCCCCGCAGGCGATATCGGCGGCGCGGGCGCGGCGACCTCGCCCATTTCGGCGCCGTGCGACCCCACGATGATCAGGTCGCGCACCTCCAGAAACTGGCCGAGGTCGGCGAGCGAGCGCCCACTGACGATCGCGAGCCTGCCGTCGAGCCGGTCGCGCAGTCGATGGAGCCGCGCGTCGAGGTCGGCCGGAACGGCGATCCCCCCGGGCGTGTCGGCGATCTCCACGAGGGTGCCGTCGAAATCGAGGAAGAGGGCAACGGGACGTCCGACCACCAGCTCGGCAAGCGGCGGCGGCGGCGGGAGGTCGAGATTTTTGTGCATTGCGGCAAAGGCTAGAGGCGGCGACCCCGATGGTCAACCGCCCCGGCCGATGCCGGTCAGAACAGCTTGGTCACCGTCGCGCTGCGGCGTTCCTGTTCGACTTCACCCGTGTAGAGGCTCGCCATCGGCTCGTCGCTGACGACATGCGTCTCGTCGGCGCCAAAGCCGTTGAACTTGGTCCGCATCGCGCAGCCATAGGCGCCGAGCATCCCGATCTCGATAAAATCGCCCGCCTTGATGTCGGCGGGCAGGAAGAAGGGCCCGGCCATATGGTCGAGATCGTCGCACGTCGGGCCGTAAAAGCTGAACGGTACTAGCTCCGCACCGCTTTCGGCATCAGATTGCAGCGCAACCGGGAAACGCCAACCCACATGCGCGGCGTCAAACAGTGCGCCATAGGCCCCGTCGTTGATATATAGTTCGTTGTCGCGGCGCTTTTCAACGCGGACGATCAGCGAGCTGTACTCGGCCGACAGCGCGCGGCCGGGCTCGCACCACAGCTCGGCCGAATAGCTGATCGGCAGGCTTTCGAAGCTGCGGTGGATGGTGTCGAAATAGGCGTCGAGCGGCGGGGGCTCCATGCCCGGATAGGAGGATGGAAAACCGCCCCCGACATCGACGATATCGACGGTGACCGATGCGCCGACGATTGCCGCGCGCACGCGCTCCATCGCCTGCGCATAGGCGTGGGGCGTCATCGCCTGGCTGCCGACATGGAAACAGATGCCGAGCGCGTCGGCGGCCTGCCGCGTTGCCATGAGCAGTTCGGCCACGTCTTCGGGCTCGGCGCCGAACTTGGCGGCGAGGCTGAGCTTCGAATGGTCGGACGAGACGCGCAGGCGGACGAGCAGGTTCAGATCCTGCGCGCCTTCGGTGGCGCGGACGATCTTTTCGAGCTCTTCCATCGTGTCGAGCGAGAAGGTGCGGACACCATGCTTCCAATAGGCTTCGGAGATTGCCTCCTCGGCTTTCACCGGGTGCATGAAGCAAAGCGTCGCTTGCGGCAGCGTGCGGGCGACCAGCCGAACCTCGGCGATCGAGGCAACGTCATAATGAGTGACACCCGAATCCCACAGCACGCGCAAGAGGTCGGCGGACGGATTCGCCTTGACCGCATACATGGTGGTGCCGGGAAAACGCTCGATGAAGAAACGCGCTGCGCGCCGCGCCGCGTGCGGGCGGACAAGCGTAACAGGTTCGACCGGCGAAAGTGCCTGAATCAGCCCGTGGGCGCTATGATGCTGGTGCAATGCAAGGGACCCCCAAAATGAAACGGTAAACGACAAGGCTGCCTTGCGGTTATTGGAAGTCCCCCTGGGGCAGCGGAGGGCGCATATATGGCGGGGGGTCCTGTCTGTAAAGACCCCGAACGAAGGTTTCTGTTCCATGCGATGTCAAATTAGGCCAATCGTAGCGTGCGAGATATTGCGGTCGAAAATGGTCGCGACCGTCAATCGGGACAGCAACGCATGACAGCTCCGGCCGACGTAAATCATACATTTTCGGACAGCGAGCTCGTCGAGCTTTGCGCGTTCGGTTCGATCGAATCCTATCGTCAGGGCGATCTGATTCTGGCCGAAGGAACGATGGCGCCCGACTGCATCGTCACATTGTCGGGGCACACGGACATTTTCGCGACGACCGACGAGGGCCCGATTCGCGTCGGCTGGATGGAGCGCGGCCAGTTCGCCGGCGATCTGTCGGTGCTGACCGGACAGCGCCATCTGTCGCGCATCGAGATGGGTGCCGACGGCGAAATCCTGCGGATTGCGTATCCAGAGTTCCAGCGGCTGATCGCGGGCAACTCGCATTATTCGGATATTTTTGTCCGTGTTCTCTCGGCGCGGCGCGAATTCAGCAAGACGCGCGGCTTTGCGGTGACGATCGTGATCGGCGCAGCGATGGATCGCAGCGTCTATGCACTGCGCGACCTGCTGCAAAAGCATGGGGTGGCGCACCGCTGGTTCGACCCCGACGAAGGGCCGGTAGCGGCA
The DNA here is from genome assembly GCF_020622175.1 of Sphingopyxis sp. P8. Lineage (NCBI taxonomy): Bacteria > Pseudomonadati > Pseudomonadota > Alphaproteobacteria > Sphingomonadales > Sphingopyxidaceae > Sphingopyxis > Sphingopyxis sp. P8. The sequence continues at coordinate 515,996 of NZ_JACNMK010000001.1, read as the reverse complement.
CATCTGCTTGCCGAACGCGGGATCGACGAGACGCAGCTGCCGGTCGTGATTCTTGGCGCTGCCGATGTTTTGATCCAGCCGACCCCCGAACAGCTTGCGGCGAGTCTGGGACTCGATCTGCTCCCTGACGGCGCAACCGCCGATGTCGTCGTTGTCGGCAGCGGTCCGGGCGGGCTCGCCGCCGCGGTCTATGCGGCGTCGGAGGGACTCGACGTCATCGCGATCGACGCGCTCGCGCCCGGCGGTCAGGCGGGAACCTCGTCGAAGATCGAAAATTACCTCGGCTTCCCGACCGGCATATCGGGCAACGAGCTCGCGCGGCGCGCGACGGTGCAGGCGCAGAAATTCGGTGCGCGGCTGGTTGCGCCGGTGCGCGCGGCGGCGATCGAGCGCGACGGCGACGCCTATTGCCTGACGCTCGCCGACGGGCGCAAACTGCGGTCGCGCGCCGCCGTCATCGCGAGCGGCGCGCAATATCAGCGCCTGCCGATCGAAGGCATCGAAGCCTATGAGGGGCGCGGCATCTATTATGGCGCGACGCCGATGGAGGCGCAGCTGTGCGGCAATGCCGAAGTCACCGTCGTCGGTTCGGGCAATTCGGCGGGGCAGGGCGCGATCTATCTCGCGAGCGTGGCGAAGAAGGTCCATGTGATTTTCCGCCGCCGGTCGCTGCGCGAGACGATGTCGGAATATCTGGTCAAGCGGCTGGAGGAACATCCCAATATCGAAATTGTCCCGACGACCGATGTCATCGCGCTGCACGGCGAGGACCGGCTGGCGGGGCTCACCTATCGCTGCCGCGAAACGGGCGACGAAGGCCATTGCGATTGCGGCTTCCTGTTCCTGTTCCTTGGCGCGAGCCCGAACACCGGCTGGCTGCCGAAGGAAATGGTGTGCGACGATCGCGGCTTTGTGAAGACGGGCGCCGATATCGCGCCGATCGAGCTGGTGCGCGCGGGCTGGTCACTCGACCGCATGCCCGCACGTTACGAGACGAGCTGGCCGCGCATCTATGCCGTGGGCGATGTCCGCAAGGGCTCGGTCAAGCGGGTCGCGTCGTCGGTGGGCGAGGGGTCGGTCGTCGTCAGCGACATACACGCAGCGCTGGCGGAGATAGTGCCCGCCGCTGTCTAGCGTCCTGACCCTAACCGTCATCCCGGCTTTCGCGGGGTTGACGGAAACAAATCAGCTCAGCCGCGTCTTGAAGTCCTCGTAACCGAATTCGCGGATCAGCTCGAGTTCGTCGGTTTCGCTGTCCCATAGCCAGATCGACGGCAGCGGAACGCCGTTGAAGCTGTTCGTTTTGACCATCGAATAATGCGCCTGGTCGAGAAAGGCGAAGCGCTGGCCGACGCGCGCGCCGCCGGGGAGGCGGTAGTCACCGATCACGTCGCCCGCTAGGCACGACGGCCCCCCGAGGCGCACCGTCGCGCCGCCGCTTTCTTCGCCGAGCATTGCGGGGCGATAGGGCGCCTCGATCACGTCGGGCATGTGGCAGGTCGCCGAAATGTCGGTGATGCCGATCGGCATGCCATTGTCGAAGAGGTCGAGGATTTCGCCAACGAGAATCCCCGCGTCGAGCGCGACCGCTTCGCCCGGCTCGATCATCACCTCGCAGCCCGTCGCAACGCGGATCATCTTCAAAAAGGCAATCAGGTCGTCGATCTGGTAATCGGCGCGCGTTACATGATGACCGCCGCCGAAATTGATCCATTTGAGCTGACCGAAAAAGGGGCGCAGCACGGGCTCGACCGCCGCCCAAGTCCGGGCGAGCGGGGGGAAATCCTGTTCGCACAGGCTGTGCATATGGATGCCGTCAACGCCTTCCAGATGCTCGGGAAGCAACTGGGTGACGGGAAAGCCGAGGCGGCTGCACGGCGCCGCGGGATCATATTTCGCGACCTCGCCTTCGCTGTGCATCGGGTTGATCCGCAGGCCCACGTCAAAGCGCTCGCCCGCGCCGCGAAGCTCGTCGAGCAGCGGACGAAACCGCTGGAGCTGCCCCGGCGAATTGAAGATCAGATGGTCCGAAAGCCGCGCGATTTCCGGCAGGTCTTCGGCCTTGTAACCCGCGCAATAGGTGGCGACTTCCCCGCCATATTCTTCGCGGCCGAGACGCGCTTCGAAAAGCCCCGACGCGCAGACGCCGTCGAGCACGCCCGCAACGGTGGGGCCGAGCGACCACATCGAAAAGGCCTTGAGCGCCGCGAGCACGCGCGCGCCCGACGCATCGCCGATCCCGCGCAGCACCGAAAGATTCGCGCGCACCTTCGCCGCATCGACGACAAAAGCGGGCGAGGGGACACGGGCGAGGTCAAAGCGGGCGAAGGCTCCGGGATCGCCGGCACGGGTTTCCATCGTCAGAAATCCAGCGGCGCGTCGAGTTCCTTCACCTGCCACGGCAGGCCGTGCTTCATCAGCATGTCCATGAAGGGATCGGGGTCCATCTGCTCCATGTTGAACACGCCGTCGCCGCTCCAGGTGCCGCTGACCATCATCGCCGCGCCGATCATCGCGGGGACGCCGGTGGTGTAGCTGACCGCCTGGTTGCCCGTTTCGGCATAGGCGTCCTCATGGTCGCAGATGTTGTAGAGGTAGAGGGTCTTTTCCTTGCCGTCCTTGCCGAGGCCGGTCGCGATGACGCCGATGTTGGTCTTGCCCTTGGTCGTCTCGCCGAGGCTCGACGGTTCGGGGAGGACGGCCTTCAGGAATTGCAGCGGGATGATTTCCTTGCCCTCGTAGATCACGGGGTCGATGCGCGTCATGCCGACATTCTGCAGCACGGTGAGGTGTTGGATATAGGCATCGCCAAAGGTCATCCAGAAGCGGATGCGCTTGATTTCGGGCAGGTGCGTTTTCAGGCTTTCGATTTCCTCATGATACATGAGGTACATATTCTTTGGCCCGACTTCCTCGAAGTCGAACTGCTGCTTGACCGACATCGGCGGGGTTTCGACCCACTCGCCATTCTCCCAGTGACGCGCGACCGCGGTGACTTCGCGGATGTTGATCTCGGGGTTGAAGTTGGTCGCGAAATGCTGGCCGTGATCGCCGCCGTTGCAATCGAGGATGTCGAGCGTATCGATGCGCTCGAAGTGATGCTTTTTGAGCCAGGTGGTGAAGACGCTGGTGACGCCGGGGTCGAAACCCGAACCGAGCAGCGCCATCAGTCCCGCCTCCTTGAAGCGGTCGTAATAGTCCCATTGCCAATGATATTCGAACTTCGCCTCGTCGCGCGGTTCGTAATTGGCGGTGTCGAGATAGTGCGCGCCGGTCGACAGGCACGCCTCCATGATCGTCAGATCCTGATAGGGCAGCGCGAGATTGACGACGTGTGTCGCGCCGATCGATCGGATCAGCGCGGCGGTCGCGTCGATATGGTCGGCATCGACCTCGGCGGTCTTGATCGTGACGCCGGTGCGCGCCTTCACCGACTCGGAGATCGCGTCGCATTTGAACTTGCGGCGGCTGGCCAGCGTGATGTCGGGAAAGATGTCGGCGTTCATCGCCATCTTGTGAACCGCAACCGAGCCGACGCCGCCCGCGCCGATCACCAGAACCTTGCTCATCGAAAATCTCCTGTCGCGGCGCGTCGCCGCTTGTCTTCTATGCCGCGCCCTATAGGACGAAGCCATGACACAGCAAAGCCCCGATCCCCTGCTTCGTTCCGACCGTGCGCCGAGCCTTGCCGGTATCGAACGCGCGGCGGAGAAGGTCGCTGCATTGCTTCCGCAAACGCCGCTGCTGCCGATCGAGGTCGATGGCGCGACGATCTGGTGCAAGGCCGAATGCCTGCAGCCCGTCGGCGCGTTCAAGATCCGCGGCGCGTGGCACCGGCTGACCGACCTGACCGATGAGCAGCGCGCGGCGGGCGTCGTCGGCGTTTCGAGCGGCAACCACGCGCAGGGCGTTGCCTGGGCGGCGCGGCGGCTGGGCATCAAGGCGACGATCGTCATGCCGAGCAACGCGCCCGCGTTGAAGCTCGCCGCGACGCGCAAGCTGGGTGCCGAGGTGGTGCTGTACGACCGCGTCACCGAGTCGCGCGACGCGGTGGCGGCGAAGCTGATCGCGGAGAGCGGCAGGACGCTGGTACACGCCTATGGCGATCCGTGGATCATCGAGGGGCAGGGGACTGCCGGGATCGAGGCGCGCGCGCAGCTTGTGGAACGTGGGATAGAGGGCCCCGACAAGGTCGTCGCCTGTTGCGGCGGCGGCGGGTTGACCTCCGGCCTCGCGCTCGCGCTTCCCGACGCCGAAATCGTCGCGGTCGAACCCGAGGGGTGGGACGATGTCACGCGCAGCCTTGCCGCTGGCGAAATCCTGGCGGTCGAAGACCTGGCCTATCCGACCGAATGCGATGCGCTGCAGACGCCAGCGACCTATCCGATCAATTTCGCGGTGATGCAGGCGCGCGGCGTGCGCGGAGTCGTCGTCACCCGCGAAGAGGTGCGCGACGCAATCCGCCTCGCCTTCGAGCGGCTGCATCTGGTGCTCGAACCTGGCGGCGCAGCAGCATTGGCGGCCGTGATCGCGGGCAAGGTTGCGCCGGGCAAGGCAACGCTCGTCACCCTGTCGGGGGGCAATGTCGACCCGCAGAAATATGCGGAGATATTGGCAGGCTATTGAATACTCGGCCAATGTCTGGTTCGATGCGGTGTATCAACCGGAGGAGAGTTGCCATGCGAATGCGTTCGATACTGTTCGGTGCGACGGCGGCGATGCTGCTGACAGGTTGCGAAAAGGCCGATGCTCCTGCGCCCGACGACACCGATGCGGCGCCGGTCGAAGCGGCGGAGTCCGACGCGTCGGCTGCACCGCACCAATATGCGGACTGGGCAGGGCAGTGGACGGGTGTCGAGGGCATGTATGTCACGATCACGCCGAGCGAGCCGGGGCGCTATTCGCTGGAGATGCAATCGGACCTCGATACCAAGGGCACCTATGAAGGCCGCGACGGCGCAACCGGCATCGAATTCGAACGCGGCGGCGAGACGCTGAGCCTGACTGCTTCCGATGGCGATGCCACGGGCCTCAAACATCTGGCCGGGAAGAAAGACTGTCTGACCGTCAAGACGGGCGAAGGTTATTGCCGCGATTGAGCTTTCGGGCGCGGTGACCGAAAAGGCGGCTTTGTCGCCGTTTTGTCACTGAAACGACGCGGGAATCGCAAATTAGGCTGGCATGCGCGGCCCCGGAAACATTTGTCCGGGATATTTCGTTCATGGCCAGCCTGCCCAATCGCAAGATCGCCGCCGCCGTCGTCCGCGAGGATGCGGCGCACAGGCAACGCCTGCTCGACCGCGCGTTCGCGCTCGCCTTCAAGGGGCTCGTCTATGCGCAGATATGGGAAGATCCGGTCGTCGATATGGAGGCGCTCGCGATCGCGCCGGGGCATCGCGTCGCGACGATTGCGAGCGGCGGTTGCAACGTCTTTTCCTATCTGACCGACGATCCGGCCGAGATTGTCGCGGTTGACCTCAACACCGCGCATGTCGCGCTGAACAATCTGAAACGCGTCGCGATCCTGCACCTGCCCGATTACGCGCATTTCCGCCGCTTTTTTGCCGACGCCGACGATGCGGCGAATATCGCCGACTACCGCACATTCGTCGCGCCGCACCTCGACGAGACGAGTCGGCGCTATTGGGAAGGACGCGACCTTGTCGGGCGGCGACGCATCAACGGCTTCGCGCGCGGCCTTTACAAGCGGGGCCTGCTCGGCGGCTTTATCGGTCTGGCCCATCTGGTCGCGCGCCTGCACCGGATCGATCTGGGCGAATTCCTCGCCGCGAAAACGGTCGAGGAACAGCGCGCAATTTTTGACTCGAAGTTCGCACCCTTCTTCGACCGCAAGCTGATCCGCTGGATCACCGACCAACGCTCGTCGCTCTTTGGGCTCGGCATCCCTCCGGCGCAATATGACGCGTTGGCGGACGGCAAGCCGATGGCCGATGTGTTGCGCGCGCGGCTCGAAAAGCTGGCGTGCGACTTCCCGCTCGACGACAATTATTTCGCGTGGCAGGCGTTCGGGCGCGGCTATGGCAAGGGCGTCGCCGCACCGCTGCCCCCTTATCTGCAAGAGGTGAATTACGCGGCCGTAAAGGCGCGCGCCGAGCGCGTCACGATGCTCCACGCCAATATGACCGACATGCTGGCGGCATCGGATGCGGCGAGTTTCGACCGCTATGTCTTTCTCGACGCGCAGGACTGGATGAGCGACGCCCAGCTCGCGGCGCTGTGGGCCGAAGTGACGCGGACGGCGCGGGCCGGCGCCCGCGTCCTGTTCCGTACAGCCGCCGAGCCTAGCCTGCTTCCGGGCCGCCTGCCCGATGCGCTGCTCGATCGCTGGGAGTATCGCGCCGAAGAATCGCGGGACTACACGCGCCGCGATCGCTCGGCCATTTATGGCGGCGTCCACCTTTATACTCTCAAGGCGGATTGATCGTGGCGGGGGGGCATGGCGAGCTGATGGACCGCGTCTATCGGACGCAGCGGCATGTCTATGACATCAGCCGCAAATATTATCTGCTCGGACGCGACGGGCTGATCGCTGATCTGGCGCCGCCGCCGGGGGGAGCGGTCCTCGAAATAGGGTGCGGGACAGGGCGCAATCTCGTGGCAGCAGCGAAGGCATGGCCTGACGCGCGATTTTTCGGCGTCGACATCTCCGAAGCGATGCTCGAAACCGCGCGCGCAGCGATCCGAAAGGCCGGGCTATCGGACCGTGTGGTCGTCGTCGCTGCCGACGCCTGCGACTTCGCCGCCGCCGAATTGTTCGGTCGGTCGACATTCGATCGCATATTCATCAGCTATGCGCTTTCGATGATTCCCGACTGGCAGGGCGCGCTGGTCGCGGCCGCGCGGCATGTCGCGCCGGGCGGGCGGCTCGAGGTCGTCGACTTCGGTCAGCAGGAGGGCTTGCCGCCACTGTGGAAACGGGCGCTGTTCGGCTGGCTTGCGCAGTTCCACGTCGCCCCGCGCGCCGACCTCGGCCCGTTGATGGCGGGTCTGGCAAAGGAAACGGGCGGCGCGGGTTATTGCCGCAGCCTCTATCGCGGATATGCGCTGCGCTGCGGCCTGGCGCGGAGCTAGCCCGCAGCAATGTCGGTCAGATAATCCTCCGAAAAGTCGGTGCGTATCTCGCACCACAGCAGCTTATGGTCGGACATCTGGTTTCGCCGGAATGTCGCCTTGAAATAGTTGATCTGCTGATCCCGGGTGCGCGGGCGCTTCTTGCTGTCGAGCTTGAATCGTTCGGGCTTCACATGGTCGACATAATGACCGGCGTCGGCGTCGCGATAGACGTGCGCCAGCATGTCGAACACGCCCGACCGGATCACCTGAAACCCCGGGTGCGCGGACTTGAACGCGATCTGGTCATAATGATGACTGTTGCCGAGGTTCGTGGTGTGGAGCTTGGTCGGAATTTCGAACCCCGCGTCGCTCAGCGCCTGCATCGTTTCGTGCGTGGGCGAGACGATATTGAAGTCGCCGAGCAATATATAGCTATAGTCGCGCGCGGCGTCCTGCGGCTCGGTCCAGCCATCCTCCTTGGCGCGCTTGACCGCGGCCTTCATCTCGGCAGCCTGGCGATCCGACAGAAAGCCCGCGATCTTGGCGATTTCGTCGCGGCGGTGTTTCAGGTCTGGCGGGTTCTTGTCGTCACCATAGTGAATATGGACGGTACAGAGCTTGAACTTGAACCAGCTCGACCGGAAGGCGACCGAAAAGGGGGTTCGCGCGAACTGCACCTTGCGCGTGGCGCCATCGGCGCCGGGCGCCGCGATCTCCTGCCCCTCCGGAAGCACGATTTCGCCGGTTTCCTTGCAGAACACGACCTTCGAGCGGCGATAGAGGAAGGCGAGGCGTTCGTTGTTTCCGGCATCAGTGCGCTCGCCATGCCCGCCGGCAGCGTCGGTGACCAGATAGTCCCAGTCCGACCCGAGATGCTTTTCGAGCAGCGTTTCGAGCGCCGTCAAATCGCGGTTGACCTCCTGGATCGCGACGAGGTCGAAATGATCAATGATCTCAGCGATATAGAGCATCGATTCCGGCCGTCGGCGATAGCCGCCGCCATTGCCGAAATGCATGATATTCCAGGTCGCAAGGCGCAGGCTGTGCGGCGCGGTCGTGTCGGTCACTTCGGCGCGCAGCGCGGCTTTCAGGGCAATCAGCCGCTCGGCAACATGTTTCTGGTGGACGGGGTCGTCGAATTGCCAACGCAGCGAATGGATCATCGTCATGGCCGTCTCCTGCATTGCGGACAGCCATGAAGGGCGACCGCAGCCGATGGTTCGATGCGATCCCCGAAGATGTGGCCGGTTTCCCCGGTCCGATTATGCTATTTGTTATGCCGCCTTGAGCAGCCGAATCTCGAGCCGGTCCCAGATTTCGACGAGCGCTGCCGTGAGGTCGCGCATCATCGCTTCGTTGTGCGCCGGACCCGGCGTGAAGCGCAGGCGTTCGGTGCCGCGCGGCACGGTCGGGAAATTGATCGGCTGCACATAGACGCCATATTCGGCGAGCAATATGTCGCTGATCTTCTTGGCGCGCACCGGATCGCCGACCATCAGCGGGACGATGTGCGTCGTCGAGTCCATGACCGGCAGGCCCGCGTCGCGGAAGCTCTGTTTGAGGAAGGCCGCGGCCGCCTGTTGCGCGTCGCGCTCGGCGCTCGACTCTTTCAGATGGCGCACGCTCGCGAGCACGCCCGCGACGAGCACCGGCGACAGGCTGGTCGTGAAGATGAAGCCCGGCGCGTAAGAGCGGATCACGTCGATGATATTCTTCTCGGCAGCGATATAGCCGCCCATTACGCCGAACGCCTTGCCAAGCGTGCCTTCGATGATCGTCACGCGGTGCGCCGCCTCGTCGCGGTCGGTGATACCGCCGCCGCGCGGGCCGTACATGCCGACCGCATGGACCTCGTCGCAATAGGTGAGCGCGTTATACTTGTCGGCAAGGTCGCAGATCGCGTGGATCGGCGCGACGTCGCCGTCCATCGAATAGACGCTTTCGAACGCGATGACCTTTGCTGCCTCGGGATCGTCGGCGGCGAGCATCTCTTCGAGATGATCGAGGTCATTGTGGCGCCACACGCGCTTTTCGCAGCCTGAATTGCGGATACCCGCAATCATCGATGCATGGTTGAGCTCGTCCGAATAGATGATGCAGTTCGGCAGCAGCTTGCCGAGCGTGCCGAGCGTCGCCTCGTTCGAGATATAGCCCGAGGTGAAGAGCAGCGCGCCTTCCTTGCCGTGAAGGTCGGCAAGCTCATGTTCGAGGTCGATGTGATAATGCGTGTTGCCGCCGATATTGCGCGTACCGCCCGAACCCGCGCCGACGTCGTGCAGCGCCTCTTCCATCGCGGCGACGACCTTCGGATGCTGGCCCATTGCGAGATAATCGTTCGAGCACCAGACGGTGATCGGCTTCGGCCCGTTGTGGCCCGCAAAGCAGCGCGCATTGGGATAGGCGCCCTTGTTGCGCAGGATATCGATGAAGACGCGGTAGCGGCCTTCCTCGTGCAGCCGGTCGATGGCGCGTGCGAAAATATCGTCGTAGTTCACGTGTCAGCCCCGCAGTCAGGTGCTCATTCAAGCGTATCGGCCGCACCCGCAGGCGGCTTTATTCCGTGCCGCAATAACGGCAGAGCGCCGCGAAGGCCAGTGCGAACGATTCGCAATTTCTGCCGAATCCCACTCGAAAGACGATCAAATCGTCTCGATCCGGTCGATTCCAAACGGAAGGAGCGCGGTGAGCGGAGGTGGGGGGCGTTCGGGGCTGGCGGTGAAGACGGCCAGCCCCGATGGCGCCTCCGCCGGCCAATCCTGTCCTTCGGTCAGGTGCGCAATGCGGCGCGCGATCCCGTCGGCTCCGTCGATAAACTGCACGTCCGGACCGGCGGCGGCCTCTAACTCGTCGGCAAGCAGCGGGAAATGCGTGCAGGCGAGGACGATCACGTCGAGTGCGCCGCCGCGCGGCTGGTCGCGAAGGCCCGAAATTGCGCGCGCGATGACAGCGGGGTCGACCGGCTCGCCGCGCAGCTTCGCCTCGGCTGCGGTGACGAGGCCGGGGCTGCCGTGGCGCAGCACCGTCTTGTCGGCGGCGAAGCGCGCGCTCAAATCGTCGACATAGGGCTGGCGCACGGTCGCGACGGTGCCCAGCACGCCGATAACGCCGCTTTGGGTGAGCAAGGCGGCGGGCTTGATCGCGGGGACGGTGCCGACGATCGGAACGTCGAGCGCGGCGCGGACATGCGCGAGCGCAATTGTCGAGGCGGTGTTGCAGGCGATGACAACGATGCGCGGCTGGTAACGCTCGACGAGGCGGCCGAGCAGCGCGGGAACGCGCGCGGCGAGTTCGGCCTCGCTCTTCTCGCCATAGGGAAGCCCGGCATAGTCGGCGGCGTAGACGACAGGCGCACGGGGCAGCAGCGCGCGCGTCGGACCGAGCACGGTCAGGCCGCCGAGGCCGCTGTCGAAGAAAAGGATCGGGGCGTCAGGAGCGGGCGGCTGCATGGTCGTCGCCTAGCAGGGAGCAATGCAGGGCTCAATTGTCCAACATCCTTGATGGCGAACAAGCTATGTCCATTTCGGCAATCAACGATCGCCGAAGCCGTTGATTGATTTGTCCAACGCCGCCAAAAGGAAGCCGAGGGAGCCGGGAGTGCCATGACCGCCTATCTATTGATCGTCGCAGGCTATTTGCTCGGTTCGATCCCGTTCGGGGTGATATTGACGCGTGCCTTCGGCGCCGGCGACCTGCGCCAGATCGGGTCGGGCAATATCGGAGCGACCAATGTGTTGCGTACCGGGCGCAAGGGGCTGGCGGCAGCGACGCTGATTCTCGACGGTGCGAAGGGCGCGGTCGCGGTGCTGCTTGCGCGCCAGTTCGCACCCGAGCTTGGCGAGCATGGCGCGATGATCGCGGGCGCGGCGGCGATGATCGGCCATTGCTATCCCGTCTGGCTGCGTTTCAGGGGCGGCAAGGGGGTCGCTACGCTGATCGGCCTTGCTCTCGCGCTCGCCTGGCCCATCGGGCTGGTTGCCGCGGCGGTGTGGCTTTTGACGGTGCTGCTGCTGCGTATCTCGTCGCTGGGCGGGATGATGGGCGCGATTGCGGCGCCGGTTGCAGCGCTGCTGCTGGGCTATTCCACCTATGCTGTCGGCCTGGCGGGGCTCGCGGTCATCCTGCTCTGGCGGCACCGCGAAAATATCGCGCGGCTGCGTGCGGGGACCGAACCGCGCGTCGGCGCGAAGAAGGACGGCGCCGCGTGACGCCAGCCGAGCGGCTGGAGCGGCTGCGCCTGATCCGCACGCCGCATGTCGGCCCGGTAAGCTGGCACCAGTTGATGCAGCGTTTCGGGTCGGGCGAGGCCGCGCTGGCCGCGCTCCCCGACCTCGTGCTGCGCGGCGGTGCCGGCAAGGCGCGCATCGCCCCCGCCGAGCTTGCCGAGCGTGAATATGCGCGCGCTGCCGAACTTGGCGCGCGGCATGTCTTCAGTGACGAAGACGACTATCCGCCGCTGCTGCGCGAGGTCGAGGGGGCGCCGCCGGTGCTGATTGTCCGCGGCCGCACCGATATGCTGCGCCGACCGTGCCTGGCGATCGTCGGCGCGCGCAACGCATCGGCGATCGCATGCCGGTTCGCGCGCCAGATCGCGAGCGAGCTTGCGGCACGCGACGTCACGGTGGTGAGCGGGCTTGCGCGCGGCGTCGATACGGCGGCGCATGTCGGCGCGCTCGGCGGAGCGACCGCAGCGGTGATCGCGAGCGGGCTCGACATCGCCTTTCCGCCCGAAAATGCCGAGCTGCAGGAAAAGATCGCCTGCGACCAGTTGCTCATTGCCGAACAGCCGCCGGGAACCGAACCGCTGGCGCGCCACTTCCCGGCGCGCAACCGCATCATCGCTGGCGTTGCGCACGGAACGCTCGTGATCGAGGCGGCGCCGAAATCGGGTTCGCTCATCACCGCGCGACGCGCGGGCGACTACGGGCGCGAGGTGATGGCGGTTCCCGGCTCGCCGCTCGACCCGCGCGCGCAGGGGTGCAATCTGCTGATCCGCGAAGGCGCGACGCTCGTCCAGACGGTCGACGATGTGCTCGAGGCGCTGGGGCCGATCGACGCGCGCATGGTGCGCGAGCCCGCACGGCCGTTCGTGGCGGTCGCACCGGCGCATGACGGCAATGTCGGCGACCGCGATGCGGTGGCGCAATTGCTCGGGCCAACGCCGGTCGCCGTCGATGAGCTTGTGCGCCAGTCGGGGAGGGCGGCCGCCGACGTCCAGCTGGTGCTGCTCGAACTCGAGCTGGCGGGGCGGGTCACGCGCCACGCGGGGGCGCGCGTGTCGCTGGCCTGACGGCAACCTCCCAATCGGTTCAGCGCGCGTTCACGGCGCCGGGAACAGGTTTGTGATACTGTATCACATTCGGGGAGGCTGATGATGCGAGCGAGATTCCTGACCGCGACGACGATATTCGCGCTTCTGGCGACGGGATCGGCGCCGCTACCGGCGCTGACAGCCGCCGCCGCAACGTCGAAACCCGCGCAGCCCTATTGCCGCAACGCGGGACCGCTGCCGCAGCTCGATCCCGAGGCCGAGCAGCAGCGACCCTACGCGTCCGACCGCCCGACCCCGCGCAAGAAGATCCGCGACGACCGCGCCGCGCCGCTCATGTCTCCGCCGCCGCCACCCCCGCCGCCACCCGCGCCGCCGCCCATGCCGGTGATGGAGAGCGCCGCGGATACGGGTTCGGTCGTGGCGACCGGATCGCGCATCGGCGAAGCTGCGGAGCCACCGCGGACCTCGGCGCGCGATGCGAGCGAAAGGGCCGCGAGCAGCATGCCGCCACATCGGCGCCCCTATCCGCGACCGCAGCCGCAATCGGGCATATTGACCGCGGGCGAGCATGACGATCTGCTCAACCCCGAGCTCTACGCCGCCTATGTGGGGCGCAGCGATCTGGGGCAGGATATTCGCGTCCTGCCGCGCGTCGACACGATGCGCGTCGTGACGGTGAAGGTGAACGACCGCAACGGCCAGCCGATCCCCTTTGCCGACGTCGTGGTGACGTGCAGCGACGGCAACAGCATCACGATGGCGACGCAGGCGGATGGCAGCGCGGTTTTCTTTCCCGGCCTCGACCGGCTGAGCGAGCGGATCACCGTTTCGGCGCGCAAGGCAGGGCGGCAGATCGCCGACGCGCGCCCCGTGCTCGTCGCCGATGCGCCGGGCGGACAGAGCATCGGGCTGACCGCGAACCAGATGGCGACCAAGGCGACGAAGCTTGACCTGATGCTCGTCATCGACACCACCGGCAGCATGGGCGACGAAATCCGCTACCTGCAGGCCGAGTTGCGCGCGATCATCGCGGCGATCAGCGAGAAGCACCGTAACCTCGACATCCGCACCGGCTTTGTCTTCTATCGCGATGCGGGCGACGAATATGTCACGCGTACGGTCGGTTTCGACCACGACGTCGGCAAGGTGCAGGGCACGCTGGCACGCCAGCATGCGACCGGGGGCGGCGATTATCCGGAGGCGATGGACCAGGCGTTGATCCGCGCGGTCGGACAGGATTGGCGTCCCGATGCGGTCAAATCGCTGCTGCTCGTCGCCGATGCGCCGCCGCATGACGACAAGTTCGGTCGCACCTGGGCGGCGGCTGAGGTCGCGCGCGCCAAGCGCATCCATATTACGCCGGTTGCAGCGTCGGGGGTTGCCGACAAGGCCGAATATGCGATGCGCGCGATGGCGGCGGCGACCCAGTCGCGTTACCTGTTCCTGACCGACGACAGCGGCGTCGGCAATCCGCACGCGCCGCCGGCGGTCGACTGCTATCTGGTGACGCGGCTCGACGCGCTCGTCCGGCGCGTCATTGACAGCCAGATCAGCGGCCGTCGGATCGAGCCCGACGAGCATGAGGTGATCCGCAGCGTCGGAAAATATGACGCGGGCAAGTGCGTCCTGCCGGCCGATTTCAAGTGGCAGCAAGGCTAAACGCCTGACTTTGGGTCATTGACTTGCCCCTGCATCTGGCCGATGCAGGGGCGGGGTCGCGTCTTGAGAACGCCCGCGCCGCTGATTGGCCGGGCGTCGGAGGACGATCCCATGAAAATTTTGCTGCCCGTAGTCGCCGCGCTGGCGATGCTGGCCTGTCCCGTCGCCGCCACCGCAGCCGACAAGGACCCCGTCAAGATCAGCGGAGCTTCCGCCGCCAAGGGCGTAACGACCGTCGCGGTTGGCGCCTTCAACGTCGGCTTTATTTTTGAATCGATCGACCAGACCAAGAAGACCGGCGGCCTGATGGGCGCGTTCGGCGGGACGACCAAGGCGCAGAGCGAACTCGTCGGCGTCACCCCCGAAATGATGCAGGCGATCACCGATGCGGCTTACGCCGATTTCGTGTCGCAACTTTCCGCCCAGGGGTACAGCGTCCAGCCCGCCGCCGACCTGTTCGGTCACGCGGCGATGGCCAGGGCCAAGTCGCAAAAGGTGCCGCTCGATATCAACATCGCGCTCGAAAAGGGAAGCAAGGGCAAGGCGACCTATTTCAAGCCGAGTGCGCTGCCGTCGCTGTTGATGATCCCCGGCGATTTTACCGGTTCGGGTATGAGCAGCATGGGCCTCAACATGTCGGCCGGGCAAGCGAGCATGGCGCTTTCCAACTATGCGCGGCAGGCGGGGGTCGGGGTGATCGACGTCGTCTATCTGATCGACTTTTCCGAACAGAAGCGGCCCGGCTTCTTCAGCTTTGGCGGCGGCATCAACGTCAACAGCGGGCTGTCGGTCGCGCCCGACTTTTCGCGCATGACGCTAATCGCGCCGAACGGCAAGCAATCAGTGATTACCGTCAAGGCGCCGGTCGGCGTCGAGGGCGATTTCATAGAGAAAAGCGACGCATCGACGGGAACCGAAAAGACGGTGCAGTCCGCCGCCAATGTCGCGGGCGGTTTCGCCGCGGCAGCGGGCATCGGCCTACCGCGCTTTGGCAAGACGCGCAAATTCGAGTTCGCCGCCAAGCCGGGGAATTATGAGGAAGGCGCGGCGAAGGCGGCGAGCCTTGCCAATGCGTTGTTGATCGGGCGGCTCGGCGCGCTGCGTTGATCCCGATTTGCGGGTGCCGACGACGCCGCTGAACGGGACCGCGCGGCATCCGCAATCGCTGCGCCTTATTGCGATTGGCAGAGTGGTGGCAAATCCGGCTTGACGAAATCGCGCCGATGCGGCCACCATCGCCAGTCACGCGGCGTAGGGGCTTGAATGTAAATGCAATATGACGCGAGTTTGCTCGTTCCTACATTGCGGCGGGCCTGGGAAATGGCGATCAATATGCCGACAACCGCTTCGGTCGCCTGGCTGGCCACCGCGACGGCAGGAATTGCGTTGGACGTCGCCGCCGCGCGGATGAGCAGCGCCGGAAGCTGGGTGCTGGTTGTCTATGGCATCGTTATAACCGTCATTCAGGTCTGGATCACCCGCGAAGCATTGGCGCGCGAGGGGATTGCAGCTGCGGTGCCGGTCGCCAATTCGCTGAGCGTTTATTTGCAGTCGCTGTTGATCGGACTCGGCGTTCTGCTGGGGTTGATCTTGCTCGTCTTGCCCGGCCTGTATGTTTTTGCACGCTGGTATCTGGCGCCGGTTCTGCTCGTGCGCGACGGCGGAGGGCGCCGCGCGGCGATGGAGCGAAGCTGGGACATGCTCTTGCTCCATTGGCCCGCTGCGCTGGGCGTCGGGTTGATCATGTTCGTAATGTCGGTCGCGCCGCTGGCCGTCGAACTTGCGGCGCCGGCGTTGGCGGCCGAATATGGCTTCGCTTGGCTGTTGGCCACGAACCTTGTCGCGGCAGTCGGTATTGTCGGGGGTTATCTTGCGTCGGTGGGGCTGCTCCTGAACATCGAGCAACCCGTCTCGACATTGCAGGAAATTTTTGGTTGACGATCCCGCTCGCGGCGCCACCCTCGCGCGTACGTACGTAAGGCACAGCTAGGACAAAATTTTTTCATGCAATTGGTGATTGTCGAATCGCCCGCAAAGGCGAAGACGATCGAGAAATATCTCGGTCGCGATTTCAAAGTGCTGGCGAGCTATGGCCATGTGCGCGACCTGCCGCCCAAGGACGGCTCGGTCGATCCCGACGACGGGTTCGCGATGCAGTGGCAGCTCTATCCCGACAAGGCGAAGCGGCTGAAAGACATTCAGGACGCGGCGAAGCAGGCCGACCGCCTGATCCTCGCGACCGACCCCGATCGCGAGGGCGAGGCGATCAGCTGGCATGTGCAGGAATTGCTGCGCAGTAAAAAGGCGCTGCCGCAGGTTGTCGACCGCGTTACCTTCAACGCGATCACCAAGGATGCCGTGACCGAGGCGATGGCGCACCCGCGCGGGCTCGACGACGATCTGATCGACGCTTATCGCGCGCGCCGCGCGCTCGATTACCTCGTCGGGTTCACATTGTCGCCGGTGTTGTGGCGCAAGCTGCCCGGCGCCAAATCTGCGGGCCGCGTGCAATCGGTGACCTTGCGCATGATCGTCGAGCGCGAGCGCGAGATCGAGGCTTTTGTTGCGCAGCAATATTGGTCGATCACCGGGCTGTTCGAGATGGCGGGGACGGCGTTCAAGGCGCGGCTCGCGCGCTGGCGCGGCGACAAGATCGAGCGACTGACGATCGGCAGCGAAGCCGATGCGCGCGCCGCCGAAGCCGATGTGAAAGCGGGCCATTTCACCGTCGATACGGTCGAGACCAAGCCGCTGACGCGCAACCCGCCGCCGCCCTTCACGACGTCGACCTTGCAACAGGAAGCAGCGCGCAAGCTCGGCTTCTCCGCTAGCCATACGATGCGCGTCGCGCAGGACCTCTATGAGGATGGCGCGATCACCTATATGCGTACCGATGGCGTCCAGATGGACGGCAGCGCGATCAGCGCCGCACGAAAGGCGATCGCGACGCGCTACGACGGGGGCTATGTTCCCGACAAGCCGCGCCAGTATCAGACCAAGGCGAAGAACGCACAGGAAGCGCACGAGGCGATCCGTCCGACCGACTTTGGCAAGGACAAGGTCGGCGGCGGCGATCATGCGCGCCTCTATGACCTGATCTGGAAGCGTGCGCTCGCGAGCCAGATGGCGTCCGCGCGGCTCGAGCGGACGAGCATCGACCTGACCGACGGCACCGGCAAGACCATGCTGCGCGCGACCGGGCAGGTCGTGAAATTCCCAGGCTTCCTTGCGCTGTATGACGAAGGCCGCGACGACGCGAGCGACGACGATGACGCGCGCCTGCTCCCCGCGATGGACAAGGGCGACGCGCCCGCGAAGACTGGCGTCGAGGTCGAACGCCACGAAACGCAGCCGCCGCCGCGTTATTCGGAGGCGAGCCTCGTCAAGAAGATGGAGGAGCTCGGCATCGGGCGTCCGTCGACCTATGCCTCGATCCTCCAGGTGCTCAAGGACCGTGCCTATGTGCGCGTTGAAAAGAACCGCTTTTATCCCGAGGAAAGCGGGCGGCTGCTGACGGCGTTCCTCGAGCGTTTCTTCGAACGCTATGTCCAATATGATTTCACCGCCGGGCTCGAGGAAGAGCTTGACGATGTGTCGGGCGGGCGCGCGCAGTGGCAGGCGGTGCTCGATCGTTTCTGGCGCGATTTCAAACCGCGCACCGGCGAGGTGATGGAGCAGAAGCCGTCGGAGATCACGGCGGCGCTCGACGAATTCCTCGGCCCCTATCTGTTTCCCGACAAGGGCGACGGCAGCGACCCGCGCGTCTGCCCCAATTGCGGCACGGGCAAGCTCGCGCTGCGAGGCGGCAAGTTCGGGCCGTTCATCGCGTGCAGCAACTATCCCGAGTGCAAGTTCACGCGCAAATTCGCGCAGCCTGGCGGCAATGGCGAGGCCGACAATGGCCCCGAAACGCTCGGCACCGATCCCGACACCGGGCTGGAAGTCACCAGGCGCAGTGGGCGCTTTGGTCCCTATATCCAGCTTGGCGACGGCAAGGAGGCCAAACGCTCGTCGATCCCGAAAGACATTCCGGGCGAGGATTTCGACCTCGATTATGCGCTGCGGCTTTTGAGCCTTCCGCGTGAGGTCGGTGTCCATCCGGAAAGCGGCAATGTCATCATGGCGGGACTGGGGCGTTACGGCCCCTATCTGCTCCACGACGGCAAATATGCGAAGCTGACGGGTACCGCAGAGATTTTCGAGATCGGGATGAACGCTGCGGTCGCGCGCATCGCTGACGCCGCCAACGGTGGCGGGCGCGGCCGTGCCAAGGCAGAGCCGCTCAAGACCTTTGGCGCGCATCCGACGAGCGGCGGCGAGATGAAGTTGATGGCGGGACGCTTCGGCCCCTATGTCACCGACGGCACGACCAACGCGACGCTCCCCAAGACGGTCGAGCCCGACGCGCTCACCGAGGAAGAAGCAATTGCGCTGATCGACGCCCGTGCGGCGAAGGGGCCGGCGAAGGGCAAGAAGAAGGCCGCGGCGAAGAAGAAGGCGCCTGCCAAGAAGGCGACCGCGAAAAAGGCACCTGCGAAGAAGAAGGCCGCGGCGGAATAGCCAACCACGTCATCCCGGCGTTCGCCGGGATGACGCGTTGGTTTGAATATGATAGCCTCCCCCAAAACGGGGAGGTTTTGCTTTATGCGTTCGTTGCTTGCTGTCTGCGTGGCGTCGTTTCTCACGCTCTCGTCGCCAGCGTCGGCCCAACAGGTCGGCGCGCTCGTTTCCGCCGATCCGGTCGTCGAGACCCCGCCCGGCATGCAGGCATGGCGCATCCGGTACTGGACGAGCAACGCCGCAGGAGCGCGCCAGCAGGTGACCGGCATGGTCGTGGCGCCGCGCGAGGCGATGCCGCGCGAACTGCGCCGGGTCGTTGCCTGGACGCACGGTACGTCGGGCGTGGTCGAAAAGTGCGCGCCATCGGTCAGTCCTGGCTTTTACGACGCAACGCCGGGGCTCGCCGAGATGATCGCGCAAAATTATGTCGTCGTCGCGCCCGACTATCCGGGGCTCGGCAGTGCGATGCCGCATCCGTATCTGGTCGGGACGGACACCGCCTATTCGGTGCTCGACGCGGTGCGCGCGGCGCGCAGTATTTCGGGCGCCGCGGCGGGGAGCCGTTTTGCCCTATGGGGCGAGTCGCAGGGCGGCCACGCCGCGCTGTGGACCGCTGCCTCGGCGCGCCGTTATGCGCCCGACCTGACGCTTGTCGGCACCGCCGCGGCCGCGCCGCCGACCGATCTTGCCGCGAACATGCGACAGGCGAGCGATGCCAATGTGCGCGCGATGCTGCTCGCCTTCACGCTGCACAGCTGGTCACAGCATTTCGGCTATTCGCTCGATGGCTTCACGAACAAATCGACGCAGGGCGTTATCCGCCGTCTCGCCGAAAACAACTGCATCGAGCTGCACAACAAGCCGAAGATCGGCACGATCCTCGGTATCCTCGCGGTGCGGCAGGCGATGGGGCGAAAGGATGTCACGCGCCTCCAGCCCTTCGCCGCGACGATGCGCGCGAACAGCGTCGATGCCGCAAGCGTGCCGGGACCGCTGCTGATCGCGCAGGGAAGCAAGGACACGATCGTCGCGCCCGCCGTTACGCGGAGCTTTGCCAAGGCGGTGTGCAAGCGCCGCACACCGCTGCGCTGGCTCGAAGTCCCCGGCGGCGGCCACACCGACAGCGCGCGCGGCAATGCGACGGGCGAGACGCTGGCGTGGATCGCCGCGCGCTTCGACGGACAGACGCCGCCGGACGATTGCCGGCGGCTCTGATCAGTCGAACACTTTGGGATCGACGCCCCCCCTGTTCGAAAACCACGCGACAGCGTCGGGACGAAAGAGGCAGATGATCGAGGCGAGCGTGAGCGCGGCTGAGACGAGTGATGCACCAAGGGCGAAGCCGCGGAGCCCTTCAGAATGGAATGGATCAGCCAGCGCTGCAAGCGCGCTAAAGCCCATCCACACGACGTAAATCCATTTGACCACATTGCTCGCCCTGCGGGCGATTCCGTACCAGAAAGCGACCGATATAGCCGCCATGGCCACAAGGATGACGACGACGATGGTCACGGCCACGTTTGGCGGAATCGTCGCCGCGTCACGCGCGATATCGGCCATCATCCTGTCCCACGCGAACACGGGGCTGAGAAAGCCGACGAACAGGGAAAGCCAGAAGAGACGCTCGAAATAGATGATCGAAACCGGTCGTTGCATCGCTTGCTCCTAATCCACCCAATCAAGCCCCATGTCGCGATAGACGCTGCGGTCCTCGTCCCAATTTTCCTTGACCTTGACGTGCAGGAACAGGTGGACCTTGCGCCCCATCAGCTCGGCGAGTTCGGCGCGGGCCTTCGCGCCGATTTCCTTGATCCGGCTACCGCCTTTGCCAAGCACGATCGCGCGCTGGGTATCGCGCGCGACAAAGATTTGCTGGTGGATTTCGGCGCTGCCGTCGGGGCGCGTCTTGAAGAGCTCGGTTTCGACGGTCGATTGATAAGGCAGTTCCTCGTGGAGCTGGCGATAAAGCTGCTCGCGCGTGATCTCGGCGGCGAGCATGCGTTCGGGGGCGTCGCTGACCTCGTCCTCGGGGAAGTGCCACGGCCCCTCGGGCATCAGCGCCGCGAGATGCGCCTTGAGTTCGGGGACGCCGTCGCCGCTGCTCGCCGCGATGAAAAAGGTTTCGTCGAAGGCGAGCCGCGAATTGAGCTCGGTCGCGATGGTGAGCAGCTTGTCCTTCTTGACGAGGTCGACCTTGTTGAGGACGAGATATTTTTTCTCGGGCCGCCCCGCGACGCCCTCGAGCACGCGCTCGACGCGCCCCGTGAGCTTGGCGGCGGCGTCGACCATCACGAGAATCGCCTCGGCCTCCTCTAGGCTGCCCCACGCCGCCGCGACCATCGCGCGGTCGAGGCGGCGGTTCGGCGCGAAGATGCCGGGGGTGTCTATCAGGATGATCTGCGTGTCGCCATCCATCGCGACGCCCATCAGCCGCGTGCGCGTCGTCTGTGCCTTGGGGCTGACGATCGCGACCTTCTGGCCGACGAGCGCGTTGACGAGCGTCGACTTGCCCGCATTGGGCGCGCCGACGACGGCGACGAAACCGCAGCGCTGGGTCATTTTTCTTCTTTCTGTATCAATTGGTCGAGCAGCGCCGCCGCCGCCGCCTTTTCGGCGGCCTGCTTCGACGCGCCTTCGCCCTCGGCCTCGGCAAGTTTGCCGACCGACACGGCGACAAGGAAACGCGGCGCATGGTCGGGGCCTTCGCGGCGGACAAGACGATATTCGGGCGGGCGTCGCTTGCGCGCGAGCGCCCATTCCTGGAGCGCCGCCTTAGGATGTTTGGGCGCGGCGAGTTGCCCTTCGATGCGATCGCCCCAATGGGTGAGGATGAAGCGGCGCGCAGCCTCTTCGCCCTTGTCGAGCCAGATCGCGCCGATCAGCGCCTCGATCGCGTCGGCCGCGATATTGTCGCTATGGCGCCCCCCGTCGTTGCGCGCTTGCGCGCCAAAACGGATCAGTGCGGAAAGATCGAGCGCGTGCGCGATTGCGGCGCAGGTCGCACCCGACGCAAGGACGTGGAGCCGCGACGACAATTCGCCCTCGCTCGCCTTGGGAAAACGCGCGTAAAGCTCGGACGCGATCACGAGGCCGAGCACGCGGTCGCCAAGGAATTCGAGCCGTTGGTAATCGGCGCGTCCCGTACTTCCGTGCGTCAGCGCAAGGTCATAGAGCGCGAGGTCGCCCGGTTCGCAGCCGATGATCCCGGCGAGCGCCCCGGTGTCGAGCGCATCGCTCAAAAGCTTTCCCCGATGCGTTTCCAGCGGGCGGCGGTGAGCCAACTGATGGGGTTGAACCAGCTCGCCGAGCCGTCGGTCGAGAACATGCTGACAAGCGCGTGGCCGACGAGATTTTCCTCGGGCACCGCACCGCCCAGCCCGCCTTCGTACAGCGGAACGCGGCTGTCGGCGCTGCGGTCGCGGTTGTCGCCCATCAGGAACACGCTGCCGTCCGGAACCGTATAGGGTGGCGTGTTGTCGACGGGCAGGTCGGCAATGTCGAGAATGGCATAGCTGCGCCCGTCGGGCAGCGTTTCGCGGAACTGCCTATAGCGGCACTGACGTTGGCCATCCGGGCCGATTTCTTCGAATTCCGTCGAATAACAGACAAGCGTGCCTTGCGCGCGCGATGCTTCGACCATGTTCGGCGTGACCGGAATGACGAAATCGGCCATCGGCTCGCGTTTGAGCGGCTCGCCGTTGAGCCAGACGATGCCGTCGCGCAGCTGTACCGTGTCGCCGGGAACCCCGATGACGCGCTTGATCCAGTCATCCTTGGCGAGCGGCGGCGCCTTGAAAACCACGACGTCGCCGCGCTCGGGTGTGCGGCCGAACAGGCGTCCGGGGATCAGCGGGACGCTGAACGGCAGGCTGTGCTTCGTGTAGCCATAGGCCATCTTGTTGACGAGCAGATAGTCGCCGATCAGCAGGCGTGGCTGCATCGATTCCGATGGAATATTGAACGGCGACAGGAAAAAGCTGCGGAATATGAGCACCGCGATCGCGAGCAGGCCCAAAAAGCGGAGCGTGTCGACTGCCTCTTCCTTTGCGGAAACGGGTGCCGGGGTCGGGCTGGGCGTGTTCGGGGGCGAATTTTCGGCAGTCATGCTGGCGTCAGTCATGCCGCGCATTGGCGACGAATAGGTCTGCGCGTCAAGCAAATATCGGCGGAACGCGCTGGCGCGGTGTCGCCTGTGGGCTTAGAGAAGGGGTTGCATTTCATCCCCGTTCGCACCGCGCGAAGTCGAGATGCCCATGGCGCCGGAAGGGGCGCCGGGTGTCGCGACTTTGCTCGACGCGAGCGAAAATCAGAGGGAATCCGATGACGACCGCTTCCGAAGCCTGGAAGGCACTAACCGCGTGGCAGCCGCAAAAACTCGCCGACCTGGTCGCGCACGATCCCGAGGCCCGCTTGCAGTCGCTTGTCCGCAACGTCGCCGATATTCGCTTCGACTTTGCAAAGACGCATCTCGACGGTGCGGCAATCGACGCCATGCAGGGGCTTGCCACAGCGCAGGATTTCGCGGGACGCCGCAAGACATTGTTCAGCGGCGGGATTGCCAATCCTACCGAAGATCGCGCTGCCGAGCATAGTGCCGAGCGCGGCGAGGGAGCGTCCGATTCGGTCCGCCGCGCGCAGGCGCTCCACCACCGGATGCGGATGCTCGTCGACGCGATCGAGGCGGGGGCGTTCGGCGAAATCCGGCACCTGTTGCACATCGGCATCGGCGGTTCTGCGCTCGGCCCCGACCTGCTTGTCGATGCGCTCGGGCGGCACAATAGCCGTTATGACGTTGCCGTGGTGTCGAACGTCGACGGTGCGGCGCTCAGCGAAGCCTTCGCCAAATTCAGCCCCGAGCATACGCTTGTTGCGGTGGCATCGAAGACCTTCACCACGACCGAGACGTTGCTCAATGCCGAATCGGTGCTGCAATGGCTCGACGAGGCGGGGGTTGCCGATCCCGCGGGACGCTTCATCGCGCTTACCGCCAATCCCGACAAGGCGATGGAGTGGGGGGTCGACGAAACGCGCATCCTGCCGTTCAGCGAGACGGTCGGCGGGCGCTATTCGCTCTGGTCGTCGATCGGCTTTCCTGCCGCGCTCGCACTCGGGTGGGATGCCTTTGCCGAACTGCTCGAAGGCGCGGCCGAGATGGACCGGCATTTCCGGCTGGCCGACGGCGCCGACAATGTCTGCCTGCTCGCCGCCTTCGTCGACCAGCTCTACGCCAATCGCCTTGGCTGTCAAACGCGTGCGGTCTTTGCCTATGACGAGCGTCTGCGGCTACTTCCTGATTATCTGCAACAGCTCGAAATGGAATCGAACGGCAAGGCGGTGACGCTCGATGGTGCGCCGCTGGGCCGTGCGAGCGCGTCGATCACCTGGGGCGGCGTCGGCACCGACGCGCAACATGCGGTGTTCCAGCTTTTGCACCAGGGCACGCACCTGACCCCGGTCGAATTCATCGTCGCGCGTGAGCCCGACCATGTGCTCGACGCGGCGCATCATGAAACGCTGGTCGCCAATTGCATCGCGCAGGGCGCGGCGTTGATGGCCGGACGCGCAAGCGACGACGGCGCGCGCAACTATCCGGGCGACAGGCCGTCGACGACGATCCTGCTCGATCAAGTCAGTCCGCACACGCTTGGCGCGCTCATCGCCTTTTACGAGCACCGCACCTTCGCCAATGCGGTGCTGCTTGGGATCAACCCGTTCGACCAGTTCGGCGTCGAGCTGGGCAAGGAAATGGCGAAGGGGCTGGCCGAGGGCACGATCGACTTCGACCAGGCGACGCAGGCGTTGATGGACGCGGCGCTTGGGGGGTGAGGCTGCAGCCACTGACACTGAGCGCAAAAATCGATTGGCATCCCGCGCACGCGTAACCACATAGGCCGCGGCTGCGAATGGCAGCGCATGAAAATTGTCAGGGGCCCCCAATGAGCGACTTCGACTTCGATCTCTTTGTCATCGGTGCCGGATCGGGCGGCGTCCGTGCCTCGCGCGTCGCGGCGTCGCACGGCGCGCGCGTCGCCATCGCCGAGGAGCATCGCGTCGGCGGAACCTGCGTCATTCGCGGCTGCGTCCCCAAGAAACTGCTCGTCTATGGCGCGCATTTCGCCGAGGATCTGAAGGATGCGCGCCAGTTCGGCTGGGACGTTCCCGACTGCAAATTCGACTGGGACCGGCTGCGCGACAATGTGCTGAACGAAGTCACGCGGCTTGAGGGGCTTTATGGCGAGACACTCGACAATCACAAGGTCACGCTGTTCAAGACGCGCGCGACGGTCGTTGGACCGCAGAAGGTGCGGCTGGCTGACGGGCAGGAACTCACTGCCGAGCGCATCCTGATCGCGACGGGCGGATGGCCCTTCGTCGCAGATTTTCCCGGGAGCGAGCATGCGATCACCTCGAACGAGGTCTTCCATCTCGAAAGGCTGCCCAAGCGCGTTGTCATCGCGGGGGGCGGCTATATCGCCAATGAATTCGCCGGCATCTTCAACGAATTCGGCAGCAAGGTGACGATCGTCAACCGCAGCGATACGATCCTGCGCGGATATGACGAGCAGATCCGCGACCGGCTGCTCCAGATTTCGATGACCAAGGGCATCGATTTCAAGTTCAACGCGCCCTTCCGGTCGATCGAGAAAAATGAGGACGGGTCGCTGACCGTCCATCTCGAAAACTGCGAGCCGATCGTCGCCGACGCGGTGCTCATCGCGACCGGACGTGTGCCCAACACCAAGGGGCTCGGCCTTGAAGATGTCGGCGTCGATCTCGACACGAAGGGCGCGATCAAGGTTGACGACACCAACCAGTCGTCGGTGCCCAGCATCTATGCCGTCGGCGACGTCACCGATCGCATCCAGCTCACACCCGTTGCGATCCGCGAAGGACAGGCATTCGCCGATACCGTCTATGGCGGCAAGCCGACGACGGTCGATTATCGCAACGTCCCGAGCGCAGTGTTCAGCCACCCGCCGATCGGCGCGGTCGGGATGACCGAGGCCGAAGCGCGCAACACGCTGGGCACGATCCGCACCTATACGAGCGACTTTCGCGCGATGAAGAATGTCCTCGCCGGACGCAACGAGCGCGCGCTCTACAAGATGATTGTCGATGCGGCGACCGACCAGGTGGTCGGGCTGCACATGATCGGCCCCGATGCCCCCGAAATCCTGCAGGCCGCGGCGGTTGCCGTGAAAGCCGGGCTGACCAAGGCCGATTTCGACGCCACGGTCGCGCTGCACCCCAGCATGGCCGAGGAACTGGTGCTGCTGAAATAAGGGTTCGGTCCCCCGAACGCTTTGCGCTATCCTGGCTGTATCGACGGCGAGGGGATGGCGCATGGTGGGCGCGGCGTTGGTTACGGGCGGAAGCGGCTATATCGCCGGCTTCCTTATCCGGCAGCTGGTTGCCGAAGGCTGGACGGTTCACGCGACGATCCGCAGCCTTGCGCGCGAGTCCGAAGTGCGCGGATCGCTATCGGTCGATAATGACCGCCTGAAATTCTTCGCCGCCGATCTTGAGCATGACGCGGGTTGGGCCGAAGCGATCGTCGATTGCACGCATGTCGCGCATGTTGCGTCTCCCTTTCCGCTGGGCGTTCCCAAACATCCTGACGAACTCGTCGTTCCGGCACGCGAAGGCGTGTTGCGGGCGCTGCGTTTCGCGCGCGCTGCCGGGGTGAAGCGCTTTGTCCTGACCTCGTCGATGGCGGCAATCGCCTATGGCCACGGCAAGGGCGTGCGAATGAACAACGAGGCCGACTGGACGAACCTCGATGATCCCGATGTCATGCCCTATGTCCGCTCCAAGACCGTTGCCGAACGCGCGGCGCGCGATTGGATGGCGGCCGAGGGCGGCGATATCGAGTTTGTCTCGGTCAACCCGGCGGCGGTATTCGGTCCCTTGATAAGCGACGATTTTTCGACGTCGATCGAGGTCGTGAAGCAGCTTTTGGAAGGGAAGGTGCCAATGTGTCCCGACGTCGGTTTCGGCATCGTCGACGTCCGCGACGTTGCCGACCTCCACTATCGCGCGCTCACCGCGCCCGATTTGCGCGACGAGCGTTTCATTTGCTCGGGCCCGTTTCTCAAGATGATCGACGTCGCCGAAATCCTGCGGACCAATCTGGGTGATAGGGCGCGCAAGGTGCCGACGCGGCGAATGCCGGATTGGCTCCTGAGGGCATTAGCGATTTTCCGCCCCGAACTGCGGCAGCTCGTCGCCGAACTCGGCAATGTGCGCGGCGGCGACAGCCGCCATGCGATGCAAAGGCTCGGCTGGTCGATGCGGCCGCCCGAGGAGGCTATTCTCGCGACAGCGCATTGCCTGTTCGAGCGAGGACTTGTGAAGGTTTGACCAACGCGTCGTACCCCGCGAAGGCGGGGGCCGCCCGAGGCGAGCGCGCCAGGCCGGCAACAACCCCGCCTTCGCGAGGGCGACGCTTGGTACTTGGCGGAGGCTTTCGCTACCCGATCCGATACGGCACCACGTCCCGTCGATCCGGGTCCACCAATATCGGCCGATCACTCGGCGGAAAGGCGCGCTGGTCGCAATCGTCGCGCGGGCAGATGCGGCACGACAGGCCGATCCGCGTTGCAGCCTGCGGTGCGTCGACATCGACACCGTCGGCATAGACGAAGTCGGCGGCATATTGCGCCTCGCACCCAAGCGCGACGGCATAGCGGCGCGGGAGGCGAGCATAGCTGCCCGACGGTTTGACCAGCCCCTTCGCCATCGACACATAGCGCAGCCCGTCGGGGGTTTCGGCGAGCTGGAACAGGATGCGGTCGGGGATCGCGACTGCCTCGTGAACGATCCACAGCGGACAGGCGCCGCCGAAGCGCGCGAATTGCAGGCGCGTTGCGCTGTGCCGCTTGGTGATATTGCCCGCCATGTCGACGCGACAGAAGAACATCGGGATGCCGCGCGCGCCGGGGCGCTGGAGCGTCGAGAGGCGGTGGCACGCCTGCTCGAAGCTGACGCCATATTCGAGGCGCAGCCGGTCGATGTCGTGGCGCACCGCGCGCGCGCTGGCGCGGAAGGCGCAATAGGGCATCAGCAGCGCGCCCGCGGCATAGTTCGCGAGGCCGACGTGGAGCAATTGCCGCGCCGCGGCGGTGCGCAGCGGCGAGGCTTCGACGATCGCTGCAATATCCTCGGCGAGCGCGAGCGCGGCGAGTTGGTGCGCAAGCTGGAAGCGGCGGCTCTCGGCGGGCTGCGAGGGGTCGATGACGAGGTGGCGCATCGTCGCGTCATAATCGCGCAGCGCGGGGGCCTGACGATAGACGATCGAAATGCCGAGCGCGTCGCGCAGCCTTTGCTCGATCCGCTCGACGGGCGGCGAGGCGGTTTGTCCGCCGAGTTGGTTCGCAAGCGCCTCGGCGGCGCGGTCGAGCCGGTCGACATAATTGCCCGCATCGTGGAACCAGTCGCGCACCTCCTCCCACGGCAGGCGGCTGCCCTCGGCAGTACCGCCGGTGAGCGCTTCGTCGATGATCTGGAGCCGCTGGCCTGCGCGACGATAGGCGGCGTGGAGCGCGACGAACTGGTCGGCGAGCTGCGGCTGCTGGAGCGCCGCGCGTTCGAGCTGGTCGGGGGGCAGGGGGGAGGCCGCAAAGAGCGGGTCGGCCGCGGCCTCGCGCAGCGCCCCCGCACGGCGATCGCCCGCGTCGGCGGCGACCTCTTCCCATTCGAGCGGGAACAGCCGTTGCAGCCGATCGAGCAGCGCCGGGGTCAGCGGGCGGTCGTCATGCTCGATCTGGCTGAGATAGGAGGCCGAAATGCCGAGCTGGGCGGCGAAGTCGGATTGGCGGATCGCGCGGGTTTCCCGAAGTTGGCGAAGTTGTCGCCCAGCGTAGAGTCGGATTTGCACCATCGGTGCGATGCTACTTTGCAAAGATCGACTTTGCAACTTTGCAAATTCGCATTTGCATCGGCGCGCCGGCGCAGGCAGACGGCGCATTCGAGACACTATCGGAGAGCCGCATGTCCGCCAATATCGCCGAAATGGAACGCCGCCGCGCCGCTGCTGCCGTGGGCGGAGGGCAGAAACGCATCGACGCGCAGCATGCCAAGGGCAAGCTCACCGCGCGCGAACGGCTGCTCGTGCTGCTCGACGAGGGGTCGTTCGAGGAACTCGACACCTATGTCGAGCATGACTGCGTCGATTTCGGGATGCAGGACCAAAAGGTGCCGGGCGACGGCGTCGTCACCGGATCGGGGACGATCAACGGCCGTCTCGTCTATGTCTTCAGCCAGGATTTCACCGTATTCGGTGGCTCGCTGTCGAAGCGCCACGCCGAAAAGATCTGCAAGGTGATGGACAAGGCGATGCTGGTCGGCGCGCCGGTCATCGGCCTCAACGACAGCGGCGGCGCGCGCATCCAGGAGGGCGTTGCCTCGCTCGGCGGCTATGCCGACGTGTTCCAGAAAAATGTGCTCGCGAGCGGCGTCGTGCCGCAGATTTCGCTGATCATGGGCCCGTGCGCGGGTGGGGCGGTGTACAGCCCCGCGATGACCGACTTCATCTTCATGGTGAAGGATTCGAGCTATATGTTCGTCACCGGCCCCGATGTTGTCAAAACGGTGACCAACGAGGTGGTGACGCAGGAAGAACTGGGCGGCGCGATTACGCATACGACCAAGAGCTCGGTCGCCGACCTGGCGTTCGAGAACGACATCGAGGCGCTGCTCGCGGCGCGCGATTTCTTCGATTATCTGCCCGAAAACAACCGCAGCGGGGTGCCCGAACGGCCGACCGCCGACCCCTATGACCGGATCGAGGAAAGCCTCGACACGCTGATCCCGCCGAACGCGAACCAGCCCTATGACATGCAGGAGCTGATCCGCAAGACGGTCGACGAGGGCGATTTCTTCGAGGTGCAGCCGGCGCACGCCGCGAACATCATCTGCGGTTTCGGACGCATCGAGGGGCGCACCATCGGTATCGTCGCGAACCAGCCGCTGGTGCTGGCGGGCGTGCTCGACATCAATTCGTCGAAGAAGGCGGCGCGCTTCGTGCGTTTCTGCGATGCGTTCGAAATCCCGATCATCACCTTCGTCGACGTTCCCGGCTTCCTGCCGGGCACCGCGCAGGAATATAACGGCATCATCAAGCATGGCGCGAAGCTGCTCTTCGCTTATGCCGAGGCGACGGTGCCCAAGATCACGGTAATCACGCGCAAGGCCTATGGCGGCGCATACGACGTGATGGCGTCGAAGCATCTGCGCGGCGATTTGAACTATGCCTGGCCGACCGCCGAGATCGCGGTGATGGGCGCGAAGGGCGCGGTCGAGATCATCTTCCGCAGCGACATCGGCGACCCTGAAAAGATTGCCGAGCGCACGAAGGAATATGAGGACCGTTTTGCGAACCCGTTCGTCGCGGCGCAGCGGGGGTATATCGACGAGGTGATCTATCCGCACTCGACGCGGCGACGGATTGCGCTGGGGCTACGGAAGCTGCGGAACAAGCAGTTGGAGAACCCGTGGAAGAAGCATGACAATATTCCGCTATGATCTCGAAACTGCAAAAGATCAGGCGTCTGCTGTGGGACGAATGGGACCCCATAGGGGTTAATGGCATTGCTCCTGACGACGAATATGACAGCTACGCTCACCGCATTTTCGCGATGCTGGGGGAGGGCAAGCGGGTTGATGAAATCGCCGACTATCTGAGGTGGGCGGCGAGCGAAAATATGGGGTTGGGTGGTGCCGGCAGAGAGGAAGCGATTGCTTCGGATGCCCAAGCTATCGCTTTGAAGATTATGACAGTTAGCGAAGGTGAAGCATGAAACTAGGCCGCCTGAACCATATCGGCGTTGCGACGCCGTCGATTGCCCACTTGCCGCAACGCGACGGGCGCGCGCAAACGGACTTGGAGGACTGTCAACATGGCCAAATATGAAGCATTGATCGAGTGGGAGGCTTTGCCGACGGACGATGTCGCGGGCGGCAAATATGGGCGGGGGCACCGCTGGACGTTTGACGAGGGGGTGACGGTCGCCGCGTCTTCGTCGAAACATATCGTGCCACTGCCCTGGTCGGTCGAAGCGGCGGTGGACCCGGAAGAGGCGCTCGTCGCCTCGGCTTCGAGCTGTCACATGTTGACCTTCCTCTATATCGCGGCGAAGGCGGGATATCCCGTGCGGACCTATCGCGACGCGGCGGTCGGCACGATGGGGAAGGGCGAAGACGGAAGGCTGCAAATCACCCGCGTCGATCTGTCGCCAGAGATCATATGGGAAGACGCGGCGCCTGATGGCGACACTTTGGCGCGCCTGCACCATGAGGCGCATGATCAATGCTTTATCGCGAACAGCGTCAAATTTCCCATCGAGGTGACTGGATGACATGGGGCTGCGGAAGTTGCGGAACAAGCAGTTGGAGAACCCGTGGAAGAAGCATGACAATATTCCGCTGTGACCCTTCATTGTCACCCCGGACTTGATCCGGGGTCCATTTCTACGCCGCTGCGAGAATGGATGCCGGATCAAGTCCGGCATGACGAATTTGGAGAGAATGTATGAAGCTAGGCCGCCTGAGCCACATCGGCGTTGCGACGCCATCGATTGCCGACAACATCAAGCCCCTCCCCTTCAGGGGAGGGGTTGGGGTGGGGTCTATCGACCTTGCGCAAGGCTGCGGGACCCCACCCCCGGCCCCTCCCCTGAAGGGGAGGGGGGAAGGATGAAACTCGGTCGCCCCAACCATATCGGCGTTGCGACGCCGTCGATCGCCGACAACATCGTCATTGCGAGCGCAGCGAAGCAATCTCCAGCTATCGGCCTCGCGCTGACCTGCGCGCTGGGGATTGCCGCGTCGCCTGCGGCTCCTCGCAATGACGGGGGTTGGTGAGATGAAACTGGGCCGTCTGAACCATATTGGCGTTGCAACCCCTTCCATCGCCGACAGCATCGTCTTTTACCGCGACGTGATGGGCGCGACGCAGATTCATGCGCCGTTTGACCTGCCCGAACAGGGGGTGAAGGTGTGTTTTGTCGATACGCCCGGTGCTGATGGCGCGCTCAATGGCACGCAGATCGAGCTGATCGAGCCGCTGCCGGGCAACACGTCGATCGCGGGCTTCCTCGAGAAGAACCCGGCGGGGGGGCAGCATCATGTTTGTTACGAGGTGCCTGACATTCATTCGGCCAAGGCCGCGTTTGAGGCGCTGGGCAAGCGGGTGTTGGGGGAACCGCGGATCGGGGCGCATGGGACGCTGATTTTCTTCCTCCACCCCAAGGATATGGGCGGGGTGCTGACCGAGATTATGGAGACGCCGAAGGGGGCGCACTAGAACCCTTCAACCCTCTCCCATCGGGAGAGGGATGCGAAGACTTGCCAGCTTGCTGGCTAGTCGGAGCTGGGTGAGGGGATGGACGCTATCGAGAGGGCACGGACCCTCACCAACTTCGCCTAAGCCTGACGGCTAAGGCTGCGTATCCTCTCCCGAGGGGAGAGGGAATAGGATTGCATTATGACCGACAAACCGACCATCGCCGACTGGCAGGCCGCCGCCGAAAAGGAGGTGAAGGGCCGCGACCTCACCTGGCACACGCCCGAGGGGATCGACGTCAAGCCGCTCTACACCGCCGAGGATGTGCGCGAAGACCCCGGCCTGCCCGGTTTTGCGCCCTTCACGCGCGGGGTGAAGGCGTCGATGTATGCGGGGCGCCCGTGGACGGTGCGGCAATATGCGGGCTTTTCGACCGCCGAGGAATCGAACGCCTTCTATCGCCGCAACCTCGCGGCAGGGCAGAAGGGCCTCAGCGTCGCCTTCGACCTTGCCACCCACCGCGGTTATGACAGCGACCATCCGCGCGTCGTCGGCGACGTCGGCAAGGCGGGGGTCGCGATCGACAGCGTCGAGGATATGAAGATCCTGTTCGACGGCATCCCACTCGACAAGATGTCGGTCAGCATGACGATGAACGGCGCGGTGATCCCCATACTCGCCTTCTTCATCGTCGCGGGCGAGGAGCAGGGGGTCGAGCGCGCGCTGCTCGACGGGACGATCCAGAACGACATCCTCAAGGAGTTCATGGTCCGCAACACATACATCTACCCGCCCGAACCGAGCATGCGGATCATCAGCGACATTTTCGGCTACACGTCGCGCGAGATGCCCAAGTTCAACAGCATCTCGATTTCGGGCTATCATATGCAGGAAGCCGGCGCGACGCAGGTGCAGGAGCTCGCCTTCACCATCGCCGACGGCATCGAATATGTGAAATATGGCGTCGCGTCGGGGCTCGACATCGACAAGTTCGCGGGGCGCCTGTCCTTCTTTTTCGCGATCGGCATGAACTTCTTCATGGAGGCGGCAAAACTGCGCGCCGCGCGCGTGCTGTGGCACCGCGCGATGACCAAGCTGGGCGCGCAGTCCGAACGCTCGAAAATGTTGCGCACCCATTGCCAGACCTCGGGCGTGTCGCTGACCGAACAAGACCCGTACAACAATGTTATCCGCACGACGATCGAGGCGATGGCCGCGATGCTCGGCGGGACGCAGAGCCTCCACACCAACGCGCTCGACGAGGCGATTGCGCTGCCGACGGACTTTTCCGCCCGCATCGCGCGCAACACGCAGATCATCCTGCAGGAAGAGACGGGGATGACCAATGTGGTCGATCCCTTGGGCGGCTCCTATTATGTCGAGGCGCTGACGCAGGAGCTGGTCGACAAGGCGCAGGCGATCATCGACCGCGTCGAGGCCGAGGGCGGCATGGCAAAGGCGGTTGCCGCAGGCTGGCCCAAGGCGATGATCGAGGAAGCCGCCGCGGCGCGGCAGGCGCGCGTCGACCGCGGCGACGATGTGATCGTCGGCGTCAACAAATATCGCCTCAAGGACGAAGACCTGCTCGAAACGCTCGAGGTCGACAACACCAAGGTCCGCGAAGCGCAGGTCGCGCGGATCAACCGGGTGAAGGCGAGCCGCGACGAGGCCGCGTGCCAGGCGGCGCTGAAGGCGCTGCGCGATGCCGCCGCCGCGCCGCAGTCGGTCGAGACGAACCTGCTCGCCCACGCGGTCGAGGCGGCGCGCGCGCGCGCGACATTGGGCGAGATTTCGTCGGCGATGGAGGAAGCGTTCGACCGCTATGCGACCGTGCCGACGCCGGTGAAGGGCGTCTATGCCGCGCCCTACAAGGACGACAGCCGCTGGGCGCAGGTCGTCGACGGGGTGAAGGCGGTCGAGCGCAGGCTCGGGCGCAAACCCAAGCTGCTCGTCGCCAAGATGGGGCAGGACGGGCACGACCGCGGCGCCAATGTCATCGCCTCGGCCTTTGGCGACATGGGGTTCGATATCGTATCGGGGCCGCTGTTCCAGACGCCCGAGGAAACGGTCGTGCTGGCGCTTGAGAACAATGTCGACGCGGTCGGCGCGTCGAGCCTTGCCGCCGGCCACAAGACGCTGATCCCCGAACTGATCAAGGGGCTGAAGGCCGCCGGACGCAGCGATATCAAGGTGATCGCGGGCGGGGTGATCCCGCCACAGGACTATGATTATCTGCGCGACGCGGGCGTGCAGGGTATTTATGGGCCGGGATCGAATGTCGTCGAATGCGCCGCCGATGTGCTGCGCCTGCTGGGACATAATATGCCGCCGATTGGAGAAGCTGCGTGAATTTGAATACGACCCGTTCCCCTGCGCAGGCAGGGGCCCAGAGCGACATTGAGCCGTCGATTCTGGACCGCACTGGGCCCCGGCTTTCGCCGGGGTGCGACGATGAAGTTCGTCGCAACTGGACCCGCGACGAAATCGCGGCGCTGTTCGACCTGCCGTTCGACGAGCTGATGTGGGAGGCGCAGGGGGTTCACCGGCGGCACCATGCGCGTGGGCAAGTGCAGCTTTGCACGCTTCTGTCGATCAAGACCGGCGGCTGCGTCGAGGATTGCGGCTATTGCTCGCAATCGAAGCATGCCGACAGCGGCCTGAAAGCCACCAAGCTGATGGACGTCCGCGCGGTGCTGCAGGCGGCGGCGCAGGCAAAGGATTCGGGGTCGAAGCGCTTCTGCATGGGCGCCGCGTGGCGCAACCCCAAGGACCGCGACATGCCCGCGATCGTCGAGATGATCGAGGGCGTGCGCGCGATGGGCATGGAAACCTGCATGACGCTGGGGATGCTGACGAAGGAGCAGGCGCAGACGCTGGCGGTCGCGGGGCTCGACTATTACAACCACAATATCGACACCTCGCCCGAAAATTACGGCAATGTCATCACGACGCGGACCTTTCAGGAGCGGCTCGACACGCTCGAGGAAGTGCGGAGCGCCGGGATCAACGTCTGCTCGGGCGGGATCGTCGGCATGGGTGAGACGCGGGCCGACCGCGTCGGCTTTATCCACGCGCTCGCGACCCTGCCCGAACATCCGGGCAGCGTGCCGATCAACGCGCTGGTGCCGGTGAAGGGGACCGTGCTCGGCGACATGCTGGCGGACACGCCGCTCGCCAAGATCGACGACATCGAATTCGTCCGCACGATCGCGGTCGCGCGTATCACCATGCCGCTGAGCATGGTCCGGTTGAGCGCCGGGCGCGAGAGCATGTCGGAGGCGACGCAGGCGCTCTGTTTCATGGCGGGGGCGAACAGCATCTTCACCGGCGACAAGCTGCTGACGACCGCGAACGCGGGCGACAATGCCGACGCGGCGCTGTTCGCGAAGCTGGGGCTGCGGCCGATGGAGAGCGAAGAGCCGATGCGGATGGAAGCGGCGGAGTGAAGTCCCCCTCCCGCTTGCGGGAGGGGTTAGGGGAGGGCCTGTTCCCTCCGAGAAAGTTTCGATCTTCGGTTGCGGACAGGCCCTCCCCCGGCCCCTCCCGCAAGCGGGAGGGGAGAATAGAGTGTTCAAAAAAATCCTGATCGCCAATCGCGGCGAAATCGCCTGCCGCGTTATCAAGACCGCGCGGCGCATGGGCATTGCGACCGTCGCAGTCTATTCGGACGCCGATGCGCGCGCGCCCTTCGTACAGATGGCCGATGAGGCGGTGCATATCGGGCCGTCGCCCGCGTCCGAATCCTATCTGGTCGCCGACAAGATCATCGCCGCGTGCAAGCAAACGGGCGCCGAGGCGGTGCATCCGGGCTATGGCTTCCTGTCCGAACGCACCAGCTTCGCCGAGGCGCTGGCGAAGGAAAATATCGCCTTCATCGGCCCGCCGGTGAACGCGATCGCCGCGATGGGCGACAAGATTGAATCGAAGAAGCTCGCGCTGGAAGCGGGAGTCAATGTCGTCCCCGGCTTCGTCGGCGAGATTCGCGACACCGAGCATGCAGTCGAGATCTCGAACGAGATCGGCTATCCGGTGATGATGAAGGCGTCGGCGGGCGGCGGCGGCAAGGGCATGCGGCTGGCCTATGACGAAAAGGACGTCCGCGAAGGCTTTGAGGCGACGAAGCGCGAGGGGCTCAACAGCTTTGGCGACGACCGGGTGTTCATCGAGAAGTTCATCCTGAACCCGCGCCATATCGAGATCCAGATCCTCGGCGACCAGCATGGCAACATCCTCTATCTGAACGAGCGCGAATGCAGCATCCAGCGCCGCCACCAGAAGGTCGTCGAGGAGGCGCCGTCGCCCTTCGTCACCGAGAAGATGCGCAAGGCGATGGGCGAGCAGTGCGTCGCGCTGGCGAAGGCCGTCGGCTATTACAGCGCGGGCACGGTCGAACTGATCGTCTCGGGCGCCGACCCGACCGGCGAGAGCTTCTACTTCCTTGAAATGAACACGCGGCTTCAGGTCGAGCATCCGGTGACCGAGGCGATCACCGGCATCGACCTTGTCGAGCAGATGATCCGCGTCGCGGCGGGCGAAAAGCTCGCGATCACGCAGGACGACATCAAGATCGACGGCTGGGCGATCGAGAACCGCGTCTATGCCGAAGACCCCTATCGCGGTTTCCTTCCATCGACCGGGCGCCTCGTGCGTTACCGCACCCCCGTTCCGGCGTGGGAAGGTGACGAGCGCGGCGTCGACGGCGTGCGTGTCGATGCGGGTGTCGAGGAGGGCGGCGAAGTGTCGATCTTTTACGACCCGATGATCGCCAAGCTCGTGACCTGGGGCGAGACGCGCGACGAAGCCGCCGATCTGCAGGTCGCGGCGCTCGACCGTTTCGAAATCGAGGGCCTGGGCCACAACATCGATTTCGTCTCGGCAATCATGCAGCACCCGCGCTTCCGCTCGGGCGAACTCACGACCGGATTCATCGCCGAGGAATATCCCGAAGGCTTTGTTGGGGCGCCCGCTGCCGACGAGGTGACGCGTGCGCTTGCGGCCATCGCGGGCTTCATGGCGAGCGCCGAAGCCGACCGCGCGCGGCGCGTCGATGGCCAGCTTGGCGAGCGGCTCGACCCGCCCGCCAAATGGCAGGTGTCGGTCGGCGGCGCGAGCCACAAGGTCAAGGTCGGGACCAAGCATATCAAGGTCGACGGCGAGGCAATCGACATTGCGCTCGAATATACGCCGGGCGACCGGCTGGTGGTCGCCGAGATCGACGCGCGCGAGCTGGCGGTGAAGGTCGCAAGGACGCGCACCGGCTGGCGGATGACGACGCGCGGGCGCATTCACGACGTGCGCGTGCTGCCGTGGCACGTCGCGCCGCTTGCCTCGCACATGATCGAGAAAATTCCGCCCGACCTCTCGAAATTCCTCATCTGCCCGATGCCGGGCCTGCTCGTCGCGCTCCATGTGGGCGAGGGCGATGCGGTCGAAGCCGGGCAACCGCTCGCGACCGTCGAGGCGATGAAGATGGAGAATATCCTGCGCGCCGAAAAGGCAGGCGTGGTGAAGGCGGTCAACGCGGCGCAGGGCGACAGCCTGGCGGTCGACGCGGTGATCTTGGAGCTGGAATAAGGCTGCGCCCACTTCACTTCGTCATTGCGAGGAACAGAGTGACGAAGCAGTCTCCTGCTATCGCCTGAACGGACCGATAGCTGGAGATTGCTTCACCCGGCTTCGCCGGGATCGCAATGACGGACATTGAAAATGCATGTGAACCATCAAAATGACGCCCCCGCGGCCGATCCCATTACCTTCGACGATTTCCTGAAAGTCGATATCCGCATCGGCACGATCGTTGCGGCCGAGCCCTTCCCCGAAGCGCGCAAGCCCGCCTTCAAGCTGAAGATCGACTTTGGCCCCGCCATCGGCGTCAGGAAAAGCAGCGCGCAGATCGTCGACCGTTACGCGCTCGACGAACTGCCGGGGCGTCAGGTCGCGGCCGTCGTCAACTTCCCCCCGCGCCAGATCGGCAAATATATGTCCGAGGTGCTGACGCTCGGTTTTGCGGACGAAGCGGGCGCGGTCATCCTGTTCGCGCCCGACCGTGCCGTTCCCAACGGATCGCGGCTGTTCTGACCGTCAGGCGACGGCTGGGACCGGATCGCCCATCAGGCGGCGCGCGAGGAACAGCTTGAACATCAGGAAGGCGACAAGGCCGACGACCGCGGTGCCGACGTGGAACAGCCAGAAGCTCGTCGTCGGCATCGTCGCATACCAGGTCCCGACTTCGCCCACGATCTTGTTCGCGCCGAAAAAGGCGAGGTAGTAGATTCCGATCACCGTCGCGTTGAGCGCGCGTGGCGCCATCTTGGTGAAAAGCGCGAGGCTCACGGGCAGGATGTGCGCAAAGCCGATGCTGTTGAACAGGTGAAACATCAGCGGCCAGAACAGCCCGATCTTTCCGTCGCCCTGTGTCGCCGCGGCCATGAAAAGGCAAAGACCACCCGCGACCGTGAAAAAGCTTCCGATGACCATCTTCCCCAGTTCGTCGGGCTCGCGATACCGCTTGCCATACCAGACATAGAAAGCCGCCACCGCGGCGAGCATCGAGAAGCTGGCGGTCGCGTCGATCGTGATCATCCAGCTCGTCGGCAGCGTGGTGCCGAAGAAGGTGAGCTGGAAATGCTGGTCGGCCCAGACGAGATAGGCATTGAAAATCTGTTGGTTGGTAAGCAGCGCAACCGCCATCACCGGCACGAGCGTGAGCACGGCGACGACGCGCAGCCAGTCCTGCCGCGACATTGGTTCGCTGACCCTTGCCGCCGCGTTTGCCGAGGGGCGATTATCGGCGGGTAGCCACGGACCAGCCATGATGTAGAGGATAAGCCCGATCACCATGACGACACCTGCGGTGCCGAAACCCCAGTGCCAGCCGACCTTTTCGCCCAGCGTCCCGGCGACGAGCGGAGCCGCGATCACGCTGACGTTGATCGCGATATAGAATATCTGAAACGCCATCGCGCGGCGCAGGTCGTTGGGGCCGTAGAGCTCGCCCACCTGGCTCGCGATATTTCCCTTGAACAGCCCGACGCCGACGACGAGCGACAGCAATGCAAACAGGAACGCTCCCTCGAACGCCATCAGGAAATGGCCGAGCGCCATGATTGCGCCGCCCGCGATCAAAGTGGCACGGCGTCCCAGCCAGCGATCGGCGATCAACCCGCCGAGGATCGGGGTCAGATAGACGAGCGATGTATAATCGCCGAAAATCTTGGACGCGAGCGGCTGGCCCTCGATGCCGCCATACCAGCCCTTGAGCCAGTCGAGTCCGATCACTCCCGCAGCATTTTCAGGCAGCAGCAGATATTTGACCATGTAGAGGACAAGCAGCGTCTGCATCGAATAATAGGAGAAACGCTCGCAACCTTCGACAAAGGCGAGGTAGCCGAGGCCCTTGGGATGACCAAGGAAGGCGCGGTCGGCGCGTGCGGCTTCAGCATCGAGTTCGGGCGTCGCTTCGGCGATGGTCATTTATATCACTCCCGGGACATATAATTTTGCGGCGCACCCTAGCGCCTTCGATGCAACTTGCCAGTGGCAATCGACCGGCGCGCGGTTAGGGTGGCGCATTGTTCAGAGGGGGAGAATATTATGACCTTGCCGGTAACTGCCTTTGTCGCCGCGGTGTGTGCGCTGCTGCTGCTTGCGACCGCGATCGACACGGTGCGCCAGCGACTGCGTGTCAAGGCCGCGTTCGGCGATCATGGCGACGCGAAACTGATCAGCGCGAGCCGCAGCCACGGAAACCTTGCCGAATATGCGCCGATCACGATCATCCTGCTCGGACTGCTCGAGACGGCGCGGGCGAACCATATGGCGCTGATGGTGATCGGCGCGATCTTCCTGATCGGCCGCGTCGCGCATGTCATCGGCCTGTATGCGCCGGTGGTCGCAGGCAAGCCGCCGCTGGGGCGGCAGGTCGGGGTTTTGGCGACTTTCGGCACCTTGTTGGTGCTCGGCGGGTGGACATTGTGGATGCTTGCGACGGTCAATTTGTAACCGGTGGCGGCTTCGGGGTGGGAAGCGGACGTTAGCATGACCATAGGCCCTCCCCTTCAGGGGAGGGCAGCGAGACTTGCGAACTTGTTCGCTAGTCGCAGCGGGTGGGGGCCATCGGCCTTGCGCAAGGTCGATAGCCCCCACCCCAACCCCTCCCCTGAAGGGGAGGGGCTTAAACGGCCGCAACCGGTCATGAGCGGCCCAACCCTCAATCCTCGATCAACGCGACCGCCCGGATCCAGCCCGCGCTGGCGCGCTCGATCTTCACCGGGAAGCAGCTGAGCGTCCAGCCGGTCGGGGGCAGGGCGGCGAGGTTGGTGAGCTTTTCGATCTGGTAATAGGGACGGATGCGGCCCGCCTTGTGGCCTTCCCAGATGATCGACGGGTCGCGCGTCTCGGCCCAGCGCTTCGCAGTGTGACTGAAGGGCGCATCCCAGCTCCATGCGTCGGTGCCGACGACTTTCACGCCGCGCTCGGTCAGATACAGCGTCGCCTCGGCACCCATGCCGCATCCCTGGTCGGTGAAATTGTCGGTGCCGTAGATCGCGCCCGACTGGACGAGCACGATGTCGAGCGGTTGCAGCGTGTGGCCGATGCGCGCCAGCTCGCCCTCGACCTCGGCGGCGCTGATGACATGGCCTGCGGGGTGGTCCGAAAAATCGAGCTTCACGCCGGGGCGAAAGAAAAGGTCGAGCGGCGCTTCGTCGATGCTCGGCGCGGCGGTCGCGCCTTCGTCGGTCGTCGAGTGGAAATGCCAGGGCGCGTCCATATGCGTGCCGTTGTGCGTGCTCAAAGTCAGGCTTTCGACCGCCCAGCCTTCGCCGTCGGGTAAATCGTCGCGGGTCAGGCCGGGGAAGAACATCGCGATCTGCTCCCACGTCGTTTCGTGGGTCATATAGGTGATTTGCGGGCGCATCACGGGCGGGTCCGACACGACATCGTTGGTGATCGGGATCGACAGGTCGATGAATTGCATGAGCCACAGCCTGCCACCTTATTGACGTTACGCCAAGAAGGCTTGCGCGGCGTTGCGAGACAGCTACACCGGCCCAAACCCGTTCGTGTCGAGCGAAGTCGAGATACCCGTGGGTCGTGTATGCCTTCACGGCATCTCGACTTCGCTCGATGCGAACGGAGAGGGACAGGTCAAAATGGCCGAGGGAGAGACTATGACCGATGCAGCCGCCGTCGCCGACCATGGCGCGGTCTATCAGCCGACCCAGAAGGACATCCGCATGGTCATCGCCGCATCGTCGGCGGGCACGGTGTTCGAATGGTATGATTTCTTCATCTACGGCACGCTCGCGGCGATCATCGGCAAGGCCTTTTTCCCCAGCGACAATGCGACGCTCGAAATTCTGCTCGTCTGGGCCGGTTTCGCGGTCGGCTTCGGCTTTCGCCCGCTCGGTGCGGTGCTGTTCGGTTTTCTCGGCGACCGGCTGGGGCGCAAATATACCTTCCTCGTCACCGTCACCTTGATGGGCATTGCGACCGCGGGGGTCGGGATGATCCCGTCGGCAGCGACCATCGGCATTGCCGCACCGATCATCGTCATCCTGCTCCGTATTCTTCAGGGGCTCGCGCTCGGCGGCGAATATGGCGGCGCGGCCATCTATGTCGCCGAACATTCGCCGCCCGGAAAGCGCGGCTTTTATACCAGCTTCATCCAGGCAAGCGTCGTCGGCGGCTTTGTGCTCAGCCTGATCGTCGTGCTTGGCTGCAAGGCGCTGATGCCCGATGCGGTGTGGGAAAGCTGGGGGTGGCGAGTGCCGTTCCTGCTGTCGCTGATCCTGCTTGGCATTTCATTGTGGATGCGGCTGAAGCTGTCCGAAAGCCCGGTGTTCCAGGCAATGAAGGCCGAAGGCGAGCTCGCGAAAAACCCGCTCAAGGAAAGCTTTACTTATCCGGGCAATCCCAAGCGCATTTTCGTCGCGCTGTTCGGCATCGCCGCCGGGCTCACCGTCATATGGTACACGGCAATGTTCTCGGGCCTGTCGTTCCTCAAGGGCCCGATGAAAGTGGATGACACTGCTGCCGAGATCATCGTCGGCACCGCAGCGGCAATCGGCATGGGATTCTTCATCTGGGCGGGGCGCCTGTCGGATCGCATCGGGCGCAAGAAGCCGATCGTGTGGGGCTACGGCGTGACGCTGGTGCTGCTCTTTCCGCTCTTCTGGCTGATGGGCAGCGTCGGCAACCCGGCGCTCTCCGCAGCGGCGGAGCGCGCGCCCGTCGTCGTCACCGGGTCGCAGTGCAGCTTTGATCCCTTCGCGCAGCAGCAGGCGACGGTGTGCGGCCGCACGCTCGGCGAGCTCACCCGGCTAGGCGTTCCCTATTCGATCGTCGAAAGCGAAAGCGCATTCGACAAGGTGCAAGTGACGATCGGCGATCGCAAAGTGGCGGGAGAGGACCCCGCGATCCTGCAACCGGCGCTCGAAGCGATGGGCTATGATTTCGAAAAGCAGATCCCGTCGGCGCTCGGCATCGCGATCATCATCGCCGCACTGCTCGGCCTCAGCGCGCTTTCGGGTTTTACCTATGGCCCGGTCGCAGCGCTGCTCGCCGAAATGTTCCCGCCGCACGTCCGATACTCGTCGCTGTCGATCCCCTACCACCTCGGCACCGGATATTTCGGCGGTTTCCTGCCGCTGATCGCGAGCTTCATCATCGCCAAGACGGGGAATGCCTATGCCGGCCTCTGGTACACCTGGTTTGTCGTCCTCGGCGCCTTTCTGATCACCGCCTTCATGCTCAGGGAGCCCGTGGAGGGCGAATGGGACAAGACGCCGACGCTCAAGTGAACGGTCGTTGGCGCTGGCGCCAAAGCCGTCTAGGGGCGGGGTCATGATCGATATTGCTTCGCCGCAGCGGCTCCATCTCGATTCCGATGCGCTCGTGCACAATTGGCGCTGGCTGGCCCGTCATGGCGGGGCCGAAGCGGGCGCGGCGATCAAGGCCGACGGTTATGGGCTCGGCGCGCGCACCGTGATGGAG
Organism: Sphingopyxis sp. P8; assembly: GCF_020622175.1. Classification (NCBI taxonomy): domain Bacteria; kingdom Pseudomonadati; phylum Pseudomonadota; class Alphaproteobacteria; order Sphingomonadales; family Sphingopyxidaceae; genus Sphingopyxis; species Sphingopyxis sp. P8. The sequence continues at coordinate 473,157 of NZ_JACNMK010000001.1, read as the reverse complement.
CGGCTTGCTGCGGCGGGGTGCCGGCATTTCTTCGTCGCGACATGGGGCGAGGCGGCGGCGCTGATGCCGCTGCCCGAAGGCGTCGCGCTGTCGGTACTGCACGGCGTCGGCGCAGAGGACATGATCGCGGCACGGATGATTCCCGCGCGGCCCGTTCTCAATAGTCCCCAACAGGTCGCGCGCTGGCGCGAAGCGGGGGAAGGGCTTCCGTGCGACGTCATGATCGACACCGGAATGAACCGCCTCGGTTTGCGCGTCGAAGAGGCGATGGCGGGCGCGCTCGACGGGCTGGCAATCGAAACATTGCACAGCCACCTCGCGTCGGCAGACGAGGATAGCGATCAGAACGGACAGCAGCTTGCGGCTTTCCATGCCGTGCGGACGCAAATTGCCGCGCGTCGCTACAGTCTCGCGAACAGCGCGGGCATCTGCCTGGGCGCCGATTATGGCTTCGATCTCACGCGTCCCGGCATTGCGCTATATGGCGGCATTCCGCGGCGAGAGGCCGAAGGCCACATCCGGCAGGTCGCCTTTCCCGAGGCGCGGGTTCTGCAAGTTCGCGACGTCCCGGCGGGAGAGACGGTCGGTTATGGCGCTGCCTGGACGGCGCCGCGCGATAGCCGGATTGCGGTGGTCAATCTGGGCTATGCCGATGGCTATTTGCGCTGCCACGCCGGGTCCGGCGGCGGCCGATGGAACGGCAGGAAGCTCCCGCTCGTCGGCCGCGTATCAATGGACCTCACCGCATTCGACGCGCGCGACGCGACGGAGATCGCCGAAGGCGACTGGGTGACGGTTGATTACGACCTGCCGCGCGAATCGGCGGCGTGCGGGTTGTCGCAATATGAGCTGCTCACGGGCCTGGGCGCGCGGTTCGATCGCCGAGAGAAATAGCCAACTGCAATTTCTTTAGGGTCAGGGCCAATTGGTTCGAGGTAGTGATTGCGATTCAGGCGGCCACGAAGGAGCGTGAATTTGAACGATTTATCCTGGCTGACGGATGAACGGATGGCTCGCCTTCGGCCTATGTTCCGAAGAGCCATGGGCGTAAGCGCGTTGATGATGGGCGAGTTTGAACGGGATAATCTTCGTCAGTCGCAATGGGCCGAGGTGGCGCGATGCGCCGAAGGGCTATGGTCATCGCTCTCACCGCCACCGTAATCTTCTGGCACTGATCAATGCGTCCCGATCCTAAGGAGCGTCGCGGATCGACTCGGTCCGGTTCCCGACGAAACTTTCGTCGAATGGTCACTCGTCCGACCGGCCGTGTTGCGATGCATCAATATTTGGTGCTAATGCTCGGACCATTAGGTGCGATACCGTCCTTGCGCTGTCCGCGTTCGGATATTTACAGGAGTTCGGGTCCCGATGGCGAAAGCGAAGGCGGCGGACGGCGAGGCCGTCACGATCAAGAAATATGCCAACCGGCGCCTCTATGACACCGAACGCAGCTGTTACATCACGCTCGAGGATCTGGGGACGATGGTCCGCGACGGGCGCGATTTCCGCGTTGTCGATGCGAAAAGCGGCGAGGACATCACGCATAATGTGCTGACCCAGATCATCATGGACGAGGAAACGCGCGGCGAGACGCTGCTGCCCGTAAATTTCCTGCGTCACCTGATCGGCATGTATGGCGACAAGATGCAATCGATGGTGCCGCAATATCTCGAAGCGTCGATGGCGACCTTTCGCAAGAATCAACAGGATGTTCGCGCGGCGTTCGAGGGAGCGCTCGGCGCGAACCCGCTCGCTGAACTGACGCGCCGCAATTTCGAGATGTTCCAGCAGGCTGCGGGCGCTTTCATCCCCGGCGCAGCGGGCTCCAAGGCCAAGGACGATGAGATCGAGGCCCTGAAGGCCGAGGTCGCTGCGCTCAAGGCCGAACTCGCCAAGAAGAAGTAGAAGGGGGCGCCCACGCGCTCCAGCAACGAAAACAGGAACGATGATCAAACATGCGCTCAGCGTAACGCGTCAGGCCGATTTTGCGGCCTGGTATCAGGATGTCATTGCCGAAGCCGACCTTGCCGAAGAATCGGGCGTGCGCGGCTGCATGGTGATCAAGCCGTGGGGCTATGGCATCTGGGAGCGCATCCAGACGGTGATGGACGCGGCGATCAAGGATGCAGGCGTCCAGAATTGCTATTTTCCGCTCTTCATCCCGCTCTCCTTCTTCGAAAAGGAAGCCGACCATGTCGACGGCTTTGCCAAGGAAATGGCGGTCGTCACGCACCACCGGCTGATCGGCGACGGCAAGGGGCGACTGATCCCCGATCCCGAGGCAAAGCTCGAAGAGCCGCTGATCGTTCGCCCGACCTCCGAAACGGTGATCGGATCGGCGATGAGCCGCTGGGTGCAGAGCTGGCGCGATCTGCCGCTCAAGGTCAACCAATGGGCCAATGTCGTGCGCTGGGAAATGCGCACGCGCATGTTCCTGCGCACGAGCGAATTCCTCTGGCAGGAAGGCCATACCGCGCACGCCGACCGCGATGATGCGATGGCCGAAACGCTCCGTGCGCTCGAAATGTATCGCGCCTTTGCCGAGGATGTGCTCGCGATGCCCGTGATCGCGGGCGAAAAGCCCGAGAATGAGCGCTTCCCGGGCGCGGTCGCGACCTATTCGATCGAGGCGATGATGCAGGACGGAAAGGCGCTGCAGGCCGGCACGTCGCACTATCTTGGCACCGGCTTTGCCGAAGCGGCGAACATCCGTTTCCAGGACCGCGACGGCGGCCACAGCCTGTGCCACACGACGAGCTGGGGCGTGTCGACGCGGATGATCGGCGGCGTCATCATGACGCATGGCGACGACGACGGGCTGCGCTGCCCGCCGCGCATCGCGCCGCACCAGATCGTCATCGTGCCGATGCTGCGCGAAAATGACGAGGACGCCGCAATCCTCGATTATTGCCGCGACCTCGAAGCGAAGCTCAAGGCGCTCGACGCGTTCCGCGAACCTGTACGCGTGCTGCTCGACACGGGTGCGACCAAGGCGCAGACGAAGCGCTGGGGCTGGGTCAAGAAGGGCGCTCCGATCATCGTCGAGGTCGGTCCGCGCGACGTCGCGGGCGGCAACGTCGCGGTGATCCGCCGCGACCGGCTGTATCAGGAAAGCGGCAAGCTCAGTTCGGCCTTTGTCGCGAAAGACGCGTTCGTTGCCGATGCGGTCGCGATGCTCGAGGATATTCAGGCCGGGCTCCACGCCGAAGCCAAGGTGCGTCTCGAAACCAATATCCGCCGCGACGTCACCGACCTGGCGGGCCATTTCGGCGGCGACGACAAATTCGTCGGCTGGGTCGAGGTGCAATGGGCGCGCCCCACCGGCGAAAAACTCGATGGGATCGTTGAGCAACTCAAAGCGTTGAAACTGACGATGCGCAACACCCCCCTCGATGCCGCGCCCGCCGACGGCGCCTGCTTCTTTACCGGTGAGCCGGCGGTCGAACGCGTGCTTATCGGACGGACATATTAATTGGCAAAAGGCCCCAAGCGACCCCAGCCTGCAGGGCTACCCTCGCGCGAGGAGATCTTGCGCTTCATCGAGCAGAGCCCTGCGGCCGTCGGCAAGCGCGAGATTGCCAAGCATTTCGCCGTCCGCGGAGCCGACAAGATCGCGCTGAAGGCGCTGCTCAAGGACATGACCGACGAGGGGCTCGTCGACATGGCGCCGGGGCGGGCGTTTCATAAACATGGCGGACTGCCGCGCGTCACCGTGCTGCGCGTCGCGGCGGTCGAGGGCGATGTCGTGTGGGCGGTGCCCGAGCGGTGGGAGGGCGCCGGCGCGCCGCCGCGCTTACGCGTGATGGAAAAGGGACGGCGGAGCTCCTTGGGGGTCGGCGACCGCATCCTCGCGCGCACCGAGGAGCGCGGGAAGGGCCATGTCGCGCACCCGATGAAAAAGCTCCAGGCGGGCGGCGAAAGCATCATCGGCGTACTCGTTTCCGACACCGGGCCTGGCGGCAAGCCGATGACCTGGCTGCGCCCCGCCGACAAGCGCGCGCGCTTCGACTTTGCGGTCGCCGATATGGGCGACGCCGCCATCGGCGACCTTGTGCGCGCCGAGCTTTCTGGCCGCGGCCCCGCGACCAAGGCGCGGGTGATCGACCGCATCGGTGATCCCTTCGCGCCGCGCGCGCTCAGCATGATCGCCATAGCGCGGCACGAAATCCCGCACATTTTCGGCGACGAGACGCTGGCCGAGGCCGAAAAGGCCGCGAAGCTGCCGCTCACTCCCGACGGGCGCGACGATCTTCGCGAATTGCCCATCGTTGCGATCGACCCACGCGATGCGCGCGACCACGACGACGCCGTGTGGGCGGCGCCCGACGACGATCCCGCGAACAAGGGCGGCTGGCGCGCAATCGTCGCGATCGCCGACGTCAGCTATTATGTGCGCCCCGACAGCGCGCTCGACCGCGAGGCGCGACGACGCGGCAACAGCGTCTATTTCCCCGACCGCGTCGTCCCGATGCTTCCCGAAACGCTGTCGGCGGGGGTCTGTTCGCTGAAGGCGGGCGAGGACCGCGCCGCAATGGCGTGCCACCTGACGGTCGACAAGCATGGCAAGGTGACGTCATGGCGTTTCTCGCGCGCTCTCGTCCGGCTGCGCGCGAACATCGCCTATGAAGATGCGCAAGCGGCCTATGACGCGGGGCAGGGCGCCGATGGGTGGGGCGAGGATGTCCTGCCGTCGCTCCAGAATCTCTGGAGCTGCTGGATCCTGCTTGCAAAGGCGCGCGCGGCGCGATCGCCGCTCGACCTCGACCTGCCCGAGCGGCAGGTGATGCTCGACGAAGCGGGTAGCATCGCCGAAATCCGCGTCCGCGAACGGCTCGACGCGCACCGGCTGATCGAGGACTATATGATCGCCGCCAACGTCGCGGCGGCCAAGGCGCTCGAGGCGAAGAAGTCGCCCGTCATGTACCGTATCCACGAACCGCCGAGCCGCGAAAAGCTCGTCAGCCTGAAAGATTATCTCGACACCTTCGACCAGAATTTCGCGCTGGGGCAGGTGATCACCCCTGCGGTGTTCAACCGGCTGATCGACGGCTTTTCCGGCGACGACCGGCTGCCCGAGATCATGCAGGCGATCCTCCGCAGCCAGACGCAGGCCTATTACGGCCCCGCCAATGCCGGACATTTCGGCCTCGCGCTCGGCAGCTACGCGCATTTCACCTCGCCGATTCGCCGCTACGCCGACCTGATCGTCCACCGTGCGCTGGTCGATTCGTACAAGCTGGAGGTACCCGGCAAGCCCAAAGGCTTCCCCGAGCGCACCGGCCTGGGCGAGGCCGACCGCAAGGGGCTGTCGCACATCGGCGAGGCAATCAGCGCGCTCGAGCGCCGCGCGATGGAGGCCGAGCGCGAGACGGTCGACCGCTATGTTGCTGCCTATCTCGCGACCAAGGTCGGCGAGATCGTCGCCGCCCGGATCACGGGCGTCCAGCCCTTCGGCTTTTTCGCCACGGTCGACGGCCTCGGCGGCGACGGGCTGGTGCCGGTATCGACGCTGGGAAGCGAACGCTTCATCTATGACGAGGCGGCGCGGACGCTCGACAGCGAGCATGGCCGCACCAGCTACGGCGTCGGCCAGCGGCTCGACCTCAGGCTGATGGAGGCGAACCCGGTTAGCGGCGCGCTGCGCTTCGAGCTTCCCGATGCCCCCGAGGGCGGATTCCGCAACCGCCCCTTGCGCCGTGACGGGGTCAAGAAGGACAAGGCGGGCAAGCATATGGTCGGCAAACGCGGGCGACCCGCGAATGTCCGGCACAAGGGCAAGCGCCGCTGATCCACCCTCGTCATTGCGAGGAGCCGAAGGCGACGCGGCAATCTCCAGCTATCGACCTCGTGCCCGGACGATAGCTGGAGATTGCTTCGCTCCGCTCGCAATGACGAAGCCTATTGCGGAGCCGCCATTTTCTGCAACAGCGCTGCACTCGCCGCATCTGCCGGAAAAAATGCCTCGATCGCCAGTTCGGACAGGGTGATGTCGATCGGCGTGCCGAACACTGTCACCGTCGACACGAAGGACAGGCGTCCCGCCGGCGTGTCGAGAAGCAGTGGTACCGCAATGCCGTTCGCGGCATGCTCGCCATCATTTGCCGCCGCGGCGCCATAGCCCGCCAATTCGTCGCGCAACGCCGCGAGCTGCGGATCGCCGCTCGCCTCGACCTGGCCGTCGAGCCGGTGAAGGATGTGCGCGCGCCATTCGCCGATATTGACGATCTGCGGCGCGAGACCGCCCGGATGGAGCGCGATGCGCAGCACATTGACGGGCGGCTCGAGCAGTTCGGGCGCGACGCCCTGTGTCAGCAACGCGATCGCGCCATTGGCGGCAATCATGTTCCAATGACGGTCGACCGCGAGCGCGGGATAGGGCTCGTGCCCGCGCAGCACATGCTCGACGATCGCGCGCATCCCTTCCATTTCGGGGCTGTCGAGTGGTCGCTCCTGAAAATCGGGCGCATAGCCTGCCGCAAGCAGCAGCGCATTGCGCGCGCGGTGCGGCACCTCCAACCGGTCGGCAAGTCGCTGGACCATCGCGGCGCTCGGCCGCGACCGCCCGGTCTCGATGAAGCTCAGATGCCGGGTCGAAATCTCGCTGTCGAGCGCGAGGTCCATCTGGCTCATCCGGCGGCGCGTCCGCCATTCGCGCAATTGTTCGCCAATCGGGGCAGGCTTCATCGCCATTCTCCTTTGCGGCAACAGCTATACCTCGGTCGTCGTCATAGCCATTACCTGCCGCGTAATCGACGCGCGTCATTGGCTCCGTCAAATGCGGTGCATCGAAAGGAGAATGACGATGCGCTTTTTCACCCTCAAGAACACCCTGCTGGTCGATGCGGTCACCTGTGCCGGCCTGTTCGTCCTCTGCGTCTTTGCGACTGCGACGGTCGCCGCACTTCTCGGCCTCCCCTCCGATGTGGTGACCGTCGCAGGCTGGATCGGCCTGCCGAGCGCGCTGCTGATGCTGTTCGTCGCGACGCAGAAGACGCCAAGCAAGGGACTCGCGAACCTGATCGCGGTCGGCAATCTCGGCTGGGTCGCGGCAAGCTTTGCAGTGCTCGCCATTTTCGGGGGCCAGATGACGTGGCTGGGCATCGCGGTCGTCGCCGCCCAGGCGCTCGTGGTCCTCTATTTCGCGCTGCTCGAAGCCAAAGGCGCGGCTGCGCTTCCACGCCCGGCGACGGCCTAACTCAACGCATCGAGCCGGGCGATGTCGATGCCGCCCGGCACCAGCATCACCGGGCAGGGGAGCGTTCCGGCATCCTGTCCGGTGAAATGCGACACCAGCGGCCCCGGCGCGCCGCTGGCGGCCGTCGCGAGAACAAGCGCGGCGATTTCGTCCTGGTCACCGATCACCTCGCGCACGACCTCGGCGGGCTTGCCCGACTTGATCATGATCTGCGCCTTGATGCTGGCTTCCTCTTCGATCGCTTTTGCAGCGCTCTCGGCGAGCTGTTCGGCATGTTCGCGCGCTTCGGCCTCGATCGTCGCCTGCACACCGCCAAATGCGACGAAATCCTGCGGCGGGATTATCGCGAGCACCGCGACGCCGCCTCCCGTCCGCGCCGCGCGCCGCGCCGCAAAGCGCAGCGCGAGGTTCGCCTCCGGACTGTCGTCGATCACCACCAGATACGTCCTCATGCCCCGACCCCGTTGTTCTTGTCGGCGCGGAGACTGCTTTACATTCGTATGAAAGGCAAGATTGGCCGGATGGACCTTGACCATTGATGCTCTTATGGCGAGGGAACAAACCGTAGCGGCAGGTTCGCCTGCCAGACTGACGAGGGATAACGCCGGATCATGCCAATCGAACTCAAAATGCCCGCGCTTTCGCCGACGATGGAAGAGGGCACACTCGCCAAATGGCTCGTCAAGGAAGGCGACGAGGTCAAGTCGGGCGACCTGCTCGCCGAGATCGAGACCGACAAGGCGACGATGGAGTTCGAGGCGATCGACGAAGGCACGATCGCGCAGATATTGGTCGCCGAGGGCACCGACAATGTCGCCGTCGGGACCGTCATCGCGGTGATCGCGGGCGAGGGCGAAGATGCGAGCGCGGCGAAGGCCGCACCGGCTCCTGCGGCGAAGGCCGAGCCCAAGGAAGAAAGCGTCGCTCCCGCGCCGGCGGGGGCCGCAAGCGAAACGGCACCCGCGTCGGCGGCCGCCGCCTCCGCGGGAGCGGCGCCCAAGGCTGCGCCGGCAGATAAGGGCGACCGCATCAAGGCGAGCCCGCTCGCCAAGCGCCTCGCCGCCGAACGCGGCATCGACCTCGCCGCGCTGACGGGCAGCGGACCGGGCGGACGGATCGTCAAGGCCGACCTTGAAGGCGCGCCGACGGGCGCAGCCGCACCGGCGCCTGCCGCTGCTGCGGCGCCCGCGTCTGCCCCGGCGCCGACGCCGACGCAGCCCTTCACGACCGACATTCCGCACAGCGCTGAAAAGCTCAGCAACATGCGCAAGACGATCGCGCGCCGCCTGACCGAGAGCAAGCAGCAGGTCCCACACATCTACCTCACGGTCGATGTCCAGCTCGACAAGCTGCTCAAGCTGCGCGGCGAGCTCAACGGCGCGCTCGAGCCGCAGGGCGTCAAGCTCAGCGTCAACGACCTGCTCATCAAGGCGCTCGCCAAGGCGCTGATCCAGGTGCCCAAGTGCAACGTCAGCTTCGCGGGCGACCAGCTCATCAGCTATGAACGCGCAGACATCTCTGTCGCGGTCAGCGTGCCCGCGGGGCTCATCACCCCGATCATCGTGGGCGCCGACGAAAAGTCGGTGAGCAAGATTTCGACCGAGATGAAGGAACTCGCCGGCCGCGCCAAGGAAGGCAAGCTCCAGCCGCACGAATATCAGGGCGGCACTGCCAGCCTGTCGAACATGGGCATGTTCGGCATCAAGCAGTTCGAAGCCGTCATCAACCCGCCGCAGGGCATGATCATGGCGATCGGCGCGGGCGAAAAGCGCCCCTATATCGTCGACGACGCGCTCGCGATCGCGACCGTGATGTCGGCCACCGGCAGCTTCGACCACCGCGCCATCGACGGCGCGGACGGCGCGCAGCTGATGCAGGCGTTCAAGCAGATTGTCGAAAACCCGCTGGGGTTGGTCGCGTAATTTCTCCCTCTCCCCGCAGGGAGGGGCGCTGGTGATGGAGTGAATTTTGGCTGAGACTTCCTACGACCTCATCGTTCTCGGTTCGGGCCCCGGCGGCTATGTCGCGGCGATCCGTGCGGCGCAGCTCGGGCTCAAGACCGCGATCGTCGAGCGCGAGCTGCTCGGCGGTATCTGCCTCAACTGGGGGTGCATCCCGACCAAGGCGCTGCTGCGTTCGGCCGAGGTCTATCATTATATGCAGCATGCGGGGGCCTATGGGCTGAAGGCTGCGGAGATCAGTGCCGACCTCGACGCGGTGGTGAAGCGGTCGCGCGGCGTCGCGTCGCAGCTCAACAAGGGCGTCACCGGCCTGATGAAGAAGCACAAGATTGCCGTGCATATGGGCACCGGCAAGTTGACCGCGCCGCGCAAGCTCGAGGTGACGGGCGACAAGGGCGTCGAAACCCTGACCGCGAAGAATATCATCGTCGCGACGGGCGCGCGCGCGCGCGACCTGCCCTTCGCGCCCGCCGATGGCAAGCGCATCTGGACCTATCGCCACGCGCTCGTGCCCACAGAGATGCCGAAGAAGCTGCTGGTCATCGGATCGGGTGCGATCGGGATCGAGTTTGCAAGCTTTTACAGCGATATGGGCGCCGACGTTACCGTCGTCGAAATGCTCGACCGGCTCGTCCCCGTCGAGGATGCCGATGTGTCGACGTTCCTCGAAAAGCAGCTAAAGAAGCAGGGCATGACGATCATGACCGGCGCGGGCGTCGAGGAGCTGAAGGCAACCGCCGGCGGCGTCTCTGCGAAGATCAAGGCAAAGGACGGCAAGGTCGAGAGCGCCGAGTTCAGCCACGCCATCGTTGCCATCGGCATCGTTCCCAATACCGAGAATATCGGGCTGGAGGCGCTCGGCGTCAAAACGACGAAGGGGCACATCGACACCGACGCGATGTGCCGCACCAATGTCGCGGGTCTGTGGGCCATCGGCGATGTCACCGCGCCGCCGTGGCTCGCGCACAAGGCGATGCATGAAGCGGTTATCGCGGCCGAAGCCATTGCCGGCGGCCACCCGCACGCGATGGACGTGCGCAACATTCCCGGCTGCACCTATTGCCGCCCCCAGATCGCGAGCGTCGGCCTGACCGAGGCGAAGGCGAAGGAACTGGGTTACGAGGTGAGGGTCGGCAACTTCCCCTTCATCGGCAATGGCAAGGCGATTGCGCTCGGCGAGGCCGAAGGCTTCACCAAGACGGTTTTCGATGCAAAGACCGGCGAGCTTCTGGGTGCACATATGATCGGTGCCGAAGTGACCGAGCAGATCCAGGGCTATACGATCGGCAAGACCGCCGAGCTGGTCGAGGATGATTTCATCGGCACCGTCTTCCCGCACCCGACGCTCAGCGAGACGATGCACGAAGGCGTGCTGTCGGCATACGGCCGCCCGTTGCATATTTGATCATGCGATCCTCCCCGTCGCGAAGCGATGGGGAGGGGGACCGCTTGCCGCAGGCGAGTGGTGGAGGGGCCCCTCCGTCGGCCCCTGCAGGGCCGCCACCTCTCCATGGCTGCGCGACAGGGAGGATTTTTGGCCCCGAAACGACTATCGCCAGTCATTACAGCCGCTTTACTGGCCGCCGTCGTCCTGCTCGGCCTTGCGGTCGGCGCGGGCTGGACCGAGGCGGCAGACTGGCAGGTCTCGCGTAGCCTGTCGCTCCGCGTCGGCGAAAGCGACCCCGTCTTCATCGCCTTCATGCAGGGCGTCAGCTGGATTGGCGGCGGTACACCGCGCTGGATCATCGTGATCCTGCTTTGCGGCGTCGTGTGGCATTGGTGCGGCGCGCGCTGCGCCGTCGCGCTGGGCGGCGCATCTTTGCTGTCGAACCTCGCGTCGAGCCTGATCAAACTCGGCTTTGCGCGGGTCCGGCCCGACCTCATCGAGCATCTCGATCAGGTGCAGCGAGCCCGATCCTGACCGCATTTTTCGGCTGTCCTATTTCTCGCCGATTTGCCATCAGGATGCGGGGACCAACAACGGGTGGATCGGCGATGCAATGCAGTGTGAAGTTTCGCAGTTTTCTGCGGGGAATCCTTTTCGGCGGCGCGGTGATTGCCGGCGCTACCACGGCCGCCGCGCAGGACGGCAGCGGGCAATCGGTCATCACGGCGGCGCGGTACGTCGATGTGCTGTCGGGGAAGACGATCGAACATCCGGCGATTTTCGTCGGCGCCGATGGCCGCATAACGAATATCACCGACGCACGCACCGTGCGCTGGAGCAGCAACGTCAAGCATATCGATCTGGGGGAGCGCACGCTGCTCCCCGGCCTCATCGACATGCACGTCCATCTCGACGGGCCTGCCGACATCGGCGGCTATCGCGGGCTCGAGTTCACCGACAGCTTCTGGGGCATGACCGCGGTCGGCGCGGCGCGCACGATGCTCGACGCGGGGTTCACGACGGTGCGCAACGTCGGTGCCGACTATCGTAACGACATCGGGCTCAAACAGGCGATAGAGGCGGGCTATGCCGTTGGGCCGCGTATCGTCCCCGCGGGCTATGCGCTTGGGGCAACGGGCGGACATTGCGACAGCACCTTCCTTCCGCCGAGCCTGGAACATGAGAATAAGGAAGAAGGGATCGGCGACACGCCCGAGGAACTGCGCCACCAGGTCCGCCGCCAGCGCAAATTCGGGTCCGAAGTCATCAAGGTATGCGCCACCGGCGGCGTTTTCTCGCGCAATACCGAACCGGGTCAGCAGCAATTGTCCGAAGAGGAATTGCGCGCGATCGCCGACGAGGCGCATCAGTGGGGCCTTCGCGTCGCGGCGCACGCGCACGGCGCCGACGGTATCCGGGCGGCGATCGCAGCGGGAATCGACACGATCGAGCATGCAAGCCTTGTCGACGACGAAGGCATCCGCATGGCGGTGCAACGCAAACGCCCGGTCTGGTTCTCGATGGATATCTACAACACCGAATATACGCAGGCCGAGGGTGCGAAAAATGGCGTGCTCGAGGACAATCTGCGCAAGGACCGCGAGATCGCGCAGATCCAGCGCGACAATTTCCGCAAGGCGCACAAGGCGGGCGTGCGGATGGTCTTCGCCTCGGACGTTGGCGTCATGCCGCACGGCGACGGCGGCCAGCAGTTTCGCGTGATGGTCGAATATGGAATGACCCCGCTCGAGGCGATCCAGGCGGCAACGCGCAACGCCGCGCAGGCGCTTGGCCGCGAGCGCGACGTCGGCGCGATTGCGGTGGGACGCTATGCCGACATCATCGCGGTCGACGGCGATCCGCTGGTCGATGTGCGCGAACTCGAAAGTGTCGATGCCGTGGTCAAGGGCGGGGTGCTGGTACGCGGGAAGTAATGGACGTCGCCCCCGCGACGATTGGTTAAACGACTAGTTTGTCCACCATGGCTTCGTGCATTTCGGGCGTGAAGTTCAGCACCGACTCGGCGTAGCTCGCCACGTCGCCATGGTCGCGGCGCACCGTGGCGAGCGCGGCGTCGAGAAAGACGGGATTGACCGACATCAGCATCCGGACCGCATCCTCCCTGATCTCGGCTCCATAGCGATCGCGGATATGCGCCGCACCCTGCGCGATCCGCTCCTCGATCTTCCCCGCGCTGTTGGTGAGGAGGTAGTCGTGCATCAGATCGTCTTCATGGACGCCGAGCAGCCGGTGAACCACCGCGACGGCAAAGCCCGTCCGGTCCTTGCCCGCCACGCAGTGGACAAGGCTGGGCGCGTCATATTCCGAAAGTGCAGCGAGATAGAGGCGCAGCGTCGCGACAAGCGCGGGGCGATAGGGCATGCCGGCATAGGTATCGACCATCCGCGCGCGCGCCGTCTCGACATCGATGGCGCCGCCGGCGGCCTGAAGATGCGGCGCAAGCCCCGCGGTGACGCCGCCCGCGAACAGCACGCGCGCCGAGAAACTCTCGCTGCGGCGGCAGGGATGCAACGCACGCTCGTCGTCGCCGCGCAGGTCGACGACCGTTTCGAGGCCCAGCCGGTCGAGCGCCGCCAGATCCTCGTCGGTTGCGGCCTCATGGTGCGCGGATCGCCACAGCACGCCGTCGCGGACGCGCCCTCCGCCTTCGACGGCATAACCGCCATAATCGCGGAAATTGTGAATGCCCGTCAGGGGCAGGACGCGTTCGGCCAGCATGGTCAGTCTCCTGTAAAAACCGGCTCCCTTTTTTCAACGAAGGCGTTGATCGCTTCGCGATTATCGGCGGTCTCGTGCACGATCGCCTGATAGGCCGCGCTGAGCTCGAGGATATCGCTCAATCGGCTGTGCTGCGCCTCGCGGAGCAGTCGCTTGGTCAGGCGCAGCGCGCGCGGCGGGTTGCACACGATGCGTTCGGCGATGGCGATTGCGCGGTCGAGCAGTTCGTCGTCGGGAACGACTTCGGTGACGAGGCCATAGTCCTTGGCTGTGGCCGCGTCGAAACGGTCGCCGGTCAGGAACAATTCGGCAGCGCGCGGATAGCCGAGGATCTTTTGAAGAAGCCATGCGCCCCCGTCGCCGGGAACGATCCCGACCTTGATGAAGCTGCAAGCGAACTTGGCGCTTTCGGCGGCAATGCGGATATCGCAGGTGCAGGCAAGGTCGCAGCCAAGCCCGATGGCATGGCCGTTCACCGCAGCAATCATCGGGATTTCGCAGTCCATCAGCGCGCGGATCACCGCCTGAACGCCCTTGCGATAATTGCTGCGCGTCGCATCGGGCTGGTCGAGCACGCCGATGCCCTTGCGTTCCTGCATCGATTTCAGATTGCCGCCGGCGCTGAACGCCTTGCCGCTCCCCGTCAGGATGATCGCGCTGACGCCGCGATCCTCGCCGAGTTGCCGCAGTGTCTGGACAATGTCCTGGCAGTCGTCGTGCGTGCCGATCGCGTTCATGCTTTCGGGCTTGATCATCGTCAGGATGGCGATTTTCCCGCGCCGCTCGACCTTCAGAAACTCGCCCATTGTCGTTATCCCTTTTCTCGCCTGCAAGGCTATTGCATGGCGGTGCTGTGATGCAAGGCTTTACGCTCTTTGATTTCGACCCGCCGGGCGACACGATTGCCCTGCGCGCCGACCTGCGTGCCTGGTTGTCCGAACATCAGCCGCAGGGCGATGTCGTGCGGCGCGCCAATTGCTGGGCGAGTTTCGAACCCGATTTCAGCACGGCGCTCGGCAAGGCGGGCTATATCGGCATGACGCTTCCCGAACGCTATGGCGGCGGCGGGCGGCATCCGCTCGAACGCTATGTCGTGATCGAAGAATTGCTCGCTGCCGGCGCCCCGGTTGGCGCACACTGGATCGCCGACCGTCAGACGGGACCACTGATTCTCCGCTATGGCAGCGAAGAACAGCGCGAGCTGTACTTGCCGGGGATTGCCCGCGGCGAACTTTATGCCTGCATCGGGCTGTCGGAGCCCGGCGCGGGGTCCGATCTTGCGGCAGTGCAGACAAGCGCGCGCGAAACGGCCGACGGGTGGCGCGTCAACGGCCAGAAAATCTGGACGACGGGCGCGCATTTCTCGCACGTCATTCTCGCGCTTGTGCGGACGGAGGAGGGGAGCGAACGCAATGCGGGTCTCAGCCAGTTGCTGATCGACCTAGACACGCCCGGCATAACCATTCGCCCGATCGTCGATATGGCGGGCAACCATGACTTCAACGAGATTTTCTTCGACGATGTCCTCGTTCCGCACAGCGCGCTGGTGGGCGAGCGCGGGCAGGGCTGGCGACAGGTCACCGCCGAACTCGCGCTCGAACGCTCGGGGCCGGAGCGCTATCTGTCGAGCCACGCGCTGTTCGCGGCGCTGATCGATGCCGCCGGCGCCGATCCCGATCCGGCGCTCGCGACGTTGATCGGTGAGTTGACGGCCGAAATGTGGACGCTGCGCCAATTGTCGATGTCGACTGCGGCCAAGCTCGCCGCGGGCGAGGACCCGATGGTCGAGGCGTCGATGGTCAAGGAACTGGGGAATGCCTTCGAGCAGGATATGCCCCGGCGCGTCCAGGCGATCGTCGATTGCGGTTGGGACGATGAAAGCGATTTGGCGCGGCTGTTGCGCGCGCTGCTGATCGCGTCGCCCAGCTTCTCGCTTCGCGGCGGCACGCGCGAGGTCATTCGCGGCATCATAGCCCGTGGATTGGGGCTGCGATGAGCGCGGTTCGCGACATGTTGTGCGACACGGCGCGCGCTGTGTTTGCCGAGGCTGCGTGCGAAGGGCTGGCGCCCGTGGAAGCCGCCGGTTTCGGCTTGCTTCTCGTGCCCGAAAACGAGGATGGGCTGGGGGGCGATTGGGGCGACCTTAACGCCGTGCTGCGCCTCGCCGGAACGCTTGTGCCCGATTTGGGCGTTGAAGAACTCATGCTGTCGGGATTGCCGGAGGCGTCCGAAGCGCATCGCGCCGCGGCCACCGTTGGGTTGATGGCAGGGGCGATGGGTCAAGCGCTAACGCTGTCGATCGAGCATGTGAACACGCGCCAGCAGTTCGGCAGGGCGCTGGGCAAGTTCCAGGCGGTTCAGCAATCGCTTGCGGCGATGGCGTGCGAGGTCGCGGCGGTCGATGCCGCGGCAGCCGCCATGGCCGCGCGGCTCGACGCGACGGCATTCGATGCCGCCGCTTCGGGCTTCGAAATTGCGGCCGCAAAGCTGCGGGCAAATCGCGCCGCCGGCGTCGTGACCGCTGTCGCTCACCAGGTGCATGGCGCGATCGGCTTCACGCGCGAATATGAGCTTCATCGCGTAACGATCCCGTTGATGCGCTGGCGCAGCGCACATGGGAATGATGCCTATTGGGCGGGGCTGCTCGGCAGGCAGGTCGCCGACCTGCGCGCGCGCGGGCTGTGGGAGAGCATGACCGCGCGCGCGGGGTAGAGTTCAGCGTGCCACGCCGCTTTCACGCAGCGCCGCGATTCGTGTCGCGTCATAGCCGAGCGACGCGAGTACTTCGTCGGTGTCTGCTCCGACCGTCGGAGCCTGCCGTGGCGTGTCGTTCGTGGTCGCCGAATAGCGCGGAGCGGGTGCGGGTTGCGTGGCGCCGCCAACCGTCACGAAGCTTTGGCGCGCGACATTATGTGGATGTTGCGGCGCCTCTTCGAGCGACAGCACCGGCGCAAAGCAGACGTCGGTCTTCTCCATCAATTTGCACCATTCGTTGCGCGTTCTGGTTGCGAATAGCGCGGTGAGCTTTTCCTTGAGCGGTCCCCATTGCGACGGATCGAGCTGGGCATCGAATGCGGGATCGGCGCTCAGGCCGGTCTTTTCGCGCAACAGCGCATAGAATTGCGGTTCGATCGATCCGATCGAGATGAACTTCCCGTCGCTGCAGCGATAGGTGTCGTAGAAATGCGCACCGCCGTCGAGCATGTTGACCCCGGCTTCGTCCTTCAGGCGCCCCATCGCCTTGAACCCCCAGGTCATGCCCGCAAGCAGGGCTGAGCCGTCGGTCATCGCGCAGTCGATCACCTGGCCCTCGCCCGTTTTGGCAGCGTGGAGCAGCGCCGACACCATGCCAAAGGCGAGCATCATTCCGCCGCCGCCGAAATCGCCGACATAGTTGACCGGCGGAACCGGCTTTTCGCCTGCGCGTCCGATCCCGTGGAGCACACCCGAAAGCGAAATATAATTGATGTCGTGTCCTGCCGCCTGTGCATAAGGACCGAACTGCCCCCAGCCCGTCATCCGGCCGTAAACGAGCCGCGGGTTATCGGCGAGCAACACGTCCGGACCGAGGCCCAGGCGCTCCATGACCCCGGGACGATAGCCTTCGATGATGCCGTCAGCGCTTTTGCACAGGTCGCGCGCAACCCCCACGGCGTCGGGCGCTTTCATATCGAGCACCACCGACGAACGGTTACGCGAGAGCGGGTCGCGGGGGTCGAGCGCGGCGCCGGGGCGGTCGATTCGAATGACCTCGGCACCATGATCGGCGAGCATCATCGCACAATAGGGACCCGGCCCGATGCCTGCGAATTCGATGATCCTGATTCCGTTCAAAGGGCCTGTCATTTTTGTCTCCCGTTCGTGTCACTATTGTTTTCACGGTGCAGCCGCACTGTCATATTCGCTTCCTAAGCGGCCAGCGTAGATTCGCTTCTGGAGATAAGCCCATGCTCGACCGTCGCCAATTCGCCGGGGCTGCACTCGCCTTTACCGGCCTTGCGTTGCAAAGCGGCGCGGCGCGTGCGGGGATGATGGCGACCGATCCGGGCTACGGCCCGCTCCAACCCGATCCGGCAGGTCTGCTCGACCTGCCTCCGGGCTTTTCCTATCGGATATTGTCGTCGTTTGGCGATGCAATGAGCGACGGCAATGTCGTTCCCGATCGCGCCGACGGGATGGGGTGCTTCAAACTCGACAACGGCCGGATCGCGCTGGTCCGCAATCACGAATTGCAGCCCAAGCATGTTGCCGATGGTCCGTTTGCGCGCAACGGGCACCTGCCCGACGAGGCGTTCGATCGGGCAGGGGGCAGCGCGCTTCCCGGAGGAACAACGACGCTCGTCCTCGACCCCGAAACGTTTGCGGTCGAGCGGCAGTATCTGAGCCTCGTGGGGACGATCCGCAATTGTTCGGGCGGCGTGACGCCCTGGAACAGCTGGCTCAGCTGCGAGGAGAATGTGGCCGCTCCCGCCGATGGTGTCGGAAAGCCGCACGGCTGGATATTCGACGTTCCCGCCGACGGCGGCACATTGGTAAAGGCAGAGCCGCTCAAGGCGATGGGACGCTTCATGCGCGAGGCCGCGGCGGTCGATCCGCGCACCGGCATCACCTATATGACCGAGGATCGCGACGACAGCCTCTTCTACCGCTTCCTGCCGGACGATCCCGGATCGCTTCATCGCGGCGGGCGACTGCAGGCGCTTGCTTTTACCGACCAATGGCTGCGCGACACGCGCAACTGGGCCGGGCAGAAGATGGCGCCAGGAAGCTGGCAATTCGCCCGCTGGATCGACCTCGACGATCCCGAAAGCCCGAACGACGACCTGCGCCTGCGCGGCGCGAAAGAAGGGGCCGCGATTTTTGCGCGCGGCGAGGGCATCCATTGGGGACAGGACGAACTTTATTTCACCTGCACGTCGGGCGGACGCGCCAAGCAGGGCCAGATCATGCGCTACCGCCCCTCGCGGCACGAGGGGAAATCGCGCGAGAAGTCGGCGCCGGGACGGTTGCAGCTGTTCCTCGAATCGACCGACCCCACCCAATATAGCTTCGGCGACAATCTGACCGTCGCGCCGAACGATCATCTTATCGTCTGCGAAGACCAATATGGCGATACCGTCGACAATCATCTGCGCGGCGTCACTCCTTTTGGCGAGGTCTATGCCTTCGCACGCGTCAGAACCCAGACCGAACCGGCGGGGGCCTGTTTCTCCCCCGACGGTAAGACGCTGTTCCTCAACCTCTATAGTCCGACCAAGACCGTCGCGATCACCGGCCCCTTCTGATCAGAGCCGTTCGATGACAATGGCAGGCGCCATCCCGCCCGCCGCGCACATTGTGACCAGTCCATAGCGCCCGCCCGAGCGTTCGAGCTCGTCGAGCGCGGTGCCGATGAGGATCGACCCCGTCGCGCCGATCGGATGGCCGAGCGCCATCGCGCCGCCATTGACGTTCACCTTGGTGCGATCGAGATCGAGGTCGCGGATGAATTTCTCTGCAACGACGGCAAAGGCTTCGTTGATCTCCCAGACGTCGATGTCGTCCTTTGTCAGCCCGGCCTTTTCGAGGACTTTCTTCGCCGCAGGGACCGGCGCATTGAGCATCAACGTCGGGTCGTCGCCGACATTGGCATAGGCGACCACGCGCGCGCGGGGTTTGAGGCCGTGCTTGTCGGCATAATCCTTTGACGTGATCAGCAGCGCGGCTGCACCGTCGACGACCCCGGACGAGTTGCCGGCATGATGGAAATGCCGGATCTCGAGATCGGGATAACGGCGATTGATCTGTTTGCGGAACGTCACGCCGCCCCCAAGATCGAAATCGGCCATCGCCGCGAAGCTGGGTTTAAGTGCGGCGAGGCCTTCGGCGGTGGTTTCGGGGCGAGGGAACTCCTCGCGGTCGAGCGCGACGCTGCCGTCCGGATTGCGGACGGGAACGACAGATTTCGCAAAGCGCCCTTCCTTGATCGCCCGGTCGGCGCGCTGCTGGCTGACCAACGCCAATGCATCGAGATCCTCGCGGCTGATCCCTTCGATGGTCGCGATCGCATCGCCGCAGACGCCCTGATGCGATTGGGGATGAAGCTCGTCGAGTGCCTCGTGGCCCGAGCCCATCAGCCGCGGCGGAATGCCCGCGTTCGCCTGTTCGGCGGCGTGCGCGGTGGTGAAGCTCATCATCTCTGTCCCGCCGGCGATGACGCAATCTTCCATGCCGCTCATCACGCTGGCCGCAGCGAAATTGACCGAACTGATCCCCCCACCGCAAAAGCGGTCAAGCGTTGTGCCGCTCGCCTTTGTGTCATAGCCGGCCGACAGCGCCGCCATGCGGCCGAGGTCGCCGCCCTGCTTGCCTACCTGTGACGAGGTCGACCACACGATGTCGTCGACCGTTGCAGTGTCCAGATTGTTGCGGTCGCGAATGGCGGCGAGCACTGTTGCCGCAAGATGTTGCGGGTGGAGGTGCGACAGTGCGCCCTTGCCGGGCTTGCCGATCCCGCGCGGAGTGCGGACGGCGTCGATGATATAGGCTTCGGACATTATCTGTTCCTTTCGTGGGGAGCGTATCAGCGCGGTGCCATGCGGATCGCGCCGTCGAGGCGCACCGCTTGGCCGTTGAAATAGGTGTTGCGAACCATCTCCATCGCGAGGCTCGCATATTCCTCGGCCTTGCCCAGCCTTTTGGGGAAGGGGACCGAAGCCTCCAGGCTTTCCTTGACCTTCGGGTTCATGTTTCCGAGCAGTGGCGTCCCAAACACGCCGGGCATGATCGAATTGACGCGAATGCCAAGATCCATCAGGTCGCGCGCCATCGGAAGCACGAGACCATTCACTCCGGCCTTTGCCGAGCCATAGATGACTTGCCCGATCTGTGCGTCTTGCGCGGCGACCGAGGCGGTGAAGATAATCGCACCGCGTTCGCCATCCTCCATCTCGGGAAGCGTCGCCATGCCTTCGGCGGCGATCGAGCCGATGCGATAGCTCGCGGTCAATATACCCGCGACGCCATATTCATAATCTTCGGTCGGCGTGCGGCGATATTCGCCCGTATCCTTGTCGAACGCCAGCGTCTTGCCGCGGCGCGAGGTCATCGCGCAGTGGACGCAGACGCGCTCCTGACCGTGCGCGGCGCGGGCGGCGGCAAATCCGTCGAGCGTGGACTGCTCATTGGTGATGTCGACATGGACGAACAATCCGCCGACCGACACTGCGACCTCTTTGCCGAGATTGTCATTGATATCGAATATCGCGACCTTCGCGCCCGCCGCCGCAAGTGCTTCGGCCGTCGCGCGTCCAAGGCCCGAAGCTCCGCCCGTGACGATTGCGGCCGTCGTCGAATCGATCTTCATCGCTGCTTGTTCCCCTCCACCGCTTTCCGGTCTTGCCAATCAACCGGACGTTGACGTAAACGTCAAGTCTAATTCGAGCGCCGCAATACCGTAGCGTCATGCTCGCGGCCAGAGGGAGGGACCGGAATGGCTTTCAAGACCCGCATCACCGAGATGCTCGAAATCGAACATCCCATCGTTCAGGGCGGGATGCAGAGCGTTGGCTATGCCGAGCTGGCGAGCGCGGTGTCGAATGCGGGAGGGCTCGGCATATTGACTGCGCTGACGCAGCCGTCGCCGCAGGCGCTACGCGAAGAGATCGAGCGATGCCGCGCGATGACTGACAAGCCGTTCGGGGTGAACATGACCGTGTTCCCGACGATCAACGCGCCCGATTATAGCGCCTATGCGCAGGCGATCATCGACGGCGGAGTCAAGATCGTCGAAACCGCCGGGACGCAGGCAGTACGCGAGATCTGGGACATGCTGAAGCCGCATGGCGTCACCATCCTCCACAAGTGCACCGCCGTCCGCCACGCGCTGTCGGCCGAGCGCGCGGGGTGCGACATCATTTCGATCGATGGCTTCGAATGTGCGGGCCATCCGGGCGAGGACGACATTCCGGGGCTGATCCTGATCCCCGCGGCCGCCGACAAGGTGAAAATTCCCCTTCTTGCGAGCGGCGGCTTCGGCGACGGGCGCGGACTCGTGGCCGCGCTGAGCCTTGGCGCCGACGGTATCAACATGGGTACGCGATTCTGCGCGACGGTGGAGGCGCCAATCCACGACAATGTGAAGCAAGCCTATATCGACAATGACGAGCGCGGCAGTTTTCTGATCTTCCGCAACTTCAAGAACACCGCGCGCGTCGGCAAGAGCGCGGTCAGCGAAGAAGTAGTGCGTCGCCTCGCGCAACCCGATGCGAAGTTCGAAGATGTGCTGCCGCTCGTCGCAGGCGCCGCGGGGCGCGAACTGCTCCAGACGGGCGATCTGTCGAAAGGCGTATTCTGGGCGGGGATGGTCCAGGGGCTGATCCACGACATTCCGACCTGCCAACAGCTCATCGACCGCATCATCGACGAGGCCGCAGAGATCGTCGATGGCCGGCTTGCAACGATGCGCGCCTGAACCGGCCTGAAATCTCTCGGCCGTGGCGAAAATTCGACGAGCCGATGGGGCCGTTCAGTAATCGACGCATCGAACCGACCGCTTCATGTGTTGCTGTTCCCGACAGGGAATTATCGAACAGATGGAGTGTTATATGGGCTTGTTCCGAAAAATCTCGATCGGCCTCGCCGTCGGTACGTTGGCGGCCGCGCCGACGGTTGCGTCGGCCCTTCCGACAATCGACGGCGCGCGCGCTGTGACCGCGCCGAGCGGAGCGAATGAACTCGACGGAAACAACAGCTGGCTGATCGGCGTCGCGGCGGTCCTTATCGGCGTCGCCGCGATCATCGTTGCGACCGACAATGACGACGACGAACCGGTCAGCCCCTGATTGAAGAACAGAAACGGAAGCGGCGGGGGCGGCAGGATGTCCTGACGATCCCGTCATTCCAGCATTGGTGCCGGACCGGACATCGGACCGAAGCAGGCGTTTGCCGCTGCATCGGAGCGGCTCGTTATCGGCCCTCCGACATGCCGGCCGCGCCCGAGAATGCGCTGCGGGCATCAAATCCATAGCGACGCTTGATTTCCGTGCGCGGCAAGGGTGAGCGATATTGGCCTGCGACAATCTTCGCAGGAGTTCCCCAATGAATCGCACCAAGCGTATCGCGTCGGCGTTGGCCGCCGCCCTTGTCCTATCAATCGTTTCGAGCGCGCAGGCCGAAGATGTGCCGGTCCGCGCCGCAACGGCCACCGATGTGCTCACGCTTTCGAGCGCGAACGGCTTTGACGACACCGTCGCAAAGTTGACCGCCGATGTTGCCGACAAGGGCATCCGCCATTTTGCGACCATCGACCAGGCCGCACTCGCGCGCGGCGCCGATCTGCCGCTGCGTCGCTCGACGCTCGTGATCTTCGGCAATCCGCCGCTTGGCGTGCAGTTCCTGCAATCGAACCCGCTTTCGGGCCTTGATTGGCCGGTGCGGATGCTCGTCACCGAAGATGCGGCGGGCAACGTCAAGGTCGCCTGGACCGATTTCGGCGCGATTGCGCGGCGCTATGACATCACCGACCGTGCGGCGCAGTTCGCCATGGCGAGCGAGGTTGCCGCGTCGATTGCCACCGCTGCGACGCGATGATCCCTTCGACCGGCATTTTTGCAGTCGGCCTCGTTTCCGCCGCGCTGATGGGGCTCGCCATTCAGCGCGGCGCGACCTGTATGGTCGCCGCGGTCGACGAGATCGTCACTACGCGTCGCGCCACGCGCGCGGCGGCGCTCGCCGAGGCTGCATTGTGGGTTGGCGGAATGACCGCAATTGCCGCGGCGCTCGGTTGGCTGGCCATGCCGTCGGCGGCCTATACGGTCACAGGCGCGACGGTAGCTGGCGGCGTGCTGCTCGGCATCGGCGCATGGATCAACCGCGCGTGCGTGTTCGGAGCGGTGGCGCGCATCGGGTCGGGCGAGTGGGCCTATCTCGCGACTCCGGTCGGCTTCTTCATCGGTTGCCTCGTCCCGTTCGCCGCGCCGATGCGCGATGCTGCCCAAGTATCTGCGACCGACACGAGTGTTTCGCTCGTGGTCGCCATCCTTTTCATACCCTTTGCGCTTTGGCGGCTAGTCGAAGCGGTACGTGCGCCGCATCTCGGCAGACATCTGTGGCATCCCCACCGTGCAACCCTGCTTATCGCCCTCAGCTTCGTCACGGCGCTGCTCAGCGTCGGTTATTGGGCTTATACCGACGCGCTTGCCGCGCTCGCGCGTTCGATGGATGCGATGCTGAGCGTGCGCGGGGCGATGATCGTCGCGCTGCTTGCAGGCGCGATCGCGGGCGGCGCAATTGCCGGCAAGCTTCGTGCGCAGCCACCGCGCGCCGCGCTCGTCATCCGTGCACTCGTTGGCGGTGCGCTGATGGGAATGGGCGCCGCGCTCGTTCCTGGCAGCAATGATGGCCTTATCCTTCAAGGGCTTCCCGCATTCCATCCCCATGCCTGGGCCGCAGTAACAGTAATGACGGCGTCAATCGCGGCGGCGATCCTGCTCGACGCTGCTGTAACCCGTGCCCGCCGGTTGCCGTAATTATAGCAACTGGCGGCCGCGCTCGGTCGCTGATATTCTCCGACCCGCGTTGATTGGGGACGACGCTTATGGAAATGCAGCAGATCCGCTATTTCGTCGCGCTCGCGCAGACGCTCAACTTCACGCGCGCGGCGCAGCAGTGCAACGTCAGCCAGCCCGCGTTGACGCGCGCGATCCAGCAACTCGAACATGAACTCGGCGGCCCGCTGTTTCACCGCGAACGGAACAATACGCATTTGTCCGAACTCGGGCGAATGATGGCGCCCTATCTCGAAAGCGTTGCGGAATCCGCGCGCGCGGCCAAGCTGGCGGCGATTTCGGCAAGGCGGATCGAGAATGTGACGCTGACCCTCGGCGCTATGTGCACCATCGGGCCGCAGCTTGTCGCCGACCTGATTGTTCGTTTCCAGGCGGCGCACCCCGAAGTCGAAGTGAAGGTTGTCGATGGCGAGGCATCAGCGATGATCGCGGCGCTCGAGAAGGGCGACCTCCACCTCAGCCTTGTCGGGATTCCGGGGGAGCTACCCGATCAGTTCCATCAGCTTCCGGTGTTCAGCGAACGGTTCGTCATCGTCGTGCCGCGGGGCCACCCGTGGAGCGAGCGCAATGCGATCCGCGTCGCCGAACTCAACGGCGAACCCTATGTCGGGCGGTCGAACTGCGAAGTTTTCCAGATGGTGACCGAGGATTTTGCGCGCCGCGGCGTCGTGACGCGCAAGGTGTTCAGCAGCCCGCGCGACGAATGGGTGCAAAAGATGATCAAGGCCGGCCTCGGCTTCGGCTTTTTTCCCGAGCATAGCGTGACCGACCCCGATCTGATCGTTCGGCCGTTGATCGAACCCGAATATAGCCGCACCATCTATCTCGCGACGGTCCGCGGGCGCCCCCATTCGCCCGCACTCGGTGCGTTTGTGCGCGCGGCGCGGCAGCATAGCTGGCCGACACTCGACCAGGCCGCCTGAATGTGCCGGGGCTATTCGCAGTCGTTGGCAGAAATGGTGCGCTCGACGAGCAAGTCGTGACATTCGGCAAGCGCGTCGATTGCCGCAGCAACACCGGCATGAACCGACGTCTGGATCAGGATTTCGATGATTTCGGCCTGGCTCCATCCGAGGTGGAGCGCGGCAACGACATGCTCGCGCAATTGCGCAGTTGAACGACCGAGTGCGGCGAAGGCCGCCACGGCGGCAAGCTGGCGCGCGCGCAGATCAATACCGGGGCGGGCAAAAACCTCACCATAGCTGAAACCGACGGCGCTTCGGATAAAATCGGGCGCGACCTCTGCAGCGCGGTTGCGTCGTGTGTCCTGCGTCATCCCGGTTCGGGCAAGAATGTCGAGTCCGGCACGATAGGAATCGGTCAACACAGCGCTCCTTGCGCGAGGGAGGCGGCGCAGCCCGTACCAAATGATGGCCGGTGCCGCGCCGCGAGCGGTCCTGGACGGAGGCATGGACGCGCTCAAATCGAAAAGGCGTCAGTCGCGCGCTTTCACATCCGCAGAAAGGAGTACGGCCGGCATCTGGCCATTGTTACGCCACCAATGCGAAATGCCGTCGGACTCGCTCGAAATATCGCCGGCCTTGTGGTCGATGCCGACCGCGCAGGCGCTGCTGTATTCGGTGATCGATCCCGACACGACAACGATCAATGCAGGGCGACCGGCATGGCTGTGCACCGGGACGACGCCGCCCGGCTGGACGACGAGGCGCCGCATGCGAAGGTCGCGGTCGGCGACGCCGATTTCCTTGGCAAGGTCGACCGAACCGATCAGGTCGTCGGTCACGTTCGACGGTGCGGTCGGTGCTCCGGCAAGTGGGTTGTGCGCGGACTGGCCTGCAGGGCAGCTGCCGGCAAACGCCGGTGTGGCTGCCGCGAACGCAGCCGAAGCGGCAATCGCAGCCATAGTCAGGCGATTGATTTTCATTGCGAATTTCCTTTTCTTGAAAAGCCCATGTCCGCGGAAAGCGGCGACACCGACGCGAGGGAGCGGGGGGTCAGAACGGGTCCGCCACTTCCCGGGACGTCACCAAGCTAGGGCACCGAGCCGCAGGCGAATATTCGATTGTCGGTATCGATTCGATGCACGAACGGTATTTCAGCGATGCAGCGCGGCTGGGCATCATGGCTCCGGATTTTGATCAGGAGACTCCCCATGACCGTTCAGCCGCTCGCCGAACTCATCGCAGACAAGCCGCTCGCAGGCCGGGTCGCCATCGTCACCGGATCGACGAGCGGCATCGGTCTCGGCATCGCCCGCGCGCTCGCCGCCGCGGGCGCCGACCTTGTCATCAACGGAATTGGCGATGCCGGCGCGATCGAGGCAGTGCGCAGCGAACTCGAACAGGCGAACGGCGTCCGCGTGCTTTTTGACGGCGCCAATTTGATGCAGCCCGAAGGCGCGGTCGAAATGGTCGACAAGGCGCTGCTGCGCTTCGGCCGTGTCGACATCCTGGTGAACAACGCCGGCATCCAGCATGTCAGCCCGATCGAAGACTTCCCGGCCGAAAAATGGGACGCCATCATCGCCCTCAACCTCTCGGCTGCCTTCCACGCGATCCGCACGGCCTTCGGGCCGATGAAGGAAGCGGGGTGGGGACGCATTATCAACGTCGCCTCGGCGCATGGCCTCGTCGCCTCGCCCTTTAAGAGCGCCTATGTTGCCGCGAAGCACGGCATCGTCGGACTCACGAAGACGGTCGCGCTCGAAGGCGCGCGCTTCGGCGTCACATGTAACGCCATCTGTCCCGGCTATGTCTGGACCCCGCTTGTCGAGAACCAGATCGGCGACACCGCCGCAGCGCGCGGGATCAGCCGCGAAGAGGTTGTCGAAAATGTTTTGCTCGCTGCACAGCCGAGCAAGAAGTTCGCGACCGTCGACGAACTTGGTGCGCTCGCGGTCTTCCTCTGTTCGGACGGTGGCCAGTCGATTACGGGGACCGCGCTTCCCGTCGACGGCGGGTGGACCGCCCAATGACGCCCGCGCGCTCGCGTCGCGGCGCGCTGTCGCTGCCACCCCATCTTGCCGCCTTTTTCGCATCCAGGCCGGTGCAACCGGCGCCGCGCGGTTCGGGGCTTATCCCGCCGCGCGGCGTCCTGGCCGAACTCGCGGCGCGCGGGGGACGTTGATGCCCCAGGCAAACAGCCCTCTTCGGGTCGTGATTGTCGGTGCAGGCTTCGGCGGGCTCGCCGCCGCTCGCTCGCTTGCCCGCGCGAATGTCGACGTCACGTTGATCGACCAACGCAACCATCATCTGTTCCAGCCGCTGCTGTATCAGGTCGCGACCGCAGGTTTGTCGCCCGCCGACATAGCCGCGCCGATCCGCTCGATCCTGCGCCGCCAGAAGAACGCCCGCGTGCTGCTCGATACCGTCGTCGGCGTTGATACCGTGGCGCGCCGTGTCATCCTCGCGAGCCGACGGACGATCGGCTTCGACCGGCTGATCGTCGCGACGGGCGCCCGGCACAGCTATTTCGGCCGCGACGAGTGGGAGGCGCACGCCCCCGGCATCAAGTCGATCGACGATGCGACAACGGTGCGGCGCAAGGTGCTGCTCGCGCTCGAGCGCGCCGAGACCGAGACCGACCCGTTGCGACGCCAGGCGCTGCTCACCTTCGTGATCGTCGGCGGTGGCCCCACCGGGGTCGAGATGGCTGGCGCGGTCGCCGAGCTCGCGCGCCGATCGGTGTCGCAGGATTTCCGCAGCATCACCCCGCATTGCTCGCGCGTGCTGCTGGTCGAGGGCGGACCGCGCCTGCTCGCTTCCTTCCCTGAAGCATTATCGAAAAAAGCGCGCACCGCGATCGAGGCATTGGGCGTCACCGTGCACACTGGCGCGCGCGTCACCGCTATCACCGATTCCTACATCGATGTCGGCGACTTGCGCGTTCCCGCGCACACCGTCGTGTGGGCAGCGGGCGTTCGCGCCTCGCCCGCCGCAGCATGGCTCGGTGTCGAGCCCGATGTGGCGGGGCGCGTCATCGTCGGACCCGACCTGTCGGTACCGGGCCATGTGGGCATCTATGTCGTCGGCGATACGGCCTCTTTCACCGACCCGTCCGGGCGCACGCTCCCCGGAATCGCTCCCGTCGCCAAGCAACAGGGGCGCCACGTCGGCCGCCAGATAGCGCTCGGCCGCACCTCGCCCTTCCGCTACCGCGATTTCGGCAATCTCGCGACGATCGGACGCCACCGCGCGGTAATAGATTTCGGCTGGTTGCGGATGTCGGGCATCCCAGCGTGGTTCGTCTGGACAACCGCGCACATCTTTTTCCTCGCGGGATTTCGTAACCGGCTGCTCGTCGGCGCGAACTGGCTTTGGAACTACCTCACCTTCGAACGCGGCGCGCGCCTGATTACCGGCGGCGATGCGCATCTTCATGGAGAAAAGCGATGAATCTGCACAAGGAATTGAAGGCGCATGGCCAGCAGGTGCTCGTCCTCCAGGGCGGCGGCGCGCTCGGCGCCTATCAGGTCGGCGTCTATGAGGCGCTGCACGAAGCGGGCGTCGAGCCCGATTGGGTGATCGGCACCTCGATCGGCGCGATCAACGCGGCAATCATCGCCGGGAACGCCAAGGACGACCGGATGGACCGGCTCGGCGAGTTCTGGCGACGCGTCGAACATGGCCACATCTTCGATGAAGGCCTTCCCACTTCGATCGCTAGCTTTTTCCGCAATTTCACGACGATCGTCGGCGGTCTGCCGACCTTTTTCACGCCGAACCCGGCTGCATTCGGCAGTGTCTATGCGACGCTCGGTGCCGAACGCGCGGGCTATTATTCGGTCGACCCGCTGCGCGAGACGCTTTCGGACCTCATCGATTTCGACCGCGTCAACCGCTGCGAGATGCGGCTAACCGTTGGGGCCTCGGCGGTGACCACGAGCGAAATGCATTATTTCGATTCACGCGACATGCCGCTGGCGCTCGACCATGTCATGGCGTCGGGCGCGCTGCCGCCAGCCTTCCCTGCGGTACGCATAGACGGCGAGCTCTATTGGGACGGCGGCATTCTGTCGAACACCCCGGTCGAGGTCGTGTTCGACGACAATCCGCGCCGCGATTCGATGGTCTATGCGGTCCATATCTGGAACTCGCACGGGGCAGAGCCCGAAACGATTTGGGACGTGATGAACCGACAGAAGGACGTCCAATATGCGAGCCGCGCGGGCACGCACATTCGCCGTCAGCGCCAGCTTCACAAGCTGCGTCACGTCATCACCGAACTTACCGCGCAACTTCCCGACGATCGCCGCAAGGACCCCGCTGTCGCTCAACTTACCGCCTATGGCTGCCCGACCCGAATGCACGTGCTGCGCCTTCTCGCTCCGGCGCTCGCGGGCGAGGATCACAGCAAGGATATCGACTTCAGCCCGTCGGGCATCCGCGCGCGCCGCGCAGCGGGCTACGCCGATACGATGCGCACGCTCGAGGCGGCGCCGTGGCGGGGCGAGTTTGATCCGCTTGAGGGGTTCGTTCTCCACGAAACGATCGGTGGCCATATGGTCGAACCGACCTGCGGTTGACGCACGGTGCATCGAAACGATGCCCTTTCGGTAGCGGACGCTGGCGCGGCCATGCGCGACAACGCGCAGCGCCCTTCGGGCGCTCCACCGACGAAAGGACTTTCGATGAAGCCGATCAATATCGCCCTGACCGCCGCCATGCTCTCGATGCTCGGCGCCGCCGCCGCCGCCCAAGCAGGGCCGGTCGCCAAGCAGCCGAGCAAGGAAAAATGCTATGGCATTTCCTTGAAGGGCAAGAATGACTGCGCCGCCGGTCCGGGCACCAGCTGCGCCGGAACCTCGACGACCGATTATCAGGGCAATGCCTGGAAATATGTCGCCAAGGGAGCCTGCACCAAGATCAAGACGCCGAAAGGCGCTGGCTCGCTGACTCCGGTCAAGCGCTGATTCACGGCCCCCTGGCAGCGCATTCGCTTTGCCAGGGGCGCCCCGACTAACAAGGGTCCGGCATCGACACGCAGCGAACGCTGCGGCGGCCTTGGACCCGGGAGAGAGAGATGCCCAATCTTGCCACCGACCGGCGACATATTGCCGTGGCACGCGTCGTAGGTACCGCAGCTGTCGCAACGAGGCTTGAGACGGGGTGCCGTGCCGAGTATCTCGCGCGAAGCTATCCGACCGTCGCGGCGATTATGGGTCGCGCTCCCTTCATGGACCTCGCCGCGGTATTCGCCGCCGAGACCGAGTTGGACGATGCCCAGTTTCCCGACTGGATCGGCCAGCATCGAACGGATCAAGTCCTGCCCTATCTGTCCGGCGTAGCCGCGATCGATCGGCTGCGCTGCGAGGCCGAAGGGGCCGCGCCCGACGCCGCTGTTGCGCCGGCGGTCGCCGCAGCCCTCGCCGCTGACGAGTGGATGCGGAGTCGGATAAGACTTCATGCCGCCACGCGTTTCGGATGGTTTTCGGTTCCCGCACCGTCAATATGGCTCGCGCATTTCGATGCCGCACTCGTCGATCCAGCGCCGGAGTGGCGCGCCGAGGGTATTTTGATAACGCGTCCCGGCGGCACGCTTCGTGCGCGCCGTATCGGCCCCGCCGAGCACCGCATCCTCGCCGGGATGCGGATCGGCGAAGCAGTCGACGTGGCGACCTCCGCCGCGCGCGCACTTTATCCCGAAGCCAATATTGAACTCGCTATCAAAGATATCATTGATAGCGGCGCGGCCGCGACGCGTCGGTCAAGTTAACAGCGCGTCCGCTGTATCGCGGTCGCGCAGGAAGAGTTATTCCAGCGGCACAATATTCCGGTCGGGTGATTTTTTGGTGAGCCCTGCTGGGTTCGAACCAGCGACCTACTGATTAAAAGTCAGTTGCTCTACCGACTGAGCTAAGGGCCCATCCCGGTGCCGGATATGTCGGCATCCGAAGTGAGCCGTCGCCCTAATCGGCATGAACGACTTGGTCAACCGGCTTCGGGCGACGATATTGTGCGAAAAGCTGGCGGACCGTTCGCTGGACGAGTGGATGGCGCCATTGCGGCGCGATGCGGTTCAACGGGCCGAGCACGAATTCGCGATCCGCGATCGCTGGATGCGGAATGGTGAGACGGTTGTCGCTCCAAACCCCACCAGACCATAGCAATATATCGAGATCGAGCGTGCGAGCGCCCCAACGCTGGCCGATGCGCGCCCCGAACTGCGCTTCAACGGCCTTCAGGCGGTCGAGCAGGGCGGGGGGCGCAAGCGGTGAAGCTATGAGGGCGACCGCGTTGGCAAATTGCCGTCGCGACGGGCCCAGCGGCGCGCTGGAAATAATCGGGCTCGCATCGACGGGCTCGATGTCGTCGCTCTCGATCGCCGCGAGTGCGGCAATCAGCACATGGCGCGGATCCCCGAAACGCGCGTGACGCCGGTTCGAGCCAAGACCTACGGCGTAGAGGGGCAGGGGCGTTGCGCTGTGCATCGATTGGCGCCTATCGCAGCACCATGGAGATTGATAGCCCTCTCCCCGAGACGGAGCCGCCGCACGATTGTCCGCGGTGCCCCCGTCTCGTCGCGTTGCGCGCCGAATGCCGCGCCGAGCATCCCGATTGGTGGAACGCTCCGGTTCCCGCTTTCGGTGATCCATGTGGCTGGCTGGTGCTTGCCGGGCTGGCGCCGGGAAAGCATGGCGCGAACCGGACCGGGCGGCCGTTTACCGGCGACTATGCGGGTGACTTGCTGTTCGCGACGCTTTCGCAATTCGGACTGAGCCGCGGAACCTATGACGCACGCATCGGCGACGGGCTGGTTCTCGACGGCGCGATCATCGTCAACAGCGTTAAATGCCTGCCTCCACAGAACAAGCCCGATTCATCCGAAATTGCGGCCTGTGGTCCCTTTTTCGAAGCCCAGATCGCGGCGCTTCATTCGGCGCGCGTTGTCATTGCTCTTGGGCGCATTGCCCATGACGCTGTGCTGCGGGCGATGGGGTTGCGGCTGTCGGCGTGCCGGTTCGCGCATGGCGCAACGCACGCGCTGCCCGGCGGACGATGGCTTGTCGATAGCTATCATTGCTCGCGTTACAACACGAACACCGGACGGCTGACGGCAGAGATGTTCGCCGATGTCTTCAGGACCGCTTGTGCCCTCCGTAATCAGACAAGCGGGCGAAACTCCTCGACGACTGCGCGATAGAGCGTGCGTTTGAACGGCACGATGAGCTTTTCGAGATCGTCGAGTTCGGCCCAGCGCCATGCGCGAAATTCCTGATGCTTCGTGGCGATGTCGACGTCGCTGTCTTCGCCCATGAAGCGCATCAGGAACCAGTACTGCCGCTGGCCGCGGAACTTGCCGCCCCACATCTTTCCCATCAGATGGTCGGGAAGGTCGTAGAAATGCTCGGTCTTGCTGCGCGCGATGATGTCGACGAGTCCGGCGTGAACGCCCGTTTCTTCTTCCAGCTCGCGGATCGCCGCAATCTCGGCGTCCTCGCCCGCATCGATCCCACCCTGCGGCATTTGCCACGCCTCGCTCGACGAATCGAGCCGCTGCCCGACAAAAACGCGCCCGGCGCGGTTGGCGAGCATGACGCCCGCGCAGGGGCGATAAGGGAGTTTGTTAAGGTCGATCATGCCGTGCCGGTAGCTTCGGCGACGATCGCCTTCAAGGCGGTCAGCGCCCCCCGTATGTCGTTCTTCGCGCTCGGGATCGCCTGCGACAGGTTGATATAGCCGTGAATGGTGCCGACGCCCTCGCGATAGACAGTGGTCACGCCTGCCTCGACCAGCTTTGCAGCATAAGCGCGCCCCTGGTCGCGCAGCGGGTCGAGCCCGGCGGTCACGAGCACCGTCGGCGGCAGGCCGTCCGCCGGGAAATCGAGCGGCGAGGCGCGATAATCGGCGGGGTCGGCGGCATAGTGATCGCCGAACCAGGTCATGCTGCCTTCGGTCAGCAGATGGCCCTCGCCGAAATCGCGATAACTTTGCCAGTCGTTATGCGTGGTCACCGCCGGATAGATGGGGTGGATGGCGATTACCGGTTTCGACGCGGGCTTGTCGCGGAGCGTCAACGCCGTGGCGATCGTCAGATTGCCGCCCGCGCTCTCGCCCGCCAGCACCAGACCGGAGCACGGGACATTGTCTGCCACCCAGCGCGCCGCCGCCTCGCAATCCTCGGGTGCGGCGGGGAAGGGATGTTCCGGGGCCAAGCGATAATCGACTGCAACCACCGGCATGTCGAGTTGCCGCGCCGCCTCGGCGCACCATCCATCATGCGTGTCGAGGTCGCCGATCACCCAGCCGCCGCCGTGGAAAAAGACCATCACCGGACCGATCGCACGATCGGGGCGCGTGTCATAGAGGCGCACCGGAATCTCGCCCGCTGGCCCCGGGATTGCCCGATCCTCGACCGTGGCAATCTCGCCGCGCGGACTATCGGCCATCTGCGTCATCGCACGGAACATCTCGCGCGCGCCGGCGGGCGGCAGTTCTTCCATCTTCGGCCCTTCCTGCGAATTCAAAAAGGCGAGGAAGGCCGCCACGTCGGGGCGGGTGAAATGGGTCGTGCCGTCGGCCATGCTGCGCTGCTCCCTGAACTTTATATATCGCGCCAGCTATTCGGCATCGGCAGCGACATTTCAATCGTGATTTGCAACGCATCGGGGCCGGTGCCGCGGCTTTCCTGTTTGCGGCGCACAATTTTTTCTGAATTGCGGCTTGTTCGCGAGAGGCCTAGGCCCATGTCACAGGTTCGCAAGATTCAAAGGCAGAAGTTTAAATGGCGACAGCGGTAGTGGACAGGGCCGGCGAAGGGCAGGCCCCCCTTTCCGATGCGGTAGTGGTTCGGTTTGCAGGCGACAGCGGCGACGGGATGCAGTTGACCGGCGGGCAGTTTACGCTGTCCTCGGCGCTGGCAGGCAACGACTTTGCGACCTTTCCCGACTTTCCGGCAGAGATCCGCGCGCCGCAGGGGACGCTGTTCGGCGTTTCTGCCTTTCAGATCAATTTCGGCTCGTCGGCGATCGATACCGCGGGCGACGCGCCCGATGTGCTCGTCGCGATGAACCCCGCGGCGCTCAAGACCAACGTCGCGGCGCTCAAGCTCGGCGGGCTCATCATCGCCGACGAGGGTGAATTCAACGATCGCAACCTCGCCAAGGCGAAGTATGACAGCAATCCGCTCGAGGATGGCAGCCTTGCCAAATGGCAGCTTTTGAAGCTCAACATCAGCCAGGCGACGCTCGATGCCGTCAAGCCATTCGGGCTCGGCAACAAGGAAGCGCTGCGCTGCAAGAATATGTGGACGCTGGGGCTCGCGCTATGGATGTTCGACCGCGACCGCCAGCCGCTCATTGACTGGCTGAACGCCAAGTTCGCAAAGCTGCCCGATCTGGCGGCGGCGAACGTCGCCGCTCTCAACGCGGGCCATGCCTATGGCGAGACGGCCGAACTTGCAGGGCCGCTCAAGCAGCATCATGTCGGACCGGCGCCCGTCGAACCCGGCCTTTATCGCACGCTGACCGGCGCCGAAGCCGTCGCACTCGGGCTCGTGGCGGGCGCACAGCTCGCGAAGCTGCCGATGTTTTTCGGCGGCTACCCGATCACCCCAGCCTCGGCGATCCTGCACCATCTGTCGCGGCTCAAGGAATATGACGTCACGACCTTTCAGGCCGAGGACGAGATCGCGGCGATCTGTTCGGCCATCGGCGCGAGCTATGGCGGTTCGCTTGGCGTCACGTCGTCGTCGGGGCCGGGTATTGCGCTGAAGGGCGAGGCGATGGGCCTCGCGATCATGACCGAGCTGCCGCTCGTCATCGTCAATTCGCAGCGCGGCGGTCCGTCGACGGGCTTGCCGACCAAAACCGAGCAGTCGGACCTTTATCAGGCGGTCTATGGCCGCAACGGCGATGCGCCGATGCCGGTGATCGCCGCGCGCTCCCCCGCCGACGCCTTCGAGTGCGCGATCGAAGCGTGCCGCGTCGCGGTGCAATATATGACGCCGGTGATGCTGCTGACCGACGGCTATATCGCCAATGCGGCCGAGCCTTGGCATGTGCCCGACCTGACTGCCTATGAAGACTTCCCGGTGCAATTTCTGACCGAGGCGCCCGAAGGCGGCTTCAAACCCTATGGCCGCGACGAAAAGCTGGCGCGCCCGTGGGTCAAGCCCGGCACGCCGGGCCTGCTCCATCGCATCGGCGGGATCGAAAAGGAAATCGACACCGGCCATATCAACTATGCGCCGGCGAACCATCAGGCGATGACCGACATTCGCAAGGCAAAGGTCGACGGTATCAAGGTGCCCGACCAGGGGGTCGAACTCGGCGCCGAGGGCGGCAAGCTGGCCGTTGTCGGCTGGGGTTCGACCTTTGGCCCGATCCACCAGGCGGTGCGCCGCAAGCGTGCCGAAGGGGCGGACGTCAGCCATATCCACATCCGCCATATCTGGCCGCTGCCCGCCAATCTGGGTGAGCTGCTCAAAAGCTATGACAAGGTGATCGTGCCCGAAATGAACACCGGCCAGCTCAAGACCGTGCTGCGCGACCAGTATCTGGTCGATGCGAAGCCGGTGAACAAGGTGTCGGGCCAGCCCTTCACCATTGCCGAAATCGAAAGCGCGATCGAGGAGGCGCTGAAATGAACGAGATGACCACCGTCGCGCGCACGACGACGCTCAAGGATTGGGAAACCGATCAGGAAGTCCGCTGGTGCCCCGGCTGCGGCGACTATGCCATCTTGAAGGCGGTGCAGCGCACCATGCCCGAGATCGGCACGACGCCGGAGAATACCGTGTTCGTCAGCGGTATCGGCTGCTCGTCGCGCTTTCCCTATTATATGGAAACCTATGGCTTCCACACGATCCACGGCCGCGCGCCGGCGTTCGCGACGGGGCTGAAGCTGGCGAATCCCGACCTCGACATCTGGATCGTCACCGGCGATGGCGACGGGCTGTCGATCGGCGGCAACCACACGATGCACCTGATCCGCCGCAATCTCGATTGCCAGATCATGCTGTTCAACAACGAGATTTACGGGCTGACCAAGGGGCAATATTCGCCCACGAGCCGTGTCGGAACGACCAGTCCGTCGACGCCGTTCGGCTCGGTCGACCGGCCCGCGCAGCCCTGCGCCTTCGCGCTCGGTGCGGGCGCGCGTTTCGTGGCCCGCGGTTTCGACGTCTCAAAGGAATTGCCGAACGTTCTCAAGGCCGCACACGCGCACAAGGGCGCGGCGTTCATCGAGATATTCCAGAATTGCATCGTCTATAACAAGGATGTGTTCCAGGATTTCGCCGCTCCCAAGGGCGCCGAGGATCGTCAGCTCTGGCTCCAGAATGGCGAGCCGATGCTGTTCGCAAAGGGCACGAAGGGCATCGCCCTCGACAGCGAAGCACTCGAGCTCAAAGTCGTCGATGTGGTCGACGGCGATTGGCAGGCGGCGGGCGTGATCGTCCATGACGTCACCAACCGCAGCGTCGCGCATATGCTCGTTGAGATGCGCTTCGGCGAATTCCCGATGGCGCTCGGCGTCCTCTACGACGATCCGCGCCCGACCTTCGAAGCCGATGTCGTTCGCCAGAATGCCGCAGCGCGCGAGGGCAAGACCGCCGATCTGCAGAGCCTGCTCAAGAAGGGGCAGACGTGGACGGTGGAAGAGGGCGGTCCTGAACTTTGACGTCTTGCCAGGGGCTTATGGACCGTCTCTATAAGCCTTCATGGACAATCTGACGCACAGTCTGGTCGGCGCACTTCTTGGGCAAATGGGGCTCAAGAAGAAGTCGGCCTATGCAATGCCGACGCTGATCATAGCGGCAAACCTGCCCGACATCGATGCGAGCTGCGCCATCTATGGCATCGAGTCGCTGGCGATGCGGCGCGGAATCACCCACGGGCCGATCGCGCTGATCCTCCTTCCGGTCATATTGTGGGGGATCATATTGGCGTTCGATGCCTGGCAGGTTCGGCGCGGAACGCGACCAGCGCAGCGTGCTCCGCTCCACAAGGGCTGGCTGCTTGTGCTGGCGTTCATCGGATGCTTCAGTCATCCGGCCCTCGATTGGCTGAACAATTACGGTATTCGGCTGCTCGAACCCTTCAGTTCACGCTGGTTCTATGGCGATACGCTGTTCATCATCGATGTCTGGATCTGGGCGGCGCTCGGATTGTCGATCTGGATTTCGTTGCGCCGTGAAGTGCGCGGCGGACAAGACTGGTCGAAGCCGGCGTGGACGGGTTTTCTGGCCGTTTCTGCCTATATCTTCGCCAATGGCCTGATCACCGGCTCGGCCGAGCGAACGGCGCATGACGCGCTGGCGGCTGCGGGCAGGCAGGATATCCTGGTCGTTGCCAGCCCGCCGCCGCTGACCTTCTGGCGCCGCGACATTTTCTGGCGGGCCCAGGATCGTTTTGGCGGCGGCGATTTTGTGCCCGGCGTCGGGGGCTCGATCGATATCAGCGGCACTCTGACCGGAATGGACGATCCGCAGATCGCCGAGTGGGCGAAATCCGATCCGGCGGCGCGCGCATTCCTCTTCTGGGCGCGAATGCCGTTTGCGAAACGCGAAGCGGACGCGATCGTGTTGCACGACCAGCGTTTCGACCATCCGCTGGCGCAGGATCGCTTCACCGTGCGGCTGAAAGCCCCGGATATCAATGCTTCCGAGGCTCCGTAGGCGGCGAAATCTGCGTGGCGTCATGCCGCCGCGGCGTGGCAATTGTCAGAAGCAGCGGATTAGGGCAGGAAGGCGGATATGAACACGCATGTCAGCCCGAAGCGTGGCAGGAGCTTGCTGCGGGCCGACCGGGCCTTCCGGTCGGGCGGGAGCCTTGCGCTGATGACGCGCCTTGTTCCCGCGCGGGTCTTTCATGCGATGCTCGACCGCATCGATGCGGGTCTTGCTGAAGGAACAATCGAGGGCCATTTGCCCGACGGAACATTGCGTATTCTCGGCGGGCGCGGCGCCGGCCCTTTGGCGGTTGTGCATCTCAAGAGCTGGGCCGCGCTGGTCCGCCTTGCGCTGTCGGGATCGGTGGGCTGGTATCGTGCGTGGGACAAGGGCGAATGGACGTCGCCCGATCCGGTGCCGCTGTTCGACCTTTTCATGCGCAACGGCGACGCGCTCGGTCAGGCGGGTCGTGCGCGCGGTCCGTGGCGGCTGCTCAATCGGATGATCCATGCGTTGAATCGCAACAGCCGGCGCGGCGCGCGCCGGAATATTCACGCCCATTATGATTTGGGCAATGATTTCTATCGCTTGTGGCTCGACGATGCGCTGAATTATTCCAGCGCGCTGTTCGACGACCCGGAGCAGACGCTGGAAGAGGCCCAGACCACGAAAGTCGACGCGATCCTCGACCGCCTCGACCTGCGGTCGGGCGGGCGGTTGCTCGAAATAGGATGCGGATGGGGCGCTCTGGCTGAACGTGCGGTCGAGCGTCATGACGTGATCTACACCGGAATCACGCTCTCGCCGTCGCAGGCCGATGTCGCATCGGCGCGGCTGAACGCGATAGATTTGACCGCACGATCACGGATTGCACTTTGCGACTACCGCGATGTCGAGGGGCCGTTCGATGCGATCGCCAGCGTTGAAATGGTCGAAGCGGTGGGAGAGGCCTATTGGCCCGCCTATCTCGACGCAATCGCGCGGCTCCTGCGGCCCGGTGGCAAGGCCGCGATCCAGTATATTTCGATGAAGGAGTCGCTGTTCGACCATTATGCGGCGAGCACCGATTTCATCCAGGCCTATATTTTCCCCGGCGGATGCCTGATTTCCGAGAGCCGTTTTCGCGCCTTGGCCGAGGCGCGCGGGCTCGTGTGGCGCGACGTGCGGCATTTCGGTGCCGATTATGCCGAAACGCTCAGACAATGGCGCGAGCGGTTCGACCGCGTCGTGGCAAGCGGAAGCCTCCCGTCGGGGTTCGACGAGCGTTTCGTGCGGCTGTGGCGATTCTATCTGCAATATTGCGAAGGCGGTTTTCGCGGCGGCGGGATCGACGTGGCGCAGGTGACGCTGGAAAAACAAATATAAACAATCGAGGGGAGGCCGTTCTGGTTATGCGACGATATATGGCTGCGGCGTTCATGGGGGCCGCTGCGATGGCGGGCGTTTGCTCCGCATCCGCCCAGACGAGCAACCAATTTCCGGAGGATCTGAACGTGCTTTTCTGGAGCCAAGACCAACGCGATGCAGCCTTTCGGACCATGGAGACCGTCCCGAAGGTAGTGGTGAACCG
The DNA here is from genome assembly GCF_020622175.1 of Sphingopyxis sp. P8. Lineage (NCBI taxonomy): Bacteria > Pseudomonadati > Pseudomonadota > Alphaproteobacteria > Sphingomonadales > Sphingopyxidaceae > Sphingopyxis > Sphingopyxis sp. P8. The sequence goes on along the minus strand of NZ_JACNMK010000001.1, from coordinate 434,186 downwards.
AATCGCTGCCGGTGGACCGGTCTATCCGTTGCCGGAAGGTGAGCCGCTTGACATCGGTCTCGACGTCGATGCGCATATGGCCGCGCAGCGCAATGCCGGGTTGATCATCGTGCAGGACGGCAAGGTTCGCTTGGAGAAATACGCGCTCGGCTATGATGCAGGCGGGCGCTGGACCAGCTTTTCGGTCGCGAAGAGCTTTACCTCCACGCTCGTCGGTGCCGCCGTCAAGGACGGCTATATCAGGAGCCTCGACGACAAGGTCACGGTCTATATCCCGGACCTTGCCGGCTCGGCCTATGACGACGTCAGCGTTCGCCAGCTGCTGACGATGACGTCGGGGGTCAAATGGAATGAGGATTATACCGATCCCAATTCGGACGTCGCGCGCTTCAGCCTTCAGAAGCCCGTCCCCGGCGAGGACATAACGGTCAGCTATATGAAGACGTTGCCCCGCGAAGCTCCGGCAGGATCAAAGTGGGTTTACAAGACCGGCGAGACCAATTTGATCGGTGTGCTCGTGTCGAGTGCGACGGGTAAGACGCTGTCCGACTATCTCTCCGAAAAGGTCTGGAAGCCGTTCGGGATGGAGCAGGACGGCGTCTGGATGCTCGGTGCGACGGGGCACGAGATCAGCGGCTGCTGCATGTCGGCAAGTTTGCGCGACTATGCGCGTTTCGGCCAGTTCATCTTGAACGGAGGCATCGCGGGTGGCGAAAAAATTCTCCCTGACGACTGGCTGGCTTCGGCGACGACCAAGCGGGCGGACATCGACGTGCCGGGCCGCGGCTATGGCTATCAGTGGTGGACCAACGACGACGGAAGTTTCGCTGCCCAGGGCATTTTCGGGCAGGGGATTTTCATCGACCCGGCGCGGAAGTTGGTGATCGCTTCGAACGGGAATTGGCCGACTGCGACCGACCCGGAAGGCGTAGGAACTGCGCGCGAGACATTTTACAAGACGGTGCAGGCCGCTATCGACCGCGAATCCGCGCCTTAGCGGGCAGCACTCTCACGCAGGATGGACAGGCGCCAGCGCCGATGCGCGCTGCGCGGCCCATGCTGCGGCCAGCGGAATGACGATGCCGATCGCCATGACCCACCACTGGTCTGCCAGCGTCACGGCGCGGTAGAGGCTCGCCCCGAGTATCGCGCCCGCGACGACCCAGCCGGCGCCTGAATTGCCCGACACGCGCATCGCGAGCCAGCTTCCCGCGAAGGTGCCGACAAACCAGCCGATGAAGAGCGCGATTGTCGAACCGATGGGGATCAAAACTTCTCCCGTCGACGGATCATAGACATCGGGCGACAGCGCGCTCCCGGCATATTGCGCAATCCAGAGAAGCGCGAAGGCAACCAATATGCCGGCCATCGTCCCGGCAATGCCGCGCACGGTCGAATTCATTGTGCGAACCCCTGATGTTCCAAACCGCAGCCCTTGTGCCACTGGAACGCAAAAAGTGCGTTAAGCGTCGGCCATGACTTTGGGCAATTCGTGGAATGCCGTGCTGTCGAAGCCCTCGGCCATCATGCGGGCGACAAACTCGCCGACCGCTGACGGTTCCTTTATGCTTTGCGGATCTTCGCCGGGATAGGCGCGAGCGCGCATTTGCGTGCGTGTCGCGCCGGGGTTGAGGATCGCGGTGCGAACGCCCGAAATATTCTGCATTTCTGCGCCGTAGCTGGTGACAAGCGCCTCGAACGCCGCCTTCGACGCCGCATAGGCACCCCAATAGGCCCGCGGGCTGCGCGCAACGCTGCTCGACAGGGCAACAAGACGGCCGTTCGAAGCGCGGCGGAGCAGTGGATCGAAATTGGCGATCAGCGCTTGTTGCGCGATCAGGTTGAGTGTCAGGAGGCGATTGAATTCCTTGCCGTCGATCGCGGCCACCGGCGTCAGCGTTCCGAGCATCGCGGCATTGAGCACGAGCATGTCGAGCTTGTTCCAGCGTTCGGCCATCGCGCTCGCAAGGCGCGCAATGCTGTCTCCGTCAGTCAGATCGAGCGGCGCGATCGTCGCGCTGCCGCCAGCATCGTGGATGCGATCCTCCAGCGCCTCGAGCCCGCCAGCCGTGCGCGCCGTGATGACGACGTGGGCGCCGCGCGTCGCGAGTGAATAGGCGATGGCCTCGCCAATACCGCGGCTCGCCCCGGTGACGAGCGCAACCTGCCCGCCCAATTCTTCGGTTTTCGTGGTCATTTCGTCAGACAACCCGCTCGGCAAGAAGCGAAAACTGATCCTCGAGACTGTTTTCGTCAAAGTCGGTCAGCGTCGTCGGATAATCGCCCGTGAAACAGGCGTCGCAATATTGCGGGCAATCGTCGGCGCGCTTTGCTTCACCGAGCGCGCGATATAGCCCGTCGATCGTCAAGAACGACAGGCTGTCGGCATTAATGAAGTTCGCCATCTGTCCCACCGTCATCTGCGCGGCGAGCAGCTTCGCGCGTTCGGGTGTGTCGACGCCATAGAAGCAGCTGTGCGACGTCGGCGGGCTAGCGATGCGCATATGCACCTCTGCCGCCCCGGCATCGCGCATCATCTGGACGATTTTCAGACTGGTCGTGCCGCGAACGATCGAATCGTCGATGAGGACGATGCGCTTGCCCGCAATCAGCGCGCGGTTGGCATTGTGCTTGAGCTTGACGCCAAGGTGGCGAACCTTGTCGCCCGGCTGGATGAAGGTGCGGCCGACATAGTGCGAGCGAATAATGCCGAGTTCGAACGGAATCCCCGATTCCTGGGCATAGCCGATCGCCGCGGGCGTCCCCGAATCGGGGACCGGGATGACCAGATCGGCCTCGACCGGATTCTCGCGGGCCAGTTCCGCGCCGATCGCCTTGCGCACCGAATAGACGCTCGTCCCGTCGACGATCGAATCGGGGCGCGAGAAATAGACATATTCGAAGATGCACGGACGCGCGGGGCGCTCGGCAAAGGGATGGTGCGACGTCAGTTCGCCCTCGCGGATGATGACGAGCTCGCCGGGCTCAACCGAGCGGACGAACTCGGCGCCGACAACATCGAGCGCCACCGTTTCTGACGCCAGAATATGCGCGTTGCCGAGCTTGCCGATGACCAACGGGCGGATGCCGAGCGGGTCGCGGCAGCCGATCATGCCTTCTGCGGTCAAGCAGATCAGCGAATAGGCCCCCTCGACCTGCTTCAGCGCGTCGATGAACCGGTCGAGCAGGGTGCGGTAATTGGAGGTGGCGACGAGGTGGATGATGACTTCGGTGTCGCTCGTCGATTGGAAGATGGATCCACGGCGAACCAATATCTTGCGTAGCGCCGTGGCGTTGGAGATGTTGCCGTTATGCGCGACCGCGAAGCCGCCGGTGGCGAGGTCGGCAAACAGCGGTTGTACGTTGCGAAGCGCCGTTTCGCCGGTCGTGGAATAGCGTACATGGCCGATCGCCGAGCTGCCCGCGAGTTGGCGCATGATATCGTCGCGGTCGAAATTGCCCGCGACGTGGCCCATCGCGCGATGGGTATGAAATTCCTTGCCGTCGAAGGCCGTGATGCCGGCGGCTTCCTGACCACGGTGCTGGAGGGCATGGAGCCCCAACGCCACGACCGCGGCGGCGCTTTCGGCGCCGTGAATACCAAAGACGCCGCACTCCTCGCGGAGCTTGTCGTCGTCAAAAGGATGGGTCGTCAGCATTTCGTTCCGGGGGCAGGGGGCTGGGACTGCCGCGCATATAGGGGCCGCAATCGCAAATGTCGCCCCCCCAATTTGGACTCTTTGATGACAGCGACCAGTCTTGGCTTGGCAGCGACAGTTTTCCTGCCCTAAAGCCGAATTCATGGATCAGGCCCGTGACGAATCCGCCCGTTTTGACCCGCGTTTTGACGCAGCGGGTCTGGTAACCGCGATTGTCGTCGATGCCGCCTCCGGCGACATATTGATGGTGGCACATATGAATGACGCGGCGATTGCAAAGACGCAGGCGACCGGATTGGCGCATTTCTGGTCGCGCTCGCGCGGCCGCCTTTGGCAGAAAGGTGAGACCTCGGGCAATGTGCTGACGGTCGTCGATCTTCGCGTCGACTGCGATCAGGATGCGTTGCTGCTGCGCGTCGAGCCATCGGGGCCAGCCTGTCATACGGGACGAAGAAGCTGCTTTTACCGCAGGATAGAGCCCGACGGCCGATTGGTGTTCTTGTAACAATGGCTAGGTTGGCGTTGCTGTGCACGGTCGCGCTGCTGGCGGCATGTGATCGTCATCCGAATAGCGGCGGAGCGGTCGATCTCGAGAACCCGCTCGAAATAGCAGCGCGAGAACGCGGACTCGTCCATAACCCGTCGGCAGACCCGTCGGGCGTACTCGAGCGACGCCACAATCTGGGTCGCGACGTGATGTGCATTGTTCCCGATGGACAAGATGAATGGCGTTTCGTGCTCTCGGCATCCTTCGGTACCGAACTGACGTGCAGCGCTTCCGGCGGGATAGGGCGCGAGGGCGACAGTTGGCGCCTTGCATTTTCAGGGCACGACGGTTGTGAACTCGTCGTTTACGAGGAGGGTGACGAGTTGCGCCTGCCCGGAACCTTTCCCGAACAATGCGAAAAACTGTGCTCCGACCGCGTTTCGCTCCGCGGATTGCGCCTTCCGCGCGCAAGCTGGTCGGCGGACGATGCCCGACGCTTGCAGATACCCGATAACCGGGGCAATATGGGCACGCCCTGCCGTGATTGAAGCGGCGGTTTCTGGCCCGCTGCGCGGCCTTGACGTTCACGTCAACGGAAACTAGTCTTCGCGCATGACCGACACCTACGGCCACGCGCATATCGATACGCCCGATCATCTGGGCCGCGAACAATATAGTATTACCGATCTGTCGACCGAATTCGGTGTGACGGCGCGGGCGCTGCGTTTCTACGAAGATGAGGGGCTGATCAGTCCGTCGCGCAAGGGACTGTCGCGTATCTATTCAAAGCGCGATCGCGCCCGACTTGCCTGGATTTTGCGTGCCAAGCGCACGGGGTTCAGCCTCGCCGACATCCGCGAGATGATCGATCTTTACGACGTCGGAGACGGCCGCAAATTGCAGCGGCAGGTGACGATTGAAAAGTGCCAGGAACGGATTGCGCTGTTGCAACGTCAGCGTGATGATATCGATAGCGCGGTCGATGAGCTGACGCGATTCATCGAGACGGTCCGAAAAGTCGACGCCAAGCAAAAGGCGCGCTGACCTTCGCTTTCGCCGCCTCCCCGGGCAAGCTATATTCTCTCACCGCTGATTTTCAGAAAGTATCCGCATGCCTGTTTATCGCGCCCCCGTTCAGGACACGCTTTTCCTGATCAACGATGTCCTCGGCATCGAACGTTATGCCAATCTGCCGGGCTTTCAGAATGCGACCCCCGACATGGTCGAGGCGGTGCTCACCGAAGCGGGCAAGTTCTGCGAAGAGGTGCTTTTCCCGATCAACCAGTCGGGCGATCTGGAGGGCTGTACGCGTCATGACGACGGGTCGGTCACCACGCCTGAGGGCTTCAAGGAAGCGTATAAGGCCTATTGTGATGCCGGCTGGACGCTACTCACCCAGCCCGAAGAGTTTGGCGGACAAGGCCTCCCGCACATTGTCGGCTTTCCGGTCGAAGAGTTTCGCATGGCCGCCAACCAGGCGTTCGCCATGTATCCAGGTCTGACCCAGGCCGCGATTGCCGCCATTCTCGTCAAGGGCTCGGACGAGCAGAAGGCAACCTATGTCCCCAAGATGGTGTCGGGTGAATGGGGCGGGACGATGAACCTGACCGAACCGCACTGCGGCACCGACCTCGGCCTCATCCGAACGCGCGCGGTGCCGAACGGCGACGGCAGCTATGCAGTCACGGGCACCAAGATCTTCATTTCGTCGGGCGAGCATGACCTGACCGAGAATATCGTCCATCTCGTGCTCGCAAAGACCCCCGACGCGCCCGACAGCGTGAAGGGGATTTCGCTCTTCATCGTCCCCAAATTCCTTATCAACGCCGACGGCAGCCTTGGCGAGCGCAACAGCCTGTCGTGCGGGTCGATCGAGCACAAGATGGGCATCCACGCCAACTCGACCTGCGTGATGAATTACGACGGTGCGACCGGCTGGATGGTGGGCGAGGAGAATAAGGGTCTCGCCGCGATGTTCGTGATGATGAACGCGGCGCGCCTCGGCGTGGGTATCCAGGGGTTGGGACAGGCCGACATCGCGTTCCAGAATGCCGTCGCCTATGCGCAGGACCGTCGTCAAGGGCGTGCGCTCACCGGCCCCCAGGATCCGCAGGAAAAGGCCGATCCCTTGTTCGTGCACCCCGATATTCGCCGGATGCTGATGGATTCGAAAGCCTTTGTCGAAGGACTGCGCGCACTGTGCATCTGGGGCGCACTGCAGGTCGACCTGTCGCATGCCGCCGCAAGCGAAGAGGAGCGGCAGCAGGCCGATGACCTCGTCAGCCTGCTGACGCCGGTGATCAAGGGCTATGGCACCGACAAGGGCTATGAAGTCGCGACCAACGCGCAGCAGGTGTTCGGCGGCCACGGCTACATCGAGGAACATGGCATGAGCCAATATGTCCGCGATGCGCGCATCACGATGATCTACGAGGGCGCGAACGGCGTGCAGGCGATGGACCTCGTCGGTCGCAAGCTTGCGCAGAGCGGCGGCCGCGCGGTCCAGCTTCTCTTCGCGACGATTGACGCCGAATGTGCCGACGCGAAAGACGGGCCGCTCGCCGATTTCGCGACGCGCCTCGAAAAGGCGAATGGCGAGCTCAAGGCGGCGACCATGTGGTTCATGCAAAATGGCATGACCAACCCCGACAATGTCGGTGCGGGTGCGTATCATTATATGCATGTTATGGGGATCGTTTCCCTAGGACTCATGTGGTTGCGGATGGCGACGGCGGCGCAGGCGGCGCTCGACGAAGGGCGCGGCAGCAAGGCGTTCCTCGAAGCGAAGCTCGTCACCGCGCGCCATTTCGCCGAACGCTTCATGCCCGACGCCGGCGCGCTGCGGCGCAAGATCGAGGCGGGAAGCGAAGCGATGATGGCGCTGACGCCGGAGCAGTTTCACGCGGCCTGACCGCCCGGCACGCAACCATCGCCGCCGCCATGCGTGTCGGCGGCGATGACCGATACTGTCCCCCCCATCGTCGCCGAGGGGCGCAATTGCTGGCGAATAGAAGGCGCCGACGCGGCCCGCCTGATCGTCGATGCCGCCGACTATTACGCGCTGCTTGCCCGCCTGATGGATGGCGCAAAAGAGCGCGTGCTGTTGATCGGCTGGGATTTCGACCCGCGCATCTCGCTGTTGCCGGGCAGCGACGGCAAGGGCGAATCGCTCGGCCATTACATGCTCCGCCTGGCGAAAGAGCGCCCCGACCGCGACATCGACATTTTGCGATGGAGTTTCGGCGCGCTCAAACATTTCGCGATCCCGCGCATCCTCGCGATGGTCCTGCGCTGGAAAGTGACGCGGTCGATCAGCTTCCGGCTCGACAGCGCGCATCCCGTGGGATGCAGCCATCATCAGAAGGTCGCGGTTTTCGACGACCATCTCGCGGTGTGCGGCGGGATCGACGTGGGCTCGCGTCGCTGGGACACGCGCGCACATCGCGACGACGAGCCCTGCCGCGTCGCGCCCGACGGCGCCACTTACATGCCGTGGCACGATTCGACGATGATGCTCGCGGGCAGGGTCGGCGAAGCGCTCGCCGAACTCGGCAACGAGCGCTGGCAGCGCGCGACGCGCAAACCGCTGCGCGATCTGAGCGGCGTTGGCGAGAATTGGCCCGACGACCTCGATCCGCATTTTCGCAACGTCGACGTTGCGATTTCGCGCACACGCGCCGAATATGACGGGTGCGAGCCGGTGCGTGAGATCGAGCAACTCTATCTCGACATGATCGCGGCAGCCAGGCGCTTCGTTTATATCGAAAATCAATATTTCACCTGCGCGACCATCGCGGCCGCAATCGCCGAACGCCTCGACGAAGACGACGCGCCCGAATTTGTCCTGGTGATGCCCGCGACTGCCGACGGCTGGCTCGAGCAAAAGGCGATGGACGCCGCGCGCGTCGTGCTGGCCCGCCAGATCGCGAAAGCGCGCCACGGCGACCGGCTGCGCATCTATGTCCCGCGCACCGCAGGCGGCCAGCCCATCTATGTCCATTCCAAGACGACGATCATCGACGACCGCGTGATCCGTGTGGGGTCGGCGAACCTCAACAACCGTTCGATGGCGCTCGACAGCGAATGCGATGTCACCATCGACGTCGGCCTTGCCGCCAATCGCGATGTCGGTCCGACCATCCGGATGCTGCGCGAATCGCTGCTCGCCGAGCATCTGGGCGTCGATCCGGACGATGTTGCGCGGCGTTTCGACGCGTGTGGCTCGCTCATCGAAACGGTTGAATCGCTGCGGGGGAAGGGGCGGACGCTCGACCGCCTCGACCTGACCGCACCCGGCCCGCTCGACGAGTTCATTGCGGAGAATGAACTGCTCGACCCCGCCAGTCCCGACCAGATGTTCGAAGGCTTTGCCGCGCGCGGACTTCGCAAGCATTGGCGGCGCGGCAAGAAATGGGCGAAACGCCACCGCCCATTTCGCGGCAAGCGTTAGCGGCCAGGGTCAGAACCCTAGTCGGCAAGCGACAATATGTGCAGCGCCTGCTTGAGATGCGGCGCATCGACCATCTTTCCGTCGACCTGCAACACGCCCGCGCCGGGGCTTGCGGCAAAGGCGTCGACAATCGCCTGCGCGCGGTGGACCTCTTCGACAGAGGGGGTGAAGGCAGCGTTGATCGGTGCCACCTGCGACGGGTGGATCGCCATCATGCCGGTAAAGCCATCGCGGCGCGCGCGGGCGGCATAGGTTGCGAGGCCGGCTTCATCCTTGATCGCCGGAAATACGGTGTCGATGGCGGCTACGCCCGCCGCGTGCGCGGCAAAGAGCGTCAGAGCGCGGACGACGCGATAAGGGTCGGTGTAATTTCCATCATCCTCACGGCTCGTCGCCGCACCGATGGCGGCAGGCAGGTCCTCCGCGCCCCAGGTGAGGCCAACGAGGCGGCTCTTTGCCTCGCGGTAGCTGCCGAGCGTGAAGACCGCCGTTGGGGTTTCGGTCGCAATCGGCAGGATCGCGGGAAGCGATGCCGCATCGCCGCCTTCGCTGCGCAGGATGGTATCGAGCTGCGCGATGCTCGGTGCGCCCTCGGCCTTCGGGAGCATGATCGCGTCGGGGCGTGCGTCGACGATGGCGGCGACGTCCGCTGCCGTCATATGCCCGTCGAGCGGGTTGACGCGAACGAGCGTGAACACCGCGCGCGCGCCCGCAAGATAATCGGCGACATGGCCGCGCGCGGCCTCCTTGTTGGCGAGCGCAACCGAATCCTCGAGGTCAAGGATGATCGCGTCGGCGCCCGAAGCCGCGGCCTTGGCGAAACGCTCGGGGCGGTCGCCCGGGACGAAGAGGAGCGAGCGGAGTCTCATGCCATCACCTATGCCGTTCGGGTCGAGCGAAGTCGAGACATGCGAGGGGTCAGTGATTCTCGACTTCGCTCGAACCAAGGGTCCTGACCCTAAGAGGACGAATCAGTCTTTTCGCTTGATCAGCGCCGAGCGTTCGCACTGGCACACAATTTCGTCGCGCTGGTTGATCGCCTTGTGCAGGAAGGTGACGATCCCGGCGTTGGGCCGCGATTTCGATTCCTTGAGCGCGATCACCTCGCTCGTCGCGCGGAGCGTGTCGCCGATGAACACGGGCTTGGGCATCACGAGCTTGTCATAGCCGAGGTTCGCGACGAGCGTGCCGAGCGTCGTGTCGCCGACCGACAGCCCGACCATCAGGCTGAAGGTGAAGGTGCCGTTGACGAGGATCTGCCCGAACTCGGACGCCTTCGCCGCTTCGACGTCGAGGTGCAACGGCTGGGGATTGTGCGTCATCGTCGTGAACAGAAGATTGTCGGTTTCGGTCACCGTGCGCCGGATGTCGTGGGTCAGCGTGTCGCCGATGGTCCATTCGTCGAAAAATTTGCCGGCCATTCTTTAGCTCCCAAAAATCGTGATGCTGAGTTTGTTACAGCATCCATGGCCTGTTCTTTCGTCTGGCGCGGCGTTGAACGTAACGACCGGCGATGGGCCCCGGATCAAGTCCGGGGTGACGAACAACAGGGTCTATTCTTCTGCCGCGTCGATCTTCACCAGCAGTGCCTCGACCTGCACCTGCGCCCCGGCGACCGCGTTGAGTTCGGCCACCACCCCGTCGAAGGGCGCGGTCAGGCTGTGCTCCATCTTCATGGCTTCGAGGGTGAGCAGTTTCTGGCCCTTCACGACAGTGTCGCCCGCCGCGACTTCGACCGCGATGATCTTGCCGGGCATGGGGGAGAGGATTGCGCCGTCGCCCGCCGTGCCGGCGGTGCCGCCATGGAAACGCGACTCCAGAGTGAAGCGATGGACAAACCCCTCGCCCAGTCGGCTCCATGCGTCGCCATAGCGGCCGTAGTGCTTGTTCCGATTGCCAAGAAGCGGTTCGGCCAGCCTGACGCTGGTGGGCTCGCCATCGACGGTCATCCGGATCAGGCGGTTGGGAGCATTGTTTAGTCGAAAACCAAATAAGCTATTCAGTCGTGAACTATTGTGCACCGACCAATCGAGAGAGCCATCGGGCCTTTGAAGCGGCGATCGCATTGGATCGCCGCTCTCCGCTCGGAGCAGGTTCAAGACGCCTGCGCTCTTCTCGGCATCGTCAACAGGGGGCGCGGTAGTCAGTGCATCCACTTTGCGCTGGATCAATCCTGTATCGAAATTGCCCGCTATGAAGTCCTCGTCCAGAAGGCATGAGCCGAGAAACGCTGCATTGGTTTTGACGGGCCAAACCTGAACTTGGCGAACAGCTTCAAGCAATCGATATCCGGCCGCGTGTCGATTTGGCCCCGATGTGATGAGCTTGGCGATCATCGGATCATAGTAGGGCGAGATCAAATCACCTAGTTCGACGCCCGAGTCGATGCGGGCTCGATAACCCAAGTCGAACTCGACGAGCGTGCCAGTGCTTGGAAGAAAACCCGTTGTAGGATCCTCGGCATAAAGCCGCGCCTCCATCGCCCAGCCGTCGATTGCGAGCTCGTTCTGCGCCAGCGGGATCGGCTCGCCGCTGGCCACGCGCAATTGCCATTCGACAAGGTCGACGCCGGTGATTTCCTCGGTCACCGGATGTTCGACCTGCAACCGCGTGTTCATTTCCATGAACCAGATGCGGTCGGCGCGCAGGCCTTCGGACGCGTCGGCGATGAACTCGATCGTTCCCGCGCCGACATAATCGACGGCTTTTGCTGCGCGTACCGCGGCGGCGCACAGCTCGGCGCGCGTCGCTTCGTCCATGCCGGGAGCAGGGGCCTCCTCGATCACCTTCTGGTGGCGGCGCTGGAGCGAGCAGTCGCGCTCGAACAGATGGACGACATTGCCGTGCGTGTCGCCGAATATCTGCACCTCGATATGGCGGGGGGTGAGGATATATTTCTCGATCAGCACATGGTCGTTGCCGAACGATGCCGCCGCTTCGCGCTGGCACGAGGCGAGCGCGTCGGCGAAGTCGGCGGCGCTGTCGACCTTGCGCATCCCCTTGCCGCCGCCGCCAGCCACGGCCTTGATCAGCACGGGGTAGCCGATTTCGGCCGCCTGTTCGGCGAGATAGTCGGGGTCCTGATTTTCGCCCATATAGCCGGGGGTGACGGGCACCCCTGCTTCGGCCATCAGTTTCTTGGCGGCATCCTTCAGTCCCATCGCGGTGATGCTGGCGGGATTGGGACCGACCCAGACAAGCCCGGCGTCGACAACCGCTTGCGCGAATTCGGCATTTTCGGAGAGGAAGCCGTAGCCCGGATGGATCGCCTGTGCGCCGCTCGCCTTCGCGGCGGCAATGATCTTCTCACCCACCAGATAGGACTCACGCGTCGGCGACGGCCCGATATGCACCGCCTCGTCGGCTTGCCGGACGTGAAGCGCCTTTGCATCGGCGTCCGAATAGACCGCGATGGTCCGAATGCCCATTTCGCGCGCGGTACGAATGATCCGGCAGGCAATCTCGCCGCGATTGGCGATGAGGAGGGATTGGATCATGCGTTGGTGCTCACTTCGAAATGCAGGACTGTCGGTTCCTGCTCGATTAAAAAATCCGCGTCGAAATCATAATATTTCGCAGCGTCGAGCGGGCTTCCGGCGAAGGCTTCGATTGCCTGGTAACTATCCCAGAACGTCAGCATTTCGAAATGAACCAGCGCACCGTCTTCTCTTGTCAGACACCACGCACCGCGATTGCCGGCGATCGACCGATAATCCGGAATCGCGACTTCGATCATCAGCCTGCGGTAGGCGTCGGACTTTTCGCGGGGAACGATACCGTGCCAGCGACGGGCAATCATTGCAGCATCCTTACATTCTGAACACGCCGAACCCGCGGTCTTCGACCGGGGCGTTCAGCGTTGCGGCGAAGGCGAGGCCCAGCACGTCGCGCGTCTGCGCGGGGTCGATGATGCCATCGTCCCACAGCCGCGCGGTGGCGTGATAGGGATTGCCTTCATCCTCATATTTCTGGCGGATCGGCGCCTTGAAGGCTTCGGCTTCCTCCGCCGTCCATTTGTCGGCGTCGCGGTGGACGGTCGCCAGCACGCTCGCCGCCTGCTCGCCGCCCATCACGCTGATCCGCACATTGGGCCAGGTGAAGAGGAAGCGGGGCGAATAGGCGCGGCCGCACATGCCGTAATTGCCCGCGCCGAAGCTGCCGCCGATCAGCACCGTGATTTTCGGCACGGTGGCCGTTGCCACGGCTGTCACCAGCTTTGCCCCATGTTTTGCAATACCTTCTGCCTCATATTTCCCACCGACCATGAAGCCGCTGATATTCTGGAGGAAGAGCAGGGGAATGCGGCGCTGCTGCGCCAGTTCGATGAAATGCGCGCCCTTGACCGCGCTCTCGCTGAACAGCACGCCATTGTTGGCGAGGATCGCGACGGGGATGCCCCAGATGTGCGCGAAGCCGCAGACGAGCGTGCTGCCGTAGTTCGCCTTGAACTCGTGAAACTCGCTGGCATCGACGATGCGCGCGATCACCTCGTGGACGTCATAGGGGGCGCGGACATCCTCGGGGATGATGCCGTAGAGCTCTTCGGGGTCATATTTGGGCGGGCGGGGTTCTCTAATCCCGTTCGCATCGAGCGAAGCCGAGATGCCCATCGCACGCGCATGACCGCCCGGTGTCTCGACTTCGCTCGACACGAACGGACCAGAGAGGTGCGACATAATATCGCGCACGATCGTCAGCGCATGTTCGTCATTCTCGGCGAGATGGTCGACGACGCCCGATTTCTTCGCGTGCAGATCGCCGCCGCCAAGGTCTTCGGCGCTGATCTCCTCGCCCGTTGCGGCCTTCACGAGCGGCGGTCCGGCGAGGAAGATCGTGCCCTGGCCCCGCACGATCACCGTCTCGTCCGACATCGCGGGCACGTAAGCGCCGCCCGCGGTGCAGCTTCCCATCACGCAGGCGATCTGCGGGATGCGCTTTGCCGACATATTCGCCTGGTTGAAGAAGATGCGCCCGAAATGGTCGCGGTCGGGAAATACCTCGGCCTGATGCGGCAGGTTCGCGCCGCCGCTATCGACAAGGTAGATGCAGGGCAGGCGGTTCGCCTCGGCAATCTCCTGCGCGCGGAGATGCTTCTTGACCGTCATCGGATAATAGGTGCCGCCCTTTACCGTCGCGTCGTTGCAGACGATCATCGCCTGCCGTCCCGACACACGGCCAATGCCGGCGATCATCCCCGCGCCGGGGACTTCGCCGCCATACATGTCGCACGCCGCGAGCTGGCCGATTTCGAGAAAGGGCGAGCCCGGATCGAGCAGCCGCTCGACGCGCTCGCGCGGGAGCAGCTTGCCGCGGCTCGTATGGCGTTCGCGCGATTTTTCGCTGCCCCCAAGCGCCGAGGCGGCAACCCGCGCCCACAGATCGTCGCGAAGCGCGCGATTGTGCATCGAACGCGCCTGCGTTGCCGCGTCGTCGGCGTTATAAAGCGTCGTAAGATCCGGTGCGGCCACTGCTCATCTTCTCCCATCCAAGGCTGCGGGTTAGCCTGTCGCTGGTCGATTGGGAAGCACCGCCCGGCGAATTTGGTTGGCATTGAAACGAACTGGCGAGAGGGCTATCGCTCCCGTAACTTTCCAAAACCATAGGGTAAAAGATGAGACATTCCGTACTTGCCGTCCTTTTGGCGACGACCGCGATCGCAGTGGGCACCGCAGCCTGCACCAGCGCCGAAAAGGAGTCGGTGTACACCGTCGGAACCGAGCTTGGCATCAGCAAGACGGCCATGGACACCTCGGTCAACCCGGGTGACGATTTCTACGCCTATGCGAACGGCAATTGGCAGAAAACGACCGAAATTCCCGCCGATCGGTCGTCGATCGGTTCCTTTTACATCGCGTTCCTCGAGACCGAGAAGCGTAACCGCGAACTCGTCGAGGCGATTCTGAAGGGCAAGCCGGCCGAGGCCAGCAACGAGGCGCGCATCGCGTCCTTCTATAACGCCTATATGGACACCGCCGCGATCGACGCTGCCGGAATGAAGCCGGTCGAGGCCGATCTGGCGCGTTTTTCGGCAATCGCGGACAAGGCCGGCCTTGCAAAGGTTCTGGGTGAGCAGGCACGCGTCGATGTCGATCCGCTCAACTTCACCGATTTCCATACCGAGAATCTGTTCGGCCTGTTCGTGACCCAAGGGCTTTCGACGCCGGGCGAGGTGCTCCCCTATATGCTGCAGGGTGGACTCGGCCTTCCCGAGCGCGAATATTATCTGTCGGACGACCCGAAGATGGGCGAGATCCGCGCGGCCTATCGCGCCTATATTGTCCACCTGCTGACCTTGTCGGGCATCGCCGATGCCGAGGCCAAGGCGGCACGGATCTATGACCTCGAAACGAAGATCGCGCGCGCGCACGCGCCGCGCGAAGAGAGCGAGGATTTCACCAAGTCGGCCACGGTGTGGACGCGCGCCGATTTCGACAAGAAGGCGCCGGGACTCGATTGGCAGGCCTATTTCGCGTCATCCAACCTCGGCAAGGCGGGCAAGTTCGCCGCCTATCACCCCGCCGCCATCACGCGCCTGTCGAAACTGGTCGCAAGCGAGCCGCTCGACGCCTGGAAAGACTGGCTCGCCTTCCATCAGATCAACATGCACACCGATGTGCTGCCGACGAAACTCGATCAGGCGCATTTCGCCTTTTACGGTACGACCTTGTCAGGGACGCCCGAACAGCGCAGCCGCGACAAGCGTGCGCTGGCGGCGTTGAACCAGTACCTCGGCGACGCCGTGGGCAAGGCCTATGCCGATAAATATTTCCCGGCCGCGGCAAAGGCCGAAGTCGGCGACATGGTCGAAGGCATCAAGACCGCCTTTGCCAAGCGCGTCGAAACGATCGACTGGATGGCACCCGCAACGAAAAAGGAAGCGATCAAGAAGGTCGAAACCATCGTCGTCGGGGTCGGCTACCCCGATACATGGCGTGACTATGGGCGTTTCAACGTCGGGAACAGCGCTTATGCCAACGCCGTCGCGGGCGAAAAGGCCGAAACGGCGCACCAGCTTGCCAAGATCGGCAAGCCGATGGACCGCGACGAATGGTGGATGACGCCGCAGACGGTCAACGCGATCAACCTGCCCGTGCAGAACGCGCTGAACTTCCCCGCCGCCATCCTTCAGCCGCCCTTCTTTAACCCCAAAGCCGATCCCGCGTATAATTACGGTGCGATCGGCGCGGTTATCGGCCACGAAATCAGCCACAGCTTTGACAATAATGGCGCGGCCTTCGATTCGACCGGCGCGCTGCGCAACTGGTGGACCGACGCCGACCTCCGGAAGTTCGAGGAAGCAGGCCAGGCGCTCGCCGAGCAATATGACCAGTACAAGCCGTTCCCCGACCTCGCGATCAACGGCAAGCTGACGCTGGGCGAAAATATCGCCGACGTTGCCGGGCTGCAGGCGGCCTATGACGCCTATCGCGCGTCGCTGGGCGGCAAGGAGGCGCCGGTCATCGACGGCTTCACCGGCGACCAGCGTTTCTTCATTGCCTTTGCGCAGACCTGGGCGACAAAGATGCGCGACGCCGCGCTGCGCCAGCGCGTTGCGACCGACGGCCACGCGCCGGGCATGTATCGCGCGCTGACGGTCCGAAACCTCGACGCCTGGTACAAGGCGTTCGACGTCAAGCCGACCGACAAGCTGTATCTGCCGCCCGAAAAGCGCGTCCGCGTCTGGGGCTGAGTGGGCGAACGGGCGGGGCGGTCAATCCGCTCCGCCCTTTTCCTTTCCGCCCTCAGGTCGGTCCTTGCGGATCAGGTAGCGATAAACGCCGACACAGTTGATCGCGAGCAGCGCGATATTCTGCCATCCGATGCCTTCGCTGTCGTCCTGAAGAAAACCCCATGCGATGAGCGCCATGCTGCTCGTCACGAACACGACAAACGCCCACCCGGTCCATCGCCGACCGAGGTTGAGCGAGACGATGAGCGCGGCGAACGTCGCCGCCCCGGCGCCATAATATTGCAGCGCGTCGAGGATGGTCTGGTTCACAGCGCGCCCGCGATGGTGAGGATGCCAGCACCCGCCAGCAGCAGCCACATGGGGTGGCGCAGTCGAAGATACGCAGCATTGACCAACCCGGTTCCGAGCCAACCGCCGCCGATGAGCAAGACGAGTCCACGCGGTGTTGCCGGCCACGCCACCGCGGCCGCGCACAGCAGCATGAGCACCGCCGTCGCGTGCCACGCAAATCGTGCCGCGCGGACCGCAAAGTCCTGGGGCTCCAAGCCAGCCAGAAGCGGCGCCAGCAGGCGGCGCTCACCGATAAGCGAATGGACCAGCGCGGCCGCCACCATCGCGGCGGCGGCCAGCGCGGTCAGCGTCATGCACCCGCGCCGATCAGCTCGCGACCGATGAGCATGCGGCGAATTTCGTTCGTGCCCGCGCCGATATCGAGCAGCTTGGCGTCGCGCCAATAGCGCTCGACCGGCCAATCCTTCGTATAGCCCGCGCCGCCGAGCGCCTGGATCGCCTCGCCTGCGACCTTCACCGCGCTCTCGCTGGCGAGCAGGATCGCGCCCGCCGCATCGAAGCGCGTCGTCTGGCCGGCGTCGCACGCCTTGGCGACGTTATAGACATAGGAGCGCGCCGAATTGAGCGCGACATACATGTCGGCGACCTTCGCCTGCATCAGCTGGAACGAGCCGATCGGCTTGCCGAACTGCTTGCGCTCGCGGACATAGGGAATGACCGTGTCGAGGCACGCCTGCATGATGCCGAGCTGGAGCCCCGCGAGCACCACGCGTTCATAGTCGAGCCCCGACATCAGCACGCCGACACCGCCATTTTCGGGGCCCATCACCTGGTCCTCAGACACTTCGCAATCGGTGAAGACCAGCTCGGCCGTGGGCGAACCGCGCATCCCGACCTTGTCGATTTTCTGGCCGATACTGAAGCCCGGCATATCCTTTTCGATCAGGAAGGCGGTAATTCCTCGCGATCCCGCTTCGGGCGAGGTCTTGGCATAGACGACCAGCGTGTCGGCGCAGGTCGCGTTGGTGATCCAGAATTTCGTTCCGTTGAGGACGTAGCCGCCCTGAACCTTGTCGGCCTTCAGCTTCATCGACACGACGTCGCTGCCCGCGCCGGCCTCCGACATGGCGAGGCTGCCGACATGCTCGCCCGAAATGAGCCTGGGCAGATATTTCGCCTTCTGCTCGGGATTGGCCCAGCGACGGATCTGGTTGACGCAGAGGTTCGAATGCGCGCCATAGGAGAGGCCGATCGCGGCGCTCGCGCGGCTCACTTCCTCGACCGCGATCACATGTTCGAGATAGCCGAGCCCGAGCCCGCCGAACTCTTCGTCGACAGTAATGCCGTGCAGGCCAAGGTCGCCCATCTGCGTCCAGAGTTCGTCGCGCGGGAACCAGTCCTCGGCGTCCGCCTTCGCCGCGAGCGGCGCAATCTGCTCGTCGGCAAACCGGGCGGTCGTTTCGCGTATCATTTCGGCCGTTTCGCCGAGTGCAAAATCGAATTCGGGGGTGGCGCGCATATTGTCCTCTTTATCTGGTTTCAAATGCGACTAGCAGGCTAGCCGGAGGAGTTGAAGGGGACACAAGAATGGCTTGCATGACGAAAAGTCCATACAGCTTGCCTGTCACCCGCATGCACGGCAAGGGCAAGGCATGACCGATACGTTGACCCATCTCGACCGGCTCGAGGCCGAGAGCATTCACATCATGCGCGAAGTGATGGCCGACGCGGCAAAGCCCGTGATGCTTTATTCTGTCGGCAAGGACAGCGCGGTGATGCTGCACCTTGCCCGCAAGGCCTTTTATCCCTCGCCGCCGCCGTTTCCGCTTTTGCATGTGGATACGACGTGGAAGTTCAAGGCGATGTACGAGCTGCGCGACCGCATGGCGGCCGAGAGCGGGATGGAGTTGATCGTCTATCAGAACCCCGACGCAAAGGCGCGCGGGATCAACCCGTTCGATCACGGTCCGCTGCATACCGACATGTGGAAGACCGAGGGACTCAAGCAGGCGCTCGACCTTCACGGATTCGACGTTGCCTTTGGCGGCGCGCGGCGCGACGAGGAAAAGAGCCGGGCGAAGGAGCGCATCTTTTCCTTTCGCACCGCGAGCCACGGCTGGGACCCGAAGAAGCAGCGGCCCGAGCTGTGGAACCTCTACAATTCCCGCAAAGCGAAGGGGGAGAGCATCCGCGTCTTCCCGATCTCGAACTGGACCGAGCTCGACATCTGGCAATATATCGCGCGCGAGAATATCCCCATCGTGCCCCTCTATTTCGCCGCGCCGCGCCCCACCGTCGAGCGCGACGGCCTGTTGCTGATGGTCGACGACGAGCGATTCCCGCTCAACGAGGGCGAGGTTCCGGTCGAGCGTTCGGTACGCTTCCGCACGCTTGGCTGTTACCCGCTGACCGGCGCGGTCGAGAGTGAGGCGGCGACGCTCTCCGAAGTCATCCAGGAGATGCTGCTCACCACCACGAGCGAACGGCAGGGGCGCATCATCGACAAGGATGGCGGCGATGCGTCGATGGAGAAGAAGAAGCAGGAGGGGTATTTCTGATGACCGACCCCATCTATGTCACCGATGCCCTGATCGCCGAGGATATCGACGCCTATCTCGCGCGGCACGAACAGAAGTCGCTGCTGCGTTTCATCACCTGTGGCAGCGTCGATGACGGCAAGTCGACGTTGATCGGGCGGCTGCTCTACGACAGCAAGATGATCTTCGAGGACCAGCTCGCGGCGCTCGAGGCGGACAGCAAGCGCGTCGGCACGCAGGGGCAGGAGATCGATTTCGCGCTGCTCGTCGACGGCCTTGCCGCCGAGCGCGAGCAAGGGATCACGATCGACGTCGCCTATCGCTTTTTCACGACCGAGAAGCGCAAGTTCATCGTCGCCGACACGCCGGGGCACGAGCAATATACGCGCAACATGGTCACCGGCGCTTCGACCGCCGACCTTGCGGTCATCCTGATCGACGCGCGCAAGGGCGTGCTGACCCAGACGCGGCGGCACAGCTTTCTCGCGCACCTGCTGGGCATTCGGCACATCGTGCTCGCGGTGAACAAGATGGACCTCGTCGGCTATGACAAGACGGTCTTCGAGCGCATTCTGCTGAGCTATCGCAGTTTTGCGAGCGAGATCGGGATTACCGATTTCACCGCCATCCCGATTTCGGGCTTCAAGGGCGACAATATTACCGCGCTCTCGTCCAACACGCCCTGGTACAAGGGGCCGACGCTGGTCGAGCATCTGGAAGGTGTCGAAGTTGCCGCGCAGCGTGACGTAAATTCCAATTTTCGCTTTCCGGTTCAATGGGTTAATCGCCCAAACCTTGATTTTAGAGGCTTTTCGGGGCAGATCGCGGGCGGATCGGTCAAGCCGGGCGATGCCGTGCGCGTCCTCCCCAGCGGCAAGCAAACGACGATCGAGCGCATCGTGACCCTCGGCGGGGACCTCGATGAAGCGGTCGCGGGCCAGTCGGTGACGCTGACCTTTGCCGACGAGGTCGATTGCTCGCGCGGCGATGTCATCGCGGCAGCAGACAATCCTCCGCAGGCGGCCGACCAGTTCGAGGCGACGCTGGTGTGGATGGCCGACGAGGCGATGATCCCCGGACGCGCCTATTGGCTGAAGCTCGCGACGCAGAGCGTTTCGGCGACGGTGCAGGCGCCGAAGTACGAGATCAACGTCAACACGCTCGATCACCTGGCGGCGAAGACGCTCGAGCTGAACGGCATTGGCGTCGTCGAGGTGACGACCGACAAGCCGATCGTCTTTGAATCCTATGCCGACAACCATATGCTCGGCGGTTTCATTCTGATCGACAAGCTCACCAACGCGACGGTTGCGGCGGGCATGCTGCACTTCAGCCTGCGCCGCGCGCAGAATGTCCATTGGCAGGCGAGCGACATCAGTCGCGAGATGCGCGCCGACATGAAGAACCAGAAGCCCGCCTTGCTCTGGTTCACCGGATTGTCGGGGTCGGGAAAATCGACGATTGCCAACCTTGTCGAGAAAAAGCTGCACCGGATGAACCGGCACAGCTTCCTGCTCGACGGCGACAATGTCCGCCACGGGCTCAACCGTGACCTGGGATTCACCGAGGCCGACCGGATCGAAAATATCCGCCGCGTCGGCGAGGTCGCCAAGCTGATGACCGACGCCGGACTGATTGTCATCACCGCCTTCATCTCGCCCTTCCGCGCCGAGCGCGAGATGGTGCGCGCGATGCTTCCCGAGGGCGAGTTCATCGAGGTGTTCATCGACACCCCGCTCGAGGAAGCCGAACGCCGCGATGTGAAGGGCCTTTACAAGAAGGCGCGCGCCGGACAGCTCAAGAACTTCACCGGCATCGACAGCCCCTATGAGGTTCCCGAAAGCCCCGAGATCCGCATCGACACCACGGCCATAACGCCCGACGAAGCCGCGGACCTGATCATCGACCGGTTGCTGGGATAAGCGCGATGGGGGAGAGCGACGAGCAACTGGCCGAACGGCTGGCGCGCCAAGCAGGACAAATCCTGCTCGATCTGCGCGCGCGCGGCGATCTCGACGGCAAGGCGCTCGGCAAGGCGGGGGATGAGCAGGCCAATGCCATGCTGTGCCGCGAACTGCGCGCCGCGCGACCCGGCGACGCGCTTTTGTCCGAAGAGGAGAAGGACAATGTCGCGCGCTGCGCGCAAAGCCGCGTGTGGATCGTCGATCCGCTCGACGGCACGCGCGAATATGGCGAGGGGCGCAGCGACTGGGCGGTGCATGTCGCGCTTGCAATCGACGGCATCGCCACCGTCGGCGCGGTCGCGCTGCCGGGCCTCGGGTTGACATTGACATCGGGTGCGCCGCCCGCGCTCCAGCCCGCGAACAATCCGCCCAAAATGCTCGTCAGCCGGACGCGTCCCGCCGCCGAAGCGGTGTTCGTCGCCGAGCGGATCGGCGCCGAACTGCTCGCCATGGGATCGGCAGGCGCAAAGGCTATGGCGGTGGTGCTTGGGCAGGCCGACATCTATCTCCACACCGGCGGCCAATATGAATGGGACAATTGCGCGCCGGTCGCGGTTGCGCAGGCCGCGGGCCTCCACGTCAGCCGCGCCGACGGGGCGCCGCTGCGCTACAACAACCGCGACACCTATCTGCCCGACCTGCTGATTTGCCGAAAGGAACTGGCGGATGAGGTGCTGCGCGTTGCAGGTGAATATCGCCCCGCTTCTTGATCGTCATCCCGGCGAAGGCCGGGATCTCCTCCTAGCGGATCGGCGCACCGGCGAGATCCCGGCCTTCGCCGGGATGACAAGATTGGGTGTTACGCTCCAACCTGTCGGTATTTTTCGAGCCTGGGCGATTGCCTCCACCGTCCCACCATCCTATTCCGTTTCATCGAGAAACCGAACATGGGAGACGCACGATGACCGACTTGCCCGACACCAACCTTGTCATGCTGACGCTGGTGAAGCCCGAGGGCGAGCTCGAGGTGTTCTTCGAGCGTCGCCCGATGCCAACGCCCAAACCGCACGAGGTGCTGGTGAAAGTGCACGCGACGCCGATCAACCCGTCGGACCTTGGCCTGCTGTTCGGCGGCGCGGATATGTCGACCGCGCGTGCCTCGACGCGCGACGGGCTCCCCGTCATTACCGCCGACGTGCCGCCGCCCGGCATGCGCGCGATGTCTGGACGCATCGGCGAGGCGCTGCCGATCGGAAATGAAGGAAGCGGCGTGGTCGTCGCCGCGGGCGACTCGCCCGAAGCGCAGGCGCTGCTCGGAAAGACCGTCGCGATGCTGGGCGGAGAAATCTACGCCGAATATCGCTGCCTCCCCGTCGGCATGTGCCTGCCGCTGCCCGACGGCACCGATCCTGCAGACGGCGCGTCCTGCTTCGTCAATCCGCTGACCTCGCAAGCCTTTGTCGAGACGATGCGGATGGAAGGGCATAGCGCGATCGTCCATACCGCTGCGGCCTCGAACCTGGGCCAGATGCTTGTCAAGATATGCGCGGCGGACGGCGTCCCGCTCGTCAACATCGTGCGCAGCGAAGCGCAGGTAAAGCTGCTCAAGGATCTGGGCGCCGAGCATATCGTCAACAGCAGCGACGATGATTTTCAGGACAAGCTGATCGCCGCGATCGTCGAAACGGGCGCAACACTGGGCTTTGACGCGATTGGCGGCGGCAAGCTTGCGGGCCAGATGCTGGCGGCGATGGAGGTCGCGGCGGTCAAGCGCATGGCGACCTACAGCCGCTACGGCTCGGATACGTTCAAACAGGTCTATATCTATGGCGCGCTCGACCTCGGCCCGACGATCCTCAATCGGAGTTTCGGCCTAACCTGGTCGCTGTCGGGATTCCTGCTGACGCCGTTCCTGCAAAAGGCCGGTGCCGAAGTCGTCGGTCGCCTGCGCCAGCGCGTTGTCGACGAGCTCACCACGACCTTCAAGAGCCATTACAGCCACGACATCTCGCTGACCGAGGCGCTCGATCTGGAAGTGGCGCATGCGTACAATGCCAAGCGGACGGGCGAGAAATATCTGATCCGGCCCAATGGGTGAGAAGCCGGGATGACGGACACGGGTTGTTCGACGTTCGGCAGCCCCAACCGTCACCGCTTCATGCACTGCCGCGCATCGTCGCGCTTGTACTCGCTGCAGTTCCACAGCGCCTTTTCGAACCCCGCCTTGTCGTCGCGCAGGTAGGAAAAGCTCATCGCGTTGCGTTGCATGTCGGACATCGCGTCGCTCTCGGGCTTGAGCATCGGGTTGGTCCAACCCATGAACTTGCAATAGGGGCGCTCGTCGCAGAGCCGGAGCGCGGTGGTGACGAAGCTTTCGGCGGTCGCGCTGCGGTCGAGCTGGACATAGATGGTGTCGCGGTCGCCGTTTGCGCCGGATCGCGTTGCGACGCGCGGTTCGCCCACTTCGGCGGGCGCGTCATTGCTTGCAAGGCCCGAGGGAAGGCCCAGCGCGGCGGCGTGAAGCGGCGACAGGGCGGCGAGCTTGGCCACGGCGCCGTCATTACCCGATACAACGCCGCGAAAGGCGCCGGGTGTCCCCCAGAAGCCGGGCCAGCGAAAGAAAAGATGCGTGCCGTCGATAGCGATTTTTTCGAAACTGTCGCTCCAGTAAGGGCGCACCCAGTCGGTATGGTAATGCGTCGCGAGGCCGACCGGCGCATAGGTGGCCCCCGAAAGCATCGCCTCTGCATTGGCCTGCGCGCGTGCCCACGCCGCCGCCGAATTACGCCGTGACAGCGCCCCATCGCAGGTGAAAGTGAATTGGCAGCCGGTCGTCCGCTCCGAACCCTGAAACACGACACCACAGATCGACTTGGGAAAGGCAGGGTGCCGCGCGCGGTTGATCACGACCTGACCGACCGCCTGCTGTCCGCGCGCGTCGTCGCCAGCTTCGTAAAGCATCGCCGCGGCGAGGCAGTCGCGGGCGCGGGCGCGTCCATCACCATTTCCTGAATAGCGGAACGGCGCGGGTGCGACCAAACCCGTCGTGACGAAGGGGATGCGCGCATTGGCGGCGCGCGCGTCCTCCTCGGCTATCGGCGCCAGTTCCATCGCCGGCACTTCGGGCACGACGTCCGGCGGCGGAGCGACGGGGTGAGGCCGGGCGAGCTGGCCGGGGCCGCGTTGGTTGTCGCTCGCATGAAGGACAGCCACGATCGCCGCGACGGCGATCAGGACGAACAGCCAGCCCGTCCCGTCGCGCCAAAGCGGCAACGCCTCTGTGGCATCGCTGCGCATGGACCGGGGCTTCAGATTTCCGGCAGGAAGTCGGGCACCGACAGATAGCGTTCGCCGGTGTCATAGTTGAAACCGAGCACGCGGCTGCCCGGCGGAAGCTCGGCAAGCTTTTGCTGGATCGCGGCCAGCGTCGCGCCCGAAGAAATGCCGACGAGCATGCCTTCCTCGGTGGCCGCACGGCGCGCCATGTTCTTGGCGTCGGCGGCGTCGACCTTGATCACCCCGTCGAGCAAATCGGTATGGAGGTTGCGCGGGATGAAGCCCGCGCCAATGCCCTGGATCGGGTGCGGAGCGGGCTGCCCGCCCGAAATGACGGGCGACGCGACAGGCTCGACGGCAAAGACCTTCAGGTTGGGCCAATGTTCCTTGAGGAACTGGGCGCAGCCGGTGATGTGGCCGCCGGTCCCGACCCCGGTGATCAGTGCGTCGATCGGGCTGTCCTTGAAATCGGCGAGAATTTCGGGCGCGGTCGTGCGCAGGTGGACGTCGATATTGGCTTCATTTTCGAACTGCTGCGGCATCCACGCACCGGGGGTCGTCTCGACAAGCTCGATCGCGCGCTCGATGGCGCCCTTCATCCCCTTTTCGCGCGGGGTGAGGTCGAAGGTCGCGCCATAGGCGAGCATCAGACGGCGGCGTTCGAGCGACATGCTTTCGGGCATGACAAGGATGAGCTTATAGCCCTTCACGGCCGCGGCCATGGCAAGGCCGATGCCGGTGTTGCCCGACGTCGGTTCGACGATGGTGCCGCCTTCCTTCAGGCTGCCGTCGCGCTCGGCCGCCTCGATCATCGCAAGGCCGATGCGGTCCTTGATCGAGCCGCCGGGATTGCTGCGTTCGGACTTCACCCAGACTTCGGCGTCGGGGAAAAGTTTCGTCATGCGGATGTGCGGCGTGTTGCCGATGGTGTCGAGGATCGAATTGGCTTTCATGTCGTCGGTCCTGTCTTGAATTGCGGTTCGAAAGTTCGCGCCCGGCGCAGCTCGGGGAAGAGCCATGACCATAGCGCGGTGACGCCAATCGCGCCAGCGCCGCCGATGACGACTGCGCCAACCGGGCCAAGCACCGCCGCCATTGCACCGGCGCGCATTTCGCCCAGTTCGTTCGATGCCGAGATCGCAAGACCCGACGCCGCGCTGACGCGCCCGCGCATCGCATCGGGGGTGTTGAGCTGGATCAGCGTGCCGCGCACAAAGACCGAGAACATGTCGGCCGCCCCCATGATCGCGAGCAGCGCGAGCGACAGGAAGAAATTGGTCGAGATGCCGAAACCCACCGTCACCGCGCCGAAGACGGCGACCGCCCACAGCATCTTGACCCCGACATTCCGTTCGATCGGACGGAACGAGAGGCCGATCGCGACCGCGGCGGCGCCGAGCGCGGGAGCAGCGCGCAGGAAGCCCAGTCCTTCCGACCCCGTTTGCAGGATGTCGCGCGCATAGACCGGCAGCATCGCGGTCGCGCCTGCCAGGATCACCGCGAACAGGTCGAGCGTGATCGTGCCGAGGAGGAAGCGATCGAACCAGACAAAGCGCAGCCCGTCGACCATCTCGCGCAAGGGATGGCGGCGCACCTCTGCCGGCGGCGGCAGAACCGGTCGCACGCGGCTGATCAAAAAGGCCGAAACGCCGAGGAATACGGCCGAAAAAACATAGACCGACGTCGGGCTGGCGGCATAGAGCAAACCGCCCGCTGCGGGACCGATGACCGATGCCGACTGCCATGCAATGCTCCCCATTGCAATTGCTCGCGGCAGGACGTTTGCGGGCACGATGTTCGGCGCAATCGCGCTCATGGCCGGCCCCGAAAAGACGCGCGCAACGCCGTGCAGTGCGGCGAGGGTGAACAGGAGTGGCAGCGTGAGCGCGTCGATCCAGGTGAACCAGCCGAGCGCCGCTGCAATCAGCAGATCGATGAGGTTCGAGAAAATGGCGACGCTGCGCCGCTCGAACCGGTCGGCGGCCCATCCGGCGACGGGGGTGAGGATGGCGAGCGGGACGAACTGGACGAGCCCGAGCAGCCCGAGCTGGAACGACGCCTCCTTGATCGACATGCCATAGTCGGTGCGCGCGGTGTCATAGAGCTGGTAGCCGATGACGACGACCATCGCGATCGTCGCCATCACGGCGGTGAAACGCGCGAACCAATAATAGCGATAGTCGCGAAATCGCAGCGGGGAAGGGGGCGGGCCGACCGGGGCCGGCAGCACCGGGTCATAGCCTTCCGAAGGGGGGAGAGTCGCCATCGCGCCCTCCCGTAACCGGCATTTCTGTTCTGTCCAGTATCGAATAGACTGTCGTTCGTCGATTTATTGCTGCCACGGCACCGGTCGGGTGGCAGATGTGCCGGCAGGTCCGGGTAAAGGGAGGAGCCAGAATGGCACGGAATTTCAAACGATTGGGGCAAGTCGCGCTCGCAGCGTCGTTGCTTGCGCTGGGCGCGTGCGATGCGGCGTCGGACAAGTCAGCAGCGACGGCCAATGGCAAGAGCTGGAATGCGTTTCGCGATACCTTCCTTAAAGGCTATTTTCCGCTCAACCCGACCTTCGCCGTCTATCAGGGCAAGCATGATTTTGACGGCAGGCTGCCCGACTGGTCGCCCGA
This sequence comes from Sphingopyxis sp. P8, assembly GCF_020622175.1. Lineage (NCBI taxonomy): Bacteria > Pseudomonadati > Pseudomonadota > Alphaproteobacteria > Sphingomonadales > Sphingopyxidaceae > Sphingopyxis > Sphingopyxis sp. P8. The sequence continues at coordinate 407,268 of NZ_JACNMK010000001.1, read as the reverse complement.
AGGGTTGGAGAAGCAAGCCGCCTTCCTTGAACAGGCGATCGCCGACGCCAAGGCGTTCGATGGCCCGTTGACCGACGCCGAACGCTTCGAGCGCGACTATCTGATCAAGGTTGCAGAGGGGCAGCTCTTCTTCCTCCGCGATACGGATTTCGCGAAGAAGAACCCTGCCTTCTACGACGGCGCGCTCGACCCCAACGTCTATATCGCGCGGCCCTATGGCGATGCCGAAACGCGGATGAAGGCGTTCATCGCTTATGCCGAGAATGTCCCGGCGGCGGCGGCGCAGATCAAGGCGAATCTGGAGCTTCCGCTGCCTGCGACCTTCGTCAGATATGGCGCGGCAGGCTTCGGGGGCTTTGCCGATTATTATACCGGCGACGCCAAGGCGGCCTTTGCCGAGGTCAAGGACGAAGCGCTCCAGCAGCGGTTTGACGAAGCGGCGGCGAAGGCCGCGGCGGCGATGAAGGATCTGGCGAACCATATCCAGTCGCAGCCGGGAACGCCGGGTGGTTTCGCGCTTGGCGCCGAACGATTTTCGAAGATGCTTCTGACCAACGAGGGCGTCGAGACCTCGCTCGAAGAACTCGAAGCGATCGGCCGCGCCGATCTCAGGCGCAATCAGGACGCGTTGAAGGCGGCTTGCGCAAGATATGCCGCCGGACAGACGATCATCGACTGCATGAAAAGGATGGCAAGCAACAAGCCCGCCGACGGACCGGTTGCCGAGGCGCGGCGCCAATTGCCGATGCTGCGCGCGTTTCTCGTCGAGAAGGACCTGGTGTCCATCCCTGGCACCGAGGAGGCGCAGGTGCAGGAATCGCCGCCCTATAACCGCCAGAACAGCGCCTATATCGATATTCCCGGTCCCTATGAGACGGGGCTTCCGTCGGTCTATTATATCTCGCCGCCCGACCCGTCATGGGACCGGCAGACGCAACTCGACTTTGTGCCTGGCACGAAAGACCTGATGTTCACCTCGGTCCACGAGATATGGCCGGGCCATTTCCTCCACGCACTCCACTCCAACCGTGCCGAAAGCATCTTCGGCAAGCTGTTCGTCGGCTATGCCTTCGCCGAGGGCTGGGCGCATTACACCGAGGAGATGATGTGGGAAGCGGGACTCGGTGACGGCGATCCCGAAATGCACATCGGGCAGTTGTCGAACGCGTTGCTGCGCAACTGCCGCTATCTGTCGGCGATCGGCCTGCACACCCAGGGCATGACGGTCGAACAGAGCGAACAGCTGTTCAAGGAAGAATGTTTCCAGGACGAAGGCAATGCGCGCCAGCAGGCGGCGCGCGGGACTTATGACCCGCTCTACCTCAACTATACACTGGGCAAGCTGATGATCCGCAAGCTGCGCGAGGATTGGACGAAAGGCGACCGGACGAAGTGGAAGGCGTTCCACGACGAATTCCTGTCCTATGGTGGTCCGCCGATCCCGATGGTGCGCGCGGCAATGATGAAGGAAGATGCGCCGCGCGCGGTCTTCTGACCGGCGCGCCGGTCAAGCCGCCGGCGCGCGCAGCCGCGCGATAAAGAAACCGTCGAGCCCGCCCTCTTCGGCCAGCAAGCCCGGGAGGGTGCGGACATAGCCCGATGCGTCGGGGGCGATATCGCCGGGGAGTTCTTCCGCGCGCGCGGAAGCGACTTCCCAACCTGCATGCGTCGCCAGAAAGGCCGCCACCTGATCCTCGCCCTCGGCCCTTTCTAGCGAGCAGGTTGCATAAACGAGCGTCCCGCCCGGTTTGAGCCACTTTGCGGCGCGTGCGAGCAATTCGGACTGGAGCGCCGCCATTTCGGCTATCTGGCGCGGTTCGATGCGGTGCAGGACGTCGGGATGGCGCCGGAATATGCCGGTCGCCGAACAGGGGGCATCGAGGAGTACGGCGTCCACCGGCGCCTCGGGCTGCCAGTTGCGGATATCGCCCTGGACGATCGTTGCAGACAGACCGGTTCGCGACAGATTCTGTTCGAGCCGACCGAGGCGCTTGGCGCTCGAATCGACGGCGGTAACAGCCCACCCCGCAGCCGCAAGCTGCATCGTCTTGCCACCGGGGGCGGCGCAGAGGTCGAGGATAGTCCGCCCATGCCCTTCGCCGAGCAGGCGCACCGGCAAGCTCGCGGCGAGATCCTGGACCCACCAGCCGCCTTCGCCGTATCCGGGGAGCGTATCCACGGCATTTCCACGGTCCAGGCGCCGGTGTCGGGGCGCGAGCGCGGTAGCCTCTGGCCATTGGCCGGCATCGGGTTCGTTCGCGAAACTGAGGTCGAGCGGCGGCGCGGCGCTCCAGCTTTCCGACGCTGCGGCAACCATCGTGTCGCCCCACTGGGCGCGCCAGCGCTCCTCGACAGGAGCGGGAAGGCGCGCCGATACCGGGAGTGCCCATTGCTCTTGCTGGGCACGAGAAAGTATCGCGTGGACGAGCCGTCGCGGCCCTCCGTCGACGAGCGGCAGCGCGGTCGAGACGACGGCGTGTCCCGGCGTTTTGAGCACCAGAAGCTGGGCAAGCGCGAGGCGCAGCACGGCGCGGGACTTGACGTCGTCGGGCAGCGGTTGCGCCGTTGCGCCATCGATCAGCGCATCGATTTCGGCCATCCAGCGTAGCGTTTCGGACACGATGGCGACGCCAAAGGCGCGATCGGCGGGAGGCAAGCCCTGCATCGCCGCATGGGCCGCAACGTCGAGCGGATCACCACGCCGCAAGATGGCGTCGAGGAGGCGGAGCGCGGCTCGCCGGACGCCCGTACCCGGCGGCTCGCCGTTTGGCCGACGGCGCGGGCGGCGGCGATTGTCAGCCACGACGGGGGAACGGACGGTTGGCGCGGTGCATCGAAACTCCTATATCGATCAGGCTATGGCAAAGGACAAAGACACCATCGGCGGAACGCCGCGTGCGCAGACGCGGCCGCCCCATGTGAAGCCGCCGACCGACTGGGTCAACTCGCCGATCCCCGAACCCGCGGCGTGCGAAGCGATTGCAGCCGAGGATCAGCCGGGAGGCCGCAATCCTGTCCGCTATGGCGACTGGGAGCTCAAGGGCATCGCCATCGACTTTTAGACGCATTGGACCGCGCGGACGAAAATGGCGCGCGAGCACCCGTGCCCGCGCGCCACTCGAATCGATGTTGAACCCGCGCTTAGACTTGCGGGGCTTCGGTAACCTGCGGCATCTTGCCTGCGGCGACCTGCGCCGCAAAGACTTCGCGCATCAGCTGAAGCGAGAAAAGATGTGCGAAGATCAGCGGCATGATGCCGTTCTGGACCATCTTGCGCATCACGTCGCCGCGCAGTTCACGCAGCTTGTTCTCGTCGATCATCTGAAAACCGCGATAGATGAAGGGCTTGTCCGAATTTTCGGGCTGGATGCTGACTTCGCCGTCCATCAGCAGCTCGGCCTTTTTCAGCTCTTCGACGAACATGGTCGTCCGCTGGCCTGCCTCTTCGAACTGCTGACAGAATTGGAGCACGGCGTTGACCGCTTCCGACGGCTTGCCGTCGACGAAAAGCGCGTCGCCTTCGTCACCCTTTGCAATCGCGCCCGACGTGGGGTCGAAGCACAGCGAGAGTTCGTCGGAATCGGGACGCAGCCGTGCAAGGAGGAAGGGGTAGCGGCGGATATAGGCGGGGACATAGACCGGGTTCTTGAGCTTGCCTTCGTCGTCGACAAAGGTGTTCACGCCCTCGTTCAGGCCCATCAGGGCCAGCGGCACAGGCTTGTCGCCAGCCGAAAAGACGATGGGGTAAAAGCGGCTCGCCGCGACAAATTCGTCCGACGTCAGCGGCACGGCGTGCTGTTTGACAAGGAAATCCGCCTTTTCAAGGCCGCGCGCGCGAAAATCGGCGTGGTCGACGCTCGAAAGCGGTTCGAGGTCGTTGTAAAACAGCGGCAAAGCATTTTCGGGCGCAGTGGCCATGATCGAACTCCGGTAAAGGTCCCGCGCATTCGGGACAAAATGATGATGCAGCGCCTTATTGGCACGCGTCCCGCGGCGCAAGGGGCGATGCTCCGAATCGCGGGGTCAATCAGGCAATCAGCTTGCCCGGATTGAACAACCCCCGGGGGTCGAGTCCCGCCTTGATTCCGCGCAGCGCCGCCAGTCGCGCCGGGCTGTCGAGTTCGGCGAGCAGGTCGCGCTTCATCTGGCCGATGCCATGCTCGGCCGAGATCGACCCGCCGAGTTCGAGGACATGCCGATAGACAAGGCGGCTCACGGCTTCGCCATTCGCTGCCAGCCATTGCACCGCATCGACATCGGGCGGCGGTTTGACGTGGTGATGGACATTGCCGTCGCCCAAATGGCCGAACGACATGGCGCGCGCGCCGGGAAATTCTGCGACGAGGCGGTGCGGGTTCTCCGCGATAAAGGCCGGCATAAGGTCGACCGGCACGCTGATGTCATGTTGCAGCGCGGGGCCGTTGGCGCGCTCCGCCTCTGAAATCGAGTCGCGAATCCGCCAGAACTCCTCGCTTTCGCGTTCGTTTTGCGCGACGACGGCATCGTCGATCAGCTTCGCGTCGAGCGCAGCTTCCAGCCCCGCTCGAAGCGCTTCGTCGAGCGGCTCCTCGTCTTCGCCAGCGAGTTCGATCAGCACATGCCACGGCGTCTTTGCATCGAGCGGCGCACGCGTCTGCGGGATGTTCCGCAACACCGATTCGATGCACGATTGGGGCATGATCTCGAACCCCTCGAGCGCCCGGCCGAGCGCCGCGTCGAGGCGACGCAACAGTTGCAGGGCTGCGTCGGGCGAAGCAATCCCCACCCATGCCGTTCGCCGCGCTGTCGCCGCCGGAACGAGCTGCAAGGTCGCGGCGGTTACGATCCCCAAGGTCCCCTCGGCGCCACAGAACAGCTGGCGCAGATCATAGCCGCGATTGTCCTTCTTGAGCGCCGCGAGGCCGTTGAAAAGACTGCCGTCCGGGAGCACTGCCTCGACACCGGCGACGAGCCCGCGCATTGTCCCGTGGCGCAGCACCTGCGTGCCGCCGGCGTTGGTCGAGACAAGCCCGCCGATCGTCGCCGACCCCTTGCCGCCCAGCGTCAACGGGAACCGCAGGCCGTGCGCAAGGGCTGCGGCATGAAAATTCTCGAGGATAACACCGGCCTCGACGACCGCGAGTTGAGCCCCGGTGTCGATTTCGCGCACCCGGTTCATCCGGCGCATGCTGACGAGGAGTTGCGCCCCCGACGCGTCGGGCGTGGCGCCGCCGACCATGCCGCTGTTGCCCCCCTGCGGAACGAGGGGAAGGCCGTATTCGGCGCAGATTTTCACGAGCGCCGCCGTTTCGTCGCTGTCGGCGGGCGAGAGCATCGCCGCGGCGGCACCGCGATACTTGCCGCGCCAGTCGGTGAGCCACGGCGACATGATGTCGGGATCGGTCGTGAAGCCCTTGGGGCCGAGCAGATCGGAAAGCGCGCGCAATGCGGCGGGAGAAGGGGTTCCGGTCATCGGCATGGCTTCGCAGCTTCGTGCTTTGGCAAATGTCGCCGTACCGGCACTTTGGGGTCTCGACAGCAATTCATTTGATGTTCAATCATCATCGCTAGGGTGGGGATGGACGAAAAGCAGCAATTCGTCCAGCGCGCACCGCTACGGGAGCCGAATGTGATCGACGAAGCCTGTAATATTTTCCCGGAATCGGCGATCCCGACATGCTGAGTCACGCCTTGGCGCTTCTCGCGGCGGCGGCGCCGACTTCCGACGTTCCGCCGCCCGCCGCCCCGCCCGAACCGATTGCGACTGCGATACCCTTGCCGCCACCAGCCGATACGCCGCAGTGGCAGATCGTCATCGACCAGCAGGTCATCATACGCGTCCCGGCGCAGCGCTCGTCTCTCAACAACTTTGCTCCCAGCTCCGCGCCAACCGTCCGGCGATACGATATGCCGATCGAATGGAAGGAGAAGAAGGGGCCGAAATGTGTGGCCATGCGCAATATTGTCGGAATGCAGGCCGCGCAGCGCGACAGCATCGACCTTATAACCCGTCAAAAACAGCGGCTTAGGGCTCACCTTAACCGCGGATGCCGTGCGCTCGATTTCTATGCCGGCTTTTACATGCAGGGTAACGAGGACGGCAATCTCTGTGCGGGACGCGACGAGCTCCACGCGCGTACGGGCGCCAAATGCGAAGTCGACAAGTTCCGGGTGATGGTCGCTGTCCCGCGCGACGACGATTAATTGCCCGCTTCGTTCGGCTTTCCTTGACTTTTCCCCGCACTTTCCCCTAGTGGCGCCCGAGTGCTGGCGGGCGTGGGACGTCGCGCTGTCATCTTTTCCGGACATGTTGACCTTATGAAATTTGCCGACCTCGGCCTATCCGACGAACTTTTGCGCGCCATAATCGAGGCGGGCTATGACACGCCAACACCGATCCAGGCGGGCGCCATCCCCTCGGTGCTGATGATGCGCGACATGATCGGCATCGCGCAGACGGGGACGGGCAAGACCGCCTCCTTCGTCCTGCCGATGATCGACATATTGGCGCACGGCCGCACCCGCGCGCTGATGCCACGCTCGCTGATCCTCGAGCCGACGCGCGAACTCGCGGCCCAGGTCGCCGAAAACTTCGAGAAATACGGAAAGTATAACAAGCTTTCGATGGCGTTGCTGATCGGCGGCGTACAGATGGGCGACCAGGTCAAGGCGCTGGAAAAGGGCGTCGACGTGCTGATCGCAACGCCGGGCCGCCTGATGGACCTGTTCGAGCGCGGCAAGATTTTGCTCACCGGCTGCAACCTTCTGGTGATCGACGAGGCCGACCGGATGCTCGACATGGGCTTCATCCCCGACATCGAGCATATTTGTACCAAGCTGCCCGCGAACCGCCAGACGCTGCTCTTTTCGGCGACGATGCCGCCGCCGATCAAGAAACTCGCCGACAAGTTCCTCTCGAATCCCAAGACGATCGAGGTGGCACGCCCGGCGAGCCGCAACGAGAATATCGAGCAGTTCGTCGTCAAGACCAGCGAACGCGGCAAGCGCGACACGCTGCGCGCGCTGATCGAGGAAGAAGACGTCGGTACGGCGATCATCTTCTGCAACCGCAAGACCACGGTGCGCGAACTGGCAAAGTCGTTGCAACGCTATCGCTATCGCGCCGGCGAGATCCATGGCGACATGGACCAGTCGAGCCGCATTGCCGAACTCGATCGATTCAAGAATGGCGACATCAACATTCTGGTCGCATCCGACGTCGCCGCGCGCGGGCTCGACGTGAAGGGCGTGAGCCATGTGTTCAACTTCGATGCGCCCTGGCACCCCGACGATTATGTCCACCGTATCGGCCGCACGGGCCGCGCGGGGGCGCAGGGGCGGGCGTTCACGCTCGTCACCCCGTCGGACGACGAAGCGCTCGACAATATCCAGAAGCTGACCGGCTACAATATTCCGGTCCACGGTGGCACGGCCAAGGCTTCGCCGGTCGCCGACGAGACCGAAGCGCCGCGCGAACCGAAAAGCGGCCGTCGCGGAGCGAACCGAAACAAAGGTCGCGACGACGCCCCTGAAGCGCCGCGCGCTCGCGCCAAGGCGCCGCCCAAGCCCCCGAAGGCAGCGCCGCGTCCGCCGCGCGACGACGAATCCGACGACGGGTGGAACGGCCCGCTGCCGGACTTCCTCTCGGTGGGTTTCGGAAGCTGATTTCGCCGATCATTGCAGAGCGCAGTTTGAACTGACGTCGGCCTTGGGGCGGGGAGCGGACATTTAATCCTCCCTGTGGCGAAGCTATCGGGAGGGAGGAGGCCACGCCCGCAAGGCGTGGTGGAGCGACGGCGAAGTCGCGCCAATCGCCCCTCCGGCAGCGACACTTATATATTCGACGCATCCGTCCGTCGTTTCGGTCGCTTCAAGGGCGTTTCACGCGAGGCCCCGCCTAGATCCGGACCAGCATCTTTCCAATGTTTTCGCCCGCAAACAGGCCGAGGAATGCCTCCGGCGCGGCGTCGATGCCATCATGGACCGTCTCGCGGATCGTGACCGCGCCGCTGGCGATCAACGCGCCCATGTCGGCATAGAATTCCTCCATGCAGTCGAAAAACTGATCGGTGTAGATAAAGCCTTCCATACGGATGCGCGCCGGGATGGTGCGGATCAGATATTTCATCTCCTGCGGATGTCCGTCGTTATAGACGTCGATCATCCCGCAGATCGCAAAGCGCGCGAAATCGTTGGCGACCGCGAACGCCGCGTCCAAATGCTCGCCGCCGACATTGTCGAAATAGACGTCGATGCCGGGCTTTCCGAGGCCTTCGAGGGCGGCGGCAAGTTGGGGCAGGACCGGACCGGCCTTGTAATCGACCGCGGCGTCGGCACCGATGTCGGCGACCCACGCGCATTTCTCGGCTCCGCCCGCCGAGCCGATGACCGTCATTTCGCGCGCCTTCGCAATCTGGACGACCGCCGACCCCACCGCACCCGCGGCCGCCGACACGAAAACCGTTTCGCCCGGCTTGGCGGCGGCGACTCGGAGCAATCCTATCCACGCGGTGCCGCCCGTGAGTCCCATGTTGTGCAGGAAAGTCTGAGGCGGCATGCCCGCGTCGAGAAGCTGCCTTGGCAGTTTGTTGGGCATCAGGTCGAGCCCGATGACACCGCCATCGCGCCAGCCGCCCATGTGGAGGATGAGGTCGCCGGGCGCGAAGCCGTCCATCCGGCTTTCGACCACCTCGCCGATCGCGCCGCCGGTCATCGGCTCACCGAGCTGGAAACTGGCAGCGTAGCTTTTCGCGTCGTTCATCCGGCCACGCATATAGGGATCGACCGACAGCCAGCGATTGCGCACGCGAAGCTGGTTCGCTTCAAGCGGCTGGTCGGGCAAATCGCGCAGCGCGAAATTATCCATCGTCGGCAAGCCCTGCGGACGACTCACCAAATGCCATGCCTTCGCCATCGGAACCCCCCATTCCCATGTTTCAACGCGTAACCGGCTCTTTGGTCAGAAAAGCCGTTGCCACTGTCAAGCGGGATCGTTAAGACGCCGCCGTCGCGGGGCCGTAGCTCAGATGGGAGAGCGCTGCAATCGCACTGCAGAGGTCAGGGGTTCGATTCCCCTCGGCTCCACCAGCGACCCTTTTCCGGACAGGCAATAGCGTGCCGTTACGACACGATCAGGCGGGCTGGACGAAGCCGTCGAGGACGCGCTTCGTGCCGGCCTGTTCGAACTCGACCTCCAGCTTGTTGCCGTCGATGTCGGCAATTGCCCCATAGCCGAATTTTTCATGAAACACGCGCATCCCGATCGCCAGATCGGCGCGCGGCCTGGCGCCAACGGATGCCGCGGGGCCTTTTTCGCTGGGCGCGGGGGCGCGGGTGATCGTCGAGGATTGCGCCACGGCGCGCTGCCACGCGGGTCCGCGGGTCATCGTCCGCGAAGGCTGGCGTTCGGCGACATGTGCGAAGGGATCGCCCTGCGCCGACCAGTTGGCGCGCCACAGGCTTTGTCCGCCGCCGAAGCTGTTCTGGCTTTCGACATGTTCGGGCGGAATTTCGCCGATGAAGCGGCTGGGAATGCTGCTCATCCACTGGCCATAGATGCGACGGTTGGCAGCATGATAGATGCTCGCGCGGCGGCGCGCGCGCGTGATCGCGACATAGGCGAGGCGGCGTTCTTCCTCGAGGCTGGCGGTGCCGCCTTCGTCCATCGCGCGCTGTGACGGAAACACGCCGTCTTCCCACCCGGCGAGGAATACATGGTCGAATTCGAGGCCCTTGGCGGCGTGGATCGTCATGATCGTCACGGTTTCCGACTGATCGTCATTGTCGCGGTCCATGACGAGGCTGACATGCTCGAGGAACGCTTCGAGCGAATCATATTCCTCCATCGCCCGAACGAGTTCGGAGAGGTTCTCGAGCCGCCCCGCGGCCTCGGCGCTGCGATCGGCCTGCAGCATCGCCGTATAGCCCGATTCGTCGAGGATAAGCTGGGTCAGCTCGGGGTGCGACAGTTCGCCCGCCTTCGCCTGCCAGCCACGCATCTGCGCGACGAAGCCGGAAAGGCTGCGCCGCGCTTGCGGCGTGAGTTCGTCGGTCTCGGTGATCCTTGACGCGGCGTGGAAGAGCGGCGCGCGTTCGATGCGCGCGAACTGGTGGATGCGTGCGAGCGCCTTGTCGCCGAGGCCCCGCTTCGGGACATTGACGATGCGTTCGAACGCAAGGTCGTCGGCGCTCGACTGAACGAGGCGCAGATAAGCGAGCGCGTCGCGGATTTCGGCGCGCTCGTAGAAGCGATAGCCACCGACGATGCGATAGGGCATTCCGATCGCGATAAAGCGGTCTTCGAACTCGCGCGTCTGGAATTGCGCGCGCACAAGGATTGCGGCGCGGTCGAGCGAGATGCGCTGGCGTTGCAAATCCTCCAGCTCTTCGCCGATCCGCCGCGCTTCTTCGGGTCCGTCCCATACGCCGACGACGCGCAGCTTGTCGCCGGGGTCAAGGTCGGTCCACAGCGTCTTGCCGAGCCGGTCCGAGTTCTGCGCGATCAATGCCGATGCGGCAGCGAGGATTTGCGGCGTCGAGCGATAATTTTGTTCGAGCCGGATCACCGTCGCGCCCGGGAAATCCTTTTCGAAGCGAAGGATATTGGCAACCTCCGCGCCGCGCCACGAATAGATCGACTGGTCGTCGTCACCGACGCAGCAGATATTCTTGTGTGCCTGCGCGAGCAGGCGGAGCCAGAGATACTGGCTCGCATTGGTGTCCTGATATTCGTCGACGAGGATATATTTGAAGCGTTGCTGATATTGTTCGAGCACGTCGCGGTGCGTTTTCAGGATGACGAGCATGTGGAGCAAGAGGTCGCCGAAGTCGCAGGCGTTGAGCGTCTTCAGCCGCGCCTGATAGAGCGCGTAGAAATGCTGTCCCTTGCCGTCGGCATAGGCTTCCCTGTCGGCGGCATCGAGGTCGGCGGGGGTGAGGCCGCGGTTCTTCCACCGGTCGATCAGTCCCGCAAGCTGGCGCGCGGGCCAGCGCTTTTCGTCGAGCCCTTCGGCCTGAATGAGCTGCTTGAGCACGCGCAACTGGTCGTCGGTGTCGAGGATGGTGAAATTGCTCTGGAGCCCGACGAGTTCGGCGTGGCGACGGAGCATTTTCGCCGCGATGCTGTGAAAGGTGCCAAGCCAGGGCATCCCCTCGACCGCATCGCCGATCATCCGCCCGATGCGTTCGCGCATCTCGCGCGCCGCCTTGTTGGTGAAGGTGACCGCAAGAATTTCCGACGGCCAGGCGCGCCGCGTCGCGATGATGTGCCCGAGCCGCGCGGTGAGCGCGGCGGTCTTGCCCGTCCCGGCGCCCGCGAGCATCAGCACCGGTCCCTCGGTCGTCAGCACCGCCTGCCGCTGCGGCCCGTTGAGGCCGGCGAGATAGGGCGGGTCGGATGCGTCGGGCAGGGGGGACGGGGTATCGGTCACGCGCGAACGATTAGGGAACGCGGGGAGGGCTGTCCAGTGCGTCGCCGCGATTATGCGGCGGGTCGCAAGAGTGTGAGCTTTGCCTTGCCGACCTTGCGCTCGGCGTCGATTTCATACCCTGCGACGTCGACCTTTTCGCGCTCGCCCGTCTCGATCGACACCCAACTGTCGGGCGCGATCCAGCCGAGGCGTCCAAGCTTGTCGAGCGCGACGCTGCCCGCGCCGGTGGCATATGGCGCGTCGAGCAGGAGCAGGTCGAAGGCGCGCGGTGCGGGACCCAGAGCGAGGACCGAGCCGGCGCGCACCTCGGCACGCGTCGCGGCCCCCAGCGCAGCGATATTCTTGCGCAGCGCATCGAGCGCGTCGCGGTCCTGCTCGGCAAACAGGCAAAGCGCTGCGCCGCGCGACAGCGCCTCGATGCCAAGCGCCCCCGATCCGGCGAAGAGGTCGGCGACGGCCAAGCCTTCGAAGCTGCCGAGCCGGCTTGTCAGCATCGAAAAAAGCGTTTCGCGCGTCCGGTCGGCGGTCGGGCGGGTCGCCTCGTTTCTGGGCGCGAGCAGTTTGCGGCCGCGCCATTCGCCAGCGATCACCCTCATTTGTCGAGACGGCGGCGAAACTGGAAAAGCGCGTCGCGCGGAACAACCTCGACTGCGCCGGTATCGAGTCCGTCGAGCAGGAATTCGCCATAGCGCGTGCGGATCAGGCGGCTGACCTGCAGCCCCAGATGTTCGAGCACGCGGCGGACCTCGCGGTTCTTGCCTTCGGTCAGCGTCAACTCGATCCACTGGTTGCGCCCGGTGCGGCGCTCCAGGTTGGCGTCGATCTTGCCATAACGGATGCCGTCGATCTCGACGCCGAGCATCAATTCTTCGAGCTGCGCCTGGCTGATGTCGCCAAAGGCGCGTGCCCGATAGGTGCGCTCGACCCCGCTCGCGGGCAATTCGAGCTGGCGTTTGAATTCGCCGTCGTTGGTGAGCAGCAACAGCCCCTCGGTATTATAGTCGAGCCGACCCACGGGCATCAGCCGCGGCAGGTCCTTGGGCAAAAGGTCATAGATCGTCTTGCGCCCTTTCGGATCGCGCGCCGCAGTCAGGCATCCTGCGGGCTTGTGAAAGCGGTAAAGGCGCGTCGAAACGGGCTTGGCGACGGGATTGCCATCGACTGTCAGGCCTTCCGTAGTCGCAAGGAGCGGCGCGGGCTGCGAAATGATCTCACCATGAAGTGCGATACGGCCTTCCTCGATCATTCGCTCGACATCGCGGCGCGAACCGACGCCGGCGCGGGCCAGCAACTTGGCGATGCGTTGCGGTCCTTCCTCATGTTCGGTTGGCGCAGCTTTGCGCGGCGATTGCGAAGCGCGCGCGGCGCGGCGGCCTTTTGGGGCTTCGCGGTCGGGCGTGTTTCTTGGCGGGCGGCGGGTCGTCATCGGAACGGATGCGGCTTTCTTGTCGTTTTTGGAAAAGGAAGTGTTGCGTTGTGACCACGCTCATAGCCGGAAAACTGTCGCTTCGTCGATGGCAAGCAGAAGCGATATTGCAGGAAGGGGAAGAGCGGGTCATGGCGGTTTCAAAGGGAGTATTCATGCTCTTCGCGTCTCGCCCGTCCTGCATCAAGCGGCTGCTGGTCATCGAGGATGACCCGCTGGTCGCGTTCGACAACGAGCGGACGCTGAAGCACAGCGGCTATCAGGTCGTCGCGTCAGTCGATTCGGGCGAGGCGGCGGTGGCGATCATCGCGTCGGAACAGATTGACGCGCTGGTGCTCGACCTGGGCCTTGCCGGACATATGACGGGACGCGAGGTCGCCCGGCTGGCGCGCGATCGCGGGATGGCCGTACTGCTGGTAACGGGCCAATGCCCCGACGATGCCGCCGATATCGCCGACGCCTTCCTTGGGAAACCCCACGGCCCTTCGGCGTTGATCGGCGCCCTGCGCGCGATCGAGTCGACGATCTGCAAAAACGAGGCGCCGCGCAAGGTCAGCGGCTTTCGCATGTTCCGGCGGCCCGAAGCCGCGTGACGCGACAAGGTGCGTCCCGTAAGGGGCGGATCGCGATTTAGTCGCTTCCAATTTATCGACGAAGCATTAGGCCAATATCCCTGGATGCCGCGATGTGCGGGCAGGGGAGGAACCTTATGCAGCTTGGGCTCGACACGGCGGTGCTGGTGGCCGTTATCCTGTTGGTCATCGGCCTCGCTTTCGTTATCCCGAGTTTTGCACCCTATCGCAAACCCATGCCGATCGTGGCCTTCCTGCTCGGCATTTCGAGCGGCTTCCCGCTGACCCTGCTGCTCGGAACGATGACCTTTTGGCTGTCGAAGGTCGGAATCGAAAAGTCGACCATCGGTTTCGCGATCGGTCTCACCACGCCTTACACGCTCAAATTCCTGTGGGCGCCGCTCGTCGACCGCTTGCCTTTGCCGTTCCTGACGCGGATTTTCGGGCAGAGGCGGGGTTGGTTGTTCTTCATCCAGGCGCTTCTCGTCGTTGCGATCTGGCAACTCGGAACGAGCAATCCGACGAACGACAATCTTGCTCCCTTTGCCTTCTGGGCGATTGCCGTCGCTTTCCTGTCGGCGACGCAGGATATCGTGATCGACGCCTATCGCATCGAAATCCTCTCCGATGCAGAATTGCCGCACGGTACTGCCATGAACCAGTTCGGCTATCGAACCGGCAATCTGATCGCCGGGGTCGGGACGATCGCCCTCGCGTCGCCAGAGGGGTTCAATCTCGGCTGGGCGGCCGCCTATGGCTTTACCGCGCTGGCCGTTCTGCCCGCGCTGTTCGGCGCGCTTTATGCCGGAACGGGGCGTTTCGACCCGACGCGGGCCAAGGCGCTCGCGAGCGGCTTCGGGGCGTGGCTACAGGACACGGTCGTCAATCCCTTCCGCGAATTTCTCGGGCGCAACGGGGCGGTGCTGATCCTGCTCTTTGTGCTTGTTTACAAGGTCGGCGATGCGATGGGGCAGGGCATGCTGAACCCGATGATCGTCGAACTCGGTTTCAGCGACACCGAATTTGTCGCGATCAACAAGGGAGTCGGCTTTGTCGCGCTGATCGTCGGATCAGCGTGCGGCGCGCCCTTCATCGCATGGCTGGGAATGGGCCGCGCCTTGCTCGTTTCGGGCCTGCTGATGATGTTCAGCAATCTGCTGTTCGCGGTCCTCGCTGCGGTCGGCCATTCGCCGCTGATGCTAGCGATTGCGGTGGGGACCGAGAATTTCACGAGCGGGATCGGGCTGACCGTCTTTGTCACCTATCTCTCCGGCCTGTCGAGCCTTGCTTACACGGCCACGCAATTCGCGCTCCTGTCGTCGTTCGCAGCGGTTGGGCGGACGTGGCTGGCAACCCCCGGAGGCTTCCTCGCCGAAGGGCTCGGCTGGATCGGTTTCTGGATCGTCACGGTGGCAATCGCGATCCCCGGCATGCTCCTTCTCTGGATCCTGTGGCGCAAGGGGTTCGTCGTCGAATCCGTTCGCCAGCCGAGCACCGAAGATGACGGCCACGAACTTGTGCATCCCGAGGAAGGTCGACCAAAGCCGGTCAAGACCTGAGGTCACGCCCCTAGGCTGGCAACTCGCCGTTCGCGGCAAGGACAATGCCCGCCAGATAGAGCGACCCCGCGATCAGCACGATTTCGCGCGCGGGATCGACCGCGAGGCCGGCGAGCGCCTCTTCGACGCTTGCGGCCTGCCGTGCGGCGGGGCCAAACGCGCTGGCGTCGTGATGTTCGTGACCGGGCACGGGGACGATATTGATCGACGCGAGGCGGTCGGCGAGCGGCGCCATAATGGCTTCGGGATGTTTGTTCGCCAGCATGCCCGCAATCAAATGGATGCGGCGCGGGTCGTTTCGGAGATGCGCGGCAATCTGTATGCCTGCGTCGGCGTTATGTGCGCCGTCGAGCCAGATCTCGGTGCCAACGGGGGCAAGCTCGCTCAGCGGTCCCGAGTTGAGCAGTTGTAAACGTGCAGGCCAATGGGCGACAGCGATCCCTTGCACGATGGCGTTGGAAGACGGGCGCGGATCGGCGAGGTGGAGCATCGCAATGGCAAGGCCCGCGTTGCGCATCTGATGCTCGCCCGCCATGCGCGATGTCAGCAAAGGTTCGACGTCGCCGCGCGCCGATCGCCAATGGAATCCTGCCTCCGCGCATTCGACGGACCAGTCGCGACCCTCCGCAAAATGCCCGGCGCCCGCCGCGGCGGCGCGACCCGCCACGACGTCCATGACCGCGGGCGAATAGCCGAGCGACGCGAGCTTTGAACCAGGCTTGACGATCCCCGCCTTTTCCCATGCGATGCGCTCGGCCGCGTCCGCCGGCGTCCCGGCCTCGGGAGCGAGCAAAAAGGCTTCGTGGTCGATGCCAAGCGACGCGATGCCGCAGACGGCAGGCGCTGGAATGATGTTCGTTGCGTCGAGGCGGCCGCCCAACCCGACTTCGATCACGCAATCATCCGCCGGGACGCGTGAGAACGCCAGGAAGGCCGCGGCCGTCGTAACCTCGAAAAAGCTGGCGCCGAGATCGTCCGACACGTCGAGCACCTCTGCGAGCAACGCCGCCAGCTGCGCATCGTCGATGAGCGCGCCGGCGAGGCGGATACGCTCGTTGAAGCGCACGAGGTGCGGGCTGGTATAGCAATGGACGCGGCGCCCGTCGGCTTCGAGGATGGCGCGGAGATAGGCGCAGGTCGAGCCCTTGCCGTTCGTCCCGGCGACATGGAAGGTACGCGGGAGCTTGTCCTGCGGGTTGCCGAGGCGGCGGCACAGTGCAGCGATGCGTTCGAGCCCCAATATGTCGCGCCCCGGCGACAGCGCGGCGAGGCGGTCGAGCTGGGCCTGGACGGCAGGGTCGGAGCTGTGCGCGTGGTCGGGCATTGCGGGTGGCGCCTTACAATCGGCTCGTCATTGCGAGCGGAGCGAAGCAATCTCCAGCTTTCGGCGTCTCGATGACGATAACGGGGGATTGCCGCGTCGCTTCGCTCCTCGCAATGACGATACGGGAAAGTCAGGCCGCCTTTTCGGGCGCCAGATAACCGATCAGGCGGCCGAGCGTCGCTGGCAGGTCCTTGCGCGCGACGACCATGTCGATCATCCCGTGCTCGAGCAGATATTCGGCGCGCTGGAAGCCTTCGGGCAGCTTTTCGCGGATCGTATTCTCGATCACACGCTGGCCGGCGAAGCCGATCAGCGCCTTGGGTTCGCTGATCTGAATGTCGCCCAGCATCGCATAGCTTGCCGTCACGCCGCCGGTCGTGGGATCGGTGAGCAGTACGATATAGGGCAGGCCCGCGCGGCGCAGGCGCTGGAGCGCGACGGTCGCGCGCGGCATCTGCATCAGCGACAGCGTGCCTTCCTGCATCCGCGCACCACCCGCGGCCGTGATCGCGATATAGGGGCAGCCGCGCTTGATCGCCTGTTCGACCCCCGCGACAAAGGCTTCGCCGACGGCAACACCCATCGACCCCCCCATGAAGGCGAAATCCTGCACGCCGATCACCGCGGGTTTGCCGTCGATGCGCCCGAAGGCATTCTGATAGGCATCGCGGTCGCCGGTCTGCGCGCGCGCCGCCTTGATACGGTCGACATATTTCTTGGTATCGCGGAACTTCAGCGGGTCTTCGGGCGCCGCGGGCGCGGGCAATAGT
The DNA here is from genome assembly GCF_020622175.1 of Sphingopyxis sp. P8. NCBI lineage: Bacteria > Pseudomonadati > Pseudomonadota > Alphaproteobacteria > Sphingomonadales > Sphingopyxidaceae > Sphingopyxis > Sphingopyxis sp. P8. Next base: position 390,209 of record NZ_JACNMK010000001.1, on the reverse strand, counting down.
TCGTGGATACCGCCGTCGAACAGCTGCGCGAAACGCTCCTTCGCGCCGATGCGATCATGATGCTCGCAGCGCGGGCAGACGTTGAGATTATCTTCCCATTCCTTGACGAACACCATCTGCTGGCACTGGCGGCATTTGTGCCAGAGGTTGTCGGCGCTGTCGCGCTTGGCGCCAAAGGGCAGGGCGTTGCGAACGCGGTCGAGCCAGCTCATGCGGCGATCTCCTTTGCGCCGTGGATAGCATCGGCGAGGGTGCGGGTGAAAGCCTCGACATGCGGCGCCGCGGCGTCGCCGTGCTCGGCAATGATGTCGATAAAGGCCGATCCTACGACGACGCCGTCGGCAACGCGCGCAATCTGCGCGGCTTGATCGGGGGTGCGCACGCCGAAGCCGACCGCGACGGGCAGGTCGGTCGCGGCCTTGAGGCGCGCGACGGCTTCGTCGATGCTGGCCTGCGCGGCCTGTTGCTGGCCGGTGATCCCCGCGACCGAGACATAATAGAGGAAACCGCCTGCGCCATCGAGCACGGCGGGCAGGCGCGCGGTGTCGGTCGTCGGGGTGGCGAGGCGGATCAGGTCGATGCCCGCAGCGCGAAGCGCGGGGCCGAGTTCGGGATCTTCCTCGGCAGGAACGTCGACGCAGATGACTCCGTCGATGCCGGCACGCGCGCATTCGGCGGCGAACCAGTCGCCGCCGCGGATCGTCATCGGATTGGCATAGCCCATCAGGACGAGCGGGGTGTCGGGGTGGCGCTGGCGGAATGCGGCGGCCATGGCAAATATGTCCGCTGTCGTCGTACCCTTGGCCAGACTGCGCAAATTCGCCTGCTGGATCGCGGGGCCGTCGGCCATCGGGTCGGTGAAGGGCATGCCAAGCTCGATCACATCGGCGCCCCCCGCGACGAGCGCGTCGAGATTCGCGGCGGTGTCGCCGTCGCCCGCGGTGATGAAGGCGATGAGCGCGGAGTGGGGGTTGGCAAAGGTGGTGGCGAAGCGGGTCATTCGCTCCATCCTTCTTTACGATTGGGCCACAGGCGGTCGAACTTCGGAAGAAGGAAAAACTGGACGGCGACAATGACTATGACCAGCATAAGATATCGATCAAGGCGGTCAGGAAGCAGGTCGGGAAGTGATCGCTCTACCCAGACCCCAAAAAGCGCAAGCGCGATCACCACGCCCCATTTTACTAACGCGCGAATCACAATCTCACCCCCAACGCCTCGGCGACAGTGAAGATGTCCTTATCCCCGCGGCCCGAGCAGTTGACGATGATGATCTTGTCCTTGCTCATTGTTGGCGCGATGCGTTCGGCGGCGGCGATGGCGTGGGCGGACTCCAGCGCGGGAATGATGCCTTCGAGCTTGGTGAGCTTCTGGAAGCTCGCGAGCGCCTCGGCGTCGGTGACGGGTTCGTAGCGGACGCGGCCGATGTCGTGGAGCCAGCTGTGCTCGGGGCCGATGCCGGGATAGTCGAGCCCCGCCGAGATGCTGTGCGCCTCGGTGATCTGGCCGTCCTCGTCCTGCAGGAGATAGGTCTTGTTGCCGTGGAGGATACCGGGCTTGCCGCCCGCGAGGCTGGCGGCGTGTTTGCCGTCGAGCCCTTCGCCCGCGGCTTCGACACCGACGATCTCGACGCCTTCGTCGTCGAGGAAAGGGTGGAACAGGCCGATGGCGTTCGATCCGCCGCCCACCGGCGCGATGAGCATGTCGGGCAGGCGTCCTTCGGCTTCGAGGATTTGCGCGCGCGCCTCGGTACCGATCACCGACTGGAAATCGCGGACAAGTTCGGGATAGGGGTGCGGCCCCGCGACGGTGCCGATGATGTAGAAGGTATCGTGGACGTTCGCGACCCAGTGGCGCAGCGCCTCGTTCATCGCATCCTTCAGCGTCTTGGCACCGCTTTCCACCGCGACGACTTCGGCGCCGAGCAGCTTCATGCGAAACACATTGGGCTGTTGCCGCGCGACGTCGACCGCGCCCATGAAGATGGTGCACGGCAAGCCGAAGAGCGCCGCGACGGTCGCGGTCGCGACGCCGTGCTGGCCGGCGCCGGTCTCGGCGATGATCCTGGTCTTGCCCATGCGCCGCGCGAGCAGGATCTGGCCGATGCAATTGTTTATCTTGTGTGCGCCCGTGTGGTTCAGATCCTCGCGCTTCAGATAGATTTTCGCACCGCCCAGCTCTTCGGTCAGCCGCTCGGCGAGCCAGAGCGGGCTGGGGCGCCCGACATAATGTTTGAGCAGCCGGTCGAATTCGGCGCGAAACTCATTGTCTTTCTGCGCCGCGCGATATTCGCGCTCGAGGTCGAGGATCAGCGGCATCAGCGTTTCGGCGACATAGCGGCCGCCGAAATCGCCGAAATGGCCGCGCGCATCGGGTTGCGTGCGGAGCGAGTTGGGAAGCGTGCTGGTATCGGTCATCATATTTTTCCGTCGGGCAAATTGGCTGGATCGCAGGCGAGGGTGTCTCGTGCGATTAGCGCCATCGGCTCCCGATGCGCACGACGAAGGGCGGGTGCGTCAGCATGATGCGACCGCTTTAAGGAATGCCGCCATCTTGTCCATATCCTTGATGCCCGGTGCGCTCTCGACGCCCGACGACACGTCGACGAGCGGCGCGCCCGTCTCTGCGATTGCCTGCCCGATGTTGTCGGGTGTCAGCCCCCCCGCGATTCCCCAGTCGATCGCGTGGCGATGGCCGCGGAGCAGCGACCAGTCGAAGCGCGTGCCCGTCCCGCCCGGCAAGGCCTGCGCGGGCGCGTCGAACAGGATGCGATCGGCCGCGCCCTGATATCTGGCGACGCGGTCGAGCGTGCCCGCATCCTTGAGCCCGACGGCCTTCCACACCTCGGCAGGGACGAGTTGCCTGACGCGCGCGAGCCATTCGGGGGTCTCGCTGCCGTGAAACTGGATGATGTCGGGCCGCACCGTGGCGAGCGCCTGTCCGGTGAGCTGCTGCGACGCATTGACGAGAAGCAGCGCGACCTTGACCTTCCCCTCGGCGCGCTTCCTGAGCGCCGCGGCGGTCGCCAGGTCGACGTGGCGCGGACTCGGCTCGTAATGGACGAGGCCGATATGCGTCGCGCCGTGCCGGATGGCGGCATCGACGGTTTCGGGGGTGGAGAGGCCGCAGATTTTGACGAGAGGGGGCATGGAACGCCTTTGCTTTAGTCTGCCAATTCATGCAATCGTCTCGTCAAACGAGGCGTGGCGGCATCGGACTTTTTATCGGGGTAAAAGAAGGGGATCGATATGCGAATTATGTTGGCGTTTCTCTTAGCTTTTTCGGTTGCGGGCTGTTCGCCCGCCGAAGCCGGGAAAAGCGTGGAGCAATCGCAACAGGCGATCAAGACCTTTCACGGAGAGCTAAACGCTGGAAATTTTGACGATATTTACTATGGTTCTGCCGACGAGATGCAGGACAGTGTTGATATTGTAGGGTTTGAAGAATTGCTCGGCGCGGTTCAGAAAAAGCTCGGCAAAGCAGGCAAATCTGAGCAGCAGAGCTGGCATGTCAATTTTGCAAACGGCACCACGATCGTCACACTGACGATGCAGACGACATATGATAAGGACAAAGCCACAGAAACATTCGTCTATGTAAAGGCGAAAGATGGCATGAAGCTGGCCGGCTATAATATACAGTCGCGTGCGTTGATCGTGAACTGATCGGGACTAAAGCGTCGCCTCGATTTCGCGCGCGGCGAGGTCGGGGTCTTGCGATTGGGTAATCGGGCGACCGACGACGAGGATCGACGCGCCGTCGGACATGGCCTGCGCCGGCGTAACGATGCGCTTCTGGTCACCGGCCTTGCCGTTGACGGGGCGCACGCCCGGCACGACGAAGAAGCCGCCGGGCCACGCCTTGCGCGCCGACTTTACCTCCTGACCCGAGCAGACGATGCCGTCGAGACCCGACGTGCGCGCGAGCGCCGCGAGGCGCACGACCTGATCGTGGGTCGTACCCCCGACGCCGATGTCGTCGAGGTCGGGAGCGTCGAGGCTGGTGAGCACGGTGACGCCGACCACCTTTGTATGGAGCCCTGCCGCCGCCTTTGCTTCTTCGAGCATCGCGCGCCCGCCGGCGGCGTGAACGGTGAGGATTGCAGGTTCGAGCGGGCGGAGCGCCTGGATCGCCTTGGCGACGGTGTTGGGAATGTCGTGCAGCTTGAGGTCGAGAAAGATCGGCAGGCCGATTTTCGCCATTTCGTGGACGCCATGATGGCCATTGGCGCAGAAAAATTCGAGCCCGAGTTTGAGCCCGCCGACATGATAGCGCACCTTTTGGGCGAGCGTCAGCGCGGCATCGAGATGCGGCGTGTCGATGGCGAGATAGAGCGGCGAGGTCATCGGGTTTCCAAGGGAGATGGCGGGATGTCGTTGACGGGCGGCGCGGGCGCTGGCTCTGCGGGTCGGTTCGCCATCGCGCGCAGGTCGACGAGCTGGCGCTCGCTGGCCTCGATGCGCCGCCGCATCGACCAGCGCTGCGTGCGCAGCGCGATCCACATCGGAATGCTGCCGATCAGAAAGGTCACGAGGATGATGACGGGGAGCTTCGTTTCGGCTTCCCATCCGGGCCAGACCGTGACCGTCACCACTTTCCAGTTCGCCATCGCAAAGATGACGAGGATGGCGGTCAAAAGCACCCAGATGATCGTCCGCACGATGCCCACTTAATTGCTCCTCCGCTGATCCCTGTCGTCGTTCTAAGCGAGTTTTGTGCGCGTTTCCAGTCCGGGGCTATTCGAAGACGCGCGCAAATATCGTGTCGACATGTTTCATATGGAATTCGAGATCGAATAGTTCCGTCAGCCGTTCGGGAGACAGGCGCGCGGTGACGTCGTCATCGGCCTTGAGCAGTTCGAGCAGCGACAGCATTCCATCGCTTTCCCAGACCTTCATCGCGTTGCGCTGGACCATCGCATAGCTGTCCTCGCGGCTCGCACCAGCCTGGGTGAGCGCCAGCAGGACACGCTGCGAGTGGACGAGGCCGCCCATGCGGTCGAGATTCTTCTGCATCCGCTCGGGATAGACGAGCAGCTTGTCGACCACGCCGGTCAGCCGCGCGAGCGCGAAATCGAGCGTGATCGTCGCATCCGGGCCGATAAAGCGTTCGACCGACGAGTGGCTGATGTCGCGCTCGTGCCACAGCGCGACATTTTCCATCGCCGGGATTGTGGCGCTGCGGACCATGCGCGCAAGGCCGGTGAGATTTTCGGTGAGCACCGGGTTGCGCTTGTGCGGCATCGCCGACGAGCCCTTTTGGCCGGGCGAGAAATATTCCTCGGCCTCGAGAACTTCGGTGCGCTGAAGGTGGCGAACCTCGACCGCGAGCCGCTCGATCGACGAGGCGATGACGCCGAGGGTGGCAAAGAACATTGCGTGACGGTCGCGCGGGATGACCTGCGTCGACACCGGCTCGATGGTCAGCCCCAGCTTTTCGGCGACATGCGCCTCGACGCGCGGGTCGATGTTGGCGAAGGTTCCGACCGCGCCCGAGACGGCGCAGGTCGCGATTTCGGCGCGCGCGGCGACAAGTCGCGCCCTGCAGCGCGCGAATTCGGCATAGGCCTCGGCCATCTTGAGCCCGAAGGTGACCGGTTCCGCGTGGATGCCGTGGCTGCGGCCGATCGTGGGGGTGAGCTTATGTTCGTACGCGCGGCGCTTGATCGCTGCGAGCAGCGCGTCGATGTCCGTGAGCAAGATATCCGCCGCCTGCGCCAGTTGAACCGCAAGACAGGTGTCGAGTACGTCCGAACTCGTCATCCCCTGGTGCATGAAGCGCGCCTCTTCGCCGACATTTTCGGCGACCCAGGTGAGGAAGGCGATGACGTCATGCTTGGTCACGGCCTCGATCGCGTCGATGGCGTCGACGTCGATCTTCGGCGCGGTCGCCCACCAGTCCCACAGCGCCTTGGCCGCCGATTTTGGCACGGTCCCAAGCTCGGCGAGTGCGTCGGTCGCATGCGCCTCGATCTCGAACCAGATCCGGTAGCGATTCTCGGCCGACCAGATCGCGGTCATTTCGGGGCGAGCGTAACGCGGAACCATTGATTTCCCTTCCTTTTCGGCGGCTCGTCGCAATTGCAGCGCGGAATCGCGACAGGGCGCGCCCTAGCAGGGGCGATGCGTTTCGCCAATCAGCGACACCGCGCAACCATGCCCTTCATCCGCCAGTTTCGCGAATGTCTATCCCCCGGCGGCGGCATTTCCCCCTTTCATGCCGCCGCCAACTCAGGAGAAAATACATGCTGAAACAATTGCTTTTCGTCGGCGCGGCGGCGGTGAGTTTTCCGGCGCTGGCCCAAGAGCAACCGGTGCCCGAACCGACCGATCCGCCGACGCAGACCGACCCGATTACCGACCCGATGACCGAACCGGTCCCGCAGTCGGCGCCTGTGGCGACGCCAGCGCCTCAGCCTTCGACTCCGCCGAACGAAGGCACCGCGGCGACGCCGGCGCAGATCGCGCAGATCGTCGATCAGGAATTCCCGACCTACGATTCGGATGCGAATGGCGAACTCAGCGAGACCGAGTTCGCCGCATGGATGAAAAAGCTTCGCGTCGCGACGGAGCCGGGCGTCGATCCGGAATCCGAAGCCGTAAAGTCATGGATCGGGCAGGCCTTTGCGGCCGCCGATGCCGACAAGTCGACCGGGGTCAACAAGACCGAGTTGACCGGCTTTCTGGCGCGCGGCGCCTGACTCCCGCTCCTGGACGGGGTGGTGCAGCCGTCGGATACGTCCGGCGGCTGCATTATGCTTACAAAAGCCCCATCGCGCGAAAGCTGCGATACTCGGTGCCGCCGATGATGATATGGTCGTGGAGGGTGATGCCGAGCCTCGACGCCGCCTCGGCGATGTCACGCGTGATGGCAATGTCCTGACGGCTCGGTTCGGGACTGCCGCTCGGGTGATTGTGGACAAGGATGATCGCCGCTGCGCCGAGCTCGAGCGCGCGGCGGATAACCTCGCGAACATAGATGGCCGATTGGTCGATCGACCCTTCGCTGGCGATTTCATCGCGGATCAGCATATTGCGCGCGTTGAGATACAATATGCGCACGCGCTCGATGTCGATCGGCCCCATGTCGGCGCGGAGCCAGTCGAGAAGCGCATCCCAACTGGAGAGAAGCGGCTTGTCGCGAAACTCGCTCTTCAGCAGGTGCAGGCTCGATGCCTGGACGATCTTGAGCGCGGCGACGGCGCCGTCGCCCATCCCGTCGACACGACGCAGCGCCTCCGGATCGGCGCTTATCAACTGGGCAAAGGAACCGAATTCGCGCAGTAATGATTTGGCAAGCGGCTTGGTATCGCGGCGCGGAATCGCAAGCGCGAGCAGATATTCGACGAGTTCATAGTCGGCGAGCCCGCCGGGATCGTCGAGCAGGCGCGCGCGGAGCCGCGCGCGATGGCCGGCGTGGTCCGGAACAGGATCGGGCGCATCGGCCATGGCTCGGGCAATAACCGCCTTGTGGGGCTCACTCAACGGTCATAGAAACCGAAAGTGGATTGTGCGCCAATTTCCTGCAGCGAAACGAGAATTCCCGCGTTGGTTCGGCGTCGATTAGTGCCTTTGGGGGACGATTGTGGTTCGGTGCGGTTGTGAATGACGAAGAACAACCAACGCCGCCCCGCAAGCGGCTGTTCAAAAAACGCTGGCTGACCGGAGCCGCGGTCGCCGTTCTGGCGGGCGCTGCGTGGCTGGCGCGCGAACCGATCGCCGACGAGGTTATTCGCGATCACCTCGACAATCTCGACGTTCCCGCGCGCTATCGGATCGATTCGATCGGGTTTCAGTCGGAGCGAATCTCCGACGTCGTTATCGGCGACCCAGCCCGGCCCGACCTGACCGCCGACCAGGTTGAGGTCAGGCTGGGGTACGGCTGGTCGGGGCCCTATGTATCGGGCATTCGAGCGACCGGCGTGCGACTGTACGGGCGCTTCGTCGACGGGCAATTGTCGTTCGGCACGCTCGACCGTTTCCGCGATCCCGACGACACGACGCCCTTCGCATTGCCCGACATCGCGGTGGCGCTGACCGATGCGCGGGCGCGCATCGAAACGCCGTGGGGGAATGTTGGCGCGCAGCTCAACGGAAGCGGGAATCTGCGCAACGATTTCATGGGACGGCTCGCGCTTGTCGCGCCGAACCTGACGGTCGGGGACTGCGCCGCGCGTGAGGTGACCTTTTACGGCGCGCTGCTCGTTCGCGACGTCCGCCCCACGCTGCAGGGGCCGCTACGCGGGTCGACGCTGCGCTGCGCGGACAACGGCCTGCGCGCAGAGCGGCCCCAGATCGCGCTCGACGTGTCGCTCTCTGAACAGCTTACGAGCTGGAAGGGACGCGCCGACGCGAGCATTGCAAGGCTGGTGGGGGCGGGTGTTACCGCGTCGCGGCTCGGCGTCCTTGCCAGCTTCGAAGGCGATGCCACCCGCACGCGGATCGACGCCGAGGCCGACATAGAGCGGTTGGCGGGAGCCGATTTTACCGTGCGTACCGCCGAAATGACGGCCGAGATTTTTGTCGGCCGCGCGCCTCCCGCTGCGAGCGGACGCTTGACGTTCGCCGATGCCGCCGCGAGCCCGGCGCTGCGCCGCTCGATCGCCGAAAGCGGTCGCGGTCTTGCCGGAACACCGATCGGCCCCGTTGCGGAAAAGGCGGTGGCTGCGGTTTCGCGGATGCTTGCCGGCACCGTTGGCGAAGCCGGCTTTGCGTTGGCGGGCGAGGGCAAGTCGGCGCGAATCGAGCTGATTGCTCCCAAATTGTCGTCGCCAGGCGGCGCGCGCGTTACCGGCGGCACCGAAAGCCGCGTCGGATATTTGCTCGCGGCCGACCGGCCCGCCTTTCTGGTCAACGGTCGCTGGACCTTCGGCGGCGGCGGCCTTCCCGATGGCAATATCGACCTCGACCGCCGCGCCGACGGGACGATGCGCGGCACCGCGACGATTGCACCCTATGTCAGCGACAATGCGCGCCTTGCGCTGTCTCCGATAAGCTTCTCGGGCGGTCGCGACGCGCTCTTGCATTTCGCGACGACGGCGGAATTGACGGGCCCGCTGGGCGACGGTCGCGCCGAGCGGCTGCGGCTCCGGCTGGCGGGTGTCCTCGCGCCCGACGGTTCGGTTGCGCTCGACGGCGGGTGCAGCCGCGCGAGCGTCCAGCGCGTCGATGTCGCGGGCTTCCGTCTTGCGCCCACCGCAATCGACCTGTGCAGCCGGCGCGGGGCGCCGTTGCTGAGCGCCGGACCCGGCGGCGTCCGGGGACAAGTCAACATCCCCGCCATCGCCCTGCGCGGAACGAGCGGCACGTCCCCCTTTGCCTTCGACGGCGGGCGCGCGGCGATCGATCTGGCGTCGATGCGCTGGACGCTTGCCGACGCCGACCTGCGGCTGGGCGAGGGCGACGGTGCGACGCTGTTCGCGGCCGAGCAGGTTGCCGGTGCCGCGGCGCGGGACGGCATGACCGGACGCCTGAGCGGTGCGCGCGCCAAAATCGGTGCGGTTCCGCTCTTGATGAGCCAGATCGCGGGCGACTGGCGCTGGGCGGAGGGGGCGTTCGACCTCGACGGCGAATTGCTTCTGACCGATGCGGAAACCGACGCGCGCTTTTCGCCGCTCGTCAGCACGGATGCCCATTTGCGCTTTGCCGACGGGGTCGTCGACGCGAATGCCGCGTTCAACGAGCGCGCGACGGGGCGCAAGATCCTCGACACGATCATCACCCACCGGCTCGAAAGCGGAACGGGGGCCGCCGATCTGAAGATCGACGAATTGCGCTTCGACGAAGGTTTCCAGCCCGACCAACTCACCAACCTCGCGCTTGGAGTCATCGCCAATGTCCGCGGGTCCGTCGTCGGCGACGGGCGGATCGAATGGACGCCGGACGGCGTGACGAGCCGCGGGACCTTTGCGACCGCGAACGCCGATCTTGCCGCCGCCTTCGGTCCCGTCAAAGGGCTGACGACGACGCTGACGTTCGAGGATCTGCTCGGTATCCGCTCCGCGCCCGGCCAGATTGCCGAAATCGTCGAAATCAACCCGGGCATCCCGGTGCGTGACGGGCGGGTCGAATATCGGCTGCTCGGCGGCAACCGCGTGCGGATCGAGGGCGGGAGCTGGCCCTTCGGTGGCGGCCAGCTGGTGCTGCACCCCGCAACGCTCGATTTCAGCGCCGACCAGCCGCGCCGCCTCTCCTTCGACATCGTGGGCGTCGACGCGGCGGTTTTCCTCCAGCAATTCGGGTTCGAGAATATCAACGCCACCGGCACCTTCGACGGCACGCTTCCGGTCGAATTCGACGGGCTGGGCGGGCGGATCGTCGGTGGCCGCATCGATTCGCGCGCCGGTGGCGGGACGCTCGCCTATGTCGGCGAATTGTCGAACCGCAACCTGGGCGCGATCGCCAACTTCGCCTTCGGCGCGCTGCGTTCGCTGAAATATGACGACCTGACGATCATCCTCAACGGCGACCTCGACGGCGAGATGGTCACCGACATTCGTTTCGGCGGCGTGGGGCAGGGCGCAGGGGCGACGCGCAATTTCCTGACCGAACAGGTCGCGAAGATACCGCTGGTCTTCAACGTCAAGATCACCGCGCCCTTCCGCCAGCTATTGACCTCTGCCAAAGGGTTTTACGACCCGTCCTTGCTCATCGAACAGAATCTGCCGACTTTGCTGCGCGCCCAGGAAGAAGCCGAAAACGCAGCCGACAGCCCCGTTCAGCCCACAGAAAGCGAGCCCATGCCATGAATCAGCGCAACAGTGGAGCAAGGAGGCGGAACCTGACCGGTCGCACTCTGACGTTAGTGACGGTCGCGGCGCTTTTTGGCGGCTGCGTGCAGATCGAAACGCCGGACAAGCCGATCGAAATCAACCTGAACATCAACATCCGGCAGGAAATTGTGTACAGGCTGGACGGCGACGCCAAGAAGCTCATCGAGCAGAATAGCGAAATATTCTAATTCGAGGATCGAACATGATGCGACTGAAGATAGGAAAAGCAACCGGACTGGCGATTGGCGCATGCGCGGCGATTGCGGCGGTGTCGCTTGCGGTCCCGTCGGCGATGGCGCAGCGTGATCCGGCCTATGCCGCGGCGCGCGCTGCGGGGCAGATCGGCGAGCAACCCGACGGCTATCTGGGCTTTGCGACTTCGCCGACGCCCGAGATCCGCGCGCTGGTGCAGGATCTCAACATCAAGCGCAAGGCCGCCTATACCGAGCGCGCGTCGGCGACCGGGAGCACGGTGGAGCAGTTCGCGTTCACCAGCGGCTGCAACCTGATCGCGAATACCAAGCCGGGCGAGAAATATAAGGCGCCCGACGGCCGCTGGCTGACGCGCGACGCCAGCCCGCCGGTGCGCGATTCGCGCTGCCTGTAAAATTCGGTTTCCAAGGCGGCCCGCGGGCCGCTCCATGCCGCCGCGCCCCTAAACGCGGCGGCATTTTTGTGCGGGTGCACAAAGACGCGCAACGCATGCGCGCACAAGCATTGACTTAATGGGGCGGCATTCCTAAACGGACCGCGCCTTAGGGGTCCCCCGAATTTTCGGGCCTTTTTTCGCAGGCAGAATCGGAGGTTTCCGGCTCTGTTTCAGGAGGATGGCGCAAATGACGGGGAACGGCAGCGATCCGGAACCAGCTTCGGAGGATTCGCGCCTGGTCTCGCTCGAGGAGCGATTGGACCGGGCCGAAGCCGCAGAAGCGAAACGGACCGCAACGAACGCCGGACCGGAATCCGATGCCAATTACCGGCTCGGCAACCGCGTGCTGGCCGAGTTGCTGGGCGGATTGATCGGTGGCGGCCTGTTCGGCTGGCTGATCGACCGGTTCGCGGATACGTCGCCCTGGGGTTTGTTGGGGATGTTGTTCCTGGGCATCGTCGTTGCCTTCAGAAACATCATTCGCCTGTCTTCGCCGCCGCGCAAATAGCTGCGGCGGAACGGTAATTTCGACGGGTCGGCGATTTAGCCGTTCCGCAATGCGTGTGGAGTGAAGAGTGGCGGCGGAATCCGGCAAGATCGACCCGATGCACCAGTTCGAGGTGGCCCCGCTTGGCGGTGGTTTCAATCTTGGCGGGCAGGAGATTCTGTTCACCAACAGCGCGCTCTGGATGATCGTCGCAGCGATTGCGCTCGGCCTGTTCATGTGGGGCGGCATGCGGCGCGAACTCGTGCCCGGTCGCTGGCAGGCTGCGGTCGAGGGCTTCACGGGCTTCATCTCGAGCATGATGACGCAGAATATCGGCAGCGAAGGACGTAAATATACGCCTTATGTCTTCTCGCTCTTCATGTTCATCCTGTTCTGCAACCTGCTCGGCATGCTGCCGCTCGGCGTGTTGGGCCTGCACCCCTTCACGGTGACGAGCCATATCGCGATCACGGGCGTGCTCGCGATCATCAGTTTCGCGATCGTCCTGGTCGTCGGTTTCTGGCGTCATGGGCTGCATTTCTTTTCGCTGTTCGTCCCGCAAGGCACGCCGCTGCCGATGATCCCGATCATCGCGCCGATTGAGTTCGTGTCGTTCATGGTTCGTCCCTTCAGCCTCGGGCTGCGGCTTTTCGTCGCGATGACCGCCGGTCACGTGCTGTTGAAAGTGCTGTCGGGATTTGTGATCAACGGCTTCAACGCCGAAACGCTGTGGCTCGGTTCGATCGTTTCGGTGCTCAGCTTCATCCTGATGATCGGCATCAGCGCGCTCGAACTGCTCGTCGCCGGCATCCAGGCCTATGTTTTCGCCCTGTTGACCTCGCTCTATATCAACGACGCGGTCAATCTTCACTAAAGACGTTTAAAACCAAACGATTATCCCAAGGAGTTATTACAATGGACGCAGAAGCAGCAAAGCTGATCGGTGCTGGTCTCGCCGCTATCGGTGCCGGCATGGCCGCCATCGGCGTGGGTAATGTGTTCGGCAGCTTCCTCGAAAGCGCACTGCGCAACCCCGCGGCTGCCGACGGCCAGCAGGGTCGCCTGTTCATCGGCTTCGCCGCTGCCGAACTTCTCGGCCTGCTGGCGTTCGTCGTTGCGATGATCCTGCTCTTCGTCGTCTAATCGGCGACCGGGTGCCCGGACCGGTGGTTCGGGCACTGTCTTGCAGGTTTCCAGTTATTTAAGGTCCGCCTTTCATGCCCCAGATAGCCCAGCTCACCGCTGACAACTGGTATCTCGCGTCGCAGCTTTTCTGGCTGCTCGTCGTGTTTGCCGGTATTTATATCGTGATCGGTCGCGGCATGCTGCCAAAGATCGAAGCGACGGTGGACGCGCGCGACCGCAAGGTTGCGGACGATCTGGCGGCGGCCAAAGCGGCGCATGCCGCAGCGGACAAGGTCGAGGAAAGCTATCGCCAGCAAAGCGACGCGAGCCGTGCCGTTGCGCAGAAGGCGGTAGCCGACGCGAAGGGCAAGGCTGCGCGCGACGCCGAAAAGCGTCTCGCCAAGGTCGATGCCGAGCTTGGCGCCAAGCTGGCGGCGGCCGAGGCCGATGTCGCGGCGGCGCGCAATTCGGCGATGGCGGAAATCGAATCTGTCGCGGCCGAAGCCGCGAGCGATCTTGTCGCCAAGCTGTCGGGCGCGAATGTCTCGGCCGCGGACGCAAAGGTGGCAGTGAAGGCGGTTCTCAATGGCTAATCTGACCCTTTTGCTTGCGGAAGGCACCAACGAGCCGACCGCGTTCGGACTCGACGCGACGGTCTGGGTATCGCTCGCGATGCTCGTTTTCCTTGGTATCCTCGTCTGGAAAAAGGTTCCGGCGGCAATCGGCGCGATGCTCGACAACCGCATTTCGGAAATCTCGAAGCAGCTCAAGGAAGCCGAAGGGCTGCGGCTCGAAGCCGAAGCGCTCAAAGACGAATATGAGGCGAAGCTCGCCGCAGCCGCCAAGGAAGCCGAAGAGATGCGCGCGCGCGCCGATGCCGAGGCGCAGGCGCTCGTCGCCAAGGCAAAGGCCGACGCGACGGCGCTGATCGCGCGCCGCAAGCAGATGGCCGAGGAGCGCATTGCCGCTGCCGAAGCCAATGCGCTTGCCGAAGTCCGCACCGCGGCGGCGCAGGCCGCGACCGAAGCGGCGGCGAAGCTGATTGCGGAAAAGCATGACGCCGCTACCGACAAGGCGCTCGTCGACAAGGCGATTGCATCGGTCGCCAAGAGCTGAGCGATATCGCCTTGACCTGACACGACGCCCGCAGGTTTCTGCGGGCGTCTTGTTTTGGAGCGGCGGCGAGACAGCGCCGGTTGGAACGCCGTACTCCACCGCTGTGATCGTCTTCCCCGGTCAGACCGGCAATCATCGTCCTCTGCCAAGCCCCAGACCGGGTCCCGGCTTTCGCCGGGGACACTTAACTGGCGGAAGACGATGATCGCTGGTCCGGCCCGGCGTGGAGGGGGTTGGATTGTAATTCAACCCGCAACCTATGGCGGCGCCCATCGCCTTCGCCTACATGGCTGTGATGGTTCGCCCCAACGCCCCCGAACGCTTCAACGAGGAAAAGGCCACCTATGTCGTGCGGGGCAGCGGCGAGGATGGCGACAAGCCCGACCTCGATCGCGGCGCCGGGGTCATCCGTACTGTCGTGAAAAAGCTTCCGGCGCGCCCCGGCGTGTACCGGATGCTCGATGCGCGCGGCGATGTGCTCTACGTCGGCAAGGCGCGCGCGCTCAGGAACCGCGTCACCAACTATACGCAGGTCGCGCGGTTGCCGCAGCGATTGCAGCGCATGGTCGCGCAGACGCGCGCGATGGAGATCGTCACCACGACCAGCGAGGCCGAGGCGCTGCTGCTCGAGGCGCAGCTCATCAAGCGCTATCGCCCGCCCTATAATGTGCTGCTGCGCGACGACAAAAGCTTCCCGTTCATCCTGCTGCGGATGGACCATGATTTTCCCCGCGTGCAGAAGCATCGCGGGGCGCGACGCGCGAAAGGGCGCTATTACGGGCCGTTCGCGAGCGCGGGGTCGGTGAACCGCACGCTCAACGCGCTGCAGAAGACCTTTCTGCTGCGAAGCTGCACCGACAGTTTCTTCGCCAACCGCTCGCGCCCGTGCCTGCTCTACCAAATCCGCCGCTGCTCGGCGCCGTGCGTCGATCGTGTTTCGAAAGACGATTATGCCGCGCTGGTGAGCGACGCGCAGGACTTCCTCGAGGGCCGCTCGACCGCGGTGCAGAAGCGACTTGGCGAAGCGATGACCAAGGCCGCCGATGCGATGGATTTCGAGCAGGCGGCGGTGCTGCGCGACCGGCTGAAGGCGCTGACCTTCATCCAGGGCAGCCAGTCGGTCCACGCCGACGGGCTGGGCGACGCCGACGTCTTTGCGCTCGCGGCGAAGGGCGGGCAGCTTTGCATCGCCGGATTTTTTATCCGCGGCGGCCAGAATTGGGGGCACCGCAGCTTCTTTCCAGCGCATGTCGCGGACGTTCCCGAGGAAGAGGTGCTCGAAAGCTTTCTGATGCAATTTTACGAGGGCGTGCCGCCGCCGAAGCTGATCCTTGTCGATCGCGAGCCCGCCGAGGCGGCGCTGCTCGCCGAAGCGTTCGGCGCAACGGCGGGGCGCAAGGTCGAAATCAGCATACCGCAGCGCGGCAACCGCAAGCGGCTGCTCGACCAGGCGGTGCGCAACGCGGGCGAGGAGCTGGACCGGCGGCTCGCCGAAAGCAGCAGCCAGGCGAAGCTCGGCCGCGAACTCGCCGAGCTGTTCGACCTCGACGCGCCGCCGCAGCGTATCGAAATCTATGACAACAGCCATATCCAGGGGACGAACGCGCTCGGCGCGATGGTCGTCGCGGGCCCCGAGGGGTGGATCAAGGGCGCCTATCGCAAGTTCAACATCAAGCGCGCCGAGACGCAGCCGGGCGATGATTTCGCGATGATGCGCGAGGTGTTCGAGCGCCGCTTCGCGCGCGCGATCGAGGAAGACCCCGAGCGCACGAAGGGCGAATGGCCCGACCTGGTGCTGATCGACGGCGGCAAGGGGCAGGTGTCGGCGGTCGCGTCAGTTTTTGCCGAGCTGGGTATCGATGACCTGCCGTTTGTCGGCGTCGCGAAAGGGCCGGATCGCAATGCAGGGCGCGAGACCTTCTACCTGCCCGACGGGCGCGAATTCACGCTGCCGCCGAACAATGCGGTACTCTTCTATATCCAGCGCCTGCGCGACGAAGCGCACCGTTTTGCAATCGGCGCGCACCGGCAGAAGCGCGCGAAGGCGATGGGAAGCTCGCCGCTCGACGAGGTTCCGGGCATCGGCCCGGCGCGCAAGAAGGCGCTGCTGATGCACTTCGGTACCGCGCGCGCGATCAAGGGCGCGAGCCTCGAGGATCTGAAGAAGGCGCCGGGGGTCAGCGCCGCGGTCGCGCAGGCGGTGTATGATTTCTACAATCCGGGGGGATAGGGCGATTCAAGCGCCTCCCCTGAAGGGGAGGGCGTATCGGTTCAGGAGGAAAAGCCTATGAATTTCGCCGCCACCATGCCGCTTGCGGGCACGCTCGGCGTGACGGTCGACGAGGCCAGCAAGGATCGCGTCACTGGCAAGCTTCCCGTGCGCCCCGAGATCTGCACCGCGGGCAATATCGTTCACGGCGGCGCGATCATGGCTTTCGCCGATTGCCTCGGGGCCGTGGGCGCCTTCCTGACGCTGCCCGATGGAGCGAGCGGCACGACGACGATCGAGAGCAAGACGAACTTCCTCGGGAGCGGTCCGGTCGGCGCGGTGCTCGTCGGAGACGCGACCCCGGTGAAAACCGGCAAGCGGTTGTCCGTTTGGCAGACGCGTATCCGCACCGAGGACGGCGCCGATGTCGCCCTGGTCACTCAGACGCAGTTGGTGCTTTGGCCGTCCTGACCGCCGAGGCTGTCGTGTGCAGCGTCCGCGCGCATGGCGAGCATGGCGCGATCGTGCGCGCGCTGACGGCGGAGGCTGGGCTTGTCGCAGGCTATGTGCGCGGCGGGCGGTCGCGGCGGCTGCGGCCGATTCTGATGCCGGGAAACCTGATCGCGCTCGAACTGCGCGCGCGCACCGAGGAGCAGCTCGCCGGCGCGACCGCCGAGTTGCTGACGAGCCGCGCGCCGCTGCTCGCCGAGCCCTTGCCCGCCTCGGCAATCGACTGGCTGACGAGCGTCACCGCGGCGACGCTTCCGGAGGGGCAGGCCTATCCGGCGCTCTATGCCGCGCTTGCGGCGGTGCTCGATGCGGTCGCGGCGGCGCCCTCGGCGCGGCAATGGGCGCTCGCGCTCGGGCGTTACGAGCTGTTGCTGCTCGCCGAACTGGGGTTCGGACTCGATCTCAGCGCGTGCGTGGCGACGGGCGCGACGGGCGATCTCGCCTATGTCAGTCCGAAATCGGGCGCGGCGGTGAGCGTCGGCGCTGCCGCGGGCTATGAGCAAAAGCTGTTTCGCCTACCGCCTTTCATGCAGCATGACGACGCCGCGCCGACCGATGAGCCGACGATGACCGATATTCTCGACCTGCTGCAGATCACGGGCCATTTCATCGACCGCGACCTGATCGAAGGGCGCAACCGTGACTTGCTGACCGTAAGGGAAAGATTGGTCGCGCGGCTGGGCAGGGCGGTTGCGTGACGCGGCGGCGCTGTTTAGAGCGTGCCGGCTTAGCCCCTCCCCTCCAGGGGAGGGGTTGGGGTGGGGTCCATCGGCCTTGCATAAGGCCGATGGACCCCACCCGCTGCGCCCCGGATCAAGTCCGGGGCTCGCTGCCCTCCCCTGAAGGGGAGGGCGTCGTGCGTGTGGAAAGGGCAAGCGTTGAAAATCCTGCTGCTGGCTGGCGACGGTATCGGTCCGGAGATCATGGCGGAGGCCGAGAAGGTGCTCGCGGCGCTCGCGCTGCCGGCGACCCCTGACCGCGCGCTCGTCGGCGGCGCGGCCTATGCGGCGACCGGCCACCCGCTCCCCCCCGAAACACTGGCGAAGGCGAAGGATGCCGACGCGCTGCTGTTCGGGGCGGTCGGCGACCCGCGGTTCGACAATGTCGACCGGCATGTGCGCCCCGAACAGGCGATCCTCGGCCTGCGGTCGGAGCTGGGCCTGTTTGCCAACCTCCGCCCCGCGAAGCTGTTTGCGGGCCTGGAGGACAGCTCGGCGCTGCGCCCCGAAGTGGCTTCGGCAATCGACCTGCTGATCGTCCGCGAACTCAACGGCGACGTCTATTTCGGCGAGAAAGGCACGCGCACGACCGCGACCGGCGAGCGCGAGGGCTATGACGTCATGTCGTACAGCGAGAGCGAGGTCCGCCGCATCGCGCACGTCGCCTTCCGCGCCGCGCAGGGGCGCAAGGGGCGGCTCTGCTCGGTCGACAAGGCCAATGTGCTCGAAACCTCGCAGCTCTGGCGCGACGTGGTGATCGAGGTGGCCGCCGACTATCCCGATGTCGCGCTGAGCCATATGTATGTCGACAATGCCGCGATGCAGCTCGTGCGCAATCCCGGCCAGTTCGACGTGATCGTAACCGGCAATCTGTTCGGCGACATCCTGTCCGACCAGGCGTCGATGTGCGTCGGATCGATCGGGCTGCTCGCTTCGGCCTCGCTCGGCGAGGGGCGGCGCGGGCTGTACGAGCCGATCCACGGCAGCGCGCCCGACATCGCGGGGAAGGGTATCGCCAACCCGCTGGCGATGATCCTTTCGCTCGCGATGCTGCTGCGCCACTCGGGCGGCGACGAGGCGAATGCGGCGCGGATCGAGGCGGCGGTGGCCAAGGTGCTCGCTGACGGATGCCGCGGCGCCGATCTGGGCGGGAATATGGGCACGGCCGCCCTGGGCGATGCGGTCGTTGCGGCTTTGAACGGATAGGGCGATGAAAAAAACCACGGGATTCGATCGCGACACGACGCGCCAATGGCACCCCGCGACGCAGGCGGTGCGCGGCGGGACATGGCGCAGCGAGCATGGCGAGACGTCGGAAGCGCTCTTCCTGACCTCCGGCTATACCTATGACGATGCCGAAACGGTCGCCGCGCGCTTCGCGGGCGAGGCCGAGGGGATGACCTATTCGCGGCTCCAGAACCCGACCGTCGCGATGCTCGAGGAACGCATCGCGCTGATGGAGGGCGCCGAAGCGTGCCGCGTCCAGGCAACCGGCATGGCGGCGATGACGACCGCGCTGCTGTGCCAGCTGTCGGCGGGCGATCATATCGTCGCGGCGAAGGCGGCGTTCGGGTCGTGCCGCTGGCTCGTCGACCAGCTTTGCCCACGCTTTGGCATCGAGACGACGGTGATCGACGGGCGCGACAATGACGCGTGGGAAAAAGCTGTCAAATCAAACACCAAGGTGTTCTTCTTTGAAACGCCTGCGAACCCGACGATGGACATCGTCGACATGAAGCATGTGTGCGGCATCGCTCGCGCACACGGTATCACCACCGTCGTCGACAATGCCTTTGCAACGAGCGTCCTCCAGCGCCCGCTCGATTTCGGCGCCGATGTCGTCGCTTACTCGGCCACGAAGCTGATGGAGGGGCAGGGGCGCGTCCTTGCCGGCGCGGTGTGCGGCAGCGAAAAGTTCATCAACGATGTGCTGCTGCCGTTCCAGCGTAACACGGGCCCGAACCTGTCGCCATTCAACGCATGGGTCGTGCTCAAGGGGCTCGAAACGCTCGACCTGCGCGCACGACGGCAGTCGGACAATGCACTCGAAGTCGGGCGCTTCGTCGAAAAGCGCGTACCGAAGATGCTCCACCCCGGGCTTGCGAGTCACCCGCAGCACAATCTTGCGATGAGCCAGATGGAGGCGTGCGGCCCGATCTTTTCCTTCATTCTCGAAGGCCGCGAGCAGGCGATGGCGCTGCTCAACGCGCTCGAACTCGTCGATATTTCGAACAACATCGGCGATTCGCGCAGCCTTTGCTGCCACCCCGCCTCGACGACGCATTACAGCGTCAGCGCCGAAGCGCGCGCCGACATGGGGGTCGAGGAGGGAATGCTGCGTATCAACATCGGGCTCGAGGACCCGCGCGACATCATCGCCGACCTCGACCGGGCATTGACCAGGGTCGGGCTTTGAGCGACCTTGGGCGCACGATGATCGACTCCTTCTTCCCTTTCTCGGCGACGACGGGTCCGGTGACGGTGCGCGTGTCGGTCAGCTATTTGCCCGAACAATCACATCCGACCTTGGGGCGCTGGTTCTGGGCCTATCATGTGCGGATCGAGAATCATGGCGACACCGCCGTCCAGCTGATCAGCCGCCATTGGCGGATCGTCGACGGTCGCGGCCAATTGTCCGAAGTCGAGGGCGAGGGGGTAGTCGGCGAACAACCGCTGATCGGCCCCGGCGAGGCGTTCGACTATGTTTCGGGTTGCCCGCTTCCGACCCCCGAGGGATCGATGGTCGGCAGCTATATGATCGAAAGCGGCAACGGAACGCAGATGCTCGTCGCAATCCCGCATTTCCCGCTTGTGGCGCCTGCGACCGCGTCGTGAAGCGCACCCACCTGCCCTTGAACGCGCTGCGCGTTTTCGATGCCGCTGCCCGGCATCTGAGCTTCACGCGTGCCGCCGATGAGCTGGCGGTCACGCCCGCCGCGGTCGGACAGCAAATCCGTGCATTGGAGGACATGCTGGGCGTCGTGCTGTTCCGGCGCACGCCAAAGGGACTCGAACTGACCGGCGAAGCGAACGCGGGGCTCGACGCGCTGCGGCAGGGGTTTCTGCAATTCGAAGAGTCGGTGCGCGCGATGCAGGCGGGGCAGTCTTCGCAGTCGCTAACCATTGCAGCGCCGCGCGATCTGACCGCCAAATGGCTTGCACCGCGGCTTGCCCGCTATAGCCAGCAGGCCCCCGATGTGCGTTTCACGCTGGTGTCGGCCGACACGGGCATCGATTTCACCGAGGCGAACCTCGACCTGGCGATTTTCTGGACCGACGGCGCGGGCGAACATGAAGGTGTGCCGCTGTCCGACGCTTTGATGGTCACGGTGGCTGGCCCCGGCGGTACCAGCGATACGCGGATCGCGTGGCCGGGCTGCCCGGTCGCCGATGGCGAGCCCGCGTTGCGGCTGGGCGATGCGGGACTGGCGATTGATGCCGCCGCCAACGGCCTTGGCCACGCCAACGTTCCGGCCATGCTCGCCGAGGCCGATATTGCCGCAGGCCGCGTCATGCAGGTGGGCGAGCCGGTTGCGGTCAAGCGCGGCTATTGGCTCGTCGCGCCGCTGCCGCAATGGCGGCAGGCAAAGGTCAAGGCGCTGGTTGCGGCGCTGACCGCCGCCTGAACCTTATTCCGCGGCAAGATTGACGAGCCGGGTAACGAGACCCACCATTGTCTCGGTCGATACCGCGCCATCGGGGTTGTTCCAGCTGGCGGTCACGATGAACCATTTGCCGTCCGATTTCCGCTCGCCGAACAGGCTCATCGAAATGACGCCGAGTTCGGACCCGCCCTTGTAACCAAGATAATTCCACTGCTGCGCCGCAGTGCGGTCGACACCGGGGTTGATCGCCATCGCGGCCATTGCCTCGGCCGATCCGCGCTTTTTGAGGTCGATCATCAGCCGCGCGAGATCGTTGGGGCTGGCGAACCATTCGAGGCTGTCGATGAAGCGCGGCCCGCCCGAAAAGCTGACGCCGTCAACATTGGCGAGCGTCAGCTTTTCACTGTTAACATCGAGAATGCGGCGCTGCGCAGCATCGGTGGCGCCGACGAAGGCGGTGCGCTCGTTGGCGAAATTATTGCCCTTCAGTGCGAAAGCCTCGACCGTCGTCAAAAAGGGGATATTGCGCGACGGATCGCTGTGTCCCGCAGCGCGCATCCGGGCTTCGATCGTCTCGCGACCGAGCAGGTGGATGAGCGTGTCCGTGGCGCTGTTGTCGCTGACCGAGATCATCCAGTTCGCGAGGCTATGCAGCGTAACCGGCGTGCCGACGGGCCAGTTCGCCGTTCCCGCCGACGAAAAGCTCTGATGCGCAAGCGGTGCGACATCGGACCAGCGGCGCTTGCCGTCCGCAATCTGCGCCGCGAGTTCGTCGAGGACATAGAGCTTGAATGTCGATCCAACGGCAAACTGGCGATCCGCCCCGGCTTGCGCGACCGGCAGAATGCGCGCGTCGTCGATTTCGGCAACGAGGAAGCCGGTAGCGCCCGGAAGAGCCGCGATTTCAGCCGCGACCTTGTCGAAACTGTCGTCCGTCATCTCGAAACCCGTCAGGCGCAGCCCGGTCACGCGCTCGTCGGCGGCACTTCCTACCTCGAGCTGGATCGTGGCGATCCCTTTCGCGAAACGGAGCAACACCGTCCCGGACCGCCCGTTCGCCGATGTCGCGTTTTCGACTGCGACCGGATCGCCGTACTGCGTGGTCAGACTGTTGCTGATGGCATTGAACTGCGCCGCCGGAACGACCGCCTGAAACGAGGGAGCGAAAAAGTCCGCATAAGGATAACGACCCGCGATCAGATCGACGAGTTGCATCGCGCGGCGATCGAACGCGCTCTCCCCGGTCGCGGAAGTATCAGCCGCCTGCGACGCGTGCGACGACGGGCCCATCGTGAGAGCAGCGGCCGCCAGACAGGCCGATTGCAGGATCGTCTTCATCATCATCATTCCCTCTTCAGTCGTTCGAGTAGCTGTCGAGCCGCGCAATCTGTTGTCGCAACTTGGCAGCGACACGAAGGTTGACCAACCAGATGGCGAGGAAAACAAGCGCGGGGAGCGCTGCAAAGAACAGCCACGCGGCCACCCCATCGGTCCCCGCCTGCTTGGCTTGCCCCGCCATGAAAATGCCGAGTCCGGGGACGAACGGTGCAAGATACCAACGGCCGACCCGCGCAAGCATATACTCCTCGCGGGCAAGCCGTGCGCGATAGAAGGCCCGGATATCGCACATTTCGGCGTCCGGATTGGATCGCGACGTGCGCCGCGAAAGCTGCCACGCCACGAACAAGGCGGCGGCGATTGTCAGCAGGCTCCCGAGCTTGAGGAGCAAGCCAGGCAACACCGCAGCATAAAGTGCGAACATGACCACAACGATCGCGGCCGCGCCATATTCGCGCTGGTTCCGTCGCTCGACGGCGCTTCCGAGACGCGCCGCCCGCTCCCTCACGGCGTCGAGCGAGAGCGCGTCGAGTTCTGCCTCATTGCTTTGCCATATCGCGCGCAGGCGGTTCGTTTCGCCATTGTCGATCATGCGGCACCTCCTTCGGCAAAGCGCCGCGTCAGCATCGCCTTGAAGCGATGGATCTTGGTCGCGACGGCGTCGCTCGTAACCCCCGTTATCTCGGCAATGTCGGCGCCGGTCACGCCTTCGAGATAGAGCAGCATGATCTGGCGGTCGGGCGGGTCGAGGCAGTCGATGATCGCCAATATCCGGGCCATCGCATCGCGTTCATCGGCGTCATCGATCGTCGATGCCGCATCGTGAGAAATCTCCAGTTCCTCGATGCTCGACCAGCCGCGCTGCCGATGCCGTTTTTGCGATACGACGAACGAAACCGCCCGATTATGCGCGACACGCCAAACCCATGTGCTTAGTGAGCAGCGGCCGTCAAAGCGTTCGAAACTCTGCCAGAGTGCGACCTGCAATTCCTGCTCGAGGTCGCGCCGCGCATCGGGATTGGCCTCATAACCACGCGCCATCCGCGCCAGCGCACCACCGAATTGCTCGATGGCCTCGCAAAACAGCCGGTCCTGCTTGGATTCGGTCACCCCATTGTCCAAAATCGCATGCTGCATACCCCTTTTAGTCGGCAGCAATGCGGATTTCTGACGGCGACGCCGAAAAAAATTCTCAGGCGTCGATCGCCGCCTCGTCGAGCGTCGCCGCATTGGCCTGGATGAACTGGAAGCGGTGCTCGGGATGCTTGCCCATCAGCCGGTCGACCAGATCCTTGACCTGGTGCCGTTCCTCATATTCCTGCGGCAGGGTGACGCGGAGCAGGCTGCGCGTCGCCGGGTCCATCGTCGTTTCCTTGAGCTGGTTCGGATTCATCTCTCCCAGCCCCTTGAAGCGGCCGACATCGACCTTCTTGCCTTTGAACAAGCTCGCTTCCAGCTCGGCGCGATGCGCGTCGTCGCGCGCATAGGCCGAAGCCGAGCCTGCGGTCAGGCGATAGAGTGGCGGTTGGGCCAGATAGAGATGTCCGTTGCGTACGACATCGGGCATTTCCTGAAAGAAGAAGGTCATCAGCAAGGTCGCGATATGCGCGCCATCGACGTCGGCGTCCGTCATGATCACAATTTTTTCATAGCGAAGCCGGTCGGCGTCGCAATCCTTGCGCATCCCGCAGCCGAGCGCGAGCGCGAGGTCGGCGATTTCCTGGTTGGCGCGGATCTTGTCGGTGCTGGCACTCGCGACGTTCAAGATCTTGCCGCGGATCGGCAGGATCGCCTGCGTCTTGCGGTCGCGCGCCTGCTTGGCGCTTCCGCCCGCGCTGTCACCCTCGACGATAAATAATTCAGTACTTTCTGGCCCGTCATTGGCACAGTCTGTCAACTTTCCGGGGAGGCGCAACTTGCGTCCGCTCGTCGCGGTCTTGCGCTTGACCTCGCGCTCGGCCTTGCGCTTCAGCCGCTCGTCCATCCGTTCGAGCACGAGACCCAGCAGCGCGCGGCCGCGGTCCATATTGTCCGACAGAAAATGGTCGAAATGGTCGCGCACCGCATTTTCGACGAGCCGGGCGGCTTCGGGGCTCGAGAGCCGGTCCTTGGTCTGGCTCTGGAATTGCGGGTCGCGGATGAAGACGGACAACATCATCTCTCCGCCGTTGAACACGTCTTCGGGCGTGATCTGCGCCGCCTTTTTCTGTCCGACGAGTTCGCCGAATGCGCGCAATCCCTTGGTCAAAGCCCCGCGCAGCCCGGTTTCGTGCGTGCCGCCGGCAGGCGTCGGGATGGTGTTGCAATACCAGCTATAGCTGCCGTCGGACCAGATCGGCCAGGCGATCGCCCATTCGGCGCGGCCTTGCTCGTCGGGGAAATCCTGCCGCCCGATAAAGGGTTCGGCGGTCGCGCATTCGCGTGTCCCGATCTGCTCCTTCAGATGGTCGGCGAGGCCACCGGGAAACTGGAACACCGCTTCGGCTGGGGTATCGTCGCCGATCAGTTCGGGCGCGCATTTCCAGCGGATTTCAACGCCCGCGAACAGATAGGCTTTCGAGCGCGCAAGCCGATGGAGGCGTTGGGGCTTGAAACGCCCATGTTCGCCGAAAATCGCCGGATCGGGGACGAACGATACGCTCGTGCCGCGCCGGTTGGGTGTCGGGCCGAGTTCCTCGAGCGCTCCTTGCGGGGCGCCCTGGGCAAAGCGTTGGCGGAAAAGCTGCTTGTTCCGCGCTACCTCGACCACCGTTTCGATCGACAGCGCGTTGACGACGCTGACCCCGACGCCGTGGAGGCCGCCCGAGGTTGCATAGGCCTTGCCTTCGAACTTGCCGCCCGAGTGAAGCGTGGTGAGGATGACTTCGAGCGCCGATTTGCCCGGAAACTTGGGGTGCGGGTCGACGGGAATACCGCGGCCGTTGTCAGTCACGGTCAGGCGGTTGCCAACGTCGAGCGTGATTTCGATGCGGCTCGCATGCCCCGCGACCGCTTCGTCCATGCTGTTGTCGATGACTTCGGCTGCGAGGTGGTGCAGCGCGCGCTCGTCGGTCCCGCCGATATACATGCCCGGCCGTCGGCGGACAGGCTCCAGCCCCTCCAGAACCTCGATCTGCGAGGCGTCGTAACTTTCGGCGACGGGGGCGGACTTGTCGAACAAATCGTGACTCATGACCGGGCTATACGGGCGCGGGGAGGGCGGTGGCAAGCGCGGTTTTCCTGCGGTTCGATACATCGCGGACCATGCCCGATCCGTCTCTTTTCGGACGGAAAGGGGAACTTCGTTCCGCCGCCAAGGGTTTCGCCGACGACTGCAAAGTCATTCAAATAATGGAGAAATCATATGAAATTCGCAGCTCTCCTCGCTGCTTCGGCGGCGTCGCTTCTGGCCGTCCCCGCCTTGGCCCAAGACGACCGCGATCCCGGCAGCGACTTCAACGGACCTTATGTCAGCGTCATCGGCGGCGCGACATTGCAGGGCAATGATCGCCGCGAAACGCTGGTCTTCGACACCGATGGCGATGGCCAGTTCGACAACAGCGTAAACAGCGTCGGCGGCAGCGACGCCTTCGCGCCCGGCTTCTGCGGTGGAAGCGCGACGGGCACATCCAACATGGCGTGCCGTAACGACAAGGATGGTCCCGGCTTTTTCGGGCGGCTCGGGTACGACAAACGCATGGGCAATTTCGTCCTCGGCGCGCTGGTCGAAGGCGGACACAGCGTCGCGCGCGACAGCGTCAGCGGATTTTCGACGACGCCCGCCAGTTACACGATGAGCCGCGAGGCCGATTGGGAGGCGAGCGCACGGCTTCGCGCCGGCTATACGCCGGGCGGCGGCGCGCTTTTCTATGTTACCGGCGGTCCGGCCTATGCGCGTCTCGACAATCGTTTCACGACGACGAACACCGCCAACAGCTTCAGCGACAACGGCAAGACCAATGGCTGGGGCTATGCGGTCGGCGGCGGCGCCGAAGTGATGGTGACGAACAATCTCGGCGTCGGACTCGAGTATCTCTACACCGACGTGAAGGACGATGATTACACCGTCAACGTCGGCCCCGGCACCGCGCCGGCGACCAATCCCTTCCTTGTCGACAGTGGCGGAACCGATATTCGCCGCAGCGACCCGAATTTCCGCACACATAGCGTGCGCGGGACGATCAGCTATCGCTTCTGATCGCGCGCCAAACTGAAAGAGGCGCCGGAATCACCCTCCGGCGCCTTTTCATTATCACTCGGCCTTTGGCGCCGGGAAAATGGCAAAATTGCCGTTCGCGCTGCCGACCAGCCGGTCGTGCTGGTACAGTCGCGCGTCGATATTGGCGACGCGCTTGCCGCGGTGAAGCACCTCGGTCTTGCAGGTCAGCCGTCCTTCGACGACCCGCGCGTGGTAATTGAACTTGATCTCGAGTGTCGCGCACCACTCATCGTCGGCGATCAATGTGGTCAAGGCGCCGCCCATTGCCGAATCGGCCAGCGAATAAGCTACGCCGCCGTGCGCGACGCCTTGCGGGTTGAAATGGCGCTCACGCTCGATGTCGATCGCCATTTCGCAGCGGCCGTCACCGCGCTCGACCATTTCCAGGCCGAGCGTGCGCGCAAAATGGAACTCCTGCGCGAACGGCCTCACCGAACGCGCGGGCCGCCAAAGGGCGGCGGCGGAGGCGGACGCCGTGTTCCGCGCGGCAGCTGCGCCTGATAGGCGCGGCCGCAATGTTCGACGCAATAAGGGAAGCCGGGGTTCACCGCCTCGCCGCAGAAGTGAAAATCGGGTTCGCCGGGATGCCCCATCGGCCAACGGCAGATGCGGTCGTTGAGGTCGAGCAAGCTCGTCTTGTCGGCGATCTCGGGGCTCGGCTTTGCGGGCACGAGGCGGCGCGGCGGGGCAGGCGGGATCGGCGCCTGCTGGTCGCCGGGGCCCTGCCGGATAAAGCCGCCGGGGCCGATCGAGACGATGCGCGGTGTGTCGGCCTTGGGCGCGGCGTCGCCAGCAGCCGGTTGTGCCGGGGCGGCTGCAGCGGGGCGAGGTTCGGGCTTGGGTGCCGTCGCGGTCGGCCGCGGCGCAGCAGGAGCAGTAGCGCGCGGGGCCGCCGGCGCAGCAGGCTTCGGCGCGGACGCAGCCTTGGCGGGCTTGACCTTCTCCGTCGCCTTCACCGGCGACGGGCGCGATTTCAGCCCCAGGCGGTGCGCCTTGCCGATGACCGCATTGCGGCTCACGCCACCGAGTTCGTCGGCGATCTGGCTGGCCGTCAGGCCCTTTTCCCACATGCTGCGCAGCTGGTTGATGCGCTCATCGGTCCATGACATTTGCAAATCCTTATCATTCCACGCCGCGGGCATTCGGCGGTCCCAAACGGACCGGCGCCGTCAATGCCCTGCTTGCGGTAAGAACGGGGAGGCGATAGGCGAGAACGCCATGAACGACCAGCCCCAAATTTCGTACCCCGACTCCAACAAATCGCCCGTTGCGCGGGCCTTCGCCGAACCCGGCGTCCCGCACATCCGTGCACTCAATGTGCCCGGGCTGCGAGCGCTATATGTCAAGGAGGTGCGGCGGTTTTTCAAGGTCCAGCTGCAAACTATCTGGGCTCCGGCGATCACGACGCTCCTCTTCCTCGTCATTTTCACCGTTGCGTTGGGCGGTGCGGGGCGCACCGTGATTGGCGTTCCGTTCGCCGATTTCATCGCGCCGGGCCTGATCATGATGGCGATGCTCCAGAATAGCTTCGCGAATTCAAGCTTTTCGCTGTTGGTCGGAAAGATTCAAGGGACGATTGTCGACTATCTGATGCCACCGCTTGCGGTTGGCGAATTGATGATCGCACTTGTCGGCGCGGCGATAACGCGCGCGGTGCTCGTCGGCTTCGCGCTCTGGCTCGCGATGCTGCTGTGGCCGGGCGTCGATGTCATGCCCGACCATTTCTGGGCGATCGCAGTGTTTGGCGTGCTCGGCGCGATGATGCTCGGCTTCCTCGGGCTGATCACCTCGGTATGGGCGGAAAAATTCGATCACGCAGCCGCGGTGACAAATTTTGTCGTTACCCCGTTGGCGCTGCTATCCGGCACCTTCTATTCGGTCGACCGCCTTGCCCCCTGGTTCCAGACGGTCGCGCACGCAAACCCCGTCTATTACGCGATCATGGGTTTTCGTTATGGTTTCATCGGGACGGTCGATTCCACGATCGCCAATCCGGTGTGGCTGGCGATTGGGGTTCTGGTCGGCGTCAATGCCGCACTGGGGCTATTCACCTATCGCCTGCTGACTTCGGGCTGGAAGCTGAAAGCCTGACGCGCGGCGCCGCCCTCAGTGGCGGTGGATCGCGCGGAGACGATAGCGGCCGCGCTCTATCCCCTCGAACATCGTGTCGATCTGTGGATGGTCGACCGGGCCGCTGTCGCCGTCGGCGACGAGATTCTGCTGACTGACATAGGCGATGTAGGAGGAGTCGTCGTTTTCGGCGAGCAGGTGGTAATAGGGCTGCTCCTTCGCCGGGCGCACCGCCTCCGGGATGGCTTCATACCATTCGTCGCTATTCGAAAAGACCGGGTCCACGTCGAACACGACGCCGCGAAAATCGAACATGCGGTGCCGGACGATATCGCCGGGCGCAAACCGCGCCCGCTCAATGAGCGGCGCTACGACGCTGGGCGACCGTGTGTCGTCATTTGGTGATTCTGATACCATAATGCCAATTTATGACGAAACATCGGTGGTTCAACCCGTTTCGCTGCCGCTTCGGTCGGGTCTGCTGGTCGAATCAGGGAAAAAATGGAGGAGAGTGAGGGATTCGAACCCTCGGTACCCTTGCGGGCACTTCGCATTTCGAGTGCGACGCTTTCGACCACTCAGCCAACTCTCCTCGCTGAGAGGAGTGCCACCTAGCGACGGCCCGCGAGTCTTGCAACCCCATCGTCACAAAATTGCGCGAGCCATCGCCGGACCGCCAAGTTTTCAGGGTTTTTCGGCCTCCCACCAATAGGGTGCGCGCTTGCGATTGCCGGTGACGACCTCGTTCATCGTCAGCGGGTCGTACAGACGTCCGCCGAGCATCACGCGGTGGATACGCTCGGTGTTGCGGATATTCTCCGTCGGATCGGCATCGAGGATGAGAAGGTCAGCGAGCTTGCCCGGCTCGAGCGAGCCGACATCCTTCGCGTAGCCGAGCGACGTTGCAGGCATGATCGTCGCGGCGCGCAGCGCATCGATGTTGCTCCAGCCACCGCGAACGAACGACCAGATTTCCCAATGTGCCCCAAGTCCCGCCTGCTGGCCGTGCGCGCCGATCGAAACCATGCGCCCCGTATCGGCGATTTTTTTGGCCTCGCGCGCGGCATCGTCGTCGACGTAATCGCTCTCGGGGGCAATCACGCGGCGCTTGTTGTCAGCCGCGAGCACGTCCGGCGGTGCGTGCCGCGACAGGATCGGCTGTTTCCACACGTCGGTGTGTGCGCGCCAATAGGGGTCGCCTGCCGGTCCGCCATAGGTGACGACAAGCGTTGGCGTGTAGTCGGTGCTGGTCTGCCCCCAGAGCTGGACGAGATCCTTGTAGAAGATGTTGAGCGGAATATTGTGCTCGACGGTCGTATTGCCGTCCTGGATCAGCGACACGTCCATCGTGTAGAGCGAGCCGCCCTCCGGCACGACGGCCATATTCTCTGCCTGCGCCGCCTTGACGACCATCTGGCGCTGCTCGCGGCGCGGCTGGTTGTAGTTTTTGACGCTATGCGCGCCCTGCGCCTTCAGGCGGCGGACATGCGCGAGCGCATCGTCAAAGCTGTTGATCTCGGCATACACCCCGGCGGACTTCGCGCCATAGATGATCTCGCCGGTCGAAAATATCCGCGGCGCGAGGATGAGTCCTGCGCGCTGCATCTCGGCAGAAACGAAGATTTCCGAGGCGCGCGACGATGGATTGTGGCCCGTCGTCGTGCCCATCGCGAGGTTTGCAATCTCCGACCAATTCTGTTGCGGGACCAGTTCGTCATCGCCGTGCGGGCCGTGGGCGTGGGCGTCGACAAAGCCCGGAACGATGGTCTTGCCCGTCGCGTCGACGGTCGGCGTGCCCGCGGGAATGGTCATCGCGGCGAGTGCGCCGACCGCGACAATCCTGTCGCCGTCGATCAGGATCGCGCCATTCTCGATAATCCCGCCATCGGCGTCTGCCATGGTCAGGATCCTGACACCGGTGATCGCAACCATGCCCTTCGGCTTGTCGGCCGCGCGGACCATCGCCAGCGACAGACCGTCGGTCGGCGGTGTGAATTTGGGCGTCTTGTCGTCAGTTGGCGCGCTCGCGAACAATTGACCGAGGTCGGCGCTGAACAGCGTCGGGCCGCGGCTCCAGTGGAGGCGGCGGCCGCCGTTCGACCAATGGATATAGTCGGCGCCGCTTCCGCTCGCGCGCGTGACGGGGAGCGCCCCGCTCTTGGTGCCGAGCGACACATCCTGCCCGCCCGGCATCAGCGGCGTGACATAGGCATCGTAATTCTGGCGGAAGGCAAGGGTGCGGCCGTCGGGCGACACTTCGAAGTCGGTGACAAGCTCGCCATTGGCATGGATGCGCCTGTCCTGGCCATTGAGGTCGGTGCTGACCAATTGCTGCTTGCCGTCGCCCGATGCGACCATGAAGATGCGGTCATTGCCGGCGCCGAACTGGGGCTTGGCGCCATCGCTGCTGACCCGCACGGGCGCACCACCCGCCGCCGCGACCCGGTAAACACCGGGATCGGCGCTCCAACGGTCCGTCGTCAGCCCGCCACCGGCGCGCCGTTCAAACGCAATGGTCTTGCCATCGGGAGAAAAGCGCGGTTCGGCGTAATGGCCGGGAACGCTCGTGACCTTGCGCGACGCCCCGCCACCGGCGTTGACGACATGGACTTCGCCCAGCCCGCTATCGGTCCAGCGAACGAAGGCAATCGAGCGCCCGTCGCGCGACCAACTCGGCCATAGTTCGAACGCGTCATCCCTTGCCGACGTCAGGCGTCGCGGCTCCCCGCCGCCCATCGGCTTGACCCACAGCTTGCCGAGCGTTTCGAACACTACCGATCGCCCGTCGGGCGACACTTCGGCCCAGCGCGGCATGCGTGTCGTGAAGCTGTCGGGCGCCACCTCGACAGCAGGATGAATGGCGTCGATCACGATGCGGTCGTCGTCGATCGCGAAGGGGATTTCGCGCGCATCGCCGCCCGCAGCGCTAACGCGGCGCAGCTTGCCTCCCGCCCAGAAAAGGATCTCGCGGCTGTCGGGCGTCCACGCCATATTGGGATAGATGCCGGTGACGGCCCAGGTTTCCTGCATGTCCTGGTCGAGCGCGTCGTAAAGCTTGCGCTCGGTTCCCGAGGCGAGGTCTTTCACATAGAGCTTCGAGCGCGTGCCTTCGCGGCGCACGAACGCAAGCGACTTGCCGTCGGGGGCAGGGGTCGGGCGCACCGCCCCGCCATTGCCGGAGGCGACCGTCGCAACCTCGCCGCTCTCAATGTCATAGCGTTCGATGTGGAAGAGGTCGGCGTTGCTGTCCTGCGCATATTCGAAGATCGGCCCCGGCGTGACGTTGCGCGTGTAATAGACGCCCCTGCCATCGGGCGCGAAGACCGGCTCGCCCAGCTCCTTTTGATGTCGCTCGTTGGGTTTCTTGACCAGTGGCACGCCGGCACCGCCCGAAACATGATAGAGCCACACTTCGCCGGTCCCGAGCGAACGGGCGGTCGTGAAATGCTTCTTCGCAACAATATACTCGCCGTCGGGACTCCAGCTCGGCTGGTTGAGCAACCGGAAATCTTCCTTGCTGAGCTGGCGCCGGTCGCTCCCGTCGCGGTTCATGATCCAGATATTGTCGCCGCCGCCGGCGTCTGAGACAAAAGCAATGCGCTTGCCGTCCGGCGAAAAGCGTGGCTGATGCTCATAGGCAAGGCCCGCCGCGATGCGCGTCGGCGTTCCACCCTCGATCGGCATCGTATAAATGTCGCCGAGGAGATCGAAAGCAATGGTGCGCCCGTCGGGGGCGACATCGACGTTCATCCAACTGCCTTCGTCCACCGCGATCGGAACCGAGCGCGTCGCCATGCCGGGCGGGGCGTTGACGTCCCATTTTTCGGGCTTTGCTTCGTCTTTCGGAGCGGCCGTCGGCGTAGCCTGTGCCCAAACCGACGTCGATGTTGCCAAGGCCGCCGCAAGGGCGAGGACGAAGCGCGTCATGAAATTATCCCCTGTTGAAATTATGTGCCGACCATATGGCGCGATGCCCGGTATGCAAGCGCCGCCTTTCGATGAAGATGCTGGCCCGGTCGACGGGCGGCTGCTAGCCCTCCTGCGATAACAATCGCGAGGGGAGATGGCGTGCCGCTAACGGGAATTCGCGTACTGGATTTCGGCCGCTACATCGCAGGCCCCTATTGCGCCGCTCTGCTGGCCGATTACGGCGCCGACGTGATCCGGATCGAGGCGCCGGGCGGCAATGACGACCGCTTTACCGTTCCCGTGGCCGAAGACGGATCGGGCGCGATGTTCATGCAGATGAACCGCGCCAAGCGCAGCTTGACCCTCAAGATCGGTAGCGCGGAGGGGCGTGAGATCGTGCGGAAGCTGGTCGAGACTGCCGACGTCGTGGTTGCCAACCTTCCGCACGAAGCGCTCGTCAAGCTCGACCTCGATTACGCGAGCCTGTCGGTGATCAATCCGCGCGTCATCCTTGCGACGGCATCGGCGTTCGGGAGCACTGGTCCGCTGTCGGGCCACGTCGGTTTCGACGCCGTCGGACAAGCGATGTCGGGCACCGTCCACCTGACCGGCGAGCCCGACCAGCCCTACCGCGCGCAGGTCAATTTCGTCGATTTCGCAACCGCGCTCCATTGCGCCTTCGGCGTCATGCTCGCACTGCGCGAGCGCGATGCGACGGGGAAGGGGCAGTGCGTTTCGGGGTCGCTGCTCGGCACGGCGCTCGCACTGTCGAACGCGCTGACGATCGACCATGCGCTCAACGGTATCGAGCGTCAGCCGATGGGAAACCGTGGGTTCAGCTCGGGTCCGACCGATTTGTTTCGGACACGCGATGGATGGATCGTGACCCAGATCGTCGGCGCATCGATATTTGCGCGCTGGGCGAACTGCGTCGGCCGTCCCGAATTGATCGACGATCCGCGTTTCGCGAGCGACATATTGCGTGGCGACAATGGGGCCGAGTTGAGCGCCATCATGCAGGACTGGTGCGCCGAACGGTCGCGCGATGCGGCGCTATCCGAATTGGCGGACGCCCGCGTTCCTGCCGCGCCGGTGTTGAAAGCGAGCGAAGCGCTCGCCGAGCCGCAAGTCGCGGCGATGGGCCTTGTCGAACCGATGGCCTATCCGGGCGCTCCCGCCGCGGCGCCCGTCATCCGGGCGCCGATTGCCTTGTCGGCGGTCGACAAGGCGGCGCCGCAGCGCGCTCCGACGGTCGGCGAACACAGCAACGCCATCCTTTCCGATCTTGGCTATGGCGCGGAGGAAATTGCAGCTTTGCGCGCCAAAAACATAATTTGAGCATCGGGCGGTGGACGCCGTAACGCGGCGCACCTAAGTTGCGAACAACAACCTAATCCCTCCCGTCAAGCAACAAGGAACCCCCGATGACCGACCAGAGCGAATATGTGCCGCCGAAGATCTGGACCTGGGACAAGGAAAGCGGGGGACGCTTCGCAAATATCAACCGGCCGATCGCGGGGCCGACGCACGAGAAGGAGCTTCCGGTCGGCAAGCACCCGCTCCAGCTCTATTCGCTCGGTACGCCCAATGGCGTGAAGGTGACGGTGATGCTTGAGGAACTGCTCGCCGCGGGCCACTCGGGCGCCGAATATGACGCGTGGCTGATCAATATCGGCGAGGGCGACCAGTTTTCGAGCGGTTATGTCGCGATCAACCCGAACAGCAAGATTCCCGTGCTCGTCGACCGCAGCGGCCCCGAACCGATCCGCATCTTCGAATCGGGCGCAATCCTGATCCATCTCGCCGAGAAGTTCGGCGCCTTCCTGCCGACCGACACTGCAAAGCGCGCCGAAACGCTGTCGTGGCTGATGTGGCAGATGGGGAGCACACCGTTCCTCGGCGGCGGTTTCGGGCATTTCTATGCCTATGCGCCGTACAAGATGGAATATCCCATCAATCGTTATGCGATGGAGGTGAAGCGCCAGCTCGACGTCCTCGATCGCCGCCTCGCCGAAACCGAATTTCTGGCGGGCGACGATTATACGATTGCCGATATGGCCGTGTGGCCCTGGTATGGCGCGCTCGCCAAGGGGCTCGTCTATGATGCAGGCGAGTTTTTGCAGGTGAACGAATATAAGAATGTGCAGCGCTGGACCGATCAGATCGCGAAACGCCCTGCGGTCAGGCGCGGGCGCATGGTCAACCGGGTGACCGGCGATCCGGCGAGCCAGTTGCACGAGCGGCACGACGCATCCGATTTCGAATTGCGCACCGCCGACAAATTGCAAGACGAGCCTGCCGCGGGCTGATTATGCGCATAACCCGCGTCCACTGGGGCAGGCGCGGGTAAGGCGGCGTTAGGAAAACCCGTTCGCCACGGGTTTTCCGTCGCCGGTCGCGGCTCGAAAAGCCGCAAAATACGCAAAATTAAGTGCGCCGATCATCGACGGCAGCTTCACCGATGCCGGTCCATCATCGGGGCATGACAGTTCACACCCCCTTGGTTTCGGCGGCTTGGCGGTTCGGTCGATTCGCGCGCCGCCTCGCCGGGTCGCAGCGGGCAGCGGCGATTGTCGAGATGGCGATCGTACTTCCGCTGCTGCTCGCACTGGCGATGGGCATATTGGTCTATGGCCAATATTTCCTGCTCGCGCACAGCGTCCAGCAGGCGGCGAATGACGGCGCGCGTGCCGCAATCGTCGGCCTCGATGCGGAAGATCGCCGGGCCATCGCCGAACGCGCGGTCGACCGGAGCATGGGCGGCGTGGAAAGCTATACGCCGACCGCGCGGGCAGTCGCGGTGAGCGAGACGACCGACGCGGTGACGGTGGCGGTGAGCTTCACCGTCCCCGAGGACAGCTTCCTCCGCTCCGCCTTTGTCCCGTCGCCCGGCAACGTCATCACGGCGCGGGCGACCTTCGAGCTTCCGGTCGACTGATGGCAACGCCGCCCCCCTCGTTCGGCCGCGACGCGCGCGCCGGTGTCAGCACCATGACGGCGTTCGGGCTGACGATGCTGATCGGATCGGCCGCGCTCGCGGTCGATGTGGGATCGCTCTATCTCGACCGCCGCAAGCTCCAGGGGATTGCCGACGCCGCGGCGCTGGCCGCCGCCGAACGGCCGGGGGAGGAGCGTGAAGCGGCGGAACGCATCATCGCCGCGAACTGCAATTGCAACATCGCCATCGCCGTGCTCTCGGCCGGCACCTATACCGCTGATCCCGCCATCGCTGCCGAAGAGCGGTTCGCCCTTGGCGGAACATCGCCGAACGCCGTGCGGATCAAGCTGGTGCGCAACCGTCCGCTCTTCTTCGGGCGGTTTCTGTCCCGAAAGGACAGCAGCGTGATTGGTGCGACCGCTACGGCGGCGCGCCGGGGTTATGCCGCCTTTTCTCTCGGCTCGCGTGTTGCGGCGGTCCGCGGCGGCATCCCGAATGCCGTGCTGTCGGCTCTGACGGGGAGCGAGGTCAACCTGTCGGTCATGGACTATGAGGCGCTGGCGAACGCCGACGTCGACCTGCTCGCCTTTTCCGACGCGTTGCGAACCGATCTCGATGCGGAGATACTGACCTTTGGGCAGACTCTCGACAGCCAGGTCAGCCTGCCGCAGATCCTATCGGCGCTCGCGCGGTCGACCGACGGGCGCGGGGCGGAGGCGCTCGACCGGATGGCCTCGCGCGCGCTGCCGCGGACTCTCGTGCCATCGCACGCAATCGACCTTGGCCCGCGTTCGTCGACGATCCGCATCGACCCGGCCAATCCCGTCAAGGTGAACGCGCTCAGCCTGCTACGCACGATGCTGTTCCTCGGCAATGCGAACCGGCAACTCGACCTGTCGATTGCGAGCGACCTTCCCGGCGGGTCGGGGATCGACGTAGCGCTGCTGATCGGCGAGCCGCCCGCACAATCGCCGCTGATCGCGGTAACCGACACGAATGACGTCATAGTCCGCACCGCGCAAGTCCGGCTGAAGATCGATGCGACGGTCCGCACGCCTGCGGCGCAGGTGCAAATACCCGTGGTTGCCGAACTCGGATCGGCTTCAGCGCGGATTACGGACATCGATTGCAGGCCGCACAGCAGCACGGCGGTGGCGCTGGGCGTGAAAACATCGCCCGCAACACTCGCCATCGGAACGGTCGACGACAGCGATTTCCAGAATATGCAGCGCCCGCTCGACGTGCGCACAGCAAGGCTGCTGCGTCTGCCGCTGGCCTATGTCGAGGGAGAAGCCGAACTGGTCATGTCGGATCTTGCCGAAAAGCCTGCCGGCTTTTCGCGCGCCGACATCGATGCGGGCACTGTGAAAAGGGTCGAAAGCACCGGACTGGCCACCGGTGCCGCCAAATCGCTGGCCGACCGAATGGAGCTGAAAGCCCATATCCTCGGCATCGGTGTCAATGCAAAGGCGCTGACGGCGCTCGTCGGCGAGACGGTGGGAAT
Source organism: Sphingopyxis sp. P8 (assembly GCF_020622175.1). Lineage (NCBI taxonomy): Bacteria > Pseudomonadati > Pseudomonadota > Alphaproteobacteria > Sphingomonadales > Sphingopyxidaceae > Sphingopyxis > Sphingopyxis sp. P8. The sequence goes on along the minus strand of NZ_JACNMK010000001.1, from coordinate 353,061 downwards.
CGCCGCACCGGCCATCGACGGGGTTATCGAAGGTCTGACAGGCGCGCTGGGCGTCCACATCGGAGAGGCCGATGCGCGCGTCAATGCGCTGCGATGCGGAAAGGCGCGGCTGGTGTGACCGGTTCGGCGCCACAACGGACAGAAATTACGGCCTTTCGGAGCGTCGCTTGCCCATAAGAATAGGGAAGGGGCAGACGACGGGAGCATCCGATGGCGAGGAGGCAGCAACCACAGCGTGTATTGGCAGCAAATTTCATACGCGGTTTTGCGAGCTGGCGGGTGCGAGCCGCGCGCGATCCCGTGGTGGTGACGCATCACGGAAAGGATGCGCACGTCCTTATATCCCTCGACGACTATCGGAGACTTGACGGCCACGATCCCGACGCGCCCGGTCACTCGCTCGAAGTCTCGCAGGCGCGTCTGGTCGAATCGATCCGCGACGCGGTCATCCTTGTCGATCGGCAGCGGCGCCTGGTCGCCATCAACCCGGCTGCGGCAGACATGCTGGAACTGTCCGCCGCTGCCGTAAGCGGTGAACCGTTGGAGTTGGTGGTGCCACGTGTGACAGAAAACCCGCTCTATCCGCATCTCTTGCGCCTGCTTGACCATCGCGCGCGCTTCTCGGGCAACATCGCTGCGCTGACGCGGCCCCGCCAGTGGCTGCATGTCGATCTGGTCCCCGTGCCGATCGGAGGAGCGATCATCCTGCGTGACGTCACGGCGTCAATCGACGCGGCGGCCTCCAGCGACCGCGGACAGGCGACAATGCGCGCCCTCGACGCCGACGGCACGATCGGGCACGCGCGCCTGTCGGTACGCGAAATGATCGAGGCGGCAAATGATTGTCTGGTGGCGATGGTCGGATCGGACGCCGCGGCGATCCGCCGGGTGCGCTTCTCGGCCTTGCTTGCAAATGGACATCGGCATGGTTTCATCGACGCGCTCGAATCGGTTTTCCGGTCAGGCGAGCCAGCGTGCGTCGCATCCGAGTTGATTACGCGGGGGGGAGGGTGCGTTCCCGTGCGCCTCTCCATCGCCGAACTGCGCGGCGCCCACGCCAGCGAGGGGGCTGTCGTTCTGGTAAGCCGGCACGGAGACGCGTAGCGATTGGCGAGGCGCTCGTTACCGTCGCCGTAGCGTCACCCCAAATCCCAAGCCTGGACTCACGCAAAACTGCGCCGCGCGGCACTGGACAAGGCCGCTTTGGCGGCGCAATCTGTTCGCGAAAGCCGGTTGCAATCCGGAACCTACCGTTTACGTAAACGTGAGTTGAGACTATAAGGGCGCCTCAGCCCAAGGGAGATTCGTCATGGACATGGAGTTCAGCCCCGAAGACCTCGCCTTCCAGAAGGAAGTGCGCGACTTCATCGCCGAAAACTACCCCGCCGAACTGCGCGGGAAGCAGGATGAAGGCGAGGAATTGTCCAAGGAGGACTTTCTGGCGTGGCACAAGGTCCTCTACGAAAAAGGCTGGGTCGCGCCCGCGTGGCCCGTCGAATATGGCGGCACCGGCTGGACGCCGACGCAACGCTTCATTTTCTCCGAAGAAACTGCACGCGCCGATTGCATCCGGCTGCTGCCTTTCGGCCTGTCGATGGTCGGACCGGTTATCTACACCTTTGGCACGCCCGAACAGAAAGCCTATTTCCTGCCCCGCATCCTGTCAGGAGAGGATTGGTGGTGTCAGGGCTATTCGGAGCCGGGCGCAGGCTCCGACCTCGCGTCGCTGCGGACGACCGCGGTGCGCGATGGTGACGATTATATCGTAAACGGACAAAAGACGTGGACGACGCTGGCGCAGCACGCCGACTGGGGCTTTTTCCTCGTGCGCACCGACAAGGAAGCCAAGGCGCAGGAAGGTATTTCCTTCCTTCTCATCGACATGAAATCGCCGGGTATCACCGTGCGCCCGATCATCACGCTCGGCGGCGAGCATGAGGTGAACGAGGTTTGGCTCGAGGATGTGCGCGTGCCTGTGTCGCAGCGCGTCCATGAAGAGAATAAAGGTTGGACCTGCGCGAAATTCCTGCTCGCGCACGAACGCACCGGTATCGCGGGCGTCGCGGCGTCGAAGCGCGGGGTCGAAAAGGTCAAGGCGATCGCCCGCACCGAAGTCGACGGCGACAAGCCGCTACTCGCCAATCCTTTCTTCAAGCGCAAGGTTGCCGAGCTGGAGGTCGATCTGACCGCGCTCGAATTCACCGAGCTGCGCAGCCTCGCCGGACCGAACGCGGGCAAGGGGCCGGGACCCGAGTCGAGCCTGCTCAAGATCAAGGGCAGCGAAATCCAGCAGCGGTTGACTGAGCTGACGCTTGAGGCCGTGGGCCATTATGGCGCACCCTATTTCCGCAGCTTCGGTGAAGGCGATAACGAGCATCCGATCGGCCCCGACTATGCGCATCGCGCGGCGCCAACCTATTTCAACGTCCGCAAGACGACCATCTATGGCGGGTCCAACGAAATTCAGCGCAACATCATCGCGAAGATGGTTTTGGGTCTCTGATATTATAATCGACGTCATCCCGGCGAAGACCGGGATCTCGCCCTTTCGCCATAATGCAGCGGTGGGATCCCGGCCTTCGCCGGGATGACGAAGAAATCGAGGATAGTTTAATGGATTTCACCTACACCGAAACGCAGGACATGGTCCGCGACACGCTGGCGCGCTTTCTGGCCGACACCTACGATTTCGACACGCGCCAGAAGTTCATCGACAGCGAAACGGGGCGCGACCCTGCGATCTGGACCGCATTGGCGCAGGAACTCGGCATGCTGGGTGCAGCCTTTGGCGAGGAGCATGGCGGCCTTGGCGGCGGCGCGCTCGAAAATGCGATTGTGATGGAAGAAATGGGCAAGGTCATCGCGATCGAGCCCTATGTTCCGACGGTCGTCATCGCGGGCGGCGCGCTCAAGACCGTTGGCGGCGCGCAGGCCGACGCGATGATCCCCGAAATCATCATGGGCAATGCGATCATCGCCTTTGCCTATGCCGAGCCGCAAGGCCGCTACGATCTCGCCAACCTGCGGACCACCGCCAAGAAGGACGGGAGCGGTTACGTGCTGAGCGGGCACAAGAGCGTCGTTTACGCCGCACCCTGGGCCACACACCTGCTCGTCACTGCACGGACGGGCGGCGGACAGCGCGATGCCGAGGGCGTATCGCTGTTCCTGATCGACGCAAACCTGCCGGGGATCGTCCGCCGCGACTATCCGACCGTCGACGGCAATCGCGCCTCCGAAATCTATTTCGAAAATGTCGCCATTCCCGGTGATGCGCTGCTCGGCGGCGAAGGAGCGGGGCTCGCCCTGGTCGAGCAGATCGTCGACGAAGCCATTGTCGCCACCTGTGCCGAGGCGACGGGCGTGATGCAGAAGCTGCACGAAGGCACGCTCGAATATACGCAGCAGCGCAAGCAGTTCGGCGTGCCCATTGCGAAGTTCCAGGTGCTCCAGCACCGTATGGTCGACATGTTCATGGAGGTCGAACAGGCGCGTTCGATGACCATCATGGGGACGCTGAAGCTCGACCTGCCCGCAGACGAGCGCAAGGCGGCGGTGTCGGCGTGCAAGGCGAAAGTCAGTCGCGGGGCGAAATTCGTCGGGCAGAATGCGATCCAGACACATGGCGGCATCGGCATCACGCAGGAGCTTGCTATCGGCCATTATTTCAAACGCGCGACCATGATCGAGGGCCAGTTCGGCAGCGCCGATTATCACATGGACCGGTTCGAGCGGTTGACGCTCGCAGACTGACCGTGCCCCGACGGTCGGCGTCGCCGTCAATAGGCGATGTCGACCGCGACGCGTAGCGTGCGGGGACGTAGGGGGGTCAGAAACCCGGCGCTCCCTTCGAGAAAGGGCGTCCCGAGCGCGAAACGGTTTCCGCGAGCATCGAACAGGTTCGTAAGCGTCAACGACAGTCCACGCCGCTCGTCGCCGAGCCGCATGGCGAGCCCCGTGTCGACATAGTCGCCCTGGCCCTCGCCGAGGATCGGACCGATTCCCAATCGCGACGGGCCAACGTAATTGGCCCAACCGTTCACACGGAAATCGCGATCGCCGAGCTGCATGACATAGGTTATCGAACCGCGCGCTGCATGGCTTGCGACATTCGGTATGCGGCCCAATCGCGCGGGCGCGGCGGCGAATATCGGCAGAATCTGCGGTGCCAGCTCATCGACCTTGCTGTGGTTGTAAACGCCGCCGAGCTCGAAAGTGAGGGCCGATGAGGCGCGCAGTGTCAGCGCCCCCGTAACGCTGGTAATCCGGCCATCGCCAATGTTCGCGGTCGTCGGAAAACCGTTGCTGTCGATAAAATCGGCCTGAATATCGCGCCAGCGACTGTGCGATACCGCGACATTGGCATCGACGATACTGTTGCGCTTGTCGCCGAACCGCATACCGGCTTCCCATGTGCGCACCTGATCGTTGCGAAAGCGCCGCACGAAATCGCCGTCGATCGCAAGACCGCCGGGGCGAAACCCCTCCTGGTAGCGCGCATAGAGTTTCACATTGTCGAGCGGCGTTGCGAGGATCGAAAGCGACGGGAGCAGGTCGGTCTCGCGCCGGCTCGCCGTCGTCGCCTCGCCCGCCAGTTTTACCGCGAAAGGAACATCCTCCGCGCTTCCGCCGAGCCGCATGTGCGAAAGCCGCGCGCCGCCCGACAGGATGACGTCGCGAACCAGTTCGACGTTCGCTTCGGCATAGCCGGTGAATTCGGTGATGTCGTTCTGCACGCCTGGCAATGTGGTGCGCAGGCCGCCAAAGCCATACTCACGCCTCTGGGCCGTACGATTGTCGATGAAGCTTGCGCCGAGCACCCAACCCCAGCCGTCGTGAAAGGGCCGGGACAACCGGTTTTCGCTGACAATCATCGTCGTCCGGTTGCGTTGGTCGAGCACGCGGGGACGGTCGGCGAAGGCGTCGATGACCGCCGGAGCGAAAAGGCGATCGACGTCGACCGTACCGGCAACGCCGTTGGGCAAACTCGCGTCGAAACGCTCGGCCAGTCGGTGGCGCACATAGGCATTCGACGATTGAAAGTGCAGACTGCCCCAGTCCTTTGCAAGAACGACCGTGCCCATCGCATAGCGCGCCTTTGCATTCTGCTGCACCAGCGAATGACGCATCAATGGCGGCGCATCCTTGTCGGCATATTGCGCATCGTCGGAGGTGATCGCCTGATAGACGCCCCCGACGTCGACGGTCCAATCGTCACCTGCGTCGATCCGAAAGACGCCGCGTCCGCCGCGGATGTGTACGCGATTGACGTCGTCCTGCCCCCGCAGGGGATTGTCGATATAACCGCCCTCGCTGATCATATAGCCGACGAGCCGCAGGGCATGACCGCCATCGCCGACGGGCAGGTTGACGATCCCTGCTATGTCGCCGCCGGGTTCGCCGTGCTGCGTCAGCGTCAAGCCTCCGATCGCCTGCAACGTCAGCGCGTGCGCATCCGGAGCTTTGGGCACGGCGCGAATGATCCCGCCAAGCGATCCGGCGCCATAGAGCGTGCCTTGCGGGCCTTCGAGAACCTCGACACCGTCGATGTCGTAAAGGCGCAGGTCGGGGTCCGGCGCGTTATAGCTGATCCGGATGTCGCCCAGATACTGGCCAACCGTCGCCTGCGTCGGCCCGGTAAAACTCGAATCGGCGATCCCCCGGATGAACAGCTTGTTGCGCCCCGATCCCAAATGGGTCGAGGAGACGGTTGCGACGCGTGACAGGATCGAATCGGTGCCACGCTCGCCACCAAACGCCAAATCGCCGCCATCCAGAAGGGTGGCGACGCCCGCAAATTGCGAATAGGGCAGTTCGGTCTTGGTGGCGTTGACGATGATTTCGTCCTCGGGCGCCGCGACAAGGAAATCGTCGGGAGCGCGAGCGCGTGGTTGCGGCGGCTGTCGTGGTGGGGTCGCCGCGCGATGGGATACGCGCTGCACCGACGCTTGCCGCTCGATGCGCCAACTGGTCGTACTCACGCGGACCGCGCGCGTTCCGGTTCCCGCGAGCATCCGCCGTATCGCTTCATCGACACCCATGCGGCCGCGCACCGGCTTGACCCGCGTCGCCCAAAGCTGCGCATCGGCAACGCTGATGCTCACGCCCGCCTGCCGGCTGAGGAGAGGGAGGGCGCTGGACAGACGGCCGCCCGGAACGTCGTAGCGACTTTCCTCGGCCGCCATCACCTGCGCCGGCGTGCCCAGTGTCGCGATCGCCAGAACGATCGAAAGGCCGCGCTCGCCGGTCAGCGCGCAAGCTCCCAGCCATCGCCCTTTTTACGCGCGCGCGTGCCGGAAAGCGCCGCCAGATCGGCGATCGTGCGTGCACGGTCGGGATCGATGATCAACGCGCCGCGGAACGACAGATCGGCAGCATCCGGCGCAACCGTGACCTGCATTCCGGCGGTGCGCGCCAGATCCTCTGCGACAACCGCCAATGGCGTATCGTTATAGACCAGCAAGCCGTTCCGCCACCCGCCGACGGTCGCCGTGTCGACCGACCGCACGACCGGCGCATCGGAGTCGCCATCGCCGACATCGAGACCCTGACCGGCGGTCAAGCGAACATTCTGACGGTCCGGATTATAAGCGACCACGCCCTCGGACACCGCCACCGAGGTCCGCTTGCGGCCGCGCACGACGTTGAAAGCCGTGCCGAGGTCGACGATTTTCGCTTCGCCGGCCTCCACCACGAAAGGCGCATCGTCGCGATGAACCACATGGAACATCGCCTCGCCGGATTCGAGGCGGGCAAAACGCGGCCGGTCTTCGTCGAGCTCGATGATCGAGGCGCCGTTGAGTTCGATCCGCGAACCGTCAGCGAGTTCGATTGTGAGATGTTCGCCGGCGGCGGTCTGGATACGGCCGGTGTCGCCGAAAAAGGCAGGACCATTCATGCCGACGACGAGGGCAAGCGCTGCAGCGACCGCGCCGCCAAACCACGCGCGCCGCGACAACCGCCGCCGCTGCTCGGGCGCGGGCACGAATACCGTTTTGCGGACCGGCGGCAGACTGTCGAGATCCTCGTCGAGGCAGGCGACCGCATCGTAAACGGCGCTATGTTCGGGATCCTCGGCAAGCCAATTGGCGAAGTCGTCCCAGTCGGCAAAAGCCGGATCGCGCTGGCGGATAACCCAGTCGATCGCCTGCGCTTCGGCGGCGTGCTGCTTGTCAGGACGCATCGAATTGCCTCCGGAGTGTGGCGAGCGCGGCATAGACTTTACGCAAATCGGCTTCGACAGTGCTCAGGCTGACACCCAGTTCGATAGCGATGTCGCGCTGCGCCACCCCGTCAACCCTAAACCGCCGAAATGCGCGCGCAGGCCGTTCTCCGGTTGCGTCGATTGCCTGCTCGACCTGCACAAGCTGTTCGCGAGAAATGAGCGCGTTTTCGATCGACGGACGTTGCCTCGGCTGCGTCTCGCTCCAGTCGTGGTCGCGTTTTTCGCGTTGGCGGCTCGACCGGTAGCGGTCGAGCATCAGATTGTTGGCCGCGCGCATGATATAGGGCAGGGGATCGCCAATGGGGCCGATCTGTCGTTCGGTCAGCCGCATCCACAAATCCTGAAAAATATCCTCGGCAGCATCCCCCGCACCGCGAAGTTCCAGGAAACGGACAATGCGCGCGCGTTCGGCCAGCAAAATCGCTTCGATGCCTTGGACGGCGTCGGTCTGCTCCCTAGCGTCGGTCATGAAGTTCTTGTTTCGGAACGCCGTCTTTTGCTGGTCGGTGCTGCCCCCGCGCGCACCAAAGGGTCCCCTGTTCGCGGCGTCATATAGCGCCAAAACACGTCCGCGCAACCATGGTTCATATGGGCGCCCTTGGCGGGGGAGGGTTGCGGTTGCGAACATCGGTTCCTTCTTCGTTGGCGCCAAGGCAAGGGGGAAGCAGACAGGGAGGGTGCTTCCCCCTTGCAGCGGAGTCGGTCAGGGGGGCTAGAGACCGACCCGCAGGCTCGCACGGAACGCCCAGCCAACATGGCTTTGCTGTTCCTCCGCAGACACTTCGGCGCCGACCTGGAAGGCCGAATTGCCAGCGATGCCGCGAAGGCGGCCGACCCAACCGCTCGTGCGCTCCTCTGGGGTAAGGGTGAACGGCGTGCCGTTCTTGAACGACGCCACGGTGGCGCCGAGCTGACCGCTGACGATTTCGCGGCGGCCGGCTTCGAGTTCGAAGCGCGTCCAGCCCGAATAGGCATCATAACCGCCGAAATCGAGGCCGACGGCAACGGTGCCCGTCACGGCAAGCTCGTCGCTGCTGCGGCCAAGGACCGTCAGGTCGAGCGCGTCGCCACCACCCGTTTCCTGATAGCCGTCCTCTTTGAGCTTGTAATAATCGACGGCCAGCGTGGGACGGAGCGAGATCATGCCTTTGCCGCGCATGTCATAAGCCACGGCGCCCGATGCAGACCACAGCGTCGCATCCCATTTGCCACGCATCGTTTCTTCGATGTCTTCGGCACCCGCTTCGGCCGTGAATATGCGCGTTCCCTTCATCTTGACCGGCGCGCCCGAAACGCGGGCGTTGGCCATGAACTTGTCGGACCGCAGGCGCCAGTGGAGGGCGCCTTCGAACTGGCTGGTGCTCACCTCATTGGCATTGCTGCCGTTGCTGTCCTTGCCGCTGAGATAGGCGATCGAGCCGCCAAAGTTGCCGAGGTCGCTCTTGATCTCGGCCCCCATCGAAATACCCCAGCCGCTGACATCATAGCTGGCGGTATCGCCGACGCTCTTCGACGTGCCCCAGACGGCCTGGTTGACCCAATAGCCCCACTTCCCCTCGTCCTGGTACAGGGCGTTCGGGTCCTGAAGGTAGCGGGCAAGCGCGCGCGAACCGGTCGTGACGGTTTCGAACACGCCGCCTTCATGTTCGGGGAGCATCTGACCCAGCTGATTGCGGAAATGGTCGCCGTCGGCAATGTCGAGAAACACGTCCTCGATGTCTTCATCCTTGGCCACTGCGGCAAGAACGGCGCCAAATGCGCTCGCTTCCGACCGGTTGAGGCCAAGCTCGGACACTTCCTTGCGCGCGACATTGACGATCAGCTGGTTCGCGTTCGACGACAGCGTCCCCTTGTAAAGGAACGGAAGCAGGGTCGACGACGCGGTCAGATTGTTTGCGCCGGTCAGCGTTCCCGCGGTCAGAACGACATGCTGCCCTTCGGCCTGTGCAAGGCTCGACAGCTTCAGAATGAGCTTGGAATCGGCGGCAAAGCTCGCATTGCCGGTAACCTGCAGCGCCGTGCTCGACCCGCCGCCCAGCGTGACACCGAGGGAGCCCTTGTCGGTGACGGCAAGCGAAGAGATGGTGCCGCTGCCAATGACGTCGAACGTGCCGCCGCCAACCGAGACCGCGAGTCCTTGCGAATTGACGAGTCCTGCCGAAAAGACCGCAGTTCCACCGATCGTAAGCGTGTCGGCGCCGCCGCCGAAATCGGCCGTGCCATTGAACACCGACGTACCGGCCAGGGTCATCGTGTCGTTACCGGCACCAAAGCGCGCGGTACCGGAATAAACGGCATCGCCCGACAGGGCGAGGCGGTTGTTCCCGGCGCCGAAATAGGTCGTGCCCTTCACGCTGCCGTCGGCAATGTCGAACAGATCGTCGCCGCCGCCGAAGCGCACGTCGCCGACGATCGACGGGGCGGCAACCCCCGAGGCGACCGCAGTTTGCTTCACCGTCGTTCCGCCGTTGTTTGCCGACAGATCGATCGCGATGTTGCGATCTGACGTTCCCGTGGCGCCCGTTGCACTGATCGTACCGCTATTCTCGATCAGGTCGAGCGTACCCGACAGGTCGACGATGCCGCGCGCCGTTCCGTTGGCCCCTGTCGTCTTGGCGGCGATCGTTCCGCTGTTGCGAATGAAGGGGAGGTTGGCGCCTGTGTCGACCAGCACCGCCGTCGCGACCGCGGTGGCGACATTCTCGGTCGTCGTGGCCTCGATCTTGCCTGCATTGCGCAGTTCGGGCGTCGTCGCACCCGCGCCGAATCGAATTGCCGTCGCAGCCATGTCGCGTGACAAGGCGACGACCGAACCGGTGCCGCCGATGCCGATACCGCCAGCGATGGTCACGTTGCCGCCCATGCCGCCGATCTGCATCCCGTTGCCGGTTTTGCCGGCATAAAGACCGCTGCCGAGGATCGAGCCGTCGATGATGACGCCAAGCCCGGTTCCGGTGCCTGCCACGGGCCCGATGGTGACATCTTGCGTTGCCGACCCGATACGGACAGCGGCGGCCGAACCATAGGATCGGATCGCTGCCGACCCCTCCTTGCTGTCCTCGATGCCGTCCTTATCCTCGTCCTTGTCGTCCGGGTTGGTATCCTTGGGCGGTACTGCAAAAACGATCCCGCCCGTCACATTGCCCTCGATCGACAGCGCCGGACCGCCGATCAGCAGATCGTCGGCGTCGAGTTTGCTCGGATCGGCAGGTGCAGTGGTGTGGCGATAGCCGGTGGCCGAGAGGTTGCCCTGCACGACAAGCGCGCCGGTGATATTTCCGGCAAGCCGCGCCGCCACCGCGTCAACACCGACCGCAGTGATCGTTCCCGCAAGGCGGACATTGCCGGTAACATCCTGCAACCCGACACCCAGCGCACGGTCGCCGAGCACCGAAATGGTGCCATCATTCGTGAAATTGCCCGTCAACGGCCCGCCCAGGCGAATGCCCGCCGAATCATTGCCGCGGATGGTGATTTCGCCACTATTGACGATATTGCCGGTAAAGGCGCCGCCTGTGGAAATGCCGGTCCGTCCCGTCCCGATCGCAAATGGGCCGTCGAGGTCGCCGTCCTTGTCGATGTCGGTCGGATTATAGACTTCGTCGATGATGATCTTGCCGGTCGCGCCGTTCGTGATCGCGCCGACCGTTCCCGCACCCGCGGAAATGCCAGTCGCGCCATTGGCGTTCGTGATCTGGATCGTGCCTTCGTTGACGACCTTGTGGTTGCTGTCGATCGTGACGGCGGTGCCGCTGGTCGGCTTGATCGAGCCGGCCGACGTGATCTTGATGTCGTCAGGGCCGCCCGATTTGACGGTCGACGTACGGACCGGTGCGGTCGTCGCCGTCGTGATCGTCGTTTCAGCGTGAAGCGGCGTCGAAACAATAGCGGCCAGGCAGGTGGAGGCCAGCAGGGTTTTGCGCATCGGGTTCCTCTTGTGAATGTCGCTCGGGACGTATTCCCTTGAACATCCACAAGACGGAGCCGGTCGGCGGCAGCCTTGAAAAAATCTTGGCGCTTGTTTGACCGCAAGAAGCGGGGCGCGATGTTACCGGCAGGACCCTATTTGTCGGCGCCGTGTTTTCGCCAGGACAAGGACAGGCCGATATGTTTCCCGCCAGTGTATTTGCCGATGCCCAAGCGCTCGATATCAAGGCGCTGGCGCACGACCTCAACGAACAGGGTTGGCACGTCGTGCCGCAGTTGCTGTCCCCCGAACAATGCGCCGCGCTTCGCCACAATTATCGCTGCGACGATCGTTACCGTAGCACCGTGGTCATGCAGCGCCATGGATTCGGCCGGGGCGAATATCGCTACTTTCGCTATCCACTGCCCGATCCGATCGCGCAGCTGCGCACTCGTTATTACGTCCCGCTGGCAGGGCTCGCAAACGAGTGGATGCAGCGCACGGGCAAGGAGCAGGCCTACCCCGCCGATCACGCCACCTTTATCGAACAATGCCATGCGCGCGGGCAACAGCGGCCGACGCCGCTCATTCTCCGCTACCGTACCGGCGACTTCAACTGTCTGCATCAGGACCTTTATGGCGAGGTGCATTTCCCCTTTCAGATGGCGATATTGCTGTCTGAACCCGGATGCGACTTCCATGGCGGCGATTTCGTGATCACCGAGCAGCGCCCGCGCATGCAGTCGCGCGCGCATGTCGTTCCGCTGGGCATCGGCGACGCGGTGATTTTCCCGGTGAACGAAGCGCCACGGGACGGGACGCGCGGCACATACCGCGTAAAACTGCGTCACGGCGTCAGCGTCGTCCGATCGGGCGAGCGCTTCACGCTCGGCATCATCTTCCACGACGCGAGTTGATTGAGGCAGGTCGATGGCGGACAGGGTGGGATTCGAACCCACGGTGAGCTTGCACCCACGGCGGTTTTCAAGACCGCTGCCTTAAACCACTCGGCCACCTGTCCGGTAGAGGCGCCATAGCGCGTGGGCGATGCGCGGCAAGCAAAACATGGCGCGGCTCGACCCGGCGCACATTTGAATCGCCCTGTCTTGCCATCCTATGGCCAAGGTGCGTGCATCTGTGTCACTATTTGCCTATGGGGTGGGACGATATGCACGCTCGAACATTCAGAATCAGGCCGGTTTTCGCCTTTGTCTCCGTCGTCCTGTCGGCTTGGGTGCTGGACGATATGCACGCTCGAACATTCAGAATCAGGCCGGTTTTCGCCTTTGTCTCCGTCGTCCTGTCGGCTTGGGTGCTGACAGCATCGGCGCCGCTGCGGGCACAAGGCAGCGACGCGGGATTCGACGCCTATGTCCAGTCGCTCTGGCCGAAGGCGCAGGCGCGCGGCGTGTCGCGCGCGACCTTTGATCGCGTGACCGCCGGGTTGCGTTACAATGCCCGCGTCGTGGCGCTCGACCGCGACAATCTGGGCAGTCCGTCGAGTTCCAATGCTCCGATCCCGGCCTTCACGCCGTACAAGATCAGGCATGTCGATGCGGCGCGAATCAATGGCGGACGGCGCGTTCACGACCGGCTGCTCCCGCTCTTGTCGCGCATCGAACAACGGACGGGCGTGCCGACGAGCATCATGATCGCCATCTATGGACACGAGACGGCTTATGGACAGGTAACGGGGAGCTTCGATCTCCCCGAGGCGCTTGCGACCCTCGCCTATGAAGGGCGCCGCCGCAGCCTGTTCGAGCCCGAATTTCTGGCGACGCTTGAAATGGTACAAAAGGGTGTCCCGCGCGAGGTGCTCAAGGGAAGCTGGGCCGGCGCTTTCGGTTATCCGCAATTTCTGCCTTCGGTCTATCTTCAGGTGGCCGAGGATGGCGACGGCGACGGGGTGGCACGGATCTGGTCGAGCGAAGCGGACGCGATCGAATCGATCGGTTCCTACCTCCGCCGTGCAGGGTGGCGCGCCGGGCAGCCGTGGGGTGTCGCGGTGCGCGTGCCTGACGGCTTCAATCGCAATGCAGTCGCCAGCCGCCTCGTTCCGACGCGGTGTCCGCGGGTCTTTGCGCGCCATAGCCGTTGGCGGACGATGGCCGAATGGCGCGCCGACGGGATCGCGCCGCTCGACGGTCGATGGCCCGACGGTCAGGTCCAGGCGACGTTGCTCGAACCCGACGGTCCGGGTCGGACCGCCTATTTGCTGACGGGCAATTACCGTGCGATACTCGATTATAATTGCTCGAATTTTTACGCGCTTTCTGTGGGGTTGCTGGCGGATGAGATCGATCGATAGGGGCGGGGGCCTGATCGCGGGTGCGGCGCTGTTACTCAGTGGTTGCGGCAGTTTCGACGGCACGCGGGGGGACGGACCGACCGCCGGTCCGGCACCGTCGGCAGCAGGCAGTCTGGTATCCGACACGCCCGTCAAGCTTGGCAATCCGTACGCCGTCGGCGGCGTCACCTATACGCCGGTCGACGTCGCGGACTATGATGCAGTGGGCTATGCCAGTTGGTACGGCGATGAGCTCGCGGGGAAACCGACGGCCAACGGCGAGAAGTTCGACCCGGCGCGCATCAGCGCCGCGCACAAGACGCTGCCGCTGCCAAGCTATGTCGAGGTTACCGCGCTCGATACTGGACGGACGATTCTGGTCCGCGTCAACGACCGCGGTCCGATGGCGAACGATCGGCTGATCGACCTGTCGCGCGCGGCAGCCGAGCAGCTCGGCCTGTCGAGCGGCGTCGCGGCCGTCCGCGTCCGCCGCACAAACCCGCCCGCGGCGGAACGGGCGCAACTGCGCGCCGGCAAACCGGTGCCCGAAAGGATCGTAACGCCGCAGTCGCTGCTCGCGATCTTGCGCGCCAAGGCAAAGAAACTGCCCGTCCCGGCGATGGCACCTGCAGCCGCTGTCACCATCGAACCCCCACCGCCCGTCGCTTCGGCAAAGGCGAAACCCGGCGATGATCGGATCGATATGGGGACGTCGACCGCCAAGCCCGCCGCTTCGGCGTCACCGGCAAAGGACGGAAATATCGTCGTCCAGGTCGCTGCATTCAGCAGCGAGGCGCGCGCTGACGCGACCGCCACGGCCGTAGGCGGCACCGTCAGCCGATCGGGCAACCTCTGGCGCGTTCGCATGGGTCCCTTTGCCAGCCAGGCCGAAGCGCAGGCAGCGCTCGACCGGGCCAAGGCCAAGGGTTTTCGCGACGCGATGCTGCTGCACGACCGCTGACAACCACAATGAACTTCAGTCGAGCATTGACGAGAGCAGGGGTAACCGCCGTCCTGTTCGCCGCATTGTCGGCCGCGACGCTCGCGCCAGCACCGGCGCGCGGCGACGCGACACCGGCGCGCCCCGCAACGCGGCCGCTTTATGTCACCGAAGCGCCGATCGTCATGCTCAAGGATGCCGATTCGGGGGCCATATTGTTTTCGCGCGGCGCCGACAAACGATTTGCCCCGGCCTCGATGACCAAGGTCATGACCGCCTATGTTGTGCTCGATCTGATCGCCAAGGGCGAACTTGCACACGATCAGCAGTTCACGATGACCGAGGCGCTCTGGAAGAAATGGAACGGGTCGACCGGCGGATCGACAATGTTTCTGCGAGCAGGCGAGAAAGTGTCGGTCGACCAGCTGCTCAAGGGGCTGATCACCGTTTCGGGAAATGATGCCGCGGCGCTGCTGGCAGCAGGGATTGACGGGAGCGAACAGGCTTTTGTTCGGCGAATGAACAAAGTAGCAGCCGAACTTGGCATGAGTTCCAGTCGATTCGGTACGCCCAATGGTTGGCCCGACGGTGGAGTTACCAAGGTCAGCGCCGCCGACCTTATCACGCTCGCCGATCGGCTGATCCGCGATTTCCCTGCCGATTACGACCGCTATTTTGCCATTCCCCGCCTGCAGCATGGCAAGGCGCCCGACGGCACGCCGATCGTCCAGCCCAATCGCAATCCGATTCTTGGCCGTTTTGCGGGCGCCGATGGACTGAAGACGGGGCATACCGCCGAAGCAGGCTATTGCTTCCTCGGGTCGGCCAGGCGCGACGGGCGCCGGTTGATTATGGTGGTGGCAGGTATGGGCAGCGAAAAGGCACGCCGCGACGAGGCCGAAAGGTTGATGCGCTGGGGTTTCGAGGAATGGGAAGGGCGTCTGGTGGCGCCTGCGGGCAAGGTCGTCGGCCACCTCGACGTGAACGGCGGAACCGCGCCGATGGTCCCCGTAGAAACGCCGCTTCCCATCAGGGTGACGGTGCCCAAGGGCTTTTCGGGCGGGTATCGCGCGGTAATGCGCGGACGAGCCCCGCAAAGCGCGCCGGTCGGCCGACGCGTCAAAGTCGCTGATTTGGTCGTAACGCCAACGGGACTGCCGCCACAGATAACACCGCTAGTCGCGACAAGCGGCGTCGAGGCAACCGACAGCCTTTGGTCGCGCAGTCGTACCGGCCTTTACCGATTGACCGGCCGTTGACGGGGCGCTTCATCACGCTCGAGGGCGGCGAAGGCGTCGGCAAGTCGACCCAGATCCGCGCGCTCGCCGACGAACTGACGGTGCGCGGCATCGAGGTCGTCGTCACGCGCGAACCCGGCGGCAGCGAGGGCGCCGAGGCCATTCGCGAGCTACTGCTTCATGGAGACGATGATCGCTGGGATGCGCGCGGCGAAGCGCTGTTGTTCGCGGCAGCGCGCGCCGACCATGTCGCGCGCACGATCCGGCCCGCGCTCGAACGCGGCGCATGGGTCCTGTGCGACCGTTTCGTCGACTCGACGCGCGCCTATCAGGGCGGCGGAGGGGGAGTCACGGACGCCGATATATTGGCCTTGCATCGCTTCGGTTCGCAGAATCTGTGGCCCGACCGGACCTTCCTCCTTCGCGTCTCGCCCGCCGAGGCCGCGCGCCGCCTTGCCGCGCGCGATATCGAAGGCAGCGATCGTATGGGAAGCAAGCCGGACGAGTATCAGGCCCGTCTTGCCGCGCGTTTCGACGAAATGGCCGCCGCCGAGCCTCTACGCTGGCGCGTCATCGATGCCGGGGCCGCCGCACCGGTCGTGACCGCAACGATAGTCGCCGAACTCCAGGACTGGCTGTCATGATCGGCCATGGAAGCGCCGAATATGCCTTTCGCGAGGCCTGGCTGGGCGGACGGATGCACCACGCATGGCTTCTTGCGGGGCCGCAGGGGATGGGCAAGGCTACTTTTGCGCATCGGGCGGCGCGCTTTCTGGTGACGCACGGTCGCGCCGGTGCAGGAGGCGCCGGATCGCTCGACGATCCCGGCGACCCGGCTGCGGCAAAGCTCGTCGATGCCGGGAACCATCCCGAATTGATCAGCCTTGCGCGCCAGCCAAAGGACAAGTCCAAGGACCTCGCACGCAACATCACCATCGACCAGGTTCGCCAGATGATCAGGCGGCTGCACCTGTCCTTGTCGCTTGGCGATTGGCGCGTCGTCATCATCGACGCCGTCGACGATCTCGAAACCGATGGCGCCAACGCATTGCTCAAGACATTGGAAGAGCCGCCGGCGCAGACATTGTTCCTGCTCGTCAGCCACTCGCCGGGACGCCTCCTTCCCACGATCAGGTCGCGGTGCAGAATCGTCCGTTTTCAACCGGTTGATCGTGACGTCATGGTGGCATGGCTGCACGAAATGCGCCCGATGCTCGACGTCGAAGAGGTGCGCGCGATTGCCGCGGCCGCGGGCGGTGTCCCGGGCAAAGCACTCGCGCTGATAGACAGCGATGTCGCGGTGATGGAGCGCAAGCTGACGGCTATCGCCGAGAGCGGCGATCCCGGAAACAGGTTGCGCGAAGCGCTCGCGCGCGAGGTTTCCGGTACCAGCAACCGCGCGAGGCTCGAGCTGGTCATCGACATCGTTCCCGGGCTTCTTGCACGGATAGCGCGCGAGCGCCCGGTTGAGGACGTCGGCCCGGTTCTGGAACAATGGGACCGTGTCCAGCGCACCGTCCGCGACGCGGTACGCGGATCCTATGACGGCGCGATGGCGGGCTTCGAGATCGGCAACTGTCTGGCCGAACTCGCGCCGCGCGGCCGCGAGGGCGCACGCTGACGCTTTCCCTTGCGCGATGCAGCGGCTAAGGCGCGCGCATGTCCGAACCTTTTTATATCACGACCGCAATCAGCTATCCCAACGGTCGCCCGCATATCGGCCACGCCTATGAAGCGATCGCAACCGACGTCATGGCGCGGTTCCAGCGCGCGCGCGGTCGCGACGTGCGGCTGATTACCGGCACCGACGAACATGGCCTCAAGATGTTCCAGACCGCGCGCGACCAAGCGCGCGCGACAATCGACCTCGCGGACGAAATGTCGGGATATTTCCGTGAGATGTATGCCAAGCTGAATATAAGCTATGACAATTTCATGCGCACTTCGGACCCTGCGCACCACGCCGCGTCGCAGGCGATCTGGCGCGCGATGCAGGCCAATGGCGACCTCTACCTCGACCGCTACGAAGGCTGGTATTCGGTACGCGACGAGGCTTTTTACGACGAGAGCGAGCTCGTCGATGGGGAAGGGGACACACGCCTGTCCCCGCAAGGAACGCCGGTCGAGTGGACCGTTGAAGAAAGCTGGTTCTTTCGACTTTCGGCCTATCAGGACCGCCTTCTTGCACTTTACCGCGACAATCCCGATTTCATTCGTCCCGAGAGCCGTCGCAACGAGGTGCTGCGGTTCGTCGAAGGTGGTCTGAAGGACCTTTCGGTGTCGCGCACCAGCTTCGACTGGGGCGTGCCGGTGCCGGACTCGCCGGGCCATGTGATGTATGTGTGGGTCGATGCGCTCACCACCTATTTGTCGGGACTCGGCTATCCCGATCCGGCGAGCGATTTCGGTAAGTTCTGGCCGGCGAATATCCATATGATCGGCAAGGATATCGTTCGTTTTCATACGGTTTACTGGCCGGCCTTTCTGATGAGTGCAGGTTTGCCGCTGCCGAAGCAGGTGTTCGGCCACGGCTTCCTGCTCAACCGCGGCGAGAAAATGTCGAAGTCGCTCGGCAATGTGGTCGATCCAATGGCGCTCGCCGAGACCTTCGGCGTCGATGCGCTGCGCTATTATCTGCTGCGCGAAGTGAGCTTCGGACAGGACGGCAGCTATTCGGCCGAAGCGATCGTCCGCACCGCCAATGCGGACCTTGCCAACAGCTTCGGTAATCTGGCGCAGCGTAGTTTGTCGATGATTTTCAAAAATTTGGATGGCGCTTTGTCGAGCGATTGGCCGCCGACGGAGGATGACAAGGGCCTTATCGCTGACGTCCTCGATATGGCGCGCACCCGCCTGCCGCGCGAGTTTGAGCAATTGGCTTTTTCTGTGGGCATCGAAGACTGGATCCGGGCGGTTTTCGCCTGCAATCAATATGTCGACGCGCAGGCGCCGTGGACGCTCCGCAAGACCGACCCCGAGCGCATGCGCGCAGTGCTGATGACGTTGTTCCAGGCGGTGCGCACGCTCGCCATTGCGATCCGTCCCGTCGTCCCGGCGGCCGCGGACAAGCTGCTCGACCAAATGGGCATTGCGCTGGATGCTCGTGATTTTGCTGCCCTTTCTGACGAAGACTGGTTTGCCAAGCTCGTCGATGGCGGTTTCGCCGTTGCCCAACCCATCCCCATTTTCCCGCGGCTCGAACTGCCCGAAGGGGAAGGGGAAGAAGTGACCGCCTGATGCTCGTCGATTCGCACTGCCACCTCAATTACAAGGGGCTCGCCGAGCAGCAGGGTGAAGTGCTCGAACGCGCCCGTGCGCGCGGCGTCACGGCGATGCTCAACATCGCAACGCGCGAAAGCGAATGGGACGATGTTCTTGCTGCTGCTGAAGCCAATGAGGACGTGTGGGCGAGTGTGGGCATCCATCCGCACGACGCCGATAACCATCCCGACATCGATACCGCCAAGCTCGTCGCGCGCGCCGCCCATCTGCGCGTGATCGGGATCGGCGAGACCGGTCTCGATTATTATTACGACAAGAGCGATCGGCAGCGGCAGCAGGACAGTTTTCGGCGCCACATCCATGCGTCGCAGCAAACCGGGCTTCCGATTATCGTCCACACACGTGACGCAGAGGCCGACACGCTCGCGCTGCTCGGCGAAGAAATGGCGCGCAATCCGTTCACCGGCGTCATTCACTGCTTCACCGCAAGCGACGATTTCGCGCGCCAGGCCCTCGACCTTGGGCTCTACATCTCGATTTCGGGTATCGTGACGTTCAAGAATGCGGCCGAGCTACAGGCTACCGCGCGCTGGTTGCCGCAGGAGCGGCTGCTGATCGAAACGGATTCACCCTTCCTCGCGCCCGTGCCGCACCGCGGCAAGACCGGCGAGCCGGCCTTTGTTGCCGATACGCTGGCATATCTCGCCGAGCTGCGCGGCGCGGACCGTCAGGAGCTGGCCGACGCCACAAGCGCCAATTTCTACGCGCTTTTCAGCAAGGCGGCGCCATGACGTCGTACGCGGCATGAAGGTCCGGATATTGGGATGCGGCACGTCCTCGGGCGTGCCCCGGATCGGTAACGACTGGGGTCAGTGCGATCCCGACAACCCCCGCAATCTACGCAGCCGCGCGTCGATACTCGTATCGCTTGGCGGCTTCCGCCTGCTTGTCGACACCAGTCCCGACATGCGTTTGCAGCTGCTCGATGCAGATGTCGGTGCCATAGACGCCGTTATCTGGACGCACGAACATGCCGACCATTGCCACGGAATCGACGACCTGCGGCAGATCATGCACCTGCGCCGCTCCGCCGTGCCCGTTTATGCCCGCCATCATGTGCTCGACATATTGAAATGGCGATTCACCTACGCCTTTGCTGGCAACGCCGGCTATCCGGCGTCGGTCGATCCCATTGACCTTGAGGATCATCAATCGATCGGGCCGATCGAGGTTTCGGCCATTGAAATGCCGCACGGTCCGATCAAGGCGACGGGGCTGATCTTCTGCGACGGTGCGCACAAGGTTGGCTATGCCACTGATTTTTCCAAGTTCACCGATGAAATGGTCGAATTTTTCCAAGGCGTCGACCTGTTCGTCATCGATGCCTTGCGTCGCTATCCGCACCCGACGCATCCACACTTGGCGATGACACTCGAAGCGCTCGTCAAGGTCGGGTCGCCGCGCGCCATCATAACCCATATGGACAATACGATGGATTATGACGACCTTGCTTCCGAACTGCCAGCGGGCGTCGAGCCCGGGTATGACGGGTTGGAGGTGGAGATATGAACGGTGACACGGCTGTCCAACTGATCTGGTTTGCGGGAGCCTTCACGCTGGTTCTCAGCGCGCTCGTCGTCCGGCGTTTGCCAGCGGCCGATTGGATCAAGCTCGGGCTTGCCTGGGTGGCGATATTTGCGCTGGTGTTTCTGGCCGTCTGGACGTTCCAGGCCGCCCGCGGCGCCTAGATAATTTTACATAATATATATTATCGGATAAATTTATGCCCGTTTCGGACGAGTTGTCCCCCATCAATCGCCTGCTCGCTATCATGCGGCAATTGCGGAATCCCGATGGCGGGTGCGAATGGGATCTGGCGCAGGATTTCGCATCGATCGCCCCCTACACCATCGAAGAGGCCTATGAGGTTGCCGACGCCATAGCGTCCGGCAATCCCAATGCGATTTGCGACGAACTCGGCGACCTGCTGCTCCAGGTCGTGTTTCACAGCCAAATTGCCACCGACAAAGGTCTGTTTGACTTCAACGACGTCGCCTCAGCCATCAGCGCGAAGATGGAACGGCGGCACCCGCATATTTTCGGTGACGCCACGGCCGACGACGTCCGCCAGCAATGGGAACAGATCAAGGCCGACGAGCGCGCGGCCGAGGGACCAAATAGCGCGCTTGCCGGCGTGGCATCTTCGCTACCGGCACTGCTGCGTGCACAAAAGCTGCAGGCGCGCGCGGCGCGCGTCGGTTTCGATTGGCCCGACGCGGACGGCCCGCGCGACAAAATTCACGAGGAACTAGCGGAAGTCGCTGCTGCCGCGGACCCAGCGGACCGCGCCGAGGAGGTCGGCGACCTGTTGTTTGCAGTGGTCAACTATGCGCGCCACCTCGGCGTCGATGCCGAAGACGCCCTACGCGCGGCAAACGCCAAGTTTGCTCGACGTTTCACCGCGGTTGAGGAGCGCGCGGGAGCGAACATGGCATCGCTTTCGCTCGATGTGCTCGAGACGCACTGGCAAGCCGTAAAAGCGGACGAAATCAGCTAGGCAGAAGGCCAAAGTCGGTCGAAACGCGCGCGATCGGCAGGGTCGAGCCGAACGGTCAGCAGATGACCGCCCTCCTCGGCCACATCGGCCAGCACCTCGCCGCGCGCGTGCAGCCACGCCATTGCCTCCCCTTGATCGAACGCCAGGAAAATCCGGTGTTCGACATGACGCGCGGTCAGTTGCGACGCCATGAACATGCGCGCCTGCTCGACGCCTTCGCCGGTTTCCGCCGAGATGATCGCGACGTCGGCCCGTCGCTCCGCCACGGCTTCGATTTCGGCGCGCCGCTCCGGTTCGGCGGTGTCGATCTTGTTCCAGATTTCGATCTGGGGCACGGCCTCGACCGCCTCCGCGTCTCCGTCTTGTGGCCCATTGACGCCCAGCGAGTCGAGGATCGCACGCACATCGTCATATTGGGCGTCACTGTCGGGGTGCACGATATCGCGAACATGGACGATCAGGTCGGCGGTCGTCACTTCCTCCAGCGTCGCGCGAAACGCCGCAACAAGTTCGGTCGGCAGGTCGGAAACGAAACCGACCGTGTCGGACAGTATCGCCTTGTCGATGCCGGGCAGCCGGATCTCGCGCATCGTCGGGTCGAGAGTCGCGAACAACATATCTTCCGCCATGACGTCACTGCCTGTCAGGCGATTGAAAAAGGTAGATTTTCCAGCGTTCGTATAGCCCACGAGCGCGATCACCGGCCACGGTGCGCGTTGCCGCTTGGCGCGCTGCAACTGCCGCGTGCGGCGCGCATCGTCGAGTTGGCGCCGAATACGCGCCATCCGGTCCCTGATCATGCGCCTGTCGGCTTCGATCTGCGTTTCGCCGGGACCGCCAAGAAAGCCGAATCCGCCGCGCTGACGCTCGAGGTGGGTCCAGCTGCGCACCAGACGGCCCGCCTGATAATCGAGATGCGCGAGTTCGACTTGGAGACGCCCTTCGGCCGTCGCCGCGCGCTCGCCGAAAATTTCGAGAATCAATCCTGTCCGGTCGATGACCTTCGCGCCCAATTCGGTTTCAAGATTGCGCTGCTGGATCGCGCTCAGCGGGGCGTCGACAATGACAAGCTGCACTGCTTTCGCGTCGATGTCGGGCCGGATTGCCTCGATCTGCCCGACGCCGATCAGCGTCGCGGCACGCGTCTGGCGCAGTCGAAGCGAATGCACGGCGACGACATCGAGTCCGATCGCGAGTGCGAGGCCTTTCGCTTCCTCTACGCGGGCGTCGAGGTCGCGCGAAAGCCGCTGCCCGCGCCACTCCGGCACGACGAGCAACGTGGCTGCCCCCCGGGTGACTTCGCCATCGCTTTCGATCATTGCGTCACATCGACTATCGGTCAGGCTTCGCCGGCGTCGCCGTCCGCATCGCCATTGTCGGTCAGGTTGATCGGCCCGTTGGGCTGCACGGTCGAAATCGCGTGTTTGTATACGAGCTGGACCTGCCGCTCGCGTTCGAGCAGCATGCAAAACAGGTCAAAGGCCACGATATCACCCTGGAGCATCACTCCGTTCACAAGGAACATCGTCACCGACTCTTCGGACCGGCGGACGGCGTTGAGGAACACATCCTGCAGCGCCTTGCCCTTGCTCGCGGGCGCCTCGCGCACATTGTCGCCGAGCAGACCGAGGTCGAAGTCGTGCGAGGGCATGACCGTCGAGATCGCGTGCTTGTAAACGAGCTGAGACTGGCCGTCGCGGCGAAGCAGCAGCGAGAAATTGTCGAACCAGGTAATAATGCCCTGCAATTTGACGCCCTTGACGAGGAACATCGTGACCGGCGTCTTGCTGCGGCGGAGAGCGTTGAGGAAGAGATCCTGGAGATTCTGGCTTTTATCGGACACATTGGCCTCCTGTTCTTGGCGGTATTTGCCGCATTCGATGCCGGTTGGTCCGGCAATTATTGACCTTCAGGCCCGCAATATGCGGGAAAGCACATCGCAGGTCTAGGGCAAAGGCCCCTTCCCCGCGCTAAGATTCATTATCCGAACTCTCGGTGAGGCCAAGGAGTTTCAATTTTCTGTGCAGCGCCGATCGCTCCATACCGATAAAGTTCGCGGTGCGCGAAATATTTCCAGAGAAACGGTTGATTTGAATACGTAAATATTCACGCTCGAAGTTCTCGCGAGCTTCCTTGAGCGGGATCGCCGTGATCGACTCCGAGTTGGGTAATATATCGGCTCCGCCGCGGACAAGCTCGGCGGGCAGCATGTCGGCGTCGATGCGCGCCAAGCGATCGCTCGGGGCCAGAATCATGACGCGTTCGATCACGTTTCGCAGTTCGCGGACATTGCCCGGCCACTCGTGCGCTTGTAGCGCCGCGAGCGCTTCCTGGCTGATTTCGGGCGGCGCGACGCGGCGATCGGCGGCATAGCGCCTGACGAAATGGTCGCACAGGCTGACAATGTCGGCGCGGCGCTCGTTGAGCGGCGGTATATGCACTGGAACGACGTTGAGCCGGTAATAAAGATCTTCGCGAAAGCGGTTTTCGGCAATCTCGGCGAGCAGGTCGCGAGCTGAGCCCGAGATAATGCGAACATCGACACGGATCATCGTGCGCCCGCCGACGCGCGTAAAGCTCTGATCGGTCAGTACGCGCAGAATTTTTCCTTGTGTAGTCAACGGCATGTCGGCCACTTCGTCGAGGAACAAAGTGCCGCCATGCGCCTGTTCGAGAAGGCCGACGCGGATCGTTCCATCATCGGCTTCCGAGCCGAAGAGTTCGATTTCGACCGTCTCCGGGTCCATTCTGGCCGACGATATGACGCGGAACGGTGCATTCTGGCGCCCGCTCCATCCGTGAAGCACGCGCGCGGCCACCTCTTTGCCGACACCGGGCGCGCCCGTAATCAGAACGCGGCTCCCGGTTCCGGCGACGCGTTTCAGCGTTGCGCGAACATTGTTGATCGCCGCGCTGTTGCCCGTAAGTTCATCAGCCGGGCCGGCCTTTTCGCGAAGCTGTTCATATTCAAATTTCAGCCGCTCGTTTTCGGTCGCCCGTGCGACCAGATGGAGCAGGCGCTCGGCCTCGAACGGCTTTTCGATGAAGTCGAAGGCGCCGCGCCGGATCGCTGCGACGGCCGTGTCGAGGCCGCCGTGCCCCGAAATGACGATGATCGGCAGCGTCGGATCGAAGGATTTGATTGCATCGACGAGGCCGAGCCCGTCGAGCCGCGAGCCCTGAAGCCAGACGTCGATCAGCGCTAGCGACGGCCGCCGCTGGCGGATCGCCTCGAGCGCGGCGTCGCTGTCCGAGGCCGTTCGCGCCTCGTAGCCTTCGTCCTCCATGACTCCCGCGACAAGGTCGCAGATGTCGCGCTCGTCGTCGACGATCAAAATATCAAGCGCCATAATCTTCTCTGTTCTGTCGGTTGCGTATCCGTCCGGGTACCGTTTCCATCTTCCCCATCGCCGCGTCATCGCCCTTCCCCGCCAATGGGCGCAACCGGTCGGGGTGCAGCGTCAGGGTGACACAAGTCCCCTGCCCCTCGGGATTGTCACAAAACTCCAGTTCCCCATAATGTTGCTCGACGATCTTCTTGACGATCGCGAGTCCCAGCCCGGTCCCACCCTGCCGCGTGGTCATATAGGGTTCGGCAATTGCGTCGCGCGCTTCCGGCAATCCGATGCCGTCGTCGGTGACGCGGATGACAAGTTCGTCATTCGGTCCGTTGTCGAGTTCGGCGCGAACGCGGCCGCTCACCGCAGCGTCGCTCTTTTTATGCTTTTCTTCAATCGCTTCAACAGCATTCTTGACGATGTTCGTAATCGCCTGCGACAGCAGGCGACGGTCGCAGACCAGCGGCTCGATCTCGTTGGGCGTCTTTACGCTGAACTGAATGTCGGGCTTTGCAACTTCGAACAGGAACACAGCCTGCCGCACAATGTCGCGAATGTCCTCGGTCCCGAAAGTCGGCTTGGGCATCCGCGCAAAGCTCGAAAACTCGTCGACCATGCGGCGCATGTCGTGCACCTGCCGGATGATCGTTTCGGTAAGGCGGCGGAAGGTCGCTTCGTCTCCCTCGACCTTTTCGCCGAAGCGGCGCTGGAGCCGTTCGGCTGCGAGCTGGATCGGCGTCAGCGGATTCTTGATTTCATGGGCGATACGTCGCGCGACGTCGGACCATGCGGCGCGGCGCTGGTCCAGCAATTGTTGGGTTATGTCTTCGAAGCTCAGGACAAAACCGTCCCCCTGCGCGACTGCCTTGGCGGCGACCGTTGCCGGTTCGGCATCGCTGCGCGCAAGCTGGACGATCGCTTCGCGCTCGTCACCCGTCAGCAGTCGTGCCAACTCGGGCACGACATCGGCGAGAGGCCTCCCCGTCAAGCGCTCTGCGGACAGGCCGATCAGACGCTCGGCGGCAGCATTGGCGAGCAGTATCCGGTGATCGGCGTCAACGGAGACCACGGCCGAGGAAACGCCGCTGAGAACAGCCTCGATAAAGCTGCGTCGCGTTTCGAGCTGTTCGTTGACGTTGACGAGCGCACCCGTCTGCCCTTCGAGTTGCTCGGTCATGCGATTGAAGGCGCGCGTCAGGACCGAAATCTCGTCGTCGCGCGCGGGCGGCGTGACACGGACCGACAAATCGCCGCCCGCGGCGGTGCGCGTGGCGCCGATCAGCGTCCCGAGCGGGCGCACGATGCGGTCGGCGACCACGATGGCGGCGATGACCGCCAGCGCAAGAAGCAGCAGCGATCCCAGATAGAGCGCGCCGTTGAATTGCAACTGCAGAAGCTGCGAGCGCTGGAAAAGCGCGTTATAATCGGAAAGCACAGATCGTGCTCGCTCCCACTGCTGGAAGCCGGGAACATTGGCGTCGCGCGATGCATAGACATAGGCGCGCCGCGGCCCGGGAAGGCGCGTCGTCGCCTCGATGCGGTCGGGCTGGACGTCGACGACGACGTCCTCGCCAGCATCGAGGCGCGAGACCGTGGCCGGCGCCAGACGATTCTCGGCTTCGCGATTGTCTGGATCGATCATCGCCGCCGTGCGCGGAACGCCATCTTCGCCGATTTCGATAATCGCCGATTCGTTCAGGTTGCGAACGACGACCTGCTGGAAATAATAGTTTGAAAAATCGGGATTATCGGTCGGAACGCGTGACAGGAAATCGCCGAGATCCTGTGCCATCGCTACCGTATTGGCCCCAACCTCGCGCCGGTTCTCCTGATAGAAACCCTCGGCCAGCCCGGCGGCATTTTCGAACATGCCGCGCGATCGATCGGAAAACCAGAAATCGACGCCGAACTGAAAAAGCAGCGAAGCAAAGATCGCGACGAGCAAGGTGGGCGCAGCTGCGATCAGCGAGAAAAGTGCGACCAACCTGACATGGAGCCGGCCGTTGCCGCCCGCCATCGACCGCACCGCACGAGCGCGGGCGACGCGGCTCCCGACCAGGACAATCAATGCCATCGCCGGAACGAGGTTGGCGACCATGATCGCCGCGACGAGCGCCGGGGTAAGCAGCCGTTCGCTCTGAGAGTCGCCGGTTACGAAGATATAGGTCGCAGCCGCAACGCTGACGATCGCCGCGAGCGCATAATATTCGGGCGCGGCAAATTGCCAACCGCGCGTCGGCGCCGCCTGTTCGTCAGGAATATCGCCATGGGCTAGGGAAGCGGGGGACGCCATTGTTGCCCTGTTACGACAAACCTGTTGCATGGAAAACACAATTCATCGCTCGCTGTCGCCGAAACGACGCAATTGGCGGCTGACCCGATGCAAAAATGTCAGGGGTGCGCGGGATCGATTACAAGTTGCCCCAGCCGCTTGCGCAGCGTGTTGCGATTAATTCCCAACCGCCGCGCTGCCTCCAGCTGGTTTCCGCGCACTTCACGGAGTGTGCGACGGAGCAACGCGGCCTCGACAATCGCCTGGAGCCGCGCATGAATTTCGCCGTCGTTCGCGGCTTCGCCCAATTGCTCGCGCGCCCAATCGTCAATCGCCCTCGCAATCGAGTCAGCCGGGGCCGCGACGTCGGGTTCCCCGCCGTTTTCCAGCAGCACCGATTCGACGTCGCGTGGTCCGACGACGGTATCGCGCGACAAGACGGCAAGCCGCTGGACAACATTACCGAGTTCGCGGACATTGCCCGGCCAGTCATAACGCTCGAGAATCTGCATCGCCTCGGGTGCGAATTGGCGGTCGGGCAGGCCCGAATGGCGCCCTTCATCGACAAAATGGCGAACCAGCGCGGCAATGTCGCTCCGCCGGTCGCGTAGCGGCGGCAGGGTGACGGGAATGACGTTGAGGCGATAGAAGAGGTCTTCGCGGAACCGGCCCTCGGCGACGAGAGTGCGCATGTCGCGGTGGGTCGCGGCGACGACACGGACGTCTGCCTTCAGCGACTGGCTACCGCCGACGGTCGAATATTCATTGCTTTGCAAGACGCGGAGCAGGCGTGTCTGCGCCTCGATGGGCATGTCGCCGATCTCGTCGAGAAACAAGGTGCCGCCTGCCGCCTGTTCGAACCGCCCGGCATTGCGGCTATGGGCGCCGGTGAAAGCGCCCTTTTCGTGCCCGAACAGCTCGGCCTCGATCAGCTCGCGCGGGATTGCTGCCATGTTGATGGCGACGAAGGGGCCGGAACGGCGAAGGCCCGTCGCGTGGATTGCGCGCGCCACCACTTCCTTGCCAGTCCCCGATTCGCCAAGAATCAACACCGCGAGGTCGTTCGTCGCGAGCCGCGCGATGGTGCGATACACCGCCTGCATCGCGGGCGCGCGGCCGACGAGCCCGTGACTGTCGGCCTGTCCGGGGTCGCTGCGCGCCGCGGGCTGACTGCCGCGATCAAGCGCGGCGCGGACGCTCGCGGTCAATTCTTCGAGATCGAAAGGCTTGGGCAGATAGTCGTAGCTGCCGATCCCGGTCGCGCGGACCGCCGTGTCGAGCGTATTCTGCGCCGAGAGGACAATGACCGGCGTGGCCGGGTCGACTCCGGCGCCTGGAAGCGAGTCGATGCCGTCGCCATCGGGCAGGACGACGTCGGTAATGATCAGGTCGGGCCGGTTGTCGGCGAGCCAGGCGTTGCGTTCGCCGACGCTGCCGACCGATGCCAGCACCGCACATTCGCCAGCAAGCGTCTCGCGGATGATGAGGGCGATGGCGGGGTCGTCCTCGACCAGCAAAATCGTCTTGCCGTCCGTCATCGGCCCTGTCCCTTGCTGCCAATGTCCGCAGCGACGGGAAGGTGAACGCGAAAGCGCGTCCACTCGCCGTCGTGGACATGCTGCGCAGTGCCGCCCATGTCGCGCGCAAGCTTGGCGACGAGCGCGAGACCGAGCCCCCTGCCCTCGCGCTTCGTCGTCACAAAGGGATCGAACAGATCGCCGCGGATGTCGGCGGGCACGCCGGGGCCGTTGTCGCTGACGCTGACCTCGATCGGCAACGCGATGCGTCCGCGACCGTCGCCATTGTCTATCGACAAGCCGTGGCGATAGGCGGTCGCCAGACGGACGATGCCGTTGCTGCGCCCTCCTAGCGCCTCGCAAGCGTTGGTGACGAGGTTCAGCAGGATCTGCACCATGGCGTCATGGTTCCCGTGCACCGGGGGAAGCGAGGGATCGAAATCCTCGGTAAAGCGAACGCCGCTGATCCGGCGTGCGCGTATCGCCTCCATCGCCTGATGGATCGGCTGATAGAGGTTGATGGCCGAACAGGCGATCGGCTGCCCGCGCGAGAAATGCTCCATCTGATCGATCAAATTCGTGATCCTGTCGACCTCGGCACAGATCAGGCTGGTGAAACGCTCGCCGCCAGCGTCGGTCTTGCGGGCTAGCAGCTGCGCGGCGCCCTTGATTCCGGCGAGCGGGTTCTTGATTTCGTGCGCGAGCATCGACGCTGCCGCACCTGCGGCGCGGCCCGACCGGCCAATGACGCCGCCCATCAGCTCCGCTTCGCTCTGTGACGGGACAAGCGCGAGAATGCGGTGGCCGCTCTGGCCATAGGGCACCAACTGCATATCGACGAGGATGGCCTTGCGCCCGCCAACAGCAATTTCTGCCCGGTGCGCGAAAAGTGCCGACGCCGACTGATCGATCATGCGGCGGCGATAGCTGCGATCCATACTGATGAGGTCATAGACAATGCGGCCGACCATCACGGAACGGCTGATATTGCAGAGCTGCTCGGCGGCGGCGTTGACGAACAGCACTACCCCGCCCTTGTCGATCAGCAGCGTCGCGACCGGATGCGACTGGATCAACTCGTCATGGTCGAACGTCGGAATACTCGACGTCAGCGCGCTCACGCAGCGGCCTTGCTCAGGAACGGGCCATAAAATTGCTCGAGCGCATCGAGCACGTCGCGGCTCGCCGGAATCTGATTGACCTTGTTGCGGAACTCGGCCGATCCGGGCAGCCCCTTCACATACCAACCAAGATGCTTGCGCGCCATGTTGACGCCGGTCACCTCGCCATAATGATCGATCATCGCGCGGTAATGCGATGTAATGACGTCATATTGCTCGTCGATACCGGGATCGGCGCGCGGGGCCTCGCCGCGCAGCGCCGCCATGACCTGCGCGAGCAGCCAGGGGCGGCCATACGCGCCGCGGCCGATCATGACGCCATCGGCGCCGCTCTGTGCGAGCGCGGTGCGAGCGTCGTTGACCGAACAAATGTCACCGTTGACGATCACCGGAATCGATACCGCGTCCTTGACGGTGCGGACAAAGCCCCAGTCGGCCGTCCCGCGATACATCTGATTGCGCGTCCGGCCATGGACCGTGACCAGCTTTGCGCCCAGATCCTCGGCGATATGCGCGAGTTCGGGGGCATTGAGGCTGTCGTGGCACCAGCCCATGCGCATTTTGACCGTTACGGGAACGCTGACCGCCTTCACGCATGATTCAATCAGCGCGGCCGCAAGCTTCAGGTCGCGCATCAGCGCCGAGCCTGCATCGCCATTGGTGACCTTGCGCACGGGACAGCCCATGTTGATGTCGATGATTGCCGCGCCGCGATCTTCGTTAAGCTTGGCCGCCTCGCCCATTTCGTATGGCGTGCAGCCAACGAGCTGCATCGAAACCGGTTCCTCGATCGGGTCCCACGCCGCCTTCTGGACCGACTGGCGCGTCTCGCGAATTGCGGCCTGGCTCGCGATCATTTCGGTGACGTTGAGCCCCGACCCGAAGCGGCGCACCAGCCGGCGGAACGGCAGATCGGTCACGCCCGTCATGGGCGCGAGGATCACCGGATCCGCGATGCTGATATTGCCGATTTGGATGGGCCGCAGCGGCGCCATGGCGAAAACTTTCGTCGAACTGCCTAAATTTTGAGCACGCCCCTACACGTTAAGCCGCTTCCCCGCAAGCCGAGGCTGCGCTAACCGGCGCGCATCATGACCGAGTCCGCCCGTTCCGCTCCAGCGCACGCCGTCGCGATCCTCCTTGCGGGCGGGCGCGGCGTTCGGGCAGGATTCGACCGACCCAAGCAGGCAATGCCCCTAGGCGGCAAACCGGTCTTGCAGTGGAGCCTCGACGCTCTGGCGTCACATCCGCGCATAATGGGGGGGGTGCTGGTCGCCGACGACGCGGCCGCCGCAGATGCAACTCCCCTTCCCACCGGCTGGAGGCGAGCCGCGCCGGGAAACGAACGCCAGCAGTCGGTCGCCAATGGGCTCGCCGAACTCGCCGATCGCGATGGCGACATGATCGTGCTCGTCCACGATGCGGCCCGGCCCGGGCTGACGCCAGCCGTCGTCGACCGGTTGATCGACGCACTTTCCGGCGCGGAGGTGGCGATTCCGGTGCTTCCGGTCCCCGACACGCTCGTTGAGTTATCGGAGGCCGAAGCGGGCGAGGTCGTCGATCGGGCGGCACTGGTGCGCGTCCAGACGCCGCAGGCGTTTCGCCTGAAGACGCTGCGCCTGGCGCATGCAGAGGCTCAGGGAATTACGGCCACCGACGATGCCCAACTCGCGCGGCGGACTGGCGTCAAGGTCACAACGGTTGCCGGCGACGCCGCGCTCCATAAACTGACATATGCAGAGGATATGGCGATCCTCGAAGGATTGATGGGACTGCGAAAGATGATGCGCACCGCCGTCGGAATGGGGTATGATGTGCATCGGCTTGTCGCCGGTCGCCCGCTGTGGCTGGGCGGCATAGAAATTGCGCATAGTCATGGACTTGACGGGCATAGCGATGCCGATGTGGCGCTCCATGCGCTGACCGACGCGGTCCTCGGCGCGCTGGGCGACGGCGACATCGGCGATCACTTTCCACCGAGCGATCCGCAATGGCGTGGCGCCGCCTCCGATCGCTTCCTTGCTTTTGCAGGTGAGCGCGTCGTCGCGCGGGGCGGGCGTATTTCGCACCTCGACCTGACCATTATCGCCGAAGCGCCGCGCATTGGCCCCCACCGCGCGGCCATTCGTGCGCGTATCGCCGAAATCCTTGCGATTCCGGTCGAACATATTAGTGTGAAAGCGACAACGACCGAGCGGCTGGGATTCACCGGGCGCCAAGAGGGGATCGCCGCGCAGGCCGTCGCCACATTGCAACTTCCGGAGAATTAAATTGCCGTCCGATGCCGAAACGCGCCTTGCCGCGCGCGAAGAACTGGCCACGGCCATATTGGCTGCCAATCGCGCCGCAAAGCGCCGCGTCGCTGTCGCCGAAAGCTGCACGGGCGGGATGGTCAGCGCCGCGCTGACCGATATTGCCGGAAGCTCCGACGTTTTCTCGGCAGGCTTCGTCACCTATTCGGGCAAGGCCAAGCAGCAGCAACTCGACGTCAGCAGCGAAATCCTCGAAACCTTCGGCGAGGTGTCGCTCGCGACCGCCTGGGCGATGGCCGCAGGCGCCCTTACGAACAGCGACGCGGACGTTGCCGTCGCGATTACCGGAATTGCGGGGCCGAGCGGCGGAACCGAGCGGAAGCCCGTGGGTCTGGTCGTTTTCGCGCGCGCTCTCCGCGGGCAGGACCCCGACGATTATTTCACCCAGCGCATCCAGTTCGAATCGACCGACCGTGCGGCAATCCGTCAGGCGGCGACGATGTTTGCGCTCGAACTGCTTCAGCCCGAAAAGGACTCGCTGCGGCCGTCGGAGGACATCACCCTCCCCGCACCGTAAAGATCGTCGGCGCGCGCCTCGAACGCCGCAATCATCTTGCGCAGCGCCTTGTCGAACATCTGCCCGGCGAGCATTTCGAACATCCGGCTGCGGAACGAAAAGTCGACCATGAAGTCGACGCGGCACCCCCCACCGGCGGCGGGCTGGAAATGCCACTCATTCTCGAGGTGGCGCATCGGTCCGTCGATATAGCTGACCGTTACCATGTGCGGCCGGTCCTTGTGGACGCGGCAAGAAAAGCTCTCACGCAGGCCCTTGAAGCCGACGATCATGTCGGCGACGGCCTCATGTTCGCTGTCGCTCAATATCCTGAGCGCAACAACCCACGGGAGAAACTCCGGATAGCGTGCAATATCCGTCACCAGCCCAAACATCTGTTCGGGCGTATAGGGCAATTCGCGCGTTTCGTGATGCCTCGGCAAGTGTCGGTCAGCCCTGCGCGGTGCGCGCGAGCTGGGCCTCGCGCGCCGCGCGCATCCGTTCGAAATCGTCGCCGGCGTGATAGCTGGAGCGCGTCAGCGGCGACGACGCCACCTGCAGAAAGCCTTTTGCGCGCGCGATCTGGGCATAGGCGTCGAACGCCTGCGGGGTCACGAAGTCGACGACCTTCGCATGTTTCGGCGTCGGCTGCAGATACTGGCCCATCGTCATGAAGTCGATGTCAGCGCTGCGCATGTCGTCCATCACCTGATGAACCTCCATCCGTTCCTCGCCCAGGCCGAGCATGATTCCCGATTTGGTGAAAATCGACGGATCGCGGCGCTTGACGCTTTCGAGCAGGCGCAGCGAAGCATAATAGCGCGCGCCGGGACGGATCGTCGGATAGAGCCGCGGGACGGTTTCGAGATTGTGGTTATAAACGTCGGGTCGCGCATCGACGATCGCCGCAATCGCGCTTTCGGGCTTGTTGCGGAAATCGGGGGTCAGGATTTCGATCGTCGTTTTCGGCGTTTCGCGGCGCAGCGCCTCTATGACTTTGACAAACTGGCTCGCGCCGCCGTCCGGAAGGTCGTCGCGGTCGACCGAGGTTATAACGATATGCGTCAGCCCCATCTTCGCCGCCGCAATCGCAGTATGCTCGGGTTCGAACGGATCGACCGCCCGCGGCATGCCGGTCTTGACGTTGCAAAAGGCGCAAGCGCGCGTGCAGGTGTCGCCAAGGATCATCACCGTCGCGTGCTTTTTGGTCCAGCATTCGCCGATGTTGGGGCAGGCCGCTTCCTCGCAGACGGTGTGCAGGTTGAGTTCGCGCATCAGCTTGCGCGTTTCGGCATAGCCGGGGCTTGTCGGGGCCTTGACGCGAATCCAGTCGGGTTTGCGCGGGCGCGGGGTTGCTGCGGGCTGCACGGGAGCGTTCATGCCGCGCACATAGCGATGCTGCGCCCTCTTCTCAACCTCACTAGCTATGCTAAAGGCGCGCCATGACTCACTTTACCGACATGCTCGATGGCTATCAGCGGTTTCGCGCGGGTGGTTGGCAGGAACAACGCGACCGGTGGAGCGAACTCGCCGAAGGTCAATCGCCCAAGGTGATGATAATCGCCTGTTCCGACAGCCGCGTCGAACCTTCGCAGATTTTCGACACCAACCCCGGCGAGATCTTTGTCGTGCGCAACGTCGCAGCGCTTGTGCCGCCGTTCGAAACGACACCCGGGCGGCACGGCGTGTCGGCGGCGCTCGAATTTGCAGTGCAGTTCCTGAAGGTCGAAGAAATTGTCGTCATGGGCCACGGCCTGTGCGGCGGTTGCAACGCGGCCCTCCATCAGTCGATGCGCGGCGCGGAGCCGGGCCAGGGCGGGTTTATCGCAGACTGGATCGCCCTCCTCGATGAAGCGAGCGCCGAGGTGCGCGCGCGCCACAGCGACCTCGATAGCCGCGAAGCAGGTCGCGCGATGGAGATGGCCGCCGTCGGGGTGAGTATCGCCAATCTGCGCACTTTCCCCTGCGTCCGAGAAAAAGAGCGACAGGGCACGCTCAAACTTCATGGTGCATTCTTCGCCATCAGCGACGGCGTGCTGCATGTGATGAACCCGGCAAGTGGTGAGTTCGCGCCGGCAGCTTGACCCCTCAAAGGCCCGCGCCGCGGGCGCAATTGCGGAGACAATGATGGCCGACGGCAATGTCGCCTTGCTTATCGATGCCGACAACGCGCGTCCGACGGGGCTCGACCCGGTGCTCACCGCGCTCGCTGAGCTTGGCACCGTCAATATCCGCCGCGCCTATGGCAATTGGCGGAAAACGTCGCTCAAGGGCTGGGTTGACCAGCTCCATCATTTCGGGATCGAGCCGCAGCAACAGTTCGACCTCACGAAGGGCAAGAATGCCACAGACATGAAGCTGACGATCGACGCGATGGACCTGCTCTATCGCGGGCGTCTCGATGGGTTGGGAATCATGTCGAGCGACAGCGATTTCATGCCGCTCGCGATGCGCGTTCGACAGGACGGCATTCCTGTTTATGGCTTTGGTAGCGCCAAGACGCCCGAGGGGTTCCAGGGCGCCTGCACACGCTTCATCGATGTCGATGCACTGATCGATGCCGAACGTCCGGCAGGCGAGCCAGGCAAGAAGGCATCGGTGAAAAAGGAAATCGATCCCGACGTGATCGGCCTGTTGAGCAATGCCTGGAAAGCCGCAAAGCGCGACGAAGGTGGCTTTGCGCTGCTTGGTGAAGTCGGCCAGATCGCAGGCAACCGTTCAAGCTTTGACGTCAGAAACTATGGCTATTCGCGCCTCTCGGACATGATCGCCGACATCCCAAACTTCGTTACCGAGCGCATTGACGGAGGGCCGATGCGGATCAAGCGCGTGCGCTAGGCCGCTCGCCCCTTTACGGGATGGCGTAGGTCACATTGGCCTGCCCGACCGGCTTGCCCGGATCGTCGCTCCAAATCCGTACATCCATCACGGCGAGCCGCTTGCCGAGGCGCAGCATCGTCGCGTCGGCCGTGATCGGTCCCGGACGGCACGGACGCAGAAACTGGTAATTGAGCGCGCTCGTTACCGCCATCGCGACCGGACCGATATGCGCGAGGACCAGGGCATAGGCCGCCATGTCCACAAAGCCCATCTGCGTCGGCCCCGAGATCAATCCACCCGGTCGCAGCGCCTTGTCGTTCGGCTCCATCCGTGCCTGCACATGGCCGGGCGCAGCGGAGACGACATAGCCACGCGAGCCGCGTTCGGCATGGGGGAAGGCGTCGGTCAAAAAGGCGTTGAGCGCGTCGGCATCCATGCGGATCGCGCTCGACGAAATTGGTGCCGGCATCGGAGCCGCCTCCCCCGCCATATCGGTTAGCGCGACAATTTCTTGTAAGTCGTCGCGTGCGGACGCGTCGCGCCTTCGCCGAGGCGGCGGATCTTGTCCTCCTCATAGGCTTCGAAATTGCCCTCGAACCATTCGACGTGGCTGTCGCCCTCGAACGCCAGAATGTGCGTCGCGAGGCGGTCGAGGAAGAAGCGGTCGTGGCTGATGACCACGGCGCAGCCCGCAAAATTTTCCAGCGCCTCTTCGAGCGCCGCGAGCGTTTCGGTGTCGAGGTCGTTGGTCGGTTCGTCGAGCAGCAGCACGTTGCCGCCGGCCTTCAGCATCTTGGCCATGTGGACGCGGTTGCGTTCACCACCCGACAGCTGGCCGACCTTTTTCTGCTGGTCGGTGCCCTTGAAATTGAAGGCGCCGACATAGGCGCGCGTCTGCATCTCGTGCTTGCCGATGTTCATCATGTCGTGGCCGCCCGAAATCTCTTCCCATACATTCTTGTTGGGATCGAGCGCGTCGCGGCTCTGGTCGACATAGCCGAGGCGCACCGTATCGCCGATGCTGATGCTGCCGCTGTCGGGGGTCTCCTGCCCGGTAATCAGGCGGAACAGCGTCGACTTGCCCGCGCCGTTCGGGCCGATGACGCCGACGATGCCGCCCGGCGGCAACGTGAAGGACAGGTCTTCGAACAACAGCTTGTCGCCATAGGCCTTGGAAATATTGTCGACCTCGATCACCTTGCCACCAAGGCGTTCGGGAACCTGGATAACGATCTGTGCCTTGCCCGGCGCGCGGTTTTCCTGCGCCTCGACAAGCTGGTCGAACGATTTGATGCGCGCCTTCGACTTGGCCTGCCGTGCCTTGGGCGACTGCCGTATCCATTCGAGTTCGTCGCGGATCGCCTTCTGGCGGCCCTGATCCTCGCGCGCTTCCTGTTCGAGGCGCTTGCCCTTCTTTTCAAGGTAGGTCGAATAATTGCCCTCATAGACAAAATAGCGGCCGCGATCGAGTTCGAGGATCCAGTTCACGACATTGTCGAGGAAATAGCGATCGTGGGTGACGAGGATGACGTTGCCCGGATAATCGACCAGATGCTTTTCGAGCCACGCGACGCTTTCGGCGTCCAAGTGGTTGGTCGGTTCGTCGAGCAGCAGGATCGACGGTTTCTCGAGCAGCAGGCGGGTGAGCGCGATGCGGCGCTTCTCGCCGCCCGACAGATTCTCAACGCTCCAGTCGCCCGGCGGGCAGCGCAGCGCCTCCATTGCGATCTCGAGCTGGTTGTCGAGCGTCCAGCCGTCGACCGCGTCGATCTTCTCTTGCAGCTCGCCCATTTCGGTCATCAGCGCATCGAAATCGGCGTCTTCGGGCGGATCGGCCATCAGCGCGCTGATCTCGTTAAAACGGTCCATCATGTCGGCGACGGGGCGCACGCCGTCCATGACATTTTCCTTGACCGTCTTGGTCGGGTCGAGCTGCGGCTCCTGCGCCAGATAGCCGACGGTGATCCCATCGCCAGGCCAGGCCTCGCCGGTGAAATCCTTGTCAATGCCGCCCATGATCTTCATCAGCGTCGACTTGCCGGTGCCGTTCGGGCCGACGATGCCGATCTTGGCGTCGGGATAGAATTGCAGGCTGAGGTTGTTGAGCGTCGGCTTTTGCGCACCGGGATAGGTCTTGGTCAGACCCTTCATCACAAAACTATATTGGGCGGCCATTGAATGCTCCGGATATTGGCTGGGACCGCAGCGCAGCGGTCCGGGAGAGAAATGTTTCGCGCGCCGGTTAGCGAATGGACCGTCGAATGGCAATCGACGCTTGCGATTGGGCGCGGCAGTCACTTAGGTGACGGCTATGAAATCTGCACACCTCCTCCCCCGCATCGCGGGCTTCGCCGCCCTTTGTCTTGCCACCGCCGCCGCTGCATCGATCCCGCCGCCGCCCAGTGCGGTCGACAGGGCGCAGAACGACGACATCGCGTGGAAAATCACCGAAGATCTGACGACCGAAATCGGCCCGCGCATGGCAGGCACCGAGGCCGAGGCTGCCGCACGAAAATGGGCGGTCGAGCGGTTGAAGGCGATGGGGTTCCAGAATGTTCGCGACGAACCCTTCGCCATGCCGACTTGGGTTCGCGGTGAGGAAGAGGCTTCGCTGATTGGCCCTTTCCATACCCAACCGCTCGCGGTCACGGCGCTCGGCAACAGCGGCTCGACGGGCGCCAAGGGTCTTGTGGGCGATGTGGCCTATTTCGCGAGCTACGACGATTTCCTCGCCGCACCCGACCATTATATCAAGGGCAAGATCGTCTTCATCGACCACCAGATGGCACCAGCGCAAGACGGTAGCGGCTATGGCCAATATGGCCGCGCGCGCTTCACCGGCCCCAATGCGGCGGCAAAGCGCGGCGCCATCGCCGTGATCATCCGGTCGATCGGCACTGACAGCCACCGCAATCCGCACACGGGCAACACCAATTTCGAAGCCGGCGTGGCGCCAATTCCTGCCGCGGCCATATCGAACCCCGACGCCGACCAGCTCGTCCGGCAGTGGCGGCGCGCGCAGAGTATCCGCACCAAGGAGACGCCGCTCGGTTATACGCCCGCGCCGCTTCGCATGAAATTGCTGCTCACCCCGCGCAATCTGGGCCAGCAGCAGTCAGGCAATGTCATTGCCGACGTTCCGGGCAGCGATCCGGCAGCAAGTCCCGTCGTCGTCGCCTGTCATCTCGACAGCTGGGATCTCGGCACGGGAGCGATCGACGATGCCGCCGGCTGCGGCATCGTCACGGCCGCCGCGAAACATGTCATGACGGCAGGTCAGCCGCGCCGTACTATCCGGATCCTCTGGGCCGGCGCCGAAGAGGTCGGCGTTCACGGCGGCCGCGCCTATTTCGCCGCACACGGAAATCAGAAGCACGCCGTTGCGCTCGAATCCGACTTTGGCGCCGACCGCGTCTGGCGCGTCGATTTCAAACTGCCCGAAAGCGCGAAGTCGCTCGCCGATCGGATTGCGCTTGCCGTCGCTCCCTATGGTGTAACGCGGGGGAGCAGCCCCGCTAGTGGCGGAGCCGACATCGGCGCGCTGGTGCGGGCAGGCGTTCCGGCGATCGATCTACGCCAGGACGGCACACGTTATTTCGACCTGCACCACACGACCGACGACACGCTCGACAAGGTCGATCCGGTCCAGTTGCGGCAAAATGTGTTGGTGTGGACGGCAACTTTGGCGATTCTTGCCAACAGCAGCGATAACGAGTTGCCATGATTGTTTCCGCGAAGTGACAGATTTCCGCGGCTGCCGCACAACTCAATTATTTTTGTTGACGATTCATGCGGAACAGCTAAATCCCGCCGCTCGCGCTTAGGGAAACTTTCCCGAACGCGAAAAGGCATTTTAGGGAGCCCACACATCATGAAGAAATTCGCTGCTATCGCCGTTGCTGCCAGCATGTTCGCCCTCGCCGCTTGCGGTGAAAAGGCTGCTGAAGAAGCCACCACCGAAGCCCCGGCCGCTGACGCCATGGCTGAAGAAGGTGCGGAAGCGACCGCCGAAGCTGCTGACGCCGCCGCTGCTGGCGCCGAAGCTGCTGCTGACGCTGCTGCAGAAGCTCCGGCTGCCGACGCTGCCGCTGCTGAAGCCGCTCCGGCCGAAGAAGCCAAGTAAGTCACAGCCCTTCGGGGCAATGACCGAACGCAAAGAGGCGGTCTTCCTTCGGGAAGGCCGCCTTTTTTGTCGACAAATGATCGTGCCAGATAGGCTGCCGTCGCGAGTTTCCGGGAGTGACTGCAACGACGTTGATTTAGGAAATGGTCGGGGAGACAGGATTCGAACCTGCGACCCTCTGCTCCCAAAGCAGATGCGCTACCAGGCTGCGCTACTCCCCGACTGCGCGGGCCTTAGACGGGGCTGCGGCGCAAGTCTATCCCGCGAATTCCATGCCCAGTTCATTTTGCATGGCCCCAAACGCACGACAGGAAGTTGGTGGGCCCGGCAGGACTCGAACCCGCAACCTAGCCGTTATGAGCGGCCAGCTCTAACCATTGAGCTACAGGCCCCCGAGGGGATGCGTCGGCGATAGCGGAGCGCGCCGCGCGTTGGCAAGCGGCAACAGTCATAGCGCCCGTGCCTTTTCGGAAGCGCTTGCAATTATTGCGGCCGCGCTTGTCGCTGCGACGCCGCGCCGAGCCAGATGGTCGAGCACCACGTCCCACCAACGATAGAAAAGCGTGAGATCGGCCGCGCTGCGAACATAGGGTGTGTTGCCCGGTTGCAGCGAGGGCGAATGAAAAGAGAAATTGAGCACCGGAAGCGCATGATCGATCGCGATATCGATCGCGCGGCATGCGCGTTCGGCGGGAATGCCCTCGGGCGTCAGCGCGATGCGTTCGACCAGCCCAAGCCGCGCCAATAACGCTGCGCCCACAGTGAATCCGCTGCGCTCCAGACGGTGATAGAATCGTGCTCCCTTGTCCCCGAGCAATCCGCTGAACAGCGTAGTGACGGGCATTTCGAGGATCGGCCCGGCATCGGTCACGGTCCACCAGGGATGCAGCGGCGCCTGGCGAAAGTCCGGCCCGTGGCCGCTGCGATAATCGAAGCCCGACCGGACGGACGTGTCGCACCGAAAGCCCAGTTCGGCAAGCAATCGGGCAGTCTGCGCGCCGAGGCCATAACGTCCGGCGCGGTACACGGTGGGCGCCACCGAAAAGCGACCTGCAATCGCATCGCGGAGTGCCGTCAGCTTGGCACGTTGGAGCGCCAACGGCAGATTTCCCGTATAGCTGTTATGCGCATTGACCTCTTCGTCGTGCGGCGGATTGACCCAAGGGTGCAATTGCGCCCCGATGTCGCAAGCGCCGGTCTGCTGCGCCGGCCCCAGAATATCGACCGCCCGCTGGTCCTGCACGATGGGCCAATCGACAAGATAGATCGGCCTGACACCCGCTGCCCCGAAGAAGCGCTGACATTCCGCAAGTGCGGGCACCGAATCCAGACGGAAACCGGTCCGCGAGAACGGCGCGGCCCAGTCGAAATCCTCTTCGGTGTCGATGGTGACCCAGAATAGCGGCTTCTCGTCCGCTTGCAGACGGATGAGGTCGGTAGCGGGCGGAATTGCGCTCAGATCGCCCGCTTGCTGCACGCCTACCCCTTTTCCGGCACCCGGCTCTCTTCGCCGCGCTGGATATCCAGTCCCGCTTCGCCTTCTGCGTTGGCCGAGGGCAGAAACAAGGTCAAGGCGTTATGCCCGATATCGAGCCGTCCTCCGACCCCACGCGCGAGACTGTCGACAAGCCGCAGCGAGAATCCGAGGCTGAGGATAGCGGCGCCCGGCGCCTCCCCTTCGGGGCTGAATCCCGGGTCGAGAAGATCGGATGCCGTGGCGAAACGGATCGTCGAAGGCCGCACGACGCGCAATTGCAGCATATCGTCCGGAAGCGGCTCGCAAACGAGCTGACCGACTACCATCGTTCCCGCTTGCGATACGTCGACGAGCGCCGTCAGCAGGCGTCCGATCATGCGGCGTGCGCCGGCATCGTCAGCACGGACACGGAATGGACCGCCGACCCGCGAGACGTTGAGATCGACGCGGTTATCGGACAACAGGGGTTCCAGATCGGCTTCGACGTGACGGAGCAGCGCATCGATGTCGACGATCTCGCCGGGTGTTGTATTGTCGCCAGGACCGCCGGATTGTGCCGCGGTCTGCAAATCGTCGATGATGGCCTGGACTGCTGCCGCATCGCTTATGATCGATTCGGCCATTGCTCGATAGGACTGGTTGACCGGTCCGAACATCTGCCCTGCGATAATCTGCGCAAATCCTGAAATGGCGTTGAGCGGGCTGCGCAGTTCGTGGATCAGCTGGCGGATCGAATCGCCCGCCTCGTCGGCGGCACCGCGTCCATAAGGCGTCTCGTTGCGATAGGGGCGGCGCGCATTGCCGCGGTATCCGCAAAATTGCCCGGTGGCCGGATCGAACCAGGGCAGAGCCGAAAAACGCCATTCGCCTGAATCGGCAGGCATCCCTTCGAGAATCATGCGGGCGTTCACCATCTCGGCACGCTGCCGAAAGGCGCCCGCTGCGACCCCATCGACGCCCGGCTCGCCGCCATAAGCGGCCTCCGCAATCGACAGGCCGATCGCCGCGCCGCGCGTGATGCCATCGACCCAGCAAATGATGCCATCGGGGCCGGTCTCGAAAACAAAGGCCGAACGCAAATCCTGTGCCGCGCTGGGCTGAGCTCGCGATGCCTGAAACTTGTCGATCCGCCGTACCAGTTCGCTGATCTGGCTATGCCCAGTATCGGGCGCTGGCGCCGCCGCATCGGCCAACACCGGAACGACCTCCGGTGCAGCCACCGGTTGCGGCAACGCCACCGAAGCGGCCCCGAGCGCGACGAGCGCACGGCGCACGCCTTCCGGAAGGTCCTTGCGTCCGGCCAATACCGACCGGGCCATCGGCCCTGTCGAAGGAAGCAATGCCAGCCAGTCGGCCTCCGCCAGCTTCGCATGACGGAGCATCGTTGCCGAAACGGCCGGGACGTCGTTGGCGTAGAAAGCGACGAGCGGCGCAAAACGGCCCCGCTGCGCCACCGCTTCCGCACAATCGCGCCGCACCCGTTCGGGCACCTTTGCCCGCAGCACGGCAAGCGCGCGAAGGCTGCGATGAATATCTTGGTCCGACAGTTGATTGCCGCGCTGTGCCAGAATATCGGTGAGTTGCCGCCACGCCGCGATCCCGGCGCGCTCGTCCTCAGGCGTCTGGCGCAAGATCGTTGCAATCATCGAGTCAGCAGTCACGAGAGGTCGGCTCCAAACCCGTCATATTGGTTAGCAGTCGATTACCGGCTAGCGTGAATCCCGCTGTCATGAAAGTGCCTTAACTTGTCACGTCACATTGTGGGACAATTGCAATCAGCTGAAATATTATTATGGTCACCGCAAATTTGGAAAGCGGATGTTTCAATGATGGCAAGCCAGAAATTTGATCAGATCGACCTGCAGATATTGAGCGAACTGCAGAAAAATGGCCGAATGACCAATGTCGAACTGGCACAAATGGTCGGTTTGACGGCCCCACCCTGCCTGCGACGCGTCCGCGCGCTGGAAGAATCGGGTGTCATTCGGTCGTACCACGCCGACCTCGACGCAGCGAAACTCGGCTATGGAATCACCGTCTTTGCGATGGTCAGCCTGCGCAGTCAGGCCGAATCCGACCTGAAGGCGTTCGAAGATTATGTCGGGCAGCTGCCCGAGGTCCGCGAATGTTACATGCTGAACGGTGAAATCGACTTTTTGCTTAAGGTCGTCGCGCGCGACTTGCAGAGCTTCCAGTCATTCCTGACCGCCCAGCTCACCTCGGCTCCGAACGTTACAAGCGTCAAGACATCGCTAACCATCCGGACCGCAAAGCAGCTGGCGGGAATTCCCGTAGAAGGTTAACGCCGTGGCGAACTAGCGAAAACGGCGCCGCCCCTGTTCCGGGACGGCGCCGTTTTTCTTGCCTTCTGCGCCAATCAGCTGCCCGTCGCGGGCGCGGCTGCGACCGAAGTGGCTGCCTTGGTCTTGGCATGGATCGACCACAGTTGCGCCAACCGGGCGCGATTGCCCTGCACTTTGCTCAGCGTGGCAACCGCCGCATCGCTCCGTCCCGCGAGAGCCTGAGCGACGCCAAGGCGATACTGCGTCAGCGGATCGGCGCCCGCGTTCAGGGCAGCTTCGTAAAGCGGGATCGCCTTTGCATAGTCACCGTTCCCCACCAGCGCGTCGGCCGTGGCACGCGCCGTTTTGGGATTGGCGAGCGTTGCCGGTTTCGTCGCGTCAGCGGCGAGCGCCGCAGCATCGGATTGCGCGCGTGGCCCCTGCGATTCCAGGATATTTCCAAAGAACTGGTCGTTCCGCGGAATCACGCCCGCCGACTGTCCGGAACGCACCACGGCAACGACCTCGCCCGGGAAGCCGGCTTCGGTCGCCAGCGACGCATATTCGCTATACTCGGGGCGCTCGGTCATTGCGCCCGCCGCGCGCATCAGACGGAGGATGTCGAGGTTCATGTCCTTGTTTCCGCCCGCCTGTTGCAGCAGAATGTAGAGCGTGTTGCGCCATATCGCCGGGTTCGGATGGTCCTGAACGCGCATCGTCAGCGCATCGAGCAAATCTTCGGTGCGGTTGGCCTTCTGAAATGCCTGCGCCGGTCGCACATACAGATCTTCCGGCGGAACATGTCCCGCCGCGCGATGCGCCTCGATTTCGGCCTTGGCTATCGTCCAGCCCTGATCGACTTGTCCGGCGTTGAGATAGCTGTCCATCAAAATGACGTTCAGGCCGCTTTCCGTCGAGCCCGCAGCCTTTGCAGCCTCCAGACGCTGGATCGCCTTGGCGTAATCCTTTGCGCTATAGGCAAAACGGCCCGAAAAGAAGTTGTAGATCCCCGCCTGCTCGGCCGGCGTCAGACCGGAATCGAGCATCGTGTCCAGGCCCTGCGCCTGGAGCGCCTGGTCCTTGTTCAAAATGCCCAACTGAAGTTTGTAGAAGGCGAGCCAATAGCGATCCTCGTTCGTCGAAGCCGACGTTTCGCCTTCACCAATTGCCGCTTGCAGTGCTGCGGCATCCTTGTCTCCGACGGCCGTGCCCATTTTCTTGGCGGCCGGGGCGAATCCCTTGCTGACCGCAATAGTCGTGCCCTTTCCGGCTTCTTCTTTCTTCGGTTTTTCACGGGCAGCGGCCGGCGTCGCGGTCGTCATCAGCGCGCAGCCGAGCACGGCGACCATAGCCGTTGCGGGCATCGAGCGGAATCGGTTGAACATTGAAATCTCTCCTCTGAATCTGCAGCCCGCCCGGTCGCACGGGGGCCCGGCAGCGCTTCGTCAACGCGGCTAAACCCCAAGCGTTGCGAAGGCAAGTCAATGGGCGTTGGTTTTGCTTTAGAGGGCGGCGGCTGAACGGCGATTG
Organism: Sphingopyxis sp. P8; assembly: GCF_020622175.1. Classification (NCBI taxonomy): domain Bacteria; kingdom Pseudomonadati; phylum Pseudomonadota; class Alphaproteobacteria; order Sphingomonadales; family Sphingopyxidaceae; genus Sphingopyxis; species Sphingopyxis sp. P8. Next base: position 308,397 of record NZ_JACNMK010000001.1, on the reverse strand, counting down.
AACCCGCGCGAACGCGCGCGACCGGCAGGGTGGGTCAGTCGATCGACTCGACCAAGGCATTGATCTCCCGCAACACTACGGGGTCGCCCGGTACGCCGGACATCGCCTCTTCGGCTAGTTGGATCAGGGGAATGATACCAAAGGTGGCCGACAGGCTTTTCAGGCGTTCGGCGGCGACAAGCCAGTTGGCATCGCACCGCGCCCTTCGCATCAGGTCGGCGAGCTCGCGTGCACTTTCGATAAAGGCGACGCGCAGGTCGCGCGACATTGCGGGGTCATCGCCCACCGCGGCGCTCAGATAACGATCGAGTGGGCCACTATCGAACGACATTCCGCAGTATTGACCGTCCCGAGTTAAGTTTCCGTTTCATGAGAGCCATTTGATGCTAATATGGCAGGATGACGGGGGAAAAGAAGATCGTCGGATTGTGGCGGGAAACCGCGACAAAGTCGGAAACCAGCGGTGACGCGGTCGAGCAAGCGGCCACGGCCGAAGCCCTGCCTGCAGCCGGAAGCCCTATGCCCGAAACGCTCCCCGAACCCGTCGCCGAGGACGGCGCCGAACGCGACTGGCTCGATATGACTGCGCTCGAAACGACCGACGGGGAGGAAGTCGAGAACGATACCCCCGGCGGAATCGCACGAATCATTCCCGCGCTATTGCTGCTTGCTGCCGCAGCGTGGACGGGCTTTGCCGTCTATGTGGCGACCGAAGGTTTCGCGCGTGCGCCGACGCTCGGCGAATGGCCGCCTCTCGTTGCGACAATCGCCATGCCGCTTGCACTCTTGCTTCTTCTCTGGATGGCTATCCTGCGATCGGGCAAGTCCGAGCAGGCGCGTTTTGCACGTGTCGCAGCGCAGCTTCGGGCGGAAAATGTCGCGCTCAACTCGTCGATGGCGGCGCTCGGTCGCAATCTTGCCGAAGCCCGCGCCCAACTGGCCGAACAGGCGCGCAGCGTCGAAGAACTCGGTGCCGGAACGATTGCCCGGATGAACGAAAGCGGCGACAAGCTCGTTATCAACGCCTCGGTCATTGCGAACGCCTATGACCAACTGTCGAGCGCGGGGGATATGGCGACGCAGCGGATGGACGGCCTGCTTGCTGGCCTTCCGAAGATCGACTCGGTGGTGCAGCGGCTCGCGACAAACTTCCGCGAGGCGGGACTCGCCGCGCATCAGCAGGGTGCGGCGCTCGAGGCGCAACTTGCCGCGCTCTCCGAAGCCGCGGGTCATTCAGCACAGACGAGCGAAAGCTCGGCGACAGCCTTGCGCGAGACGATCGCGACCCTGAAGAGCGAGTCGCTGGATACGTGCGCCAGCCTGACCGCCGCTTCGAAGGATATGACCTCCGCGCACGAGGCCGCGGTCGCACGGTTGAACGAATCGTCGGCCGCCGCCCGCGACTATGTCGCGACGACAGCCGCGTCGATGGAGACGCAGATCGCCGACATCCTGCAACAGCTCCGCGAGGGTGTGCAGTCGGCGTCCGACCACCTCGGCGAGCGCATGGAAACCGCGCGCGAAGCAGGCGAGGCAATTGGCGCTCAGATTACCGCGCATGGCGACGCCGGCGAGGCGCTGGCGCAACGCATGGCCGAACATGCGGGTCGGGTCGAAGAGGATCTTGAGAAGTTGAACGCCAGCGTGATGGCGAGCACCGGTGTTATTGGCCGCTCCATCGACGACACGAAAGGGCAACTCGCGGCATTTATGGAGCAGGTCCAAGGTGGCAATGCGTCGGCGCACGAGTTGATAACGCACGCCGAATCGCTGCTGCTTGCGCTCGATGCCGTGACGCGCGAACTCGACGAATCGCTTCCGCGCGCGCTCGACCGCATGGCAGGGCACGGGCGCACGACCCAATCGACGCTCGCGCAGATGAAGCCGATGCTCGAAGAATCGGAAATGGTGGCGCAGTCGACGCTGTCACACGTCAATGCCGTCAAATCGGCGCTAGCAGCCACGGAATCGCAAATGACCGGGCAGGCGGAAAAACAGGAAAAGCTTGCAAGCAGCATGGCATCTGCGCTTGCCGATGCCGAGGCGGCTCTGGAAAAATTGCAGAGCGGCGCCGACGCTTTTGCAAACGAAGGCGGCGCACAGATGATTGCGACGCTGGAGCAGGTTCGCACGACTGCCGAATCCGCTGCGAACGATGCACGCAGAACAATCGAGAAGCTGCTCTCCGAAGCTCAGGACAGGCTGCAAGCTTCGGCGACCGATGCCGTCGACGCTTCGTTCAAGACGCAGGTCATGGATCAGCTCGGCGCCATCGAGGAAGCGTCGCGCCGCGCGGTCGACGCAGCAGATGACGCCGCGAACCGCCTGACGCAGCAGCTCCAGACCATTCTCGATACGAGCACAAGCGTCGAACAGCGCGCGCGTGAAGCCGATCAGGCGCTCGCCGCAACCGATCACGACACGCTTGCCAAGCAAGCCGGTTTGCTCACCGAAGCGCTGAAATCGACGGCGATCGACATCACGAAAATCCTGTCGAGCGAAGTCAGCGATGCGGCGTGGGACGCTTATCTCAAGGGTGATCGCGGCGTGTTCGCGCGGCGAGCGGTCAAGCTCATCGAAGCGGGCGAGGCGAAGGAAATCCTGCGCACCTATCAGAACGATGACGGCTTCCACGCAGCGGTGAACCAGTTCATCCACGATTTCGAAGCGATGCTCCGCATGCTGATCGGCGCCCGCGACGGATCGGCGATCAGCGTGACCCTGTTGTCGTCGGACATCGGGAAGCTCTACGTCGCGCTGGCGCAGGCGATTGACCGGCTGCGGGGCTGATCAGTTCCGTCCGCTGAGCCGGTTCGGGTCCGCCCATCCGTTCACATAAGCCAGATAATAGAGCAGGAAAGCGACCGTTGCGACGATGGTCATTTGCACCAGGATGCGACCGGGGCGAATATTCGCCGGCGCTCCCGGCTCCTGACCCTTTACCAGCGGGACGTCGTTGTCGGCGGCCTTGCGCCCGTGAAACGGGAGCACGAAAAAGGCGCTAAACGCCCAGAACAGCAGATAAATGGCGAGCGCCGAGGTCCATTTCATCGGTCAGATATCCACGATCAGTACGTCGACGATCGGCTTTTTGCCGGTCCAGTCGGTTGCGACGCGACGCACGCCGAGACGGACCGCCTCCTTCAACGCATCGCGGTCGCGCGCTGGGCCGGTCGCGGCTTGCTCGGCAGCCTCGTTCAACTCCTCGATAAACGTGTCGCGATCGTCCTCGACCGGTACGCCGCGATATTGGATCGCGCTATCAACAAAACGTCCGCCGGACAGCACGACGGCAACCGACATCTGGCCGTTCAGTGCGAGCTTGCGGCGTTCGCCTATCGTTTCGCCATCGGCAGGGAGGATAACGTCGCCGTCGAGGATGAGGCGCCCCGACCGCACGCGCTCGACGATTTGCGCTGGTCCCGGCGCCAACCGGCAAAGGTCGCCATTTTCCTGCACCAGCGCGCCCGCCACGCCCTTTTCGAGCGCGAAACGCGCCTGTTCGTGCATGTGGCGTATTTCGCCATGCACGGGGACGACCAGCTTTGGCCGCAACCAGCCGTAGAGCGCGGCGAGTTCGGGTTGGCCGGGGTGGCCGCTGACATGGATATGGGCCTGCTTTTCGGTCACGGTCAGCACGTCCTTCGACGCCAGCTGGTTCATGATGCGGCCGATCGCAACCTCGTTGCCCGGAATCTGCTTGGACGAAAAGACGACCGTATCGCCGGCCTCGAGCTTGATCTGATGATTGTCGCTCGCCATGCGCGCAAGTGCTGCGCGCGGTTCGCCCTGTCCGCCCGTTGCGATCACCATCACCTTGTCGTGCGGCAGGCGCATCGCCTCGTCGAAATCGACCGTCGGCGGAAAATCTATGAGATAACCGACCGAGCGCGCCACACCGATGATGCGGTCGAGCGAGCGCCCCGCGACACAGAGCTGGCGCCCCGTCGCACGTGCCACTTCGCCCAGCGTGTGCAGCCGTGCGGCGTTGGAAGCAAAGGTGGTGACGACCACCCTGCCCTTTGCCGCCCCAACCGCCTCGATCAGCCCATCGCGCACCCCACCCTCGCTTCCCGACGCTTCGGGGTTGAAGGCGTTGGTCGAATCGCAGACGAGGAAATCGACGCCCTCGTCGCCGATCGCCGTCAGCGTTGTCGCCGTCGCGGGGGCGCCCAGAATCGGTTCCTCGTCGAGCTTCCAGTCGCCGGTGTGAAAAACGCGGCCATAGGGCGTGTCGATCACCACCGCGCTCATCTCGAGGATCGAGTGGGCGAGCGGAACCATGCGAATATCGAACGGGCCGAGCTGGAATTCTGCGTCGATGTCGACCGTTCGGATCTCGATCTCCTTCTCCATCCCTTCTTCGGCGAGCTTGTGCGCGATCAGCCCCGCCGTGAAACGGTTGGCATAAAGCGGCACGCCGAGGTCGGCGGCGAGATAGGGCAAGGCGCCGATATGATCCTCATGCCCGTGCGTCAGCACGATACCGAGCAAATCCGCCTTGCGGTCCTCGATGAACTCCAGGTCGGGCATCACGATGTCGATGCCCGGATAATCCTGGCTGCCAAAGGTCACGCCGAGGTCGAGCATGATCCATTTGCCGTCGCAGCCATAAAGATTGGCGTTCATCCCAATCTCGCCGGACCCGCCGAGCGCGAGGAATAGCAGTTCCTTGCCAGGAGATGTCATTTCTGTCCGTTCTGTTTTGCGTATAGGTGCATGAGGCCGTTCAGCGTCAGGTCGGGTTCGATCCGGTCGAACAGGTGCGCCTGTTCCTGAAACAAGGTGGCGAGGCCGCCAGTCGCGATGACGGTCATCGGTTTGCCTACTTCGGCTTTCATCCGCGCGATGAGTCCTTCAATCATCGCGACATAGCCCCAATAGACGCCGATCAGCATCTGGCTTTCGGTCGTGCGGCCGATAACGCTGGGGTTCGCGGGTGCCTCGATTGCGATGCGCGGGAGTTTGGCGGCGGCGGCGACCAGCGCCTCCAACGAGAGATTGACCCCCGGCGCGATGATGCCGCCGCGATAAGCGCCGTCGGGGCCGATATGGTCGAACGTCGTCGCGGTGCCGAAACTGATGACGAGCTTGTCCTTGCCCGGTTCGACCGCCTGCGCCGAGATCGCGTTGACCGCGCGGTCGGCGCCGACGGCTTGCGGTTCGTCGACCTTGAGCGCGATCCCCCAGCCGACCGCGCCGCGCCCTGCGACAAGCGCCTCGACCCCGAAATATTTGTGCGCGAGCAACTGCAGATTGTGCAGTGCGCGCGGCACCACCGTCGAGATAATCACCGCATCGACATCGCCGCGCGCGTGGCCCTCGATCCGCATCAGTTGATCAAGCCACACCATATATTCGTCGGCGGTGCGCCGGTCGTCGGTCGCGATTCGCCAGCGCGCGAGCAGATCGCTCCCGCGGAACAGCGCGAATTTGGCGTTGGTGTTGCCGACGTCGATCGCAAGCAGCACGTTACTTCCCCTCCTCGGGCGCGCGTCGCAGTTCGACGTCGCCTGCATGGATCAGCATGGCCGTCCCGTCGCGGCGGCGCAAGCGAAGCGCACCGTCGAGCGCAAGTCCGTCGAACGTGCCGTCGACCCCCTGCTCCGACACATGGAGCGGCGTCCCGACCGGGTGCGCCTGCGGCAGCCATGCGGCGATAATGCCGCCAATGCCTTCGTGACGCCATGTCCAGAGTGCATCGGTCATCGCGACCGCCAGCGCCTCCGCGAAACGGTCGCGGTCGACCACTGCGCCCCGGTCCGCCAACGCCGCCGTGGGTCGGTCAGGAAGCTCGGGCGCGGCGACCAGATTTACGCCGATGCCGATCACGATGCTGTCGCCAGCGCGCTCCATCAATATGCCGGCGCATTTCGCGCCGTCGACGAACATGTCGTTCGGCCATTTGAGCATAGCGCCGAGCCCCGGCGCCAGCGCCGCCACTGCCTTGGCAAGCGCGACGCCCGCGACGAGCGAGAGCGTTGCGGGAGATGGATCGCCGCTCTTCAGATGGACGACGGTCGAGCCCATGAAATTGCCCTGCCCGTCGTTCCACGCACGGCCGAGACGCCCGCGACCCGCCGTCTGGCGGTCTGCGACGAGCCAATGCCCTTCGCCGACATGCTCGCCACCGGCCAGCCGCGCGAGCAGGTCGGCGTTGGTCGAACCCGTCTGCTGGGTCCGCTCGATCGGCGGGATCAGAACAGCACCGCTGCGGCGCTCGCAGATGCGACGGCGAGCACCGGAATGAAGAGATAGCCGACGACCGAGAGCCACAGCGCGCTGGCGGTGACGATCGCACCCTCGACCACGCTTCCGCCGCCTGTGACCTCGACATCCGACGCATCGTCGAAATACATCGTCTTGATGACCGCGATATAATAGAAAGCGCCGATTACCGAGGCGACGATGCCCGCAACCGCTAGCGGAACGAGGTTCGCATTTACCGCGGCCTCGAACACCAGATATTTCGGCCAGAAGCCAAAGAGCGGTGGGATGCCCGCGAGGCTGAGCAGGAAGACCGACAGCGCGGCCGCGAGCCCCGGACGGCGCTGAGACAGGCCGGCGAGTGCCGGAATGCTCTCGACCTGGTTGCCTGCGGCGTCGCGCAGCTGGAGCACGACGAGGAAGGAGCCGATCGTCGTCACCACATAAACGAGCAAATAGGTCAGCACCGCCTCGACCCCCGCCTGCGTCCCCGCGGCAAGGCCGATGAGGATGAAGCCGACATTGTTGATCGACGAATAGGCAAGCAGCCGCTTGATATTCTTCTGCCCGATCGCACCCACTGCGCCGAGGATGATCGACGCAAGCGCGAGGAAAATGACGATCTGCTGCCACGCGCCGATGGCCGGCCCCATCGCGTCGACAACGACGCGCGTCATCAGCGCCATCGCCGCGACCTTCGGCGCGCTCGCGAAGAAGGTCGTGACCGGCGTCGGTGCGCCTTCGTAGACGTCGGGCGTCCACATATGGAACGGCACCGCGCTGATCTTGAAGCCGAGGCCCGCGAGCATGAAGACGATGCCGAAGACGAGCCCGATATTCATCTCGCCGCCCATGCGCAGCGCAATCGCAGCGAAATCGGTTGTACCTGAAAAGCCGTAGATCAGCGAAATGCCATAGAGCAGCATCCCCGACGCGAGCGCGCCGAGCACGAAATATTTAAGGCCAGCCTCGCTTGACCGTTCGTCGGTGCGCATGAAGCTGGCGAGCACATAGGCGGCAAGGCTGTTGAGTTCGAGCCCGATATAGAGCGTCATTAAATCGCGCGCCGATGCCATGATTCCCATGCCGAGCGCGGCGAAGAGGATCAGCACCGGATATTCGGCGCGCATCCCGCCGGTAAAAAAGCGCGGCGCGATCAGGATGCAGACGAAGCTCGCGGCATAGATGAGCAGCTTGGCGAAGCCGCCGAAGCCGTCGACTGCGAGCGTACCCGAAAAGACCGACGCCTCGACGCCGAACAGTGCGACGACCGCAAACGCGGCGGCACCGAGCGTGAGCATTGCCGCAAGCTGGTAAAGGCCGACCTGCCGGTCGCCCGCGAACGTGCCGAGGAGCAGCGTGATCAGCCCGCCGATCGTCAGGATCAGCTCGGGCCAGATGAGGGCGAGATCGGCGCTCATTGCACGCCTCCCGCATGATGCGCGCTGCCATGGGCGTCACCTGCCGGCTTGGGTTTTCCCGCAGCAAGCTGCGCATCGCCCGCCGGCTTGGCCGGGGCAAGGCGCGCGACCACCGTGGTCACGTCGCCGCGCATCGGTGCAAGGAAACTTTCGGGATAAACGCCCATCCACAGCGCCACGGCGGCGAGCGGCGCCATGATCGCCCATTCGCGCGGATTGAGATCGGGCATGGCCTTCACATCGTCCTTGGTGAGTTCGCCGAATACGACACGGCGATAGAGATAAAGCATATAAGCGGCACCGAGGATGATGCCGGTCGTGCAGACGAAGGCGACCCAGCTCGACGCTTCGTAAATGCCCGCGAGGCTCAGGAATTCGCCGACGAACCCGCTCGTCCCCGGAAGGCCGATCGACGCCATGGTGAACAGCATGAAGAAGAGCGCATAGGCGGGCATATTGACCGCGAGCCCGCCGTAACGATCGATCTCGCGCGTGTGGAGCCGGTCGTAGATGACGCCGACGCAGAAGAAGAGCGCCGCCGACACGACACCGTGGCTGAGCATGATGATCAGCGCGCCCTCGATCCCCTGCTGGTTGAAGGCAAAGAGGCCCGCGGTGACGATCGCCATATGTGCGACCGACGAGTAAGCGATCAGCTTCTTCATATCGTTCTGCGCGAGCGCGACGAGGCTGGTGTAGACGACCGCGATCATCGACAGCGCAAAGACGATCCACATCAACTGCGCCGACGCATCGGGAAACATCGGCATCATGAAACGAATGAAGCCATAGGCGCCGAGTTTGAGCAGAACGCCCGCCAGGATCATCGAACCCGCAGTCGGCGCCTGGACGTGCGCATCGGGAAGCCACGTGTGGACCGGCCACATCGGCATCTTGACCGCAAGGCTGGCGAAGAAGGCCAGCCACAGCCACGTCTGCATCTCGACCGGGAAGTCGTAATTGAGCAGCGTCGGAATGTCGGTCGTCCCGGCCTCCGCGATCATCGCGATCATCGCGATCAGCATCAACACCGATCCGAGCAGCGTGTAGAGGAAGAATTTGAATGCCGCATATTTGCGGTTCGCGCCGCCCCAGATGCCGATGATGAAATACATCGGAATGAGGCCGGCCTCGAAGAAGATGTAGAAGAGCAGCAGGTCCTGCGCCATGAAGACGCCGATCATGACGACCTCCATGATCAGGAACATTGCCATGTAAAGGCCGACGCGGCTCTTGATCGCATCCCAGCTGGCGAGGATGCACAGCGGCATCAGGAAGACACTGAGCATGATGAGCATCAGTGCCATGCCGTCGATACCGAGCGCCCATTGGAAGCGGCCGAACAGGTCGGCGCGCTCGACGAACTGCCACTGCGCGCCGCCGATGTCGAACTGCGCCCACAGCACACAGCCGAGCGCGAAATCGGCGAGCGTCGCCGCGAGCGCGATCAGCCGCGCATTGCGGTCGCCCGCGAACAGGCAGGCGATGGCGGCGACCGCCGGAATCGCCAGCATCAGCGAAAGGATACCCACGCCGCCGCTCACAGGAAATTCACCATGGCCCAGCTGGCGAGGCCGACAAGCCCAAGCAGCATCACAAACGCATATCCATAAACATAACCCGATTGCAGCCGGACCGCGAGCCGGGTCCCCCCTTGGACGAGCGCCGCAACGCCATCGGGACCGAAGCGGTCGATGGTGCCTTCGTCCCCGCGCTTCCAGAAGAAGCGGCCGATCGCAAAGGCGGGCCTTACGAACAGGACGTTATAGAGCTCGTCGAAATACCATTTGTTGAACAGGAAGGCATGCAGCAGCTTGAACTGCGCCACGAACTTCGCGGGAAGCGTCGTGTTGCGGATATAGCTGTTCCACGCGAGGAAGAGGCCGAGCGCCATCACCGCGAACGGTGTCCATTTGACCCAGGTCGGAACCTCGTGCGCGAGATGCATCAGCTCGGCGTCATAGGCGAGCATGCTGCCCTCCCAAAAGGCCAGCCCCTGCTCGGGATAGATGAACTGATATTTGAACGCATAACCGGCAAACACCGCGCCGACCGAGAGCAGGCCGAGCGGAATGAGCATCGTCCACGGGCTCTCGTGGGGGTGATAACCCGCCGTGCCTTCGTGCGCGTCGGCGGCATGCACATGCATCACATCGTGCCCGGCGTGTTCGTCCGCCGGATGATCGTGATGATCGCCGTGCACCGCGTGCTGAATATGTTCGCTCGCGGCCCAGCGCGGCTGGCCGTGAAAGGTCAGGAACACAAGGCGCCACGAATAGAAGCTCGTGAGCAGCGCGGCGAAAATGCCGACCCAGAAGGCGATCACGCCGCCGCCGCCCGCGGCAAAGGCCGCCTCGAGGATGCCGTCCTTCGAATGGAAACCGGCGAAGCCCGCGACACCCGCGATGCCAACGCCGGTGATCGCCAGCGTCCCCATCATCATCGCCCAATAGGTGAGCGGGATATGTTTCCGCAGCGCGCCATAATAGCGCATGTCCTGCTCATGGTGCATCGCATGGATGACCGACCCGGCGCCGAGGAACAGAAGCGCCTTGAAGAAGGCGTGGGTGAACAGGTGGAACATCGCCGCGCCATAGGCGCCGACGCCCGCGGCAAAGAACATGTAGCCGAGCTGCGAACAGGTCGAATAGGCGATGACGCGCTTGATGTCCCACTGCGTCGTGCCGACGGTCGCGGCGAACAGGCAGGTCGCAGCGCCGACGAAGGTCACGACGCCGAGCGCGACTTCGCTCGTTTCGAACATCGGCGACAGGCGGCACACCATGAACACGCCCGCCGTCACCATCGTCGCGGCGTGGATCAGCGCCGACACCGGGGTCGGGCCCTCCATCGCGTCTGGAAGCCAGGTGTGGAGGCCAAGCTGCGCCGACTTGCCCATCGCGCCAATGAACAGCAGCAGGCAGAGGATCGTCATCGTGTCGAGCCGCATGCCGAGGAAGGTGATGCTGCTGCCCGCCATGCCGGGTGCGGCGTCGAGGATCGCGGGGATCGACACGGTGCCGAACACCAGGAAGGTGCCGAAAATGCCGAGCATGAAGCCAAGGTCGCCGACACGGTTGACGACGAACGCCTTGATCGCCGCGGCGTTTGCGCTCGGTTTCTTGTACCAGAAACCGATGAGCAGATAGGAGGCAAGGCCGACGCCTTCCCAGCCGAAGAACATCTGGACGAGGTTGTTCGCGGTCACGAGCATCAGCATCGCGAAGGTGAAGAGCGAGAGATAAGCGAAGAAGCGCGGCTGGTCCGGGTCTTCCTCCATATAGCCCCAGCTATAGAGGTGGACGAGCGCCGACACCGTCGTGATCACGACGAGCATCACCGCGGTCAGCGTATCGACGCGCAGCTCCCAGTCGAACTGGAGCGCGCCCGACGACACCCATTGCATGACCGGCACGACGCTCGCCTCGCCCGTGCCCATGACAAAGGAGAGGAAGATCGGCCAGCTGAGCGCGCAGCTTCCGAACAGCGCACCTGTTGTAATCAGCTTTGACGCGAACGGACCAATGGCGCGCTGGCCGAGCCCTGCGACGAGTGCCGCGAGCAGCGGCAGGAATACGATCGCCTGGATCACCGGCTTACCCCTTCATCCGGTTGGCATCGTCGACGGCAATGGTGCCGCGGCCGCGGAAATAGATAACAAGGATTGCGAGCCCGATCGCCGCCTCGCCCGCGGCGACGGTCAGCACGAACATCGCGAACACCTGCCCGACGAGATCGCCGAGCGCGGCGCTGAATGCGACGAGGTTGATGTTCACCGCGAGCAGGATCAGCTCGATCGCCATCAGGATGACGATGATATTCTTGCGGTTGATGAAGATGCCGAGCACGCCGAGCGTGAACAGCACCGCCGAAACGGCGAGATAGTGGCCGACCGAAATCATGCCTGAACTCCATTTCCGTTCGTGTCGAGCGAAGTCGAGACACCGTGAAGGCGTGCACGAACGATGGGCATCTCGACTGCGCTCGATGCGAACGGGTTAGGGATATGCGACGAAATCACAGTTCAACCCCCTGCCCGGTGCCTGGATCGACGAGGCGCGTTGCGTCCTCGGGACGACGGCGCACCTGCTGCGCGACATTCTGTGCGCGCACCCCGCCGCGCTGGCGATGCGTCAGCACGATCGCGCCGATCATCGCGACGAGCAGGACGATACCCGCCGCCTCGAACAGGAAGATGTAGCGCGTGTAGAGCAATTCGCCGATCTGCTGGATATTGCTGGTGTCGGACACGACCGGCGCGGTCCGCGCGGCAAGGTCGACCCCGCCCGCGCTCCACGCGCCGACCGCGAAGATCAGCTCGGCCGCGAGGATGATGGCGACAAGCGTCCCGAGCGGAAGATAGCGGACAAAACCCGCGCGCAGCTCGGCGAAATCGATGTCGAGCATCATCACAACGAACAGGAACAGCACCGCGACCGCACCGACATAAACGATGACGAGCAGCATCGCGATGAATTCGGCGCCCGCGAGCAGCATCAGCCCCGCCGCGTTGAAGAAGGCGAGGATCAGCCACATCACGCTGTGGACGGGGTTGCGCGCGAAAATCACCATTGCGGCGGACGCAATGACGACGGTTGCGAAGAGATAGAAGGCGATAAGCTGGATCATGTGCGCGCGCCCTTACCGATAGGGCGCGTCGGCGGCAAGATTCGCCGCGATCGCGCGTTCCCATTTGTCGCCATTTGCGAGCAGCTTGGCCTTGTCATAGAGCAGTTCTTCGCGCGTTTCGGTCGCGAATTCGAAGTTCGGCCCCTCGACGATCGCATCGACCGGGCACGCTTCCTGGCAGAAGCCGCAATAGATGCACTTGGTCATGTCGATGTCGTAGCGCGTGGTACGGCGCGAACCATCGTCGCGCGGCTCGGCCTCGATCGTGATCGCCTGCGCCGGGCACACCGCCTCGCACAGCTTGCACGCAATGCAGCGTTCCTCGCCGTTCGGATAGCGACGCAGCGCATGTTCGCCGCGGAACCGCGGGCTCAGCGGGTTCTTCTCGAACGGATAGTTGATCGTCGCCTTCGGCTTGAAGAAATATTTGAGCGTGAGCGCGTGCGCCTTCACAAACTCCCACAAGGTGAAGCTTTTAACGAGATGACCTACGTAACTCATGAATACCTCGTCAGCATCAGCCAGCCGGAGATCAGGAACACCCAGATCAGCGAAATCGGCAGGAAGATTTTCCAGCCCAGCCGCATCAGCTGGTCATAACGGTAGCGCGGAACGGTCGCCTTGACCCAGCTGAAGACGAAGAAGAAGAACAGGATCTTCGCGAACAGCCAGATGATGCCCGGAACGGCGTAGAGCGGTGCCCAGTCGATCGGCGGCAGCCAGCCGCCCCAGAACAGGATGGCGTTGAGCGTCGCCATCAGCAGCACATTGGCATATTCGCCGAGCCAGAAGAGCGCGAAGCTCATTGACGAATATTCGGTCTGATACCCAGCGACGAGTTCGCTCTCGGCCTCGGTCAGGTCGAACGGCGCGCGCGCGGTTTCGGCGAGCGCCGAGATGAGGAACATCACCGCGAGCGGGAACATCAGCAGGTTGAAACCGAAGGCGTTGACGATGCCGAGCCCGTGGCCCTGCTGCGCCTTGATGATCTCGTTCAAGTTGAAACTGTCGGCATAAAGCACGACCCCGATCAGGATGAAGCCGATCGACACTTCGTAGGAGATCATCTGCGCCGAAGCGCGGAGCGCGGAAAAGAAGGGATATTTCGAATTCGACGCCCAGCCCGACAGGATCACGCCATAGACGCCGAGCGACGAGATCGCGAGGATGTAGAGCAGCCCGACATTGATGTCGGCGAGCACCGCGCCCGAATTGAACGGGATCACCGCCCACGCGAGCAGCGCGACGGTGAAGGTGATGATCGGCGCGATCAGGAACAGCCCGCGGTTGGCGCCCGACGGAATGATCGTTTCCTGCAGGAAGACCTTGAGCCCGTCGGCGAAACTCTGCAGCAGACCGAAGGGACCGACGACGTTCGGCCCGCGGCGCAGGGCGATTGCCGCCCAGATCTTGCGGTCGGCATAGATAATCATCGCCACGGCGAGCATCAGCGGCAGCGCGATGAGCAAGATGCCCGCGACGGTCGCGACGCCCCACGCCCAGTTGGGGTCCATGCCCCACGAGATGAAGGTTTCGGTCACAGCACCCACCCCTTGTCGTCATGCCGGACTTGATCCGGCATCCATGGACCCCGGATCAAATCCGGGGTGACGAAGCTATTGAATGCGCGGCTCATTCCGCCGCCTCCGCAAAATCCGCACCGTGCAAAATCTCTTCCGAACAGCGTTGCATCGTCGGCGACGCGCGGCAGATGGCGTTGGTGAGGTAGAAATCCTTGATCGGCGACGGGATCGCGCGTGCCTCGGGTTTCGCGGGCAGCTTGGGCACCGTCCAACCATAGTCGGCAAGTCCCTCGACGCCGAGCGCGGGCACCGCGGCGATCATCGCCGCGCGGCATTCGTCGAAGCTGTCGAACCCGACGCTGACGCCGAGTGTATCAGCAAGCGCGCGGAAAATGCTCCAGTCCTCGCGCGCGTCGCCCGGCGCGAACACCGCTTTCTCGCTGCGCTGGACGCGGCCCTCGGTGTTGACCGTGGTGAAATCCTTTTCGGTCCATGCCGCAGCGGGCAGGATGACGTCGGCGGCGTGCGCGCCCTTGTCGCCATGATGGCCGACATAGACTTTGAACGTCTTGTCAAAGGCCGCAAAATCGACCTCGTCGGCGCCAAGGAAGAAGGCAAGCTTGGGTTTGGCCGCGATCACATCCTTGATCCCGCCGGCCAGGCCGTAGCCGAGCATCAACGATCCCATCCGCGCGGCCGAGAAGTGGACGACGTTGAAGCCGTTCCAGCCGTCCTTGACCGCATTCACCGCCTTGGCAAGCGCGAGGCCCGCGCCGTGGACGCCCGGCACCGACAGCGCGCCGCCGCCGAAGATCAGCATCGGCCGTTCGGCGCCCTTCAGCGCGTCGAGGACATGCGCCGGCAACTTCGCGACGAGCGCCGCGTCATTGCCGAGCCATTCAGCGCGATAAGTCAGGTCGCATTCGCCGCCGATGGCAAAGACCTTCGCGCCCTTCTTGTACACTGCCTTGCGGATACGCGTGTTGATCAGCGGCGCTTCCCAACGCAAATTCGTACCGACAAGCAGGATCACGTCGGCGTTTTCGGCCTCGGCAATCGTCGTGTTGAAATTGACCGCCGACAGGCTGGTCACATCATAATCGAGACCGGTCTGGCGCCCTTCGAGCAGATTGCCGCCGAGTGCGTTCACCAGCGCCTTGGCGGCGAACATCGTCTCGCAATCGACAAGGTCGCCAGCGATCGCCGCGACCGACGATCCGGCCTTCACCGCCTTGATCGCATCGAACGCTTCGGCCCAGGTCGCCTCGACCAGCTTGCCGCCTTTGCGCACATAAGGGCGGTCGAGACGGCGGCGCACCAGTCCGTCGACGTGGTGGCGCGTCTTGTCGCTCGCCCATTCCTCGTTCACATCGTCGTTGATGCGCGGCAGCACGCGCAGCACCTGCCGCCCGCGGCTGTCGATGCGGACATTGGTGCCAACCGCGTCCATCATGTCGATACCGAGCGTCTTCGTCAGCTCCCACGGCCGCGCCTCGAACGCATAGGGCTTGCTGGTCAGCGCGCCGACCGGGCAGAGGTCGACGACATTGCCGCTGAGTTCGCTCTGGATCGCATGTTCGAGGTAGGTGGTGATCTGCATATTCTCGCCGCGTCCGATCGCGCCGATATCCTCGACCCCCGCGACTTCCTCGGCAAAACGGACGCAGCGCGTGCACTGAATGCAGCGCGTCATCACCGTCTTGACGATCGGTCCCATATATTTCTCGGTGACCGCGCGCTTGTTTTCTTCATAGCGCGTCGCGCCGCGGCCATAGGCGACCGACTGGTCCTGCAAATCACACTCGCCGCCCTGGTCGCAGATCGGGCAGTCGAGCGGGTGGTTGATGAGCAGGAACTCCATCACCCCTTCGCGCGCCTTCTTGACCATCGGGCTGTCGGTCTTGATCACCTGCCCCTCGGCGGTCGGCAGCGCGCACGAAGCCTGCGGCTTCGGCGGTCCGGGCGACACTTCGACGAGACACATACGGCAATTGCCGGCGATGCTGAGGCGTTCATGGTAGCAAAAGCGCGGAATTTCCTTCCCCGCCATCTCGCACGCCTGCAGCACGGTCGCGCCCTGCGGAACGTCGAGTTCTACGCCATCTACGGTAACTTTAGGCATTAGCGCCAACCCTCCACGCTAATGGGCGTGATAAGTGAAGGCCGTTTTGACGTTCCGTCCTCACGTTCCATCCAGATATGCCATCCATGCTTCAGTTTCTCAGCTGCGTCAGCTTCAGTCGGAACATGTTGACGCCCAGACCATTTTGACGAATCCGGCAGCGCCGAACGATCCGTCATCGCGATACCCTTCGAGCCTTCATGGAAAGGCCGATACACCCGTCCCTGATCGTCCACTCGGCGCAAGCTCATTCCGCTGCCTCCAACACGCCGCCATTGTCGCGAATGCGGCGCTCAATTTCAGGTCGGAAATGCTTGATCAACCCCTGGATCGGCCATGCTGCCGCATCGCCGAGCGCGCAGATGGTGTGGCCTTCGACCTGCTTCGTCACGTCGAACAGCGTGTCGATTTCCTCAATGGCGGCGTCGCCGGTGCGCAGCCGCTCCATCACGCGCCACATCCAGCCGGTGCCTTCGCGGCACGGCGTGCACTGACCGCAGCTTTCATGCTTGTAGAAATAGCTGATGCGGCTGATCGCCTGAACGACGTCGGTCGACTTGTCCATCACGATCGCGGCCGCGGTGCCGAGGCCCGATCCGACGGCCTTCAGCCCGTCGAAGTCCATCGGGCAGTCCATGATCTCAGCCGCGGGAACCAGCGGGACCGACGATCCGCCGGGGATGACAGCGAGCAGATTGTCCCAGCCGCCGCGAATGCCGCCGCAATGCTTGTCGATCAGCTCGCGGAAGGGAATGCTCATTTCCTCTTCGACGACGCACGGCTTGTTCACATGGCCCGAAATCTGGAAGAGCTTGGTGCCCTTGTTATTCTCGCGCCCGAAGCTCGCGAACCACGCCGCGCTGCGCCGCAAAATCGTCGGGACGACCGCAATGCTTTCGACATTGTTCACCGTGGTCGGGCAGCCATAGAGTCCCGCGCCCGCCGGGAACGGCGGTTTCAGCCGCGGCTGGCCCTTTTTGCCCTCGAGGCTCTCGATCATCGCGGTTTCTTCGCCGCAGATGTAAGCGCCGGCGCCGCGGTGGACGAAGACGTCGAAATCATACCCCGACTTCGCCGCATTCTTGCCGAGCAGCCCGGCGTCATACGCCTCCTGCACCGCCGCGAACAATGTCTCCGCCTCGCGGATGAACTCGCCGCGGATATAGATGTATGCGGCGCGGGCGCGCATCGCGAAACCCGCGATCAAAGCACCTTCGATCAGCTTGTGCGGATCGTGGCGGATGATCTCGCGGTCTTTGCAGCTTCCGGGCTCGGATTCGTCGGCGTTGATGACGAGGAAGCTCGGGCGGTCGGCGCGCGGCTCCTTCGGCATGAAGCTCCACTTGAGCCCCGTCGGAAAACCCGCGCCGCCGCGGCCGCGCAGGCCCGACGCCTTGATCTCCTCGATGATCGCGTCCTGGCCGCGCTTCATCAGGTCCTTGGTGTCGTCCCAATCGCCGCGCGCCTGCGCAGCCTTCAGATTCCATGGCTGGAACCCATAGACGTTGGTGAAGATGCGATCCTTGTCGGCGAGGCTCATGCGCCTTCCCCTACATCGTCACCCCGGACGTGATCCGGGGTCCAGGCAACGGTCGTGGTCATGGATGCCGGATCAAGTCCGGCATGACGAAGGGTTAGAAGGTGGTTCATGCCCCCCACTCCTTCCGATAATCATGGTTCGCCGACACCATTTCCTTCAGCGTCGTCGGGCCACCTTCGGGCTCGCTCGTGTGGCGCTGAGGGTTCTGCGTCCCCGTCTTGGGCTGCTTGCCCGCAGCCAGCTCGTCGAGAATGTGCGTCATGCTGTCGTAATCGAGGTCTTCGTAATTATCGTCGTTGATCTGGACCATCGGCGCATTGGCGCAATTGCCCATGCACTCGACCTCGGTCAGCGTGAACAGCCCGTCGGGCGTCGTCTTGCCCTTGGCCATCCCGCGGTTCTTGCACGCCGCAATCACATCGTCCGACCCGCGCAACAGGCACGGCGTCGTGCCGCAAACCTGCACATGATAGCGGCCTACTGGCGCGAGATTGTACATGGTATAGAAGGTCGCGACCTCATAGGCGCGGATAAAGGGCATATCGAGCTCAGCCGCGACATATTCGATCACCGGCACGGGCAGCCAGCCCTGCGTCTGCGTCTCGGCACCGACCTGGCGCTGCGCAAGGTCGAGCAGCGGCATCACCGCCGAGCGCTGACGCCCCGCAGGATAGCGCGCGATGATCGCCTTGGCCGTTTCGGCATTTTCCGCCGTCCACGCAAAAGCGCCCCAGCGCGCGCGGACTTCGGCTTCGTCGGGGATTTGGGGTGCGTCAGCCACGGGCCAGACCTCGTTCAATATATCGTCCGACATACATGCCGAGCGTCGCGGCAAATGTGGTCGAGACGACTTCCTTTATCGTTATCTCGCCATGAAAGGCCGCGAGATAGGCAGCCACCGCAGATGCAGAACCTGCGAGCACCAGGACGAGAATGGCAAATTCGCGCAGCATCACCGGTCGCACTCCCCGAACACGACGTCGATCGCGCCGATGATCGCGGTGGTGTCGGCGAGCATGTGGCCCTTGCACATGAAATCCATCGCCTGAAGGTGGCTGAACGCCGTCGGGCGAATCTTGCAGCGGTACGGCTTGTTGGTGCCGTCGCTGACCAGATAGACGCCGAATTCGCCCTTCGGGCTTTCGGTCGCGACATAGACTTCGCCCGCCGGAACGTGGAAGCCCTCGGTGTAGAGTTTGAAGTGATGGATCAGCGATTCCATCGACTGCTTCATCTCGCCGCGTTTCGGCGGGACGACCTTGCGGTCGAGGCTGGCGATCGGACCGCTCGGCATGTCGCGCAGGCACTGCTTGATGATGCGCGCCGACTGATAGACTTCCTGCACGCGCACCATGAAACGGTCGTAGCAGTCGCCGCGCGTGCCGACAGGAATGTCGAATTCCATCTTGGCATAGGCGTCATAGGGCTGCGACTTGCGCAAATCCCACGCGATGCCGCTGCCGCGGATCATCGGGCCGGAGAAGCCCCACGCGAGCGCGTCTTCCTTGCTTACCGTCGCAATGTCGACGTTGCGCTGTTTGAAGATGCGGTTGTCGATGACGAGGCTCATTGCATCGCCGAACAGTTCGGGCAGACGGCCGTCGATCCATTCGCCGATGTCGACGAGCAGCTTTTCGGGGACGTCCTGATGAACGCCGCCGGGGCGGAAATAGGCCGAGTGCATGCGCGCGCCCGACGCGCGCTCAAAGAAGTTCAGGCAATCCTCGCGCAGCTCGAACACCCAGAGGTTCGGCGTCATTGCGCCCACGTCCATGACGTGCGCGCCGATGTTGAGCATATGGTTGCAGATGCGCGTCAGCTCGGCGAACAGCACGCGCAGATACTGGGCGCGCTCTGGCACTTCGAGGTCGAGCAGCTTCTCGATCGCGAGCACATAGCTGTGCTCCATGCCCAGCGGCGAGCAATAGTCGAGCCGGTCGAAATAGGGCAAAGCCTGCAGATAGGTCTTATACTCGATCAGCTTTTCAGTGCCGCGATGGAGCAGCCCGACATGCGGGTCGACGCGCTCGATAATCTCGCCGTCGAGCTCCATGATCATGCGCAGCACGCCGTGCGCTGCGGGGTGCTGCGGGCCGAAGTTGATCGTATAGTTGGTGACGACCTGATCGCCCGGCGTATCGGCGGTATCGACCGGATAGCCTTCGAACATGTCGCTGCCGTGATGCTTGACCTCTGGAGCGTCGGTCATGCGTCACCTCCTTTGGGCGCCTTGGGCTTGCGCGGCGCACGCGGTTTGGTGTCGGCCTTTTCAGCCTTCTTGGTCGCCGGCGTTTTGGCACTCCTGGACGCCGGTTTCGCCTTTGCCCCGTCCTTGCTCGGCTTGGCGGCGGCCTTGTCGGCCTTGGCGCCCGCGCCGGTCTGCGCCGGGCTTTCGGTGGTCTTGGGAGTCGGCGGCGGAGGCGCCTTGGCGAGACCGCCCGCCTTTTCGTCGGCCTTGTCGACTTCCTTCGCGGTCATCGGCGTCGGCGCCCCCTTGCCGGGTGCCTCGTGCGTACCGCCGGCCTTCTCATCGCCGGGCAGCACATAATCGGCGCCTTCCCACGGCGACATGAAGTCGAAATTGCGGAAATCCTGCGCGAGCCGCACGGGTTCATAGACGACGCGCTTGTCTTCTTCGGAGTAGCGCAGTTCGGTATAGCCCGTCAGCGGGAAGTCTTTGCGCTGCGGATGTCCCTGGAAACCATAATCAGTCAGGATGCGGCGCAGGTCGGGATTGCCCGAAAACAGCACACCGTACATGTCGAACACTTCGCGCTCGAGCCAGCCGGCAACGGGCCACACAGGAACGATGCTCGGTACCGGCGTCGCCTCGTCGGTCGAGACGCGGATGCGCAGGCGGTGGTTTTTCGTGACGCTCAGCAGGTGATAGACAACCTCGAACCGTTCGGCGCGGTCGGGATAGTCGACCCCGGCGATTTCCATGAGCTGCTGATAGTCGAGTTGGTCGCGCAGCTGCACCATCACCGACGCAATCGCTTCGCGGCGCACGGTGATGCTGTCCTCGTCGGCAGCGTGAACATGCACCACCAGATCATCACCCAGCAGATTTGCGAGCGCTTCGCCCAAACCGTCGCGGCGGGCAACAAGGGGAGCGGGATGGGCCATCAGCGTTCGATCGTCCCCGTGCGGCGGATCTTCCGCTGCAGCTGCATCACGCCGTAGAGGAGCGCCTCGGCGGTCGGCGGACAGCCGGGGACATAGATATCGACGGGCACGATGCGGTCGCAGCCGCGCACCACCGAATAGCTGTAGTGATAATAGCCGCCGCCATTGGCGCAGCTGCCCATCGAGATCACATATTTCGGATTCGACATCTGGTCGTAAACGCGGCGCAGCGCGGGGGCCATCTTGTTGCACAAGGTGCCCGCGACGATCATCACGTCCGACTGGCGCGGGCTGGCGCGCGGCGCGACGCCGAAACGCTCCATGTCATAGCGCGGCATGTTGACGTGGATCATCTCGACCGCGCAGCACGCAAGGCCGAAGGTCATCCACCACAGCGAGCCCGTGCGTGCCCAGTTGAACAGGTCCTCGGTCGAGGTGACAAGGAAGCCCTTGTCGCCCAGTTCGGAATTCAGATCGTCGAAATATGCCTGGTCGGGGTTCGCCCCCGCAGGCACCGGCATCGCGCCGGGTGTGATGAGGCCAGTATTGCTCATTCCCAGTCCAGCGCCCCTTTCTTCCATGCGTAAATCAGGCCGACCGCAAGCTCGGCAAGGAACACCATCATCGTCGCCCAACCGGCCCAGCCGATTTCCTCGAGGCTGACCGCCCAGGGAAAGAGAAACGCCGCTTCGAGATCGAAAATGATGAAGAGGATGGCGACGAGATAGAATCGCACGTCGAACTGGCTCCGCGCATCTTCAAACGCGGGAAAGCCGCATTCATATTCGGTGAGCTTAGCCGGGTCGGGCTTGTGTGCGCCTGTCAGCCGCGCGACGCCCATCGGAAGGAAGACTAACGCCGTCGACAATCCCAGCGCAATGACCAGGAAAATCAGGATCGGTAGATATTGCGTCAGATCGACCATGGGAGCTCGCAGTCATGTTTTCGGGCGTTTGCCACCCGTTTGTGCGGGCGCTTTAGGCCAGCGCGCCGCGCCTCGCAAGCGCTGCGGACAGGAAAATCGCCTCTATCCCTTCAAAAGCCGAAAGGATGCTGGCGAAGGGCGCGATCATCATGTTACGCCCGGCGTCGGGGTCATGTTTCGGGCAGCACCGCCCGCGATCAGCTTGGGGACGATCATGGGGAAATTTTCGGTTTCCGCGGCGTGCGCTTTACTGGCGTCCGCAACATTTTCGGCGGCTCCGGCGCACGCCGAGCTCGTCAGCGCCAAGGACCCCGCGGCGATCCAGGCCATCGTCGAATCGCGCGGTTGGCCTGCAAAGCTCGTCAGCAAAGCCGGCGCCGATCCCTATATCGAGAGCAATCGCGACGGCGTGAAGTTCCTGATTCTGTTCATGAACTGCGACGACGGGAAAAATTGCAAGACTTTGCAATATTATATGGGCTTCAGCGATGCGAAGGACCTGTCGCTCGAACGGCTCAACAGTTGGAATCGCGACAAGCGCTTTGCGCGCGCCTATCGCGACGAGGAAGGCGATCCGGTCCTCGAAATGGATATCGACCTCGATTTCGCGGGAATTCCCCGCGAAAATATCGGCGAGACGCTCAACACCTGGTCGTCGCTGATGGACGCTTTTCGCGAGTTCGTTTTTTCCGAATAGACACGGGGCCAGGGCGCCGCTGCGGACGATCCTACCTCGACAGGGAGAATGACCCGTCGATCGAAATGCGCGTCAACATGGCGGCGGGCGGAAGGCCAGCGGAATTGTTCGAAGACATGATCGACCTGTGGATCGAGATATTCGCTACGTTCGACAATTTCGTCGTCGAAACGCAAACGGAAGCGTCTGCCGAGCCACCCTCCGCGCCCGCCGAGGTCGAATAACCGGCCTCAGGCGTTGCGGAGCGCGCCCGCGACCAGCTTTTGCAGCTTCGAATGGACCGCGCCGCTACCCGCGATGAACTCGCTGCGTTCGATCGCACGGTCGCCGCCGCGGAAATCGCTGACGAAGCCGCCCGCCTCGCGCACGAGCAGCATGCCCGCCGCTACGTCCCAAATCTGCAGGTCGCTTTCCCAAAAGCCGTCGAAGCGGCCCGCCGCGACCCACGCAAGGTCGAGACTCGCCGCGCCGAAACGCCGGATGCCCGCAACTTCGGGCGCTACCGCGCCGAAAATCCGGCTCCACTGAGCAAAGTCGCCGTGCCCCATATAGGGGATGCCCGTCGCGATCAGACACTCGTTGAGGCTACGACGCGACGCGACGCGCAAGCGCCGGTCGTGCAGCCAAGCGCCACGACCACGCTCGGCCCAATAGCTTTCGTCGGTGACGGGTTGATAGATCAGCGCAGCGGTGACATCGCCCCAGCCGCCGCCGAGTTTCGGCTCCTGCACCGCGATCGAAATCGCGAACTGCGGGATGGCGTGGAGGAAGTTCGAAGTGCCGTCGAGCGGATCGATGATGAAGCGCGGCTTGCCGGGCTCCCCCTCGATTTCGCCGGCCTCTTCCATCAGGAAACCCCAACCGGGACGCGCGTAGGTCAATTCGTCATAGAGCGTGCGCTCGGCAGCCTGATCGGCCTTCGACACGAAATCGGCCGGTCCTTTTTGAGAGACCTGCAGATGCTCAATTTCACCGAAATCGCGGCGCAGCTTGGTTCCCGCCTTGCGCGCGGCACGTTCCATGACCGTGATGATGCCGGACAGCGCCATCAGATCGATCCCTTGCGTTCGACGACGAGGATGCGGGCTTCGCCGACCGGATGTGCGACATGCTCGTCGCCGACGTCCGCGACGAACATATCGCCTGCGCCCAGTCGTGCGATATGGACCTCGCCCGCCTCGCGATAATGCATGTCGACCGTCCCTGCGATAACGCAGAAAAGCTCGGCACCGTCATTGACGTGCCATTTATACGGCTGGTCGGTCCAGTGCAGACGGACGGTCGCGCCCTCGATCTCGGCGAGGTCGCGCGCGCCCCACGCACGGTCGGCGGTGAAGGCCGCCGCGTCAGTAACGACAGTCGGCATCAGTCGGCGCGGCGGACATATTCGCGGTCATAGACATTGACCACGATCCGCGTCCCGCTGGTAATGTGCGGCGGCACCATGACGCGCACACCATTGTCGAGGATAGCAGGCTTGTACGAGGACGATGCCGTCTGCCCCTTTACCACGGCGTCGGCTTCGACGATCGTTGCCTCGATCTGTTCCGGCAACTCGACCGAGATCGGGCGCTCTTCCCAGAGCTCGAGGACGACATCCATGCCGTCCTGCAAGAACTCGTGCGCATCGCCGACGACATCCTTGCCGATCGTAATCTGCTCGTAGCTGTCCTTGTCCATGAAGACGAGGTCGTCGCCCTCGGCATAGAGATACTGGAAATCCTTGGTGTCGAGCCGGACCTTTTCGACCGTGTCCGCGCTGCGGAAGCGGTTGTTGAGCTTGCGCCCGTCAATCAGGTTCTTGGCCTCGACCTGCATATAGGCACCGCCCTTGCCGGGCTGGGTGTGCTGGATCTTGGTGACCTTCCAGATACCGCCTTCATATTCGATAATATTGCCGGGACGGATTTCAACGCCGGTGATTTTCATCGCGCACACTCGCTGGACAAGGATGGAAAGAGCCGCCGACGCATCCGATGCGCCGGTCACAGGAGCGCGCCCTTAGCCCCGAAGGTGAGCGAGGGCAAGCCGATTGGACCAAGGCGCCAAATCGGAAGCAAGTGCGGTAAAGTGAATTGGATTTGACGCATCGATCCAATATGCGCCCCCTCGACACTGGCATAGAGACACGCATGACGAGCATCGAACTCCCCGACACCATGCCGCCGCGGCATGCTGCGGCACCCGCCAAACGGCGGCCGGCGCCGTGTGCGGGTCTGTTTGGCTGGCGCAAGGATATGGACGGCGCTTCGCCCGCGCCCAGAGCCGACAACACGCCGGGCGTTGAGGACCGTTAATCGGCCGGCTGAGCGTCGAGAACGGCCGCAAAGGCCCGCGCCGCGGCGGCAGGACCGTCGCGATTCGCCCAGACTGCGCCCGATACAGCCAGGAAGTCGGCCCCCGCATCGACCAGTGTGCGGGCATTCTCAGGCGTAATTCCGCCAATCGCCACGCACGGAAGCTCGAACAATCCCTGCCACCAGGTCAGTATCTCCGGCTCGGCACGATGCTCGACTGCCTTGGTCGTCGTCGGAAAAAAGGCGCCGAAGGCCACATAGTCCGCGCCTGCCTCGCCCGCTTCCATCGCAAAATGGCGACTCGCATGGCATGTAACGCCGATCTGCGCATTGGGGCCGAGCAGGCGGCGCGCCTCGCGCGGATCGCCGTCGCCCTGCCCGAGATGGACGCCGTCGGCGTGCAGCCGCTTGGCGAGCGCCATATCGTCATTGACGATGAAGGCGACACCGTGCGCCGTGCAAATCTCCTGGAGTGGTGCAGCAAGCCGGGCCGCGGCGTGCTGGTCGACATTCTTCACCCGAAACTGGAAGGCCGCGACGGGCGCTGCGGCCAACGCTTCTTCCAAGTGCGCGGGAAAATCGTCGCCGACATCGAGCGGGGAAACGAGATAGAGCTGGCAAGAGGGTGCGGTCATGGCGGGTTCATAGCGACGGCGCCAAAGTCCCGCAAATGCAGAAAGCAACCTTGCACCTTGCCATCCTTGCAGCGCCGCTGTCGGTGGCGGCATGCGCGACCAGCCAGATTCCCCCGCCGCTCGCCGATGCGCGCGATGTAGCGCTGGGGGAGCGCGCCTATGTCGACGGCCCGATCGTCATGCCCGTCGCCATATTGGAAGACAGTCGCTGCCCCGTTGACTTCCAATGCGTCTGGGCCGGCCAGGTACGGGTCAAGATGGTGTGGATTCGCGGTAATGGCGAGCAAATGCCGTTTGAAGCGACGCTGGGCGAGCGAACACCGATTGCCGACGGCTCGATCTTGTTCGAATCCGTACGCCCGGAAAAGCGGGCAGGCGAACCGATTCGACGCGAGGATTATCGCTTTTCGCTACGCTTCGACGGCGGGTTGTGAGGCACTATCCGTTGTGCCGGTCAGGCCACCGACGCAGCGTGAATCTCTTCGATTGCGCCACGCAACGATGCATCGAATTCATCGTCACTCATCGAGGCGCGCAGGTCCTCGAGCAGTGCGCGGCTGAAGCTTGCGATCATGCCTGGGTTCCTCGCCAGTTCTGCGCACGCGTCGGCGCGCGAAAAACCGCCCGACAGCGCGACAACGCGCAGCACCTTTGCGTGCGCGACGAGCGGCGCAAACAGATTCGCCTCTGCCGGGATCGACAGCTTGAGCATGACCGGTGCGCCATCCCAGCTCTCAAGCGCCGCGGTGATTTCTTTCAGCAACAGACGGTCGGCGGCGTCGCGCTCTGCGCTCTTGATGTTGACCTCGGGCTCGATGATCGGGACCAAGCCATGCGCTGCAATGCGCTTGGCTTCGGCAAATTGTTGTTCGACGATCGCCTTGATTCCGGCGGCATTGGCGAGGTTGACGACGCTGCGCATCTTGGTGCCGAAAATGCCTTTCGCCAACGCACGTTCACAAAGTGCGTCAAGGTCGGGGTTGGGCTTCATCAGTTGGACGCCATCGGCCTCGGCCTCCAGCCCCTTGTCGACCTTCAGAAAGGGCACCACGCCCCGCTCCCACAGCAGTTCGGGCACCGGCTTCCCGCCCGCTTCACCGTCCATTGTGCGCTCGAACAGAATCGCACCGATTACCTTGGCGCCATCGAAACAAGGCGAAGTAACGATACGGCTGCGCATTGCGTGGATCAGCGCGAACATTTCCTCGTCGCTGGAAAAAGCATCCTCTCCGATGCCATAGCCTTTGAGCGCCTTGGGCGTCGAACCGCCGCTCTGGTCGAGCGCAGCGATGAAACCCTGCCCCGATTTGATCTTTTCAAGCATGGCGGCGTTGGCGGTTGTCATGGGAACTCCGGCTGTTTGCATACGTATGTCGCGGCGCGCATAGCCTCCCCGCTCACGGGATGCAATGCGCCGAAATTCAGGATTTGAGGGCGTCGACTCCCGGCAATGGCTTACCTTCCATCCATTCGAGGAAGGCGCCGCCGGCGGTTGAAACGAAAGTGAAGTCGGCGGCAGCCCCGGCATGATTGAGGGCGGCCACCGTGTCGCCGCCACCCGCAACCGAAATAAGCGAACCTTCGCGCGTCAACGCAGCCGCTGTCTGGGCAAGCGCGACGGTCGCCGTATCGAATGGAGGCGTCTCGAACGCACCGAGCGGGCCGTTCCAGACGAGCGTGCGGCAGGTTTTCAGCACGTCCGCCAGCGCCTCGACTGCTGCGGGGCCGACGTCGAGGATCATTTCATCCGCCGCGACCTCGTGGACGTTGATCGTGCGCGTCGGCGGGTTGGGCGCGAACTGCTTTGCCACCACGACGTCATAGGGCAGATGGATCGTGCATCCTGCACTGTCGGCTGCCTCGAAAATCGCGTTGGCGGTATCGACGAGATCGTGCTCGCAGAGCGACTTGCCGACATCGACGCCGCGTGCCGCGAGAAAGGTGTTCGCCATGCCGCCGCCGATGATGAGATGATCGACCTTGCCCACCAGGTTGCGCAGCACGTCGATCTTGGTCGACACCTTGGCGCCGCCGACAACTGCAGCGACCGGATGTGCCGGGTTGCCAAGTGCGGCGTCAAGGGCAGTCAGTTCAGCTTCCATCGCCCGTCCGGCAAAGGCAGGCAAGCGGTGAGCGATGCCTTCGGTCGACCCGTGCGCACGGTGCGCGGCCGAAAAGGCGTCGTTGACATAAAAGTCGCCAACCTCGGCGAGCGCATCGGCAAAAACCGGATCGTTCTTTTCTTCACCCGCATAAAAGCGCGTATTTTCGAGCACGGCGACGTCACCGGGTGCGAGCACCGAAATGCCGGCCTTCGCCCCTTCACCGATGCAGTCGGGAATGAACATCACGCTGTGGCCCAACACGTCCTCGAGTCCGCCCATGACGAGGCTCAGCGATTGCGTCGGGTTCTTCGCGCCCTTGGGACGGCCGAAATGCGCGAGCAGCAGGACGATTGCGCCCTTGTCGGACAGTTCGCGGATTGTCGGCACCGCCGCCTGAAGCCGCGTGGCGTCGCTCACCGCGCCGCCGATCATCGGGACGTTGAGGTCGACGCGCACGAGGACGCGCTTTCCGGTGACATCGCCGATGTCGTCGAGGGTGTTGAATGCGGTCATTCGCTTCACTCCGTACCCGGAGTGTGCCTCTGCGAAGGCAGGGGCCCATCTCCTATTCTGTCCGTTTCCGCCGCCGTCCGCTTCATCTCGATCCGGCTGGAGATGAGCCCCTGCCTTCGCAAGGGCGCGGGGAGTTAAAGCAAGCCCGCAATCACGGTCGCGGTATCGACCATGCGGTTCGAGAAACCCCATTCATTGTCGTACCAACTCACAACGCGGACGAGCTTGCCTTCGAGAACTGCCGTTTCAAGGCTGTCGACCGTCGAGCTGGCGGGGCAATGGTTATAGTCGATCGAGACGAGCGGTTCGTCCGAGAAAGCGAGAACGCCCTTGAGCGCGCCTTCGGCCGCTTCCTTGAGGATCGCATTGACCTCATCCTTCGTCGTGTCGCGCTTTGGCGTGAAGGTCAGGTCGACGAGGCTGACGTTGGGCGTCGGAACGCGGATCGCCGAACCGTCAAGCTTGCCCTTGAGTTCGGGCAGCACTTCGCCGACCGCGCGCGCCGCACCCGTCGTCGTCGGGATGATCGACATGCCGGCGGCACGCGCGCGGCGCATGTCGCCGTGGATCTGGTCGAGAATCTTCTGGTCGTTGGTATAGGCGTGAACGGTGGTCATCAGCCCGCGCTCGATGCCGAGCGTGTCGTTGAGCACCTTGGCGACCGGCGCGAGGCAGTTGGTCGTGCAGCTCGCGTTCGAGACGATCTTGTGATCGGCGGTCAGCTTGTCGTGGTTGACACCGTAAACAACGGTCAGATCGACGCCCTTGGCCGGCGCCGAGATCAGCACGCGCTTCGCTCCGGCGGCGAGATGCTTGCCCGCGCTATCGGCGTCGGTGAAGAAACCGGTGCATTCCAGCGCGATGTCGACGCCAAGCTCGCCGTGCGGCAGGTTGGCCGGGTCGCGCTCGGCTGTTACCTTGATTGCCTTGCCATTGACGATCATCTGATCGCCTTCGGCCGACACGTCGCCCGGGAACGGACCGTGGACGCTGTCGCGCTTGAACAGCAGTGCATTGGCCTTTGCATCGGCCAGGTCGTTGATCGCGACAAGCTCGAGCCCGCAATCGGGGCGCTCGAGGATGGCGCGCGCGACGAGGCGACCGATGCGTCCGAAACCGTTGATTGCGACTTTCACTGCCATATCAAAGCGTCCTTTCTGCGGAGTAGTCCGACGGCTCAGGAGCCGAGCCGGGCCAGTATCTGGGGGGCGATAGCATCGGCGGTGAGGCCAAAATGCTTGAATAGGTCTTCAATCGGTGCCGAGGCGCCGAAACTGTCAATGCCGAAGCGCATTCCATCGCGGCCGGTATAGCGTTCCCAGCCAAAGGTTGTGCCGGCTTCGATGGAAACGAGTAGCGCATCGTCGGGCAGAATGTCGGCGCGATAACCGGCATCCTGTTCGTCGAAAAGCTCGGTCGACACCATTGAAACGACGTCGGCGCCCTGCCCCGCGGCTTCCAGCTGGTCAGCGACGGCAAGCGCGAGCGACACTTCCGACCCGGTAGCGACGAGCACCACGCGGCGCGACGCATTGGCCGCGCGAAGGCGGTAAGCGCCTTTCGCGCAAAGATTTTCCGTGACGTCATGACGCACCGGCGGCAGATTCTGGCGCGTGAGCGCGAGCAGCGACGGCCGCTCCTTTTGCGCCAGCGCAATTGCCCAGCATTCGGCGGTCTCGACCGCGTCGGCGGGGCGCATGACGAGCAGATTGGGCATCGCCCGCAGCGATTGGAGATGCTCGATCGGCTGGTGCGTCGGCCCATCCTCGCCGAGACCGATGCTGTCGTGCGTCATTACATAGACGACGCGCTGCTTCTGAAGCGCCGACAGACGAATCGCGGCGCGGCAATAGTCGGCAAAGACAAGGAAAGTCCCGCCATAGGGCACGACGCCGCCGTGCAGGGCCATGCCATTCATTGCCGCAGCCATGCCGAATTCGCGGATGCCGTAATAGACATATCGGCCTGAATAATCGTCTTTTGTCAGTGGCTTGGTTGACGATGTTTTGGTATTATTCGAACCGGTGAGGTCGGCGCTCCCGCCGACGAGCGCGGCAATGTCGGCGGTGAGCGCGGTCAGAGCATTCTCCGACGCCTTGCGCGTCGCGACCTTCGGCGGATCGGCAACCAGCCCGTCCAGATAGGCCTTGAACGCATCGCCCGGCGCGACGGCGCCGCTCACACGATCTTCAAATTCCTTTTTCTTTTCGTGATTTGCAAGGCGACCACTCCATTCCGCATGAAGTTTCTTGCCTTTTTCTCCGAACGCAGCCCAAGCCGAAGCAACGTCGCTTGGAACGACGAACGGCTCATGAGGCCAATCGAGTTCGGCACGCGCCGCCGCGACCTCGTCCCCGCCCAGCGGCGAGCCGTGGGTTGCCGAGGTGCCCTGCTTGTTCGGCGCACCGAAACCGATGATCGTCCGGCAGGCGATCAGCGACGGCCGATTATCGGCGAGCGCCGCGTCGATCGCCCGGCGAATATCGGCAGGATCGTGCCCGTCGCAGCTTTCGACATGCCAGCCCGTCGCCGCATAGCGCGCCTTGACGTCTTCGCTCGTCGACAGGTCGGTCGACCCGTCGATGGTGATCTTGTTATCATCCCACAGGACGATCAGGCGGCCGAGTTGCAAATGCCCCGCAAGGCCGATCGCCTCGTGGTTGATGCCTTCCATCAGGCAGCCGTCGCCAGCGATGACCCAGGTGCGGTGATCGACCAATTCGTCGCCATAGATGGCGTTCAGGTGGCGCTCGGCGATCGCCATCCCGACCGAGGTGGCGAGCCCCTGCCCCAGCGGCCCGGTCGTCGTTTCGACGCCTTCGAGCTCGAAATTCTCGGGGTGTCCGGCGCACGGGCTGTGCAACTGGCGGAAATTGCGGATATCGTCGATTGTCGGACGCGCATAACCACTCAGATGCAGCGTCGCATAGGCAAGCATCGACCCATGCCCCGCTGACAGTACGAATCGGTCGCGGTCGGCCCATTTCGGGTCGGTGGGATCGAACTTCAGATAGTCCGAATAAAGTACCGTCGCAACGTCGGCCATGCCCATCGGCATTCCCGGATGCCCGCTGTTCGCGGCCTGGACGGCGTCCATGGCAAGAGCGCGGATGGCATTGGCGAGTTGGCGTTCGGGCAGAGTCATCATGTCCCCGGAAAATGGCTGGGATGGCGATGCGCAAAGCCCTTTGCGGCCGTAGGGGCCGGAGTCAACCGCCCGCGGCAAATATTGACGTGCATTTCGGCTCCAACAGGCAATTGCACCGGTTACATCGCACTGCTAATCCTTCGACATGGAACTCGATCTCGACGAATCCAGCCTGGCAATCGGTCGCATCGAGCGTGCGCTAAGCCGCATTGAAAAGGCGCTCGCCGAACGCGCGAATCACTCTACAGCACCCGCTGATGGCACCGACCAGACGGCGTTGAAAGCCGAAGTGGCGGCGGTGATCGGCGAACTCGACCGATTGATTGCGGAGGCGGGTCGTGGCTGACGTCAAACTCACTGTGGCCGGGCGCCCCTACGATGTTCACTGCGCCGACGGCGAAGAAGACCAATTGCGCCAGCTCGCCGCGCTCGTCGATGAAAAGGCGCGCAATATCCAAGGCGGCACCGAAGTCCGGCAACTGCTTTTCGCCGCATTGATGCTGGCCGACGAAGCGCAGGAAATCCGCGAGAAGATGAACAAGGCCGAACCGCAATCCGACACGCTGCGCGCAGCGGTCGCGCTTGCCGAGAGCCGCGAGTCGCAGGCACGCGACGAGTTGAAGGCAACGAAAGCCGAACTGGAAGCGCTGAAAAAGGCGCCGACGGCCACCGCCGGACGTCCTTCGCACGACCGGGCGTTGATGCAGATTGCAGATCGTATCGAAGCGCTCGCCACGTCGATCGAGCAAATGGCTTGAGACCGGGCGTCGGCCTCCCTACATAGGCAGCGGCGGGCACTGCCCGGTACGAGCCGCTGTGAATATCCCTGAGGCGATACATCATCCAAGGGAGCTGTCCCTGCCCGGACCCTGGTCCGACGTACATGGCCCCCACCTGACGTTACTGGCGTCAGAGGATCTTCCGGCAAACGACCACGGCGGTCCCGCCAACTGCCACCCCTGAAGGGGCCTGATCGACAATGCCCGACGCGCCCTCCGACATGGCGGAGCAAAAGCAGAGGTTGCGCGAAAAGCTGCGATTCCGGCGGCGGCATTTTGCGGCCAATCTCGATATGATCACACGCATGAGCGCCTTTCGCACGCTCCCCGCCCCGATTGCCGCGCTGCTTGACCCCAATTCGCTTGTCGGCGCCTATGTCGCAATGGGCGCCGAACCCGATATTGTACCGATGACTGCCGACCTTGCCGCGCTCGCGCTTCCACATCACGCCTCGCGCTTGGATGAAATGACATTTCGTCGGTGGACGGCAGGCGACTCGCTTTTCGACGGCCCGTGGGGAGTACAGCAGCCCAGCGACGACAGCGCGTCAGCAGTTCCCGATCTGATTTTCTGCCCGCTCGTCGGATTCGACCGCCACGGGGGGCGCATCGGCCAAGGCGGCGGCCACTATGATCGCTGGTTCGCCGCGCATCCGCACGCACTGCGCATCGGAATCGGCTGGTCAGTGCAGGAGGTCGATGCCATGCCGCTGGAGGCCACCGACATGCCGCTCGACGCTGTGTTGACCGAACAGGAATTTATCGTGACCGGAGAGAGATTGTGACCGACCCGCAGCCCAGTTGGCGCAAGCCCGCCGGCATCCTGCTGATCATCCTGCTCATCATCGTCTGGGCGGGACTCGTTGCCAGCCTGTCGCCGTGGGTCGGCGAATGGCCCGTGCTGGTGCAGGCGGTATTCTATGTGATCGCGGGGGTCGTCTGGATCCTGCCGCTTAAGCCACTCTTGCGCTGGATGGAACTGGGGCGGTGGCGCGGCTGAAAAGCCGCGCCCATCCACATTCTGTTTGCTGAAAAGCTTCCCAAGCTGCGGTGGCCATTCCGTCCCGAGGGATCAAGGAATGGCGCGAGTGACGGGGCTCGAACCCGCGACCTCCGGCGTGACAGGCCGGCACTCTAACCAACTGAGCTACACCCGCGTGTGCTTGGGAGAGGCGCCAATATGCGCCGCGCTCCTGCCTGTCAACCGTCGCTTTTGGGTTCGCCGCGATTTAACCGGTCGCGCATCTCGTCGACCATTGTCAGCGTGCCGCGTTCGAACAGGAATCCCGCCAGATCGGGGGTCCCCGTCGAATGAAGAATCGTTTGCAGGATCAGGAGCAACGGAACTGCGAGCAGCGCTCCCGGCGTTCCCCATACCCACCCCCAGAAGCTGAGCGACACGAGGATAAGCAACGGGTTGATCGTCAAACGCCGCCCGAGGACGAGCGGAGTAATCAGATTCGCTTCGACCGTGTGGATACCGATAAAGATCAGCGCGGGAAGCAGCGCGAACCCGACTGCGTCAAACGTCATCAATCCACCAAGCCCAAGAAGGACAGCCGCGACGATCGGCCCCAGATAAGGGACGAAGTTGCAGATACTGACGATCCCGCCCCACATGAAAGGCGAGGGCATGCCGATTGCCCAAAGGAGCAGCGCGACGACAAGGCCGAGCACGGCGTTGATCATCGTGATCGTCGCGAGATAGTCGGCGGTGGCATCGACGACATTCTGAATCACGCGCGCCGTCTGCATCGCGCCGTCGAAACTGCCGCGGCGGCGAATCGTGCCCTTGCGGAGCCGCGTCCAGCCGGCGAGGAAAAAGAAGATCACGAGCACGGCGAAAAAGAGCTGGATCGCCGCCGACGGCGCCGACGAGATGAAATAGTCGACGACCGACGACGGCGCCGTCGCCGCAACCGCTTGCGCCGTTGCTTCGGTCCCCGTCGCGACCGAGGTCAGGGTGCGATCGACGAACGCCTGCAAGGTCGAGTAAAAATCGATGAGCGGCGCAAGGTTGTTCTGGATGCGCGGGATCGATTCGGGAAGCCGCGCGAACCATCCCGTCGCGGGCAGCACGATAATCGCGAGCGCGGCATTCACGATCATCAGGAAAGCCGCCAGCGCAAGAAAGGCTGCAAGCGCCGACGGCACGCGGCGCCTTTCGAGCCATTCGAGCAGGGGCACGAGTGCGATTGCGATGACGATGGCGGCGGTCAGCGGCAGGAAAAATTCCGCACCCGCCTGCAATGCGAAGGGAAGACCGAGGCAAAACGCCGCCCCCAGGATCAAAGTCAGGGCCGCAAGCAAGCGGTCGCGGCGAAAATCGTCGATTTCGATCTGATGCAGCGGATTGGAACGCGGACTCCGTGTCCCTTTCTGCCCCCTGTCCTCCGCCACGCGCAAATTCTCCTGGTTAATCTCGACCTCTTACGCGAGCTTTCGCTGGCACGCCAGTCGGCGGATTTCCGTCGCCGCGGGGCGAACAAGCACAATGTTAACGATGCAATCATCGGCCGAGCGGTCACGCTTCCCCGTTCGATTGCTTTTGCTCATCCATTCCGGAGGCGTCCCCTCACCTCCCCCATAAAGGTCCGGCGACCGCGGTTGCGCACGAAACGGGGTCACGAGTGCTGCCCCCGAGAAGGATTGGGCCGCGCGGTTGTCACGGTAACAGGGCCATCACAGGAACGAGTCATCGCGTCCGGCGGCGCGCTAATGACAAATGCGCGCCAAGCGAATTCAGAGTTAACGCCATTCACATCACATTGCGGCGCATCGGCTCTAGGATGGCGAAACTGATCGCCGCCCCATGTGCCGCGAGTCGAAAAGCGTTCGATCAGCGAGACCACATCGCCCAAGCATCGCACAGTCCGCTTGTGGAGCGAGGCAACGAGAGAACCCGATGTTACCACCGTCAACTCTTGCGCGTTGTTCCGTGTTACCCCCGGCCACGCATCCCGATACAGCGCAGATGATCGGAAATTTCCGCGGTCACGGCGCATAGCCGCGTCGTCCTGCACGCGGAACCAAAGCGCAAAGATCGCGCAACGGACGCGCGCGACACTGTTGTCAGTCGGCGAACAATAGCACCGGCGTCTCGATCAGCTTTTTGAGCGCCTGAACATAGCTTGCCGCATCCCAGCCATCGACGACGCGGTGGTCGCAACTGATCGACAAGTTCATAAGCTTGGCGCGGCGAATATCGTCGCCGTCAAAGACCGGGCGTTCGACAATCTTGTTCGGCCCGATGATCGCAACCTCAGGCCGGTTGATTACCGGCGTCGTCGCAATACCACCGAGCGGACCGAGCGAGGTTACGGTCAGCGTGCCACCGGTCAATTCCTCGACCTTGGCCTTTCCGGTACGGGCGGCTTCAGCCAAGCGGCCGATTTCGCTGGCAAGTTGCCAGACATTCTTATCCTGCGCATCTCGGATGACCGGAACCATCAGCCCCGCATCGGTCTGCGTTGCCATGCCCAGATGCACGGCTCCGTGGCGGGTTACGACGCCTGCCTCGTCGTCATAGCGTGCGTTGATCATCGGGAACTGCGGAATCGTCCTGCAAATCGCGACGATCAGGAATGGTAACATCGTCAACTTCGGTCGCTGACCGCGGTTGGCGTTGAGATCGGCTCGCATCTCTTCGAGCGCGGTGACGTCCATTTCCTCGACATAGGTGAAATGCGGGATCGCGCGCTTAGACGCGGCCATATTCTCCGCAATCTTGCGGCGCATACCGATAACCTTGACCGGCTCGTCGGCGCGCGCGCGCGGCGCACCCGGGGCAAGATAGCCCTGCCCTGCGCTGTAGCGCAGATAGGCATCGAGGTCGGCATGACGAATCCGGTCGCCTTCAGCCTGCACCTGTCCCAGATCGACGCCAAGATCCTTGGCGCGCGCACGAACCGCGGGAGACGCCAGAACGGTCTTCCCCTGCTCCGTTCGCGCCGAGCTTGTCGAAGCTCCGTCCTTGGTTTCGGCGGTCGCCCCTTCGACAGGCTCAGTGCCAACGGGTTGAGGAGGCAGCGCCACGTCTGCAACCGGCATTGCTTCGGTGCCAGGCGTATCCGCGGCGATTTCTTCCTCGACCGGCGTATCGACGGACGGCGCTTCGACGTCGCCTTCCCCTTCGCCCTCGGTTTCGATCACCGCGAGTGTCGATCCGATCGGGATGAGGTCGCCGACTTCGCCCGCCAGCTCGACCACCACGCCCGAAACGGGCGATTCCATCTCGACCGTCGCCTTGTCGGTCATCATGTCGGCAAGCTGCGCGTCTTCTTCGATACGATCGCCGATCTTGACGTGCCACGCGACGATTTCAGCCTCGGCGATACCTTCGCCGATGTCGGGCAAGCGGAATGAAAAGCGAGCCATGGCGGTCAATCCTTCAGAATCTTGGTCAGCGCGGTCGCGATGCGCACCGGCCCGGGGAAATAGGCCCACTCGAGGCTGTGCGGATAAGGCGTGTCGAAGCCCGTCACGCGTTCGACGGAGGCCTCGAGATGGTAGAAGCAGCGTTCCTGCACGAGCGCCGCGAGTTCGGCGCCAAATCCCGATGTTCGCGTCGCTTCGTGGATGATCAGGCAGCGACCGGTCTTCTTCACCGATGCCTCGATCGCCTCGATATCAAGCGGTAAAAGTGTTCTTAAATCAATAATTTCCGCATCGATATTCAATTCATCTATGACAGTCTTCGCAACATGAACCATCGTGCCATAGGCGAGCACGGTTACGGCCTCGCCTTCGCGGACAGTCGCCGCCTTGCCGAGCTCGATGCGATAATAGTCCTCCGGAACCGCGCTGGCGGCGTGTTTCGACCAGGGTTCGACCGGACGGTCGTAATAGCCGCTGAACGGGCCGTTATAGATGCGCTTGGGCTCGAGGAAGACCACGGGATCATTGTCCTCGATCGCGGCGATCAGAAGCCCCTTGGCGTCATAGGGGTTCGACGGGATCACCGTTTTCACCCCGCAGATATGCGTCATGATGCTTTCGGGCGACTGGCTGTGCGTCTGCCCGCCGAAAATCCCGCCTCCAAAGGGCGTGCGCACGGTCATCGGGCACACGAAGTCGTTCGCCGAACGATAACGGATACGCGCCGCTTCGCTGACCAGCTGGTCCAGCCCCGGATAGATATAATCCGCAAACTGGATCTCGGGTACAGGGCGCAGCCCATAGGCCCCCATGCCGACCGCGACACCGATGATGCCGCATTCGTTGATCGGCGTATCGAACACCCGCGTCTTGCCGTGCTTTTTCTGAAGGCCGGCGGTCGCGCGGAACACCCCGCCGAAATAGCCGACATCCTCGCCCATCACGACGACATTGGAGTCGCGCGCGAGCATGACGTCCATCGCGCTGTTGATCGCCTCGATCATGTTCATGGTTTTGGTCGGGGCGCTCATCATTCGGGCTTCCAGTCGGGGCCGAACTTCGCTTCCTGTTCGGCAAGCATCTGTGCACATTGTTCCTTGAGGTGCCACGGCATCTCCTCGAACACATCCTCGAACATCGTCTCGAACGGCTGGTGCATACCATGACCCAAAACACCAAGTTTTTCAGACTGTTTCTGCGTCGTCTTTACGAGATCGTCGAGTTCCTTTTGCAGCGCCTCATGGCGTGCATCGTCCCACTCGCCCAGCTTGACGAGATGCTCCTTCAGGCGAAGGACCGGGTCGCCGAAGGGCCAGGCCGCATATTCCTGCGCCGCGCGATAGGCACTCGGGTCGTCAGACGTGCTGTGACCTTCGGCGCGATAGGTGAAATGTTCGATCAATGTCGGCCCATTGTTGGTCCGCGCCCGATCGGCAGCCCATTGCGTCGCTGCATAGACTGCGAGCGGGTCGTTGCCGTCGACACGCAACCCCGCGATACCATAGCCGACGGCACGCGCGGCGAACGTCGTGCGCTCACCTCCGGCAAAACCTGAAAAACTTGATATAGCCCATTGATTATTCACGACATTGAAGATGACAGGTGCATTGTACACCGCGGCAAAGGTAAGCGCCGAATGGAAGTCGCCTTCGGCCGATGACCCCTCGCCGCACCACACCGTCGCAATGCGGCTGTCGCCCTTTGAAGCTGACGCCATCGCCCAGCCGACCGCCTGCGGATACTGGGTCGCGAGATTGCCCGATACGCTGAAAAAGCCATGCTCGGGCGCCGAATACATTATCGGCAGTTGGCGGCCGAGAAGATGGTCGCCGCGGTTCGAATAAATCTGGTTCATCATCTGGATCAGTGGATATTCGCGCGTGATCAAAATGCCTTGCTGACGATAGCTCGGAAATACCATATCGGCACGATCGAGCGCCATCGTCGAGGCGACCGACGTCGCCTCTTCACCCGTGCATTTCATGTAAAAGCTGGTCTTGCCCTGCCGCTGCGCGCGGAACATGCGGTCGTCGAACGCGCGGACGAGCAGCATCATACGCAGCATCGAACGCAACAATTCCGGCGCAAGCTTCGGGTCCCAGGGCCCCTTCGCCTGGCCGTCGAAATTGAGGACGCGTACCAGACCGTAGCACAGCTCGCGCATCGCATCGGGCTTGCTCGCCTCGCCCGGGCGCGGCGTTGCATCGATCGCAGGGACTTCGATGTCGCCGAAATCGGGCGTATCGCCGGGGCGATAGCGCGGTTCGGGGATGTGAAGCGACAGCGGCGGCAGATTGCTCGCCGAACGCCGGGGCGTTTCAGGCATATCCTCTTCCCTTCCGGGGCGAATCACTTCCCCGTCTAGTTATATTTCAAGTCGGCGACATTTTATTACCGCCCGCATAGGAATGCAACGCCGCGTGTCAGACCGCAACCGGGGCCGCGATATGCGCTTGAGGCGCATAGTATTCGACCGCAAAATCCTCGAACCGATAGTCGAAAATGCTGGCCGGACGGCGCAGGATGCGCAGCTTCGGTGCGCCATCCGGCACCCGTCGAATCTGCTGTTCGACGAGGTCGGCATGGTTGAGATAGAGGTGGACGTCGCCACCGGTCCATACGAGTTCGTGCGCCGTCAGGTCGCATTGCTGCGCGATCATCCGCGTCAGAAGCGCCGCCTCAAATATGTTGAAGGCAAAACCCAGCCCCAAATCGCACGACCTCTGGAACAGCAGGCACGACAGACCGCCGTCGCTCCGCACATGAAATTGATAGGTCATATGGCATGGAGGAAGCGCCATCCGGTCGAGATCGGCGACATTCCAGCCGGTGAAAATGTGGCGGCGCGAGCCAGGATTGCTACGCAGCGATTCGATCAGCGCCGCAATCTGGTTGTGGCCCGCTTCGGCGCGCCGGAACAGCCCGTCGCCGGCGGGTTCGTACCGCGGCCAGTTCACCCACTGATGGCCATAGACGGGGCCGAGGTCGCCCCATTGCGCGGCAAACCCTGCGTCCGCGAGGATGCGCGCTTCGAATTCTTCGGCCGCAATGTCTTCGCCCGTTGCACGCCGATAGCGGTCGAGCGGCCAGTCGGTCCAGATTCGTACTCCTTGCGCGATCAGCGGCCGGATGTTCGTGTCGCCGGTCAGGAACCACAGCAGTTCGCGCAGTGCGGTTTTCCAGTAAACGCGCTTGGTCGTCAGTAACGGGATTGCGTCGTCCTTCAGCGAGAATCGCATCGTTTCGCCAAACAGCGACCGTGTTCCGACGCCGGTCCGGTCGACGCGCTCGTCGCCTTCGACCCATATCCGCCGCATCAGGTCGAGATATTGCAGTTCATAATGGATGGATTCGGACAAGACTCGCTCCCGGCTTTCTTCTCCTTTGCTAAGCTTCGCAGGACGATGCCACAAGGGCGCTGAAGTCGACTGGCTCGAAGGCTCCGATACGGCGCAATTGCCGCTTGGCGTTCGGCCATGCGGCGCGCACGCCCCGACCATGCTGCTCCACGACCCCCTCGGCCGGCTGCCCGGCCCAGCCGCGCGTGAAGGATTCGTTGCGCTGTCATGCGAGGACGAAATTACGACCGGCCTTCTACGCCCGTTCTTCTCTAGCGACCGCGAGAATCTGGTGATCCTCGCTTTCGATGCCTTCGAGCGGCTGTGCTTTGCCGAGCGGATCAAAAGCAGGCATCGCGCGCAGTGTGCGGTACCGGCATCCATCTGGCGCCGCCTGTCGGCATGCCGCGGGGCCACCGTCCGGATCGCGCACAACCATCCCTCCGGCGCTGCTTGGCCGAGCGAAGCCGACCTTGCCGCGACGCGGCAAATTGCAGCGACGCTCGGGCTGCTGGATATCATGCTGGTCGATCACCAGATCCTCGTCGCGAGCGGTCATTTCAGCTTTCGGCGCGCCCGACTGCTTTAGAATTGAGCATTTGTTCGCTGTATGCAATTGCAGCTTGAAAGTCGCTAAAGGCGCGTCTAGAGGACCGCCCTGCCCTCGCGCCGGTCCGCCGGCGCCGGCGAACGGTCGGGGAGTAGCTCAGCCTGGTAGAGCACTGTCTTCGGGAGGCAGGGGCCGGAGGTTCGAATCCTCTCTCCCCGACCAATTCGTCGCATATTGCAGAATCTGCACCGTCGCTTCTTGTAACGCGGCGTACAAATCTCTAGATTAATTTTACGTCGCCACGGTTTTCCCCCTTTCCGTCGCGGCTAGCGTCCCGTCCTTTTGGCGCGGGCGCGTCCTCCCTGGACCCTGGCCACCTCGTACTCCGGTACGAGGTGGTTTTTTATTCGGCAGCGAGCGGCCAGTTTTCGGCGCCCGGCGCAACACCGCTTGCGGCCACCACGAGCGCGCCAAACCAGTCGGCCAGGCGCTCCAATCGCGCCGCATCGAGCGCATTGTCGCCGTCCAGATAGAGGCTGCGATCGATTTCGATCTGCACTGCGTGGATGCCACGCGCAGGCTCACCGTGCGTGCGCACGATATGCCCTCCCGCATAGGGGAGGTTGCGCGTCACTTCGACGCCCAGGCGCTCGGCCCAGCCGACGACCAGTTCAGCCAGCCAATCGCCGCAGGAAGCGCCAAAGCGATCGCCGACGACAATCTGCGCTCCATGCCCAGGCTGCAGCGCGGGAATGGTCGGCATGCTGTGCAGATCGATCAGCACCGCGTGACCGAAACGTTGCCGTGCCGCGTCGAGCGTATCGGTGAGCGCCCGATGATAGGGGCGATGAAAGCTGTCGAGCCGCCATTCGAACGAGGCGCGGTCGATCGGCCGGCTCCACAAGACGCCGCTCTGTGCCAGCCGCGTCGGCACGACTCCCAGTCCCGCGCGCTCCTTGCGCCCGGGCGCCGAAAATTGCGGACGTAGGGCAGGAGCAACTTCGCCGGGCGCCATCTGGCCCTCGCCCCGATTGCAGTCGGCAACCGCGCGCGCCCATAGCGCCTCCACCATCGTCGCGCCCGACGCCACGGTCCGCGCGGCGATTCGGTCGCACCAGCGATCCTCGAGCCGTTCGAGCGCGGAACGGTCGACACGCGCGGCGCGCAATATCTCGGGCGGATAGATGCGTCCGGCATGCGGCACCGAAACGACGACCGGACCGATAGTCTCGGGCCGGTGGACTGCAATCGCGGAATCAGGGGGCGAGGAGAGCGCCATCGCGGCAAATCGTGCCAAAAAACGACAGATAAATCCAGATGTACCGGGATTTGTTAAAACTCTCGCGCTATGAAGGGCATGCGCAACAGAAAGGCGGCTGCCGGGAACACGGCCGCGAGGGACCGGGAACAGACTACCAGATGATACGCATTCTGCTGGCCGAGGATGACGACGTAATGCGCGAATATCTCGCGCGCGCGCTGACGGGCGCCGGCTATCATGTCACGTCGGTCGATCGCGGTACGGCGGCGGTCCCCTATATCGATTCGGGGACGTTCGACCTTTTGCTTTCGGACATTGTGATGCCCGAGATGGACGGGATCGAACTGGCGCAGCACACTGCCAGGGTCGCACCGCATACGCAGGTCATGTTCATTACCGGATTCGCCGCGGTCTCGCTGCGCGCCGAGGAAAATGTCCCGCAGGCAAAGCTGCTGTCCAAGCCCTTTCACCTCAAGGATCTGGTGCGCGAGGTCGACAGTCTCTTCGCCGATACGGGGCAGTCGCACCAACAATAATGCGTCTTCGACGCGCGAAGGGCTTGCCAGCCAGCATCATCGCCTTTAAGGGGCGCGTCACCCCAGAACGTGTGGGCGTGTAGCTCAGTGGTAGAGCACTGTGTTGACATCGCAGGGGTCGCAAGTTCAATCCTTGCCACGCCCACCATTTCCTCCACTTTAGCGACCGTCGGGCGTCACGCCATGCCGCGCGCCATATCGCCGCGCGAGGCGTTGCCGACCTGGCTGCCGCCATCGCAGTCGAGGATCGTTCCTGTTACATAGGAAGCCGCGGGCGAGCACAGGAACACCGCCGCATCGGCGACCTCTTCGACCGTTCCCCAGCGTTTCATCGCGATCCGGTCGTAATGCGCCTGCCGCGTTTCGGCATCGGGCGCGAGCCGCTTCATCCCTTCGGTCCCCGCGATCGGGCCGGGCGAAATACCATTCACCCGGACATCGGGACCCCATTCGAGCGCAAGCACACGAATCAGCTGGTTGATCCCCGCCTTCGCAGCGCAAGCATGCGCCTGCAACGCCGATGCATTGACGGCTTGCCCCGCGGTAATCGCGATCAGCGAGGCGCCCGGCCGGTTCAGCAGGTCGTGACACCCGCGAAAGACATTGAACGTCCCGTTGAGATCAATGTCGACCACCGTGCGGAACGCATTGG
Source organism: Sphingopyxis sp. P8 (assembly GCF_020622175.1). Taxonomy (NCBI): domain Bacteria; kingdom Pseudomonadati; phylum Pseudomonadota; class Alphaproteobacteria; order Sphingomonadales; family Sphingopyxidaceae; genus Sphingopyxis; species Sphingopyxis sp. P8. Next base: position 266,016 of record NZ_JACNMK010000001.1, on the reverse strand, counting down.
CTGACATGCCGAGCGCGGGCGCAAGGAAGTTCCCCGCAGCACCCGAAACGACAATGTCCATCGCGCCGAGTTTCGCCGCCACCGTTTCCATCACCCCGCGAATCGCGGAAAAGTCGCGCACGTCGCCTGACAGCCCCAGTGCGTCAGGGCCGATCTCGGCCGCGGCACGCGCTGCCTTGTCGGGATCGCGACCGGCAACCGCCACCTTTGCGCCCAGCGCGGCAAGGCGCTTCGCGATACCGAGGTTGATGCCGCTGGTGCCGCCGGCCACGAACGCCGTCTTTCCTGCCAACAGATTGTCGCGAAACGTGTCCATGCCGTCAGCCTTCCCTCACCCTTATCGTCCGCCCCGACCATCTGCGGGGTTGACGGACCATGATTCAGTCGCCTTTTGAAACCCGACAAGACAGCAAGGATGGATTGATGGCAAGCGGCCCCACGTCGAACAGTTTCATTTCGCAGCGTTTGAAGCTTCATTATGTCGACTGGGGCAACCGCGGCGCGCCTCCGCTGATCCTCGTTCATGGTGGGCGCGATCATTGCCGCAACTGGGACTGGACGGCGGCCAAGCTGCGCGATCGCTTTCATATCTTAGCGCCCGATCTGCGCGGCCACGGCGACAGCGCCTGGGCACCCGACGGCAATTACGACATGCCGGCCTTTGTCTATGACCTCGCGCAGCTGATCCATCAGCTCGACCTTGGCCCGGTGTCGATCGTCGCGCATTCGATGGGAGGAAATATCGCGCTGCGCTACACGGGACTTTATCCCGACAATGTAAGCAAGCTGGTCGCGATCGAGGGACTCGGCCCGTCGCCCAAGATGCTCGCCGAGCGCAACAGCAAGCCCTATGCCGACCGCTTTCGCAAGTGGATCGACGAAAAGCGGCAGGCGGCCGGTCGCACCCCGCGCCGCTATGCGACGCTCGACGATGCACTCGCGCGGATGATGGGCGAGAACAGCTATTTGACCGAAGAACAGGCGCGCCACCTGACGATCCACGGCATCAGCCGGAACGAGGATAGTACTTGGAGCTGGAAGTTCGACAATTACCTCAACGTCTGGCCGCCGTTCGATGCGCCGCAGGACAGCGTCGAATCGCTGTGGCACGCGATCTCCTGCCCCACGCTGCTTCTCTATGGGGCAAAAAGCTGGGCATCGAACCCCGAGCGCGACGGACGCATCGAGCATTTTTCGACCGCCAAGGTGATCGAATTCGACGATGCCGGCCACTGGCTGCACCATGACCAATTCGACCGGTTCATCGCCACGTTAGACGATTTTCTGTAACGCTCTTTCCCCTACGACAATCGTGCGGACGGGATCGGATGACCTATAGCGGACGGATAACCAGGCGGCAGCGCAGCATTGCAGGCGGCGCCACCATTGCGGTCGCCGCCGCGGTCGGCGTGGGTCTTATAACGGGCCTCGACCTCGACGTCGTCCGCAAGGCCAGCGAAGCGATCACCGCAATCGCTATTCCTGCCCCTCCGCCGCCGCGCGAAACGGTCACGCCGTCCGACGAACCAAGCGAGAAAGCAAGCGGCCGCGCCGCCGCACCGAACAAGACGGCCAAGGCCGCGCAGGTCGTCGCGCCGAAGCCCAAGCTGCCGCCCATCGAGCCGCCCCCGGTCGCTGCGGCGCCGGTGGCCGGGGCAGGAAGCCAGGCGTCGGCCGGAGCCACGCCCGTTGCCGGTCCGGGGTCTGGCGCTGGCGGTCGCGGCGACGGGACCGGCGCGGGCGGTTCGGGGAGCGGAACCGGCGGCGGAACGAAGGCGGCGTGGCGCAGCGGGACGATCCGCGACAGCGACTATCCCAAGGCAGCAAGCCGCGCCCGTATCGGCGGCGAAGTCGAAGTCCGATTTACGATAGAACCGTCCGGGCGGGTTTCGGGATGCCGCGTCTCGAAATCGAGTGGCGATGCGCAACTCGACGCGACGACCTGCCGACTGATTGAGGAGCGATTCCGGTTCAAACCTGCGACAAATTCCGCGGGCACACCGATTGCGAGCCAATATGGCTGGCGCCAGCACTGGTGGCTCGAACGCCGCCGATAACCGCGCTTGCCCGCTATTTTCTGGCGCTGGCCTGTAATCCGGCCTGGACAGCCAAGACGCAACGTCCCGCGAATTTCGTCGAATGGCCTCGCCAACAAACCCCGGGCTTCTGGGGGGGGGGGGGCGGATCAGGCTTGATCGGTGCGAAAAAAGAAGTGGCGGAGACGGAGGGATTCGAACCCTCGGTACCGGATTTACCAGTACGACGGTTTAGCAAACCGTTGGTTTCAGCCACTCACCCACGTCTCCGCATGGTCTGCCGCGCTAACGGCAGGCTGGCCTCAGGCGGGCCGCTATAACCACGCTTGGCATGCGCCGCAACGCCTAACATCGGGTGCTTTTCGTCTTTTTCCCGTCATTTCGTCGTCAAATCGATTCAACCCGGCGCAAAATCGACTCGGGTCATCGCCCGTTCATTGCCCGGCGCGCAAAGCGAGTCATGATTGACGCCGAGGCCGGGCTTGGGCCCGCATGCTGACTATCCTGGGGGATCAAATGCGTAAGACGCTATCGAAATTCGCCGTCGCCGCCATCGGCGCCGTCGGCCTTGCACTGTCGCCGCTGTCTGCGGCAGCGCAAATGACCGAGGTCGATCCCAATGTCGCGATCGATGCCGATCTCGACAATCCGTCGCCCCCTCCCCCCACGACAAGCGCGCCCGAATATGATCGTGCACTCGACAGCGCCCTTGCGACGGGCGACGAGCAATATGATCTGTCGCCTTCAACGCCGGAGGCAACCGCGCCCGCCACGACGACGGCCGCGAATGACGGGTCGACCTATAAGGAGGACGACCTGATCGGCGCGGCCGAAGGTGTCTTCGGCAAGGGCGCGCAGGGTCTCGCGGGTCTGATCGAGGATATTCTGCGCAAGCAGGGCGAACCCAACGCCTATATCGTCGGCCGCGAGGCGGGCGGTGCGCTCGGTATCGGGCTGCGCTATGGCTCGGGCACACTCCACCACAAGATCGAGGGCGAAAAGCCCGCTTATTGGACCGGCCCCTCGATCGGTTTCGATGCGGGCGCCAACGCGGGCAATACCTTCGTCCTCGTCTATAATCTGTTCGACACCGAAGACATCTACAAGCGCTTCCCCGCCGGCGAAGGCGCGGCCTATCTGGTCGGCGGCTTCAACGCGAGCTACCTGCGCCGCGGCGATGTGGTGCTTATCCCGATCCGCGTCGGGGTCGGCGCGCGGCTCGGCGCCAATGTCGGCTATATGAAGATCCGCAAGAAGCAGAACTGGATACCCTTTTAACCTTTGACGCGTTGGCCAGCGGGGCGACAGCCCGGGTTTCGGCCCGGGCTTTTTCTTTGCGCGCGTCTAAGGAAGGGATACGAGCGATGTCGACCATTTCGGTCCACGCTTCGTCGTTCCCATATTCGGGGAAATGACGAGATCAGCCTTGGTACGCTCGCCGCTCTAAAGCTGACGCGCGACTAATCGCCATCAAAAGCGATCAACGTCTCGCAAGGCAGCCCCGCCTCGTTCAGCCGCCGTGCGCCCCCCAGATCGGGCAGGTCGATGACGAACAGCGCCGCAGCGACCTCTGCCCCTGCAGCACGCATCAGTTCGGCCGTCGCGAGGATCGTTCCTCCCGTTGCGAGCAGATCGTCGACGAGGACCACGCGATGCCCGGCTTCGACGGCGCCTTCGTGCAGTTCGAGCCGGTCGACCCCATATTCGAGTTCATAATCGACGCCGATAGTCACGCCGGGCAACTTGCCCGCCTTGCGTACCGGTACCACGCCGAGCCCCATCGCACTCGCCATTGCAGCGCCAAAGAGGAACCCGCGCGCCTCGACCGCGACGATGAAGTCCGGACGATAGGTTTCGGCGCGCGCGCTCAGGCGACGCACGCTTTCGGCAAAGCCCGCCGCATGACCGATCAGCGTGGTGATGTCGCGAAACTGGATGCCCGGTTTCGGAAAGTCGGGGATCGTGCGGACCAGCGCCGCAAGGTCGAGATCGGGTTGCGGAGGAAGGGCGATCATCGTGTCGGTCGCCCTTCCCGCCCCGCTCAATGCTTCTTGTCGGCCCAGATGTTGCGGTACGACAAATAGGTCAGGATGCTGAAGATCACGAGGAAGCCCAGCACGGCCCACCCCGCCCACACGCGCGTCACCAGCTTGGGCTCGGCGGTCCAGACGAGGAACGCGGTCACGTCCTTTGCCATCTGGTCGACCGACGCAGTGGTCCCGTCGGCATAGGTCACCTGACCGTCCGCAAGCGGCTTTGCCATCGCGAGATTGAGGTTCGGGAAATAGGGGTTGAAGTGCAGACCCGCGCCCGGCTGCAGTTCCTTCGGCAGGTTCGCCGGCGGGTTCTGGTAACCGGTCAGCAGCGAATAGATATAGTCCTTGCCGCCTTCGCGCGCCTTGGTGATCAGCGACAGATCGGGCGGAACCGCATTATTGTTCGCTGCGCGCGCGGCAACTTCGTTTGCATAAGGCGCCGGGAAATAGTCCGAGGGCAGCCCGTCGCGCGTCGCCGGTTCGCCCGTGTCGGGGTTGACCGACGGCACCTGGAAGCTTTTGGCAAATGTCTTCACCTGACCTTCGGTGTAGCCGAGATCCTCGATGTTGCGGAACGCAACGAGGTTCAGGCTGTGGCACGCCGAACAGACTTCGCGATACACCTGCATCCCGCGCTGGAGCTGGGCGACGTCCCAATGCGGGGCGACGCCATCGCTCGCCAGCTTGAGATGCTTGGGATGCTTGACGAAGGAATAGGCGACATTGGGCTCATTCTTGAGCGGCGTCGTGAAGATCGCGAGCACCAGCGCGGCAATGAAGCCCAGGCCGACGAGAAAACCGAGCGGACGAACCATGGCTGTATCAGCTCCTATTAAAGTCCGGCGCTCAGGCCGTGGCCGCCGACTTGTCGTCGGCATGCTTTGCGAGGACCGCTTCCGTGATCGAATTCGGCATCGGCAGCGGACGTTCGATCCGCGAGACGATCGGCAGAATGATCAGGAAATGGGCGAAGTAATAGATCGACCCGATCTGGCTCAGGATCACCCACGGCTGTTCGGCGGGCTTCATGCCGCACAGGCCGAGCAGAAGCACGTCGGCAACCAACACCAAGAAGAACTTCTTGTACAGCGGGCGATAGGTCGACGACTTCACCGGCGAACTATCGAGCCACGGAAGGAAGAAGAGCAGCGCGATCGCCGCGAACATCGCGATGACGCCCCACAGCTTTGCGTCGATCCACAGGAAGTTGAAGGTGAAGGCGCGCAGGATCGCATAGAAGGGCCAGAAATACCATTCAGGCACGATGTGCGCGGGTGTCGAAAGCGGATTCGCCGGAATATAATTGTCGGCGTGGCCAAGCAGGTTCGGCGTGAAGAAGGTCAGCGCAGCAAATACGATCAGGAAGATGCCCAGCCCGAAACCGTCCTTTGCCGTGTAATAGGGGTGGAACGGAACCGTATCCTGCTCGTCCTTGACCTCGATGCCCGTCGGGTTGTTCGATCCCGGGATGTGCAGCGCCCAGATGTGCAGGATGATGACGCCTGCGATCACGAACGGCAGCAGATAGTGCAGCGAGAAGAAGCGGTTGAGTGCGGCGTTATCCGGCGCAAAACCACCGAGCAGCCAGACGCGGATCGGCTCGCCGACGACCGGTATCGCCGAGAAAAAGCCGGTGATGACCTGCGCGCCCCAGAAGCTCATCTGACCCCACGGCAGGACATAGCCCATGAAGGCGGTCGCCATCATCAGCAGGAAGATCACGACGCCGAGCAGCCACACCATCTCGCGCGGCGCTTTGTACGATCCGTAATAAAGGCCGCGGAAGATGTGCAGATAGACGACGATGAAGAACATGCTCGCGCCGTTCATATGCGCGTAGCGGATGAACCAGCCCGAATTCACGTCGCGCATGATGTGCTCGACCGAATTGAAAGCGACGCCGGCATTGGCGGCATAGTGCATCGCGAGGATGACGCCGGTGATGATCTGGATGACCAGCGCAGCGCCCGCGAGGACGCCGAAGTTCCAGAAATAATTGAGGTTGCGCGGGACCGGATATCCGGCGCCGATCGCATTATAGACGAGGCGCGGAAGCGGCAACTTCTCGTCAAGCCACTTCATTAGCGGCTGCTGCGGTTCGTAGTTCTTGGCCCAGGGAAAGCTCATCTTATCTCGCTCCTCAGCCGATCGTCACGACGGTATCGCTGGTGAAATCATAGGGCGGCACGACAAGGTTCGTCGGCGCGGGGCCCTTACGGATACGGGCCGCCGTGTCATAGTGCGACCCGTGGCACGGGCAGAAATAGCCGCCGAAATCGCCGCGGTTCTCGCCCTCTGCCGCACCGAGCGGCACGCAGCCGAGGTGGGTGCAAACGCCCAGCGTGATCAGCCAGTTTTCCTTGCCCGGCTTGGTGCGGTCAGCGAGCGTTTCGGCGTCGCGCAGGTCGCCCATCGGAACGCGGTTCGCTTCCTCGATTTCTGCAGGCGTCAGGTTACGGACGAACACCGGCTGCTTGCGCCAGCTCGTCTTGATCGCCTGACCCGACGCGATTGCCGAAATGTCGATTTCGGTCGAAGACAGCGCAAGCACGTCGGCCGAGGGGTTCATCTGCGCGACCAACGGCAAAACGACCGCACCGGCACCGACGCCGGCAAAACTCACCGCCGCAATGTTGATGAAATCGCGGCGGCGAACGCCGTCCTCGATTGTGGCGGTGGCTTCGGATTCACTGGCCATTCGATTGCCCTTGTATGGGTGAACGATAAAGATCTCTCGGATTTCCGGCCCCCGTTCGCGCACGCAAAGCGTCGCGGCCCGGCGGCCCCTCCGGGAATTGCGGGCCTGATAGCCGCACATCCGGGGCTTGCCAACAGGCAATTTCCGCTTCTTTGGCGACGTCCTTGGACCAATGCCCCTCCCCTCGATTCCGCTCGCCGCCGCGGCTATGGCACGCCAATGGAAATCGCCCTCTATCAGCCCGAGATCGCCGGCAATGTCGGGACAATCTTGCGGACCGCCGCCTGCCTTGGCGCGCCTGCGCATATCGTGGAGCCCTGCGGCTTTCCCTTTTCCGACGCCGCACTCAAACGCGCCGGCATGGACTATGCCGAACGCGCCAATGTGCAACGCCATGCCGATTGGTCGATGTTTGAACAATGGCGGCGGGACGAAGGTGCGCGGCTTGTGCTGATGACCACGCGCGGGGCAACAATGCTGACCGACTTCGCTTTCACGCCCAGGGACGTCCTGCTGCTGGGCAGCGAATCCGCGGGAGTGCCCGAAGCGGTTCATTCAGCGGCCGAGGCGCGCGTCGTCATTCCGATGCGTCCCGGCTTTCGGTCCTTGAATGTCGCCGTCGCCGCTGGCATCGCGCTCGCCGAGGCTCTCAGGCAGACGAAAGGCTTTGAAGCATGATTTCGCTCGACCCCCAGCAACAGGCAGCCCGCGACTGGTTCGAATCGCTGCGCGACCGGATCTGCGCGGCGTTCGAAGCGATCGAGGCAGAAGCGGGAAGCGACGCCCGCTTTGCCTATACGCCGTGGGACCGCGAGGCCGAGGGAATCGAACCTGGCGAAGGTGGCGGCGGTGTGCGCGGTGTAATGACGGGCAAGGTTTTCGAGAAAGTCGGGGTCAATGTGTCGACCGTCGGCGGCCATTTCTCTCCCGAATTCGCGCAATCGATCCATGGCGCGGGCGAAGACCCCAGCTTCTTTGCGACCGGAATCAGCCTTGTCGCGCATATGGCGAACCCGCACGTCCCCGCGGTCCATATGAACACGCGCTTCCTTGTAACGACGCGGCGCTGGTTCGGCGGCGGCGCCGACCTCAACCCGCCGATTCCTTACAATCAAGACACCGACGCCTTTCACGCGCGGCTGCGCGCGGCTTGCGCGCCATTCGGTCCCGACGTGTACGAACGCTACGCCAAATGGGCCGACGATTATTTCTACATCCCGCATCGCGGGGTTCACCGCGGCGTCGGCGGCATTTTTTACGACCACCTCGAATGCGGCGACGATGCCGAGTTTGACCGCAATTTTCAGCTGACGCAGGCGGTCGGCGAGGCGTTCCTCGATATTTTTCCGCAGATCGTTCGGCGTCGGATGGACACGCCCTTCACCGACGAGGAGCGCGAGGAGCAGCTCATCTGGCGCGGGCGCTATGCCGAATTCAACCTTGTCTACGATCGCGGAACGCTGTTCGGGCTCAAGACCGGCGGCAATATCGAGGCGATCTTGATGAGCCTGCCGCCGCAAGCGAAATGGCGGTAAAAAAAAGGGCGTCCCTCCGCAGGGACGCCCTTCCTATGCTTCGTTATCATCGGATCAGGCGAAAACGTCGCTCGCCGCCTTTGGCGAAAGAGCGCGATAAATGCCGACCGGTATCGAAAAGGATATGAGCAGGAGCGGCAGATAGATGACGATGGCCGAGATTATCAGTGCCACGATGCTGCCAAAGCCCGAACCGCCCATCATCGCTCCCATGATGCCGCCAAGCACCAGCCCGACGACGAACATATAGGCCACCGTCATAAGCGTGAACAGGACATAGAAGCCTACGATCACCCACTGCGACGTCCCCGTCAGCCGCCACGATTCGGACAGCCCCGTCACCGGGTTGCGCGTCAGCCGGTCGGCCATGACCGGACCGGCCACCGAAAAGCGTGCCTGCACCCACAGCATGAACAACAGGATGGCAATATAGAAAAGGACGAGCAGGACGATCGCTCCGCCGCCGACCGCTCCCGATTGCAACGCATCGGGCGACAGCCCCCCGCCGAGCCCGAACGCCGCGCCAAAGATCAGCATCAGGACGAACGAGATTACCAGGATCACAACATAGGCAGCGATCATCACGACGAACATGCCAAACGCAAATGCCGGCCCCGCTTGCAGCGCCCAGCCGAAATTGGGTGCCTCACCAGGATGCAGGCCACCCCGCCACACAAGCATGCAGGCCGCATAGAGAATGATTGCGGCCAGCAATGCAAAGAGGAAAATACTGCCCACGGCACCAAAGGCCACCGAGGGATCGGCGGTCGGCGAGGCCATCGCGGCAAAGGTCGACCCCAGCATCAGGTAACCCAGAATCCCGAGCAACACCAACGCCCCCCCGATATAGATCAGCATTTGCGTCCAGTTGGCCTTCAGAAACGCAAATGTCTCTGAGAAAGCCGCTCCGATACTCATCTTGTGCATGACATTCCCCCTTTGGTTAAATTACCGATTTTCTTCGTTATTTACCCCTTATACTTGGTGCGCGGTCGTCGTGTTGGCAGCGCCTTAATCGAAAACATTCGGCAGGTTGCTAGCCGCGAGCTGGCGATAGGCGGCCGCTGAAATTGCGATCGATACGAAACTGCCCGCCGCCGCGAAAATAGCCTCAACCAGGCCTTCCACGATCCGCGCCAAGTCGCTGCCGCCGCTCGTTGCGATGCCGACCACGCCGCCGACGATCAGCGCCGCGATCAGGATCACGACCCCGACGAGGAAGAGAAAGAAGAAGATGGCCCAACCGTTATTCTCGGTCAGGCGCCAGCTTTCGCCAATTGCCGTCAGCGGATTATAAAGCCCGCGGTCGGCGACCGCCGGTGCCACCAGCGCCAGCCGACCGAGCAGATACAGGCCGGGGATGAGCAGCAAAAGGAACCCGATGCCCAGCATTATCCCTGACAATATCTGAATGGCGACCATCGTCGGGAACAGCATCAACGCAAAGGTCAAGGCCTCGCCGACGCTGGTCCCCGTGCGGGCGAGCCAGAGCCGCAGGATGGCGACGGTGCCGACAATGGTGAACAGCGTGATCGCCAATTGATACGGCAGAAAGGCACGAAAATTGCTCTGGAACACCTCCATGACCTGGGCAAAGTCGGCGCCTGTTGCAGGTTCGGTCGCGAGTGGCCCGAACCAGGCCACTGCCAGCGTCGGCAGGAACAGGAAAAAGGCTGCGATCGTACCAGTCAGCGCGCTGTGCGATTTCATGAGATTCAGGCTGTCGTCCCACGCCGCGCCCATGTCGAATTTCGGCATCGATACCCCTTCATCCTAATGCCCTGATTTTGCGCGAAGGTGACGGGCAATTGGCCATCTGTCCACCCCCGTTTGCAACCGTTCCCATCCCCCCTTGCGCCGCGCGCGCCAACACGGCAGGAAACCGGCGCCATGAACGCGCTTTCTTCCCCCGAATGGACCGTTACCGAAGGGCTGACCGATTATGGGACGGCGCTCGCCGATATGGAGGACCGCGCCGCCGCAATCCGCACCGACGGCGCACGCGAACGCGTCTGGCTACTCGAGCACCCGCCTCTCTATACCGCGGGGACGAGCGCCGACCCCGCCGAGCTGCTGGACCGCCGGTTTCCGGTTTACGATGCGGGGCGCGGGGGGCGCTATACCTATCACGGCCCGGGGCAACGCGTCGGCTATGTCCAGCTCGACCTTGCACGGCGCGGGCGCGACGTGCGCGCCTTTGTAGCGGCGCTCGAAGGATGGGTCATCGATGCGCTTGCCGACTTGGGCGTGGAGGCGCGCCGCGCCGACGGCCGGATCGGCATCTGGACCGACGATGCACAGGGCCGCGAGGCAAAGATCGGCGCCATCGGTGTTCGCGTCCGGCGCTGGGTTACGCTCCACGGTTTTTCGCTCAACGTCGCGCCGGATTTGTTGCATTTTGGGGGGATTGTCCCTTGCGGTCTCGCCGAATTCCCCGTGACCAGCCTTGCCGCGCTGGGCAAGGACGCGAGCTTTGCAGCCGTCGATGCCGCGCTGTCTGCGCATTTTTCGGGCTTCCTCGACAAGTTGCCGACGAGTGATTAGGAACCGCGCATGACCCGCTCCTTCATCATTTCGACCCTTGCGCTTGCGCTCGCCGGATGCGGCGGCGATGCGGATAACAAGACCGCGACCAAGCTCGATGCCATAGAGGTTCAGCCCGGCACGATCAGCGATTCGATGATCCTGCTCGACGATGCGCGCAGCGACGGCACCGCCATCGACAACAGCGATCCCGAGGCAAGCGCAAAGACGGACAGCAACGCGTCGGCTACCGAAGAATCCGGCGAAGCAGACACCGAAGGCGAAGGCGACGTCACATCCGAAACGGAAGGCGAAACCATTTCAGGGTCGGTGGCCAAAAAAGCCGCGCCCGAGCCCGCCAAAAACTAGGCCTAGCGCAGCCCCAGGCTCTTGTGCGTCTGCAGCGAAAGCCGCCAGCGCGGGTCGCGCATGACCAGCGCGATGCAGGCCTCCACATTGGCGGCGGCTTCGGCGTCATCGAGCGGCTGGATGAGGAAATTGGCGAAATCGAGCGTCGCGAGCGCATCGACATCGCTTCCGGGCTGCGGCCAGACAAGCTTGAGTTCGTCGCCGCTCGTCTGGACGAGCGCGCTGCCCGCCTTCGGGCTGATGCAGATCCAGTCGATGCTCCGCGGAACCGCCATCGTCCCATTGCTCTCTATCGCAATGGCGAAGCCGCGATCGTGCAAGGCGGCAATCAGTTCATCGTCGACCTGCAACATCGGTTCGCCGCCAGTCAGCACGACATAGCGGTCGCCCCGGTCATCGCCCCAACAGGCAGCGATGATATCGGCCAACGCCGCCGCATCGGCATATTTCCCGCCCAGCGTCCCGTCGGTTCCGACAAAGTCGGTGTCGCAAAATTTGCAGATGGCATTCGCACGGTCCTGCTCGCGCCCGGTCCATAAATTGCACCCGGCAAAGCGGCAAAAGACGGCGCGCCGTCCCGATTGCACGCCTTCGCCCTGCAGCGTCAGGAATATCTCTTTGACCGCATAGCCCATCATTCAGGCCTCTGCGGCGTAACGGGTCGGATCGGAAAGCCCGGCATCGGCAAAGCCCTTGCGGCGCAAGCGGCAGCTATCGCAAAGTCCGCAGTGCAAGCCGTTCGGCGCTGGATCGTAGCAGGACCAGCTCAGCCCCGCATCCATACCCAGCCGCACCGACTCCGCGGCGATATCGGCCTTGGTCATATGTTGCAGCGGCGCGTGGATATGAAAGGCGACGCCCTGGTCGCCATCGCGCGTCGCCAGCCGCGCCAGATCCTGAAAACCGGCGATGAATTCCGGACGGCAATCGGGATAGCCCGAATAATCGAGTGCATTCACGCCGATCACAATGTCCGCGGCGTGCCGCGCCTCGGCGAGCCCCAAAGTCAGCGAAAGGAAGATAAGGTTGCGCGCCGGAACATAGGTCACCGGAATATCGTTTCCGACTCCGGACTTCGGCACGTCGATGTCGGCGGTCAGCGCCGATCCGCCAAAGCGGCGCAAGTCGAGCGGAAGGATGATATGCTCGACCGCACCGACCGCCTCGGCAATTCGCGCGGCGGATTCGAGTTCGACCCTGTGGCGCTGGTTATAATCGATCGTCAGCGCGACGATGCGCGCGCCGGCTTCGCGCGCAAGCCCCGCGCACACCATCGAGTCGAGCCCTCCCGACAGGAGGACGATCAGCGTTTTTCCAGCCAGATCCTGCATCGGCGCCCGATACGACCGCGCGAAGCGCTGTGCAAGGGCGGCGCAAAAGAAACGGGCCGCGCAGTTTCATCCGCACGGCCCAGTTCGGCATATGCCGTTAGGGAGAAGGGCACACATCGGTGCGCCTGCAATCCGAATAAACCGCCTTTGGTTAATTTGGCATTACCCGCCGCGCAGGTCAGCAACCGCCGGTGCGCCGCGCCTCGATCGCCATTGAGAAGGGGCGGCCGTCGGCAATTCCCTGCGTATCGATCTGTGTCAGGCGGTTGGTTTCGCTGCGGATTGTCGTCCGCCCATGCCCCGCACCGGGGCAGGTATAATGGACGGTGACCGAATCGGGCTTGTCCTCGATGACATAGCGCGAGCAGTTCGAGCGCGGGTGCTGGATCTGGATAAGCCTGCGCGCGTCACCGAGGCAGAAGGTCTGCAAAACCGCGTTCTGCTGGCCGCGCTCGCGCAACTGCCAGCTTCCCTTTTCCAGCCGGTCGAGCATCGCGAGCGAAGGGGCCTGCGCGGGCACAGCCGTCGCCCCGGCCATCGCGCACGCCGTCAGAAGGCACCGAAACATGGGAGAAAAGATCGCCATTACAATTGATCCTCTGGCCGCACAGCGGCGGACGAAAAGCGACCCTGCCCGCGACCGGATTTAGCAATTCGTTCGCGGCGTTTCAACCGCCTGGCGTCGGAAACGCTCGACTGGTCGCCGATTTCGGCACATGCGCCGCGTCAATGCTGGCCGGATATCTCGTCGAGGGGGATCGGGAAAATGCGCGAGCAAAAGGCACAATCGACGACGATTTTCCCGTCGCCATCGGCCATGTCGCGGCGCTCGCCGTCGGGAAATTGCGCCAGAACGCCCGCGAAATAATCGACGCTGCACCGGCACCCGCGCGACACTGTGACGCCTGCTTCGACCCGCACCTCGTCTTCGTGAAAGAGCCGCCACGCCAGCGTTTCAAGCGAAGTTGCCGGATCGGTCAGCTCTTCATCCTTCAGCGTCGCCGCAATCGTGCGCGCATGTTCCCATTCGGGATGGTCGTGTCGGACATGCAGGCGGTCGCGTCCGACTTCGCCTTCGGGGAGATGTTGAACCAACAGCCCGCCCGCAACGCATCCCGCCTCTGCATCGTGACGCGCGGCGAGCTTGATCAGGCTCGGGATTTGCTCGGACTGCTCGAAATAATGTTCGGCGGCGTCGCCGATCGACGATCCTTCGAGCGGAACAATGCCCTGATAGCGTTCGCCGGTGGTCGCCTGATCAAAGGTGATCGCCAGGAAGCCTTCGCCAAAAAGGGCAAACAACGTCGGATCGGGACCGATTTCAGCCAGCTTTTCCGCATCGAACTTCAAATAGCCGCGCAGCTCGCCGCCTTTGTAATCGCACACCAGCAATTCGACCGGCCCGCCGCCCGTCTGCGCCTGAAGCGTCAGTTGCCCGCCCTCGTCCTTCAGCGTCGAGCCGAGCAGCACGGTGAGCACCAAGGCTTCGGCGAGCAGCTTTTCGGCGACCGGCGGATAGCTGTGCGCTGCCATGATCGTGTTGAGTACCGGCCCGAGGCGCACAAGGCGCCCGCGCACGTGCCGCGCCGCGATGGTAAAGACCAGCGGCTGGTCGAACCAGGTTTCAATCGTTTCGCTCACAGCTTGCCCAATGCCCACAACAGGACCGATTTTTGCGCATGGACGCGGTTCTCCGCCTCGTCCCACGCGCGCGACTGCGGCCCGTCGATCACCGCATCGACCACCTCTTCGCCGCGATGCGCAGGGAGGCAATGGAGGAAAATCGCATCGCCTTTCGCAACCCCCATCAGTCGTTCGTCGACCTGAAAGGGCGCCATGGCGGCGAGCTTGTTGTGCGCATGATCCTGCCCCATCGACACCCAGGTGTCGGTGACGACAATATCTGCGCCCGCCGCCGCCTCGCGCGCGTCGCCAACGACGTCGATACGGGCGCCCTTCGCGCGCGCCGCCTCGACAAAGGCGGCATCGGGTTCATAGCCCTGCGGACAGCCCGCGCGGACGTTGAAACCGAACAGCCCCGCTGCCTCGATGATCGAGGTGAGGACATTGTTGCCGTCGCCGAGCCAAGCGATCTCAAGCCCCGGAAGCGCCTTGCCGCTCTCGACGATGGTGAGCAGATCGGCGACGATCTGGCAGGGATGCGACAGGTCGGTCAGTCCGTTGATTACGGGCACCGTCGCATGCTGTGCGAGTTCCTCGATCTTCGCATGGTCGTCGGTACGGATCATGATTGCGTCGACATAGCGCGACAGGACACGCGCGGTATCGGCGACCGTCTCGCCGCGGCCGAGCTGCATCGACCCCGCATCCATCACCATTGCGCTGCCGCCGAGCTGACGGATGGCGATGTCGAACGAAGCGCGCGTGCGCGTCGAATTCTTTTCGAACACCATCGCGAGCACATGATCCGCAAGCGGCGCATCGGCGTCCGGCTTGCCCTTCGGCCAGCCCTGGCGCGCAGTCTTCCGGTCGATCGCGTCGGCAATCATCGCCGCAACGGCATCGCCGCCGGCGTCCGACAGGTTCAGGAAATGCCGCATCAGCCTTCGGGCGGCGTATAGCTCGCCGCACCCGCCGACAATTTCTCGATGCATTCGTCGATATGGCTCTGTTCGATATTGAGCGGCGGCAGGATGCGTACGACATTGTCGCCGGCCGCGACGGTCAGCAGCCCGTGATTGTCGCGCAGGTGCGCGACGAACGAACGGCTTTCGGACGTCATCTTGATGCCGAGCATCAACCCCATGCCGCGCACGCTTTCGAACAGATGGTCGTGGTTCGGGATGAGCTGTTCGAGCGCGCCGCGCAGCCGCTCGCCCGTCGTCTTGACCTGATCGAGGAAGCCGTCCTCGAGGATCACGTCGAGCACCGCCTGCCCCGCCGCCATCGCGAGCGGATTGCCGCCATAGGTCGAACCGTGCGTCCCGATCACCATGCCGCGCGCCGCTTTTTCGGTGGCAAGGCACGCACCAAGCGGGAAACCGCCGCCGATGCCCTTGGCGGTCGCCATGATGTCGGGCGCCAGCCCATATTGTTCATAGGCATAGAGCGTGCCGGTCCGCGCGACGCCGCACTGCACCTCGTCGAAAATCAGCATCAGGTCGCGCTTGTTGCAGATATCGCGCAGCCCCTGAAGGAAGGGCTGCGACGCGGGACGGATGCCGCCTTCGCCCTGCACCGGCTCGACGAGGAAGCCCGCCGTGTTGTCGTCGACCAGATCGAGCGCGGCGTTGAGATCGTCGAACGGCGCATAGGCAAAGCCGGGCAGCAGCGGGTCGAACCCCTTGCGCAGCTTTTCCTGATTGGTCGCCGAAATCGTGCCGAGCGTGCGCCCGTGGAAGGCGTTGTTGAACGTGATCAGATTGTGCTTCTGTTCGTTGCCCGCGCTCGAATGATAGGCGCGCGCCGTCTTGATCGCGCACTCGACCGCCTCGGCGCCCGAATTGGTGAAAAAGACGGTGTCGGCAAAAGTATGGTCGACCAGCCGCGCCGCCAGTGCCTCGCCCTGCGGGCTCCCATAAAGGTTCGACACATGCATCAGCGTCGCGGCCTGATCCTGAATCGCCTTGGTCAGGTGCGGATGGCCGTGGCCGAGCAGGTTGACCGCGATGCCGCTCGCAAAGTCCAGATAGCGCTCGCCTCGCTCGCCGATCAGATAGGCCCCCTCGCCGCGCACCGGACGCACAGCGCACCGGGGGTAAACGGGCATCAGCGGCGTGATCGACATGGGCAGCACCTTTCCAAACAAAAAAAGCAAAAGGCGACCGCAAGCTGGCCGCCCTCAACAGAAGCGCCCCTATACTGCCGCTGCTGAAGCCGCGTCAACCAACGCGCGCGGACACCTGCGCCGCTTGAGCGGTGAGCGCCAGCGAATGTTTGCGCGCGTCATGGTCATAGACGGACGAGGCGACGATCACTTCGTCAACGCCGGTGCGCCGGGCAAAGGCGTCGATCCCGGCGGCGACATCGTCGACCGTGCCAATCGCCGAACATTGCAGCACATGATCGAGAATCGCGCGGGCATTGGGTGGCAGGCTGTCCTTGTAGCCGGCAACCGGCGGCTTCATCCGCCCGGGATTGCCGGTGCGCAGCGCGACGAACGCCTGTTGCTGCGACGTGGCGATCAGCTCGGCCTCCTCGCGCGTGTCGGCGGCGAAGACGTTGAATGCCGCGGCGGAATAAGGCTCGGCAAGCTGCTCGGACGGCTTGAACTGGCGGCGATAGAGATCGAGCGCCTCGTCGAGCGCATCGGGCGCGAAATGGCTGGCAAAGGCATAGGGCAGGCCGAGCGCCGCAGCGAGCTGCGCGCCGAACAGGCTCGACCCCAAAATCCACAGCGGCACCTTCGTCCCCTCTCCCGGCACCGCGCGGATGCCGAGGCGGTCGTCGCCCGCGAGGAACGCCTGCAGCTCGACGACGTCCTGCGGGAACTGGCGCTCGTCGCTCGCGAGGTTGCGGCGCAAGGCGCGCGCGACAATGCCGTCCGACCCCGGCGCACGCCCGAGCCCCAGGTCGATCCGCCCCGGAAACAGTGCTTCCAATGTGCCGAACTGTTCGGCGATCACCATCGGCGCATGATTGGGCAGCATGATCCCGCCCGCGCCAATGCGGATCGTCGATGTCGCATGCCCGATATGCGCGAGCACGACCGCGGTGGCCGCGCTCGCGATCCCCGCCATGCCATGATGTTCGGCGACCCAGTAACGGTGAAAGCCGAGCGCTTCGGCGTGGCGCGCAAGGTCCGCGGCGTGGGCGAGCGACTGGGCGATCGTCCCGCGGTCGGTGACGGGAACGAGGTCGAGGAAGGAAAGTTTCGGCATGAAACCGGATATGCGGTGCGCGGGGCGAGGGTTCAAGGAGGCATCGTCGCCCCCGCGAAGGCCCAGCGGCCCTACCCCCGCTCGTCCTTCGGCGAGTCCATCAGCACATAGGTCGTGATCGAATGCACCTGCGGCAGCACCCCCAGCACCTCGGTGTGGAAATGCTTGTACGCCGCAAGGTCGGCGGTCTCGACGCGCAGCAGATATTCGATCGTGCCGGTGATATTGTGGCATTCGCGCACTTCGGGCGCGTCGGCAACGGCGGCCTCGAAATCGCTCTGCGACTTCTTGGTGTGCGACGACAGGCCGACGGCGACATAGGCGATGAAGGTCAGGCCGACCTTCACCGGATCGATCACCGCGCGATACCCGTTGATCACCCCGCTGCGCTCCAGTTCCTGCACCCGCCGCAGGCACGCCGAAGGCGAAAGGCCGACTCGGTCGGCGAGTTCGACATTGGCGATGCGCCCGTCGCTTCGCAGTTCCTGCAATATTCTGCGGTCGATATGGTCAATTTTGCTCATGGATTGCAAACTATGCCATAATCGCGGGCATATTCGCAACCTTTCACAGCGCGAAGTGCAGTATATTGCGCCACATGGAACAGGCCACTTTCGCCGCGCTCGCCGCCTTCGCGCTCGTCTCCTCGGTCACGCCGGGGCCGAACAATATGATGCTGATGGCGTCGGGGGCCAATTTCGGCCTCCGTCGCACCGTGCCGCACGCGCTCGGCGTCGGCGCCGGCTTCACCTTGATGATCGTCCTGGTGGGCCTCGGCCTGATGGGCCTGTTCGACGCCTTCCCCGTGCTCAACACGGCGCTTAAGGTGGTGAGCGTCGCCTATCTGCTCTGGCTCGCGTGGAAGATCGCCAATGCCGCCGCCCCCGACGGCGAAGGCAGTGCGCGTGGCAAGCCGATGACCTTCGTTCAGGCGATGCTCTTTCAGTGGGTCAATCCAAAGTGCTGGTCGATGGCGCTGACCGCGATCGCGCTCTACGCGCCCGAGCGCAATCTGGCGGCGGTGCTGTTCGTCGCCGCGATCTTTGGCGTCATCAACCTGCCCTCGACCAGCCTGTGGGCCGTGATGGGCACCGCGTTGCGCGGCTGGCTGTCGAACCCGGTGCGGTTGCGCGTTTTCAACTGGACGATGGCGACGCTGCTCGTCGGATCGCTCGCCTTGATCATCTGATTTGCAAGGTTGCGGCCTGCAACCTATGGCTGCGTCTCCCCTCCCCCCGACCGGAGACGCAAGCCATGCAAAGCCGCCGCCTCGGCCAGAGCGCCATCCATGTGTCCGACATCTGCATGGGGACGATGACCTTCGGCAGCCAGACCGACGAAGCCGAAGCTCACCGCATCCTCGACGCCTGTTTCGACGCGGGAATCAATTTCTACGACACCGCCGAAGGCTATCCCGTGCCGCCAGACGCCAAATGGGTCGGCCGCACCGAAGAGATTGTCGGGCGCTGGATGAAGACCAAGCCGCGCGATGCCATCATCATGGCGACGAAGGTTTCGGGGCCGAGCCACGTCTGGTTCAAGTCGCCGTGCCGCCACGGCATGACCGCGCTCGACCGCAAGAATATTTTTCAGGCCATCGACGACAGCCTCGCGCGGCTCCAGACCGACTATGTCGACCTCTACCAGACGCACTGGCCCGACCATGACGCGCCCTATGACGAGATGATGGACGCGCTCGACGAGCTCGTCCGCGTCGGCAAGGTCCGCATCCTCGGCTGCTCGAACGAAACGAGCTGGGGATTGATGAAGGCGCTTGCGGCGTCCGAACGGCTCGGCGTCGCGCGCTATCACACGATCCAGAATAATTTCAGCCTGAACAACCGCCGCTTCGAGGATGAGCTGAAGCAGGTGTGCCGCAAGGAAGGCGTCAGCCTGATCCCCTATTCGCCGCTCGCGGGCGGGGTCTTGTCGGGCAAATATCAGGACGGCGCAGCGCCCGAAGGCGCGCGCTTTTCGCGCTATCTGGCGATGGAGGGACGGCAGGCGGCGATGGGTCGCCGCTTCGTCAACGAAAAGAGCCTTGCCGCCACCGAACGCTATCTGGGGATCGCCGCAGACGCCGGGCTGCACCCGGTGACGATGGCGACCGCCTGGTCGAAACAGCATGACTTCGTCGCCTCGACGATCGTCGGGGTGAGCAGGTTCGAGCAGCTTGCGCCGATCCTCGATGCGCGCGAGCTGGTGCTCGGCGACGATATCATGACCGCGCTCCACCAGGTGACGCGCGACATACTCTATCCGATGGGCTGAGCGCGCACGACGAAGCCGCACATTGCCCCCGCAGCGACAGCGCCTATAATCGCGTTGCCCCCTATCCGAAGGACATATCATGACCCTCGTTCACCGCGCGCTCCTCGCCCTCGCCGCCTTTGGCGCCACCGCCGGGATCGCGCACGCCGCCAACCCGACGATGTTCCGCGACGCCGGATGCGGATGCTGCCTCCAATGGCTCGAACGGGTGAAGGCGGCGGTCGGATCGCCGGTGCGCGTCGTCAACGCCGCCGACATGGAGACGATCAAGGATCGCCACGGCGTCCCGGGCGCCCTGCGCGGCTGCCACACCGCGATCGTCGGCGGCTATGTGATCGAGGGCCATGTGCCCGCGCGCGAAATTGCGCGCCTGCTCCGCGAAAAGCCCAAAGGGGTGAAGGGACTGGCGGTCGCGGGGATGCCGACCGGATCGCCGGGCATGGAGTTCGGCGACCGCCGCGATGCCTTTAAGGTCATGACCTTCGGCCCCGCAGGGACGCGCGTCTATGCAAGCTATGCCGCGCGCTGAAGCCCGCTGAGCGCCGCGAGCGCGTCGAAGCGCTCGGCGACATGATGCACCCCGACCGCGCGCAACATCGCGCCATGCGCGGCGCGGTCGGTGATGTGGCTTGCACCGCAAAAGCCGACCACCGTCATCCCCGCCGCAAGCGCCGCCTTTGCGCCGGTGGGCGAATCCTCGACGGCAAGGCAAAGCGCAGGCTCGACGCCCAGCCCCTTTGCGGCGGCAAGATAGATGTCGGGATGCGGCTTGCCGCGCGCCCATCCATCGGCGCTATAGACCTGCCCTTCGAAATGGTGCCCGAGTTCGAACAGACCGAGCGCCCAGTCGATATATTCGGCGCGGCTCGACGAGGCGATCGCGCGCGGCATCGGCCCGAGCGTATCGAGGAATTCGGCAACCCCCGCCACCGGATCGAACCCCTGCATATATTTGGCGCGCGCGCGTGTCCGATGCCGCTCGCGAAAATCGGCCGGCAGCGGCCGCCCGAACCGCGCCTCGATCCGCCGCTGCGTTTCCTGCCAATTGTGGCCGTAATAGTCGCGCAGGCACTCCTCATAAGTCGCGGGCATGCCGATCGCGGTCAGGCTTTCCGACAGCGACAGGTTCGCGCGCACCTCGCTGTCGGCGATGACGCCGTCGAAATCGAAGATGATGGCGGTGGGGGTCATGTGAATCGCATGTTCTTCATATTTGGCGCCTAGAGCCTTGAGGGATCAGGAGACACATAATGAAATTCATTTCCTTGAGTTCGCGCGGCGGCAATTATCTGGTCGTTGCCGAAAATGTCGCCTGGCTCCGCGCGGCCGAGAACGGCCAGACGCAAGTCGGCATGGTCGGCAGCACGCCGTTGCTGGTAGCGGGCGAAATCGACGACATCGCGGCGTCGATTCTGGCACAGGCCAACGCGGCCGCATGACCCGCCCACGCACGTCGGCCCATCAGCGCATGACCTCGGCATCGCGCGCATAATCCCAAGCGCCCTCGCCCGACCAGCCGCGCCCGTCGGGAAAAACGAGCCTGAGTCCGCTGAGCCGCTCCGGCGCGAACAGGCGCATGTTGACCCCCATCATATCGACCTCACCGCCCATCCGTTCGATCAGCCCAGCGGTCGCCGACCAGTGCGTCGCGCAGCCACAAGTCGCGCAGAAATGCAGGTCCGAATTGGGATTCGCGCGATCGGCGCGGTTATAAGTCCGCGTCGCCCCGTCGATCGCAACATCCTTCGGTGAATAATAAGCCCAGAGGATGCCGTGCGAGAAACAGAGCGAGCAATTGCACTCGGCGACTTCGTCGGGTGCCTTGGCGAGCCGCACCGAGACCGCGCCGCAGTGGCAGGTGGTGTTCCAGGTCACTCCACAGTCACCGACTTCGCCAGATTGCGTGGCTGGTCGACATCGGTCCCCTTCGCCACCGCGACATGATAGGCCAGCAATTGCACCGGCACCGCATAGACCAGCGGCGCGATCAGCGGGTGGACCTTGGGCATTTCGATGGTCGCCATGCAGCCGTCGCCAGCTTCGGCAAGGCCCTCGGCGTCGCTGATCAGGACGATCTTGCCGCCGCGCGCCATGACTTCCTGCATGTTGCTTACGGTCTTTTCAAAGAGCGGCCCGCTGGGCGCGAGGACGATGACCGGAACCGCCTCGTCGATCAGCGCGATGGGGCCGTGCTTCATCTCGCCGCTCGCATAGCCTTCGGCGTGGATATAACTGATTTCCTTGAGCTTTAGCGCCCCCTCCAGCGCCAGCGGATAGTCGGGGCCACGCCCCAGATAGAGCACGTCGCGTGCCGGTGCGACGAGGTGCGCCATCGCGGCGATGTCGTCGTCGTGGTTCAGCGCGGCGTTGAGCGCGGCGGGCGCCTCGATCAGATGCCGGACGATGTCGCGCTCCTCCTCGGCGCTGAGCCTGCCCTTCTTGAGCGCGAGGTGCGCGGCGAGCGCCGCCAGCACCGCAAGCTGGCAGGTGAAGGCCTTGGTCGAGGCGACGCCGATCTCCGGCCCCGCGTGCGTCGGCAGCAGCAGATCGGCCTCGCGCGCCATGCTGCTCGTCGGGACGTTGACGACGACCGCGATCGTCTGGCCGTTCGCCTTGCAATGGCGCAGCGCCGCGAGCGTGTCGGCGGTCTCGCCCGACTGCGAGATGAAGAGCGCGAGTCCACCGGGCTGGAGCACCGGGTCGCGGTAGCGGAACTCCGACGCGACATCGATGTCGACGGGCACGCGCGCAAAGGTTTCGAACCAATATTTGGCGACCATCCCCGCATAGAAGCTCGTCCCGCACGCGACGATGGTGATGCGGTCGATTCCCGCGAGGTCGAAATCCATCTGCGGCAGCGCGACCGTCTGTTCGAGCGGGCGGATGTAGGAGGAGAGCGTCTGCGCAACCACCGTCGGCTGCTCGAAAATCTCCTTCTGCATATAGTGGCGGTAATTGCCCTTCTCGACCGCGGCGGCAGTGACGCCCGAGGTTGTGATCTCGCGCGTCACGGCCTTGTTGTCGGCGTCGTAAATCTGCGCGCCCTCGCGGGTGATGATGACCCAGTCGCCTTCTTCCAGATAGGCGATCTGCTGCGTCAACGGCGCGAGCGCGAGCGCGTCGGAACCGAGATAGGTCTCGCCGTCGCCATAGCCGACGACCAAGGGCGAGCCGAGCCGCGCGCCGATCAGCAGATCGGGGTGGCTGCGAAACGCAATCGCGAGCGCGAACGCGCCGCGCAGCTGCGGCAGCACCGCCTGCACCGCCTCTTGCGGCGACTTGCCCGCTTCGACCTGTTCGCTGACGAGGTGCGCGACGACTTCGGTGTCGGTCTCGCTCTCGAAGGTGCGCCCGCGCGCCGCGAGCGCCTCGCGAAGCGGCTTGAAATTCTCGATGATCCCGTTGTGGACGAGCGCGACCTCGCCCGTCGCGTGCGGGTGCGCGTTGCTCGTCGTCGGCGCGCCGTGCGTTGCCCAGCGCGTATGCGCGATGCCGAGCGTGCCCGGCGCGGGGTTGCCGCCCAGTTCCTTGACGAGGTTGCCGAGCTTCCCCTCGGCGCGGCGGCGGATCAGCTGCCCGCCCTCGACCGTGCACACGCCCGCCGAGTCATAACCGCGATATTCCATGCGTCTGAGGCCATCGACAAGGCGATCCGCAACCTGGTCCTTGCCGACAATTCCGATGATTCCGCACATGGGTCTTTGCTTTCGTTAGAGCGTGTAGGGGACGCGAATACCCGGCATCGCTGCCGGAAACACCTTGATATTGCGTGTCACGAGGATGCGGCCGGAAAGTTGCGCCGTTGCCAGTACAAAGGCGTCGGCGAGGGTCAATCCTTTGCGCTCGGCGCGCAGCGCCGCCGCCCGCCGCGCCACGCCATCGCCAATCTCTTCGATCTGGAAGCAGCTCAGAAAGGCCTCAACGGTCTTCAGGCTGGCGGGGTCGGTAGCGGCCATCACCTCGGTCCAGCTTACGCGACTGATGCTCTTGCGGCCGGCCCGGCGGATTTCGGTACGCGCCGCCTCGACGCCGCGCAGCGCGTCGATCAGGATGTCGCTGTCGAACTGCGCGTCGATCATTCGCGCTTGCCCCGCAGACGGCGCTGAAATTTCAGCGCATCGCCGATATCGGCGCGATCTTTCCAGATGCCGAACGCATTGTCGATGGCGTCGCCCGAAAGCTCCGCGCGGTAAGCCGCAACCGCACGGCGGACCAGTTCGGCGCGCGACATGCCCTGTTCTGCAGCGAGCGTGTCGAGCCACTGGACATCGTCGTCCGGAACGTCAGCGAGGAAGCGCATGCGACTCTGATATCATATCATGATATCAATTCAACGCCATTTGGCGAGGATTCGGCGATAGCGCAGATAATCGGGAAGCGTGCATGCAACGACCGCTAAAAAGCAGCAAAGGAGTATCGATGCGATTGCAGTGGAGAGGAACTCGCCCTTTTGGAACCCCAAGAATATAAATGGGAACGAGAGAACTGCAGCTTGGAATATGCACCCAGACGCTCGTTCTCTCACATACTCCGCCCCGTACAGGCCAGCCTTTCGGTAGCGAACAGCGCGTTCGAGATATGTCGCGAACTCATCGATGCTCCACCGATCGACTTTGCGTTTTTCCCCGATGTAGATCTCAAGCCGGTCTTCGACCTTGTTGTAGAACCGTCCGAGCCTCAGACGTGCGCGATACGCGCTCCATCTCGCCGCGCCCTTGTTCACGCTCAAATAGGCAAGAAAATCTGTTTCATCAAATGGGGCGCCCGGTTCGTCTCGACATGATTCGAAGAGGTCTATGATCGTCCGGCGTATTTCCTCCGGAGACAACGGCACAATCGCGCACCGTTTTTTCGCTGGTCCGGTCATATATTGGAGAAATTCCGGTCGACGAAAATCATCGCGAACTGCACCGGTTCGGCGGGTCGACCGTTCGCTTCCTCGAAGCGCGCTTTGCCTTCGGTCCAGATCGCCTGAATGCGTGCGGCCAGCCCGGCGTCGAAGTCCATCCGCTGCGCGACGATCTCGTCCCAGCTTCCGCGCAGACCGAAACTGCGTTCGAGATGCGGCACCATCGCCACGCAATATTCCTCGGTGGCCTTGTCCAGATGGCCGATCGCCTTGAGCACCCAGGCGTCGACGAAGCGCAAAAAGGGCGCGTCCGAATAGCGGTCAGCCATGTTCCATTGCCCTTTCGGCGGCATGCGCCGTCCATTCGCCGCGCAGCAGCCCATAGATAAAGGAATCGCGCACGCCGATATGCGTTTCCCACTCCTCGCGCAAATGCGCCTCGCGGCTGAACCCCAGACGCTCGAGAAGCGCAATCGAGCCTGCATTATCGGGGTCGGTATCGGCGTAGATCCGCCTATATCCGATCTCCGAAAACCCGTGCTCGATCACGCGTGCCAGCGCTTCGCGCGCGATGCCCTGGCCCCATTTGTCGCGGCGCAGGATATAGCCAAGTTCGGCCACCCCCGCGCGCCTTTCGCGCAGAATCACCCACCCCAGCGCAACGTCATCGCCGAGGGTGATGGCCCAGCAAAGATGCCCCGCATCGCGTGCCGTATTGAAGCCGATATAGGCTTCGGTCTCGGCAAGGTCGCCATGCGCGCCGCTCGACCACCAGTGCATCACCTGCGGATCCGACAGTGTCGCGTGGAGCGCGGACGCATCGCGCGCGACGAGCTGGCGCAGCACAAGCCTGTCGGTGGTCAGCGTCGGCGCTGTCATCGCCCTATTTCCCGGCCTTTTTCTTGCGCATCGCGTCGTGGAAGCGGTCCGCCCAGCCCGGTTTGACAAGCTGTTCGCCGCGCACCAGCCGTAGCTCGCCATCAGCCACGTCGATCGTCACCGCGCTGCCCGCCGCGACAATCGCATCGCGCCCGATCTTCACCGGCGCTACGAGCGCGCTGTTCGATCCGATGAAGGCATTTTCGCCAATCTCGGTGCGATATTTGAAATAGCCGTCGTAATTGCAGGTGATCGTACCCGCGCCGATGTTCGCGCCCGCGCCGACGCTCGCGTCGCCGATGTAGCTGAGGTGGTTCGCCTTGGCGCCCTTGCCGAGCACGGCCTTTTTCACCTCGACGAAATTGCCGACCTTCGCCTTCTCTTCGAGCACCGCGCCGGGGCGCAGCCGCGCGAAGGGGCCGACCTCGCAGCCGGGGCCGATGCTTGCTCCCTCGATATGGCTGAACGCGCGAATCGTCGCGCCGTCGGCGACGGTGACGCCGGGGCCGAAGACGACATTGGGCTCGACCGTCACATCGCGGCCGAGCTGCGTGTCCCACGAAAACCACACCGTTTCCGGCGCCTTCAGGGTCGCGCCGTCGGCCATCGCCTCTTCGCGCCTGAACGCCTGCCACTGCGCGTCGGCGGCGGCGAGTTCGGCGCGGCTGTTGATCCCGCCCACCTCGGCCGGTTCGGCGTGCGTCACCGCACAGTGGCGCCCGTCAGCGTTCGCGATATTGACGATGTCGACGAGGTAGAATTCCTTGGCGGCATTGTCGTCGGTGACGCGCGCGAGCAGCGCGAACAGATCGCGCGCCTTCGCCGCCATCAGCCCCGAATTGCACAGCCGCACCGCGCGCTCGGCCTCGTTCGCATCCTTGTGCTCGACCATTTTGACGACGCGGTCGCCGTCAGTGATCACACGCCCATATTGCAGCGGATCGTCGGGCTCGAACGCCAGCACCACCGCGGCGGGCGCATCGTCGGCGTCGAGCCGTTCGACCATCGCGCGCATCGTCGCGGTTCGCACGAAGGGCACGTCGCCATAGAGAATCAGCACATTGCCGTCGAACCCGGCGAGCGCCGCCTCGGCCTGCCGCACCGCATGGCCGGTGCCGAGCTGCGGCTGCTGCACCGCAAGTTCCGCGCTCCCCGCCAGCGCCGCCTCGAGCTGCTCGGCCCTGTCTCCGACGATGACGACCTTCTTCGCGGGGGCGAGCGCGTCGACGCTGTCCATCAGGTGCATCAGCATCGGCCGCCCCGCGATCGGGTGCAGCACCTTGTGCAGGTCGGACTTCATGCGGGTGCCCTTGCCCGCGGCAAGGATGATGGCGGCGATGGGCGTAGTCATGCGCGCTGCCATGCCAGCAAATCATTGCGGTTTCCAGAGCCGCGCGCCATGCGGAGCGCCATGCACGATTTTCCCTTTCGCATCGTCGGCTTCGATCTCGACGGCACGCTCGTCGACACAGCGGGCGACATCACCGCCGCGCTCAACCACGCGCTCGCCCTCGCAGGGCGCGAGCCGCTTGCCGAGTCGCAGGTTCGGCCGATGATCGGCCTCGGCACCGCGCATCTGCTCGAACAGGGGCTGGTCGCAACCGGCGGCATTCCCGACGGCGGCGCCCGTCACCTCTATGACGCACTGCTCGCTTATTATGAGGCGCATATCGCCGTGCACAGTCGCCCCTTCCCCGGTCTGGTCGCTGCGCTCGACCGGCTCGACGCACTCGGAGTCCGCACCGCAGTGATGACCAACAAGCTCGAACATCTCGCCCGTCGCCTGCTCGAAGCGCTCGGGCTGGCCGACCGTATGGCGGCGATCGTCGGCGGCGACACGCTCCCCGGCCTTGCCAAGCCGTCGCCCGAACCGATCCGTGCGATGATCGAGCGCAGCGGTGGCGGACGGGCAGCCTTTGTCGGCGATTCCATCTATGACGTCATGGCGGCGCGCGCTGCCGGGGCGACCAGCGTCGCGGTGTCCTTCGGCTTTCTCCATCAACCGGTCGAGGATCTGGGGGCGGACCATATCATCGGCCATTTCGACGAACTCGTCCCGCTTCTTGCCCGCCTCTAACGCTTCCGCCACTTGGTCCACAAATGCCGCGCGAGCATTGCGGGCGGCATCCGCAGCCAGTGCGAGCGAAGATAAAAGGCCTGCTGGAGCAGCCAGTTGCGCGACCGCCCCCAATCGTCGCGCGCGAGCAGACGGCGACGGAACCATCCGTCGCCGGTAACGTGCCGGTCCCAGCCCGGTGGCAGCTCCGCTCCGTAAATGTCGCGCGCGAGCCGCGCCGCGCGGTGGACGGTCGCGCGCAGCCCGTGCAGTTCGGCGCGGCCATCGAGCTTGCCCCAGAAATGCGCGTCCGCCGCCGCGAAATCGCGCGTCAGGCAATGAAAATCCCAAAGATTGCGGAGGCCGCCTTGCAGGTCGCCGTCGGCGATCAGGTGCGCGGCGCAATGGCACGCCATATCGACGGGGCTCAGCACGGCAAAGCCATCATGGCTCCGCACCGCATCGCTTACCATCGCGAGCGCATCGGGCGTAATCCGGTGGGTGCGCGGCAGGATCGTGTGGTGTACGTCGATCATCCGGTCACGCGTCTTGTGGATGAGCGGCGGCAGCTCGTGCATATATTCGCGGTAATAATGATCGTCATAGGGGTCGGACTTCACCCATTCCCAACCCGCATTCAGAAGGACATTTTCGGCGCGCCGCACGTCGGGCGCGATGACGAGGATGTCGAGGTCGCCGATCTGCCGCCCTTCGCTGCACGACAGTCCCGCCGCGGCATAGGCCGTGCCCTTCAGCAGCACGAATTCGATCCCCCGTGGTGCGAGCGCGCGCCGTGCCATTTCCGCCTCCCACAGCGCCTGTAGCTGCGCGGTCGCGGCGGCGGCGCGCTGGTCGGAAAACAGCGCGGCGACCGCAGGCGGCACCGTCGCATCGGCCAGCCGATGCGCGAGCGTCGCAAGCATCGCTTCGGCGCGCGCAGCGCTGATGACGCCGTCCCATTCGCCGCGCCCCAGCGTCGCTGCATCGCGCCGCCCGGCGAGCAGGTCGACGAGCGTATGGGCCGCGTTCATCGCACCGCCTCCGCCCAAAGCCCCTCGACAAGCGCACGGCCCGACGCGCTGTCCGGATAGCTGACGGCAAAAGCCGGCGTCTCGCGCACCAGCCGCGCAAGCGTGGCGAAGCCCGCTTCGCCCAATGCGACATAGTTGGTCGACGCCTCGGTCAACCGGACAAACGCCTCGCCCTCGCCCATCGGCTCGACCGCCGCCTCACCGCCAAAGCGCGGGAAAAGGATCAGCGCGGGCCGCGCAGGTTCGTGCATCGCCGCAATCGCTTCGGCGCGCGGGATCAGGTGGCGGATATCGCCCTTCGGCGTACGCGCCAGCAGCGGGCCGAGCCGTTCGGGCGCGACGCGCTCCGCCACCTCGCCGATCGCCGCATTCTTCAGGCTGACCGCGCGCGGAAAGGCGAGCGCGTCGCCGTTCGCCGGATCGACGAGCGTGAACTCGTCGCCCATCAGCCGCCATCCCTCCTCGCCGAGCAGCGCGGCGAGCGTCGATTTACCCGACCCCGACTCGCCCGACATGACGAGCGCACGGCCATCGCGCGCGACCGCGCTCGCGTGGAGCAGCAAATGCCGCCGCCACCCCAGCGCGATCTGCAAATTCATCCCCATTTCGGCGGCGAGCAACCCCATCGAAAGCGGGAGCGGCAGCGCGTCGGGAACGGTGAAGTCGCCGCCGATATGAACCGAGGGCCGCAGCCAGCGCCGCCACGGCCGTGCCGCAAACAACCGCACCGTCGCGTCTGCGGGGCGCGCATCGTCGCGCGGATAGCCCGCATAAAGCCGCTCGATCGCGGCAATCGGCGCGCGCCAGTCGCTGCCGATGCGGAACTGGACCGGGCCGACGGCGATCCGCGTCGCATATCTCATGCGGCGGCGACCAGGCCGAGCGCGGCGAGTTCGTCGAGCCGCTCGGCGATGATCGACGCGGCGTCGCCCGCTCGCCCGATGTCGAAAGCGACCGACAGGCGCTCGGCAATCACTGCCGCACTGCAAATGTCGTCGCCCATCGCATCCAATATCTGTGGGATCGGCGGCGCGACGACATGCGTCTGCATCGAGCGGCGGTCGAAAATCAGCGTCAATTCGCCCAGTGGCTCGACGCGCAGCGCAGCAGGCGGCGCCGCGCGATACAAGGGATCAGCCATAATCTTCGGCGGCAGCGGTCAGCTTCTGCAAAATCGCCATCAGGGCCGCGCGCTCGTCGGCGGTGATGTTCGATTCGAGCTGCGTCTCGCTCGCCAGCGCGGCGGGCACGATCGCGTCATAGAGCGACCGTCCCGTCTCGGTCAGATCAAGATGATGCGAGCGTGCGTCGGTTTCATGCGCCTGCCGCGCAATCAGCTTGCGGTCGGCGAGCGCCTTGGCGGCGCGATTGACCGTCACCTTGTCCATCCGTGTCGCTTCGACCAGCTCGCGCTGCGTCTTGGGCTGCCCTTCGCCAAGCACCGCCATCAGCCGCCATTCGGGTATCTTCAGGCCAAAGCGGTTCTGATATTCGGTGGCGATGCGTTCGGACAGCGCGTTGGACGCAACCGACAGGCGATAGGGCAGGAAATTATCGAGATTCAGTTTCTTCGCGGCCATCCGTCTTCAGTCCCCCTGTCGCCATCCCCGGCGCTGACATCCTATCGCCTGATTCGGGCGTGTGAAGCCTCAGAAGTCGAACCGCGCCCCGATCCATAGCGTTCGCGGCGTCGCCCGCTCGATGACGCCCGCCGACGAGATGCTTGCAGGCACCAGTTCGTCGAACAGATTCTCGCCGCGCGCCTCGACGCGGAATGCATCGCTCAGCGCGAACGACAGACCGGCATCGAGCGTCAGCGCGTCGCGCAGAACGAGCAACCCCAGATCGTCCTCATTCTGCTTGCCGATATAGCGCAGCGTCGCAAAGCCGCCCACCGGCCCCGCGTCGTCGCTGCGCAGCGACAGGCTCGCGCCATGTTTCGCGATTTGCGCGGGCCGCTGGCCGTCGAGCGCCGCGGCGACGCCCGACGCGTCGACCTTTGCATCGGTATAGCCCCAGGTCGCGCGCGCGATAACCGGTCCGACCCGCTGCTCGGCCGCGACTTCGACGCCCTTCGCGTCGATTGCGTCGAGATTCTGCCGCTGGCTATAGCTTGCGCCCGGTGCGACAAAGCCGACCCCCGGAAAATTGCCCGGGCCGAAGCCCAGCGTGACATTGGCGATGGCATTGTCCAGCCGGTTTGCGAAGAGTGTGGCCGACAGCTTGGTTCCGCCGCTCTGCCAATCCGCGCCAATCTCGCCGCCCCAAAGCCGCTCGGGCTTCAGCGCCTCGTTCGCGGCGGTCGCATCGGGACCGACGCGAAAGGGGCGGTACAGCTCGTTGAGCGTCGGCAGGCGCCATCCACGAAAGCCCGCCGCGCGCAGCGATACGGCATCCGACGTCCAGCGCAGCCCGATCCGCCCGCTCGCTTCCCAACCGTTGCGCGGTGCAAAGCGCGCGTCGCTGATCGGCGCGCCGCCGATATTGGTTTCGCGGCGGAAACCCTCGCCGATCGACCAGCGGTCGACGCGACCGCTCGCGGTCAGCAGCACGCCCTCGCCCGCGCTGCCCGAAGTCCATTCGGCAAAGGCGCCGACGACATCGCTGCTCCCGCCCGCGCTGCGGTGCCGCCCGGGGACGAGGCCTGTGAAGAAATAATCTTCCTCGGTGCGTCCGACCGTCCGGCGCCAGTCGGCCCCGATCCGCAGTGGGTGATTGTCGGCAACCAGCGGACGCAACTCGACGCGCGCGCCGATACCCGTCGCGGGAATCCGCTGCATCAGCGCGGGGGCGACGCTGTTTCGGCCGGCGGCAACGCTCGCAAAACCCGTCTCGAAATCGCGCAGTTGGACATAGGCGAGCGCCGACCATTGCGCCGCGTCCGTCGGCTCGTGCAGGACACGCACGCTCGCATCGACGCCGTCGATCCGGCTCGCGCTGAAATCGACGCCGCGGTCGCGGCGGTCGGCAAAACCGCGCACGCTCGCCTCGACGCGGCTGTCGTCGCCCGCATCGAAGCGCAGCCGGAGGCCCGCGCCGCCCTGTTCATAGGGCGCCGCCCGGTCGGCAGCGCCGCGCTGCCCCGCGACGACCGGCACGAACCCGTCGCCGCGGCTGTAGCGCGCATCGAAAGCCACCTCGCCCGCACCGATCGGGCCGCCCGCCGAGAGCGACGCATCCCAGCCGTCGCGGCTGCCATAGGCGGCGCTGCCGCTCACGCCGTCCGCCATCGTCGAATGGAGCCCGATCGTCCCGGCGAGCGCTCCGGGGCCATCGGCGCCGCTGCCACCGCCGCGCGCGACGATGATTCCCCCGTGGTTGATCGCGTCATAGGCGCTCCACGCAACCCACCCGCCGAAAGGGTCCGCCTGCGGCACGCCATCCAATGTCACGAGCGCGCGGCTGGAGGCATTGCCCCCCAGCCCGCGCAGCGTCACCCCCTGGCTCGTCGGATGCGCGCTTCGCCCGTCCGAACGCCGAAACTGGACGATCCCCGCCTCATCGCGCAGCCGGTTCTCGATCCGCGCGCCAAGCCCGCGTTCGACATTCTGGAGCACAGCGATGGATTGGGCGGCATCCCCGTTCGATGGCGTAAGCGATCCCGACCCTGTAACGACAATTTCCTGCGCGGGGCGGCGAACATGCCAGAAAATGATCTGCTCTTGGACCGCCCCCTCCTGAAGCGGTGGCTGCGCCATCGCCGCTGCCGGCAGCGCCAGCAGCGCGCCGCCCGTCAACAGGCGGATCACGCCGACTTGACCGCGTCGGGGTGCGCCTTCTGGAACGGCTCCAGGTCCATGCACGCCGCGTCGATCGCGACGAGCCGCGGATAGGCGTCGAGCGGCACGTCGAAGCGCCGCGCATTATACATTTGCGGGACAAGGCACGCATCGGCGATCCCCGGCGCATCGCCGCCCAGATAGGTCCCCTCGCCCGCCATCGCCTCGAGCGCGTCGAACCCCTGCAGAATCCATTCGTGAATCCAGCGGTCCTTGGTCTGCTCGTTGAGGCCAAGGTCCTTGGTCAGATATTTGAGGATGCGCAGATTATTGAGCGGGTGGATGTCGCACGCGACGACATAGGCCTGCGCGAGCGCGACGGCGCGCGGCATCGGTTCGTCGGGGATCAGCCGCGGTTCGGGATGGGCGCGGTCGAGCCAGTCGATGATCGCCAGGCTCTGGATGATCGGCTCGCCATCGGCGACGAGCATCGGCACGAAGCCTTGGGCGTTCTGCTCGAGATAGGCGTCGCTCTTCTGCTCCCCCGCGATCAGGCTGACCTCGACGCGCTCATAGGCAAGCCCCTTGAGGTTGAGCGCGATGCGGACGCGATAGCTCGCCGAGGAACGGAAATAATCGTGGAGGACGAGCGACGTCATTGGAACTGCCTTTCAGCGTCATCCCGGCGAACGCCGGGATCTCGACGGTGCATCAGGTCGCGGCGATGATATCCCGGCCTTCGCCGGGATCACGCATATGGAGGTGTCGGCAATCGTTCAACCCCGGCGATGGTCAATGCGCGCTTCGCGTCTCCATCCCCGCGATCCACTGCCGCAGCAGCGCCGCGCCCTCCTTGTGCACCGTCGCGCGCCCGACCTCGGGCATCGCGATTCCGGGATCGAGGCTTTCGAGACGATAGATGAGGAAGCTTGCCTCGGGATGCCCCGGCGCAACCGCGAAATCCATGCCGCCGCTCCCGCGTCCCGCCGCGGTCGGTCGCTTCTCGATCCCGTAATTCACGCCGTCAGGGTCGTCGGTCCAGCGCAGGAACAGCCCGCTGTTCGACGCGCTCCCCTTCGGATTGTGGCAATGCGCGCAATTGACGTCGAGATAGACGCGCGCCCGCTCGGCAACGCTGCCGCTCGCGGGATTGTCCCACGCGGGAAGCGCCGCCACTTGGCGCGACAGCCCCTCGATCCGCCCCGCGGCATTGGTGCGATAGGCTGCGCCGAACCGGATGTTCCGCAGTTTCGGCCCGATCGGCGCAATCGCGCCGTCCAGCGCGTGGCATTCCTTGCACTGATTCTTGTTCGGCACCGCATAGCTGATGCTGCGCGTCGTCCCGTCGGGTTCGGCAAAGCTCACCGGGATACGCCGTCCGCCGATCGCCAGCGTCGCATCGCGCCCGTCGGCGTCCCAGACATAAGGGAGCGCGGTCCAGCCGTCGCTGCGATGGATCAGCAGCCGCGTCTCGACCGGCTTGCCGTCATTGGCATCGGCCCAGCCAAAGCTTTTGATCAGCACCGTTCCCACCGGAAACCGGACATTGCCGTCGGCATCGACCGTCGCCTTTGCGCCGGGCGGCATCCATATCCCGCGCGCCTTGTCGGCATAGTCGCTGAACAGCGGGGTATGGAGGTCATAGGGCAGCACCCCATCGGACAGTTCTGCGCCGCCGGCGCGGAACAAGCCGAATTCGGACAATTTGCGCGGCATCGCCGCATCCTCGATCACCGTCTGGTTCGGCGACGGCGGCGGCAGCGCCATCGCCCCGCCCGCACAGACGAGCGCCGCGGCAAAGGCTGCGGCGCCGAGCTTCATCGGATGCGCGCTTCCATGCTTTCGGGCAGGCGCACGCCGGGGAGCGCGGCGGGCGCGTCGCCGCTCAGGTCGGCGGGCGACGGCTTCGCATCGCTTTGCGGCATCGATACGTCGGGCAGGTTCAGCGACAGCACGCCGACCGCATCGTTGACCACCGCATCGCCCGCGCCGTCCCACAGCACCGGCGGAATCGATCCGCCCAGCGCCGCCGCAATCTCGGCGCCGCCCGGAAAGGCGGGGGCATAGCCCGCGCGGCCGTGAAGATTGTCGGCGACGACGATGGCCTTGGGCAGCGGCTGATACTTCGGGTCCTTATGCTCGTAGCGATAGCCGACGATCATCACATTGGCGGTGCCATTTTCGTCAAAGATATTGCCCGAAATCTCGACATTGCGGTTCGCCATCACCAGAACGCCGGTCCCTGCCGGCACGCTCGCCACGATATTGCCCTTGGGCGCGAAATTGGGCGTATTGTTGTCGCTGACGATATTGTCGAAGACGCGAACATTATGCCCGCCCTGCATCGGCAGGCTCGGCAGGTCGAACACCAGGATGCCGCCGGTATTCTTCGTCGCGATATTGTCGTGCACGTCGGCGTCGTAGCTGTTCTCTATCTCGATCCCCGCGACATTCTCGGTCGCAATCGAATCGCGCACTACGATATTTTTCGACTGGCCGACATAGATTCCCGCATCCGACGCCCCGCGCACGACAACGCGGTTGACCAGCACATCGGTGCTTTCGACGGGATAGATGCCATAGGCGCCGTTGGTTTCCTTGGGCCCGGCGGTCCATTCGACGCGCAGCTGGTGATAGACGATGCGGTCGGCGCCCTTCGACTTGATGCCGTCGCCCTTGGTGTTGAGCACGGCAAAATCGGTCAGGAACACATCGTCCGAGGTGACGAGCAGCCCCTCGCCCGCCCCCTGCTGTCCTGAAAAATCGAGGATCGAGCCATTCTGGTCGTCGATTCCCGCACCGCGCAGCGTGACGTTCGCAACATCGAGAGACAGCCCGTCGGTCAGCGTCCAGCGGCCGGGGGCGAGTTCGACGACATCGCCAGGCTCGGCAAGGATGAGCGCTTCCTGCAATTTCTCGTTGGCATCGACGCCGCCTGGCTCGACGCGGATCGTCTTGGCGGCGGCGGGGCTGAGCCCCAGCAATATGGCAGCGACAGGCAGCGCAATATATGCAGCGTGGCGGACTCGCATGTCTCTCTCCCCAATTTTTCAGCAGCATGCGGCAAGACATGGCGCTTGCCAAGCCTTGCTGACATCACTGTAGTTAAATCGGGATGGGGTCAGGGGGCGTCGCCGAGAATCCAGTCGATACCCGCCGCGACATGGATGCGCGTCGTGTCATAGATCGGCAGGATGTTGGCATCGGGATCGACGAGCATCACCAATTCGGTCGAGGCGAGGATGATTGCCTGAATATCCTGTTTGGCGATGTCGGTGATGAAGGTGCGCATCTCGCGCCGCGATGCTTCGCTGACCTTGCCCTGCATCAACTCGTCATAGATGATGCGGTCGATCGCCGTCGCCCGTGATGCGTCATAGGGGGCGAGCATCAGCCCGTGGCGGACGAGGCGCTGGCGGAACCAGGATTCGGTCATCACATTGTGCGTGCCGATGACCGCCGCCGCCTTGACGCGGTCGGCCTTCATTGCCTTGCCCGTTTCGTCGACGATGTGAATCAGCGGGATCGAAATCGCCGCGGACACCTCGTCCGCGACCTTGTGCATCGAATTGGCGGCGATCATCAGCGCGGTGGCGCCGCCGCCTTCCAGGCGCTTCGCCGTTTCGACCATCACTTCCTTCGCATGCGCCCATTGCTCCGGCGACGACAGCCGCGACAGGTCGCAATAGTTCAGGCTCTCCATCAGGATCGGCGCCGAGCAGGCGGTGCCGAGCCGCTTCTGCACACCCTTGTTGAGATGCCGGTAATAAAGCTCGGTCGAAGCCCAGCTTATTCCCCCGATCAAACCGATTTTCCGCATAGGCCCCTTGATCCGAAAACACGTCGCCCCCGCGAAGGGCGTTCAGAGGCCAGTGGCTCTGGACGCGACCGCAGGGGCAAACGCTTGTCAGCGGCCCCTGCCTTCGCAGGGGCGACGATTCTTGTCTAGTGCCCGCCGCTGCCCAGTGCCTTGACGATGTCGTCGGTCATCTTCTTGGCATCGCCCAGCAGCATCATCGTCTGATCCATGTAGAAGACATCATTGTCGACCCCGGCGTAGCCGACGCCGCCCATCGAACGCTTCACGAACAGGACCGTTTTGGCCTTTTCGACGTCGAGCACCGGCATGCCATAGATTGGCGAGGTCTTGTCGGTCTTTGCCGCCGGGTTGGTCACGTCGTTGGCACCGATGACAAAGGCGACGTCGCATTGTGCGAACTCGTTGTTGATATCTTCAAGCTCGAACACTTCGTCATAAGGAACGCTGGCCTCGGCAAGCAGGACGTTCATATGGCCAGGCATACGCCCCGCGACCGGATGAATCGCATATTTGACCGTCACACCTTCGGCTTTCAGCAGGTCGCCCATTTCGCGAAGCGCATGCTGCGCCTGGGCGACGGCCATCCCGTAGCCGGGAACGATAATGACCGTATCGGCCTGGCTCATCAGGAAAGCCGCGTCGTCGGCGCTGCCGGGTTTCCACGGGCGCTGTTCCTTGGCGCCGCCGGCGGCCGCCGAGGTATCGGCCCCAAAGCCGCCCGCAATCACGCTGACGAAGCTGCGATTCATCGCGCGGCACATGATGTACGACAGAATGGCGCCCGATGCCCCGACGAGTGCGCCGGTGATGATCATCGCGGTGTTGCCGAGCGTGAAGCCCATCGCCGCCGCGGCCCATCCCGAATAGCTGTTGAGCATCGACACGACGACCGGCATGTCGGCGCCGCCGATGGGAATGATCAGCAGGAAGCCGATGGCAAAGCTGAGCGCCGTAACCGTCCAGAACACCCACGGCGACTGGTCGAGCGTGAAATAGGCAATCAATCCAAGAATTGCTGCCAGCGTACCCAGGTTGATCAGGTGGCGCAGAGGCAGGATGATCGGCGCACCCGACATATTGCCGTTGAGTTTCAGGAAGGCGATGACCGACCCCGAAAAGGTGATCGCACCGATCGCAATGCCAAGCCCCATTTCGATCCGGCTGACGGTGAAAATCTGCCCCGACGGATCAGCGATGCCGAACGCGAGCGGATTCAAATACGCCGCCGCCGCAACCGCGACCGCGGCAAGACCCACGAGGCTGTGGAAGGCCGCGACGAGCTGCGGCATAGCGGTCATCGCGATGCGCCGTGCCATGACGAGCCCGATGACGCCGCCGACCGCGATTGCGCCCAGAACCTCGACCGGGTTGGCTAGTTCGTGCGTCAGCAGCGTCGTGACGACGGCAATCGCCATGCCCGCCATGCCGAAACGGTTGCCGCGGCGCGACGAGGCCGGCGACGACAGGCCGCGCAGCGCAAGAATGAAGCAGATCCCCGCGACCAGATAGGCCAGCGCTACCCACGGATTGATCGGTGCAAGTTCGTGCATGGTGAAAATTATTCCCCCTGACGTCATCCGGGCGAAGGCCGGGATCTCACCGCTGCGTCGAGCCGCGAAGTTGAGACCCCGGCCTGCGCCGGGGTGACGATTGATTTCAGAATTTTAGCGCTCTTTCTTTTTGTACATCGCCAGCATGCGCTCGGTCACGGCGAAGCCGCCGAAGATGTTGACGCTGGCCATGACGACCGCGGCAAGGCCGAGCCATTTCGACACCGGCGATCCCGCGGCTGCGCTGGCAATCAGCGCGCCGACGATAATCACCGACGAAATCGCATTGGTCACGCTCATCAGCGGCGTGTGCAGCGCCGGGGTGACCGACCAGACGACGAAATAGCCGACAAAACATGCCAGCACGAAAATCGAGAAAATGGCGATGAAATCCACGCGGCGCTCCCCTGTTGATTCCGCTTTGGCGAACCTATTGCCGCGCTCGGCGCGACCTGTCGACTCCTAAGCGGTCGAAAACGTAGCGACCCGCATTTCTCAAGGCGAAAAATGCGGGCCGTTCGTGTAATTTTATTTCGCGGAGTCGACCGGGCGGCTCATGTAGCCGGAATGAGCACGGCGTCGACTATGTGGACAACACCATTTTTCTGCGCGAGGTCAGCCTCGGTAATGACGGCCTTGTTCCCGCTACCGCTTGTCAGGATATAGCTGGCGCCCGAACGGCGAATCCAAAGGTCGCGCCCGTCCAGCGTTTTCAGTATTGCCGCCCCGTCGCCGGCGTCGACCAGCCGCTCCAGTTCGGCCGAATCGATCCTTCCGGGCACGACGTGATGGTTCAGTATCGCGTGCAACACTTGCTTTTGGGCCGGCAGCATCCACCCCTCGCGCGTAACGGGCGGAATTTGCACAAAGGCTGCGTCGGTCGGCGCGAACACCGTATATTCGCCGTCGCCGCCGAGCCGCTCGACAAGCCCCGCGGCCTGCAGCGTCCCGTGCAACATCTTGTGGTTGGGCGATCCCGCGATATTTTCGGCAATCGAGTTTGAAGCCGCCATCTTGCCGGAATCGACAACAGATTTATCGACTCCGACGTTCAGGCTTTCGGACGTCTCGGGATCGGATTCGCCGGAGGCCGGTTTGTCCGAACAACCGGCAAGACAAATGCTGGCCGCCGCAAGGGCGACCAGCATATTGCAATTCATCATTCGGACGCTCCGCGAAATCAGGACGCGGCGGCCGGCTCATCGGCCGAAGCCGGAGCCGCCTCGGTGGCGGGCGCAGCGGCCTCTGCCGGCGCCGCCGCAACGGGTTCCGGCTTCACAGGCTTCAGCTCGGGAAGCAGGAGGCCGTTCACCACATGAATGATGCCATTCGACTGGTCGACGTCGGGCTGCGTGACATAGCCCGTGCTGCCCTGTGTGCCGTCGACCTTGATATTCCCCTGCACCTCGGTGAAGGTCAGCGTCTGACCTTCGACGGTGGTCAGCGTCGCCTTGCCACCGCCGGCTTCGATCTTGGCATAAAGCTCTTCGGCCGTAATCTTGCCGGGCACGACGTGATAGGTAAGCACCTGTGCGAGCGCAGGCTTGTTGACCGGGTTCATCAGATAGTTCGTCATCGGCGGCACCGCGGCAAAGGCCTGGTCGGTGGGGGCGAACAGAGTGAAGGGTCCGGGCGCGCTCAGCGTCTGGGTCAGGTCCGCAGCGACGATGGCTTTGGCGAGCGTGTTATGTTCGGGCGACTTGGTTGCGTTCTGGACGATATTCCAGCTCTCCACCATGGCTTCCGCCGCAGCTTCGGCTTCGGCTACAGTGGACTCGGCATCAGCTGCAGCCGAGCTGGCGAGCGCCGCCGACGGAGTGGCAGCCATCGAAAAGGCAATCAGGGGAACAGCGAAAAACTTCGCACGCAACATCAAACATTCTCCGGTAATTGATAGGATGGGTATTCAGACCCCGCCTACATCATAACCGATGAACCGCGCATGAAAAGGCCGAAATCGGCCATTTTTTCGATTAATTCTGTCCAACCAAGCGGTCGTGGACCACTTTTCCACCCTGGGTGAGCCGCACAGCGTTCCCGATTTCCTCATCGAGAATCGGCCTGCCCGCTTCCTTGTCCCAAAAGGCGGAAAGGAAGTTGAACAGGTTGCGGCTGAACAGCGCGCTCGTGTCGGCGGGCATCAACGCCGCGATATTTTTCGCGCCGATTACCGTCACGCCGTGGATCCGCTTCGTCTCCCCGGACACCGATCCTTCGACGTTCCCGCCGCTTTCGGCAGCCATGTCGACGATGACGCTACCGGTGCGCATCGTCGCCAGCTGCGCGTCCGAGATCAGCCGCGGCGCGGGTCGTCCCGGGATCAATGCGGTCGTGATGACGATATCTTGCTTGGCGATGTGCGCGGATACCAGTTCAGCCTGTGCTTTCTGGTATTCTTCTGACATTTCCGTGGCATAGCCACCGGCGCCCTCGCCTTCGATCCCCGCGACGCTTTCCACAAAGATCGGCTTGGCGCCGAGGCTGATGATCTGTTCCTTGGTCGCAGAGCGCACGTCAGTCGCGCTAACCTGAGCGCCGAGGCGGCGCGCGGTCGCGATGGCCTGAAGCCCGGCGACGCCGACGCCCATGATGAACGCCCTCGCTGCACTGACGGTGCCCGCTGCGGTCATCATCATCGGGAAAGCGCGGCCATAGGCGTTGGCTGCCAGGAGCACCGCCTTGTAACCCGCAAGATTGGCCTGGCTCGACAATATATCCATCGATTGCGCACGCGTGATGCGCGGCATGAACTCCATTGCGAGCGCCTCGATCCCGAGCCTGGCATATTCGTCAACGCGCGCACGTTCGCCAAAGGGGTTGAGACCGGCGGCGAGCCAAGCGCCGTCGGCAAAGCCGCTCAGATCCTTCGGGTCGGGTCCCTGGATGCCGAGGATGATATTCGCGCCTTTCAGGACATCGGCGCGACTGCCGACCTTTGCCCCGGCTGCGCTATAGTCGGAATCGGAAATCGACGCCTGCACGCCCGCCCCCGTTTCGACGGCAAGTTCGGCGCCCAGGCCGATGAATTTCTTGACGGTTTCGGGAGTCGCAGCAACGCGCGTCTCGCCGGCGGCGAGTTCTTTCAGAACGGCAATGCGCATATCGCCGGCCGCTCAGGAAGCGATGAGCAGGACGACGACCACCGTCGTGACGATCGTGATGATCGAGCCGACTTTCAGCAGGCTGATGAAACCCGAATAGGTTTCGTTCGCTGCCTTCATTTCCTGTTCCGCCATTGCCTTCATCCCCTTCGGCTGTCGACCGGGTCGCGATGCGCGCGCCCCAGAATCGCGTTTCGCGCCGGTCTTAGCCATGCAAACCCGCGCGCTCAATAGCGCGATTGGCTTGGCTGGCAACAAAGTTGCGCCCCCGCCGGATTTCGCTGCAGCCAAATGAGCTTCGCCCTTAATCGCCCCTTTACCCATCGGTCCTATGGTCGGCGGCCATAGCGCAATTCCGGCAGGACCAGGCCGACGAGAGGGCAGAACGGGAACGATGGCGAGCACGCGCGACACGCGAACGGTAATGATTGTCGACAGCGAGCCGGCACAACAGCGCTTTCTGTCCGCGCTCGTGTCGCGCGGCGGCTGGCGCAGCATCGTTGCAGGCGACACCGACACCGCGCTGGCCAAGCTCGGCACGCAGGAAGGCATGGGGCTCGACGCCGTGCTCGTCGATCAGGGCACACCCGGCGTCGAGATCGCCGAATTCGTCTCGCAACTGCGGAGCTGGCGCCCCGCGCTGCCGCTCGTCGTGATCACGATGCGCAACGGGGTCGAGGTCGCGGTTGCGGCCATGCGCGCCGGTGCGACCGACTTTGTCCAGAAACCCATCGCCCCCGACCGCCTGCTCGGCGCGCTCGACCGGATTGTGAACAGCAGCGGTCCGCAGGGCGAACTTCGTCCGCTTACCGAAAAGCTCCGCGCTCCGCTGGGGTTCGAAGAGATCATCGGGTCGAGCCCCAATTTCCGCAGCGCGCTCGCCATCGCCGCCAAGGCGGCGCGCGCGCGCGTTCCGGTGATGATCAAGGGCAAGCCCGGCACCGGCAAGGAAGTGTTCGCACGCGCGATCCACGCGGCAAGCCCGCGGTCGCGCGGCGCCCTCGTCATGGTCGATTGTTCCGCAGTCTCCCCCGGCCTTATCGGATCGGGGCTGTTCGGGCATGAGCGCGGCGCCTTTCCGGGCGCCTTCGACCGCCAGATCGGGCGGCTCGTCCAGGCCGACGGCGGCAGCATCATCATCGATCATGTCGAATGCATCCCGCTCGAAACGCAGGCCAAGCTCGTCGAATTTCTGAACAGCGGCGAGGTGCAGATGATCGGCGGCACCATCCGCCAGACCGTCGATGTTCGCATCATCTCGACGAGTGCCAGCCCGCTCGACAAGCTGATCGAGGCGGGGCATTTCCGCGAAGATCTTTATTATGCGCTCACCGCGGCGCAGTTCACCCTGCCCTCGCTCAGCGAACGCCGCGGCGACGTCGGCCCGCTGGCGCGGCACCTGATCGATCGCATCGGCGGCTTGCCGGGAATGGGATCAATCGGCGTCACCGACGACGCGCTGCGCCTCCTCGCCTCCTACGCCTGGCCGGGCAATGTCCGCCAGTTGCAGGATGTGCTGTTTCGCGCAGCGGTCGCCAGCAAGACCGATGTGCTGACCAGCGCCGACTTCGGCGCCATCGACGCGGCACTCAGCGGCGGCACCGTCCCTGCGAGCGAAGGCAATATCGCGATCAACGGCGAAGCGATCGGCGTGACGCTCTACCTCCCCGACGGCAATCTGCGTCCGCTCGAGGAGATCGAGGCCGATGTCATCCGTCTTGCCATCGGCCATTATCGCGGCCGCATGAGCGAAGTCGCCCGCCGCCTCGGCATCGGCCGTTCGACGCTTTACCGCAAGTTGAGCGACCTCGGAATCGACACCGCCGCCTGATCCGAAGCAGCGTCGACTTGGCCGCGCCCTCCGCTTAAACCGCCGCAATGAGCAATCGATTCTCCGGCCGCCACGCGCTCGTAACGGGCCATGCCTCGGGCATCGGCGCGGCAACCGCAAAATTGCTCGCCGCAGAGGGCGCACGCATCACCGGCGTCGATCGCGCCGAAGGCCGCGACGTGACCGATCCCGCGATGTGGGACGCGTTGGCGCCGCAGCTTGCCGACATCGATTTCGCTATCGTCAACGCGGGCGTTTCGAGCGGCACGCCAATTGTCGATATCGACCTTGCCGACTGGCGCCGGACGCAGAGCGTCAACCTGGACGGCGCGATGCTGACGATACGCGCAGCGATGCGCGCGATGATCGCGCACGGGCGCGGCGGGGCGATTGTGGTTACGGCGTCCATCTCGGGGATCAAGGCCGAGGCGGGGACCGCCGCCTATGGCGCCTCCAAGGCTGGCGTGATCCAGCTCGCCCGCGTCGCCGCCAAGGAAGGCGCACCGCACGGCATCCGCGTCAACGCCATCGCGCCCGGCGGCGTCGACACGCCGATGTGGGACGGCGCGGACTTCTTCGCCGATATGGTGAGAGAGCTGGGGAGCCGCGACGCCGCGCTCGCGGCGATGGCGCGCGAAGCCACGCCGCTCGGCCGCTGGGCGAGCGCCGACGAAACCGCGCGCCAGATCGCCTTTCTGCTGTCGGACGATGCCGCGAGCATTACCGGCGCCGTGCTGACCGCCGACGGAGGCTATTCGCTCTAGCGGGTCAGGCGGCGGCGATCGCCTGTTCGATCTTCCGGGTATCGACGTTGGTCATCGTCTTGGCGATCTCGCCCACTAGGCGCTTTTCCAGCTCGCCATGATAATGCTCGCGCATCACGCCGAGCGTCAGCGGGTCG
Source organism: Sphingopyxis sp. P8 (assembly GCF_020622175.1). Taxonomy (NCBI): domain Bacteria; kingdom Pseudomonadati; phylum Pseudomonadota; class Alphaproteobacteria; order Sphingomonadales; family Sphingopyxidaceae; genus Sphingopyxis; species Sphingopyxis sp. P8. The sequence continues at coordinate 222,639 of NZ_JACNMK010000001.1, read as the reverse complement.
GCGATCACCAGCAGCTTGTCGATCTCGTTGGCCAGAACACGGCTGTTGAGCAGTTCGGCCACCCCGGCGGCATGGCCCCGTTCGTCGAGGTCGCGAACCTCGGGATTGGCGCCGCCGCGGTTGCTCGTCGATATGTCGGGCGTCGCCGGATCGACCAGGTTGATCAGCAGGGCATCGCCGTCGTTGCGGAACATGACGAAACGATTGCCGTCGGCGACGGCGACGTGGGTGCCGTGGGGCAGGTGCATGAAATTCTCCTCGAAAGCCGGGCATCGCAATGGTGCCCTCCCCTTCAAAGACGCACGAACCGCCGTCGGGGTTTCAGGCCGTCAACGCGGCATCACGCATCCCGCGCCACAATCGCAGCGCTTGCCGCGTTTCCGGTACATCGTGGACGCGGACGATCTGCGCGCCGTGCGCCACCGCCTGATAGTGGAGCGCAACCGAGCCGCCGAGCCGGGCGTCGGCAGGCGCCTCGTTGTCGAGCGCGCCGATCAGCCGTTTGCGGCTTGCGCCAAAAAGGACCGGGCAACCGAGCGTGTGGAAAAGCGCGAGTCCGTTCGTCAGCGCCAGATTGTCGGCGACGCCCTTGCCGAAGCCGATGCCCGGATCGACGATGATTTTCGCGCGGTCGATCCCCGCGGCGACACAGGCCGCGACGCGGTCGGCGAGCATGTCGTACACGTCGAACAGCGGGTGACCATAAGCTCCGCCGCCCTCGTGCGGGTCGCTCTTCGCGCTCGGCGCGTGCATCAGCACGACCGCGCAGCCCGATTTTGCAACCACCTCGATCGCGCGCTCGTCATAGCGCAGCGCCGAAATATCGTTGACGATGTGTGCGCCCGCCGCGAGCGCCGCTTCCATCACCGCCGCCTTGCGCGTGTCGATCGATACCGCGACTCCGCCCTTGGCGAGCGCCGCAACGACGCCCTCGACGCGCGCGATCTCGTCGCCCTCCCACACCAGCGGCGCGCCCGGGCGCGTCGATTCACCGCCGACGTCGACGATCGCGGCGCCCGCGGTGGCCATCGCAAAGCCGGCGTCGGTGGCGGCCGCAGCGTCGACATGCTTGCCGCCGTCCGAAAAGCTGTCGGGCGTCGCATTGAGGATACCCATGATCTGCGGTTCGTTCAGCCGGACCGTCCGTTCGCCGAGCTGAAGCGCGCCGCGCGGACGACCGACGGCGGCGCGTTGCGCCTGCGCCGCATCGGCGAGTGACGCGGGCATCGCCGCGATCCAGTCGTCCAGCTCGGGAACCGCGACAACCGCCGATTTCACACCTTCGCCGTCGCGCAGGCTGACATGCCATGCGGCGAACCAGACCATCGTGTCGGCGATCCGAAGACAGGCGTCGTCCAGTTCGTGCGGCCGGTCGACGAAGCAGGTCGGGCGCAGATAGAGCCGGGCGTCATCCGACGCAGAGCCGAGGCCGGGCTTGGTCAAAGGCTGGAACATGGCTCGTCCTCACTTCGTCGCCGCTGGCAACCTTGCTCTAGGCCGATGCCGCCTCCCACATTCGCGGGGGCGACGATCAAATCCCGCGCGGTGTCACGCTTCGTTCGCGAGCAGCCAGTCCTGCCGCACCGCGTCGATTACCCGCAGCTCCTTGCCGTCGTCGACGTGCCAGAATGTCCAGCCGTTGCAGCTCGGCGCGCCCTGCACACCTGCGCCGACCTTGTGGATCGAGCCCGCCGGCTGGCCGTCGCAATCGAGGCTGCCGTCGACGCGCACAACCGCCTTCCAGCGCCGCTTTGCATCGCTGAGCACCGAACCCGGTGCGATCATCCCGCATTCGACGAGCGTGCCGAACGCGACGCGCGTCGCCGCCTTCGGCGCCATCATCGTCTTGACCGTGCTTTCGTCGAGCGGCAGCGCCATCGCGATCCGCTCTTCGGCGGCTGCGATATAGCCGTCCTCGCGCTCGATACCGATAAAGTGGCGTCCAAGCCGCTTCGCCACCGCGCCCGTCGTTCCCGTCCCGAAAAAGGGGTCGAGGATGACGTCGCCGGGGTTCGAACAGGCAAGCAGCACGCGATAAAGCAACGCTTCGGGCTTTTGCGTCGGGTGAACCTTGCTGCCGCCCTTCTTCAATCGCTCCTGCCCGCCGCAGATCGGGATCAGCCAGTCGGAGCGCATCTGAAGCTCGTCGTTCAGCGTCTTCATCGCGCGATAATTGAAGGTATAGCGCGACTTTTCGCCCATCGACGCCCAGATCAAAGTCTCATGCGCGTTGGTAAAGCGCGTGCCCTTGAAATTGGGCATCGGGTTCGCCTTGCGCCACACAATGTCGTTGAGGATCCAATAGCCCTGGTCCTGCAGCGCGGTGCCGACGCGGAAGATATTGTGATAGCTGCCGATCACCCAGATGCTGCCATTGGGTTTCAGGATGCGCTTTGCCTCGGCAAGCCATGCACGCGTGAAACGGTCGTAGGTCGCGAGGCTGTCGAACTTGTCCCAATCGTCGTCGACCGCATCGACCTGGCTGCCGTCGGGCCGGTGAAGGTCGCCGCCGAGCTGGAGATTATAGGGCGGATCGGCGAAAATCATGTCGACGCTCGCCGCCGGGAGCGAGCGCATCATCTCGATGCAATCGCCCTTGAGGATGCTGTCGAGCGGGAGCTCTACGGGCGCCGTTTTTGCCGCGCGCTGCTTCGCCGCGGGCGTCTTCACCCGTTCCATCACACCCATATCTGCACCCCGTTCTCGTTCGAAAGAAGGCCTTGATGAGTCCGGCAGAGTCCGCCGTCAAGCTCGGGATTCTAGGATTCAAGCCTCTCGAAATGGTTAACGGGACGAGAACGAAAGGAGTCTGCCACGACATATGGAGTCGCGAGCGACGCGCGGACTCAACCACTGGTGGTGTGGCCGCGAAGACTCACCCGTCAAAAAAATTCCCTCTTTCCCCTGCGGGAAAGGAATGACAGCTAAATCCCCGGATCGACGCCCGTCAGCTCGACCGACCGCTCCCACAGCTCGCGCCCCAGCGCCGGATCGCGCGCCGCGCGCGTCGCGCGCGCCGGACCCGAACGGCCCGTAACCTCGCCGATCCCCTGCGGCCCCAGATAATCGCCGCCCTGCACATGAGCGCCCGTCGCCGCCTGCAAGGTCGGCCACGCGCCCTGCGCCGGACTGTTGAAAAAAGGCGCCGCGAGCGGGCTCAGGAAACGCAGCGGCAACGGCATGTGCCGGGTCAGTTCGGTCAGCGCGACGCCGGGATGGCACCCGATCGCCTGCGTCGCGCGTCCCGCCGCGCTCAGCCGTCGGTCGAGCTCGAACATATGGACGAGGTTCGCGAGCTTGCTCATCTGGTAACGCGACCAGATGTGGTAGCTGCGCGTCGCGGCAAGGTCGCTGAAATCAAGCTCGCCGCTGCGATGCGCGAGGCTCGCGGTAATGACGATGCGGTCGTCGACATGGGGGTGCACCAACCCGGTGAAGGCAAAGGTGCCGAGGTGATTGACCCCGAACTGCAGCTCATAGCCCTGCCGCGTCAGCGTGCGCGGCGGAACCATCACGCCGGCATTGTTGACCAGCACGTCGACGCGCGGACCCGCGCGCACTTCGGCCGCCGCTTCCCGCACCTGATCAAGGTCGGCAAGGTCGAGCCGCAGGAAGGAAAGCGACGCCTTGGGGACGTCGACGGCAATCCGCGCCATCGCGTCGCGCGCGCGGCTTTCGTCGCGGCAGGCAAGCACCACGTCGCCGCCGCGCGCCGCCAATATCTTTGCCGTTTCGAAACCCAATCCCGCGTTTGCGCCGGTAACGACAAAGCGCCGTCCGGTCTGCGTGCCGACATCGTCGGCCGTGAATCCGTCGCGCATCGCCCTCTCCCGACAGTCAGACCAGTTGCATTTGTGCGACCGGGGCAAAGCTGGTCCGATGAAGCGGCGTCGGCCCATATTGGCGCAGCGCCGCGAGATGCTCCGCCGTGCCATAGCCCATGTTGCGCTCCCAGCCAAAAGCGGGATAGTCGCGCGCCGCGGCGACCATCATTCGGTCGCGATGTTCCTTGGCAACGATACTCGCCGCCGAAATGCACGGGTGGAGCGCGTCGCCGCCGACGACCGCGCGCGCGCGGTAGCGCCAGCGCGGCAGCCGGTTGCCATCGACGAGTATCTCGTGCGGGTCGCACGCGAGCGCCTCGACCGCGCGTGTCATCGCGAGGAAGGTCGCCTGCAAGATATTGACCGCGTCGATCTCCTCGACGCTCGCCACTCCGACCGCCCAGCGGCAATGCGCCTTGATCAGCGCCTCCAGCTCGGCGCGGCGGCGCGGCGTCAATTTCTTGCTGTCGTCGAGCCCCGCAATCCCCTCGTCGCACAATATCACCGCCGCAGCGACGACCGGACCCGCAAGCGGACCCCGCCCCGCCTCGTCGACGCCGACGATCATATTCTCCCCTCCGCTTCGAGGGAGTGGCAGCTAGCCTTGCGAGCTTGCGCGCCAATCGCAGTGGAGTGGACAATTGAGGGCGTCAGAAACTGCGGCAACCGCGCCCGCCCCCTCCGGCAAGCGGGACGGGAGCTCACACCCGCCACGGCGGAAACCTCCGATATTCGCCCGCCTGATACAGGCACAGGCGGTTGCCTGCGGGATCGGTCAGCCGCGCCTCGCGCCAGCCCCAATCCTCGTCGCGCGGCATCTGGTCGAAACGCACCCCGCGCCGCGCGAGATAGGCGACCCACGCATCGAGCGCCCCGCTTTCCAGATAGGTCGCAGCATCACCCGCTTCGCCATCGCCGACATGCACCGACAGCGTCACCCCGTTCGCCGCCTCGAACCGGGCGTAGCCATTGTCCGGGCTGTCGACGATCTGCGTCAGCCCCATCTGCTTGTAGAAGGCGACCGACGCCGCATAATCGCGCGCGGGCAGGGTAATCTGGTTGAGCGCGGGGCCGGTGAACAGCCCGTCGTTGCGCACCGTCTGCTGCCCCATCGGCCCATGCCCCGCACCCAGCCCCGGCGCTTCGAGCAACGCCAGCCGCACGAAATCGCGCGCGCGCGCCACGGCCGGTTCGAGCGGCATGCCCTGCGCCAGCCCGGTCGCGACCGCGCTCGCGAGCGTGCAGCCGGTGCCGTGCGTATGCGGCGTGTCGATCCGCGGCGCCTCCCACCGCGCGACCTCGCCCTCTTCTGCGTCGAGCAGCCGGTCGGTGACGGTCTCGCCCTCGCCATGCCCGCCCTTGACGAGCAGCGCGCAGCCCTGCGCGAGCACCGCCGCCTCGCCACCGAGCGCGGCGAGTTCGGGCAGGTTGGGCGTGACGACGCGCGCGCGCCGCATCAGCGCCTCGAACGCCGCGATGGTGTCGGCATCGGCGAGCACCGACCCGCTCGTCGCGACCATGACCGGATCGAAGACGACCGCGACATCGGCGAGATCGGCGCGCGCGAGCCGCTCGGCGACGGCAGAGGCCGTTGCAGCGCTGCCGATCATCCCGATCTTCACCGCATCGACGCCGATGTCGTCCGCGACGCTGTCGATCTGCGCGAGCACCATGTCGGTCGGCACCGCATGGACCGCCTGGACGCCCTGCGTGTTCTGTGCGGTGATTGCGGTAACGGCGGTCATCGCATGGCCGCCAAGCATCGTGACGGTCTTGATGTCGGCCTGGATGCCCGCGCCGCCGCCGCTGTCCGACCCCGCGATGATCAGGACGCGCGCGGTCACCGAAACCCTCCGTCGCCCCCGCGCGGGCGGAGGGCGCTGTCGGTCGAACGCGATCTTTGACCGACCGCGGCCCCCGCCTGCGCGGAGGCGACGGTCATGTTCGATTGCACGGCCTAACCCCGCGCGCCCGGATGCCGCCGTTCGGTCGATGCGGGAAACTTGGCGAGCGCCGGCCCCTCGCGCAGCGGCCGGTCGAGCAGGTCGCCGCCGCAATTGGGGCAGCGTTCGTCGAGCTTGTCGGCGCAATCGGCGCAAAAGGTGCACTCGAACGAACAGATAAACGCGCCGTGGATGTTGGCGGGCAAGTCGCGTCCGCAGCGTTCGCAATCGGGTCGCATTTCCAGCATATTCAATCTCCTGCCGCGACGCGCACCGCGTCGCAAATCATATCGACAATCTGTTCGACCTGCCCCGCGTCGTCGCCCTCGGCCATCACGCGGATCACCGGCTCGGTGCCCGAGGCGCGGATAACGAGGCGGCCGCGGCCGTCAAGCGATGCTTCGCCGTCGGCGATCGCCGCCTTCACATTGGCGTGGTCGAGCGGCTTGCCGCCGCCGAAGCGCACATTCTTGAGCAATTGCGGCACGGGGTCAAAGAGGTGCAACAGATCGCTCGCGGGCTTGTCGGCGCGCACCAGTTCGGCGAGCACCTGCAACGCCGCGAGCGTGCCGTCGCCCGTCGTCGCATGATCCGACAGGATCATATGCCCCGACTGCTCGCCGCCGACGTTGAAACCGCCGCTCTTCATCCGTTCGAGCACATAGCGGTCGCCCACCTTCGTGCGCTCGAGCCGCAGCCCCTCGCTTTCGAGGAAGCGTTCGAGCCCCAGGTTCGACATCACCGTCGCGACGACCCCGCCGCCCTTCAGCCGCTCCTGCCGCGCCCAGCTCGCGCCGATCAGCGCCATGATCTGGTCGCCGTCGACGATTTTTCCCTTTTCATCGACGACGATCAGCCGGTCGGCATCGCCGTCGAGCGCGATGCCGATGTCGGCGCCGCTCGCGACGACCGTTTCCTGCAACAAGGCGGGTGCGGTCGATCCGCAACGGTCGTTGATATTGGTGCCATTGGGCTCGATCCCGATCGCGACCACATCGGCGCCAAGCTCCCAGAACACCGTCGGCGCGCTGTTGTATGCCGCGCCATTGGCGCAATCGAGCACGATCTTCAGCCCGTCGAGCCGCACCGATTGCGGCAGGCTCTGCTTGACCGCATGGATATAGCGTCCGCGCGCATCCTCGATCCGCTTGGCGCGCCCGATATGCGCCGGGTCGGCGCGCGGCGGTTCACCGTCGAGCAGCCGCTCGATCTGCATCTCGTCCTCGTCCGACAGCTTGTATCCGTCGGGGCCGAACAGCTTGATGCCATTGTCCTGATAGGGATTGTGACTTGCCGAAATCATCACGCCCAGATCGGCGCGCATCGAATGGGTGAGCATCGCGACCGCCGGGGTCGGCATCGGGCCGACCTGCACCACGTCCATGCCGACGCTGGTGAAACCCGCGACGAGCGCGTTTTCGAGCATATAGCCCGAAAGCCGCGTGTCCTTGCCGATCACGACGCGGTGCTTGTGATCGCCGCGCAGGAAGTGCGCCCCCGCCGCCATCCCGACCCGCATCGCGACCTCGGCGGTCATCGGGACCTGATTCGTCAGCCCGCGAATCCCGTCGGTTCCGAAAAACTTGCGCATGCCACCTCTGCTACTTAAGCCAGAACGCAGACCAATGCCTGCCCGGCTTCCTGCGGACGGCCCTAAGTCACCCTCTTTTGCTTGGCAAGCTGGCCAGAAATTTCGCCGGGAGAATATGGTTTGAAATCGGCATGGATTATCCTCTCGGCGCTTGTCGCCGGGATGCTGCTGGGAATCGCGATCGAACTGGTGGCGCCCGACGCGGGGACCGCTTCCCTGCCCTTTATCGAACCGATCGGCCTGCTCTGGCTCAACGCGCTCAAGATGACGATCGTCCCGCTCGTCGTCGCGCTGCTGATCACCGGCATCACCGCGACCGCCGACGCGGCGCGCGCCGGCAAACTCGCCTTCCGCGCGGTGATGACCTTCATGGGTGCGATCTTTCTGACCGGATCGATGTCGCTGCTGATGACCCCGCTGCTCATCCGGCTCTTTCCGCTATCGACGGGCGCTGCCGACGCGCTGCGCAGCGGCCTCGGCGGCACGACCGAGACCGGTCCATCGCCGACCTTTGGCGACTTCCTGCTCTCGCTGATCCCGACCAATCCGATCGCGGCGGCGGCCGAAACGGCGATCCTGCCGCTGATCGTCTTCACCACCATCTTTGCCTTTGCGATCACCAAGCTCGAACCGGTGCAACGGGCAACGCTATCGGGGCTGTTCAAGGCATTGGGCGACGCGATGCTGATCGTCATCGGCTGGGTGCTCGCGCTCGCGCCGATCGGCGTTTTTGCCCTCGGTTATGCGCTCGCGGTGAAGGCGGGAGTCGCGGCGTTCGGCGGACTTGTCCATTATGTGCTGATCCTCGCGGGGATCGGCATTTGCTGCCTCATCCTCGGCCTGGCCCTCGCCTGGCTCGTCGTCGGCGTCCCGCTGCCGCGTTTCGTGCGCGCGATGGTGCCGACGCTGGCGGTCGCGATCAGCACGCAAAGCTCGCTCGCCAGCCTGCCAGCGATGCTCAAATCGTCCGAAGACCTCGGCGTCGATCCCAAAAAGGCCGATGTCGTGCTGCCCCTCGCGGTCGCGCTGTTTCGCTTCACCAGCCCGGCGATGAACCTTGCGGTCGTCATTTATGTTGCGTGGCTGTTCGGCATCGAACTCACCCCATGGGAAATGGCGGTCGGCCTCGCGGTCGCGATGGCCGCGGCCTTGAGCTCGGTCAGCCTGCCCGGCTCGATCAGCTTCGTCACCTCGATCGCGCCGATCGCGGTATCGATGGGCGTGCCCGTCGCGCCGCTCGGGCTGCTCGTCGCGGTCGAAACCTTCCCCGATATTTTCCGCACCCTGGGCAATGTTGTCGGCGACGTCGCGGCAACCAAATTTGCCGCCGATGGCGTCGAAACAGCCGAACCCACAGGAGACACGCCATGAAATATCGCAAGCTCGGCCACGGTCTCACCGTCTCCGCGATCGGCATCGGCTGCATGCCGATGATCAAGGGCGGCAACATCCTCTATGGCGAGGCCGCCGATCTGGACGAATCGACGCGCACCATCCACCGCGCGATCGAGATGGGGGTGACATTCTTCGACACCGCGCAAATCTATGGCCCGTTCAGCAACGAGGAACTGCTTGGGCAAGCGATCCGCGGCAAGCGCGACGGGCTGGTCATCGCAACCAAATTCGGCTTCCGCTTCGACGGCAAGCAGATCACCGGCGTCGACGGTTCGCCCGAAAATGCGCGCCAGAGCTGCGAAGGCTCGCTCCAGCGGCTCGGTATCGACACGATCGACCTCTTCTACCAGCACCGCGTCGATCCCTCGATCCCGATCGAAGACGTCGTCGGCGGCATGATGCGGCTCGTCGAGGAAGGCAAGGTCCGCCACATCGCGCTGTCCGAAGCCGGTCCCGAAACGCTCCGCCGCGCTGCCAAGGCCGCGCCGATTGCCGCGCTGCAAAGCGAATATTCGATCTGGGAGCGCGACGTGGAGGACGAGATCCTCCCCGTCTGCCGCGAATTCGGCATCGGCTTCGTCCCCTATTCGCCGCTCGGCCGCGGCTTCCTCGCGGGCGCGGTGCGCAGCCGCGACGAGCTTCCCGAGCACGACTGGCGCCGCAACGACCCGCGCTATTCGGACGAAAACCTGCCCGCCAACCTGCGCATCGTCGACGCGATCGGCGCGGTCGCCGACCGCCACGGCGTATCGAAGGCACAGGTCGCGCTCGCCTGGCTGCTCGCGCAGGGCGACGACGTCGTCCCCATCCCCGGCACCAAACGCCGCGCGACGATGGAAGACAGCATCGGCGCCGCCGACCTCACCCTTTCCGCCGATGATCTCGCCGCCATCGACGCCGCCGCTCCCAGGGGCGCAACGAGCGGCCCGCGCTACGGCGAACAGGGCATGCGGATGGTGCGGTTGTAAAGATCGGTCGCGGCCCTGTTTTGATCCTCCCTGCGGCGAAGCCGTGGGGGAGTCGCAGACGGCGTGTAGCGCCAGCGGGACTGCCGCCACAGGCGGTGGTGGAGGGGCGGCGACGCCGCGCCAACGGCCCCTCCGTCAGCGGCTGCGCGGCTGCCAATAATCAGTTCGTCATCCCGGACTTGATCCGGGATCCATGACTTCGGCGCTGCTATGGATCCCGGATCAAGTCCGGGATGACGAATGTCTTGTAACGGCCGATTGCAGACATGCCGCTAAGGTGCCAAAAGTGCCGAATGAAGAATATTCAGATCATTGACGGCGCGTTGAATGCCACTTTCAGCATTTTTCAAGCGACCGACGACGAATTTGCCGCAATCTTTCCCAACGACCGCGACATGGAACTCATTGAAGATTTATTCGGAAGGCTCGGTGATGAAGAAGCGGCTCGGTTACTTGCTCCACTGTGGAGCCGACCCATTCTTAAACGCGAGGCTTTGGGTATTCATGGAACGCTGTACTATGACAACGAGGAGCGCATTATTCCCGCGACAAAGCGGGAAGTCGATTGGGCTGACGGCGCCATAAACTCGTCACAGAGGGAGCTGTTCGCGCGCCACCGCTAATGCCAGCTCCCCACCCCTAAACCGCCCCGCCCGCCTTCACCCCACCCAGCGCCAAATCCCCGCAGTCATATAGCCCAGCGCGCCATGCCCCCATGTCGCGACCAGCCACAGCGCGATGCCGCCGAACAGCGCGCGGTCGCGCGGGATCGTGTCGCCCCACGGCGTCTGCCCGCTCACCTGCCGCGCGAAGGGAACGAAGCTCGTCCGCGCCGCCCAGTGGCGCCACGCGTCGCCCATCAGCCGCGCCTTCTTGACGTCCTGCCCCGCCGACCCGACGAGCGCGAGGAAGGCGATCGTCGCCGACAGCACGATCTGCGCGGCGGTCGGTACGACGAGCACATGCGCCAGGGCCCACAGCGCGAAGCTCCACATCATCGGGTGCCGCGTCACCGCATAGACGCCGCGCGGCGCGCCCTGCGCGGTCAGCGCGGCGGCGGGACTCGGCAGGGCGGGATTGCCGACGAGCGACCCCGCGAAAAGGATGCTCGCGAACAGCACGATCAGCGTCGCGAGCGCCCACAGCGGATCGCCCACCGCCCACAGCGGCGGTTCGGCGGGCATCCCGCGCCACGCCTGCACCAGCATGATGAAGGTCGCAAGCGCGACGACCGAATAGACGATCTGGAACCCCCGCTCGCCCAGCCGGTCGGCGAGCGGCGCGCGCAGCGGGTGCGAAAGCACCAGGTGCGAGCCGACGAACAGCACGCAGGTCGTGATCAGCAGCGACATCGGTTGCACGGAAGTCTCCTCCTCTCCCTTTCCCCGGTGCCGCGCTGGTCAGTCGCGGCGCTTAACGATCATAGGCCTTGGGCAATGCGCCTTCCTGCGGGTTGGCGTAACGGTCGCGGAGGCGATCCTGCCGCGTCGTCAGCGACTGCGCCTTGCCGTCGATCCACACCGCCACCGGGCGGCTGCCCAACTCGAGCGGGTCGTCGTCCCATATCACGACATCGCCCGCGCGGCCGGGACGCAGCGACCCGATGCTCGCTTCCATCCCGACGGCGCGTGCGGGCGCGCTGGAGATCGACGCAAAGGCTTCGTCCCAGCTCAGACCGCTCGCGCCCGGAACGCGCGCCAACCCCACGAGATTGCCAGCATATTGCGTAGCATAACCCATTTTGTGCGCGTCGTCGTCGTCGAATACGCCGACCGATACATCGACCCCGGCATCCTTCAGGCGTCCGGCGTTCGATTGCGTCGCCGCGAGCCGCTCGAAACTGTCGGGCAGGTCGCTCAGCGGCGACAGGATCACCGGCACTTTCGCTGCGGCAATATCGCGCGCGACGAGCCAGCCGTCGGTCGCGCCGACGAGCACCAGCTTCATCGCCGGAAACTCGCCTTTCAGCTTGAGCACGTTCAAAATGTCCGACGCGCGGTCGACGCGCACGAACAGCGGCGTCGTGCCGTCGATCACGCGCACCAGCGCCTCGGCATCGGCGCGCTGGAGCAGCGCATCATTGCCCCATTCGGCGAGCGCCGCCGGATTGCGGGCATAGCTGCGCGCGGCGAGCAATTGTTCGCGGAACAACAGGAAGGTCGCGGCGCGGCTGCCGCCCGCCTTGCTCGATCCCGCCTCGCCGAACGCGACGAACTGCAACGCGCGCGCGCGCGTCACCATGTCGTTGTCGTCGCCCAGGTCGACGACCGCACCCTGCCCGGCAAAAAGACTGCTGCTCGGGCCCGGCGCGACGATCGCGCGCGTCACGCCGCCGGCGCGGTTCACCGCAACGGGCGAGCCCATCGGATTGAGCGCGGGCGCGATGTCGAGCCCCGCTGAAAAGCGCGAGCGCGTCGCCGAACGGTCGTTGGTCCCGCTCACCGCGTCGACCTCGACCAGCCCGACGCGGCTGAACGCCGCGACCAGCCCCGGCGTCACCCAGCGCCCTTCGGCATCGACGCGCTCGACGCCCGCGGGAACGGCAACGTCCGTCCCCGCCGCGACGACCTTGCCGCCGCGCACGACGACGGTGCCGCCCTCGACCGGCGCGCTGCCGTCGCCGATGACCAGCCGTGCATTGGTGATGGCGATGTCTTGCGCCGCAGCGGGGGCAGCGGCGGCCATCAACGCCACCAGAGCGCCCCCCAAGCCCGCTCGTGTCGAGCGAAGTCGAGAAACCCCGAAGGCACGCACGAACGACAGGCATCTCGACTTCGCGCGATGCGAACGGACAAGGGATTTCGTGAAAAGAGCGTTCATTTCACGTCTCCCTCGCCGGGCTGGCCCAGCTCGAAATCGCTCACCGGTCGCCGTTTCGGATCGTTCGCATCATACATCAGCGCGCCGTCGATCCACACCTTTTCGGGGCGCGTATAGGCGCTGAACGGGTTGCCGTTCCACAGCACGACGTCGGCCATCTTGCCGGGCTTCAGGCTGCCCGTCCGGTCGGCAATGCCCAGCGCCTTGGCGGGATTGTACGACACCCATGTCCACGCCTGCGCGTCGCTGATGTCGATGCCCATCCGGCGTCCGGCCTTCAGCGCCTTTGCCGCTTCCTGGTTGAGCCGCTGAATCTGGTTGGCGTCGTCCGAATGGACGATCGCGCACGCGCCGGCGCGCTCGACGAGCGGCACATTCTCGTTCACGCCGTCATAGGATTCCATCTTGAAACCCCACCAGTCGGCCCACATCGCCGAACAAATGCCCTCTTTCGCGAGCAGGTCGGCGATCTTGTAGCTTTCGACGGCGTGGTGGAATGTCGACACCTTATAGCCGAACTCCTTCGCCATATCGATCACCAGCGCCATTTCGTCGGCGCGATAGCAATGGTTGTGGACCAGGATTTCGCCCGAGAGCACGCCGACGAGCGTTTCCATCGCGAGGTCGCGGTCGGCCTTGCCCTCGTCCATTTTTTTCTTGTGCGCGGCGGCCTTCGCCCAGGTCTGGCGATTGACCGCGAAATTGCCCATGCGCGTCGAGGGCATGCGCCCCTTGCCGCCATAGACGCGCTTCGGATTTTCGCCGCACGCCATTTTGAGACCATAGGGTGCGCCGGGGAATTTCATTCCCTGCACCGTGCGCGCGGGCACATTCTTCAGCGTGATCGAACGCCCGCCCATCAGGTTCGCGCTTCCCGGCAGGATCTGCAGGCTCGTCACGCCGCCATTGGCGAGCGCGCGGCTGAAACCGGGATCCTGCGGCCAGACGCTATGTTCGGACCAGACTTCGGGCGTCGTCGGCGAGGTCGCCTCATTGCCGTCCGAATGGGCATCGACGCTTGGCGAAGGATAATCGCCGAGGTGGCTGTGGATGTCGATGACGCCGGGGGTCAGATATTTGCCGCGCCCGTCGATCGCTGCCGCTCCGGCGGGCACCGCAAGGTCCGCGCCGCCGACCGCTTCGACCTTGCCGTCTGCCATCACGATGACGCCGTCGTCGATCCGCCCGCCCTCGCCGTCAAAGATGGTGACGCCGCGCACGACGGTCGTCTGCGACGGATAGGGCCGATAGGTCGACGGATAGGGGTTCTTGTCGAACTTCGCCGATTTCTCGGCCGAAGCCGCGGGCTTGTCCCCCGCCGACTTCGCCTCGCCGCCCGTCGCCGCGCATCCCGCAAAGCCGAGCGAAACCGCCGCCAGCAAGCTGGCCTTCAACCTGGTGCGCATCGCTCAGGCTCCCTTGGATTCGGGATGGGTCCCTGCGGCCTGCGGCTCGCCAAGTTCGCTTTCGCCCGCGATGTGATCGGCGTCGCGCAGCGTGTCGAGGTGCATCCACCGCTTCACGATCGGCGACAGCGCGAGCACGACGACGCTGACGCCCAGCGTGATCCAGCCGATCTGGTCATAGATGGCGAGCGTCGCGTCCTTGGTCATCACCCCGTCATGCCCGCCGGTCGCCTCACCGATCTTGCCCGCGACGAAGTTGCCCACCGCGGTCATGTAGAACCAGGCGCCCATGATCAGCGACGCCATGAACGACGGCGCGAGCCGGTTCATCGCCGACAGGCCCACCGGCGACAGGCAGAGCTCGCCGGTCGTGTGGAGCAGATAGAGCAGGAAGACGAAGATCACCGGCGTCATCGCTTCCATCCCGACGCTTTTGGCGCCCCAGACAAAGACGAGGAAGCCGAGGCCGACCTGCGCGAGCGCCAGCGCGAACTTCGCGGGCGCCGAGGGTTCGAGCCCGCGCTTGCCGAGCCATTGCCACAGCATCGCGAAAAAGGGCGCGAACAGGATGATATAGATCGGGTTGATCGACTGGAACACCGACGCCGGAACGCCGCCAATATCGACATAGCGGTCGGTATAAAGGTTGAAGCTGCCCCCGGCCTGCTCGAACAGGCCCCAGAAGAGCGGGTTGAGCGCGATCAGGAAAAGGATGGCAAAGATGCGCTCGCGCGGCTCCTTGTCGAGCTTGAGCGCCTGATAGAGCACCCAGCCGAGCAGCGAAAAGCCCGAGATGATGAGCAGCGTCTGGATGACATCCTGATACTGGACGAGGCCCCACATCACCGCAACGGCGGCAAGACCCGAGCCATAGACCGCCATCTCGGTGTTCCGCGAAAGCGGCGCGGGCGCTTCGCCGGCGCCGAGCAGCACCTTCTTGCCCAGAACGAACACGATCAGCCCGGCGATCATGCCGATGCCGGCGAGGCCGAAGCCATAGGCCCAGCCGATGCGCTGGCCGAGATAGCCGACGAGGATGGTGCCGAGCGCCGCGCCGACGTTAATCCCCATGTAGAAGATCGTGTAGGCGGCGTCGCGGCGCATGTCGGTCAGGCGATAGAGCTGGCCGACCATCACCGAAATATTGGCCTTCAAGAAGCCCGAGCCGACGATGATGAGCGCCAGCGCGAGCCAGAAGATGTTGATCGTCGCGTCTTCCTGCCCCCCGACGCCCTCGAACGCCATGAACAGGTGGCCGAACGCCAGCAATATGCCGCCGAACAGCACCGCCTTGCGCTGTCCAAGATACCGGTCGGCCAGATAGCCGCCGAGCACCGGCGTGATGTACACCAGGCTGGTATAGGCGCCATAGATCAGGTTCGACTTGCCGTCCGAGAACAGCCAGTGCTGCGTCAGATAGAAAATCAGCAACGCGCGCATGCCGTAGTAGGAGAAACGCTCCCACATCTCGGCAAAGAAGAGCATGTAGAGGCCTTTGGGGTGGCCGGCGAACTCGGGTTTCTTGCTGCCCGCGATCAGTGCGCCGATACTCAGGAACACGCCGAGAACCACGAGCGCGATGACCGCGATCCAATCCCCTTCGTTCCAAAGAGCCATATCTTTCATGCCGTTGCGTCCCCTTGTCCCTTAATTCATTGCGCGGCACATGGCCGCGCGAAAGCGGCAACCTAGCGCGAAAATTGCGTATGGGAAGAATCTAATTGCGTTCGAAACCAACCCGCGTCGGCGCGCGGGGTTGCGTGGACGGCGCGAAGTCGCCAGATGCCCCGCTATGTTCAACGACAGCTCCACGCTCAAAAGCCACCTCGCGACGCGCCGCTCGGGCAAGGCGCGCGACATGATCGCCCCCGGTCCCGACGCCGCGCAGCTTCGCGACATCGTCGCGCTCGCGCTGCGCACGCCCGATCACGGCAAGCTCGCACCGTGGCGGATCGTCACGGTGGCGGACGACCAGCGCGCCAAATTCGCCGCGCTTCTCAAGGAGGCATGGGTCGCCGACAACCCCGGCGCGGCGGGCATGGACCTGTCGGCGCTCGAACAGTTCGCGCACCAGGCCCCGACGCTGCTCGTGCTCCTCTCCACCCCCGACCGCAGCGCGAAAATCCCGCTCTGGGAACAGCAGATGTCGGCGGGCGCGGTCGGCATGAACCTGCTCCACGCCGCGCATGCCCACGGCTTCGTCGGCAGCTGGCTTACCGGCTGGGCGGCCTATAGCCCCGCGGTCGCGGCCGCGTTCGGCGCGCGCGAGGGCGATGCGATCGTCGGATATTTCTTCATCGGCACCGCCGGACGCCCGCTCGACGAGCGGCCGCGCCCCGAATATGACGAGATCGTCCGCAGCTGGGACATTTAATTACGCGAAGACGCGCCACCGCGTAATCGGCGTCGTTTGACTGTGCTGCTGTCTTATGGCATTAAGGCGGCATGCTCGATCAATCCAAGCCCGTCTATCAGCGTCTCCGCGATGTTATCGCCAGCGCCATTCTCGACGGACGCTACCGCGACGGTGACATGCTGCCCTCGGTCCGCACGCTCGCAGCCGAAGAGGGCGCGAACCCGCTGACCGTGGCAAAGGCCTATCAGACCTTCCAGGACGAAGGACTGGTGACGGTGAAGCGCGGCGTCGGCATGTTCGTGGCCGAAGGGGCCACCGACCGGCTGCGCGCGCTGATGCGCGAGGATTTCCTGACCAACGTCTGGCCCCCCGTCGCCGAGCAGATGCGGCGAATCGGCCTCGACGCCCGCACCCTTCTCGACCTCAGCGACGCCTGACCTCCACCGCCGCGATTACCGCCCGATCTGCGCCGCTTTGTCGCGCAGGTCGCTCGCCGCCTGCGCGGCGCCCTCCCGTTCGAGCAGGTCGGCGTAAAACTCCATGATCGCCGCGTTGAGCGGCTGGAGCCGATAGGCCCGGTCGATGAACGCCCGCGCGCGTGCGCGGTCGCCCTTTGCGGCATAGGCGCGCGCCAGTTCGCGCAGCACCACCGCGTCGCGGTCGCCGATTCGCCCGCGGACGCGATGAAAATGCCATATCGCCGTGTCCCACTCGCGGCCGTCGATCGCGAGGTGCCCGGCGATGCGGTCGGCCGCGATGCTGGCGGGATCGCTACGGCCGAGCGCGCCGATGGCGGCGCGCGCACCGGCAACATCGCCCCCGCGATAGAGCGCATTGGCGAGCCGCAGCGCCGCCCGCTCGCTCGCGTCGAGGTTGCGCGCCGCGCGATAGGATTGGACCGCAAGACCGAAACGTCCCGCCGCAAAGGCAGCATCGCCCAGCAGGATATGCGCTTCGGCAACCCCCGGATTTGCGTCACGCAGCGCCGCTGCCCGCTCGATTGCACGCGCCGCGTCGCCGTGCGCCAGATCGGCCGCCATCGCCGGGATCGCGCGCGCGGGATTCAGCGGTGCGGCGTCGCCGGCGCTGCGCAGCAGGATGCTCTGGCCAAAGGCGAAAGGTTCGGCGTCGCCGCGCGTCAGCGCTGCAGCGCGCGCGGCATAGGCTGCGCCCCGCTCCGCCGCCCCGCCCTCGGCGGCGATCCGCGCCGCGAGCAGCAACGACCAGCTGTCGGCATCGTCGCGTGCGACGATCGGGGCCAGCGCCTTGGCCGCCGCGGCGCTGTCGCCGTCGGCCCAGCTCGCCGCGGCCAGAATCCGCCGTGCCGTAAAATTGTGCGGCTGTCCGGACACCAATCGCTCGGCCCAGGTCGCGGCAACCGCCTCGCCGCCCAGTTCGAGTTCGACGATCGCGCTGAGCAGCATGAAGCCCGGTACATCGTCCATCGCCCCGCGCGTGCGTTGGAGCAGGCTGCGCGCGAGCGGGAAATTGCCCGCGCGCGCCGCGACGACCGCCTGCAGATAGTAAAGACGCGGATCGCCGGGCACGACCGTTGCGGCGCGCCGCAGTGCCGCGAGCATGGCCTTGTACTGGCCCAGATCGCCCAGCGTCGCGGCCTGCGCGATCAACGCATCGCCATTGCCGGGATCGACGTCGAGCGCCGCATCATACCAGGGCAGCGCCGCCGTCAGGCCCTCGGACTTCCGGACCAGGCCGGCCTTCAGGGCAAGCGCCGCGCCATTGGTTTCGTCAAGCTCGATCGCATAATCGACAGCGTCGCGGGCGCCGAGCAGGTCGGCATTCGCCGCGCGGAAGCGCGCAATATCGACCCAAAGCATGGCATTGCGCGGCAATGCCCGCACCGCGTGGTCATAGGCGTCGCGCGCATCCCCCAGCTCGCCCCGGTCGCGATGGATGTCGCCCGCGACCCACGCCGCCTCGCCTTCCATCGCGGCGATGACCGGCCCCTCGGACAGGATGGCCAGCGCCGCGTCGCCTTTACCCTGCATCGCAAGCGCACGCGCCAGGATCGGACGCAGCGCGGCGGGATTGCCGCCCGCGTCGATGGCGCCCCTGATCGCGGCTTCGGCGGCGACGCCGTCGCCGAGCTTCGTCGCGACGCGCGCCAACTCGACGCGCTCCGCTATCGCACCGGCGTCGCGCGCGATCGCCCGTTGCAGTTCGGCGCGGCGCGCTTCCCATTCGGAACGCGCATTATGCGGCGCGCTGTCGCCGCACCCGGCCAGAACCGCTGCTGCTGTCAGCGCGGTCAACCAGACGCGGCATCGCCCCATGTCAGGCTTGCATCCGATACTGCTTGAGCAGGTCGTACAGCGTCGGACGGCTGATGCCGAGCAGCTTTGCCGCCGACGAGATATTGCCCTCGCTCTGCGTCATCGCGCGGCGGATTGCGACGCGGTCGGCGGCCTCGCGCGCGCTGCGCAGGTTCAGCCATGCCGCCTCGTCGCCCTCGTTCTCGTTGGCGGCGCGGGCAAGGTCGAGGTCGCCTTTCGTCACCAGCTTGCCGTCGGCCATGATGACCGCGCGCTTGATCCGGTTTTCAAGCTCGCGGACATTGCCCGGCCAGCGCGCCTCGTCGATTGCGTGCAGCGCGTCGGGCGCGAAACCGCGCACCGCCGGGTTCATCGTCGGGGCATATTGGTGCAGGAAATGCCGCGCGAGAAGCACCGCGTCGCCGGGCCGCCCGGCGAGCGTCGGGATCTTCACCACCATCTCGGCAAGCCGGTAATAAAGATCGTCGCGAAAGCTTCCGTCGGCGATCATCGCGTCGAGATCGCGGTGCGTCGCGCACACGATGCGCGTATCGACCGCGATTGCCTTGCGTCCGCCGATGCGTTCGATCGTCCGCTCCTGAAGGAAGCGCAGCAATTTGACCTGCAGCGGCAGCGGAATGTCGCCGACTTCGTCGAGGAACAGGGTGCCGCCGTGGGCGAGTTCGATCTTGCCCTCGGTCGTCTTGACCGCGCCGGTGAACGCGCCCTTTTCATGCCCGAAAAGCTCGCTTTCGAGCAGGTTCTCGGGAATGGCGGCGCAATTGATCGCGACGAACGCACCGTCGCGCCGCGCGCTCGCCTCGTGCAGTCCGCGCGCCAGCAATTCCTTGCCGGTACCGCTCGCGCCGAGCAGCATCACCGACACGTCAAGATCGGCGACGCGCTCGATGGTGCGCGCGACCTTCACCATTTCCGGCGCGCCGGTGATCATTCCCCCGAGCACGCGGTTGTCGGTCGCTCCCTGCTCGGAAAGGCGGCTGTTCTCGACCTCGAGATCGCGGACGTGAAAAGCACGCCGGACGATCAGTCCCAGTTCCTCGATATCGATCGGCTTCTGATAGAAATCCCACGCCCCGCTCGCGATTGCGGCGAGCGCGCTTGCGCGTTCGCCATGCCCCGACACGACAATGACCTTGGTATCGGGCTTGGCATCCAAAATGGCCTTCAGGACGCGAAATCCCTCGCGCGTCCCGTCGGGTTCGGGCGGCAGCCCCAGATCGAGCGTCACGACGTCGGGTTCCTCGGCGCGCAGCAGGTCGACCGCGCTGTCGTGGTCGCCCGCGATCAGCACCTGATAATCGTCATAAGCCCATTTGAGCTGCGCCTGCAGACCGCTGTCGTCCTCGACGACCAGCAATTTGCGCGCTTCGGGCGGGGTGGCACTCATTGGTTCGCAGCCTTCCTCTGATAGTCGTCGGCGCCATGCCCGCGCTCGCTCTCCGCAAGCGGCAACCACAGCGTAAAATTGCTTCCCGCGCCCGGCTCGCTGACGACATCGATCCTGCCGCCCATTGATTGCGCGAGTTGCAGCGCCTCGAACGCGCCAAGCCCGAAGCCGCCGTCCTTGGTCGATACAAAGGGCTTGAACAGCTCGTTGCGGACGAAGGCGCGGGTCATGCCCTTGCCCTGGTCGATGACGTCGATCCGTACGCGGCCGCTTTCGGCGACGGCGACCAGTTGCACCGGCGCTTCGGGTTCGGATGCGTCGATTGCATTGTCGACCAGATGTTGCAGTATCTGACGGATCGACGCCGCATCGCCCCACGCCGCCAGCCCTGCCTGGCATCCGGCAAAAAGCGTCCGCCGCGCCCTGGTGGCGGCGACGATGGCGTTGATCAGCGGCTCGACCACGACGCGCGCCGGCTCGGCCGTCTTTCCGCGCTCGCGGGGCGACAGGCGGGCGAGCAGGTCGCTGAGGCGGCTCGCCGATCCTTTGAGCGTCGCGATCATGTCCGCGCGAAACTCGGGCTTTTCGGCGTGGCGCTCGGCATTGCGCGCGAGCAGCGCCAATTGGCTCGCCAGATTCTTGATGTCGTGCATGATGAAGGCAAAGCGCCGGTTGAACTCGTCGAACCGTTTCGCCTCCGATAGCGCTTGCTGCCCTTGCGCCTCGGCAAGATAGCTCGCCGCCTGCCGCCCCGCGATCCGCAGCACGTCGAGGTCTTCCCAGTCGAGTGCGCGCGACACGGGCGGGCGGTGCAGCACGACCACCGCGATCATTCGCTGGAAATGCAGCACCGGGACGACCACCCACGCGCGCGGGTCGGCGAGCAGCCAGTCGGGCATCGCGAGCTCGCTGTCCCCCTCGCCCCCTTCGCGGCGCTGTGCGTCGAGTTCGACGATATGCTGCGTTTCCTGCAGCATGAAGGCCGAACGCAGCGGCAGCGGCGCGACCTCGGCGTCGGGACCGCCCGGCCAGCGCCACGCATCGGCGATGCGGAATCCGCCGACCGCGTCGGGCAGCATCAGCAGCGCGCCGGGGCTCCCCGTCAGTTCGGCCAGCCCCTTCGCGACGCGGCGGTGCAGGTCGCGCCCGTCCTCGCTGTCCTCGTCGCTCTGCGCGAGCGTCGCGGTAAAGCGCATCCACTCGGCGCGATAGTCGTACCGATGTTCGAAGACATGCTTGGAGATCGTCACCGACAGCCACGCGCGCGCGCGCGCCGACAGGAACAGCAACGCGCCCAGCCCGAGCGCGACGATCAGGAACAGGCCCTGCGCCAGCTCGCCATAATCGCCCCCGCCAAAGCGCGCGACTGCCCCCGCGAGCCCGATCAGCGTCAGATAGGCCGCGCCGCCGACGAGCAGGATCGCGCGCATCGCCGCGGCGCGCGACAGGCGAATGCGCTCGCGTCCGACATCCATCGCGGCGACGACAAAGGTCGGCAGGACGAGCAGCGCCACCGCCGGCAGCAACAGGATCAACGTCGACGCCGGCTTTCCCGTCAGCGCGCCGATCAGCTGCACGTTGAGTTCATAGGCCCAGATCATCGCGAAACCGCCCGCAACCGTCATCACCGGCATGCGCAGCCCGCTCCCCGCGCGGCGGACGCCGCCGTCGGTGATAAGCAGCCCCCCGATCGCGACGATCATCGCGCCGACCGCCAGCGAGGGCCCGATCCAGCCCGCGACATCGCCGCTGCGCAGATGCGCCGCCCCGCCAAGCACAAGCGCAATCGCGCCGATCGTGACGAGCAGGCGCAGGATCATCCGCAGCGGTTGCGACATCGGGGCTTGCGGCGACCAGAATGTCGCGGCGAGCCAGCCGAGCCAGCTGAGGTCGCGAAGCGCCTGGATCACCAGCACCTGCGATGCCCCCGGCTGCCATGTAGCGAGCGCCGTACACCACGCCGCCGTCCCTGCAGCCGCCAGGATCAGCCAGCGCGGCGACGGCATCAGCACCGCGAGGCGCTGGCGCGGCCGCGACAGCAGCCACAAGGTCGCGCCGATGAATCCGACCGCCGCCAGGGCCGACAAGATCTCCGAAAATTGCGCGAGCAGCGACATGGTCAGCGCACCCCCTCGGGCCACAGCACGACGCGCACGGTCTGCAACAGGATCAACAGGTCGAGGAAGGGCGAATAATTCTTGGCGTAATAGAGGTCATATTCCAGCTTCACGCGCGCGTCCTCGACCGACGCGCCATAGGGATAGTTGATCTGCGCCCACCCGGTCAGCCCGGGCTTCACCATGTGCCGTTCGGCATAATAGGGCAGCTGCTGTTCGAGATCGCCGACAAAGCTCGGCCGCTCCGGCCGCGGCCCGACAAAGCTCATCTCGCCCTTCAGCACGCACCAGAGCTGCGGCAGCTCGTCGATGCGAAGCTTGCGGATGATGCGCCCGACGCGGGTGACGCGCGGATCGTTCTCGCTGGCCCACACCGCCTTGCCTGCCGCCTCGGCATCGGTCCTCATCGAGCGGATCTTGACGATATCATAGGGTTCGCCGAACAGGCCGACGCGCGGCTGGCGATAAAAGATCGGCCCGCGGCTGTCGCACTTCACCGCAACCGCGGCGATCAGCACGAGCGGCAGGCCGAGGACGAGCACCATCAGGCTCGCGGCGATGTCGAATATTCGCTTCCCCACCTTGGAAATCCGCTGCCCCGCCGAAAAGCCGTCCGAAAAGATAAGCCCGCTGGGGTTGGTCGTCGCAAGGTCGACGCGGCCCGTTTCGCGCTCGATGAAGCTCGCAATGTCGTTGACGTGGATTCCCGTCGTCTTGACGCGCAGCAGGTCGCCAAGCGGCAGCGCGTTGCGCCGTTCTTCCATCGCCAGCACCACCTCGCCCACCCCCAGCGCGACGGCATGGTCGGCGAGGTTGGCGATGTCGGCGCGCGGCACCGCGCCATCGACCGCCGATTCCGACGCCGACATCGCGACGAATCCCGCGGCGACCAGCCCGCTCCCCGGCGCGTCGGCAAGCGCCTGCAACCGCGCGGCGCGCGGTCCGGCGCCGAGCACCAGGACACGGCGGCGAAACGCGTCGGCCCCGGCGGTCTGCGTCAGGATCAACCGGATGAACAGCAGCGCGACGATCGCCAGCGCCATCGCGTAAAAGCTGTTGACGCGCCACAACGTCGCGGCCGGCACGATAAAGCCGAGCACCGAGAGAAAGATGACGCCGAGCGAGATCGCCGCGAACAGCCGCGCGGTCGCGAATTTCATCGAACGCAGCGCCTCGGTCCCGTACATTCCCGTCGCCATCATCGCGAGCGAATTGGCGACGGCAAAGGTCAGCAGCGGCAGCCAGCGCGATGCGAAGCTTCCGGCATCGAACCCGCCCTGATGCGCATAGATGCGCCAGGCGAAATCGGCCGACGCGAGCAGCGCGAAAAGTTCGAGCAGCGCGAGCCAGACGACCGCATGCGGGACATAATGTTTGAACAGCCGGATCATGCGAAATGCGACGCCCTTTCGTGCGGGCGGTTTTACGGCCGACGCGTGAAGTGTCGGTTAATTTTACACTCACGATTTTCGAACCGGCCGCATTGCCGATGGCCTTTTCCGCCCGGTGCGATAGACCTGCGGGATGAACGCAATGATTCAGCCCGTAATTCTGTGCGGCGGTGCCGGAACCCGGCTTTGGCCCGCGTCGCGGGGCGAGCGCGCCAAGCAGTTTCTTCCGCTCGCCGGCCCCGACAGCCTGTTTCGCCAGACGCTTGCGCGCACGCCCGCCGGACAGCATTTCCTGCCGCCGGTGATATTGTGCGGCGCGGCGCATGTGGCGCTCGTCCGCGAACAGCTGGACGGGCGCGAGGCGCGGCTCCTTGTCGAACCGGTCGCGCGCAACACGGCGGGCGCCATCGCGCTCGCGGCGGCGGGGGCCGATGCCGGCGACCTGCTGCTCGTCATGCCCAGCGACCATCTGATCGCCGATGTTCCGGCCTTCCACGCCGCGATTGCCAGGGCGAGCATGCTGGCGCAACAGGGATGGCTTGTCACCTTCGGGATCGCGCCCGACCGGCCCGAAACCGGATATGGCTATATCGCGAGCGGCGCGCCATTGGACGGAGAAGGCTTTGCCGTCGACCGTTTCGTCGAAAAGCCACCGTTGGATGCCGCCGAACAGATGCTCGCGACGGGAGGGTTCAGCTGGAATGCGGGGATTTTCCTGTTTCGCGCCGATGCGATGCGCGATGCGTTGCTCACCCATTGCCGCCCGATATTCGATGCCGCGGTCGAGGCGCTGGCGGCGGGGATGCACGATGGCGATGCGCTCTATGCCGATGAAATCGCCTTTGCCCGCGCGCCTTCGGATTCGATCGATTATGCCGTGATGGAAAAGCATGATCGCGTCGCGGTTGTGCCGGTGGCGATGGGCTGGTCCGATCTCGGCAGTTGGCAGGCGGTCCATGCGCTTGCGCCCGACCGCGACGGCAAGGGCAATGTCGCCGATGGCGACGCCTTTTTCCATGACAGCAGCGGAAATTTGGTGCGCGCCGACGGAAAACGCGTGTCGGTCGTGGGCATGGAGGATGTCGCGGTGATCGTCGACGGCGACGATATCCTCGTGCTCCCCCTCGCGCGCGCGCAGGACGTCCGCGAAGCCGCAAAGGCGCGCGACCGAAGCCTCGTGTCCGGAACCTAGCCCCCGCTGCGTATCGCGAACGTATCGACGGGAACCCATTTGATCAGCGCTTCGGCCTTGCTGCCGATCGTGGCGCGGCGAAACCCGCTTTTGCCGTGCGTTCCGACGACGAAAAGGTCGGGTCGCAGTCGTTCGATGGCCCGGGCAATGGCGACATTGGTGTCGCCTTCGATCACATGCGTCGCGATGCGTTTGCGAAGCGCGTCGCTTATCGCCTCCTGAGCGACAAAGCTGTCCATATCCTCGCTTTCCTCGGCGGTCACATCGGCACGGACATCGTCCGACGTGAAACGCGATTCATACGGAACATGAAATGCGTGGACCAGGTCGATGGGAATGTTTGGAAAAAGGTCGGCAGCCTTCGTCAGCGCGACGCGCGAACCCTGCGAAAAATCGGTCGCAACCATGATGCGCGCATAATCGGCATGCGGACGTTGCTTGACGACCAGCACCGGCAAATCGGTGTGGCGCAAAACATGGTCCACCGTCGTTCCCAGAAAATAGTCGCAGAAATCGTTCATCCGCGCGATTCCCGTGACGATGACCGCGCCATCCCGTTCGCGCGCGGCGGCGACGATGGCGGTCGGCGCCGAACCTTCGGGCAGGATAATATCGACGTCGGCCTGCGGGTCGGGAAGCGCGGCGCGAACCTTGGCGCTCCAGTCGACCGGCGTATCGTTGCCGACACCCGATTGCGGAACATGGATGACACCCGTGCGCGTGCCCCATTGCCGCGCCAGCATCAGCGCGCGGTCCACCGCCCTGTCGTCACGCGCGCTAAGGTCGGTCGCCACCATTACGGGATTTGCCATCAAGTGCCTCCTGTCCGGGACTCGCTATACCCAACCTGCCCAGAAAGGCCTTGGGGTGCAAGTTGCGGGCTATTGGCCCGTTTTCGGATCGCCGAGGTATTGCTAGGGTCAGGACCCCAGGATCCGGTGGCGCGTCGCATCCCAATTGTCGAAGCGCCAGAAGGTCGGGCTGTCGCGTCCGACGATGCGCGGGTGTTCGGCCGATGGCGCAATCGACTGGTCGAACGGCGGGAATTCGTCGAGCGCGTCGCAGTCGAAAAACGCCCGCACGACAACATCTTCGGCGCACTCGCCGTCGCTGCCGATGACGATGCCGAGCAACCCCGTCGACAGGCGGACGAGCGTGCCGACCGGGAAAATCCCCAGGCTGTCGGCAAAGCGTTCGAGCAACTGGCGGTCGATATGCCCTTCCCAGCTCTGCATCGCGGTCAGCGCCTCGCACGGCGTCCACGCTTGCTTGTAGGGACGGTTCGACGTCACGGCGTCATACACGTCGCAGATGGCCCCCATCCGCGCGTACAGCGACAATTGGTCGCCGCGCAGCCGGTCGGGGTAGCCGGTGCCGTCGACCTTTTCATGGTGGTGGCGGCAAACGTCGAGTGCCGCTTCGGGAATGTCGGCCGACGCGGCAAGCAGGTCGAACCCCGCCATCGGATGATTTTCGACGACGGTGCGCTCGTGCCGTTCGAGCGCGCCCGGCTTCATCAATATCGCATCGGCGATGGCAATCTTGCCCAGATCGTGAAGCAGCCCCGCGACCCCCAGATCGCGCACTTCGGATTCGCTCAGATCGAGCTGGCGCGCGAAATTCATCATCAGCGCGCACACGGCCACCGAATGAAGATAGGTATATTCGTCCTTCTCCTTCAACCGGACGAGGTTGATGAGCGCCTTTGAATCGCGCTCGATCGATTGGCCGATCGACTGCGCCAGCGGGACGAGCGGCGCGACTTCGACCGCGCGGCCCAGCCGCGCCTCCTCGAACATGTCGAACACCGCATGTTTCGACTTGTCGACAAGCGCCGCTGCACGGCGCCTTTCGCGGGCGTAGCTGCTGCGCTTCTGCGGCTTGATCCGGTCGGGCGTCGGCAGCGGATCGGCAGGGGGAAGGCCAGACGACACCGGGCCGTCTTTTTCGTCGGACGCGCGATATTTGCTTCGCCCTGCGCCATGGGCCGCGTTGGCCATCGTCGCGCGGCGGCTGCGCGCGCGATCGACGAACAGATGCGGGACTTCGGCGCCACGAACGAGCGCGAGTTGTTCCGGCGTTTCGACCAGAAAGCGATTGCGCCAGAACGGGTGGTCGATCCACCGTCCTTCGAACGCGTGAATATACATGCCGATTTCGACGTCTTCGGGTTTGATACGAAGCAACATTCAAACAGGGTCCCGCGCAGACAGCATCGACTGCCTGTCAATGACTTACGGCGCGGCGGGGCGAAAATTAAATCGCGGCGTCGCGGGGCTGCCCGCGCCTCAATCTCCGGCGAAATCGAACGCGCTCACGCCGCGCTCGCCTTCGCGAAAGCGCAGCGCCCGGCCGATCGGCGGCATCGACCGCTGGACGCAGCCGCTGCGCGTGCATCGACGGCAGCCGAGGCCGATCGGCGTCGCCGGTTGGCGCATCAGGTCGATGCCGCGCGCGGCGACGAGCGGGGCGGCCACTTTCGCGTCGACGCCGACGCACACCGCAAAGCGCGCGGGGGTGTTCGTTCCGGTCGATCCCGGCGCCGCGACGGTGCGGCTCTGGGTGAACCAGCGCGTTCCGTCCTCCAGTTCGACAAGGTCGGCGACAACTTCGCCCGGACGCGAAAAGGCCTCGTGGATCGCCCACAACGGGCAGCGGCCGTCGCCGTCGACCAGCGGCGACTGGCTCGCCCCGGCATAGCGTTTGCTCACCTGCCCCGCGCGGTCGATGCGCAGCATGAAAAAGGGCAGCCCGCGCGCGCCGACGCGCTGCAGCGTCGTCAGGCGGTGCGCCACCTGCTCGAACCCCGCGCCGAAGCGGCGCTGGAGCAGCAACAGATCATATCCCGTCGCATCGCACGCGCGCAGGAAGCGGCCATAGGGCATCATCAGCGCCGCCGCGAAATATTGGATCAGGTGGCGCTCGAACAATTTGGCCGCCGCTGTCTCGGCGAACTCGGCGCCGGCGACCAGCGCGTCGATCTGGTCCTTTGCCTCCATCTGCCCCAGCGTCGCCGCCGCCTGGAAGGTGCGCGATGCGGGGCGCAGCAGTTCGTTCAGCATCAACTGCCGCGCGTGCCAGTCGAGCCAGCGCAGCCGGTCGGGCATGACGTCGCTCGGAAGCACGCGGATTCCCAGCTGGTGCCGCGTGCGCAGGCGTTCGGCGATCGTGCCATACAGGTCGCCGCCCGCAAGCCGCAGCTCGTCGGCGAGTTCCTCGGCGCGGGCGTCGAGATCGGCGAAATGGTTGCGCCACTGTTCGATCGCGCGGCGCACCGCGGCAACTTCGGCTGGCTCGGCTTGTGTTTCGGACGTCTGCTCGGGTGCCGCGTCGAACAGGCGGGCAAAGGCAGCGGCCGTCGTCGGCGCCGCCTGCAACCATTCCTCGACCTCTTGCGCGCCGATGCCAAGGTCGGCGAAGCGCGGGTCGGCCAGGCGCCGCCGCAACCCCGCCTGCCCGCCGGGCACCTCCTCGCCGCCGAGCGACGCGACGTCGAAATCGAACCGTTCGGCCAGCTTGACCATCACCGTCGCGGTCAACGGGCGCTGGCCATTCTCGATCAAATTGAGATAGCTGGGCGAAATGTCGAGCGCTTCGGCCATCGCCGCCTGCGTCATCGCCGCGTCGCGCCGCAGCCGCCGTACCGCCGGTCCCGCAAACAGCCGCCGCTCTGCCATGATGTGTAACTTTCTTTACTAAATTACACTGCATATTGCACATTGCGGCCGATATTTACAAGATTTATTGACAAAGCTTTTCACTTTGCGCGGCACCTTCGGCAACATCGGCTCATCTCCTCCAGACGAAGGAACAGGACATGGGCTACACCGAAGACATGGCGCAGGCAGGCCGCCTCATCCGCGACCAGGACGGACGCTGGGACGCCATCAGCGCCGAGAATGTCGCTCGCATGCGCGCCCAGAACAAGTTCAAGACCGGCCTCGACATCGCGCGCTACACCGCGCGCATCATGCGCGCCGACATGGCCGCCTACGACGCCGATCCGGCGAACTACACCCAGTCGCTCGGTTGCTGGCACGGCTTCATCGCGCAGCAAAAGATGATCGCGATAAAAAAGCATTTCGGCACCACCAAGCGCCGCTACATCTATCTCTCCGGCTGGATGATCGCCGCCCTGCGCAGCGAATTCGGCCCGCTTCCCGATCAGTCGATGCACGAAAAAACCAGCGTCCCCGCGCTGATCGAGGAAATCTACACCTTCCTGCGCCAGGCCGACGCCCGCGAACTCGGTGGGCTGTTCCGCGAACTCGACGCCGCGCGCGCCGCGGGCGACGAACTCAAGGCCAAGCAGGTCCAAGCCGCGATTGACAATCATGAAACCCACGTCGTGCCGATCATCGCCGACATCGACGCGGGCTTCGGCAATGCCGAGGCGACCTATCTGCTCGCCAAGAAGATGATCGAGGCGGGCGCCTGCGCGCTGCAGATCGAAAACCAGGTTTCGGACGAAAAGCAGTGCGGACACCAGGACGGCAAGGTCACCGTGCCGCACGAGGATTTCCTGCAGAAAATCCGCGCGCTCCGCTATGCCTTCATGGAAATGGGCGTCGAGGACGGCATCGTCGTTGCGCGTACCGACAGCCTGGGCGCAGGCCTGACCAAGCAGATCGCCGTCACGACCCGGCCGGGCGACCTCGGAGACCAGTATAACGGCTTCCTCGACTGCGAAGAGGTGAGCGGCGCGGGCAATCCCGGCGACGTCCTCATCAACCGCGACGGCAAGCTGATGCGCCCGAAGCGGTTGCCTTCGAACCTTTACCAGTTCCTTCCCGGAACGGGCGAGGATCGCTGCGTGCTCGACTGCATCACCTCGCTGCAGAACGGCGCCGACCTCATCTGGATCGAGACCGAAAAGCCCCACATCGAACAGATTGCCGGCATGGTCGACCGCATCCGCGAGGTCGTCCCCAATGCGAAACTCGCCTATAATAATTCGCCGAGCTTCAACTGGACGCTCAATTTCCGCCAGCAGGTATTCGACGCCTGGGAGAAGGAAGGCAAGGATGTCAGTGCCTATGACCGCGCCAAACTAATGAGCGTCGATTATGACGGCACCGAACTCGCGGTCGAAGCCGACAACCGCATACGCAGCTTCCAGCGCGACGCGGCGAAGCGCGCCGGCATCTTCCACCACCTGATCACCCTGCCGACCTATCATACCGCAGCGCTGTCGACCGACAATCTGGCGAAGGAATATTTCGGCGACGAAGCGATGCTCGGATATGTCAAGAACGTCCAGCGCGCCGAAATCCGTCAGGGCATCGCCTGCGTGAAGCATCAGAACATGAGCGGCAGCGACATCGGCGACGACCACAAGGAATATTTCGCCGGCGAAGCCGCGCTCAAAGCGGCGGGCAAAGACAATACGATGAACCAGTTCGCCGCCTGATACGGCGCATCCAGCTTGGCGCGGGGCCTGCGACCCGCCCCGCGCCTACCCATCTTTCCTGGGGAGGAAAGCCTGTCCGTCGAGAGCCCTCGGGCTTTCGGCGGACATTTTTTCTTGCCGCGCAGTCCTGTACCAGACCCTGACACCGTTTCCCCTTGTCTGCGACATCAAGCGCGGGCATTATGTTGCAACGCACAACACTCTCCCCAGAGCAAGAGACTTATGACCGATACCCGGCTGACCATGATGGAAGCGATTGCGCGCCGACGCACAATTACCGCAAATTACAACGGCGCGCGCATGACGCTTGCCCCGCACCAATTGTTCGAACGCCACGGCGATCTGTTTGTCAGCGCGCTGAACCTCGGCAAGACATGGCGTTCGGATGACGAGCGCCGCCTCGGCCACTTCAAGCTCGACGGCCTCGGCGCGCCCGAGATCGGCGAAGAAAGTTTCGAGCCGCTTCCCTCGTTTGAAGCCGCGCCGCCACGCGCCGACGACACGCTTCTGCTCGCCGTTTGACGTCGCGGGCGGATCCGGCCGCCCGCGCGCCGGTTCAGGCCGAAGCTGCGACGTCCTGACCGCGGGTCTTGATCAACGACCAGAGGACGCCGCCTGCGATCAGGCCGAAGGTAATCGCCAGACTGATCCACGGCGGAAATTTTCCTCCGTCGAGCAGGAAATCGGCGACGAATATCTTCGATCCGATGAACACCAGAACCAGGGCCA
Organism: Sphingopyxis sp. P8; assembly: GCF_020622175.1. Classification (NCBI taxonomy): domain Bacteria; kingdom Pseudomonadati; phylum Pseudomonadota; class Alphaproteobacteria; order Sphingomonadales; family Sphingopyxidaceae; genus Sphingopyxis; species Sphingopyxis sp. P8. Next base: position 191,816 of record NZ_JACNMK010000001.1, on the reverse strand, counting down.
ATGCATATTTCAGATAATGGAAGCGATGGACCATCGCGGCCAACGCGAAATAGAGCGCGCGCAACCCCAAGATTGCCATGATATTCGACGTATAAACGATGAAGCTATCGGTAGTGATTGCGAGGATTGCCGGCACGCTGTCGACCGCGAACACCAGATCGGCCAGATTGATGACGACGAGGGCAAGAAACAACGGCGTGGCAGCGAGAGCGAGTTTTCCCGTCCGGCCGTCGGGCACGCGAACGAAGAATTTTTCGCCATGAAGTTCATGGGTGATCGGCACCTGACGCGACAGCCATTTGACGACCGGATTGCCGGCGACATCCATTGGCTTTTCGTCCGCGAACATCATCTTGATTCCGGTAAGGATGAGGAAGCCGGCAAAAATATAGAGCAGCCAGTCATATTCGCTGATGAGCGCAACCCCGCCCGCGATCATCAAGCCGCGCAGCACGATCACTGCGACAATGCCCCATAGCAAGGCGCGATACTGAAAGCGCGACGGAATGGCGAAGGCTTTAAAAATCAACGAAATCACGAAGATATTGTCGATGGACAACGCCTTTTCGATGAAAAAGCCTGTATAATATTGCAGGCCTGCATCGCCGCCCTTCTCGGCCCAGATCCAGAGACCGAAGGCGAGCGCAACGCCGATATAGAGGACAGAGAGCTTCAGGCTCTCTCCAATCCCCATCTCCTTGTTTTTCTTGTTCAAGACGCCAAGGTCAAAGGCGGTGAGCGCGGTGACCAGCGTCAGAAAGACAAGCCAGAACCAGACCGGTGTACCCAACCAGTCAGCGGAAATGAAATCCATGATTTTCCCTAACGAATGAAAGGGCGCGCCAGCCGGAGTAGGCGCGCCCGATACTATCCAGATGGTCGGTATCAGCTGAGCGCCCGCCGGCGCATAATCGCCGAAAGGCGGTCGCGCACTGCGAGCTTCAGCTTCTTGAGCCGCAACAGCCGGAACGGATCGCCGCCGCGTCGCCGCGCTTCCCGGCGGACTGCCTCGTCCAGACGGCGGTGCAACGCGGACAGGTGATAAATATGGGGATTCAAAGACATATGGCCTCCTGATTGAGCGTACTCAAAACAGGTGACGCCGACGCCTTACCCTGATCAGGGGGGAGGAAGGGCCAGAGCATCGGTGTCACCCGATGCGGTCCGACATCACGCGGCGGGATAAACCCGCCGACGCCAGAGGGGCCCGGCCCGCATAGCGGCTATTTAGGGCGCCGGGATGCCCGGTGCAAGAGCCCGCTCGCCGCCTCGATCATCCCTTCGGCATCAATTTCATCGCCATTGCCGTGAGCGCCTCGGTCGCGGTCGAAACAACCGCATGCGCGTCGGGCGCCCAGAAAGGCGAGTGAAGGCTCGGCAGGGTTCGGCCCTCCTTCTTCGCCGCATCGAACTCGGCCTGCGGGACGCCGCCGACCCAGAAGATCAGGCTTTGAATATCCTTGTCGTCGCGCGAAAAGCGACCGAAGTCCTCACCGCCCATGACCGGCGGCAATTGATGAACGCGCGCCGCCCCGAACCGGCCCGTCAAAAATTCGGCCATGTCGCGCGTCAATTCGGGCGTGTTGTAGGTCGATGGCGTGAACTCGTTCCGGTCGACCGTCACGTCGGGCATCTTGTCGTCGGGAAGCCCCGCAGCGATCGCTTCGCCCTTGGCAATTCGTGCGATGCCGTCGAGCAAATGGGTGCGCACCTCATCGGTATAGCTGCGAACGGTCAGTTGCAGCCGTGCCTCGTCGGGTATGATGTTGTGCTTGGCGCCCGCGTGAAAGCTTCCGACGGTCACCACGGCGCTGTCGAGCGGGCTTACCTCACGCGCGACGAGCGTCTGCAAGGCCGTGACGATCCGGCTTGCCAGGACGATCGGGTCTTTGGTGGTTTGCGGATAGGCGCCGTGCCCGCCGACGCCCTTCACCAATATATCGACGCTGTCGACATTGGCGAGCGCATAGCCCGGCGTGTAGCCGATCATTCCCGCAGGAAACTGCGCGGCGTCGTGAAAGGCCAGCGCGTAATCGGGCTTCGGAAAGCGCGTATAGAGGCCGTCCTCCAGCATCATTCGGGCACCCGCGCCGCGTTCCTCTGCAGGCTGACCGATCATGACCAGCGTGCCCGACCATCGATCCTTGTGTGCCGCCATCAGACGCGCAACGCCGACCCACGCGGTCATATGGGTGTCGTGACCGCAGGCGTGCATCACGCCCGTTTCGACGCCCTCCTTGGTCGTCACCCGCACCTTGGAGGCGCCGGGGAGGCCCGTCTGCTCGGTGACCGGAAGCGCGTCCATATCGGCGCGGACGAGCACGATCGGACCGGGGCCGTTTTCCATCACCGCGACGATACCCGTTCCGCCGACCTTCTCGGCAACGCTGAATCCCAACCCGCGCGCTTCGGCCGCAAGAATGCCGGCCGAGCGCACTTCCATGAAACTCAGTTCGGGATTGGCGTGAAAATCGTCATAGACCTTCATCAACGACGGCATCTGCTTGCCGACTTCGGCGGCGATATCCTGCGCCGCGACCGGCATCGGCAAGATGATCGCAAGGGCCGCGACGGCCGTCAGCTTCATATTCATGTCCATTCCCCCGCTTTAGCTTTCCGGTACCAGTTCGATCACGTCGAGCAGCGATTCATAGGCCGGCGCAGGCAGAACCACGCGCCAGCGATTCTCGCCGATCCGTTCGACAAGGCCCGCCATATCGCGCATCCGGTCGATCCCGTAACTGACGGGCATTTTCTCGTCGCCGAGAACCAGAGTGCCGAGAAATATCTGGCGCTTCAGATTGTCGGGAAAGATCAATCCGACCGGGCGCTGCGATCCCGAAGTCTTGGTCAGGCTGTAAAGCCCCTGCTCGGCGGCGATGCGGCACCGGAACCAGCCATAGGCAACGAATCCTAGCGTCCCGCGCCCCTTCGCCCCGACCTTGACGGTTCGGCACCGGTAATCGCCGGCGGGCAAGTGCGGATTGGGAAGCGCCGCCAATGGTGCAAGCAACGCGCCCTCGCGTTCGATGGCCGCCCCCTGCCCCTTTGCGCGCGCGTCGGCGAGCGCGGCGGTCCAGCTTGCATACCAGTTGCGGATACGCTCGCGGTCCTGATCTGTCGCCGTCGCACGCCAACTGCCGTCGGCCTCCGGCGGCGGAAGGTCGGCAGCGGGCACCGGACTGGCGGGCACCGGACGGCACCCGCCGAGCGCTACTCCTGCGACAAGCAATGAAACTAATATAGCGCGACCCTTCATTCTCCGCCTCTCCTGACCGGTTATCGCTTAACCATAAGAGAGCGAAGGAGAATGCTCAACCGAATGTCGGGTCTATTGCGCGGTCCACCCGCCATCGACGCTCAGATTGGCCCCGGTGACATTCGCCGCTTCGTCGCGCGTCAGGAACAGAACGAACGCCGCCACCTGCTCTACGGTCACGAACTGCTTGGTCGGCTGACCGGCGAGCAGCACGTCGTTGATCACCTGTTCGCGCGTCATCCCGCGCGCCTTCATTGTGTCGGGAATCTGGTTTTCGACGAGCGGCGTCCAAACATAGCCAGGGCTGACGCAATTAACCGTGATACCAGCATCCGCCACCTCGAGCGCGACCGCCTTGGTCAACCCGGCGAGTCCGTGCTTGGCCGCAACATAGGCCGATTTGAACGGCGATGCGACGAGCGAGTGCGCCGACGCGGTGCCGATGATCCGTCCCCACCCCTTCTTGCGCATCCCCGGAATCGCGAGACGCATCGTATGAAAGGCCGAGCTCAGGTTGAGCGCGAGGATAAGGTCCCATTTTTCGACCGGGAACTCCTCGACCGGCGACACGAACTGCGTTCCCGCATTGTTGACGAGGATGTCGACGCCGCCCATCTCGGTGTCGGCGCGCGCGAACATGTCCGCGATGGCTTCGGGCTTGGTCAGGTCGGCGTCGTCATAGGCGGCCTTTGCTCCGCTCAACGCTTCGAGCCCGGCCCGCTCGGCCTCGATTGCGCCCGCGTCGCCGAACCCGTTGATGATCAGCGACGCGCCTTCGGCCGCGAGCGCCTTCGCGATCCCGAGCCCGATGCCCGATGTCGATCCGGTGACGAGTGCGGTCTTGCCTTTGAGATGCATGGGTCAGCTTCCTTTCTGTGGGGGAGTTTCATCTGGAGCGTCGGGCACAACCTTGGGTCGCAAGGCGTTCGATTGGACGGCAAAGGCCTCCGAACGCCCCTCGACGATACTTTGCGCTAGCAAATGTCCGTCCTTCATCGCCGCTTCGACCGCCGCGCGGCCGAGAGCCCAATTGGTCTCCATCGTCGACCGCGAAAATTCGAAATCGCGCGCGCCGGTCTGCCATGTCGGCGGCTGGTGTATCAGCTGAACCACATTGAGCGCATGGCAATCAACCATGCGCCGCACCGCCTTGACCTCGGGGAGATCGAGCAATTCGTCGGGGAGCTTGCTCAACATGCGGTCGACGAGTTGATGCTCCTTGCGGCGTCGGACGAGCCCGTCGGAGATGCGCCGCGTGCGGCTCGAATAGCGGATATCCTTCTCGCGCGACCAGGCTTCCTCCAGATCGTGCGGCCGCTCGCCGCGCGCGGGGAAGAGGTCGACCTGAAACACCAGCATATCCTGCTTCGCCGACTCGACGACATGTTCGAGCGGGGTGTTCGACACGAGTCCGCCGTCCCAGTACCAGACGCCGTCGATCTCGACCGGCGGCAACCCCGGCGGAAGCGCTCCCGACGCGAGGATATGCCGCGCGTCGATGCGGTCGGTGCGCGTGTCGAAATAGCGAAAGTTGCCGGTTTCGACCGCAACCGCCCCGACCGACAGGCGCACGCTGCCGCCGTTCACCCGATCCCAGTCGACGAGCCGGTCGAGCGTCGCCGCTAGCGGCGCCGTGTCATAAAGGCTGACGGCTGCGGGCGTCTGCGGTTCGGCAAAGCCTGGCGGCGGCCAGCGCGGTGCGAAGAAACCGGGAACGCCGAAAGCCGCGACTTGTCCGGCGGCGGCAAGATGCATCCATTCGCGGGCAAGGTCGTTGTCGACTACCGGCAACGCGGGGAGCGCCGACGACACGCCGTCCCAGAAGTTGCGCATCTTTCCGACCGCTTCGTCGCGCGGATTGCCCGCAATGATCGCAGCGTTGATCGCGCCTATCGAAATCCCCGCCACCCAGTCGAGCTCGATGCCCAGATCGATCAGTGCCTCGTAAACGCCGGCCTGATAGGCGCCCAGTGCGCCGCCGCCCTGCAAGACGAGCACGACAAGATCGGGAAGCGGCAGGGCAGCATGGACGGCGCGGCGGGGCATTGGCAATTGTTGCACCGCAGCACGCACGATTGCAAGCGGGCGAAGGTGCAAAACCCTTCCAATTGCCGGTTTCGGCTGTAACAATTGGAACAAGTGGGCAGAAAGCTGGAGATAGGCGATGCGCCTCGACGATTATGACCCCGGCGACGACATCCGCGACCTTGGGCGCGGCGGCGGCGGATTCGGCGGCGGCGGCGGTGGGCTCGGCAATCTGCTGTTCGCCTTCCTTCCAATGCTGCTTGGGCGCAAAATGGGGTGCGGGACGATCCTGATCCTAGGCGCGGCAGCGTTTTTCCTGCTCGGTCCCGGCGCTAACATGTTGAGCATGGGGGGCGGGACCGCCGATCCGATGGCCGACAGTCGCGGCGGCCAGGCGGTCGCCTGCGACACGGCGGCTGAACGTTTTGCCTGCAATGTCTTCGGATCGACGCATCAAGTGTGGGGCGACCTCGTCGGCGGTTACAGACGACCGACGCTCAACTTCTTTACCGACCAGAACCGCTCGGCGTGCGGCGCAGCACAGGCGGCGATGGGACCATTTTATTGCCCCGCAGATCAGGGCGTCTATCTCGACACCAGCTTTTTCCGTGAACTCGAAGGCCGGTTCGGCGCCGCGGGCGACGCGGCGCAGGCCTATGTCGTCGCGCACGAGGTCGGGCACCATATCCAGACAATCACCGGAACGTCGGAGCAGGTGCGGCGTGCGCAGGCGCGCAGCTCGCAGGCAGAGGGCAATGCGCTGCAGGTCCGCATGGAACTCCAGGCCGACTGCTACGCCGGCGTCTGGGCAGCGCGCGCGCGCAACAGCGCAGGTCAGCCGGTGATGGAACCGGGCGATATGGAGGAAGCGATGCGCGCCGCCAACGCCATCGGCGACGATACGCTGATGCGCTCGGCGGGCCAGCGGCCCGTTCCCGAAAGCTTTACTCACGGCACGAGCGAGCAGCGCATGACCTGGCTGCGCCGCGGCCTCCAGACGGGCGATCCACAACAATGCGACACCTTCAACGCTGCGCTTTAGCAGGGGCGCTGGTCGCGGCTTTCACCGCATCGGCGACGAACGCGCAAACGCTTTACATCGAGGCCGGCCGCCTGATCGACGGCCAGTCCGACAATGTCCGCACGGGCCAGTGCATCACGGTCGAATATGAACGGATCGTCGCCGTCGCTCCCTGCGGCGCGACGCCCGAAGGCGCGACCCGGCTCGACTGGTCGGGGTTCACCGTGCTGCCGGGGCTTATCGATCTCCACACCCACCTTGCCGACCTTGGCCAAAGTGCCGATCTCGCCGCTCCGATCAAGTCCTCGCCCGCCGAAACCGCGCTCGTCGGCGCGCGCAATGCACGCGTCACGCTCGACGCCGGTTTCACCAGCGTCCGCGACGTCGGCACCTATCGCGGCCTCACCGATGTCGTGCTGCGTAACGCGATCGAGCGCGGCGACGTGCCGGGGCCGCGCATGTGGGTTGCGGGCGCCTATATCACGGTCCCCGGCGGCGGCGGCGAACTCAACGGCGTGATGCCCAACGACCAGCTTCCGCCCGACCTGCGCCTCGGCGTCGCCTCGACTCCCGAAGAGGCTGCCGCCAAAGCCGCCTATCTGCTCGATCATGGCGCCGACTTCATCAAGACGATCGCCACCGGCGCGGTGCTGGCAATCGGCACCGAGCCGGGGGCGCCCGAACTCACCGAAGATCAGCTGCGTGCGGTGGTGAAGGTCGCCCATGCGCGCGGGAAAAAAGTCACCGCGCACGCGCACGGCGCCGAAGGAATGAAGAATGCGATCCGCGCCGGGGTCGACAGCATCGAGCATGCGAGCCTCGCAGACGAAGAAGCGCTCCAGATGGCGAAAAAGCACGGCACCTGGCTGGCGATGGACATTTACAACGGCGACTTCATCGATGCCGAGGGTACAAAGGAAGGCTGGCCCGAGGAATATTTGCGCAAGAATCGCGAAACGACCGAGGCGCAGCGCGCGGTGTTCCGCCGGGCGGTCGAGCTGGGCGTCAACATCGGTTACGCGACCGATGCCGGCGTCTATCCCTACGGCCTCAACGCGCGGCAGTTCAAATATATGGTGCGCCACGGGATGACGCCGATGCAGGCGATCCGGTCGGCGACCGGCCGCGCGGCCGAGGAAATGGGGCGCAGCGACGTGGGCGCGATCGTTCCCGGCCGCTACGCCGACATGGTGGCGGTCAAGGCCGATCCGCTCGCCGATATCGGCGCGCTCGAGGCGATCGACCATGTGATGAAGGGCGGCAAGCTCGTTCGCTGAAGGGGGTTGCACCAGGCACGCTGCCCGCTAAACCAGTTTCATGAAATACTATCTCCTTCCGAGCGCGCTTGCGCTCGCCGCCGCTCTGTCCCTTCCCGCCAATGCCCGACCGATGACCGAAGTCGATCTGGCGACGCTCAACCGCGTCGCGGCGCCGACGGCATCGCCCGACGGCCGCTGGGTCGCTTTTCAGATGACCGAGACCGCCGCGGACAGTTTCAAGCGCTCGACCGGCCTCTGGCTCGTCGATCGCAAAATGAAGGGCGCGGCACCGGTGCGTGTCGCCGATATCGCCGACAAGAATGAAAGCGCCCCGACCTTTCATCCCGACGGGAGCCTCTATTTCCTCTCGAACGCCAGCGGCAAATCGCAAATATGGCGTGTCGAGCCCGCGAAGGGCGGCGAGCCGACGCGGGTCACTGACACCAAGGCCGATGTTGCAGGCTTCAAAATCTCGCCCGACGGCAAGCGATTGCTCGCGTGGGGCGACATCGCCCGAGAATGCACGGATTTTGGATGCGACGCGAAGGACAAGGGCGAACTGCCCGGCCCCGGCACGGGGCGCCATTACAAGAATAACGCCGGTTTCGTACGGCACTGGGACAGCTGGGAAACCCCCGGCACCTATAGCCGCCCCTTCGTCTTCAACCTCGAAGACGGCAAGGCGAGCGTCGCGCGACCGCTCGACGCGGGATTGATCGGCGATGCGCCGTCAAAGCCGTTCGGCGGCGGCGAGGAAATCGCCTGGGGCCCTGATAGCCGCACCGTCTATTTCACGCTGCGCAAGGCCGACAAGGATGAACCGCGTTCGACCAACCTCGATATCTATCGTGTGCTCGTCGATGCGCGGATGCCGCCTGTCAATCTGACCGAAGCGAATGAAGCGACCGATACCCTCCCCGCCCCCTCGCCCGACGGCAAATGGCTTGCCTATGCCGCGATGGCGCGGCCGGGCTATGAGGCCGACCGGCAGATATTGATGCTGCGCGACCTCGAGAGCGGCGAGGTGCGCAAATTGACCGATGCGTGGGACCGTTCGGTCGGCTCGATTGTCTGGGCACCGGACGGCAAGTCACTCTATGTCACCGCGCAGGATGTGCTCGACCACCCCGTCTTCCGCGTCGACGTCGCGACCGGAAAGATAGAGAGACTGAAGGTTACGACCGAAAAATGGGACGGCAATATCAGCGACGTCACCCCGCTGCCCGGCGGCGCGCTCCTCTATACGCGCAACAGTATTGCGGTTCCCACCGACCTGTGGGTCCGCGACGCGAAGGGACGCGTCACGCGCCTCACCGATGTCAATGGGGACCGGTTGGTCGAACTCGACGCTGTGTCGGTCGAACGTCTGCAGTTCAAGGGCGCGAACGGAGACGCCGTCTGGGGTCAGATCGTCAAGCCCGCAAAGGCCGAGGGAAAGCTCCCCGTCGCCTTCCTCGTCCACGGCGGCCCGCAGTCGAGTTTCGGCAACAGCTGGTCAACGCGTTGGAACCCACGCCTCTTTTCGGCGCCCGGCTATGCCGCGGTGACGATCGATTTCCATGGCTCGGTCGGCTATGGGCAGTCGTTTACCGACAGCATCAATCAGGATTGGGGCGGCAAGCCGCTCGAAGATCTGAAACTCGGCCTCGCGGCGGCGGGAGCGCAAGACGCGCAACTCGACACCGCCAACGCCTGCGCGCTCGGCGGCTCGTACGGCGGCTATATGATGAACTGGATTGCCGGGAACTGGCCCGACGGCTTCAAATGCCTCATCAATCATGCGGGTGTTTTCGACTTGCGCGCGATGGCGTTCGAGACCGAGGAGCTATGGTTCGACGAATGGGACCATGGCGGCCCCTGGTGGACGCGCCCCGACGCCGAAAAATGGAATCCGGTGAACCATGTCGCCAAGTGGAAGACACCGATGCTCGTGATCCACGGCGAGAAGGATTTCCGCATACCCTACAGCCAGAGCCTTGCCGCCTTCCACGCGCTGCAACGGCAGGGGATTGAGGGCGAATTGCTGATTTTCCCGGACGAGAACCATTGGGTGCTCAAGGGGCAGAACAGCGTGCAATGGTATCGCACGGTATTCGATTGGCTGGGGCGGCATTTGAAGAAATAGGCTAACCACGCTGGTTCGTGTCGAGCGAAGTCGAGATACGCGGAAGGCACATGTTGCGGGTCGGCATCTCGACTTCGCTCGATACGAACGGAAATTGGGGACCATTCCCCCTTGCCGCGCCGCAGCATGGCTGGCAAAGCGCCCGCGCTATGCCGATGGAAAAGACATTCGATCCCGCCGCTATCGAGGCGAAATGGTCCCGCGAATGGGAAAGCCGCGGGCTGTACCGTCCCGCGCGTCCCGACGCGCAACCCTTTACGATCGTCAACCCGCCGCCGAACGTCACCGGCGCGCTACACATCGGCCATGCGCTCGACAACACGTTGCAGGACGTGCTCGTCCGCTACGAACGGCTGCGCGGCAAGGATGCGCTGTGGGTCGTCGGGATGGATCATGCCGGGATCGCAACGCAGATGGTCGTCGAGCGCCAGCTCAATGAACGCCAGCAAAAGCGCACCGATTTTACCCGCGAGCAATTCGTCGACAAGGTCTGGGAATGGAAAGGCGAAAGCGGCGGCCAGATCACCCGCCAGCTCCGCCGTCTCGGCTGTTCGATGGACTGGGACCGCGAACAGTTCACCATGGACCCGCATTTCACCAAGGCGGTGGTCAAGGTGTTCGTCGAACTCCACAAGCAGGGGCTGATCTACCGCGACAAGCGCCTCGTGAACTGGGATCCCGCACTCAAGACCGCTATCTCGGACCTCGAGGTCGAATCGCACGAAGTGCCCGGCCATATGTGGCATTTCAAATATCCGCTCGCGGGCGGCGAGACCTATACCTATGTCGAGCGCGACGCCGACGGGACTGTGCTGTTCGAGGAAGAGCGCGACTATATCTCGATCGCGACGACGCGACCCGAGACGATGCTGGGCGACGGCGCGGTCGCGGTGCACCCCGGCGACGAACGCTATCGGCCGATCGTCGGCAAATATTGCGAGATCCCGGTCGGGCCGAAAGAGCATCGGCGCCTGATCCCGATCATCACCGATGATTATCCCGATCCCGATTTTGGCTCGGGCGCGGTCAAGATCACCGGTGCGCACGACGAGAACGACTATGGCGTCGCGCAGCGGAACGGCATCCCGATGTACCGGCTGATGGACGAAGTCGCCGCGATGCGGGCCGACGGCGCACCCTATGCCGAGACCGCGGCCCGCGCGGTCGAAATCGCGAAGGGCGCATCCGCTACCTCGGCCGAAATCGACGCGATGAACCTCGTTCCCGACGAATATCGCGGCCTCGACCGCTATGCAGCGCGCAAACGCGTCGTCGCCGACATCGACGCTGAAGGGCTGATGATCAAGGTCGAGGACAAGATGATCATGCAGCCGTTCGGCGACCGCGGCGGCGTGGTGATCGAGCCGATGCTGACGGACCAATGGTATGTCGACGCCGCCACGCTCGCGCAGCCACCGATGCAGGCGGTGCGCGATGGCCGGATCAACATCGTTCCCAAAACATGGGAAAAGACCTTCTTCAACTGGATGGAGAATATCCAGCCGTGGTGCGTATCGCGCCAGCTCTGGTGGGGGCACCGGATTCCGGCGTGGTACGCCGAGGACGGCCGCATCTTCGTCGCCGAGACCGAAGAAGAGGCGCAGGCGGAAGCAGGCGAAGGCGTCCAGCTCGAACGCGACCCCGACGTCCTCGACACCTGGTTCTCTTCGGCGCTCTGGCCCTTCGCGACGCTCGGCTGGCCCGAGGGCACCGACCTCCTCAAGCGCCACTACCCCAACGATGTCCTCATCTCGGGTTTCGACATCCTCTTCTTCTGGGATGCCCGCATGGCGATGCAGGGGATGCACTTCATGGATGAGGTGCCGTGGAAGACGCTCTATCTTCACGGCCTCGTCCGCGCTCCCGACGGCGCGAAGATGTCGAAGTCGAAGGGCAATGTCGTCGATCCGCTCGGCCTGATCGACCAATATGGCGCAGACGCGCTGCGCTTCTTTATGAGCGCGATGGAAAGCCAGGGCCGCGACATCAAGATGGATGACGCGCGCCTCGCGGGCTATCGCAATTTCGCGACCAAGCTGTGGAACGCCGCGCGCTTCTGCGAAGCCAATGGCATTTCGGCATCGACGAGTCTCGAAGCGCCCACCGCGACGCTCCCCGTCAACCGCTGGATCATCGGCGAGGTCGCCGACACCGTTGCGGCGATGGACAGGGCATTCGCCGCCTATCGCTTCGACGATGCGGCCAACGCGATCTACAGCTTTGCCTGGGACCGTTTCTGCGATTGGTATCTGGAGCTGATTAAAGGGGCGATCGACGACGAGACCAAGGCCGTCGCCGGCTGGGTGCTCGACCAGATCCTCGTCATGCTCCACCCCTTCATGCCCTTTATCACCGAAGAACTGTGGACGGTGATGGGCGAGCGCGCCGATTATCCGCTGATTACCGCCAAATGGCCCGAACCCGCCGCTGAGCGCGACGCCGATGCAAGCGCCGACATCGACTGGCTGATCAAGCTGGTGAGCGAAATCCGCGGCGCCAAGGCCGAACTTGGCCTGCCGCCCGGCGCGCGGCTGACCGCACACTTCCCGGAGACGCTGAAAGCACGCGCCGAAAGGCTCTCGGCACAGCTCGACCGTCTCGCCCGCCTCGATACCGTCAGCTTCGACCCCGCACCCGCCGGCGCGTCGGCGCAGCTCGTCGTCGAGGGTGAGACGATCACCGTCCCGCTTGAAGGCGTGATCGACATCGCCGCCGAACGCGAACGGCTGACCAAAGCGCTCGCCGCGGCGACCAAGGAGCGCGACAGCCTTGCCGGTCGCCTTAACAACCCCGCCTTCGTCGAACGCGCCAAGCCCGAAGCCGTCGACAAGGCCCGCGCTGACCATGAGGCAAAGGCGGCCGAAGCCGAAAGGCTGTCGGCGGCGCTCGCGCGGATCGAATAGCCGCGCGACTGGTTTCGAGCGCAACAATTGCTCCGCTTTCGACCAAAGCGGCCGCCGCTTCGACTGGCGGCGCACCAGCGCCTAGATTGTGGTGAGGTTTTGGCGCTAAAGCGGCCGGAATGAAGACTCCGCTTTCCAAGGGCGCCTTGCGCGATCAACGCGCAAAGATGCTTGCTGCCGCGCCCGACTGGCGTGCATCCGACGCGCGCGTCAATCCGCGCGTCGCGATCGGCTCGATTCTCGCGATGTGGGTGATCTATTTCCTGATCACCACGGGCCTCGCCATGCTCGCCGGCGCGCCCGAACAACTAAATTATATCGGGCGCCGGGCGATCGTGGTCGTTGCAGGCATCCTCTGCACCTTCGTGCTCTACCAACTCGTCCAGCGCGTACAGCCGCGCGGTTTCGGGGCGAGACTGGGCGTTGCGATGGGCGCAGCCGTCCCGCTCGTGGTCGTCTATGCCTGTATCAACCTCCTCGTTTTCTTTTACTGGTTTCCATCGCCCGATACGGCCAAGATCATCGGCGAGGTGCAGCATAAGTTCCCCGTCGCCTGGGAAACGGTGCTGATCCTCGACAGCTCGATCCGCTGGTATTTCTTTTTCGCCGTCTGGGCAGCGCTCTACGTCGCCTTTGGCTATGCCAATGAAATGCGGGCGGTCGAGCGCCGCGCGAACCATTTCCGGATCGAAGCGCAAAACGCGCAGCTCCGCGCCCTTCACTATCAGGTCAATCCGCACTTCCTCTTCAACACGCTCAACTCGCTCTCAACGCTCGTCCTGCGCGGCTCGAAGAGCGAGGCAGAGACGATGATCATGAATTTGTCGTCGTTCCTGCGATCGAGCCTTGCGGTCGATCCCGAACAGCTGGTCAGCCTCGAAGAGGAAATCGCGCTCCAGCGGCTTTATCTCGACATCGAACAAGCGCGTTTTCCCGACCGGCTGCACGTCGAAGTGACGATGGCAGAGGATCTCAATTCCGCGTGCGTTCCGGTCCTCATACTGCAACCGATCATCGAAAACGCGATCAAATACGGCGTTGCCCCTTCGAAGGGGGCGATTGCGGTGCGGCTCGATGCACGGAGCGAATATGGCTTGCTGGTCATCAGGGTCGAAAATGATATCGACCCCGATGCGCCGGCTCCAGCGCCCGGCACCGGCCTTGGCCTCGGCAATGTTCGCGAAAGACTGTTGACGCGCTATGGTCCGTCGGCAGGGTGCGAGTGGGGCCGATCCGACGCGGGCGGTTTCTTCGTCTCGCTCTGGCTGCCCCTTGGACGCGAAAGGTGCTGACATGCTGCAGACGTTACGAACCCTGATCGTCGACGACGAGCCGCTGGCAATCGAGCGTTTGCAGATATTGGCTGGGCAGCAGGATGGCGTTTCGCTGGTCGGCACGGCGAGCGATGGCGCTTCGGCGCTTCGCATGGTCGAAGCGCTTGCGCCCGACCTTGTGCTGTGCGACATCGCCATGCCCGACCTCAACGGCCTCGATGTCGCGGCGGCAATCGACAAGCTCGACAACCCCCCGGCGGTCATCTTTGTTACCGCGTTCGACCAATATGCCGTCGCCGCGTTCGACGTTGCCGCAGTCGATTATCTGCTGAAGCCCGTGTCGCCTGACCGCCTGGGCCGCGCGCTGACGCGCGTGCGCGAATGGCGCTCGGCCGGACGCACGAGCGGACAAAAGAGCCGATGGATTACCGAATTCTGGGTGCAGAATCGCGGCGAAATGTTACGGGTTGATGCCGGGCAGGTCGACCTGATCGAAGCGGAACGCGACTATATGCGGCTCCACGTCGGCGCACGAAGCTGGCTGATTCACCAGACGATCAAGTCGCTCGAAGAGCGAATGGATCCATCGCAATTCCTGCGCATCCATCGCTCGAAAATGGTACGCCGTGACGGCATCGTGGGGCTCAAGCATCATGGCGACGGCGCGTGGAGTGTCGATCTGGGTGACGGCGGCGTCCACCGTATCGGCCGCACCTATCTACACGACGTAAAGGCGATCATGCACGGGGCATGATCGCCTTTTCCGGGTCGCCATCTTGGCGTGTCATCAGCGCGCGGAGACGGTCATGCCGCCCTTGTCGGCATATTGGGCGCCGCTGCCGTCGAACACTGCCGCCAGTTGAACATCGGCGTCGCGCATCGTGATTGCTTCGCATTTTGCGGCCCGCGCGCGGTCGGCAAGCGTCGGACGATAGTGCGGGCGACTGTCGCAAACAATTTCCACCGCATTTTTGACGCGCTGGGTCAGGCGGTCGCGACCGCTCGCGCTTGTCAGGTTGAGGTCGTCGTAGCGAACGACAACGCTGCGAACATCGTCCTCGGCAAATGCCGGGACAACGGCTCCGGCAAGCGCCAACGGAGCTGCCAGAAGGGTGATAGCAAGTTTAAACATGGGGGAGTCCTCTCTCGGGGTCACGGATGCGGGATACGGAGCCGAGGACCGGGGAGACCACCGCCTCCGCATCCCGCACCCTCTGAATGCCACCGCCGCGCGACCGGCGCATGGCCCGTTCGACCGGACCTGATTGCGCGTCGATTGAAGGACGAACGGCCCCAGGCGGCCGACCAGTGGTCAAAATGGCAGCGGGGGGTTGCAACCACATTGCGCGCGCGGGCATGTTTCCACAATGGCGAAGCGAAGCGACAGCGCGGCGAGTCGCAACTCGGGGCTGACCAAGGCGGTCAGGTGGATGCTGCTGGCGTCGGTCGGCATGATCGGCGGCCTGGTATTGGGCGACTTCTCGGTCGGAGGGCGGCTTGTCCCCGACACGGTCGTCAGCGGCAGCTTCGCCGAATTGAGCGCGAACCCCGATGCGCTGACCCCCGACAGCCTCTCCGCCCCGCCCTGCATCGATTGCGCGAACAGCTACGCCGCCGCGGCGCGGCTACGCGCGCGACGCGCCGAGCGCATGTCGCACGCGTTTCGCGACCTTGGTTCGGTCGAGATCGATCAGCCTGTTCCGGAACCCGACGACGATTATCGGTACGGCGGTCGATTTCCCGATCCGTCCCGCGCGGTCGAGGACCGCGTATTGCCGGCAGTCCGGCCGCGACCGGTCAATGTCGCTGCGCATCCTGCGCCAATGGACCAACCGGGCGCGGAACACCCTACCCGCCCGGCTACCTCTAAGGGTAATTTGCCCGAGCCACGGGCAGACCGCAGGACTACCCTGCCCGAGCGCTTGCCCGTCGACTAATCCTGCGGATCCTGCGGAGGCAAGGTGGGTTTGGGCTTGGCGCAGCGATGCGTCTCACCGGCCTTGCAGGCAGCCACATCGGCTTTCCACGCCGCGACGGCGGCTTCATATTTTAAGCGTTCTTCGGTCGACAGCGCCGCGATGCGCGCTTTTTCGATCTCATAGGCTGCCGTATCTTCGACGAATTCCGCCTGGTCGTGCGCGACTTGCTGCGCAGCTGCCGACACTTCCTGCTGATAGGTGATATTGTCGGCCTTTGCCTTGGCGGCCTGTTCCGCGTTGAGCCGCGCCGTATTTGCTCGCTCGGCTGGCGTCGTGCCGTCGGGAAGCTTCTTTGTGCTGTCGGCCGGCGTGTCGGAGGCCGCCTGAACGGCGAGGGCCGGAACGGGAACCGTGCCGGTCAGCGCCAATGCCATCGCAGCTGCGGCTGCCATCATGCTATTGGTCATCAAAAGCTCCTCCAACTTCGTTAATGCGTAACAAACGCGCAGTCGCTGTCGCCGTTCCCACGCAAGGTTTGACCTCGGTGCGTGTTGCCACCATGCTGCGGCCATCCTGTCTCCTACCGGCCGAGCGATTGTCAGCACCAGAACGCCATCCGATCAACCGTCCCGTTTTTTATGCGCCGTTGGCCGTCCTTTCGGGAGCGCTCGTTCTCAGCCTGTGGCAGGGAAGCGCCTTTGTTGCAGCCGAGACGGCCGCAAACGACTGGGTACTACGCCATTTCGGCCCCGTATTTGCGATCGCCGGCGTGGCGTTTCTGTTTTTGTTGGCGGGAATCGCCGCCTCGCCGCTCGGCGCGATGACGATCGGCGGAGCCGGCGCTGCGCCGCTGCTCGGGCGGTGGCGCTGGTTTGCCGTTACGCTTTGCACGACCATTGCGACCGGCATTCTTTTCTGGGGCGTCGCCGAGCCACTATTCCACCTCAACGATCCGCCCGCAATGCTGGGCCTCGAACCGGGAAGCGAAGGCGCCGCGACCTTCGCGATGTCGACCATGTTCCTCCATTGGACGCTGACACCCTATGCCATCTATACCGTCGCCGGGCTGGCCTTCGCGCTCCTTTATTATAACCGCGGCGAACCCTTCAGCCTGTCGTCGCTGTTCGTCCCGTTGATGGGCCCGCGCGCACGCGGGCGCATCGGAACCGCCATCGATATCGTCTGTCTGTTCGCGCTCGTCGCTGGAATGGCGGCGTCGCTTGGCGCCGGGGTGCTCGCGCTGGCGGGCGGGATTGAAGGCCTCGGCAGATTTTCGGGCGGAATCGTCCTGCGGTGGGGCATAGTCGGAGCGATCGTTGCTGTCTTCGTCCTGTCGGCGGCGCTCGGCCTTCAGCGCGGGATCACGCGCCTGTCGCTCGTCAACTTCTGGTTCTTCGTGGCCATTCTGCTGTTTGTCGTGGCGGCCGGGCCAGCGGAACTCCTACCCCGGATGGGGTTGCAGGGCGCGGCGGAGTATCTGCGCAGCTTCCTGCCGCGCAGTCTCGGCCTCAACGTCGATACAGACTGGCATCGCCAGTGGACGATATTCAACTGGGCAAACTGGTTCGCCTGGGCACCTGTCACAGCGTTGTTTCTCGGACGGTTGGCGGTTGGCTACACGGTGCGCGCGTTCATCGCCTTCAATCTGTTGCTTCCAGCCGCATTCGGCGCGCTGTGGATGATCATCCTTGCCGGCACCACGATTGCGGTCGACCGACAGTCCGGCGGGGCGTTGTACGGCCTCCTGGTCGCATCGGGACCCGATCCGCTGCTGTACCGCCTGTTCAGCGAGATTGGCGGCGGACCGTTTATCCTGGCCCTCCTCATCGCCGCGATCTTCATTTCCTACGTCACCGCCGCCGACAGCAATGTATCCGCGATGAGCGCGCTGTCGACGCGCGGCATCTCTCCCGACGAGCCCGAGGCGCCGCTCGCAGTCAAGATCGTCTGGGGCGTAACGGTTGGCCTCGTCGCCATCATCCTCGTCGCGTCCTCCGGCCTCGACGGCATCCGCATGATGTCGGTGCTCGGCGGCTTCCCGGCATTGTTCGTGATCCTCGGTGCGGCGCTCTCACTGCTACTGATGGCTTGGCGGTCACGGCGCGGGGGCGAATGATCCCGCGCCCGTTGCGACGCCCAGCGGCGCACCCTATCTTGTCCCCGCTGCCCCCTTCCGCGCACCCCTTGCGTCTATAGAACAAATCTGGAACAAGCCCCTCCCATGAGTCTCACCCATATTTCGGTGCGCGGCGCGCGCGAGCATAATCTGAAGGGCGTCGACGTCGACCTGCCGCGCGACAGCCTGATCGTCATCACCGGCCTGTCGGGCAGCGGCAAGTCGAGCTTGGCGTTCGATACCATCTATGCCGAGGGGCAGCGCCGCTATGTCGAGAGCCTGTCGGCCTACGCCCGCCAGTTCCTGGAGATGATGCAAAAGCCCGATGTCGAGCATATCGACGGCCTGTCGCCCGCGATCAGCATCGAGCAGAAGACGACGAGCCGCAACCCGCGCTCGACCGTGGCGACCGTGACCGAAATCTATGACTATATGCGCCTCTTGTGGGCGCGCGTCGGCGTTCCCTATTCGCCCGCGACGGGCGAGCCGATCAGCGCGCAGACGGTGAGCCAGATGGTCGACCGCGTGATGGAGCTGCCCGAGGGGACGCGCGCCTATCTGCTCGCCCCCGTCGTTCGCGGGCGCAAGGGCGAGTATAAGAAGGAGCTCGCGCAGTGGCAGAAGGACGGTTTTACGCGGGTTCGGATCGACGGGGAATTTTACGAGATCGAGGACGCTCCGGCGCTCGACAAGAAGTACAAGCATGACATCGAGGTTGTCGTCGATCGGATCGTGGTGCGCGAGGGGATCGAGACGCGGCTCGCTGACAGTTTCGAGACGGCGCTGAAAGTTGCCGAAGGTGTCGCGTATGTCGACATGGCGGACGGACCGGTTCCGGGGCGCGAAGAGGATGGCGGGGCCGCCGAGCAGAAGTTGAAGGGCGCCGGAATACCATCCAACCGTTTGATTTTCAGTGAGAAATTCTCCTGCCCCGTCAGCGGTTTCACGATCGCCGAGATCGAGCCGCGGCTGTTCAGCTTCAACGCGCCGCAGGGCGCGTGCCCCGCGTGCGACGGGCTGGGCGAGCGGCTGGAATTCGACCCCGAACTGGTCGTCCCCAACCACGCGCTATCGTTGAAAAAGGGCGCGGTGGTGCCGTGGGCAAAATCGAACCCGCCCTCGCCTTATTATATGCAGGTGCTCGAAAGCCTTGCAAAAGCGTATGATTTCAGCCTCGACACGCCGTGGCAGGACCTGCCCGGCGGGGTGCAGCAGATCATCCTCTTTGGCAGCGGCGGAATGCCCGTCGAACTGACCTTCAAGGACGGCCGCCGCACCTATACGACGCACAAGGCGTTCGAAGGGGTGATCGGCAACCTCAATCGCCGGATGTTGCAGACCGAAAGCGCGTGGATGCGCGAGGAGCTGGGCAAGTACCAGACCGCGCAGCCGTGCGAGACGTGCCACGGCGCGCGGCTGCGCCCCGAACCGCTCGCGGTCAGGATCGCGGGCGAGGACATCAGCCAGTCGGCGCGGCGCAGCGTCGCCGACGCGCTCCACTGGTTCGGCACGCTCGAGGAGAAGCTGAACGAGCAGCAGCGGCAGATCGCCAAGGCGATCCTGAAAGAGATCAACGAACGGCTCGGCTTCCTCAACAATGTCGGGCTCGACTATCTGAACCTCAACCGCACCAGCGGCACCTTGAGCGGCGGCGAGAGCCAGCGTATCCGCCTCGCGAGCCAGATCGGCAGCGGGCTGTCGGGCGTGCTCTATGTCCTCGACGAACCGAGCATCGGCCTCCACCAGCGCGACAACGACCGGCTGCTCGCGACGCTCCAGCGGCTGCGCGACCTCGGCAACACGGTGATCGTCGTCGAGCATGACGAGGACGCGATCCGCCACGCCGACCATGTCGTCGACATGGGCCCCGGCGCGGGCGTCCACGGCGGCGAGATCGTCGCGCAGGGCACGCTGGACGAGGTGCTGGCAAGCCCGAGGAGCCTGACCGCCGCCTATCTGACCGGCGCGAAGAAGATCGAGGTGCCGGCGCGCCGCCGCCCCGGCAACGGCTTCGACCTTGTGCTGATCGGCGCGCGCGCGAACAATCTGAACAATGTCACCGCGAAAATCCCGCTCGGCACCTTTACCTGCGTCACCGGCCTGTCGGGATCGGGCAAGTCGAGCCTGATCATCGACACGCTCTATGCCAGCGCGGCGCGCGTGCTCAACGGCGCGCGGCTGGTCGCGGGGCCGCACGACAGCCTGAAGGGGCTGGAACATTGCGACAAGGTGATCGACATCGACCAGTCGCCGATCGGCCGCACCCCGCGCAGCAACCCCGCGACATACACCGGCGCCTTCACGATCATCCGCGACTGGTTCGCGGGCCTGCCCGAAAGTCAGGCGCGCGGGTACAAGCCCGGCCGTTTCAGCTTCAACGTCAAGGGCGGGCGGTGCGAGACGTGCACCGGCGACGGGCTGATCAAGATCGAGATGCACTTCCTGCCCGACGTCTATGTGACGTGCGAGACGTGCCACGGCAAACGATACAACCGCGAAACGCTGGAGGTGAAGTTCAAGGGGATGAGCATCGCCGACGTGCTCGACATGACGGTCGAGGATGCGGCCGAGTTTTTCAAGGCGGTGCCGTCGATCCGCGACAAGATGGCGATGCTGTGCCGCGTCGGCCTGGGCTATATCAAGGTCGGGCAACAGGCGACGACGCTGTCGGGGGGCGAGGCGCAGCGCGTCAAGCTGGCGAAGGAACTCTCGCGCCGCTCGACCGGGCAGACGCTCTATATCCTCGACGAGCCGACGACGGGGCTGCATTTCGAGGATGTGCGCAAGCTGCTGGAGGTGCTGCAGGCGCTGGTCGACCAGGGCAACAGCGTCGTGGTGATCGAGCATAATCTGGATGTCATCAAGACCGCCGATTATATCCTCGACCTTGGCCCCGAAGGCGGGGTGAAGGGCGGCGAAATCGTCGCGGCGGGAACGCCGGAAGAGGTCGCCAAAAACCCGCGCAGCTTTACCGGACAATATCTGGCGCCGATGCTGGAAAAATAGTGCCATTATTGCAATAAAATCCCAATTGACAGCGACTTATCCCTCCATCAAGTAAGCGAATGCTGCACCGTTGCGGCATTGGGGGAAATCTATGTCCATGAAAGTTGCCACCGCTTTTGCGGGATGTTTTGTCGTGCTTGCCGTTCCGGCCCATGCGCAGGATGGCGCCGCGCCGGGCGCCGATGTCGAGGCCGTCGCCGCGACCGTTGCCGCCGATGCCGATGCCGAGCCGGCGGTTTTGGCCGCCGCACCGCCCGCCAGCCTATTGTTGCCCGCCGCCACCGAAATCATTCTGACGCCCGACGCCGAAGCGAACAGCAAGAAGCTGCGCGAGGGCCACTCGGTCCCGATGCACACCCTGTTCGACGTGATGCACAATGGCGTCGTCGTGATCCCGAAGGGCACGCGCGGAACGGGCACGGTAACGTGGCGGACCGGCAAGGGCGCGTTCGGCAAATCGGCAAAGATGGAGATCACTTTTAACGAACTGACATTGCCGAACGGCAAACGGCTGCCGCTTTCGGGCATGCACCGGCAGGAGGGCCAGGGCAATACCGGCGCCGCCGTCGGGGCCGTGGTCGCCGTCGGCGTGTTCGGCGCCTTTGTCACCGGGAAATCCGCGATCGTTCCGGTCGGCCAGCATTTGACCGCGCGCACCGGCGAAGCGCTACCCTATGTCGTTCCGGCGGGCGCAAAGATCGTGCCGACGGCCGAACTGGCGCCAACGGCCCCCGCCGCGACGGCCACCGACGCCGCGATGCCCGACACCGCCGACGCTGACGCTGACGCTGACGCTCCGGTCACCGCGGCGACTCCCGCGGGCGAATGATGAAGCCGGACCCCGGGCTTGATCCGGGGTCCCGCTTGACCGCGAGGTCCGGTCCCCTTTGTCTCACGCAAAGGCGCGAAGGCGCGAAGGCGTTTGTGATCGGGCGCTTGCGCCGCCCCGGTCCTGCGGGCGGTGGCAATGGCTCACACAAAGACACAAAGACACGAAGATGCCGGCGTTTCGGGGCGAGCGACGGGTTGCCCGGCGACGGCGCCGCTTCGACCGACGCCGGACAAGGTCCGGCGACTTTCCGAAAGCGGTTGATCGGCGCGCGGCACGCGCGCCGGAAAGCCCCCCCTCTTCGCGCCTTTGCGCCTTTGCGTGAGCCAATTGCGTCCAAGCGCCCGCTAGTAACGCCGAGCGCGGTCCGTCATCCCGGACTTGATCCGGGATCGCGATGTTCGGGGGTGAGGATAACGTGGCCGGTGATGAGGAGCATAAACAAGCCCCAAATTATACGAATTAGTGCTGACGGCTATGGCTTGATCACCTAGACCAATCAACGTTAGTACGTCACGGGGTTTAAGGGGTAATGTCTTGTCTATCGAAAGCGAAATGTCGGACGGGATTGCAAAAAAACGATGGTTCAGGACGTTAGGCGTCATATCCGTTATTATTGCTGTGCCTACTGCGTTGCTAAGCATTCCGCCTATTCAAGAGTGGTTTTTTGAAAGAAATCCCAAGCTATCGGTTGAGCTTGCAAGTGAGATTCCAGTCGTAAACCTCAACCGAGGCATGGACGGATTAACGGTGACCTTGAATGGCGAGAGTCTGAACTCTGCCAAAGAAACCCTCGTTGCAACTAAAGTTATTTTTAGAAACTATGGGAAATCTGGAATCGGTCCTAACGACGTATCAATATCAGATCCAATTGGATTCCAAATAAAAGGCGGACGGATTGTCCGAATTACGGGATTTAGCGCGAGCACCAATCACCTCTTAAAATTTTCCAATCCCAAACTAAAGAATAACCAAATAACTATCAGTAATGATATCATTATTGATTCCGACAATACCCTCACATTTGATGTCCTTGTTAAAAAGCCGTCAAAATCTGTTATATACATATTGCCAACGGGAAAGATTTCAAATCTTGATAGAATAAAGATTATTGACTCTCGATCCACTGGATTAACAGAATCCTTCGTAGAGAGGTCATTCTTTGGTAATTTCGGCATTCAGTCGGCACGAACTGTTGTCTACTCGCTACTAGGTCTATCTTTAGCAGCCGGCACAATTCAGATTACCAGTTTCATTTCTTCGCTATGGCGAAAAAGAAAAAGAAAGAACCGAGAGGCTATTGCTCTCCAATTTCTAGCGCGAAATACAGATAAAAATAAAATTTCCAATGCCCTAGCGGCATCGATATATCACACACTGGGAAGAAAGGGAGTAAAGTTCTTTTTAAATGATAAAAAGGATTATGAAATTATTGATAACCAAAAATCAATAAATTCTAGAGATTTTTCAATATTATCAGGCACTTCAAATGAAGAGCCATCATTTTTTGATGTAAGCAGTTATATTGGAGAAGGGTATATATCGAAATACAGCGTACATAATTTAGAGGTAACCTTCGGCCTTTCAAATAGACCATCAAAAACAGTGCAAGCATCATACATTTCTTCTCTCGAAAAAATGCTAAGCATAGCACAAGAATTGGACCCGACAGGAGACTTTGAACGCTCATCAAGGGACGGGGCCAAGTTTATATATCAAGACGAGTAAGGCGGTCCAAATTTGGACCTCGCCTTCCCCATGACACTTCCATGACAGTCGCTGTCACAAACCCGTCACACAAAACGCCCAAATGGCGCTCAGCGAGTCGCCGCGGGGGTGGCGGCTTGGTTCGGTAACGACCCCCGACAGGACAGTTTCATGGTCAAGACATTCGCCCCCCGCCTGCTTGGCGTCGCGAGCGCCGCCGTTGTCGCGCTCACGCTCTCTGCCTGCCAGGACCAGGCGTCGCAGGGCGGCGCCGCGCGCGATTATATCAGCGCGGTCGGCTCCTCCACCGTCTATCCCTTTGCCACCGCGGTCGGCGAAAAATTCGCCGAAGCGACGGGGGGCAAGACGCCCAAGATCGATTCGACCGGCACCGGCGGCGGCTTTGAACGCTTCTGTTCGGGCGTCGGCGGCGACACCCCCGACATCGCCAACGCCTCGCGCCGCATGAAGGCGAAGGAGTTCGAAACCTGCCAGGCGAACGGCGTCAAGGACATCGTCGAGGTGCAGATCGGCATCGACGGCATCGCGCTGGGCGAGGCGCAGCGCGGCCCCGGCTTCAAGCTGACCGACGAAGATGTGTACAAGGCGCTCGCCGCCAACCCCTATGGCAAGCCCAACACGGCAAAGACGTGGAAGGACGTCAATCCGGCGCTTCCCGCGGTCGCGATCTCGGTCTTCGGCCCGCCGTCGACGAGCGGCACTTACGACGCGTTCAAGGAGCTGATCCTCGCCAAGGGTTGCGACGCCAACCCCGAGATGAAGGCGCTGAAGGACAGCGACAAGGACAAGCATGAAAGCGTGTGCACCGGCCTGCGCGGCGCGCCCTTCTATGTCGAGCAGGGCGAGAATGATAACCTCATCATCTCGAAGCTCGACAAGAACCCGACCAGCCTGGGCATTTTCGGCTTCAGCTATCTCGACGCGAACAAGGACAAGATCAAGGCGGTGCCGATCAAGGGCGTCCTGCCGACCTATGACGCGATTGCCGACGGCAGCTACCCCGGCTCGCGCCCGCTGTTCATCTATGTGAAGAAAGCGCATGTCGGCGTGATCCCCGGCCTCGCCGAATATGTCGCCGAGTTCCTGAAGGGCGCGGGCGAAGGCGGGTATCTGGGCGCCAAGGGGCTGATCGTCTCGCCCAAGAGCGTCACCGACACCGCGACCGCGAACGCGCAGAACATGACGCCGCTGAACGGTGGCGAACTGAAGTAAGCATTGACGGGCGGCCGGGTGCGGGGACATGCCCCTGCCCGGCCGCCTTGTTTTTTTTCGTGCGTCATTGCGCGGAGCCCGGCGAACGCCGGGGGACGCGGCAATCCACAGCCCCGACGCCTTGCGCAAGGCCGACTGCTGGAGATTGCTTCGCCCGGCTGCCGCCGGGCTCGCAATGACGGATGTTGAATTATGACGCTGAGTCATCAAACTGCCACGCTGACCCGCTTTGGACGGCCGCAATGACGAGGATGATGTGAGTTTCAACCCCGCCGCATTATTGCTGCTGATCGTCGGGCTGGGCCTGATCGGCTGGCTGGCCGGTCGCGCGCGCTCGGCGATGGTCGCGGGCCGCGCCGGCGCCAAGCTGCATTCGCGCCCGCAATATCATGGCTGGTACGTCGCGCTGTGGCTGTTCGCGCCCGCCGCGATCTTCCTTGCCGTCTGGTCGAGCGTGGCGCCCGCGATGATCACCAACGACGTGCTCGCGAGCGAGGCGGCGCAGCGGCTGCCCGCCTTTGGCTTCGAGCGCAGCGCGATCCTCTCCGACGCGCGCGGCGTCGCGCAGGGCGACCAGCCGAGCGTGCGGATCGAGGGCGCGGGGCCGCTCGTCGAACCCTATCGCGCCGCGACGCAAAAATACGGGATGATCGGCATCGCCGCGATGCTCGCGCTCGCGCTCGCCGGCGGGCTTTTCGCCTTCACGCGCATCCGTCCCGATTTCCGCGCGCGCAGCCGCGTCGAGCGGATCGTGATGGGGCTGCTGCTGCTCGCGTCGCTCGTCGCAATTCTGACGACCTTCGGCATCGTGCTGTCGCTGCTGTTCGAATCGATCCGCTTCTTCCAGCTCGTGTCGCCCGCCGAGCTGCTCTTCGGCACCTATTGGAACCCGCAGAGCGGCGCGGCGGTCGAGGGTACGTTCGGCGGCATCCCGCTGTTCTGGGGAACGGTGCTGATCGGCGCGATCATCGCGATGATCGTCGCGATCCCGATCGGGATGATGACCGCGGTGTACCTGACCCAATATGCCGCGCCCGCGGTGCGCCGCTGGGTCAAGCCGATCCTCGAGATCCTCGCGGGGGTTCCGACCGTCGTGTACGGCTATTTCGCCGCGCTCACCGTCGCGCCCGCGCTGCGCAATTTCGCGGTGATGATCGGCATCCCCAACGCCTCGACCGAAAGCGCGCTCGCCGCGGGCATCGTGATGGGGGTGATGATCATCCCCTTCGTCTCGTCGATGGCCGACGACAGCATCAACGCGGTTCCGCAGGCGATGCGCGACGGCAGCCTCGCGCTGGGCGCGACGCCGAACGAGACGATCCGCCAGGTGCTGATCCCCGCCGCGCTTCCCGGCGTGATGGGCGGCATATTGCTCGCGGTCAGCCGCGCGATCGGCGAGACGATGATCGTCGTGATGGCGGCGGGCCTGTCCGCCAACCTCACCGCCAACCCCTTTGCCAGCGTCACCACCGTGACCGCGCAGATCGTCAAGCTGCTCACCGGCGACCAGGAGTTCGACAGCGCCAAGACGCTCGCCGCCTTCGCGCTCGGCCTCGTGCTGTTCGTCGTGACCTTGCTGCTCAACATCGTCGCGCTGCGCATCGTCAAAAAGTATCGCGAAGCTTATGAATAGGGACACCTCCCCCACCGACTGGAAAGGCGCGTCGATGCAGACGCGCATCGCGCGGCGCTATGCGGCCGAGCGGCGCTTCCGCCTGATCGGGCTGGGCGCGGTGCTGCTGTCGGGCGCGTTCCTGGCGTTCCTGCTGTTCGTGATGGTCGGCAACGGCGCGCGCGGCTTTACCTATACGAATGTCGCGGTGCCGATCGACTTCGCATCGACCCCGCTCACCGTCGACGCGGCGCGGCTGAACGACCCCGACGCCGACCAGCTGATCGCCAACGCGGGGCTCGCCGACATCGTCGCCTTTGCCGCCGAAGAGGCGCTGGGCGACGACGGCGACGAGCTGATCAGCGAAAATGCGTGGAAGGAAGTGCGCAGCGCGATCAAGGACGATCCCGAACTGATGACGGGACGCCGCGTGTTTGACCTCCCCGCCTCGAGCGAGATCGACATGGCGGCAAAGGCGGGCGCGAGCGGCGCACTCGGCGCGCGGATCGCGGAACTCCGCCGCGACGGCCGCCTGTCGACCGGAATCCACTGGCCCTTCTTCCGCAACGCCGATGCGACCGATCCCGCGGTCGCGGGTATCTGGGGCGCGCTCAAGGGATCGGTGCTGACGATCTTCATTGCCTTTTGCATCGCCTTTCCGACCGGCGTGCTCGCGGCGCTCTACCTCGAGGAATATGCCCCCAAGAACCGCTGGACCGACATGATCGAGGTGTCGATCAACAACCTCGCCGCGGTTCCGTCGATCATCTTTGGCCTGCTCGCGCTCGCGGTGTTCATCAACTGGTTCGGCATCTGCCAGGCGAGCCCGCTCGTCGGCGGGCTGACGCTTGCGCTGATGACGATGCCCGTGATCGTCATCGCCAGCCGCAACGCGATCAAGGCGGTGCCGCCGTCGATCCGCGACGCGGCATTGGGGGTCGGGGCGAGCCCGGTGCAGGTCGTGTTCCACCATGTCCTGCCGCTCGCGCTCCCCGGCATATTGACCGGCACGATCATCGGCATGGCGCGCGCGCTGGGCGAAACCGCGCCGCTGCTCCTCGTCGGCATGCGCGCCTTCATCGGCGACGTGCCCGGCGGCATCTGTTCGCCCTCGACCGTGCTGCCGATGCAGATCTTCCTCTGGTCGGACGAAGTCGACCGCGGCTTTGTCGAGAAAACCTCGGCCGCGATCATCGTGCTGCTGTTCGTGCTGCTGTCGATGAACGCCCTCGCAATCTATCTTCGCAACAAGTTTGAAAAACGTTGGTGACCATGACCCAGGAAGACCTTTCCATCGCCGATCCCAAGATGACGGCGCAAAACGTCAATGTCTTCTATGGCGAGAAGCAGGCGATCAACGACGTCACCATCGACGTCGGCACCGACCTGGTGACGGCCTTCATCGGCCCGTCGGGGTGCGGCAAGTCGACCTTTCTGCGGTCGCTCAATCGCATGAACGACACGATCGCCAGCGCCCGCGTCACCGGCAAGATCACGCTGGAGGGCGAGGATATTTACGACCCGTCGATGGACGTGGTGCAGCTTCGCGCGCGCGTCGGCATGGTGTTTCAGAAGCCGAACCCTTTCCCCAAGTCGATTTACGACAATGTCGGCTATGGCCCGCGCATCCACGGCCTCGCGCCGACCAAGGCCGACCTTGACGTCATCGTCGAGCGCGCGCTGGTCCGCGCGGGTCTGTGGGACGAGGTCAAGGACCGCCTGAACGAGAGCGGCACCGCCTTGTCGGGCGGGCAGCAGCAGCGCCTGTGCATCGCGCGCGCGATCGCGGTCGACCCCGAGGTCATCTTGATGGACGAACCCTGCTCGGCGCTCGACCCGATCGCGACCGCAAAGATCGAGGAGCTGATCCACGAGCTGCGCGGCAAATATGCGATCGTGATCGTCACGCACAACATGCAGCAGGCGGCGCGCGTATCGCAGCGCACCGCCTTTTTCCACCTCGGGACGTTGGTCGAATATGGCAAGACGACCGACATTTTCACGAACCCGAAGCAGGAACGCACCAAGGATTATATCACCGGCCGCTACGGCTGACGCGTGACCGAAGAAGGACGGAGCAGATGGCAGTAGTCAACGAACACACGGTCAAGGCTTTCGACGAGGATCTCAACCGCCTGCGCGGACTGATCAGCGAGATGGGCGGGCGCGCCGAACAGGCGCTGCTCCAGGCGATGACCGCGCTGAGCAAGGGCGACCTCGAGCTTGCAGACCAGGTCGTGCGCGACGACAAGAAGATCGACACGCTGGAAGCCGAAGTCGAACAGCTCGCCGTCCAGACGATCGCGCTGCGCGCGCCGATGGCCGACGATCTGCGCGAAATGATCGCGGCGCTGAAGATCGTGTCGGTGGTCGAACGCATCGGCGACTATGCCAAGAATATCGCCAAGCGCGTCGCGCTGATGGACCAGACGCGCTCGATCGAGGCGATCCCGGTGCTGATGTCGATGTCGGCGGCGGTCGCCGAGCTGGTCCACGACGCGCTCAACAGCTTTGCGGCGCGCGACGCCGAACTCGCGGTGCGTGTCACGGTGCGCGACAAGAATGTCGACGATTTCTACAACAGCATCTTTCGCACGCTCGTGACCTTCATGATGGAAAATCCGAAGCACATCACCGAAAGCGCGCACCTGCTGTTCGTCGCCAAGAACCTCGAGCGCATGGGCGACCATGCGACCAACATCGCCGAGATGGTCTATTATGTGGTCACCGGCGAACATATGGAGGAACGCGAGCGCGGCGAGACACCCGAGGAAAGCGCGGTGGCGGAGCAGGAGAAGGACTGATGCCGCAGCCCGACCTGCTGCTGATCGAGGATGACGAGGCGATTGCCGAACTCATCGTCTGGCATTTCGCGCGCGAAGGTTTCTCGGTCCGTCAGACCCCCGACGGCGAACAGGCGCTGATGCTGGTCGAGGAGCGCGTTCCCGACATCGTCCTGCTCGACTGGATGATCGAAAGCCTGCCGGGGATCGAGGTCTGCCGGCGCCTGCGCCGCAACCCCAAATCGGCAAACGTCCCGATCATCATGCTCACCGCGCGCGGCGAGGAAGAGGACCGCATCCGCGGCCTCGAAACCGGCGCCGACGATTATGTCACCAAGCCGTTCAGCCCGCGCGAGCTGGTTGCGCGCGTCTCGGCCGTCCTGCGGCGCCTGCGTCCGGCGCTTGCGGGCGAATTGCTCGCCTATGCCGACATCGAACTCGATTCGGTCGCACACAAGGTGGTGCGCGGCGGGCAGGTGGTGAATATGGGGCCGACCGAATTCCGCCTGCTGCGGCACTTCATGGAACATCCGGGCCGCGTCTTTTCGCGCGGGCAATTGCTCGACAGCGTGTGGGGGCAGGACAGCGACATCGAACTGCGCACGGTCGACGTCCATATCCGGCGGCTGCGCAAGGCGATCAACCTTCCGGGCACGAGCGACATCATCCGCACGGTGCGGTCGGCGGGCTATGCGCTGGATTCCGGGAAGAGCATCTGACCGATCGGGCGCGTTCGTCACGCCGAGCTTGATCGGCAATTATCCCGTTTCGCCAGCCAGGTGATCCCCGGCGAAAGCCGGGGGCCAGTTCGGGCAGCGCCGCACCGCGTGGGCCCCGGCTTTCGCCGGGGATCACCTGTTGCTCGTCCGAGGGTATAGTCGCCGGCCGGATTTGGGGCGACGAACGGAAGCTGCGACCGAAGCTAGCCGTCGCCCCCGCCTGCGCGGAAGCGACGGTTATGGGGAACGTCCGCTCCCCATCCCCAAGCCGAACAGGTCAGAAGACGATCTGCGCGCGCATGCCGAAGGTGTCGACGCCATAGTCGCGGTCGGTGCCCGCCGCGATCACCGCGTCGCGATATTCGAGCCGCGCGTAATTGACCATGAAGCGCACATAGTCGATCGGCGTCCAGATCAGCGAGGCCATATAGCCATGCTGCTTGCCGCCATCGATGCCCGCATCGTTGAGGTCGAGATGGTCGTAGCGCAGGTTCAACTGCCACGCCCCCAGACCGCCGCTGCCCACCGGGTTCTTGACCTTGACCCCGCGGAACACACCGCTGCGATAGCCGCGCGTATCGTCGGTCAGGAAGACGCCCGCCTCGACCGCGCCGCCGAAGAAGGTGGGATCGGCAGCGCCGGTGCGCCCGACCTTTTGCCAGAACGCCTCTGCCGCGCCGTGGAAGCGTCCGCTGATGAAGGCGGCCTCGGCGCCATAGCCGGTTTCGGACTTCGCGCCGATGCTGGGTGTCGAGATAAAGCGAATATCGGCGGTGTGGACGAGCGGGCGCTGGCGATAGCGAACCGACGTCACGGTATCGCCCAGATCGCGCCAGTGCGCCGAAGCGCCGAAGTGCAGTTGTGTGTCGCCCAGCTTCGGCGCGAACACGAGGCGTCCGTCGAGGCTGACCGACGAATTGCCGCTGTCGGACAGGTCGCCGAAATTGTCGGTGAACACGCCGCCCTGGACGATGACATCGCCCGTCGCGACCTCGCCCGACACGCCGACGCGGCGCTCGAACCCGAATGCGTCGGTGAAGGCCGCGCGTTCGATGAAGCTCGTGTCGTTGCTGCTCGACAACTCCTCGAGCCCCTGGAAATTGTTGTGCTGTCCCACCGTGACCTTGAGCGGCCCGTCCTTGTAGGTGAGGTGCGCGTCGGTCAGCTCTGCGTCACCCCCGGCGAAATCGGCCTCGAGCTTGTAGCCGAATCCGCCGGGGATCGTGCCCTCGACACCGAGACGGACGCGGCGCAGTTCGTTCGAAAAGCCGAGCGCGCGGTCGCTGATCGCGGAGGGGGCGCTGACATGGCCCGCGTCGACGAGGATGCGCCCGCGCGGCTTGAAGCTCCATCCGTCGGCGGTCTTGAGTTCGGGTGCGCCCTTCCAGCCGATTTCCGTGGCCGGTTTGGCGGTGACCGTCGGAGCGGGTGCGACGGGCGCCGGTGCCGGAACCGGGCTGGCGATCGCGCCGTCGAGCCGCGCTTCGAGCGTGTCGACCTTTGCCTTCAGCGCCGCGAGTTCGGCGCGCAATTCGGCCGCTTCCTCGGCGCTCAGCGCCTGTGCATGCGCGGTCGTCGGCGCAGCCAGCATCGTCGTGCCCAGCAGGGCGGCGGTCAGAAATGCACGCATGTCGGGAAAGCTCCATTGCGATTAAATGACAGTCTCGCGGCGCCCCTATGACGTCAAAATTACAATGTCGCGTCATTTGCGTGACATTTTTGTTGCATCGGCGTTTTTCGCTGTCCGCTTGCACCGTCAGGACGAACGGCTAAGGACAGGCCAGTTTTTCTGCGCAACCAATCGGGAGACACTCATGACGATCAGATTTGACGGACGCGTGGCCATTGTCACCGGCGCCGGCGGCGGGCTCGGTCGCGCTTATGCGCTCGAACTGGCGCGCCGCGGCGCAAGGGTCGTCGTCAACGATCTGGGCGGCGCGCGCGACGGCACCGGCCATTCGGACGCCGCGCTGCAGGTCGTCGAGGAAATCCGCGCCGCGGGCGGCACCGCCATGTCGAACGGCGGCAGCGTCACCGAATATGACCAGATGGAAGAGATGGTCGCCAAGGCCAAGGAAGAATGGGGCGGCATCCACATCCTGATCAACAACGCGGGCATCCTGCGCGACAAGAGCTTCGCCAAGATGGAGCCCGCCGATTTCGACCTGGTCGTGAAGGTCCATCTGCTCGGCAGCGCCAATGTCACCAAGGCCTGCTGGGATCTGATGCGCGAGCAGGCCTATGGCCGCATCCTGATGACCGCATCGTCGACCGGGCTCTACGGCAATTTCGGGCAGGCCAATTATGGCGCCGCCAAGCTGGGGCTCGCCGGGCTGACCAAGACGCTCCATCTGGAGGGGGCGAAATATAATATCCGCTGCAACACGATCGCGCCGGTCGCGGGGACGCGGATGACCGAGGATATTTTCCCGCCCGAACTGTTCGACAAATTCACCCCCGAAAATGTCGTTCCCGCCGCGCTCTATCTGGTGAGCGAAAATGCGCCGACGAACATGATCGTCGGAGCGGGCGCCGGCGCCTTCCACGCCGCCTATGTCACCATGACTCCCGGCGTCGCGCTCCCCGAGGACGAACGCACGCCCGAGGGCGTCGCCGCGGCGTGGGACAGGATCGTCGACCGCAACGGCGAGACCGTCCCGCAGTCGGGCAGCGAGCAATCGATGGCGGTGATGAAGGCGTTGCAGGCGCTGGGTTGAGGCATTTCGATTCTTCCTGTGTCGCAGGCATGGGGAGGTGGCAGCGGCGGAGCCGCTGACGGAGGGGCAATGGCGCAAACGTCGCTTGCCCCTCCACCACTCGCTGCGCGAGCGGTCCCCCTCCCCATCGCTTCGCGACAGGGAGGATAGCGCGCGCTTCACTGTATTGACACGGCAACACAGTTGGCGCATAGTCCGTGCGGGGCAAGGGGATCGGTCTAAGAAGGACGACCCCGATGTATAGTGAAAGCGACCTGCAAGCCGCGGTCGAAGCGAATGTGTTGACGCCGGAGGCCGCTGCGGCGTTCCGGTCGCATATCGCAACGGTGCGCGCAGCCCCCGGAGCGGACGAGGAATCCTTTCGCCTGCTCACCGGATTCAACGATATATTCGTCAGCATCGCGGCGGTCATCCTGCTCGTCGCGGTGGGCTGGATCGGCGAATCGATTCATCCGACGCTGGCCGGGCTCGGTGTTGCGGCCACCGCGTGGGGCCTTGCCGAATATTTCACGCGTCAACGCCGCATGGCGCTTCCCAGCATCGTGCTTGTCATTGCCTTTGCGGGCGGCGTGCTCGGATCGATGATCGGCTTCCTCGTCAAGCATGGCGAGGATATTTTCGGCCGCCAGCCCGCCGACGCGACGATTGCCCTGCTTGCCGCCACGATGGCGTTGATCACTGCTGGAGCGACCTGGGTCCACTGGCGCCGCTTCATGGTTCCGATCACCGTTGCGGCAGGAAGCGCCGCGCTTGCCGCGACAGCGATAGCGCTGATTCTCGCCGTGGTTGGTGGGGCGGACGAACCCAATGTCGAGCTGCTGATGGCGCTCGTGCTCGTCGCGGGCCTCGGGGTTTTCACGCTCGCCATGTGGTGGGACCGCAGCGATCGCCTGCGTCAGACGCGGCGCAGCGACGTCGCTTTCTGGCTCCACCTGCTCGCCGCGCCGATGATCGCGCATCCGATCTTTCACATGCTGGGCGTCACCGAGGGCGACGATATCACGAGCGCCGCCGCGATCCTCGTGGTCGGCATTTATGTGCTCTTCGGGATCGCCGCGCTGGCGATCGACCGCCGCGCGCTGCTCGTTTCGGCGCTCGCCTATGTGCTCGTCGCGATGACGCAATTGTTCCGCGAATTCGGTGCGGTCGAGCTCAACGTCGCGCTGACCGCCTTTGTCATCGGATCGGCGCTGCTGCTGCTGTCGGCCTTTTGGCAGAATGCGCGCGCGGCGGTGGTGTCGCTGTTGCCCGCGAACGTCGCCAACCAGCTTCCCGCGACGGTCAGTCCTCGACCAGCTTCATAAGCTTGCGTTCGACGGGGGCGAGTATGTTCGACAGCTCGTCCCCGCGCTTCAAAATCGCCCCGGCTTCGGAGACCAGCGCCCACATGCCCTGGCGGCTCCGCAAGGCGGGGCGTTTTTCTATGCGGTATTCGGGGCGCTCCGCCGCGCGGCGAAAGGCGGAAAAGATCGCGACGTCGCGGTGGAAATCCATCGCATAGTCGCGCCACCGCCCCGCCGCGACCATGCGGCCATAAAGGTCGAGGATGCGCGTGAGTTCGTGACGATCAAAGCCCGTTTGCTGCGGGATGGCCCGGCCGTTGGCCGGCCAGGGCGTGACAATTCCCATCAGTCGGCGGTCCCGCCTCCCTTGCGCCGCGGCGCGTCGGTGCGCGTGGCGGCGCTATCCCCGCCCTTTTCGGCCATCAGCGCGGCAAGTTGCTTCTGCAATTGTTCGAGCTGGCATTGCAGCAATTCCAGCTTCTGCGTCGCGGGATCGAAGGTTTCGTGGCAAGTGCCGTAGGGAACGAATTCGCGCGCATATTCGGTCGCGTCGACGAGCGTCGAGCGGGCCGGAATGCCGACCATCACCGCGCCTTCGGGCACATCCTTCGTCACCACCGCATTCGCCCCGATGCGCGCGCGCGGATGGACCGTGACGGGGCCGAGAATCTGCGCGCCCGACCCGACGATGACATCGTCGGACAGCGTCGGGTGCCGCTTGCCCGCGATTCCGTTCGCGGGATCGGTGCCGCCGAGCGTCACGCACTGATAGATGGTGACATTATCGCCGATCTCTGCCGTCTCGCCGATCACCGTAAAACCGTGGTCGATGAACAGGTGACGCCCGATCCTGGCACCCGGATGGATATCGATTCCGGTCAGCCAGCGCGCCAGGTGATTGACGAAGCGTGCGAGGAAAAACAGGTCGGCCTCGAACAGCCAGTGCGCGATGCGATGCATCCCCACCGCCAGCAAGCCCGGATAGAGCAGGATTTCCCAGCGCGACCGCGGCGCCGGATCGCGCCGCTTGATCGAATCCAGATAGGCGATCAGCCCTTTGAACATCGCATTGTCCCCTGCGACCCTATTTCTGTACCGATCAAGATAGATGTTCGCGCCGGGCTTTTCCACCCCCACCGCATTTTATTCGTCAACGACCGAACAATCCGACGCGAAAGAGCAACAATCCCTCGTTGCGCCAGCGCCGTTCGCCGTCGCGTGCGGCAACCGCCGCCGCCCATCGGTCGAGCATCAGCAGCGCGCGCGCGCCGTGGAATTCGGCGCGGCGCGGCGCGGGGCCGCGCGCTTCGGCAAAGAGCAGGCGCGCGGCGGCGGCGTCGCTTTGCTGCACCGCGGCCCAGAGCAGTCCCCATCGCGCGCCGCCCGCACCGCCGGAGAGCGCGAAAAGCGCCTCGCCGAATGCGCGCGCCGCCTCGGCACGCGTCGCCTCATCCTCTGCGAGCAACAATGCTTCGGCGGCATCGACCAGCGGAGCAAGATCGCCCTGCCCTCCCCATGTCGCCTGCAATTCGGCAAGCAGCGGCTCGCCCTTCGGCAAGGCGGCGGGATCGGCAGCGAGCAACCCCGTCATGTCGCGCCACCACGCGAGCTTGATCTGCCCGATGAGGGGTTCGGTTGCGTCGGCGAGGAGTTTGGTCAGCCGTTCGGCCAGCGCCCACAGCGCCGCCATCGCCGCGCGCCGCTCGCGCGGCACGGCGACCAT
Organism: Sphingopyxis sp. P8; assembly: GCF_020622175.1. Lineage (NCBI taxonomy): Bacteria > Pseudomonadati > Pseudomonadota > Alphaproteobacteria > Sphingomonadales > Sphingopyxidaceae > Sphingopyxis > Sphingopyxis sp. P8. The sequence continues at coordinate 156,303 of NZ_JACNMK010000001.1, read as the reverse complement.
CACGCGCGGGTCGCGGATGTCGGGGTAGGGATGTTCGCTCAGATCGGCCATACGCCGGTCAGCCTATATGCCCAGGCCGTCATTGCGACCCCGGCGAAAGCCGGGGGAAGCAATCTCCAGCGTGCAGCTTGCCAGCTGGAGATTGCGTCGTCGCTTCGCTCCTCGCAATGACGAAGGAGATCAGCCGCGATTGCAGACCGCCTTCACCGCCGCGATCACGCGCGGCGTGTCGACGAGCGCCGCCTTTTCGAGATTGGCAGCGTAGGGCAGCGGCACATCCTCGTTGCACACGCGCGTCACCGGCGCGTCGAGGTCGTCGAAGCCCTGCTCCATCGCGACCATCGCGAGTTCGCTGGCGATCGAGCAGACCGGCCAGCCTTCCTCTACGATGACGAGGCGGTTGGTCTTTTTCAGGCTTTCGAGCACCGTCGCGGTGTCGAGCGGGCGCAAGGTGCGCAGGTCGATCACCTCGGCGTCGATCCCCTCGCCCGCCAGCGTGTCGGCGGCCTCGAGCGCGAGCCCGACGCCGATCGAATAGCTGACGATCGTGACATCGCTGCCTTCGCGCATGATGCGCGCCTTGCCGATCGGCAGCACATAGTCGGCGATGTCCGGAACTTCGAAGCTGCGGCCATAGAGCAGCTCGTTTTCGAGGAAGACGACCGGGTCTTCGCTGCGGATTGCGGCCTTCATCAGCCCCTTGGCGTCGGCGGCATCATAGGGCGCGATCACGATCAGCCCGGGGACGCTGGCATACCAGGGCGCGTAATTCTGGCTGTGCTGCGCCGCGACGCGGCTCGCCGCGCCGTTGGGGCCGCGAAAGACGATCGGACAGCGCATCTGGCCGCCCGACATATAGTTGGTCTTCGCCGCCGAGTTGATGATGTGGTCGATCGCCTGCATCGCGAAGTTGAACGTCATGAATTCGATGATCGGACGCAGGCCGCCCATCGCGGCGCCTGCCCCAAGGCCGGCGAAGCCATATTCGGTGATCGGCGTGTCGACGACGCGCTTGTCGCCGAATTCCTGGAGCAGACCCTGCGTGACCTTGTACGCGCCCTGATATTCGGCGACTTCCTCGCCCATCACGAAGACGCGGTCGTCGGCGCGCATTTCTTCGGCCATCGCGTCGCGCAGCGCCTCGCGGACGGTGAGCTTGACCATCGCGGTCCCGGCGGGGATTGCGGGGTCGGACGCGCGTTCGACCGCTACGGGCTTTTCGGCCGCGGGGGCCGCAGCCGGTGCGGGTTCGGCGGCCTTGGATTCCTCGGCCGGTGCGGGCGCCGGAGCCGCGACAGGTGCCGCCGCTTCTTCCCCGTCGCCGGTGATCGTCGCGATCACGGTGCCGACCTTCACATTGTCAGTCCCTTCGGCGACCAGGATCTGGCCGATCGTGCCTTCGTCAATTGCTTCGAATTCCATCGTCGCCTTGTCGGTCTCGATCTCGGCCAGAATGTCGCCCGATTTGACCTCGTCGCCTTCCTTGACGAGCCACTTGGCGAGCGTGCCTTCTTCCATCGTCGGCGACAGTGCCGGCATCTTCAGTTCGATCGCCATCTCAATATTGCTCCACCAGCACGTCGGTATAGAGTTCGGAAAGTTCGGGTTCGGGCGCGCTTTCGGCAAAATCGGCAGCTTCGGCGACGACCTGGCGGATTTCCTTGTCGATTTCCTTGATCCGGTCTTCGGAAATTCCGGCTTCGACCATCAGTTTCTTGAGGCCTTCGATCGAATCGCTCTTGTCGCGCACCGCCTGCACCTCTTCGCGGCTGCGATATTTGGCGGGGTCGGACATCGAGTGGCCGCGATAACGATAGGTCTTGAGTTCCATCAGCACCGGGCCCTTGCCCGCGCGCACCCATTCGAGCGCCGCTTCGGCCGCGCCGCGCACCGCGAGCACGTCCATGCCGTCGACCTGCATGCCGGGGATGCGGAAGCTTTCGCCGCGGCGATAGAGCTGGTCCTCGGCGCTGCTGCGGTTGACCGAAGTGCCCATCGCATATTGGTTGTTCTCGATCACGAAGATGATCGGCAGCTTCCACAGCTCGGCCATGTTGAAGCTTTCATAGACCTGGCCCTGGTTCGCGGCGCCGTCGCCGAAATAGGCCATCGCCACCCCGCCGTCGCCGCGATATTTGTGCGCGAAGGCAAGGCCGGTGCCGAGCGAGACCTGCGCGCCGACGATGCCGTGGCCGCCATAGAATTTATGCTCGACGCTGAACATGTGCATCGAGCCGCCCTTGCCCTTCGAGATGCCGGCCTGGCGCCCCGTCAGTTCGGCCATGATGACCTTTGGATCGATGCCATAGGCGAGCATGTGGCCGTGGTCGCGATAGCCGGTAATCACGCTGTCCTTGTCGCCGTCGAGCGCCGACTGAAGGCCGACCGCGACCGCTTCCTGGCCGATATAAAGGTGGCAGAACCCGCCGATCAGGCCGAGGCCGTAAAGCTGCCCCGCCTTTTCCTCGAAGCGGCGGATGAGCAGCATTTCGCGATAGAAGGTCTCCAGCTCCTCCGGCGTCGCGTCATAGGGCGCGGGATCGCGCGGCTTGTCGCGGTTGGATGCGGGAGCGGGGGTTGCAGCGACTTTTTTTGGCGCGGCAGTCTTGCGCGCGGGTGCTTTGGCCAAGGCGGTTTCCTTTGCGATTAGCCGTTACGGCATGGGTCCCTATAGGACCGGCGCATCGCTTTTGGCAACGGCCCGGACAGCAGAATTGCGCTGTCTTACGTATGCAGCATGATGCAGCGCCGAACGGCGAGGCTACTCCGCCTCGGGCTCCATCGGGATCGCGATTTCGTCGGGGTGCATGACCCCCAATTTGCCGCGCACATATTCGTCGGCAAGGTCGGGGTCGACGCGGCGCCGGTCGAGCAGATTGACCCGGTTCTGAAGCTCGTTCTGCTTCTTGGTCAGCTCGGACAGGATGACGCGCTTTTTCTCGACCGACTGGCTGTAGTCACCCCAGGCATAGAGCCCGGTCGGGCCGAGGATGATATAGCCGATCATCGCCAGCACCGCGATCAGCGCAATCGCGGGACCGAATGCCCGGCTCATCGATTTGCGAAACTTGTGGCGCTGCGTCATCCCGGCCCTTGAATCAGAGTTGATTCGTGGCGTCAAGGCATCAATACCCTATTCTCGTCATCCCGGCGAAGGCCGGGATCCCATCCCGTCGGGTTGACGCACCGGCTAAATCCCGGCCGTCGCCAAGATGACGAATTGGGCGCTTGGCTCAGCCGAAAATCGACGCGCCCGGATAACGCGCCATCTCGCCCAGCTCTTCCTCGATACGGATCAGCTGGTTATACTTCGCGAGCCGGTCCGAACGCGCGAGGCTGCCGGTCTTGATCTGGCCGCAGTTGGTCGCGACCGCAAGGTCGGCGATCGTCGAATCCTCGGTCTCGCCCGAACGGTGCGACATCACCGCGGTGTAGCGCGCACGGTGCGCCATATCGACCGCGTCGAGCGTTTCGGACAGCGTACCGATCTGGTTGACCTTGACGAGCAGCGAGTTGGCGAGGCCGTCCTTGATCCCCTGCTCCAGCCGCAGCGGGTTGGTGACGAACAGGTCATCGCCGACGAGCTGGCACTTGTCGCCGACGAGGTCGGTGAGCGCCTTCCAGCCGGTGAAGTCGTCTTCGCTCATCCCGTCCTCGATCGACTTGATCGGATAGTCGTTGACGAGCGCCGCCAGATATTCGGCCATTTTCTCGGGGGTCAGCGACAGGCTCTCGCCGCTGATTTCATATTTGCCGTTCCTGAAAAACTCGGTCGCGGCGCAGTCGAGCGCGAGCACGACGTCGCTGCCGAGTCTGAAACCCGCCTGATCGACCGACGCCGCGATGAAATCGAGCGCGTCGCGCGTCGAGGCGAGGTTCGGGGCAAAACCGCCCTCGTCGCCGACCGCGGTCGCGAGGCCCTTTTGCGCGAGACCTTTCTTCAGCGTGTGGAAAATCTCGCTGCCCCAGCGCACGGCCTCGGCAATGCTGCCCGCGCCGACGGGCATGATCATGAATTCCTGCACGTCGATCGGATTGTCGGCATGTTCGCCGCCGTTGATGATGTTCATCATCGGCACCGGCAGGGTGCGCGCCGAAACGCCGCCGACATAGCGGTAGAGCGGCAGGCCGCGCGCGTCGGCTGCCGCCTTTGCAGCCGCAAGGCTGACGCCGAGGATTGCGTTGGCGCCGAGGCGACCCTTGTTGGGGGTGCCGTCGAGGTCGATCATCGCCATATCGAGTTCGCGCTGATCCTCGGCCTCGAGGCCGATCAGCGTCTCGGCGATCTCGCCATTCACTGCGGCGACCGCCTGGGTGACGCCCTTGCCAAGATAACGCGCCTTGTCGCCGTCGCGCAGTTCGACCGCCTCGTGCGCGCCGGTCGATGCGCCCGAGGGCACGGCGGCGCGGCCAAAACTGCCGTCTTCGAGGAGGACATCGACCTCGACCGTCGGATTGCCCCGGCTGTCGAGAATTTCGCGGCCGTGGATGTCGATGATGGCGGTCATGGGCAATGTCCTGCTGCGCCGCCAGCGGCGGCCGGGATTGATGAGCGCCCGCCCCTTATCGGCGCCCCGCCCCTGTGGCAATATGCATAGGAATTTTGCTGCGCTATGGAACCAAAAGGCGCGCCTTGCTATATATTGATGTAGGACCAAAAAGGGATGGACATGGCCCGCACCGACCCGCTGGCGTGACGCCCGAACGATAAGAAAGAGGACAAGTCGATGGCCAAAGCCGCTACTCCCGCGACAAAGAAAGCCGCACCGCGCCCCAGAGCCCCTGCAAAGGCCGGCGCGACCAAGGCCGCGCCCGCGCGCAAGCCCGTGAAAGCCAAGGCCGCTACCGCGCATCCGATCCGCGACCAGCTCGCCGCGACGCGCGACACGATCAAGTCCGAAGCCTCGAAAAAGGCCGCTTCGCTGAAGGGCGAGGCGACGACGTTGAAGAATCAGGCCTCGGCCAAGGCGCGCGACGCCGCGGCCAAGGGCAAGGACAAGGCCGCCGAAGCGGTCGGCAGCCTGGCCAAGCTGCTCGAAGACAGCGCGGGCACCGTCGACAGCAAATTCGGCAAGCAATATGGCGACTATGCCCGGTCGGCCGCCGCGACCGTCGCGGGCCTCGCCTCGACGCTCGACAAGAAAGATCTCGACGAGCTTGCCGCTTCGACCCGCGACATGGTCAAGAAGAACCCGGCCATTGCCGTCGGCGCGGCCACGGTGATCGGCTTTGTGCTTGCCCGGATGCTCAAGGGTGGATCGAATAACGACTGATCCGACATTGTCATCCGAACCCAACGTCCCGCCCCCGGAACCGGACGCGCCGACCTTTGGCGACGTCAGCCACGGCTATGCGCCGAAAGGACGCCCGCAGACTCCGCCGCCGGTGCCGCTGAAAGACATTGTGCGCGATGTCGTCGATGATCTGTCGGCGACCGCCAAGGCGGAACTGGCGCTGCTTGAAGCGCGCGGCGCGCTGGCCGGGCACGGCATCAAATGGGCGTCGGCGTGGGGCTTTGTCGCGGCGTGCGCGCTGCTCGTCGCGCTGCTGGCGGTCGCCTTTGGTGCGATCCTTGTGCTGGCGCCGCGCGTCGGCCCGCTCGCCGCGACGCTGATCGTCGTGCTGGCGCTGCTTGGCCTCGCCGCCATCGCCGCGTGGCGCGCGAAACGCAGCGCGGCGGACGTTCGCACCGCCTTTCGCAGCGACCTGATGCACGAAACGGGGGACGAATAATGCCGGGAACACGCGCGCGCCTGATCAACGCCGTCCGACGGTCGATGATCCAGCGCGCCGAGTTGCAACGCAAGATCGGGACCGCCCGCGATGCGTTCAAGCCCGCCGCACTCGTCGATCGCGGCAAATATCGGCTGAGCACGGCCATCAACGACACGGCCAAAGTCGCACGCGACGAATTTCGCGCCAACCGCCTGCCGATCACGCTTGCGGCAATCGCGGGGGTCGCGTGGCTGCTGCGCGAGCCGATCAAGGAATATGCGCCGCGTGCTGCGTCGCGCCTGCGCGACCTGGTCGATGGTGCCGTCGACAAATTTCGCCCCGGCGACGCGGGGCCGACCGATGACGAGATATTGGAGAATGACGATGAAACCGCTGAGTGAAACCGCCCGTGAAACCACCGCGAAGATGAGTGAAGTTGCGCAGAAAGCCGCCGATAATGCCAAGGCGACCGCCGAAACGGCGCGCGTGCGGCTGCAGGACGGATACGACCGCGCGCGCACCGCGACGAGCGAGTTGGCCGCGAAAGGGCGCGAGCAGGCCGATGCCGCGCGCGAAGCCGCCGGCGAAGCGCTCGAAAAGGGCAAGGCGCAGGCCAAGCGCGCCAACAGCAAGCTCAAGGATATTGCCGAAGACCAACCTCTGACGCTGCTGGCCGGTGCTGCGGCGATCGGCGCGCTCCTCGGCTCGCTGATCCCGAAGCGGCGCGACTAGTTTCCCACGATACTTGCCGTTACGGCGCGCCGCTGATAGGGGGCGCCACCTCCTCTCCCCGCGCTACACGGCAAGGATTGCATCGATGAGCAAATTGCACCTGGTTTTCGGCGGCCGCGTCAGCGACCCGCAGGGCCTCGATTTCGTCGACCTCGAAAAGCTCGACGTCGTCGGTCTGTTCCCCGACTATAAGTCGGCCGAAAAGGCCTGGCGCAGCGCCGCCCAGCGCACCGTCGACGACGCCGAAATGAAATATGTCGTCGTCCACCTGCACAAGCTGTTGCAGCCCGACGCGGAATAGGAGCGGTCAGGCGACGTAGCCGCGTCGCCCCCCGCGAAGGCGGCGGCGCCAGCACAGCGAAGCGCAAGGCCGATTGCAGCCCCCGCCTTCGCGGGGGTGACGATCAGTCAGCGGAAATTGTCGGCGTAGGCCTGGATCTTCAGCTTGCGCTCGGGCGTCGGGATGACCTCGGCATCGATCCCATAGCGCACGGCATAGGCCACCGCCTCGTCGCGCGTCGCGAAAGTCAGGCGAATCTGGCGGCGCGTGTCGCCGCTTCCGGCCCAGCCCATCAGCGGGTCGGCCTTGCGCGCCTCGGCGGGCGCAAATTCGAGCATCCAGCGGTCGGTCCCGGCACGCCCCGACTGCATCGCATTCTTGGGCTTCTGGAATATCCGCGCTTTCATTGGGTCCATCCTGAACTGGCTACCGATGGCGCCGCCTTAGCGCCAAGCGCAGTGCGCGAAAAGAGGAAAGGCGCCACCCTTCATCCTCGCCACGCTGGATCAAGGCGGCGACTGCTCCCTCGCACGAGAAAGGTGCTCCCCGGCGAAAGCCGGCGCCCAAGCGGCGCAGCGCTATCCCGCGCTGGACCCCGGCTTTCGCCAGGGAACAGCTTTTTGGCGATGGGTAGGATACCGGTCACGCGCCTGTCAGATATGGCGGCTATTGCGCATCGCGCCGCGCCTGCGCCGCCTTGGTCATCAGGGTCGGGCGCGCGCTTGCGGGGTCGTCGGGCCAGGGGTGCTTGGGATAGCGACCGCGCATCTCTTTCGCGACCTCGTGCCAGCTCCCCGCCCAGAAGGACGGCAGGTCGCGGCTCGTCTGGATCGGGCGGTGCGCGGGCGAGGTGAGCGCGAGGACGAGCGGCACCGGCGGCTCGCCAATCGTCGGGTGCCGCGTCAGCCCGAACATTTCCTGCACGCGCACACTGACGGTCGGCCCCGCCTCGGCGCCATAGTCGATGACATGGCGGCTGCCCGCGGGGGTCGCATAGTCGGCGGGCGCGAGCTTTTCGAGCCGCTGGCGCGCCGACCAGTCGAGCAGTCCCATCAGCGCGTCGACCAGCCTGCCGTCGCCGATGTCGCGCAGCCCGCGGCATCTTTCGAGCAGCGGCGCGAGCCAGAGGTCGAGGCTGTCGGCGAGCGCGGGGGCCGATAGCGTGTCGATCCCTGCGAAAGAGGCGCGTTGGCGCAGCGCCTGCGACGCCGGTCCCCAGCCGATCAGCCCCAGCCCCCTGTCGCGCACCGCCGCGAGCCGCACCCCAACATCGTCGTCGGCGGCGCTTTCGCGCGGAGCCTTGCCGCTCGCGAGCGCAATCGCACCAAGCCGCCGCTCGCGCCGATGATCGACACGGTCGGCGGCGGCATCATAGCTGCTCGCGGCGTGCTGGACGATCTGGCCCGCGAACAACGCCTCGACCTCGGCCGCGTCGACCGGCGCGGCGGCGAGGATGCGCACGCCCGCGGCATGGCCCTGCGCATCGGCAATCGCGAGCCATTCGCTGCCCGCGAGCTGTTCGGCGGGGTCGATGCGATAGGCGCGGCCGCCGACGCTGAGATATTCGCCGCGCTGTCCCGCGCGCTGCCGCGCGACGCGATCGGGCCAGGCGGTCGCGATCCAGCCGCCGAGCGTGCGCGGTTCGGCGACGGCGTCGCGGGGAGCCTGCCGGGCCGCCAGCGCGGCTAGGCGTTTGGCAAGACGTGCGGCGCCCTCGGCGCGCTCGCCGCGCGTCGCTCGCCACCGTCCGAGCCGCGCTTCGACATCGACGTTGCGTCCGCCAAGCCCCGGCTCGGTCAGCAACACCGCGAGCCGGCCGGCCAACTCCCCTTCCCCGGCGCACGCCGCTTCGATCAGCATATGCGCGAGCGGGACGGGAAGCGGGATCGCGGCAAGCGCCTGGCCGTGCGCGGTGATCCGCCCGTCACCGCCGAGCGCCCCGATCGCCTGCAATCGCGTCTTGGCGTCGGCTACGGATGCGGGCGATGGCGGATCGAGCCAGCCGAGCTGGCGCGGATCGATAATCCCCCAGCTCGCACAGTCGAGTACGACGGGCATCAGGTCGCTCTCGTGAATCTCGGGCGGGTCGAAGGGCGGCATCCCCGCGGTCGCCGCGGCCTCCCACAAACGATAGGCGACGCCCGTTCCCTGCCGCGCCGCGCGCCCGGCGCGCTGCGTCGCCGACGCCTGGCTCGCGCGCTCGGTCGCCAGCCGCGAAATCCCCGCCGCCTTGTCGAAACGCGGGCGGCGCGACAGGCCGGCGTCGATGACGATGCGCACGCCGTCGATCGTCAGGCTGGTTTCGGCGATGCTCGTCGCGAGGATCAGCTTGCGGTGGCGCGCAGGATCGCGCACGAGCGCCTTGCGCTGAAGCGCGGGGTCGATCTGGCCGTGCAGCCGGTGAACGACAAGCGGCAGTCCCGACGCCTCGACCGCTGCGGCGGCGCGCTCGATGTCCGCGACGCCGGGAAGAAAGGCGAGCATGTCGCCCTCGTCTTCCTCCGCCATCGCTTGCCGCACCGCCGCCAGAACCGACGCTTCGAGCCGGTCTTCGGCGCGGCGGCCGATGTGGCGCAGATCGAGCGGCCAGCTTCGCCCCTCGCTCTTCACCACCGGCGCGTCGCCAAGCAGCGCGCCGAAGCGCGCGCCGTCGAGCGTCGCCGACATGGCGAGCAGGCGAATTTCGTCGCGCAAGCCCTGCTGCGCATCCACCGCCAGCGCGAGCGCGAAATCGCTGTCGAGGCTGCGTTCGTGAACCTCGTCGAACAGCACCGCCGACACGCCCGCAAGCTCGGGATCGGCGAGGATGCGGTTGCGGAACAGCCCCGGCGTCATCACGAGCAGCCGCGTCGCCGCCGACTGCTTGCTGTCGAGGCGCGTCGCATAGCCGATCCTGCCGCCGACCGGCTCGCCCATCTCCTCGGCGATGCGTTCGGCGGCAGCGCGCGCGGCAAGCCGGCGCGGCGACAGCAGCCACACCTGCCCCTTGCACCACGGCTGGTCGAGCAGCGCGGGCGCGACGCGCGTCGTCTTGCCCGCGCCCGGCGGCGCGACAACGACGACATTGGGCTTGAGCAGCAGCGCCGCGAGAATGTCGGGCAGTACCGCGTCGATGGGAAGCAGAGTTCGCGTCATGTCCGCCTTGCAGGATTGCCCAGTTCAAGGTTCAGACGATAGGCCTCGGCCGCGAGCCGCGCGACGGCTTCGGCCGTCACCTCGGTCCCTTCGGTCATCACCAGATTGCCGAGTTCATATTTCCCGCTCGCCTTGATCCGGGCGTCGAACTCGCGCAGCCTTTTACCGCGCCAGAAACCCAGCAGCACACGATGTTCCTCGGCGCGGATCAGGATGCACGGTCCGTTCGCCATGAACACCAGATTGGTCCATTTGATTGTTTCATCGAAGGGCGCGGCCGCCATGATCGCCGCGCGCATCATTTCGCAGCGTTTGCGCTGCCAGCCCAACAGCGCGGCGATATAGGCGTCGGGGCTTTCGGCCGCTGGCCCCATCATTGGCATCATCCGTTCCCCCGAAAAGCCCCTCCCCTTCAGGAGTTTCAGGTCGGTCATGCCCCCGGCATGACCTAAACAGTCCGGGGGACTGTTTACCTGAAACTGGGTTGGGGTTGGGGCCGACGCCTTGCACAAGGCCGCTGGCCCCCACCCGCTGCGACTAGGCAGCAAGCTGCCAAGTCTCGCTGCCCTCCCCTGAAGGAGAGGGATTGCGGGTAATCTAATAAGCGCGCGCGACCGCAAAGGCGACCGCTTCGGTCAGCGCGGCCTTCGCCTGGCTCGGGCGGAAGCCGCCGATCGCATCGACCGCGCGCTGGCCATAGTGGCGCGCGCGCGCGAGCGTGTCGGCGATCGCGTCATGCTTGTGGAGCAGCGTGGTCGCATGGGCGAGATCCTCGTCCGATGCGCGGTGGCCGACGATCGCCTGTTTCCAGAAGTCGCGTTCCTCGGGCGTGCCACGCGCGTAGGCGAGGATGACGGGCAGCGTCACCTTGCCGTCGCGAAAGTCATCGCCGACGCCCTTCCCCATCGTCTCCGCGTCCGAAACATAGTCGATCGCATCGTCGACGAGCTGGAAGGCGATGCCAAGGTTGCGGCCATAGGCGTCGAGCGCCGCTTCGGTCGCCTCGTCGCGCTCGGCGACGACCGCGGCGATCTTGCACGCCGCCGCGAACAGCTCGGCGGTCTTGGCGTTGATGATCGCGAGATACTGGTCCTCGCTCGTCTCGATCCGCCGCTGGGCGGAGAGCTGGTTGACCTCTCCCTCGGCGATCACTGCGGAGGCACGGCTCAATATCTTGAGCACCTTGAGCGAGCCGTCCTCGACCATCACCTCGAAGGCGCGGCTGAACAGGAAATCGCCGACGAGCACCGACGCGCTGTTGCCCCAGATCAGGTTCGCGGTCTTGCGCCCGCGGCGCAGGTCCGACCCGTCGACGACATCATCGTGGAGCAGGGTCGCGGTGTGGATGAACTCGACCGCCGCGGCGAGCTTGCAGTGGCGCCGGCCCGGATAGTCGAGCAATCGCCCGCAGGCGAGCGTCAGCATCGGCCGCATCCGTTTCCCGCCGCCGGCGATCAGATGCCCCGCAAGCTCGGGGATCAGCGGCACTTCGGACTGCATCCGGTCGAGGATGACCGCGTTGACCTCGTTCATGTCGGCGGCGACAAGCGCCATCATCGGATCGAGCGAAGGCGGCTTCTCTCCGTGAAGCTGGTGGATATCGGCTGTCATGACGTGCGCTGCCTTGGCCGTGCACCGGCGAATTTGCAACGACTTTCGGCTTGCCAGCGCCCCCTTCGCGGTGCCAAGCGTGCCCGGCCAGAGGGAGGAAGGCGCATGAACGACGAGTTGAGCCGCTATCGACAGAGCATCGACAATATCGACGCCGCGCTCGTCTATATGCTCGCCGAGCGGTTCAAGGTGACCAAGGCGGTGGGCGAACTCAAGGCGCGCATCGACCTGCCCCCCGCCGACCCCGACCGCGAGGCGCGCCAGATCGACCGGCTGCGCTCCCTGGCGCGCGAGGCCGACCTCGACCCCGAATTCAGCGAGAAGTTCCTGCGCTTCATCATCGACGAGGTGATCCGCCATCACGAACATCTGAAGCGCGAGGCGGGTGCTTGACGCTCGATCACCCGATCTTCGCGCGCTGGCCCGCAGAGCATCCCGATCGCCTGCAGCTTTTTTCGGCGCCGACGCCGAATGGCGTGAAGGTCGGCATCATGCTGGAGGAATGCGGGCTCCCCTATGAACCGCACCGCATCGACATCGGCGCGAACGAAAGCCACGACCCCGCCTTCCTGGCGCTCAACCCCAACGGCAAGATTCCGGCGATCTACGACCCCGACGGGCCGAACGGTTCGCCGCTGGCGCTGTCCGAATCGGGCGCGATCCTGCTCTACCTCGCCGACAAATGCGGCCAGTTCATCGCCGCCGACCCCAATGCACGGTATGCGACGATCCAGTGGGTGATGTGGCAGATGGGCGGCGTCGGGCCGATGTTCGGCCAGCTCGGCTTTTTCCACAAATTCGCGGGCCGCGACTTTGAGGACAAGCGCCCGCGCGACCGCTACGCCGCCGAATCCGCGCGGCTGCTTGGCGTGCTCGACGAACGGCTGGCGACGCGGGCGTGGGTGATGGGCGATGATTACAGCATCGCCGATATTTCGCTGCTCGGCTGGGTGCGCAATCTGATCGGATTTTACGAGGCCGCGGAGATCGTCAGGTTCGAACGGTTCGGCAATGTCAGGCGCTGGCTCGATGCGGGGCTGGCAAGACCGGGGGTGCAGCGCGGGCTGGTGGTGACGGCGGCCTGACGCGGATTGTCGTTCTGTCGCGGACAATTAAGCCGCCGTCATCCCGGCGGAGGCCGGGATCCCACCGGTGTGCCGACGTCATGGATCCCGGATCAAGTCCGGGATGACGAAGGTCTGGTAACGACCAAAAAGTGACATTCACAGTATCGTCACCCCGGACTTGATCCGGGGTCCCGCTTCTATGGCGCCGCTGAGCGGGACCCCGGGTCAAGCCCGGGGTGACGAGGGAATTATTGAACGTCCACTCCCCACCCCATATCGGCCGTTCACTGCGGATCTGGGGGTAATGGCTGCAAACGACCGATTGCGGACGATAAAGCGGCAGCCGGATTTTAGCGAAGAATATTGATCGCAATTATTGCCGCAATAATTGCCAAGGCAAAAAGCACCCGCCTCCCTGGCACGAGTGACACCCACATTCCATCTTCGGCAATCAGGCCACTTTCAAGCCCAACGCTAGAAGGCGAAATTCCTGTTTTACGACATATCGCTCGGGAAAAACGGTCCCAAACATCGGGTCGCTTGGCCTCTTCGGGGGGCAGTTGCGCCATCAACGCGGCGTAAACATCGCCGACTGTCGACCATTGAGCTGCATCCGAATAATCAAGACGAACCCCAAACTCGCTCTCGACCTCTTCAATGGCGGAAATTTCGTCACCATCGCCGCCTAGGCCGACATTTGCGTAATCCGCGTTCATATGGCTAAGCTAACGTCATCACCCGCGCCTGTCGATGTCAGCTCCCCACCCCAAAGCCGCCAAACTATCCCGCCGGCAACCGCAGCCGGACGAGCAATCCGCCCAGATCCTCGCTTTCCTCGAGCACGATCGTCCCGCCGTAGATTTCCGCCACGTCGCGCACGATCGCAAGACCCAGACCGGTGCCCGGCTTGCCGCTGTCGAGGCGGACGCCGCGGTCGAAGATGCGCGAGCGGTCGGCGGGCGAGATACCGGGGCCGTCGTCCTCAACGAGCATTTCGGCGGAGGAACCATCGCGCTGAATCGTGACGAAGACGCTGCCGCCGCCATATTTTGCGGCGTTTTCGAGGAGGTTTCCGACCAGTTCGTCGAGGTCCTGCCGCTCGACGCGCGCGACAAGCTCCTTGTCGCCCGCCAGATCAAGCCGCGCGTCGGGATAGAGGAGCGCAACGGCGCGCGACACGCTCTCGACGCTGTCATGGACGTTGGCCCGCGCCTGCGTGGCGCCGCGGCGGCCGACGGCGCGCGCGCGGGCAAGGTGATGTTCGACCTGCCGCTGCATCGTCGCCGCCTCGCGCCGGATCGTGTGGGCGAGCGGCGTCGTGTCGCCCGCGGCGGTGTTGAGCAGGACGGTCAGCGGCGTCTTCAGCGCATGCGCGAGGTTGCCCGCGTGCAACCGCGCCTCTTCTGCCTGCTTTTCGTTATGCGCGAGCAGCGCATTGAGCTCTTCGACCATCGGCTGGACTTCGAGCGGCAGCGGCGCATCGACCCGCCGGTTCTCGCCGCCGCGCATCGCCGCGATCGCGCGGCGAATATGGCGTAGCGGCCAGAGACCGTAGAATGTCTGGAGCGCGGCCAATATGATGAGGCCGACGCCGAGCAGGACAAGGCTGGGGATCAACGTCTGCCGCACCGCGCGGATCTGGGTATCGAGCGTCTCGCGCGACTGGGCGATCTGGAAACGCCAGCGCGTGTCGCTGCCCGGCAGCAATATGTCGCGTTCGAGCACGCGCAGTTCCTCTTCGGGAAACTGCTGACTGTCATAGGTGTGCAGCGCCTCGTCGTCGTGCGCCTGCGACGTCACAAGGCGGCGTTCCCACAGTGACCGCGACGAATAGGGCTCCTGCCGTCCGCCGCTGATCTGCCAGTAGAGCCCGCTATAGGGCTCGAGGAAGCGCGGATCGCCCAGCGGCTCGATCATCCGCACCTCGCCATCGGGGCCGATTTCCGACGAGCGGATCATCGACATCAGCACATATTCGAGGTTCGAATCGAAATTGCGGGTGATTGCACTCGTGAGCACGCGGTCGAGCGCAAAGCCGCCACCGAACAGCAGCAGCGTGATCCACAGCGCGGCTATCGCAATCATGCGCCGCGCGAGCGAACCCGTGATGCGGCTGGTCAGCGCCGCCGGCCGGTCCGCCGCGTCGGGGTCTGGCGCGACCGTCGGGGCGGCTTCGGCGTCGGCCATCGCCACGCCCAGCCTAGGCTTGCGGGTCGTCGAGCTGGTAGCCGAGTCCGCGGATCGTCGTGATGATATCGGCGCCGAGCTTCTTGCGGATGCGCGTCACGAAAACCTCGATCGTGTTCGAATCGCGGTCGAAATCCTGATCATAGATGTGCTCGATCAGCTCGGTGCGCGACACGACCTTACCCTTGTGGTGGAGCAGGTAGGACAAGAGCTTATATTCCTGCGCGGTCAGCTTCACCGGCTCGCCCGAGAGCGTTACGCGGCCCGAGCGCGTGTCGAGGCGTACGGGGCCAGCGGTCAGTTCGCTCGATGCATTGCCCGAGGCGCGGCGGATCAGCGCGCGCAGGCGTGCGATCAGTTCTTCGGTCTGGAACGGCTTGGCGAGATAATCGTCGGCGCCCGCATCGAGCCCCGCCACCTTGTCCGACCAGCTGTCGCGCGCGGTGAGCACGAGCACCGGAAAATTGCGCTTTTCGCGCCGCCAGCGATCGAGCACGGTCAGCCCGTCAATCTCGGGCAGGCCAAGGTCGAGGATCGCCGCATCATAGCTTTCGGTCGAGCCGAGGAAATGGCCATCCTCGCCGTCGGTGGCGAGATCGACGGCATAGCCCGCCCCTTCGAGCGTCGCCTTGAGCTGCGGGCCCAGCGTGGGTTCGTCCTCGACAATCAAAATCCGCATTCAGGCGCCTTTCCTTTGCGTACCGGCATACGCCGGTCGCACGTTGCCGACTGTTTATCAACTCCCGGCGATCATCGCAAAATGTCGTTTGGGGAAGCCGTCGAATTTCCGGGGGCTCAGGGCTTGCGGCCGACGATCCGGCCGGTGCGGGCATCGACATAGACGATCACGACCTGCGACCCGTCCATGAATTTGAGCGCATAGATCATCCGCCCCGCATCGAACTGCGGCCCGCCCAGATAGGTCATGTCGCTATATGGCGCGCGCGACTGCACTTCGGCGACGAGCCGGTTGAGCGGGATCACCTGTCCCTGTGCAGCCGCTTCGCGCAGATTATTCTGGTCGCGGTCGCCGCGCGCGAGCGCGGGCGTTCCTGCGGCAGCGAGCAGCGCAATAGTCAGGGCAAGGGTCAAAGTTCGGATCATGGAGCCTTCCTAGTGCGCCCGCTTTGAATAGCCGATGAATGGCGCAGTCAAGAAGGATTAGGATTCGCCGCGCTTCTATTGTGAGCGTGACCGCATTGCCCGGAGGCAATGGTGGGCGCGACAGGGATTGAACCTGTGACCCCACCCGTGTGAAGGGTGTGCTCTACCGCTGAGCTACGCGCCCGTTCCGGTGCCTGCCGCTGATCGCGGCGTCCGAAAGCCGGACGTCCATAGCCGCTCGTACCGGGATTGCAACGGCGATTTGAACCGCCGGGGCCTTCGATACAATTCGGGCCGCAGCTTGCGCTACGGCCCGACTGTCATTCGTCAAATAAGACTGCCGATCAGTTGACGGCGTCCTTCAGGGCCTTGCCGGCCTTGAACTTCGGCTGGTTCGATGCCGCGATGGTCATCGTTTCGCCGGTGCGCGGGTTGCGACCCGTCGAAGCCTTGCGCTTGCTGACAGCGAAGGTACCGAAGCCGACGAGGCGGACTTCGCCGCCCTTCTTCAGCGTGCCGGTGATCGCGTCAAACACGCCTTCGACGGCCTTGCTGGCATCGCCCTTGGTGAGGCCGCTCGAATCTGCGACGGCGGCGATCAGGTCTTGTTTGTTCATGCCTAAGGAACCCCTGCAATATGGTTGGATAACTGATTCATGGCCCGAAGCCATGGCGCGCCACTAACGCTGTTTCGCCCCGCCTTGTCAAAGCAAAAAATGGCTAAAAACGCGCCTAAATGACGTTTATGCGACGAAAAGACGGCTCGACAAGCGCAGATTTACGTCAGGTCAGTGACGAATCGGGTTCTCGGGGTCCGCGCCCGGCGCAATCGGCGGCGAGGCGGCGAGTTCGTCCGCTTCGGTCCATTCGATCGGCTCGACGGGGCCTGCCAGCGCCTCGGCGAGAACCTGGTCGACGTGGCTCACCGGGACGATCTTCAGCTTGTCGGTGATGTTCGCCGGAATCTCGACCAGATCCTTTTCATTTTCCTCGGGAATCAGGACCGTCGTGATCCCGCCGCGGAGCGCCGCGAGCAGCTTTTCCTTGAGGCCGCCGATCGCAAGCACGCGTCCGCGCAGCGTCACCTCGCCGGTCATGGCAACGTCCCTGCGCACCGCGATTCCCGTAAGCGTCGAGATCATTGCGGTTACCATCCCGACACCGGCAGACGGCCCGTCCTTGGGAACGGCGCCTTCGGGCAAGTGGATATGAATGTCCTTGCGCGCGAACAGGCTAGGACGGATGCCATAGGCCGGCGCGCGTGCCTTCACAAACGACAGCGCGGCCTGTACCGACTCGGTCATAACCTCGCCGAGCTTGCCCGTCGTCCGGACTTGTCCCTTGCCCGACGCCGTGACCGCCTCGATCGTCAACAATTCGCCGCCGACCTCGGTCCAGGCGAGCCCCGTGACCGCGCCGACCTGGTCCTCTTGGTCGCCGACTCCGTGGCGGAATTTTTGCACGCCCGAAAATTCGGACAGGTTGTCGGGGGTGATGGTGACGCTCTCGGCCTTGCCCTCGAGTATCTTGCGCAGCGCCTTGCGCGCGAGCCGCGCAATCTCGCGCTCGAGCGTGCGGACGCCCGCCTCGCGCGTATAATAGCGGATCAGGTCGCGCAGCCCCTCTTCGGTCAGTTCGAATTCGCCGTCTTTCAGACCATGCGCCTCGACCTGCTTGGCGATCAGGTGGCGCTTGGCGATTTCGACCTTCTCGTCCTCGGTGTAGCCTTCGAGCCGGATGATCTCCATGCGGTCGAGCAGCGGCTGCGGCAGGTTGAGCGAGTTCGCCGTCGTCACGAACATCACATCCGAAAGATCGACGTCGATTTCGAGATAATGGTCGTTGAACTTGCTGTTCTGCTCGGGATCGAGCACCTCGAGCAGCGCCGATGCCGGATCGCCGCGGAAGTCCTGGCCAAGCTTGTCGATTTCGTCGAGCAGGAACAGCGGGTTCATCGCCCCCGCCTTTTTCAGGTTGGTGACGATCTTGCCCGGTAGCGAGCCGATATAGGTACGCCGATGGCCGCGGATCTCGGCCTCGTCGCGCACGCCGCCGAGCGACTGGCGCACGAACTCGCGCCCCGTCGCCTTGGCGATGCTGCGCCCGAGCGAGGTCTTGCCCACGCCCGGCGGGCCGACGAGGCACAGGATCGGCCCCTTCAGCTTGTTGGTACGCGCCTGCACCGCCAGATATTCGACGATCCGGTCCTTGACCTTTTCGAGCGCATAATGGTCGTCGTCGAGGACGGCCTGCGCCTTGGCGATATCCTTTTTCAGCTTTGACTTCTTGCCCCACGGCAGGCCGATCAGCGTGTCGAGATAATTGCGGACCACGGTCGCCTCGGCGGACATCGGCGCCATTGCACGCAGCTTCTTGAGCTCCGCCTGCGCTTTCGCCTTGGCTTCCTTTGACATTTTCAGGCTGTCGATCTTGAGCTGGAGTTCGGCGAGGTCGTCGCCTCCTTCGCCGTTATCGTTGCCGAGCTCGCGCTGGATCGCCTTCAGCTGCTCGTTCAGATAATATTCGCGCTGGCTCTTCTCCATCTGGCGCTTCACGCGGCCGCGGATCTTCTTTTCGACCTGCAGCACGCCAAGTTCGCCCTCCATGAAGGCAAAGACCATTTCGAGCCGCTTCGCGGGCGCATCCTCGACGAGCAATGCCTGCTTGTCGGACACCTTGATGTTGAGATTGCCCGCAACCGAGTCGGCAAGCCGCGAGGCGTCGTCGATCTGCGACAGCTGCACCGCGGTTTCGGCCGGCATCTTCTTGTTGAGCTTCGCATAGTTTTCGAACTGGTCGACCACCGAGCGCATCAGCGCGGCGGTATCGACGCTCTCGTCGACGGCGTCGGCGATCGGCTTGACCGTCGCCATCACCGCCTGCCCCTCGGTTTCGAGCGCCGCGAGCTTCGCGCGCTGCTTGCCCTCGACGAGCACGCGGACCGTGCCGTCGGGAAGTTTGAGCAATTGCAAGACGGTGGCGACGACACCGACGTCATACAGGTCGTCGCGCTGCGGATCGTCCTCGCCGGGATCGAGCTGCGCGACGAGGAAGATTTCCTTGTCGCTTTCCATCGCGGCTTCGAGCGCGGCGACCGAGCGGTCGCGGCCGACGAACAGCGGAACGATCATATGGGGAAAAACAACAATGTCGCGCAGCGGCAACAGGGGAAAAGATTGCGTCATCGGGACTCCTGGGCGACCGTCCAATATGGACGCTCCGCCCTTCTTATAGGCTGTTGATCGCTAATATGGCGTAACTTCGCACGCATTCAATGTAGGAGTGCTGAACGGACGGACGTGGAACCCCTTGCCGTTCGTCCCGAGGAGCCATTGAGCTTGTCGAAATGGCGTCTCGAAGGACGCGGGACAGGGCACTCGGCCCTTCGAGACGGGGCTTCGACGGGCTCAGCCCCTCCTCGGAGCGAACGGAGCATGGAAACGCCCGGTCAGAACGGCAGCTTGAAACCCGGTGGAAGCGGCAGGCCGCTTGTCATCTTGCCCATTTCTTCCTGGCTTGCGTGATCGGCTTTCTCACGCGCATCGTTGAACGCTGCGGCTAGCAGATCTTCGAGCATCTGCTTTTCGCCGGGAACGATCAGGCTGTCGTCGATGTCGATCGCCTTGATCCGCCCCTTGGCGCTCGCGCGAATCTTGACGAGGCCGCCGCCTGAAACGCCTTCAACCTCGACAGCATCGAGTTTCGCCTGCGCTTCCTGCATCTGCGCCTGCACGGTCGCCGCGGCTTCCTGCGCCGCCTTCATCATTTCTTCGATCGATTTCATGATCCCGTCCTATGCCGATTGTCGGGCGAGGCTTCAAGTTTTGCGTCGGGAAAAGCCGCCAGAGCGGCCTTTACGACCGGCAACTCGCGAATCCGCGCTTCATTGTCCGCCAGCTTGGCCGCCCGCATCTGGCCGAGACTGGGGCGCCCCTCGCCCTCGTCGGTCCGCACCTGCCAGCGGCTGCCGGTCGCGGCGAACAAGGCTTCGGAGATGTCGCGTGCAAAGCCGTCGCCCAGCGCCGGGGCCGGCGCATAGGCCAGCACCCCGGGATCGAGCGCGATAATGTTGAGGTGATCGTAAACAAGGCCCGCAAGCCTGTGATGTCCCGCCGTTTCGAGAAGGTGGTGAAGCTGTGCGGCGGTCAGCGAAGGCGGTTCGGAAGCGGAGCCTTCCGGTGCACCAGAGGTCGCGTCGACCGCCGCCTGGTCCGGTGCCGTTGACGCCGCCGGTGCGCCGGGCGCCGCTGTGCGGACACCGCCCGATTCGAGCAGCTTTGCCAGTTCGCCCGGATCGGGCATCGCCGCGGCATAGATGACGCGCAGCAAGAGCATTTCGAGATGTTCGAGCGGATTGTTCGCGCGCAGCACCTCGTCATGCCCTTTGAGGAGCAGCTGCCAAAGGCGGTTGAGCGGCGCGAAACCCATTTTTTGCGCCCATTCGGCGATACGCTCGCGATCCGCCGCGGCGAGCGCCGGGTCGTCATGGCGCGACACTTTCGCAAGCGTCACCGCATGCGTCAGCTCCATCAGCCCGCGCACCATCGCAATCGGCTCGATCCCCAGCGCATATTGCGCGCGCGCCAAATCGATCGCGCCGCCTGCCTCGCCTTCGAGGATCGTCGTCATCAACTGCGCGATCGCCGACCGGTCCGAAAGCCCCAGCATCGCGCGGACCTGCTCGGCGCTGATCTTGCCGCCGCCATCGAGGTCCGCGTGGGCAATCGCCTGGTCGAGGATCGACAGCCCGTCGCGCACCGATCCTTCGGCAGCACTGGCAATCAACCAGATTGCCGGCGCTTCCGCCTCGACGCCTTCCTTTTGCAGGATGGAGCTGAAATGCGCGAACAGCATGTCGGGGGTAATGCGGCGCAGGTCGAAACGCTGGCACCGCGACAGCACCGTAACCGGCACCTTGTTGATCTCGGTCGTCGCGAAGAGGAATTTGACGTGTGCGGGCGGCTCTTCGAGCGTTTTGAGCAGCGCATTGAAGGCGTTACGCGACAACATGTGCACTTCGTCGATGATATAGATTTTGTAGCGCGCCGACACGGCGGCATAGCGCACCGCCTCGATAATCTCGCGCACATCGTCGACGCCGGTGTTCGATGCGGCGTCCATCTCGATCACGTCGATATGGCGGCCTTCGGTGATCGCGCGGCACGGTTCGCACACGCCGCACGGATCGATCGTCGGCCCGCCCTGCCCGTCGGGGCCGATGCAGTTCAGCGCCTTGGCGATCAGGCGCGCGGTCGAGGTTTTGCCGACACCGCGCACCCCGGTCATCAGGAAGGCATGGGCCAGCCGGTCGCGCGCGATCGCATTGCCCAGCGTCTTGACCATCGCATCCTGCCCGATCAGCTCGGCAAAGGTCTGCGGGCGATATTTGCGCGCGAGCACGCGGTACGGGCCCGACGACGCCTGCGGCGCAGTCTCGGGCAGGTCCATGCCCAGCATCGGGGTATCGTCGTCGGCGGAATCGCTCATGGCCCCGTCTTAGGGGGACGCCGCGGTCTTGTCGAAGGGGGAAATGGGTGGGAGCCGGAACGACCCGCAGCGAATTCGTTGCGGCTGCTTCCTTCCGGACCTGACCGGGTTGGCGAAGACTGCGTCCGCCCGACTCCCGCGGCGCATATGGCGGGGGATGAAGGGAAATGCAAGGTCGGCCATTAAGTCGGCTTTGGGGTGGGGAGTGGACGTTGGGATAGTATCATGCCCTCCCCTTCAGGGGAGGGCAGCGAAACTTGGCAGCTTGCTGCCTAGTTGCAGCGGGTGGGGTCCATCGCCCTTGCGCAAGGCCGATGGACCCCACCCCAACCCCTCCCCTGAAGGGGAGGGGCTTTATGCCCGCAATCGATCGCTTACAGACCTTCGTCATCCCGGACTTGATCCGGGATCCATTCGCCCAGCGTCGGAAGAATAGATCCCGGATCAAGTCCGGGATGACGATGAATGAGGGGCTGCTTTCGCCCGCTACCGCTCAACCGGCGCCCTGCATATTCCGGCTTTCATCCGGAATATGCACCGTCAGCCCGTCCATTTCCTCGGTGAGCACGATCTGGCACGACAGGCGGCTCGTGCGCCGCACCCCGGCGGCGAGGTCGAGCATATCCTCTTCCTCCTCGCTCGCGGGCGGGAGGCGGTCGAAATCCTCTTTCGCGACGATGACGTGGCAGGTCGAGCAGGCCATCTGCCCCTCGCACGTCCCTTCGAGCGGCATCAGATGCGCCTGCGCGACGTCGAGCAGCACGTCGCCGGGCGCCGCCTCGGCCTCGGTGCGGCCCTTGCCGTCGGCGTGGATGAAGGTGACGCGCATCAATTCACTCCCTGCAGCCGCGCGGCCGTCTTGATCGCTTCCAGCCCTTCGCGCAATTCGGCCTCGCTGGTATAGCGTCCCCAGCCGAGGCGGATCGAGGCGCGTGCATCGCCCTCGCTCACGCCCATCGCGCGCAGCACATGGCTGACCTTGCCCGACCCGCTGCCGCAGGCGCTGCCGAGCGAAAAGGCGACTTCGCGCGCGTCGGACATCAGGCGCAGGCCGTTCACGCCCTCGCGCCGCACGTTGAGATTGCCGTGATAGCGCCGCGACGCATCGCCGTTGAGCGACCATTCAGGAAGCATGTCCATCGCGAGCGACCAGAGCCGTTCGACATGCGCGACGTCGCTATCCATGCGCTCGGCCGCGAGCGCCGCTGCCGCGCCGAACCCCGCACAAAGCGCGGGCGACACGGTGCCCGAGCGCATCCCCTGTTCCTGCGCGCCGCCGACCATCAGCGGTTCCAGGTCGACGCCGTCGCGCACCCATAATGCGCCGATTCCCTTGGGGCCGTGGATCTTGTGCGCCGACACGGCGATCAAATCGGGGCCGTCGGGGATCGCGATGCGCCCAAAGCCCTGCACCGCGTCGCAGAGCAAAAGACTGTTCTTCGCATGGGCGGCGGCGGCGAAATCGGCGACCGGCTGGATCGTCCCGACCTCGTTGTTCACAAGCATCGCCGCGACGATACCGCCCTCTGGAATCAGTGCCTCGTCGGGCGGCAGGGCGAGACCTTCGCCATCGACCGGAAGGATCGTCGCGTTCAACCGCTCCAGACATTGCAACGATGCCGCATGTTCGATGCTGAGCCCCGCAATCCCGCCCGGCTTCGCTTCAGCCCCGCGAAACAGCGCCCAGTTGAGCGCCTCGGTCGCGCCCGAAGTGAAATAGACGCGCCCGCCCCTGGGCAGCAGCGCCGCGACCTGGTCGCGCGCCACCTCGACCGCCGCCGCGGCGGCACGCCCCGCCTTGTGCGTGCTCGACGGATTGGCAAAGCCGTCGCCTTCGCCCGGCCCATCGAGCCAGCGCAGCATCGCTTCGCGCGCCTCGGGGGCGAGCGGCGTAGTGGCTTGATAGTCGAGGTAGATCATAGGGCGCATCTGCCTGCTAATCCCGCCAGTGTCGAGCCGCTTCCCCTCCCCGTCACCGCGGACTTGATCCGGGGTCCATTCACGCAGCGCTGGAAGGATGGACCCCGGATCAAGTCCGGGGTGACGAAAGAGTCAAACGGCTCTCCCAGCCCATTTTTGCGAACGATTCGCAAAAGTTGCATGTTGAGACCTATTTTCTATATAGGCGCCATCTTCGCTCCGCCACCCCGCCGCCTCGGCGAATCGGTGACAAGCCTCAGATCATGAAGGTGCCCCAATGCCCGACGTCATTTTTCCCGGCCCCGAGGGCCGCATCGAAGGCCGTTTCTCTCCGCCGCCGCGTCCGCGCGCACCTGTCGCCCTGATCCTGCATCCGCACCCGCAGGGCGGCGGCACGATGAACGACCGTATCACGCAGGCGATGTACAAGAGCTTTGTCGCGCGCGGCTTTGCTGTGCTGCGCTTCAATTTTCGCGGAGTCGGACGCAGCCAGGGCACCTTCGACAATGGCATCGGCGAACTGTCCGACGCCGCCTCGGCGCTCGACTGGGTGCAGTCGATCCATCCCGAGGCGCAGACGACGTGGGTCGCGGGCTTCAGCTTCGGCGCGTGGATCGGGATGCAGCTGCTGATGCGCCGCCCCGAAATTCGCGGCTTCCTGTCGGTCGCGCCGCCGGCGAACATGTATGATTTCAGCTTCCTCGCCCCCTGCCCCTCGTCGGGCATCATCGTCGCGGGCGGGCAGGACGAGATCGTGCCGCCGGCCGCGGTGCAAAAGCTGGTCGACAAGCTGCGCACGCAAAAGGGCATCACGATCCACCACGACGAGATCCCGCGCGCGAACCATTTCTTCGAACATGAGCTCGAGCAGCTGATGAAGTCGCTCGACAATTATCTGGATATGCGGCTCGCGCCCGATTCGCCGATCCGCTAAACCCGTCATCGCGAGGAGCGAAGCGACGAAGCGATCTCCAGCATGCGGCAGTTCACGCCGATGGCTGGAGATTGCTTCGCTGCGCTCGCAATGGCGGTGAGACTATTTCACCGGCACCAGCCAGATCGCGACGTTGGCGAACATCACCAGCGCGGCAACCAGCATCAGCAGCGCGCGGCGCCGGTCGCCCGACCGGAATACGAACACCGCCCCGCCGAGCAATGCGATTCCGCCGAGCATCACGATCGAGAGCAAAAGGTCACCCATATCGCGCGCTCTAGGGCGCACACCTGTGGCGGTCAAATCGGCTTTGTGACATAATCGCGTCGAAAAGCGCGCGCGGCTTATGGCCAATTCGCGGCGCTTCGCCTAAAGGGCCGACATCGATTCCTTGACGAACAGCGGGAGCCGCGCCGATGCGCATCGCCATTGCCTCTGACCACGCCGCATGGGAGCTGAAAGCCGCCCTTGCCGACTGGCTGCGCGGCGAGGGGCACGAGGTCGCCGACCTCGGCACCGATGGCCCCGACAGCGTCGACTATCCCGATTATGGCTATCGCCTTGCCGAAGCCGTCGCCGACGGCAGCGCCGAGCGCGGCGTTGCGCTGTGCGGTTCGGGCATCGGCATCTCGATCTCGGTCAATCGCAACCCCGCGTGCCGCTGCGCGCTCGTCGGCGAACCGCTGTCGGCCAAGCTCGCGCGCGAGCATAATGATGCGAACGTCATCGCGATGGGCGCGCGGCTGACCGGCATCGACATGGCGAAGGCTTGCCTGACGGCTTTTCTGACCACCGAATTCGCGGGCGACCGCCACGCGCGCCGCGTCGATAAATTGTCCAATCCCTCCTTCAATCCTCCCCATCTGGAGACCAGCCGATGACCACAGAAACACTCGACAAGCCCATCAAATCGGCCGGTTATTTCACCGACGGCGTCGGCACGACCGACCCCGCGGTTGCGGCGGCGATGAAGCATGAGCTGGAGCGCGAGCAATATCAGATCGAGCTGATCGCTTCGGAAAACATCGTGTCGAAGGCGGTGCTCGAAGCGCAGGGCAGCGTCTTCACCAACAAATATGCCGAAGGCTATCCGGGGCGCCGCTATTATCAGGGCTGCGCGCCGTCGGACGAGGTCGAACGGCTTGCGATCGACCGCGCGAAGCAGCTTTTCGATTGCGGCTATGCCAATGTCCAGCCGCACTCGGGCGCGCAGGCGAACGGCGCGGTGATGCTCGCGCTGTCCAAGCCGGGCGCGACGATTCTCGGCATGAGCCTCGACGCGGGCGGGCACCTGACGCACGGCGCGCCGCCGGCGATGTCGGGCAAATGGTTCAACGCCGTTCAATATGGCGTGCGCGCCGACGACCATCTCGTCGATTTCGACCAGGTCGAGGCGCTGGCCAAGGAACATCGCCCCTCGCTGATCATCGCGGGCGGCTCGGCCTATCCGCGCACGCTCGATTTCGCGCGCTTCCGCGCGATTGCCGACGATGTCGGCGCGCTGCTGATGGTCGATATGGCGCATTTCGCAGGGCTCGTTGCGGGCGGGGCGCACCCGTCGCCGCTGCCGCACGCGCATGTCGTGACCACGACGACGCACAAGACGCTGCGCGGTCCGCGCGGCGGCATGATCCTGACCAATGACGAAGCGATCGCCAAGCGCATCAATTCGGCGGTCTTCCCCGGCCTGCAGGGCGGCCCGCTGATGCATGTCATCGCGGCGAAGGCGGTCGCCTTTGGCGAGGCGCTGCGCCCCGAGTTCAAGGATTATGCGAAGGCAACGATCGCCAATGCGCAGGCGCTCGCGAACCGGCTCAAGGCACGCGGCGCCGATGTCGTCGCGGGCGGCACCGACACGCACCTCGCGCTGATCGACCTGCGCCCGCTCGGCGTGACCGGGCGCGACGCCGACGAGGCGCTCGAACGCAGCGCGATCACGTGCAACAAGAATGGCGTCCCCTTCGATCCGCTGCCGCCGGTCAAGACCAGCGGCATCCGCGTCGGATCGCCCGCGGGCACGACGCGCGGCTTCGGCATCGCCGAGTTCGAAGCGATCGGCGATATGGTCGCCGACGTGCTGGAGGCGCTGCGCGACAAGGGCGAGCATGGCGACGCCGATGTCGAGGCCGACGTCCGCGGCCGCGTGCGCGCGCTCTGCGAACGCTTCCCCATCTATCAGGGATAGGATCATGGCGCGGCAAAGCCCCGAGGAACCGACGCTCGTCGAACTGACGATCGAAGAGGTCAAGGCCATGGGCAAGCAGGGGATGAAACACCCCTCGACCCCCACGGTGCTGACCGGCGGCGTCATCGGGGCTGCTGCGGGACTCGTCCTCCCCGTCATTTCGTGGCCCGTCGGATTGCTCGCCGGAGCCGCGGTTGCGCTTTACACGCGGGTGAAGCGCTAAACGATGCGCTGTCCCTATTGCGGTCATGAAGACAGCCAGGTGAAGGACAGCCGTCCCACCGAGGACGGCGCTGCGATCCGCCGCCGCCGCCAGTGCGAGGACTGCGGCGCGCGCTTCACCACCTTCGAGCGCATCCAGCTGCGCGAAGTCGGCGTGCTCAAGGCCGACGGGCGGCGCGAGCCCTTCGACCGCGAAAAGCTGATGCGCAGCGTCCAGATCGCATGCCGCAAGCGCCCGATCGACGGCGCGCGGATCGAGCGGCTGGTGTCGGGCATCCAGCGCCAGCTCGAAACCTCGGGCGAGAATGAGGTAAGGGCCGCACAGATCGGGGCGATGGTGATGGAGGCGCTGAAAGGTTTCGACAGCGTCGCCTATATCCGCTTCGCCAGCGTCTATCGCGAATTCACCGAGGCCAAGGATTTCGAGGAATTTGCATCGAGCGTAACCGAAGCGGCGCACAAGAATTGACCGCTCCCGAAACCCCTCCCCCCGTGATCGTCCTCGTCCGTCCGCAACTCGGTGAGAATATCGGCAAGGCGGCGCGCGCGATGCTCAACTTCGGGCTTACCGAAATGCGCCTCGTTGCGCCGCGCGACGGCTGGCCGAATCCCGACGCGGGACCGGCAGCGTCGGGTGCCGACATCGTCCTCGCGGGCGCGCAGCTGTTCGACAGCCTCGCCGAAGCGGTCGCCGACTGCACGCACATCTATGCCACGACCGTGCGCAAGCGCGGCGTGAGCAAGCCCGTATTGACGCCCGAGGCCGCCGCGCAGCAGGTGCGCGGCACCGCAGGACGCTCGGCTTATATCTTCGGGCCCGAACGCTCTGGGCTCGAAACCGACGACGTCGCGCTCGCGCACAGCATCGTCACCGTGCCGATCAACCCCGAATTCGGCTCGCTCAACCTTGCGCAGGCGGTGATCCTGCTTGCCTATGAATGGTCAAAGGGCGCCGCGCTGTCGCAGCCGCCGGCGGTCGACCTCGACCCGCCCGCGCCGCATGGCGAGATGGAAGAGCTGGTCCAGCATTTCGTGCGCGACCTCGACGCCGCGGGCTATTTCTTCCCGCCCGAACGGACCGACGCGACGCTGCGAACCTTGCGCACCGCGCTAACTAAAACGGGCTGGTCCTGCAATGATATCAAGATGATGCATGGAATCATCTCAAGTCTTGGCCGAAATAGGAAATTCAGGTAATGGGCCTGTCATAACAGAACAGGATATCTCCCCATGATTATTTATTCGATGACCCTTATATTTGCTGCCGCTTCGGTTGCCGCCGATGCGCCGGCGCAACCTGTCCCTGCCCAGCAAAGTGCGAAGCCGCAGAAGGTGAAGCGGATCTGCAAACCCGACCGTGTCACCGGCAGTCGCCTCAGCTCCCGCACGTGCAAGACGCAGGCGGAATGGGATGCGATCGAAGGCAATGTCGCGAGCCAGCAACTCGAATCTCGCAGCAACGGCGTCGGCAGCTAATCGCGCTGCTTTGGGGACTAGCTCGCCCTCAGCCGGTCCCAAACTTCGAATTCATAAGCGATCGACTGTTCGACGAGTTCGTTCCATACCGACTCGATCCGGTGCGGGACGAGCCCGGCGGCTGTCGCTTCGCGCATGACGTTGGCCAGCACTTCCGCCTTGCGCGCTTCGTCGCGAACGGCAACGCGGTCGGCCTTGATGCGCGCGGCGGCATCCATATAGCCGAAGCGGCGGACGAGAAGCGCGACCAGTTCGCGGTCGACGGCATCGACGCCCGCGCGCACGTCGGTCATGGTTTCGCAGGCTTCGGGGGGTTTGACGCTCATGCGCGCTGCCTTTAGCGGCTTTTTCGCGGCTGTCGAGCGTGCGGCGCCCCACTTGACTTTGGCCCCGCCGCCGTCTAACCGCGCGCCTTCGCAAATTGACCCCGCACCCCGGTGAAGCGGTGGTCGCGCAGGACCCGGCTCCTGCGGTGCGACCCGGGAACCGCCGAAATCCTTCGGCACATAGCAAATTGGAGACGATTATGTCGAAGCGCCAGAGCGCCAAGTACAAACTCGACCGCCGGATGGGCGAAAACATCTGGGGTCGCCCGAAGAGTCCGGTCAACCGCCGCGAATATGGCCCCGGCCAGCACGGCCAGCGCCGCAAGGGCAAGATGTCGGACTTCGGCATCCAGCTGCGCGCAAAGCAGAAGCTGAAGGGCTATTACGGCGACATCACCGAAAAGCAGTTCAAGAAGAATTATTTCGAAGCATCGCGGATGAAGGGCGACACCGGCCAGAATCTGATCGGTCTGCTCGAACGCCGCCTCGACGCGGTTGTCTATCGTTCAAAGTTCGCCCCGACGATCTTCTCGGCGCGCCAGCTCGTCAGCCACGGCCACGTCTATGTCAACGGCGTGAAGTGCAACATCGCGAGCCGACTCGTGAAGCCGGGCGACGAAGTCACCCTCGGCAAGAAGGCGCAGGAAATGGCGCTCGTCGCCGAAGCGCAGAGCCTTCCCGAGCGCGACCTTCCCGAATATGTCGCGGTCGACGGCACCAAGGCGACCTTCGTGCGCGTTCCCTCGCTCGATGAAGTTCCCTATCCGGTGAAGATGGAACCGAACCTGGTCGTCGAATTCTATTCGCGCTGATCGGTTCGATCGCGAAGAGACAAGAGGGCGGTCCGGCGACGGGCCGCCCTTTTCGTTTCGTGCATCGTATCAAAGGCCGAGAGCGGCGCGCAGAAGCTTGTCCGAGTCGGCCAACATTCGCGTACGCGCGACATCGTCGTCGAGCTGGTGATCGAGACCCTTGAACTCCAGATACTCGACCTTCTTCCCAGCTCCGCGCAGACGGCCTTCCATACGCCGCGACTGTTCGACGCTGACATTCTGGTCATAGTCGCCGTGAACGAGCATGACGGGTACCGAAATCTTTTCGACATTGCGCGCGGGCGAACCCGACACGACATGATCACCGCGGCCAATGAAAGCGTCGGTCAGCCGGAAGTTGGAAAAGTTACGCGATTCTTCGCGTAGCAACTCCAAGTCGGTGACCGGGGCGATGGCCACGATGGCCTTGAAAAGGCCCGGCTCGGTCACGCCTGATTGCAGCACGGCATAGCCTCCATAGGACC
This sequence comes from Sphingopyxis sp. P8, assembly GCF_020622175.1. Lineage (NCBI taxonomy): Bacteria > Pseudomonadati > Pseudomonadota > Alphaproteobacteria > Sphingomonadales > Sphingopyxidaceae > Sphingopyxis > Sphingopyxis sp. P8. The sequence goes on along the minus strand of NZ_JACNMK010000001.1, from coordinate 126,625 downwards.
AACCGACGCCGGCGACTTTGCCCGGCGCCGCGATACCGCTCGACACCAGCCATTTGGCACCATCGTTGACGTCGCCGATGGCGACGGGCCACGACTGAAAGCCGTTTTTTTGGAACCATTGCGAACCATAGCCGGTCGAGCCACGGAAATTGGGCTGCAGGACGGCATAGCCCCGCATCGCATAATATTGCGGAAGCCAGTCGAAACCCCATTCGTCGCGCGAACCCGGGCCGCCGTGCGGCATGACGATGGCGGGTAGATCTTTTCCATCCGATCCTGCGGGAAGGGTCAGATAAGCCGGGATGTCGACGCCGTCGCGCGACTTGTAGCTTACGGCCTTGACCCGCGCGAGTTGACCCGGATCGAGCTGCGGGCGTTTTTTCAGGATTTCGGCGAGCTGTTTCGTCTTCTTGTCATACAAATAATAACCGCCGGGATCGACGTCGCTGCCTACCCACATGACGATCTTGCTTTCGTCAGCGTTCGTATCGACAAAGCTGACCGACGGATTCCCGGGCAGCGCTTTGCCCAATGCGGTGCGTAGCGCGCCGAGTTCGGGATCGAAAAATTCGCTATAGCGCTTGTCGGTCGCGTAGCTCGTCCCGATGACCCGGTTGTCGCGCCCGATCCGCATCAGGCCGTCGACGTCAACCTGATCATGCGTGGCGATCAATTTGCGTGTCATGTTCCCGTCGAGCGAAACCGAGAAAAGCGCCTGGCGGCCGTTGTGATCGTCAAAGCCATAGGCGACGTTCAGATTGGGATCGACCGCCACCGGGTAAAAGCCGCGCCCACGCCCCGCCTCGTTGACATAGGTGCCGAACCTGTTCCAGCTGCGGCTCCCCGGCTTGCGATAAAGGATGTCGAGCGTGTCGGCGGCGTAGCCATCCTTGGTTTCGCGCTGGGTGACCATCATGCGGACCGTGCCGCGCCCATCGGAAATATAGTCGACGACACCATCCCGCGGCGGCTCGACAAGTTTACGTTTGAGCGTACGCGTGTCGACCGCATCGACGCCAAGTCCCGATTCCGACCGGGAGAGGATCGACCCCGCCTGATATTCGCCCGTCGCGACGCGCGTCATCAGCACGCGGTCGCCGCCTTCGCCATCATTCCAGTCGACAATTTCGCCGCCATACTGGCTCTGCCCGAAAGCACGCGAGCGCATCTGGCTGGTCAGCATCTGCATGTTCTGGCCGTCGGCGTCGAGCGCCAACATGCGCGAAAAGCCGTGCAGGTCGGTCGTCCCGCGGTTGATGACCGACACGGTACAAACAAGACGGTCGTTGAGCGCCCATTCGCAGTAGCGCAACTGCTCGTCGCCACCCTTTGATACCAGTACCGGCTTTGTGTCGCCCGTCGATATGGTGATGACGCTCGCCACCGTACCCGATCCCTTTATGGCCTGCACCGCCAGCAGCCGCTCGCCGTCGGGTGAAATTGCCACTTGGCGCACTTGTTCGCGCGCGCCGAACAGCGCCGCGACCTGATCGTCGGCCCGCGCAGGCACTGCCGCCAATAGAACTGCCGACGCCAGCAACATGCGTTTTGAAATCTGCATCACTACCCCCCCGAAAGGCGCCGCTCAAAACGTGCCTAACTTCATGAAAAAAGGCCGTCGTCGCGTTGACGCGCGCCCATGCGCTGCACCATAATCGCGTCAATCGCACACGCAATATGCAAAGCTGCCACGCTGGATGCGACCCTTGCCTGCATGGATGCTGGCTGGCACAACAGTGCATCCCCGGACGATAGTAGGACAAATAATGCCCCGATTTTTTTCCGCCCCAACCGCGTTCGCCGCGCTGTTGTCGCTTGCCGCATGCAGCCCCGAAAGCGACGATCCGAACACCGCCATCCCCGACGTCGATGTCCCCGAACTGTCGCTTTCGACGTTGCAGGACGTCACCCGGCAGCTATCGTCCGACGAATTCGAAGGCCGTTCACCCGGTACCGCGGGCGAGGAAAAGACCGTCGCGCTGCTGATCGAGAAGTTCAAGGAGGCGGGGCTTCAGCCCGGAAACAATGGCAGCTGGACGCAGGACGTTCCGCTTGTCGAGATAACCGCGGTCAATCCGACCCCCCTCACCTTTTCCGGCGGCGCCGCGCCGATGACGCTGCAATATGGCGCCGACTATGTCGCGGGCAGCTATCGCGTCCAACCCAGCATTTCGGTCAAGGACAGCGACGTCGTTTTTGTCGGCTATGGCATCAACGCCCCCGAAAAGGGCTGGAACGACTATGCCGGTATCGATGTGAAAGGGAAGACGGTCGTCATCCTCGTCAACGATCCCGACTGGCAGACGCCCGAGGCGCAAGGCGAATTCAACGGCCGCGCGATGACCTATTATGGTCGCTGGACCTACAAATATGAAGAAGCGGCGCGGCAGGGCGCGGCGGCGGCGCTGATCGTCCACGACACCGAGCCCGCCGCCTATGGCTGGAACGTCGTCGAATCGAGCTGGACGGGCACGCAATATCTGGCCGACAGCACCAATGGCGGCGCCGACCAGACCGCGGCGAACGGCTGGATCCAGCTCGAAAAGGCGAAGCAGCTCTTTGCGGGCGCGGGCAAGGATTTCGACGCGCTGCGCGAAGCCGCAAAGAAAAAGGGCTTCAAGGCGGTGCCGCTGTCCGGCGTCAAGGCGTCGTTCGGCTTCGACAACCGCATCGCCAAGAAAATGTCGCGCAACGTCATCGGCGTGCTTCCGGGTGCGAAACGGCCCGACGAATATGTGCTCTACACCGCGCACTGGGATCACCTCGGCCGCTGCACGCCCGTCGATGGCGACGACATCTGCAACGGCGCGGTCGACAATGCGACCGGCACCGCGGCGCTCGTGACGCTCGCACAGGCGTTCAAGGCGGCGGGTGCGCCCGACCGCAGCCTGGTCTTCCTTGCCGTCACTGCGGAGGAATCGGGACTGCTCGGGTCGAAATTTTATGCCGACAACCCCGTTTTCCCGCTCGGCCAGACCGTTGCGGGCGTCAATATGGACGCACTCAACCCCGTCGGCCCGACGCGCGACATCGTCGTCGTCGGCCGCGGCAAGTCGCAGCTCGACGCCTATCTCGAAAAGGCCGCGCTCACCGACGAGCGGACCGTCGTCGACGAGCCGACGCCCGAAAAGGGCTTCTATTATCGTTCCGATCATTTCAGCTTTGCCAAGCGCGGCGTCCCGATGATCTACTTCGAAAGCGGCGAGGATCTGGTCGATGGTGGGGTCGAAGCGGGCAAGAAGGCCGCCGAGGACTATGTCGAAAAGCGCTATCATGCGCCAGGCGACGAATTTGAGGCGATCACCAACTGGGACGGCATGATGGCCGACCTGCGCCTCTATTATGCCGTCGGACGGATGCTGGCGATGACGAGCGCCTGGCCGAACTGGAACGAGGGCGACGAATTCCGCGCCGCCCGCGACAAGTCGCGCAGCGCCTCCTGACGCAGAAGAAATCCCGCAGCGGCCGACCCGCGCCAGCCGCTGCGCCGAGCATTGCGCCCGCCCCTTTTCTGACATAGCTTCCCGCCGGGCGCGGGTCGGCGCGCATCGCCAGCAGGCGAGCCGCCGAGAGGGGGAAGCGCAATGTCAGACCAAATTGAATCGACCGGCCCGCTGCGGCCGGTCGCCCAGACCGACCGTATCGACTCGCTCGACATCCTGAGGGGGATCGCCGTCCTCGGCATCCTGCTGATGAACATCGTGGGCTTTGCGCTTTTGCCGCAAGCCTATGGCAATCCGTTCGCCGACGGCGGCGCGACCGGTCCCAACCGCGACGTTTTCGTCGCGATGACCGTCGGGTTCGAAGGCACGATGCGCGGCATTTTCTCGATCCTGTTCGGCGCGAGCATCGTCCTGCTCACCGAACGCATGGAACGCGCGGGAGCAGGTCTTGCAACCGCCGAAATCTATTTCCGGCGCACGCTGTGGCTGCTGCTGTTCGGCATCATCCACTGGACGCTGATGCTGTGGTTCGGCGAGATATTGTTCGGATATGCGATGTGCGGCCTCGTGCTATTCTCGTTCCGCAAGCTTGCGCCGCGCTGGCTGTTGCTGATCGCGGCGCCGCTGCTCCTCTTCGCATCGTTCGACCAGTACCAAACCTATCACAGCACGATGGCGCAGCAGGCGGCGGCAAGCGAAGCCGAAACCGCAAAGGCGGCCGGTGCCAGCCTGACCGGCGAACAGGAGCGCGCGATCGAAGCTTGGCAGGAGCAACTCGGTCACGTGATACCAAACGACGAAATGGCCGACCATGTGCGCGCAACGCACAGCGGGTCGTGGTGGAATGCCGTGACGAGCCAGTTCGATTTTTCCTACACATTCCAATGGACCGACGCACCCTATTGGTATTTCACCGACATGATCCCCTTCATGTTGATCGGAATGGCGCTGCTCAAGCTCGGCGTGCTGCCCGCGGCGCTGCCAGCGCGGACCTATGCCGCGATGATCGCGCTCGGTTACGGCATCGGCATCCCGCTCGGCATCTATGAAACGGGGCTGTTGTTCGACGGCGGTTTCAGCCCCGTTGCGGTCGCCAAGGCCAACATGACCTATCAGATCAGCCGCCTCGCGATGGTCACGGGTCATCTGGGCCTGGTACTGCTGGTCGTCAGGACGGGCCTGTTGCGCGCGCCGATGCGCGTACTCGCCGCAACCGGGCAGATGGCGCTCAGCAATTATCTGGCGCAGACGATCATCTGCGTGGCGCTTTTCTATGGCTTCGGCTTCGGGCTTTTCGGCCGGTTCGAGCGTATCGAGCTTTACATGATTGTCGCGGCAATCTGGGCCGCCGAACTGATCTGGAGTCCGCTGTGGCTCGCGCGCTTCCGTTTCGGCCCGTTCGAGTGGCTGTGGCGCACGCTGACCTATTGGCGGGTGCAACCCTTCAGGCGCTGACCGGGGTTGCTCCCCGCGTCGGATTGTCGCATGCGCGGCGCCGAAGCGCCGGCACATTGCCGGCGATGCCAAACGCCGAGGGAAGATCGCCATGTCGCTCCGCATGCCCGCCGAATGGGCGCCGCACGAAGCCGTGTGGATCGGCTTTCCGCACCTCGACGACGAATGGAGCGGGCATATCGACGCGGCGCGGCGCGACGTCGCCGCCTTTGCCAATGCCGTCCACGACGGCGGCCGCGGCGAGACGGTGCGGCTCGTCGTCAATGATATGGCGCAGCGCGACCTTGCCGCCGCGCTCGTCGATCCCGGGGTCGAATTGCTCGTCCAGCCGCTCGGTGACATCTGGCTGCGCGATACGGGGCCCATCGTCGCGGGCTCCGGCGCGGCGCGGCGCGCACAGGACTTCCGCTTCAACTGGTGGGGCGAGAAATTCGTGATGCCCGGCGACCGCGAGGTCGGCGCGGCGCTCGCGGCTTCGAGCGGGCTTCCGGTCGACGTGCGCGACTGGGTGCTCGAGGGTGGAGGTATCGACGTCGACGGCACGGGGCTGTGCGTGACGACGGAGGAGTGTCTGCTCAACCCCAATCGCAATCCGGCGCTTTCGCGCGCCGATATCGAGGCACGGCTGCGCGAAGCCCTCGGCATCGACCGGACATTGTGGCTGGGCAACGGCCTGATCGGCGATCACACCGACGGTCATGTCGACAATCTCGCGCGCTTCGTCGGCGAAGGACGGCTCGCGCTGCCCGTCCTCGCAGGCGATGACGACCCCAATTCCGCCATCTATGCCGAGGCACGCGTGCGCGCCGAAGCCTTTGGCGGGATCACAATCGTCGACCTCCCCTCGCCCGGACGCGTCGAGGTCGATGGCGAGCTGGCCGCGGCGAGCTATATGAACTTCTACATCGGCAACAGCGTCGTCGTCGTGCCGACCTATGGCGTCCCGAACGATATCGCGGCCATCGACGCACTTGCCGCGCTCTTCCCCGATCGCCGCGCGGTGGGTGTTCCCGCGCGCGGCATCATCGCGGGCGGCGGCAGCTTTCACTGTTCGAGCCAGCAGCTGCCATGCTGACCGCCAGCTTCATCGCGCGCGCGCTGCTGTCGGGGCTGATCATCGCGGCGATCGCGTGGATCGGCCGGCGCAATGCCGCGGCTGCCGCGCTCGTCGCCTCGCTGCCGCTGGTGTCATTGCTCGGTATCATCTGGCTCTGGCACGACACGGGCGACCGGATCCGCCTCGCCGACCATATGCAGGCGACCTTCTGGTATGTGCTGCCCAGCCTGCCGATGTTCCTCGTCACGCCGCTGTTGCTGCGCAGCGGGGTCAATTTCTGGGTCGCGCTGGCTGCGGGTTGCGCGCTGACCGTCGCACTCTATCTTCTGACCATTCCTCTCGCCGCCAAATTCGGCATCAGATTGTAAGCCCTGCCCCATGACCCGCACCATCGCCGTCGCCGCGCTCCAGTTGCCCCTGCCCGGCCCCGTCGCGCCCAATATCGAGGCCGTGACGGCACTCGTCGAGGAAGCGGCGGCCAAGGGCGCGCAGATCGTTCTGCCGCCCGAACTCTTTGAAGGCCCCTATTTCTGCCAGGTCGAGGACGAGGCGCTGTTCGCGAACGCGCGTCCGACCGCCGATCACCCCAGCGTCGTCGCGATGCAGGCGCTCGCCGCGAAGCTGAAGATCGCGATCCCGACGAGCTATTTCGAGAAAGACGGGCCGCACTATTATAACACGCTCGCGATGATCGGCCCCGACGGCGCGATCATGGGGACGTATCGCAAGAGCCATATTCCCGACGGCCCCGGATATGAGGAAAAATATTATTTCCGCCCCGGCAACACGGGCTTCAAGGTGTGGGACGTCTTCGGCACGCGCATCGGCGTCGGCGTTTGCTGGGATCAATGGTATCCCGAATGCGCGCGCGCGATGGCGTTGATGGGTGCCGAGCTGCTGTTCTATCCGACCGCGATCGGGTCCGAACCCTATGACGCCGACCTCGACACGAGCCGCATGTGGCGCCGCGCGATGCAGGGGCATTCGGTGTCGAACTGCATGCCGGTCATCGCCGCCAATCGGATTGGACCAGAGGGCGACGCCAATTTCTATGGCCACAGCTTCATCAGCGATGAATGGGGAGATTTGGCGCAGGCGTTCGGCGCAAGCGAAACCGGCGTGCTCGTCGAAACGATTGACCTCGACCGGGCGGCGAAACATCGCGCCGGCATGGGCTTTTTCCGCGACCGAAGGCCACTGCTTTACGGACGGCTGGTCGAAGATATCTGACGGCGAAGCGCGAAACAGGCCACCTTCATCGGCTCCGCGGTAATCGGCCTTTAACCTTGTTGCCCCATTCTCTGACAATGTTTGCGCCTCGCTCGATCACTGTCTTCAAGGGCATTTCGCGACTAGCCTATTCGACCCTCCGCATCAGCAGGCTGCAGGCGTGGGCACTGGTCGCCTTGCTCACGGCCTTCGCGGCTGTCGGCGACCTCGTCTCGGGCAAGGATATCTGGTTCGGGCCGGTTTACCTCTTTGTGCTGTGCGTCGCGACTTGGCTTCTCGGCTGGGCTGTCGGACATGGGGTCGGCATATTCTGCATGATCCTGACCTTCATCATCAACGGAGCCTCGCTATACCCCTATGCGACCTCGGCCTTTTCGCTCGACCTGGTGATGCGTTTCGTGGCGATGTCGATCATCCTGTCGGCGATTGCGGCCGTGCGCGGCGCCTATATGCGCGAATGGTGGCTGGCACGTATCGATTCGATGACCGGCGCGCTCAACCGGCAGGCATTTTTCGAATTCGGCGAACTCATGTGCGACGTCGGCAGCTGGCGCGTGATGCTGTTTGCCGACCTCGACGGATTCAAGGCGATCAACGATGGCGAAGGCCACGCGGTCGGCGACCAATGCCTCAAGGATTTTGCGCGCTCCATCCGGGCTTCTATCCGCAAGGCCGACATTTTCGCCCGGATGGGCGGTGACGAATTCGTGATTTTCATGTCAGTGAAGGGCAAGGCGACCGGGCCCGCAGTCGCCGAGCGCTTGCACCGCGTCATGAACTCGGTCCCGTCCCCTGCGCAGCGCGATCTTCGTTCCAGTGTCGGAGCGCTCATCATCCCACCGGGGAGAGCCTCGCTCGACGACCTTGTCAGACAGGCCGATGACCTCATGTACAGCGCCAAGGCGATAGGCGCGGGCCTGCGCATCGGCGACGCCCATACGACGGCATCGACCACGTCGAAAGCACGGGCCCGCGCCGCGCCGCGTCCTACCATATTGTTCGACGCGCCAACGCCCAGTTTTACGTACGAGCGGCGCGCATCCCCGCTGCCGTAAGGCTGGAGGCACTATTCGGGGACCACTGGCACCGCCCCGTCCTCCGCATCCCTAGCCTTCAAAGCGCCGGATGCTTTCGAGGTCGGCGCGTTCGAGCGGCTGCGTGAGCCAGACGCCGCCGCGCGTGCCACGCGACCAGCGGACGATTGCCTTGCGGCGAAGGCCGCCGGCAAGCACCAGCTCGATTTCCTTGCCGACCTCCAGATGTCCGGTGTGGACGAAGCCCGCACCGCTCTGCGACAGGTCGACCAGCTCGATGTCGCTCGTCACATTTTCGGTGATGACCTGCGCCTTGGTGTGGACCGGGAGGCGCGGCTGGCGATAGCCGCTCGCGCGCTGCTCCGCCGCAAGGCGCTTGAGCACGTCGGCGACATCGACCTCCTCGTCGAACTCGACGCCGCAGCGCCCCTCGTCGGCCCAAACGACGCGGCCGTTCACGACAACGGTGTCTGAAAGCGCCACTTCGAGCTTTTCGCCGACCGCCACAGGCACATCTGCTGCGAGCATCATCCCGCGGTCGGACATGTTGCGAACGCGCCAAAGGCCCGAATCGCCATCGCGCACAACCTTGGCGATGCGCCAGACAGTTCGATAACGATCGGCACCGCGCCGGTCGGTATCCGAGCCCGAGATCGGCTCATTCATACGAAGCGGAGGGAGCGGTTTTTTCACGCTGTCCTCTTTTGGTTGCGCTCCGGGTATGTGGGAATAGCTCATGGTCTATACAGTTCCGCCCAAAAATGCCACGTCAACATATCGAGGTTTCGGTAAATGCTCAAAGCAACATTTTGTTTTAGTTAACAGAAAGCTGGTCCATGGCCTCCATCAATGTCGACTATGCAACCTGAGTATGAACAAATTTCTCCGTAAGCGCCAATTAACGGTGCCATATTTGCAGCATTGACCTGTTGGACCAAGCGAGCGGCTATTGCGAAGGGCGTTTGGGGCGCGCGCGAACGCGATGCTGAACGCGGCAGAGGACATCAAGCGAGGGTCGGAATGGAAGTGGTGCCCCTGGCCGGACTCGAACCAGCACTCCTTGCGGAACTCGATTTTGAGTCGAGCGCGTCTACCAATTTCACCACAGGGGCATGCACGCGGGTCGCGGTGCGGCGCACTCCCTAAGGCGAAGCGCCGCCGCTTGCCAAGCTATTTCTTCAGCTCTTTCGCCAGCGTCTTGGCGGTCGCCTTGCCATAGGGCGGCTTGAAACCTGCGAGCCCCGCGACGTCGAGCTTGGGCTGGCGATAGACGGCGCGCGCGTGGCTGAACGTTCGAAAGCCGTCGACGCCGTGATAATTGCCCATCCCCGACGGGCCGACGCCGCCAAAGGGCAGATCCTCCATCGCATTGTGGAACAGCACGTCGTTGACCGTGACGCCGCCCGAGATGGTGCGCGTCAGTACGCGCTCCTCCTCGCTCTTGTCCTGCCCGAAATAATAAAGGCCGAGCGGGCGGTCGCGTTCGTTCACATAGTCGATCGCCTCGTCGATCGTCCTGTAGGTCTTCACCGGCAGGATCGGCCCGAAGATTTCCTCCTGCATCACCTTCATCTCGTCAGTGACGTTGCGGACGATGTGGAGCGGCATCTTGTGGCCGTTGGCGCTCGCGAAATCCTCCTTCGCCGGGTTGATCTCGATCACCTCGGCCCCCTTGTCGCGCGCGTCGGCGAGGTAGGATTGCAGGCGGTCGTAATTCCGCCCGTTGACCACCGAGGTATAATCGTCGTTCGCGAGCAATGTCGGGTAAAGCGCCGCCGCGCCCTTCGTCACGCCGTCGATCACCTCGCCTTCCTGATCGTCGGGGACGAGCAGATAGTCGGGGGCGAGGCAGATTTGCCCCGCGTTCATCATCTTGCCGAGCGCGACGCGCTGACCCACCTGTTCCTTGTTCGCGCTGCGCCCGATGAAAGTCGGCGACTTGCCGCCAAGCTCGAGCGTCACCGGCACCAGATTATCGGCGGCTGCGCGCATGATGTGGCGCCCGACGCTCGTCGCGCCGGTGAAGATCAGATGGTCGAAGGCGAGCTTCGAAAATGCGATCCCGACCTCGGCATCGCCGGTGAACACCGCCATTTCGCTTTCGTCGAAATAATCGGGGACGAGCCGCGCCATCAGCGCAGAGACATTTTCGGTGAACTCGCTCGGCTTGATCATCGCACGGTTGCCCGCCGCAAGGATCCCGGCCATCGGCACGAACACCATGCCGACGGGGAAATTCCACGGCGCGACGACGCCGACGACGCCCTTGGGTTGATAGACGACCTCGGCCTTTGCGCCGAGCAGGCCGAGCGGAAAGGTCGGTTTGCGCTTCTCCCCCTTCGCCCAGCTCGCCATGTGCTTTTTCGCATGTTTGAGCGCGCTCACCGACGGCATGATGTCGGTCATCAGCGTCTGCTCGCGGCTGCGGTGTCCGAAATCCTCGCTCACCGCCTTGGCGAAATCCTCGGCACGGTCGACGAGCATCGCGATCGCACGGTCGATGCGATCGGTCCGTACGGCGAGGCTTTCGGGCATCGCGGCGGTAAAGCTCGCCTTTTGCGCGGCAAGGACCTCGTGCATGCGCGCAGTTTCGCCGGCTAGATCCTGCTTGATCGCGGTGGCCATGACCCGTCTCCCCTGTGTGGATTTGCCACAGTTCACCATGGAGCGCGACGCGTTGCAAGTTGAAACCCGCGCGTAGCGCTATCCCGGAATTTGCGGCTCTGTCCCGAGGGCCACCATCGGGCAAGTTGGGAAGCGGACGTTCGGGAATTGACCGATTGCAGACGAGGTTGCACAATCTTGGGAAGTTGCCACAACCGGTCCAGAGCCACGGATGCGCGTGGCGGCGGAATAGAAGTATAAATGACGATGCCCCAATGGATTTTCTTCGCTCCTATTCTGTGGATTCTGGGTCTTGTGGCAATTTCCATCTGGTACCGCCGCTCGAAAGGCGAGCCCATATTTCCGCGGCTGCCTGACGATGCCGACTTTGGCGAGAAGGGGTGCTCCGGACGATCGCTCAAGAGCCCATTGTCGAAGATTGGCGGTTCCACCCGATGCCTTCTCGTAGCGGTACGAAAAGGGAAATTAATCATAACGCCGCAGTTTCCATTCAACCTCATGTTTCTGCCTGAGATTTACGGGCTGGACATAAAAGAGCCAGTTAGCACCGTGGCCTCTGTGAAACCGGTGTCCTCGCTATTCCAAAGGGCGCTACGGATCGAATTCACCGACGGCGGCCCCGCGCCTGTAGAGGTGGTGCTGCACGATGAAAGAGGGTTCGAGCAAGCTATCGGTTCGAGCCTAATGGCGCCTGGTGATCGCGAGATCAGAGCGAATACCGGCCGACCGAAGAGCCGCACCTTCTTTTTTGTTCGCGCTTTCCTCGCGATTTGGGGAGCGGGTGCCTTGTTTGCTGCCATTACCGGATTTCAGGATGATCAGCGATTTCGGCGTGATGGCGTTGCCATCATGGCAACTTATGTAAATCCTGATCGATCTCTCGATCGCCAGGTTCAAATGGGGGTCCTGCAATATCAGGTTGATGGCGTCGTTTATCGCTTGAACTCTATTTATGGAATCGGCCTGTTCGAAGTGGGTGAGCGGGAAAAGGTTTATTATTTGCGCTCTAACCCGCAGGAGGCCCGTCAAGAGTCCTATTCGAACTTCAACTTGCTTTGGCTTGTGTTCGGCGTGCTCGGGCTATTTGCCTCAATCTTCGGCGGCATGATCGCCAAGAGAATCTGGTAAATCACGGCAGTCGTTCCCATTGGCAACACGAGTTCGGAGCATCGACTCCCCCCCTTTCGCAAGTGCAGCAATTCCGCTAATCGGGCGACCGATCATTTCTACGTCACGGAGTCTCCAGTCATGACCGCCACCGATCCCGTCGTTTTTCTGTCCTATGCGCGCACCCCGATGGGCGCGATGCAGGGCTCGCTTTCCGACGCCAGCGCGACCGATCTCGGCGCGACCGCGGTCAAGGCGGCGGTCGAGCGCGCGGGCGTGTCGGGAGACGATGTCGAACGCATCTATATGGGCTGCGTCCTGCCCGCCGGGCTCGGCCAGGCGCCTGCGCGTCAGGCGGCGATCAAGGCCGGCCTGCCCAAGTCGGTGCAGGCGACCACGGTCAACAAGGTCTGCGGATCGGGCATGCAGACCGTCATCATGGGCGCCGAAGCGCTCGCCGCGGGCAGCGTCGACCTGATCGTCGCGGGCGGCATGGAATCGATGACGAACGCGCCCTATCTGCTCAAGAAGCACCGTTCGGGCGCGCGCATCGGTCATGACACGGCCTATGACCATATGTTCCTCGACGGGCTCGAGGACGCCTATGACGCAGGCCGCGCGATGGGCACTTTCGCGCAGGACACCGCCGACGCCTATCAGCTCTCGCGTCAGGCGCAGGACGATTACACGATCGAATCGCTGAGCCGCGCCAAGGGTGCGATCGCCGACGGCGCCTTCGCCGCCGAAATTGCGCCGGTGACGATTTCGGGTCGCAAGGGCGACGTGATCGTCGACACCGACGAGGCACCGGGCAAGGCGATGCCCGACAAGATCCCGACGCTGCGCCCGGCCTTTGCCAAGGACGGCACGATCACGGCCGCGACCAGCTCGTCGATTTCGGACGGTGCCGCCGCAGTCGTGCTGACGCGCCAGTCGGTCGCCGAGGCCAAGGGCGCGAAGCCCGTCGCGCGCCTCGTCGCGCATGCCGCGCACGCGCAGGAGCCCAAGGATTTCACCGTCGCCCCCGTCGGCGCGATCAACAAGCTGCTCGCCAAGACCGGCTGGAGCATCGGTGATGTCGACCTGTTCGAGGTCAACGAAGCCTTTGCCTGCGTCGCGATGTTCGCGATGCACGATCTCGGCATCCCGCACGAAAAGATCAACGTTCACGGCGGCGCAACCGCGCTCGGCCATCCGATCGGCGCGAGCGGCACGCGCATCATCACGACGCTGATCGCCGCGCTCCAACGCCACGGCAAAAAGCGCGGCATCGCGAGCCTGTGCATCGGCGGCGGCGAAGCGACGGCGGTTGCGGTCGAGCTGGTATAAGGCGGAACCGGGCTAGACCGAACCACCGACTTCCCTGTCTTGTAATCCCGGCGAAGGCCGGGATGACGTTGCAGCGTCGAACGATCGCGCGCCAATGAATGTGTCGTCGCCGCGACAATTTGCGACACTAATGTCTTCAAAATAAACGCAGCGTTCCGAATCCGTTCAAATCGCCGCGCCTAATCCTTTCGCTGTCATCGGGCAGATCCCCTCCCCCCTGACGGAATGAAAGGAATGGCAAATGAAGAAGACCAATTTTCTCGCCGCCGGCCTGATCGCCGCGATGATGGTGCCCGCCGTCGCGCAGGCCCAGTCCCGCGAAATCCGCGAAGACCGCCGCGAAGTCCGCGAGGAGCGGCGCGAATATAATCAGGCGCTGCGCCACGGCGACCGCCACGACATTCGCGAGGAACGCCGCGAATATAACGACGCGCGCCGCGACCTGCGCGACAGCAAGCGCGACTGGCGCCGCGACCATCGCTATCAAAACTATCGTGCGCCCTTCCGCTATCAGCAGTTCCGCGTCGGCGCGACGCTGCGGCCGAGCTATTATGCCCCCGCCTATCGGATCGGCTACGACCGCCGCTGGGGCGTTCCGCAGGCCGGACGCAACCTGGTCTATGTCCGGCATTACAACGACCTGCTGCTGGTGAACGTCCGCAGCGGCAAGGTCGTCCGCGTCTATCACAACCACTTTCGCTGGCGCTGAATCAGCTGGCAAAAAGGGGCCGGGCGGGAAACCGCCCGGCCCTTTTGCATCTGCGGACGGGGGTGTTGAGATCGAGAGCCGTCGTTGCAACCGCCCCCCGACCCGGAAAAAATCGGTGCTGATCGCTTGCCTTTCGCGCCCGGCGTTGCTTCGATTGCGCAGATGACAAACCGCCCGACTCACCTCGACGACAGCGGCGCCGCGCATATGGTCGATGTCGGCGCCAAACCCGTAACGCAGCGTCGCGCGGTGGCCGGGGGGCGCATTGCCATGGCGCCCGCGGCGCTCGAAGCGATCCGCAACGGCAACGCGCCCAAGGGCGACGTCCTCTCGACAGCGCGGATCGCAGGGATCATGGCTGCAAAGCGCACCGCCGACCTCATTCCGCTCTGCCACCCGCTTGCGCTCAGCAGCGTCAGCATCGATTTCGATTGGGAGGCAGACGGCCTTTCGGTGCGCGCGACCGCAACGACCAGCGGACCGACCGGGGTCGAGATGGAAGCGCTCACCGCCGCTTCGGTCGCGCTCCTCACGCTTTACGACATGGCGAAGGCGCTCGACCGCGCGATGGTGGTCAGCGATATCCGTCTTCTCGAAAAGAGCGGCGGCCGTTCGGGCGACTGGCGCGCCGAATGAACGCGCTGCTCGCCGTCGAAACCGCCCAAGCCCGGCTTTTCGCGCTGCAGGCGCCACTTCCGTACAAAGAAATATCTATATTCGAGCTATTTGGACGCTATCTTTCACAAGACGTGATAGCGAAACGCAGCCAGCCCGCAGCGCCCTTGTCGGCGATGGACGGCTATGCAATCCGCTTTAACGACCTGCCCGGTCCGTGGCGCATCGTCGGCGAGGTGGCGGCAGGTTCGGTGCCGCCGCGCGCTCTCGCCACGGGCGAGGCCTTCCGCATCTTTACCGGCGCGATGGTGCCAGCGGGCGCCGACACCGTCGTCGTGCAGGAGGATGTTGCGGTCGATGGCTCGACCCTGACACTCACCGGCGAAGGCCCCGGGGCGCGCGGGCGCCATATCCGCGCAGCCGGGGGAGACTTCAGCACGGGCGACCTCCTCCTAGAAGCAGGGTCGCTGCTCACCCCCGGCGCGATTGCGGCGGCGATTATGGGCGGCGCGGCGCGGGTTGCGGTCGGCTCGCTGCCACGCGTCGCCATCCTCACCACCGGCGACGAGCTTGTCGCACCGGGCGCACCGCCAGCACCGGGGCAGATCCCCGACAGCAATGGCGCGATGCTCGCCGCGATGCTCGCGCACCAGCCCGCCCGGCTCGGAGATATTTGCCATATCGGCGACGATCGCGCCTCAATGTCACAGCTAATCAAGGATTTGGCGCGACGTCACGACGTCATCGTGACCGTCGGGGGCGCCTCGGTCGGCGACCATGACCATGTGCGCGGCGCGCTTGCCGACGCGGACGGACGACTCGACTTCTGGAAGATCGCGATGCGCCCCGGCAAGCCGCTGATCGCCGGGACGGTCGGCGACGCAGTACTCCTCGGCCTGCCCGGCAACCCATCGTCGGCCTTCGTGACCGCGACGCTATTCCTGCTGCCGCTCCTCCGCCACCTCGCGGGCGCGCGCGATCCGCTGCCGCGCATTGAATATGCGCCGCTCGGCGCGCCGCTCGGCCCCGGTGGCGCGCGGCGCGACTATCTGCGCGCGCGGCGCGTCGGCGGTGCGATTGTGCCGCTCGACAGTCAGGACAGCGGACAGACGATGCCGCTCGCCAACGCCGATGCCCTGCTCGTTCGCGAGATCGATGCAGCTGCGGCCGAGGTGGGCGCCCCCGCCGCCTATATCGCGATCGCTTGACAAGTTCCGCTCTGTTCCACTATCGTTCCCCTTATGTCCGGTAATGGCCATTTGGAGAACGACCGATGTTGACCGCGAAGCAGCATGAACTGCTCCACTTCATCCAGGAGCGCCTCGACGCGAGCGGCATTTCGCCGTCGTTCGAGGAGATGAAGGAAGCGCTGGGCCTCAAGTCGAAATCGGGAATCCACCGGCTGATAAGCGCGTTGGAAGAAAGGGGTTTTCTTCGTCGCCTCCCCAACCGCGCCCGCGCGCTGGAGGTGCTGAAACTGCCCGAAGGCGCGAAGGCCGCGCCGGCACGCGACAATATCGTTCCGCTGCGCAAACCTGCACCTGCGCTCAAGCCGATTGCCGCGAACGACATCATTGAAGTGCCGCTGCACGGCAAGATCGCCGCCGGCGTCCCGATCGAGGCGTTCGAGGATCACAACAATCTCGCCGTTCCCGCCGCGCTGCTCGGCGCGGGAGAACATTATGCGCTCGAGGTGTCGGGCGATTCGATGGTCGAGGCGGGGATTTTCGACGGCGACTATGCGCTGATCCAGAAGGCCAGCACCGCGCGCGAGGGCGACATCGTCGTCGCGCTGGTCGACGGGCAGGACGCGACGCTCAAATATTTCCGCCGCGAAGGCACGATGATCCGGCTCGACCCCGCGAACAGCGCCTATGAGCCGCAGCGCTATCCCGCCGAGCGCGTCATCGTGCAGGGCCGTCTGTCGGGACTGCTTCGTCGTTACCACTGAGCTGATGCGGGATGCGCCAAGGGTGGCGGTCGCCGGGGCGTAGCGCCGTCGCGACGCGCGGCTCGGCGCCGAGGTAGATTGCGAGGCCGCCGCTCGTCTCCAGACTGTCGCGGTCGATCGTCAGCCAGCGCGCGACGCACTCGCGCGGTAACCAGCGCTCGCTGATCACGACATCGGCGGCCGCGCACGCCGCCGCCATCTCTGCTCCCTCGATTCGGTCGCGCCCGCGCGAGGCGAGGATCGTACGCCGCCCCGCGCCCTCGCCGCCCTGCTCCCAATGGCAGAAGTCGCGGTTGCACGTCGCTGCGTCGTTGTCGGCGATTGCGGCAAAGGGCAGGTCATAGCCCGCCGCCTCCGACAGGCTGTCGCGGACATACTCGCCCGCACGGTCGCGCAGCAGCGCATAATCGCCGTTCGGCATCGCCGCCGCTATGTGCCGCCCGTCGCCGGTGACGAGGAGATCGGGCCGCGGCTGCATCAGCAAGACAGCCATCCCGGTCAATGCCAAGGGGACGCCCGCCCAGCGCCAACCCGTGCGCCACAGGAGCGCCCATAACCCGCCGAAGATGGTAACGCCGAACCCCCACGACGGAAACACCGGCAAGGTAGCGACTGCGCCCGGTGCGTCGGCGACGGCGTGAGCCAGCGCGATCAGCCCCCGCAGCGCATGGTCGGCGACCCACCAGAAGGGCGCTCCCGCCCCGACACTGTCGAACAGCAAGGCGAGCGCCTCGGCGGGCATGATGACAAAGGTCGTCAGCGGGATTGCGATAACATTGGCGAGCGCGCCATACAGACCCGCCTTGTGGAAATGAAAAAGCGCGATCGGTGCGAGCGTCGCCTCGACGATCAGCCCCGTCAGCAGCAGCCCCACCACGCCGCGACCGAAGCGCAAAACCCATGGTTCTTCGCGACGTGCAAGGAACGCCTGTACGCGGCGGTTCTCGTGGAGCGCGATGATCGCCGTCACCGCAGCGAAACTCAGCTGAAAGCTGGGCCCCGCGAGCGCCTCGGGCCGCCACAGCAACACGAGCAGCGCCCCCGCCGCGACGAGCCGCAAGGTAATCGCCTCCCGCCCCAGCAGAAACGCCCCGAGGACGAGCAACGCGGCGATGCACGAGCGGATCGTCGGCACTTCGGCGCCCGTCAGCCAGGTGTACCCCACCCCCGCCAGCGCCGCGCCCGCCGCCGACGCGACCATCACCACCCCGCGAAGCGCCAACCGCTCGCTGAGCGCCAGTAGCCGCATCAGCAACAGCATCGTAAAGCCGACGACCGCGGTGACGTGCAGCCCGCTGATCGACAGCAGGTGGGCAAGCCCGCTGCGTCGCATGGCTTCGGCATCAGCGTCGCTGATCGCGCCGCGATCGCCGCTCACCAGCGCCGCCGCAATCCCACCCGCCGACCCCGGAACCCGGCTTTGCACATGCGCGCTCAGCCGCGCACGCAGCGGAGCGCCTCGGGCGCCCGCATCCGGCGCGCGCGCCACGGGACCGAGCACGGTGCCCACCGCCCCGATCCGGTCGAACCACGCACGCTGGGCAAAATCATACCCCCCGGGCAGCGCCGCAACCGGCGGCGGCATCAGTCGCGCCCGCACGCCGATATGCTCGCCCGCAACCAGGCCGGCGCCCTGCTCGGTACGCAGCGTCAGCCGCACGCGCGGAGGCAAATCGGTGCGCGCGTGCGGGCGCACGACAAGGCGCATCTGTCCGCGCGCCGGCAGTGGCTCGACGCGTTCGATCTCCGCCGAAAATTCGGTGGCTACCGGCTGCGCGAGGACCGGCGCCGCGATCCACCAGGCGCGCGTCCAGATCAGCAGCAGCCCCATCGCAGCAGTCGCCGCCGCGATCGTCATCGCCCGCCCCGCACGCCGATGCCATCCAATTGCATAGCCGCTCAGCGCCACCGCACAGAGGATCAAGAGTGCGCCGGTCCAGTGCATTTCGCCCGGCAGCGCAAACCAGGCCGCGATGCCGCCGCCGAGTGCGACCGGAAGCCATAGCGCAACGCGCTCGCGTTCGGCTTCCAGCCGCGCCTCGATCGCATCGAACAGACGAAAAAAAGCGGGAAATCGAAGCGGGCCAAAGGAGATTTGAAGCTGCCTTGTCGCCATGCTAGGGGCAGCCCCCGATCCCCGTTCCGCCCCATCGGCGCGCGCGGCAAACTGAGTGAAAGAAACCAGCGTGGCAACCGAAAATCCAACCGATCTGGCAGAAGCGACCGGCGCCGACGTCGTGACGCGCTTTGCGCCCTCGCCTACCGGTTTTCTGCACATCGGCGGCGCACGCACCGCGCTGTTCAACTGGCTGTTCGCGCGCCATCACGGCGGTAAGTTCCTGCTGCGGATCGAGGACACCGACCGCGCGCGCTCGACCGAGCCGGCGATCGAGGCGATTCTCGACGGGATGCGCTGGCTCGATCTCGACTGGGACGGCGAAACGGTGTTCCAGTTCGCGCGCGCCGATCGCCACGCGGCAGTCGCGCACGAACTGCTCGCCAAAGGGGCGGCCTATCGCTGCTACCTGACCCAGGACGAACTCGCCGCCATGCGCGCCGAGGCGCAGGAAAAGCGCATGCCTTTCCGCGTGCGCAGCCCGTGGCGCGACCGCGACGACGGCGATCCCGCCGCGCCGCACGTCCTTCGCCTCCGCGCGCCGCAGGACGGCGCGGTGACGATAACGGACCGCGTCCAGGGCGACGTCACCGTCCAGAACGCCGAGCTCGACGATTTCATCCTGCTGCGGAGCGACGGCACCCCGACCTATATGCTCAGCGTCGTCGTCGACGATAACGACATGGGCGTCACCCACGTCATCCGCGGCGACGATCACCTCAACAACGCGTTTCGCCAGCTCGCGCTGATCCGCGCGATGGAGTGGCGCGAGCCCGTCTATGCGCATGTGCCGCTGATTCACGGCGCCGATGGCGCGAAACTGTCGAAACGGCACGGGGCGCTCGGCGTCGACGCCTATCGCGACGACATGGGCTATCTGCCCGAAGCGGTGAACAATTATCTCCTCCGCCTCGGCTGGGGGCATGGCGATGCCGAAATCATCAGCCGCGAACAGGCGGTCGAATGGTTCGATCTCGACCATGTCGGGCGGTCGCCGTCGCGCTTCGACTTCAAAAAGCTGGAAAATCTCAACGGCCACTATCTGCGCGAAGCCGATAATGACCGCCTTGCCGATCTTGTCGCGCCGCGAGTCGCAAAACGCGTGGACCGCCCGCTCGACGGCGCCGACCGCGATTTGCTGGCGCGGGCGATGGATGCTCTCAAACCGCGCGCCAGGACGCTCGACGAGATCGCCGAAGGCGCCGTCTTCCTGTTCCTTCCCGACCCGTTGACGATGGACGAGAAGGCGGTCGAGGTGCTAAAGGCAGCGCCGCAAGGACTGCTCTCCGCCACGGCGAAGCGTCTGCGCGAAATTGACGATTGGACAACAGAAGAGCTGGAAGCGGCGGTGCGCGCCGAAGCCGAAGCTGCCGAACTGGGGCTCGGCAAGCTGGCGCAACCCTTGCGCGCTGCGCTGACTGGCCGAACGGTTTCCCCGGGAATTTTCGACGTGCTGCTCCTGCTCGGGCGCGATACCAGTCTCGCGCGACTTGACGCAGCGCAACATTATCCGGCAGGGGCGTAGCCAATCTCTCTCTCGCCGTCATAACAGGGGACAAGAATGACCGACCAGACCGCCACGATCACCCTGGGGGACACCAGCGTCGATAGCCCGGTTCTCAAGGGCAGCGTCGGCCCCGACGTCGTCGACATCCGCAAATTCTACGGCCAGACCGGCGCTTTCACCTATGATCCGGGCTTTACGTCGACCGCCAGCTGCGAATCGAAGCTGACCTATATCGACGGCGACGAAGGCGTGCTGCTCCACCGCGGCTATCCGATTGGCGAACTTGCCGAGCATTCAAGCTTCATGGAGGTCGCCTACCTCCTCCTCAACGGGGAACTCCCCTCGGCCGACGCGCTGGCGCATTTCGACAATACGATCACCCGTCACACGATGCTGCACGAACAGCTCGCGACCTTCTATCGCGGTTTCCGCCGCGACGCCCACCCGATGGCAATCATGTGCGGCGTCGTCGGCGCATTGTCGGCCTTCTACCACGACTCGACCGACATCCAGGACCCGCATCAGCGCATGATCGCGAGCCACCGCTTGATCGCCAAGATGCCGACGATCGCGGCGATGGCATACAAATATTCGGTGGGTCAGCCCTTCATCTATCCGCGCAACGATCTGAGCTACACCGGCAATTTCCTGAACATGACATTTGCCGTTCCGGCCGAAGATTACGAAATTCACCCCGCCGTCGAACGCGCGCTCGACCGCATCTTCATCCTGCACGCCGATCATGAGCAGAATGCCTCGACCTCGACCGTCCGCCTCGCGGGCTCGTCGGGCGCCAATCCCTTTGCGTGCATCGCGGCGGGCATCGCCTGCCTGTGGGGGCCCGCGCATGGCGGCGCCAACGAGGCGGCGCTCAACATGCTGCGCGAAATCGGCCGTCCGGAGCGCATCCCCGAATATATCGCACGCGCGAAGGACAAGGACGATCCGTTCCGCCTGATGGGCTTCGGCCACCGCGTCTACAAGAATTACGACCCGCGCGCGACCGTGATGCAGAAGACGGTGCGCGAGGTGTTCGCGGCACTCAAGGTCAACGATCCGGTCTTCGAGGTTGCGCTGCAACTCGAAGAAATGGCGCTCAGCGACGATTACTTCGCCGAAAAGAAGCTCTTTCCGAACGTCGATTTCTATTCGGGCGTCATCCTGTCGGCGATCGGTTTCCCGACGACGATGTTCACCGCACTCTTCGCGCTCGCACGCACTGTCGGCTGGGTCGCGCAGTGGAACGAGATGATCTCGGACCCCGCGCAGAAGATCGGTCGCCCGCGCCAGCTCTACACCGGCCCGACGCAGCGACCTTATGTTCCGGTGGACAAGCGCTAAGCCACGACAAACCAACGATTTGCGAGGGCGGTGCCGGCAACGGCGCCGCCCTTTTTATCCGTCGCGCGCGGGAAGGCTCAGCGTGAAGCGCGCGCCCTGCCCGGGGGCGCTGTCGACCGCAAGGTCGCCGTCCATCGCGAGCGCGAGGCGGCGCGCGATGTAAAGACCAAGCCCCGATCCGCCGCCGTCGGTGCGCCCCAATCGCTCGAACTTGTTGAACACGACGGTTTGGTCTTCCGCCGACATCCCCTGCCCTTGGTCAGCAACGGTCACTGTCGCCCGGTCGCCTTCACGATCGAGGCGAATCCATATCTGCGAATGGTCGGGCGAATAGCGGATCGCATTGCCGATCAGATTGAGCAGAATCTGCAGCACCCGTCGAAACTCGCCCGTTGCCGGCATCAGATCGTCCTTGCGCGGCGCATCGATGCGGATGTTCTTTTCCTCTGCCTTCATCGCCAGCAACCCGACCGCGCGACGCGCAAGGTCGCCAAGGTCGATTTCGTCGCGCGCCGCCTTGAACCCCGGACGCTCGATGTTCTGAAGGTCGGCAAGATCGTCGACCAGCCCCAGCAGGTGACGCCCGGCATGGGCAATATCGCCGGCGTAGCGCGCATAATCGGCACGAATAGGACCGTCGAACTGTCCCGAAATTGTCTCGGCTGTCGCGATGATACGGCTCAGCGGACCGCGCAGCGCGCCGTCGATACGCCGCCCGAATTGCGGGTCGGACAGCGGGAGCGATCCGAACGCCGGGTCGGTTGCAGGCGCCACCACGGCCTCGTCACTCGCCTCGAAGGGCGCAACGCTACCGCGAAAGCCCGTGAAGCGTCGCGTGCCGTCGAAAACCGGATCGCCCGACAGCGCCATGCCGACGCGCGCGTCGGGCGTCGCGATGCGGACCCGCTGCCCCTCAAAATGCGCTTGCCGTGCCAAAGCGCGCAGAACGGGAAAATTCCCGTCGTCGTCGGGTTGCAATTCGAACACTTCGGACAGCGATCGACCCTCCCACCCCGCGGGAACCGGGGGCGCGTCCGATCCCGAACGCAAGGCTACGAGACGCAGTTGCTGGTCGCATTCCCAGGTCCATCCGCGCGGGTCGGAAATGGCGCCGGCCGCCAGCGAGCGCTGCGGATCGACGATGGGCCGCGTCCGCCAATCGCTGATTTCCAGGTTTGCGCCGTCGTCATCGGGAAGGATGCGAACGATCGCATGGATGTCGCTATGATCGTCGGCTGCATAAAGCGGGCGGGTGACTTCGCGCCCGAGCCGCTGCGCCAGTGCGACGAGCCGCGCCAGCTGTGGCAGCGCGAGCGGCCGGTCGAGGCCGCCGCCCGCGCGCTGCTGAAGGCGGAGCAGCGGCGTGTCCGCACTCACAAGCGTGCCCGACTGGTCGATCCGGGCGCGGACGATCCGCTCCGTCGTCATGCGCCGTCCCCCGGCAGACCGTCGAAGGAAGAGAATGCGGCGAGCCGCGCGGCCGGTTCGTCTCCGGCATTGGCGCCCGACACCGCGCGCGCAGGAAGCATGGCCAGCGATACTTCGAGAGGCGCAATCGTGCGTCGGTCGAGTCCCAGCGGCGCGAGCAACGCTGGCAGCGACGCAATCTCGGCCGTCAGCAGCGCGATCGCCATCGCGCCATAGCTTCGCTGCGTTTCGACCGCAGCCAGCGCAATCAGCGACGGCCAGTCATGGCGTGCGATCGCGATCGCGGACGCTCTGCCGATGTCTGGGCCGAGCGCGGCACGATAAGCCGCAGCCGCATGATCGATGCCATGATCGTTCGGCGCGGCCTCGATGGCGGACCGCACGGCCTCGCCCAACAGCGCAGCACCGTCCACGTCTGCACTGGACCGGGCGAGTTGCCACGCCGCCACGTCGAGGAGCAAGGCGCGACGGACATCGGCGTCAAGGTCGACAAGCGCGATACAGGGGTTGCCCTGCCCGTCGAAGCGACGGCGATCGGCAATCCGCAGCGCGAGCGCGGTGCGGTCGACGTCGCTCGATATGGCCTCGGCCGCGTCCTCTGCGATCTCGGCGCCAGCATCGTCGGCTGTCGGCGTTTCCCCACCCAACTGGGCGATCTGCCCGCGCCAGCGATGCTCTTCGGCGCGCGCAAAACAGGCGACGGCGATGCGCTGTGCCGACGGAATGCCGCCGCGCAGCCAGTCGCTCCACAGCGCCGCGGCATCGATCCCGACGTCGAGCTGCGCGGCTATGTCGGCGATCAGACGCCGAGCAATGCCCAGCGCCAGCGCGCGCTGTTCCTCGGTCAGCCTTCCCACCGACGGCGCCGCCAGATAGTCGCCCAGCTCGCGCAGGCGCGCCGACAGCGTCGGCGACGGCAGATCGATGCCGGACGAGGGAAAGGGTTCAATCATGCACGATGGCCAATATCAGCTTAGCGTTAATACGCGCTAAACCTTGAACGCCGCTGTTTTACTGCACTTGCGGGCGACGAGCGAAGCGGAGCCAGACGAGGATCTGGAGCAGCGCCAATAGCGGCAGGATTGCGAACATCAACGTCGCGATTCCGAACAGCAGCGCGGGTGCGAGCATGATCCATGCCTGCTCGGCATCGGGCAAAAGCCAATGAAACCGCCGCTTTTCGCCCACATCCTCATAAAGGGCGCGCGCCAGCAGGATGGCGGCGGCGAGGCAGGGTGCGAGCGCCGCTTCGGAATAGCTTGGCGCGGCGGGCGCGGGTCCGCCGAGCGACACCAGCCACGGGAAAAAGGCGAGCAGTATCAAACCGAACGCACGAATTGTGGCGCGGGCGCGGTCGTGCGCGGCGCTTTCGGCGCGAAAGGCGGACAGGAAGCGCATGGCGGCGAGCCCCAGCCCACCGGTCACGGCGACAAGGGCCCCCGCCGCCGCCAGGCCGCTGCCCGCCAGCGCGGCCGCCGCAATCCACAGCAGCCCCGTGACGACCGGAAGATAGCGTGCGGTCAGCGGCGAGCGGACGACCAGCGGCCCCGCCAAGCGCACCAGCGGCATCAGGAACGCCGACCGGCCGAACCCCATGCCGCCATATTCGACCTGCTGGAGGCTCGACTGCTCGATCGCCGCCGCTGTCGGGCGGTCGGCGACAATCGCGATCTCACCCTGCTCGAACAACGCCGGCTCGCAATAGAGCCGCCGCGATCCCGCCTGCACCGCGACGCGCAGCAAGGTCAGCATCATATCCCACTCGCCCGGCATTGCCGCGAGTTCGGCGACCATCGGCTGCGATATGTTTGCGAGCCCGCCCCAGCGCCGCGCCGCGTCGATACGCTCGAACCCCTGCGTGAGCACCGTGTCGCCGGTGACGAGAATTGCGGGCGAACCGGGACGCGCAATGGCCGCATAATGCGTCGGACCCGCACGCAATCCGTCCGCAACGAGCAGGAGCCGGTCGTCGGCGCGCACCATGGCGAGCAGGTCGGCCGCACTCCGTACCGGCGTGACGGTCAACCCGCGACGCCGGATGCGATCGCAGGTCGCGAGCAACTCGGACGGCACCGCACCGACCGCGACGGCGATCTGCGTCACGCCGACGTCGGCGAGGCGCGCCGCCTGTCGTTCGATCAGCGTTTCGCCCGCCACCGTTACCAGCGCGCGGAGTCCGCCGTCGGGCAGCGTCTCAGTCGCTCCGACCAGCGCGATCAGGGCCACTTGTCCCCCCGGAAATGGCAAAAAATCATCGCCCAAAAGCTTTAGGGCCGAAGGCACAATTGGCAAGCCGCGATGTTGCGCCGGAATGTTGCCGCCCGCGATGCCAAAGCGCGCGCTTCAACGGCGTATCCGGGCGAAAAAATTCGTCGAAAACCGTCCGAATCGCTGGCCTTCGCAGCGCCCATCGGCTAGGCAAAAAGCATCTCCCGAAAAGAAGAAAAAGGCCGGGTCTTGACCGAAGAAAATTCGCCTATGCCGCCGTCGGACGATGGGATTTCGTCGATCAACATCGTCGATGAAATGAAGACGTCCTATCTTGATTACGCGATGAGCGTGATCATCAGCCGCGCGCTCCCCGACGTGCGCGACGGCCTCAAGCCGGTGCATCGCCGAATTCTCTATTCGGCCTATGAAAGCGGCTATGTCGCCAGCAAGCCCTATCGCAAGTCGGCGCGCATCGTCGGCGATGTCATGGGTAAATATCACCCGCACGGCGACAGCTCGATCTACGACGCCCTGGCGCGCATGACGCAGGATTGGTCGATGAGCGTCCCGCTGATCGACGGTCAGGGCAATTTCGGGTCGATGGACCCCGATCCGCCGGCAGCGATGCGTTACACCGAATCGCGCCTCGCCAAGGTCGCAATCACGCTGCTCGACGACCTCGACAAGGAAACGGTCGATTTCCAGCCCAATTATGACGGCTCGGAGAGCGAACCGACCGTGCTTCCCGCGCGCTTCCCGAACCTGCTCGTCAATGGCGCCGGCGGTATCGCGGTCGGCATGGCGACGAACATCCCGCCGCACAATCTTGGCGAGGTCATCAACGCGACGCTCGCGACGATCGACAATCCCGCGATCACGCTCGAAGAGTTGATGGCGATTGTCCCCGGTCCCGATTTTCCGACCGGCGCGATGATTCTTGGCCAAGGCGGCGCGCGCAATGCCTATGCCACCGGCCGCGGCTCGATCATGATGCGCGCCACGCATGAGATTGAAGAAGGACGCGGCGATCGCCGTTCGATCGTCCTCACCTCCATCCCCTATCAGGTCGGCAAATCGGGCCTTGTCGAAAAGATTGCCGAGGCCGCGCGCGACAAGCGGATCGAGGGCGTCGCCGATATCCGCGACGAAACCAATCGCGAGGGCGTGCGCGTGGTCATCGACCTGAAACGCGACGCGACACCCGACGTCGTGCTCAACCAGCTCTGGCGCCACACGCCGGCGCAGTCGAGCTTCCCCGCGAACATGCTCGCAATCCGCGGCGGTCGCCCGGAGATGATGGGGCTCAAGGACATTCTGACCGCCTTCATCGCGTTCCGCGAAGAGGTGATTACCCGCCGCTGCAAGTTCGAACTCGCCAAGGCGCGCGATCGGGCGCACATCTTGCTCGGCCTTGTCGTCGCGGTCTCGAACCTCGACGAAGTCGTCCGCATTATCCGCGGCGCCCCCAACCCCGCTGCCGCACGCGAGGCACTGATCGCCCGCGAATGGCCGATGGGCGAAATCGCCCCCTACATCCGTCTGGTCGAAGCGATCGAGGGCGAGATGGAAGAGGCAGCGAGCTACAGCCTTTCCGAAGCGCAGGTAAAGGCGATCCTTGACCTTCGCCTCCACCGACTGACCGCACTTGGCCGCGACGACATCGGCAACGAACTCAAGGCCCTCGCGACCGAGATCGAGGAACTTTTGTCGATCCTCGCCGACCGCGCGAAACTCTATGCGGTGATCCGCGACGAACTCGTTGCGGTGCGCGACGAATTCGCGACACCGCGCCGAACGCTGATGGCGCCTGCCGCCGACGGGATCGAGGACGAGGATCTGATCGAGCGCGAGGAGATGGTCGTGACCGTTACCCTCGACGGCTATATCAAGCGCACCCCGCTCGACACTTTCCGCGCCCAGCGCCGCGGTGGCAAGGGCCGCGCGGGCATGGCGACCAAGGACGAGGATGTCGTCACCGAGTTGTTCGTCACCTCGACGCACACGCCGGTCCTCTTCTTCTCGACCGCCGGCAAGGTCTATCGCATGAAAGTGTGGCGCCTGCCCGAAGGCGGCCCCGCAACGCGCGGCCGTCCGATGGTCAACCTGCTCCCGCTCGCGCAGGGTGAGACGATTTCGACAGTTCTCCCGCTGCCCGAGGATGAGGAAGAATGGGGCAAGCTCCACGTCATGTTCGCGACCGCGAAGGGCAGCGTGCGCCGCAACAGCATGGACGCCTTCACCAACGTCCCCTCGAACGGCAAGATCGCGATGAAGTTCGAGGGCGATGACGAGGACGACCGGCTGATCGGCGTCGCATTGCTCGACGAGAGCGACGACGTGCTGCTCGCGACGCGGCAGGGCAAGGCAATCCGCTTTGCCGGCGACGATGTGCGCGAGTTCCAGAGCCGCAATTCGACCGGCGTCCGGGGCATGAAGCTGGCAAAGGGCGACGAGGTGATCTCGCTGTCGATCCTCCACAAGGTCGGCATCGCCGATCAGGAGGAACGCGAGGATTATCTGCGCCATGCGCCGTGGAAGGGCGAAGATCCCGACCGCCAGCCGCGCAAGATGAACGACGAACGTCACGCCTTCCTCGCCGAACGCGAACAGTTCATCCTCACGGTATGCGCCAATGGCTATGGCAAGCTGTCGTCGGCATTCGAATATCGCCGCACCGGCCGCGGCGGCCAGGGCATTACCAACATCGACAATATTGGCCGCAACGGCCCCGTCGTCGCGAGCTTCCCCGCGACGCAGGCGCACCAACTCATGCTCGTCACCGACCAGGCAAAGCTGATCCGTATGGGGCTCGACAGTCTGCGCGTCATCGGCCGCGGTTCGGCGGGCGTGCGGTTGTTCGACGTCGCCGAGGGTGAACATGTCGTGTCGGCGGCGCTGATCGAGGATAGCGAAGAGGAAGCGGAGGGCACCGACGCGGAAGCTTCGGCCGAAGCCGCGCCCGAATGACCGCCACCACCGCGTTCAAGATCCTGACCGCCGAGCAGTGGGCGGTGTTCGAGCGCGACCGCGTCTTTCGCGGCGCGCCGGTGGACATCGCCGACGGCTATATCCACCTTTCGACCGCCGAACAGCTCGATGGCACGCTTGCCAGGCATTTTGCGGGCCAGAAGCGACTGACCATTGCCGAGGTCGACCTGACCAGGGTCGCCGACACGATACGCTGGGAAGCGGCGCGCGACGGCGATCTGTTTCCGCACATCTACGGCGACCTGCCGATGGAAGCGGTGATTGGCGTGCGACCGCGCGACTAGGTTCCTGACCCTAGCGCGAACGCCTCGATCCCTAGGTCAGCAACTTGAACAGGGCTGCGCCAAATGAGCGATGCGGCCCCTGGTCGAAAAACGCCACTTCAAGGCTCTGCTCGATGAAGAGCGCGGGCGCCACAAAGAGCCATGCGGCCCGAACAGATTGTTCGGCGATCGCCCGCCGGCCACGCCCTTCCGAACTTCGGCGCTGCATGCTCCCGGACCTCATATTTGCGAAAAGAGCCCCGCCATCGCTGGCGGAGCTCTTCCAGGCCGCACACAGCACAACGCTGTCGAGGACCCTTGCCCTGTCGCTCGGGGTCGCGGCGAGCGGCAGGAATCGGATGGTGTCCCCACGCTCATCCTTGTTGGCGGGCGAGACTGCGAGAGCCTTAACCCTTGGCAAGCCGATGCTTATTTGGATTGCGCGGGCCGTTCATCCCCCTCAAGGGGGATGGTCAGCCGAGCACAGGAGCGAGAAGCCGCATCAGCTCGGCCTCGCCGTCGACCGCACATTTAAGGTAAATCTGCTTGATCTGCCCACGCAGCGTTTCGGGCGTCACTCCCCGCTCGTCCGCGATTTGCGTGCGCGGCTTTCCCTCGAACAGGCGCACGGCAATGTCGGCTTCCGCGGGACTGAGCCGATAGATTGCGGACAGATAGAGCGCGACGCCCGACCGATCGCGCTTGGGGCCGCTCGCGACGAGAATGGCGTGGGGCAATTTGCCGAGCGACCAGTCGCGCCGCGGCAAGCGGAATCCTTCGATGATGACGGCGGGACGGTTGCGCCGGACCGGCAAGCTCGTCCGCACATGATCAAACCCGTCATCGACAATGAGCGCCTGCACCGCCTGGCCAAGCGTCAACGGTGCTCCCGCCGCATCGATCGACGCCCCGGCGAGCCGGACGTCGCCCGATTTCAATAGAGATTCCGCCCCCGACGTATGGGCAAGCAGGTGCCCGCGCGCATCGACGATAAACGCGCTGACATTGATCGCATCGAACGCCCCGGCCATCAGCTTTGCCTGCTCACCCTCGATCTTTTCCTGCAGGCGAACGGCGCGGCGCGCTGCTGTGGCGCCCGACGCGAACCGCCTGCGCTGGTCCGCGGTCGTGCGGCCGTCCTTGCGGTTGCGCAGGGTCGCGAGACCGATGACGCCGAATTTGTCGATGACCAGGTTCGTCTGGCACCCGAACGGGATGCCGATTTCCTCGCACCATTCGACATATTCGAGTGAAGCGAGGCCGGGCATCACGGCGTCGTAATGATCCTCGTGCAGCACCGGGTCATAATAGCCGCGTTCGACATGCCGGTTCGAAGCGGCAACGCGGAAATTCTGCGTTTCCGCGCCCCAGCCTTGCTCGGCAAAATGTTCGACCAGCCCGGGTGCGAAATTTGTCACGAGGTTGAACGGAATTTCACGGGCGCCGCCGACGCCGATCAACTGGCCGTGGCTCGATCCGGTATGCCGCGCCAGCGCGTCGAGCGCGTCGAGCCATGTCTCGGGCTGCAACGCAGCCTGCATGAAAATCTCGTCCCAATCCGGTTCGGCACGCCGCCCCATCGCCCCCGCCAGCAAAGCCCGCCGGGCATGATCCCCCGACTGAATTGGTTCTATCGCCGAAGTTTCTAAATTTGCTAGCAAAACGCGACGAACCGATGTCCGCCGGATAGGATCTGGCCAATCCGGCACCCCTGGGGCGCCGCGATTGCCATTCGAACCGTTTCAATCGCGGAAGCGCGAAGCCTTCCTTACGCCGGCTTCCAGCTTTTGCGTTCTTCGGCCTGTTTGAGCACCTCGAACGCCGCCTGTCCCGTCGCGAAGCGTTTCGCCGCCTCCTCGTCGCCGGGTTTGACGTCGGGGTGGCATTCCTTGGCATAGGCGCGCCACGCCTTTTTGGTCGCGTCGAAATCGGCGTCGGGGTCGAGCCCCAGCACTTCGAGCGCGCGCATTTCGTCGGCGCTGCGGCTGCCGTCACCCGCGCCGCCCCAGCTATAATGCTGTGCGCGGGCATAGCTGCGCGCACCGCGTGCTTCCTCGGCAGCGCGTTCGGCGGCGTCTTCGGCCGACAGTCCCGCAAAATAATCCCAACCGCGGTTATACTCGGCGGCATGCGCTTCGCAAAAATACCAGCGTTCAGGACTGTTTGGCGATTTGGGCGCGGGACATTTGCCCGGCGCCTCGCAGCCGTGCCGGTCGCAGAGACGCACGCGCTGCGCCTCACGCGACGCGCCATAGGCGCGCCAGCGGGGAAAGCCCCAGTCGTCGGATCTCTTCGCACGGCTCATCGCGTCGATGTAGCGAGTGGCGCCGCAGATTGCTAGCCGTGCCTAGGCCTTGGGCGCGTAGCCGAACGCCTTTTCGGCCAGTTTCACCACTGCGGGGTCGCGTTCGGGCGGCGTCATCGGCACCGCGGCCTCGAGCACTTCGGCCACATGGGTGAGCGCAGCGATCCGCGCCGCCTTCTTGTTGTTGCCGTCGATCACCTTCCACGGCGCCCAGCGCGTATCCGTCTGCTCGAACATATCTGCGAGCGCGATCATATAGGCCTTGCGCTTTGCCCTGTTGCGAAAATCCTCGGTCCCCGTCTTCCAGCGCTTCCACGGCTTGTCGAGCCGGTCGGCAAAGCGCTTGTCCTGTTCGTCCTGCGTGACATGAACGAACAGCTTGACGAGGTTGGTGTTGCTCCCGGTCAGCTGCGCCTCGAACTCGTTGATCTCGTCATAGCCCTTGCGCCACTCGGCCTCGCTGGCGAACCCCTCGACGCGTTCGACGAGGACGCGGCCGTACCAGCTGCGATCGAAGATCGATATTTCGCGGTTGCCGGGAAGCCGCTTCCAGAAGCGCCACAGAAAATGGCGTGCTTTTTCCTCGTCGCTCGGCGCACCGATCGGCCATACTTCGAAATAGCGCGGGTCGAGCAGCGCGGTCATCCGCTTGATGATCCCACCCTTCCCCGCGGCGTCCCAGCCTTCGAGCATGATGACGCTGCGCTGTGCGTGGGTGATATGCGCGGCCTGCACGCGTTCGAGCCGCTCCTGCAGCGTCTTCAGTGCTTCGCCGTAATTGCCGTCAAGTTTCGCGCCGGACTCATAGTCGGCGAGATCGATCGTCATCGCAAAACCCCTCGCGTGAACGCCGCTGCTACCACAGCGGCGCCCGCGAGGCGAAGCGGCAAAGGGGGCGAAGCTGTCCCGTTTGGGAACGGAATCGC
This sequence comes from Sphingopyxis sp. P8, assembly GCF_020622175.1. Taxonomy (NCBI): domain Bacteria; kingdom Pseudomonadati; phylum Pseudomonadota; class Alphaproteobacteria; order Sphingomonadales; family Sphingopyxidaceae; genus Sphingopyxis; species Sphingopyxis sp. P8. The sequence goes on along the minus strand of NZ_JACNMK010000001.1, from coordinate 94,985 downwards.
GCGCGCGATCAGCTCTTGGGGCCGTCAACGATCCGGATGCCGAGTTCTTTCAGCTGCTTGTCGCTGACCGGCGCCGGCGCGCCCATCATCAGGTCTTCGGCCTTCTGGTTCATCGGGAAGACCACGACCTCGCGAATATTGGGCTCGTCGGCGAGCAGCATCACGATGCGATCGACGCCCGGTGCCGATCCGCCGTGCGGCGGCGCGCCGAACTTGAACGCGTTGATCATGCCGCTGAAATTCGCATCGACCTCGGCCTGCGAATAGCCCGCAATCTCGAACGCCTTGTACATGATATCGGGGCGATGGTTCCGGATCGCGCCCGACGACAGTTCGACGCCGTTACAGACGATGTCATATTGCCAGGCGAGGATGTCGAGCGGGTCTTTGGTCTGGAGCGCTTCCAGCTCGCCCTGCGGCATCGAAAAGGGGTTGTGGCTGAAATCGATCTTGCCGGTGTCCTCGTCGGCCTCGAACATCGGGAAGTCGACGATCCAGCACATTTCGAACTTGTTTTCGTCGATCAGCTCAAGCTGTTCGGCAACGCGCGTGCGCGCCAGACCCGCCAGCTTCGCCGCGACCGCTTCCTTGCCCGCGGCAAAGAACAGCCCGTCATCGGGGCCGAGACCGAGTTCGGCGGCAAGCGCGTCCATCTTCTCCGGGCCGTGGTTCTTGGCGATCGGGCCGCCCCACTCGCCGCCCTTGCGCGTCGCATAGCCGAGGCCCGCAAAGCCTTCGCCTTGCGCCCAGCTGTTCATTTCGTCGAAGAATTTGCGGCTCTTTTCGGCAGTACCCGGCGCGGGAACCGCGCGCACGACGTCGCCCGCCGCTACGATGTCGGCGAAGCGGCCGAAGCCCGACCCTTCGAAATGCGCCGACACGTCGCTGATGATCAGCGGGTTGCGAAGGTCGGGCTTGTCGTTGCCATATTTCAGCATCGATTCGCGGTACGGAATGCGCGGGAAGCTGCCGGCAGGCGTCACCGACTTGCCGTTCGCAAATTCCTCGAACACGCCCGCGAGCACCGGTTCGATGGCGTTGAAGACGTCATCCTGCGTAACGAAACTCATCTCGAAATCGAGCTGATAGAATTCGCCGGGCGAACGATCGGCGCGCGCGTCTTCATCGCGGAAGCAGGGCGCGATCTGGAAATAACGGTCGAAACCCGCGACCATCAGCAGCTGCTTGAACATCTGCGGCGCCTGCGGCAGCGCATAGAATTTGCCGGGATGGACGCGGCTGGGCACCAGATAGTCGCGCGCGCCCTCGGGCGACGAGGCGGTCAGGATCGGCGTTTGATATTCGGTGAAGCCCTGTTCGACCATGCGGCGGCGCAAGGACGCGATGACGTTCGAGCGCAGGAGGATATTGCGGTGGAGTCGCTCGCGGCGCAGGTCGAGGAAGCGGTATTTCAGGCGGATATCCTCGGGATACTCCTGTTCGCCCGCGACCGGCAGCGGCAGTTCGGCCGCCGCCGACTGCACCGAAACCTCGCACGCGCGCACCTCGATCTCGCCGGTCGGAAGGTTCGCATTGACCGTCTCGGCCGAACGCGCGACGACCTCGCCGGTGATCGTCACCACGCTCTCGGCGCGCAGGCCGTCGAGCGTCGCGAACGCGGCATCGCTCGAGTCCGCCACAATCTGCGTCAGCCCATAATGGTCGCGCAGGTCGACGAAGAGCAGCCCGCCATGATCGCGCTTGCGATGCACCCAGCCCGACACGCGGACCGTCTGTCCGACATCCTGGCTGCGAAGCTGGCCGCAATGATGGGTGCGATAGGCGTGCATTTCGATGGTCTTTCAGTGGTTGGGGGAAATCACGCGATATGTGATTTATGGCCGCGCCTAAGGCAGGGCGGCGCGCCATTTGTCAAGGGCAGAGGCGCATTTCAGCAAGTCAGGCCGAGTCCGTCGAGCACGTCGCTCGCAAACAGGCGGCGGTGGGCCGGATCGGGGATCAGCCGGTCGCGCGCCGCGCACCAGCGGCTGAAACCCTCGCCATAATCGCTCTCGACCCGCGCGGCGTCGAGATTGCAGCTCTTGGCCCAGTGGCGCGTGAAGGCGATCCCTTCGGCATCGAGCCGTTCGACGACGCGCGCATAGGCATCGGCGGTGCGCTGGCTGCGCGGACCGTCGAAATCTATCACCGCATTGTGCGCAAAACGCGCAGGGGCGAGCAGTCCTTGCGCCCGCTCCATGAAGCGCAAGGTAACAACGGTGGAGCCGCCGTGGCGCGCATACACGCCGCAAATCTGCTCGAACACATAGGCAAGATCGGCGCGGTCGATCGTCACCGAAGCGTTGAACAGGTCGGCGAGCGGGCGATGCGTGTCGAGTCCCTCGCCCCAGCTTCCGTACACCGGCGGGTCTTGAACATCGGGACCGCCCGCATAGCCGAGCTTCATTGCGAATTGCAGCAGCCAGCCGCGCGCCCACGGATAATCGTCGAGCAGCCGCCCGAGCAGGCTCAGCGCGTCATATCCGGCGCCTAGCTCGCCGGGCGTCGCTCGCGGGTAATCGTCGCGCCATGGCTCGCGATAGAGGAAGCGCAGCATCGCCGGCCGCTTGAACGGCTTGTAGGGGTTGACGATCATCTGGACGAAATCGGGGTCGCGGTCGAGCGCATAGGCCGCCGAAAAGCGGCGAAACTCTCCCGCGGAAAGCCAGTTCAGCGCGCGCCGGTCGACCCGGCGCAAGTTCTGGATCGGGCGGACGAGGAACCGCGGCACGCTCGATACGACGAGCGCGGTGACGACCCCGAGCGCGCCGACCGGCAGTTGCGCCGCCGCGAAAAGCGCATCGTCGCGGACCGCTTGCGATCCGGTGGCCGCAATGAATTCATCGCTCATCACGCCCGCTGTCGGCTCGACCCATTGCGCGCCTGCCGGTGTGACGATCTGGATCGCGCGGATATGGTCCTGGATACCGCCGTGCGCGACCATCGAACCATGGGTGCCGGTGGCGGCGGCTCCGGCAAAGGTCTGGCCGTTTCCCGCTCCGCTCGTCCACAAGGATCGCCCCTGCGCCTCCAGCTTGTCCGACACCTCGTCGACGAGCGCGCCCGCCTCGACGAGCATCAGCGACGCGGCATCGACGCCGGGACGCACATCGTCCCCGGCAATCCGGAAGCACCGGTTGAAGCGCCGCGTGTGCAGCAGCCAGCAATGCGACGCGATATTGATGTTCGATGGCGACCACCCTGCCCCCAATGGCCGGACATGCCGTCCCGCCGCCTGCGCCGCCGCCAGCCACTCGCGCACTTCACGAGCGGCAGCGGCCAGTTCGTCGCGCCCGCGCTCGGCATCGACGCTCCGCAAGGCAAAGCGCGTCGCCGCCTCGCAGGTGCCTGTGCCGTGATAGTTGGTCCAGCGCCCTTCGCGCCCCAGTTGCACGATCGGCATCAGGCGACCCCGAGCGGCTGGACCCCGGCATGCGCGCGCCACGCGACGGTCACAGGCCGAAGATACCCCAACGTCGCGATGGCGACGAGCATTTGCCGCCGCGTCGCAAAGACGCGCAGATCGCAGAGCCCGTGGTCGGCTTCGGGCGTGACGAAGGGCAGCCGCGCCGCGCTTGCGAAACCCCAGCCCTTCAGGGTTACGACCATCCGTTCCTCGTCGAGCGGGCGCGGGTTGGCGATCGAGACGAAAATGTCGGCCTGTCCGGTCAGATACTGGCCGTACAGCGCGAACAGCAGCAGGGCGCACAGCCCCCAGCCCATCCACATCATCATGTTACCCCCTCATGTTACCCAGTCCGGTTGATCCGGTTCGCGACCCGAAGAGAGAGTGGTATTTTTTCGTGCCTGTCTTCGCCAACTAGCTGTATAGGCGCGTTATGCAAGTCCATCCGTTGATCGAGTCCAGTGCGGCGCTCCAGCAATTCGTAGCTTTGATAAAAGACAGCGATTTCATCGCCGTCGACACCGAATTCATGCGCGAAAACACCTTCTGGCCCGAGCTGTGTCTGATCCAGGTGGCGAACAGCGACCATGCCGCCGCAATCGACCCGATGGCGCCGGGGATCGAACTGAAGCCGCTGCTCGACCTGCTTGTCGACAATGAAGAGGTATTGAAGGTCTTCCATGCCGGCGGTCAGGATGTCGAAATCATCTATAATCTGACCGGCAAGACGCCCCACCCCATCTTCGACACGCAGATCGGCCAGATGGCGCTCGGCCAGGCTGAGCAGGTCGGCTATTCGAACCTTGTCGAGGCGTGGCTCGGCATCGCGCTCGACAAGGGCGCGCGTTTTACCGATTGGAGCCGGCGACCGCTCGACAAGCGCCAGATCGACTATGCGATCGGCGACGTCACCCACCTCGCCAAGATTTTCCCGATGATGCTCAAAAAGCTCGTCAAGACGGGCCGCGGCCACTGGCTCGACGAGGAAATGGAGAAACTCGCCGATCCCGCCAATTACAATCTCGATCCCGACAGGGCGTGGCAGCGCATCAAGATACCCTCGCGCAAGCCCGACGTTCTGGGACGTTTGAAGGCGCTGGCCGCATGGCGCGAGCGCGAGGCGCGCAACAAGAATCTGCCGCGCGGTCGCATCGTCAAGGACGAAACGCTCGCCGACCTCGCTGCGCATCCCCCGAAGGACCAGGACGGGCTTGGCCGCGTCCGCGGATTGTCGGCGACCTGGAAATCGAACGACATCGGCGCGCGGCTGATCGAAGCGCTCACCGGCGCGCAGCCGCTTTCCAAGGAGGATATGCCCGACCGCGCGCCACGCGGTCCCGGCCTCGGCAAGGAGGGCGCGCTCGTCGCCGACCTGCTCAAGTTGCTCCTCAAGATACGTTCGCGCGAACTCAATGTCGCCGCGCGCCTCATCGCGCGCAGCGACGACCTCGAAGCGCTTGCGGCGGGACGCCGCGACGGGATCGCGATGATGCAAGGCTGGCGCTATGACGTGTTCGGCCACGCCGCGCTCGACCTTGTCGAAGGGCGCGTCGGCTTTGCCGTCAAGCATGGCAAGATGGTAATGAGCGAGATCGAGCCCTCGGTCGCCGCCGACCCGACCTAGGGCCCTGACCCTAGAGCAGTTTCAGCTCGCCTTTCATGTCGAGCGCCTGCGCTAGCGAACGCAGGCGCCGTTCGACCGATTCGCCCGCCAGATGGTGCCAGCCGGGATTGAGGCGGAGCGTCAGATTGCCGTCCTCGATCGCGACCGCGCTGGCCTTGAGCGGCGCCTCGATCCCGCCGGTCAGCCGCTGCGCGAGGCGGATCGCGAGCCCCCATTGCCGCGCCCGCGCCAGCCGTTCGGCGCTCACGAGACTGTCCATCATCGGAAAATCGGAATCGGCCCCGCCAAACCCGGCATGGAGCGCGCGCGCGAGCAATATGCGGCCCGGAATGTCGATGCTGCGCCAGTTGCCGTGCAGACCGATTTCGGTCCCGCGCTCGGCGCGGAAATCGGGGTTCGCCGACCATGCGACGTCGCTCAGCAGGCTCGCCGCGAGCCGGATGCGGCTGTCGGCGACGTCCTCGTCGGCGAACAGCGGCGCGATCCAGTTTGCGATCGCGCGTCCATGCGGAGCAAAGCGCGCGAGCCGTTTCCCCTCGAACTCGGCGGCCACGATCAGCGGATCCTGCGCGCGCATGTCGTCGTCGAGCGCCTGGTAAAGCAGCCCCTCGCGCAGCCCCGACGACGACACCGTCATTTCGGGCACGTCGATGATGTTGGCGAGCGCGGCGAGCAGCGCCGCCGCGTCGGGCAAGGTCGCGGCGCGGTTCGACGCCATGCCCGGAATCGCTTTCAATTCCTCATAGCTCAGCCGCTTGGTCGCGCGCACGAGCCGGCGCAGCGCCCCGCGCGGCAAGCGATGCTGGTCGAGCACGGGAAGCGGGTCGCGCGTCAGTTCGAGGTCGAGGCGTGCGAGCGCGCGCCATGATCCGCCGACGAGATACAGCGGAACGCCGGTCAGGCCGCCCGGCCAACCCTCGGCTTTCAGCATCTTGCGCACCGCGCGTTCGAATTCGGGCTGTCCGTTCTTGCGGAGCGGCGGCAAGCGAAGGACGCCAAGCGGAAACGATGCGCAGCGGCCCACCTTGCCGTTCGACACTTCGGCGAGTTCGAGGCTTCCGCCACCAAGGTCGACCGCAATACCGTGCGCGTCGGGAATCGCCGACAGCACGCCGCAGCCCGCTGCCTCGGCCTCTTCTGCACCCGACAGCAGGCGGATGGCGAGGCCCGCCGCCGCGGCGCCCGCCACGAAATCGGGACCGTTGGTCGCGTCGCGCACCGCTGCGGTCGCGACGCATTGCAGATCGGTGACCTCCATGTTGCGCGCGAGCAGCGCATATCGGCGCAGCGCGACCAGTCCGCGCTCGGCATCGGCATCGGCGATGCGGCCGTCGATCGACAGCCCGCGGCCAAGCCCTGCCGCGACCTTTTCGTTGAAGATCACCGCGGGCGCGCGCGCGGGTCCCTCATAGACGACAAGGCGAACCGAGTTCGAACCGATGTCGATGACCGCCGATCGGCGCACCGCCTGCCGTGATGAACGCCCCCCTGGCAAAAAATCACCCCTCGCGATTGGTAAAGGCAAGCGTCGGAACATCCTGCCGCTTGTGCAGCGCCGTTCCGCGGCCCGACAGCGATGGGTTGTTCATGAAATAATGGTGCAGGTTGAACGGCTTGTCGCCCGGCGTCAGCCGCACGAAAGTGCCATCGGGCTGCAGCACCCAGCTTTGTTCATTGTCGATCAGATTGGCGACGAGCACCTGGTCGAGAATCTGGTCGTGCACCGTCGGATTCTCGATCGGGATCATATATTCGACGCGGCGGTCGAAATTGCGCGGCATCCAGTCGGCGCTCGAAATATAGACTTTGGCGCGCTGATGCGGCAGCGGCGCGCCATTGGCGAACACCCACACGCGGCTGTGCTCCAGAAAGCGGCCGACGACCGACTTCACGCGGATCGTCTCCGACAGGCCGGGAACGCCGGGGCGCAGGCAACAGATGCCGCGCACGATCAATTCGATCGGCACGCCGACACGGCTCGCCTCGTATAATTTGTCGATGATGTCGGGGTCGACGAGGCTGTTCATCTTCGCCCACACCCCCGACGGCTGGCCCGCCCTGGCGGCAGCGATTTCGGCGTCGATCAGCTCGGACAGATGATGCCGCATATTGAGCGGCGACATGGTGATAAGCTCCAGCCGCTCGGGCTCGACATAGCCGGTGATATAGTTGAACAATTGCGCCGCATCGCGCCCTGCGCGCGGGTCGGCGGTGAAAAAGCTGAGGTCGGTGTAAATGCGCGCGGTGACCGGGTGGTAATTGCCCGTGCCGAAGTGACAATAGGTGCGATACCCCTGCCCTTCGCGACGCACGACCATCGAAATCTTTGCGTGCGTCTTCCACTCGATAAAGCCGTAAACGACCTGCACGCCCGCGCGTTCGAGCTGGTTTGCCCACAGGAGATTCTGTTCTTCGTCAAAACGCGCCTTCAGCTCGACGACCGCGGTCACCGACTTGCCCGCCTCGGCTGCCTCGATCAGCGCGCGAATGACCGGCGACTGGTTGCCCGCGCGATAGAGCGTCTGCTTGATCGCCACGACATCGGGGTCCGCAGCCGCTTGGCGCAGGAAGGAGAGGACGACGTCGAAGCTCTCATAAGGATGGTGGACAAGGATGTCCTTGCTGCGGATCGCCGCGAAACAGTCGCCGCCATGCTCGCGGATGCGCTCGGGAAAGCGCGGCGAATAGGCAGGGAATTTCAGGTCGGGCCGGTCGACGTCAACGAGCGAGGACAGCGCGGCAAGCCCCACGAACCCGCCGATCTTGGCGACGATCGCTTCATGGCCCTGAATATCGGCGTTCAGCACTTCGGCGATTTCGGCCGACATATCGGCCTCGAGCTCGAGCAGGATAACGCGCCCGCGGCGGCGGCGGCGGATCGCGGTACGGAACAATCGCACCAGATCCTCGGCCTCTTCCTCCAGCTCGATATCGCTGTCGCGGATGATGCGGAATACGCCGAGCGAGCGGCTCACAAATCCCGGAAACAACTGATCGCCGAAAATCTCGATCAGATATTCGATGGGGACAAACGCCGTCGCTTCGCCCGGAACCGGAACGAAGCGCGGCAGCGACGCCGGAATCATCACCAGCTCGCGCACCGTCTCGCCGTTCGACTTGCGCTGGAGGTCGAAAATCACCCCGAGCCCGCGGTTGGGGATGAAGGGGAACGGGTGCGCGGGGTCGAGCACCTGCGGCGTCAGGATCGGGAAAATCTGTTCGTTGAAATATTGGCTCAGCGCGGCGCGCAACCTGGCCGCGTCCGAACCTGCGCCGTGGACGACGATGCCCTGCTCGGCGAGCTGTTTGTGCAGCCGTTGCCATTCGCTCTGCTGCTGGTCGACGAGCCGGTTCACCTCTGCCTCGATTTCGGCAAGCTGTTGACCCGGCGAGCGCCCGTCGGCGGACGGATCGTCGATTCCCTGGAGCTGCTGCCCCTTGAGCCCCGCGACGCGCACCATGAAGAATTCGTCGAGATTGCTTCCCGAAATCGACAGGAACCGCAACCGTTCGAGCAACGGATGCGCCGGGTTTCGCGCTTCCTCCATCACCCGCCGGTTGAACGCCAGCCAGCTCAGCTCGCGGTTGAAAAAGCGGTCGGGACCGAAGGACGGCGCCGCGGTGTCGGCGTCGAAATCGGCGAGTATCGAGGGGCGGGTCAACGACATGGGGGCACATCCTGCCTTTCGAGGAGATCGGGATCGATCAGCCCCTGTGACAATAATGTTTCACGCGTAAGTCGAATGCCGACGCGGCGCCCCTGCTCGAGCGATGCCGCGTCGAGCGCCGCGACGATCCGGTGGATCATGGAATAGCTGCGTTCCATGCGTGGCACTATATAGGCTGCAACCTCGGGCGCCAGCGCCATCCCGCGCTGCGCGAACAGCGCCTCGATGAGGTCGCGTGCTAGGCAATCGTCGGGTTCGGCTATCGTCAACACCGGCACCGCGCGCAGCCGCGACGCGAGATCGGGCAGCTCGACATGCCATTCGGACGGCGGCGCATCGGCGATGATCAGCAACGGTGAGCCCGACGCCTGCGCGCTGTTCCAGGCATGGAACATTTCCTCTTCGCTGACGCTGTCGTGCCCGTCGATGACGCGTCCGCCGGTGTCGCGCGCGAACAGGCGACCGATCAGGCTGCGCCCCGACCCGCGCGGCCCCGTCAGCACTGCGGTCCGCACCGGCCAGGTCGACACGTGGCGCAAATATCGCACGGCGTCGGCGTTGCTCGTCCCGACGACCAGCGGCGCGTCGTTCGAACCGCCTGCGCTCCAATCGAGCGGCAAGGCGATCTGGCTGGTCGGCGCGCGCGCCATCAGCGGCTGATCCGCAGTTGCCCGCCGCCTTCCTGCACGGTGAAGCCCCGCGCCGCGAGCGCGGCGCGCAACGCGTTGATGTCGCCGCGGAAGGTGACGCGCATCACCGACGTCCCGCCGAGCGCAAGGCTCGTCGTCGACGCCGACTGCACGCCCGCGACACCCGCGACGGCCCGCTCCGTCGCGGTCACCGACTCGACGTCGGGCGAGCTATATTGGACGGTGAAGCTCTGCACGCCGTTGGCCGGCGCGACGGGAACGCTCGCGTCGGTCTCGACGGGCAATTCGTCGCCATCGCCGGTCACCTCCTCGGGCAGATCCTCGACCTCGACGGGCTTTTCGAGCACCAGATAGGCGTCGGTCTTGAGGATGCCCGCGGTCAGCGCGTCGGTATAGATGGCGTCCATCCGCGCGACCGCCTTTTCCATCATGTCGGGAAGCGCGGCGGGGCTCGGGCCGGTCATCGTGAAGCTCGAAATCAGCTTGTTGTCGGGCCCGAATCGCGCGCTGAAGCGGCCGGTGATCGGTCCGCCCGGATAGGCATATTCGATGCGCGCGACGGGCATCAGCACGTCGGCGGCGCCATATTGATCGAGGATCACGCGCCACCACACGCGCCCGCGCCGACCGGTCTGCCCGGCGTTGAGGAGCAATGTGTCCGCGCCCGTTCCCGCTGTGCGAACATAATCGATCGCGCTTTGCCCCGTATTATATTCGGCCCAGGCGCGCTGCCATTCGCTGCGCTGTTCGAACACCTGCGGAATGCCGTCGATCGAATAGACGGGGATGACGAGCAGCGGCGGCGAACGCAGCGTGCGCCCGCTGACCCCCAAAATCTGTCCGGCGCGCACGCGGTCGAACTGGACGCCGAGCGTCGCGACATAGCGGCGCGGCCCGATCTGCTCATGCTCGGTAACGATTGCGGTGACGATCCCGTCGAGCACCGAATCGGACAGCGCCGGACCGTCGGAGCCGTGAACGCGGCGATAGAGCTGCGCCCACCCCTTGCGCTGCGCCTCGCGCCAGCCCTTTTCGCGCGCGTCGTCGGCATTGTCGCCGGTGACGTCGACCCTGATCCCGCTCGCCAGATAATCGCCGCTGCTGTTGATCGGGGTGATCCCGCGGTCGCCGCGGGCGATCTGTCCTTCGACGACACCGACGAGCAGAATGGCGAAAAGCAGCGCAGCCAGCGCGGTCCAGCGCGCGCCATGACGGGCCATCGCCTCGCGGAATATCGGGCTGGCAGAGCGGGGAAAGACGGCCGAATTCATATCTTCTCTTTGCTTTGCCCCCGAACCCGCCCGAAAGGCAAGTGCGCGGGCAAGGAAATCATGGCATTTGTCGCCGGGAGTCGTTAGTCGCGCGAGCCATGGATTCCAAGCACAACACGTCAGACGGACAAACGGCGGGCCAACCTGCCTCCTACACCTATGCCGGGGCCGGCGTGTCGATCGACGCCGGCAATGCGCTGGTCCGTGCCATCGCCCCGCTCGCCCGCGCGACACGGCGGTCCGGCGCCGACGCCGACCTTGGCGGATTCGGCGGCTTTTTCGACCTGAAGGCGGCGGGTTTCAACGACCCGCTGCTCGTCGCCGCAAACGACGGCGTCGGAACCAAGCTCAAGCTCGCAATCGAATCGGGCAAGCATGACGGCGTCGGCATCGACCTGGTCGCGATGTGCGCGAACGACCTGATCGTGCAGGGTGCCGAGCCGCTCTTCTTCCTCGATTATTATGCGACCGGAAAACTCGACAATAGGCAAGCGACTGCCGTCGTCGCGAGCATCGCCGAGGGATGCAAGCAGGCGGGCTGCGCGCTGATCGGCGGCGAAACCGCCGAAATGCCGGGCATGTATGCCGAGGGCGACTATGACCTCGCGGGCTTCTGCGTCGGCGCGGTCGAGCGCGACCAGGTACTCACCGCCGACAAGGTCGCCGCGGGCGACGTCATCCTCGGCCTCGCTTCGTCGGGCGTCCATTCGAACGGCTTCTCGCTCGTCCGGCGGCTTGCCGCCGACAAGGGGTGGAAGCTCGACCGTCCGGCGCTGTTCGACCAGACCACCCTGCTGATCGACGCGCTGATGGCACCGACGCGCATCTATGTGAAAAGCCTGCTCCCGCTAGTGAAAACGGGAAAGATCCACGCGCTCGCGCATATCACCGGCGGCGGCCTCCTCGAAAATATCCCGCGCGTGCTGCCCAAAACGCTCCACGCCCACATCGACGCCGACGCGTGGGAGCAGCCGCGGCTGATGGCCTTCCTGCAGGCGCAGGGCAATATCGAGCCCGAAGAGATGGCGCGCACCTTCAACTGCGGCATCGGCATGGCGGTGGTCGTCGCCGGGACGGACGTTGACGACGTGACGGCGGCGCTCGAAGCCGCTGGCGAGACCGTCCACCGCATCGGCCATATCACCGCCGGCGAAAAGGGATGCACGGTCAGCGGCAGCGCCGAAAGCTGGAGCGCGCGCGCGGGGTGGAGCGCGACGCATAATGGCTAAGGCGCGCGTCGCCGTCCTGATCTCCGGCGCCGGCACCAATATGGCGGCGCTCCTCTACGCCGCGAAGGCAGAAACATGCCCTTATGAGCTGGTCCTCGTCGCGAGCAACGACCCCGCCGCGCCGGGCCTTGCGATTGCCGAGGCCGAGGGCATCGCGACCTGGGCGCAGTCGCACAAGGGGTTGGACCGCGCCGTCTTCGACACGCTGGTCGACGAACAGCTCCGCGCCGCAGGCGCCGAATATGTCGCGCTCGCGGGCTATATGCGTATCCTGTCGGACGATTTCGTCGCGCGCTGGGAGGGACGGATGCTCAACATCCACCCGAGCCTGCTTCCCAGATACAAGGGGCTGAACACCCACGCGCAGGCGATCGAAAACGGTGACAGCCACGGCGGGTGCAGCGTCCATATCGTCACCCCCGCGCTCGACGACGGCCCCGTGCTCGCGCAAACGCCGGTCGCGATCGTTCCCGGCGACACGCCCGAAACGCTCGCCGCGCGCGTCCGATTTGCCGAGCATCAGCTTTATCCCGCCACGCTCGCGGCCTATGTCGCGCGCGAACGCTCGCCCGATTATCTGCGCGCCCGCGTCCGCGAACTCGCGCTCGCGCTGCCCGAAACCGACGAGGTCGTCTCGCACGGAATGCCCTGCTTCGGCATCGTGAAGGGCAAGAAATTCGCCTATTTCACCGAGGATCATCACGGCGACGGCAAGATCGCGCTGCTCGTCAAGATCAGCGGCGCCGACGAGCAGGCGCAGCTTATCGAACTCGACGAGGACCGCTATTACCGCCCCGCCTATTTCGGCGACACGTGGATCGGCATCCGTCTCGACCTCGGCGACACCGACTGGGACGCCGTTGGCGAATGGCTGCGCAAGAGCTGGCTCGCGATTGCGCCAAAGAAGCTGACCGGATTGATTGGAATCGCAGAGGAATTCTGATCGGTGTCGCGACGCTCGGGCGCACGCCAGCCTAGACATGCGTCGCCTTCCCCCTACGATGGGCGGTTCAACAGGGGGAGAGGAACATGATTTTCAGGAAGATTCTGATGGGTCTGTCGGCGACCGCGACTTTGACCGCGACCGCGCCGGCCTATGCAGGGACCGACCCGTTTATCGGCGAGGTCATGCTGACCGCGAACAGCTATTGCCCGCGGAACTGGGCCGAAGCCAATGGCCAGCTGTTGCAGATCGGCCAATATCAGGCGCTATTCGCTCTTCTCGGCACGACCTACGGTGGCGATGGCCGCACGACCTTCGCACTCCCCGATTTGCGTGGCCGGGCGCCCGTCCATTTTGTCGGAGCCTATCCGCGGCCCGGTGTCAAAAGCGGGAATCTGCCAGCCGCCAGCCCCGGTCCCGATGCGCCCAGCGTTCGAACGACCCCGACATTGGCGATGCGATACTGCGTGGCCCTTGTGGGAGTTTTCCCGCCGCGCAGCTGAACAGAAAAAGGCCGCCGGGACGTCCCGGCGGCCTCTTTCATTTCCGGTTCGGCAAATATTATCCGACGATTTCTTCGGGCTTGAAGAAATAGGCGATCTCGATCGCCGCATTTTCGTCGCTGTCCGAACCATGGACCGAGTTTGCCTCGATGCCTTCGGCAAAAGTCTTGCGGATCGTGCCTTCGGCAGCGTCGGCAGGGTTGGTCGCGCCCATGATGTCACGGTTGCGCTTCACCGCATCTTCGCCTTCGAGCACCTGCACAACGACCGGACCCGAGGTCATGAATTCACACAGTTCGCCGAAGAAGGGGCGCTCCTTGTGGACCGCGTAAAAGCCTTCGGCCTGCTCCTTGGTCATATGGATGCGCTTCGACGCGACGACGCGCAGGCCGGCGTCTTCCAGCATCTTGGTGACCGCGCCGGTCAGGTTGCGGCGGGTCGCGTCGGGCTTGATAATCGAAAAGGTGCGGGTGACCGCCATGGGAAAGCTCCTGCGTTGATATATTCTGTAATGCGCGCGCCTCTAGCCGCGCTTTTGCTGCACCGCAAGGAGAGATGAGGACGCCTAAGGGCCCTCGGCCCAGCGCCCGCGCTCGTCCTGTTTCCAGAAATGGATTTCGGTGCCCTCGGTCGCACCGAGTTTACGCCATGTCGCGCGCGCGTCGTCGATGCGGCTGTTGTCGAACAGCAGGAACGTACGCGCAAAGCCCAGCGCTTCGTCGCGCCATTCGCCGTCGGCGAGCGCCAAATGTGTTGCGCCGTTCACGGCGGACGCATCGAGCGTTCCCGCGATCAGGATCGGTTCGATCGCCTCGTCGGGCGTCCCCGCTGCCCCGTGCGGCAGGAAGCTTGCGGGCTGCTGTGTCCACAGCGCCGCGTCGATCGCCTGCCGCTGCATCGCCGAGGCGGCCACGACGAGCAACCGCTCGCCGCCCGCGAGAACGCGCGCCGCGATCGCGGGGAGCACATGCTCGACCGGATCGCGGGTCAGGCGGTAGAAATCGACGCGCGGCATGGCCCGTTTACGCCTCCCCCGCCTGCGCGGGGGCGACAACGACAGGCGAGGTTGCCGGTAACGCCATCACCCCTCGAAATTGTCGGCGATAAAGCGGTCGAGCAGGCGCACGCCATAGCCCGTTGCGCCCTTCGCCCACACCGGACCGTCCTTGTCGGACCAAGCCATGCCCGCGATGTCGAGGTGCGCCCACGCCACGCCTTCGCCGACATAGCGCTTCAAAAACTGCGCGGCGGTGATCGACCCGCCCTCGCGCGGGCCGACATTCTTCATGTCGGCGATCGGGCTGTCGATCAGCTTGTCATATGCCGGCGAGAGCGGGAAGCGCCACAGCTTGTTGCCGCTCGCCTCGCCTGCCGCCTGCAACTGGTCGGCCAGTTCGTCGTCGTTCGCGAACATGCCCGCATATTCGTGGCCGAGCGAGATCACCATTGCGCCGGTGAGCGTCGCGAGGTCGACGATGACCTTGGGATCATAGCTTTTCTGCACCCAGCTGATCGCGTCGCACAGAACCAGCCGCCCCTCGGCGTCGGTGTTGAGCACCTCGACCGTCTGGCCCGACATGGTGGTGACGATGTCGCCGGGACGCATCGCATTGCCGTCGGGCATATTCTCGACAAGGCCGACGACGCCGACGACATTGGCCTTTGCCTTGCGCCCTGCAATCGCCTTCATCGCGCCCGCGACGGCGCCCGCGCCGCCCATGTCCCACTTCATCATGTCCATTCCGGCGGCGGGCTTGATGCTGATGCCGCCGGTGTCGAAGGTCACGCCCTTGCCGACGAAAACCACCGGCGCCTCGCCTTCCTTGCCGCCGTTCCAGCGCATCGCGAGCAGGCGCGGCGGGCGCGTCGAGCCCTGCGCGACGCCGAGCAGCGCGCCCATGCCGAGCGCCTTCATCTGCCGCTCGTCGAGCACTTCGATTTCGACGCCCAGGTCCGACAGATGCTGGCAGCGTTCGACGAAGCTTTCGGGATAGAGGATGTTCGGCGGCTCGGCGACGAGCGTCTGCGTGAGCGCGACGCCATCGGCCACCGCCGAATAGCTGCCCCAACGCGCCGACAGGTCGCCCGCAGGCGAAGCAATCACCAGGTTCGTCAGAGTCGGCTTCGCATTGTCGGGAAGCCGCGTGCGATAACGGTCGAGCCGCCAGTTGCGCAGCCGAGCGCCCATCGCGAATGCGAGCACATCGTCTTCGTCGCAATCGCCGGCGCTTGCAAAGTCGACGTGAGCGGTCGTCACGCCGCTCGTCTGGAGGCGCGCGGTCAGCGCCGCGCCGCCGCGCTCGAGGTCATGGATCGTGCCGTCGCCGATGCCCACGAGCAACAGGCGCCGCGCCTTGCCGCCGTCGATGGCCGCTGTCTCGGCGACCGACCCCGCCGCGCCTTCAAAGCGCGCCTGCGCAGCGGCAGCGCCGAGCAGCGCCTCGAGCGATGCGGCCTCGCCCTTGCGAACGGGGAATGCGACGACGTCGGCAGACGCATCGATTTGCGCGACAAACTGGATGTCCATGCCTTAACTTTCTTATGCGGTGATTGATTGGAACGTGCCGGACCGATAGGGGTTTCGCCTGCGAGTTGCAAAAACAAAGCAGCCGGTCCAAGCCCGGGCGGACGCAAGATAAGGTGTGGGACACAGAAATTAAATGAGCTGGGCATTGTTCCATCAACCCGCGTCGCGACAAGCCTGGCTGGCGACCGCGGGCAGCGTCGCGCTTGTCGCCTGCCCCGCATTTGCACAGGAAGCGGGTCAGGCGGCCCCGCCAACCGCGGCGCCGGACGAACCTGACCTGCGGCCACCTGCAATCGAGCCCACCGCCTCCGACGTACCGGCGACCGACAGTCCCGACGAGATCGCATTTGCCGCGGACAATCTGAATTACGACAGCGAATCCGACGTCGTCGTCGCCGAAGGCAATGTCCAGATGAACCGCGACGGCATTTCGATGCGCGCGGGCCGCGTGACTTGGAACCGCGCGACGGGCCAGGTCGTTGCCGAGGACGACGTCGCGATCACCAATCCCGAAGGCGACATCGCCTATGGCGACCGTATCGAACTGACCGACAGCCTGCGCGACGGGGTGGTCGACAATCTGCTCGTCGTGCTTGAAAATGGCGCACGGCTAGCGGCGGTGCGCGGCACGCGCTTCGACAACGGCAACATCGAACTCGAAAACGCCGCCTACACGCCTTGCCCTGTCGAGGACGCGGCCGGCTGCGCCAAAGACCCGAGCTGGCAGATTCGCGCCGTGCGCGTCACCTATGACCGCGCGAAGAACAAGGTGCGCTACAAGGGCGCGCGCGTCGAAATCTTCGGCCTGCCGCTCATTCCCCTCCCCGGCCTTTCGCATCCCGCGAACCAGGAAGCGGGCAGCGGCCTCCTCGTTCCCGAAGTGCGCCTCGACCGCACCAACGGTTTCGAGATTGCCGTTCCCTATTACCTGCGGCTGGCGCCCGATCGCGACCTCACGATCACGCCGCATATCTACACCAGCGCCGCACCGATGATCGAAGGCGAGTTTCGCGCGCTCACCGACATCGGTTCGTTCCGTATCAACGGCTATGCGACGCACAGCTCGGTCGTCCCCGTGTCGGGGCCGGTGATCGACCGCAACCGCCAGTTCCGTGGCTATCTGGAAAGCGCCGGCAAGTTCCAGTTCTCGCCGCGGTGGAGCTTCACCTATTCGGGACGTATTGCAACCGACCGCACCTTCATGCGCCGCTATGACATCAGCCGCGACGACCGGCTGCGCTCGACCTTCGAGCTCGAGCGCATCGGCGGGCAAAGCTATCTGTCGATCGCGGGCTGGGCGACGCAGACGCTGCGCGTCAACGACGAACAGGGCCAACAGCCGATTGCGCTGCCGATCATCGACTATCGCCAGCGGCTTGCCGACCCTCTGCTCGGCGGCCAGATCGAATTCCAGCTCAACACGCTGGCGATCGGACGGACGGCGGGACAGGATACGCAGCGCGCGTTTGCGGGCGCGCGCTGGGATCTGCGCCGGCTGACCGGCCTCGGGCAGGAAGTGACACTGACTGCGCTCGTGCGCGGCGACGTCTATCACAGCGACGAGAATCTTCTCACCGCCATTCCCGGCTATCGCGGCGAATCGGGATGGCAGGGGCGCGGAATCGCTGCGGTCGCCGCGGACATGCGCTGGCCGTTCATCGGCGAACTGTTCGGCGGGACGCAGACGCTGACCCCGCGCGTCCAGATCGTCGCGACCCCCTCGATCAAGAATCTCGACATTCCGAACGAGGATTCGCGCGCTTTCGATCTCGAGGACAGCAATCTCTTCGCGATCAACCGCTTTTCGGGCTACGACCGGTTCGAGGACGGCGCGCGCATCACCTATGGCGTCGAATGGAACTTCAGCCGCCCCGGCTTCAACGTCAACAGCGTCGTCGGGCAAAGCTACCGCCTGTCGGACAAGCCCAGCCTGTTTCCCGACGGCACCGGACTGACCGACCGCACTTCGGACGTCGTCGGGCGCACCACGGTTTCCTACCGCAACTTCCTGCGCCTCACGCACCGCTTCCGGCTCGACAAGGACAGTCTGGCGGTCCGGCGCAACGAATTTGACGCGACGATCGGGGGTCGGTCGACCTATGCCGTGCTGGGATATTCGCGGCTCAACCGCGATATCCTGTTGCTCGGCGAAGATTTGCAGGATCGCGAGGAAATTCGCGCAGGCGGGCGCGTCGCGGTTGCGCGCAACTGGTCGATTTTCGGTTCGGCGATCGTCGACCTGACCAGCCGCAACGACGATCCGCTCAGCATGGCTGACGGGTTCGAACCGATCCGTCACCGGCTCGGCATCGCCTATGACGATGATTGCCTTTCGATCGCTTTGACCTGGCGGCGCGACTATATCGACACGGGCGACGCGCGGCGCGGCAACAGCTTTTCCTTCCGCATCGCCTTCCGCAACCTTGGCTTCTGATACCCTCTCGCTCAGCCTGTGTTCAGCGAAGGGGGGCTATTCGCGGCCCAAAGGGGTCCGTTGGCGGATTGCGCTGGACCATCGGGCATTTCCGCTGATACGGAGCGTCCCAGCATTTCTCGAATAGGGTGAAAATGACCAAGATTTCGACCATGATTGGCCTGATCGCCGTGGCGGCCGTGGGCGTATCGCCCGTGCTGGCGCAGACCGTTGCCGGCAGTGACGACGTCCCGACGACCAGCCTCAACATCCCCGGCAATGTCCAGATCTTTGGCGACGGCAAGCCCAATGTCTATCGCCCGTCGGCCACGGTGAACGGCGAGATCATCACCGCGACCGACATCGAACAGCGCATGGCGCTGATCCGCATTGCGAACAACAATCTTGAACTTCCCCCCGAAGAGATCGAGCGGCTGCGCCAGCAGGTGTTCAGCAACCTCATCGACGAAAAGCTGCAGATCCAGGAGGCACGCGCCGCCGACATCACGATCGACGAGAATCTGATCAACCAGCAGTTCGAGCGGCTCGCGACGCGTTTTCGCCAGACGCCCGAACAATTCACCGAATATCTGGCATCGAAAGGATCGTCGGCTGCCGCTGTGAAGCAGCAGATCCGCGGCGAATTCGCATGGGACCGCCTGTTGTCGCGCAACATCCAGTCGACCACCAATGTTTCGACCGAAGAGGTCGAACTCGTCATGAAGCAGATGAACGACGCCAAGGGGCAGGATGAATTCCACCTCGGCGAGATTTACCTCTCCGCAACGCCGGAAAATGCGGCAGCGGTCGTCGAAAATGCCCGCAAGATCATCGAGGCGCTTCAGGCAGGCGGCAGCTTTCCCGCCTATGCGCGCCAGTTTTCCGAAGCCTCGACGGCGGTCGTCGGCGGCGATCTCGGCTGGGTGCGCGCGGCGCAGCTTCCGGCGACGATGGCTGAAGCCGCAATGTCGATGCAGCCGGGCCAGCTTGTCGGGCCGATCGAGGTGCCGGGCGGCGTGTCGATCATGATGATGGTCGACCGGCGCCAGGTGCTTACCGCCGATCCGCGCGATGCGCTGCTCAGCCTCAAGCAGCTTTCGCTCGAATTTCCCGCTGGCACGACGCAGGAGCGCGCGACCGAACTCGCGGCGCAATTTGCTACGGCAACGCGGACGATCGCGGGTTGCGGCGCCGCGGACGCGGTTGCCGAACGGCTCGGCGCCAGCGTTGTTTCGCGCGACAATATCGCGATGCGCCAGTTGCCGCCGCCGCTGCAGGCGACGTTGGCGACGCTGCAGGTCGGACAGACGACCCAGCCCTTCGGCTCGGCCAACGACGGCATCAGCGTGCTCGTCCTGTGCGGTCGCGACCTGCCGCCGTCGGCAAACGCTCCCGATGCCGACCAGATCGAGCAGCGTCTTCTCGACGAAAAGGTCAACAAGCGCGCCCAACGCTACCTCCGCGACCTCCGCCGGGATGCCGTCATCGAATATAGCTGATGTCGGGTCTGTCCCCACGCCGCCCACTTGCGGTTACGATGGGCGACCCTGCGGGCGTCGGCCCCGAAGTCGCCGCGCATGCCTGGGCACTGCGGCGCGAGCATGATCTGCCGCCCTTCGTCGCGATCGGCGATGCCGCTGCAATCGAATCGCAGTGGGAAGGACCGGTCCGACGGGTGAGCGATATGGACGGCGTCGCGGAGATTTTCCACGATGCGCTGCCCGTCCTCCATCTCGAAGAGAGCGGCCCGCTTACACTCGGTCAACCGACGCCGGCGGGCGCGACCTGCGCGCTCCACGCGCTCGAGACGGGGATCGGCCTTACGCGCACGCAGGCGACATCGGCGCTGGTGACCGGGCCGGTGTCGAAGCACGCACTGCACGGCATTGGCTACACCCACCCCGGCCAGACCGAGTTCATTGCCGAACGCTGCGGCGTCACCGCGACGAACGCGGTCATGATGCTCGCAGCCCCCGGTCTTCGCGTCGTCCCGCTCACCGTCCACATCCCGCTCGCCGCGGTGCCCGAGCAACTGACGGCCGAGATCATCGTCGCCAAGGCGCGGATCGTCGCGCGCGGACTGCGCCGCGATTTCGGGATCGCCTCGCCGCGCCTCGCGATTGCCGGCCTCAATCCCCATGCAGGCGAAAACGGCCAGCTCGGCAGCGAGGAGGCCGAGATTATGGCACCCGCCATCGCCCAGATCGCGGCAGAGGGCATCATCATCGACGGCCCGCTCGCCGCCGACAGCCTGTTCGCGCCCGACGTGCGCAAACATTATGACGCGCTGCTGTGCGGCTATCACGATCAGGCGCTCGCGCCGTTCAAGGCGCTCCATTTCCACGACGGGGTCAATCTGACGCTCGGCCTGCCGATTATCCGCACCTCGCCCGATCACGGCACCGCGTTCAACATTGCGGGAAGCGGCCGCGCCGATCCCGGGCCGACGATTGCTGCGATTCAGCTTGCTGGCAAACTCGCGACCAATCGCGAGCACAGCGTCGCGCCCGCCAAGTGACGCGCGACCTTCCGCCGCTGCGCGAAACGGTCAAGGCGCACGGCCTGTCGGCAAGCAAGGCGCTCGGCCAGAATTTCCTCTTCGACGAACAATTGCTCGACCGCATAGCCGCGATCCCCGGCGATCTTGACGGCGCGACGGTGTTCGAGGTTGGCCCCGGTCCCGGCGGCCTCACCCGCGCGCTGCTCCGCGCCGGGGCGCGCGTGATCGCGGTCGAACGCGACGACCGCTGCCTGCCCCTCCTCGCCGAACTGTCGCAAGCGTTCGACGGGCGGCTCACGGTTGTCGCCGGCGATGCGATGGCGGTCGACGTCGATGCGCTCACCGGCGGCGCGCCCTATCACATCGTCGCCAACCTCCCCTACAACGTCGGCACCGCGCTGTTCACGCGCTGGCTCGAGCCCAGGGCATGGCCGCCGCAATGGCGCTCGCTGACGCTGATGTTCCAGCTCGAGGTCGCCGAGCGCATCGTCGCGCCCGTGGGGAGCAACGCCTATGGGCGGCTCAGCGTGCTCGCGCAGTGGCGGTCGAGCGCGCGCATCGCGATGAAGGTCCACCGCTCGGCCTTCACTCCGCCGCCCAAGGTGATGTCGGCAATCGTCCAGATCCTGCCGACGGCGCAGCCCGAGGGCGTCGATCCCGCGCTGCTGTCACGCCTCACCGAAAAGGGCTTCGGCCAGCGGCGCAAGATGCTGCGCCAGAGCCTGAAATCGGTCGAGGGAGCGGTCCCCGCGCTCGAAGCGCTCGGCATCGACCCGACGCGCCGCGCCGAGACGGTCAGCGTCGGCGAATGGGTGGAGCTGGCGCGCGCTCTGGCGCGTTAATTCTTCTGGGCTGAACTCACGACGACCTTGGGCGCAACGGCCTCGGCCGCCACGACGCGCTTTTCGGCGCTGGCGTTGATGCTGCGTTCGAGCGCAGCGACCTGCGGGCATTTTTGCGCGCAAAGGCGCTGCGCCGTCGCCAGCTTCTCGCGCGCGAGCTCAAGCGCGCCTTTGTCGGCGAGCGCTTCGCCCTGCCCGGTCAACGCGATAATGTCATTGGGTTCGAGCAACAGGGCCTCGCGATAGAGGCCGATCGCCTTGCCGGGAAGCCCCTGCGCGCGCGCCACCTGCGCGAGCGCGACAATCGCGGACCGGTTGCGCGGGTCCGCGGCAAGCGCCGACTCATAATAGTCGACAGCGAGGTTGAGATCGCCCGCCTCCTGCGCCTTTTGCCCTTCGGCCTGGAGCGCGATCGATTGCGGCAGGATGTCATTGTCTGCGCGCTGGGCATCGGAGGCGACGGGCATGCTGGCAAGGACAAGGCCGGCTCCGAGGGCCAGAAAACTGACGCGCATGGCATTCTCCCATCGTTTCATTCGTGACGAGCCTAACATGGCGCCGTCAACCGTGCGAGAAAAAATCCGTCGCATGCGTCATGCCCGGGAGTCAGCAGGAATCCCGCGCCTGCCGGGCGCCCGATGCCGCCCGGGAGCAGGTCGGCGTCGGCGCTCCAGCCGCGATTGCGTTGCAGAAATTGGTCCACCTGATCCCGCCCCTCTCGCGCGATGATCGAGCAGACAGCATAGAGCAGCTTGCCCCCCGGCGCCACCAATGCGGCACCGATGTCCATCAGCCGCGCCTGGTCGGCGACGTGCCGATCGAGCCGCGCGGGCGAGAGCCGCCAGCGCAATTCGGGGCTGCGCCGCCATGTCCCGCTCCCCGAACAGGGCGCATCGACAAAGACCCGCGATACGCGCGCCTGCCAGTCGGCGAGCATCGCCGCCTCCTTGCCGGGATCGAGCAGCCGCGTCTCGATCCGCGTCGCCCCGGCGCGCTCGGCGCGCGGCGCGAGCTGCTGGAGCCGCGCGCGATTGGTGTCGCATGCCAGGATTTCGGCGTCGTTCGCGGTCAGCGAGGCGATGGCAAGCGTCTTCCCGCCGCCGCCCGCGCACAGGTCGACAATCGCCTCGCCCGCCGCGGCGCCAAGCGCTGCCGACGCATATTGGCTCGCGGCATCCTGCACCTCGAACAGCCCTTCGGCGTAGGCCGGGTGCTGCGCGGCAGCGGTTTCGGGTAGCAACCGCCAACCGTCGGCCAACCCTTCGATCGCGGCGCCCTCGGGAAAGTGCGCGGCAAGCGCGTCACGCGAACCCTTGATCCGGTTGGTGCGCAGGTCGAGCGGCGCGCGCGCCAGCATTGCCGCCTGCTCGTCTTCACCCGCAAGCGGGTCGAACAGACCCGCCAGCGCCGGCGGCGCCAGCCCCGTTTCCGCACGCTCCTCGTCGGGGCGGATCGGCGCAGGCCCATAGGGCGATCCGTCGAAAAGCGCCGCGAGCGCAGGATCGCCGTCGGCAAGCGCGAGCATCGCGGCGCGACCCGATGGCGGGGCCGACCGCACGGCACGGATCGCGTCATAGACATGCGCGCGGATCGCGCGGCGGTCCTTCGACCCGGCATAGCGGCGCGCGCGCATGGCCTCCGCGAAAATCGCATCGGCCGGCGCCCCGCCCTCGCGCGCGGCGACGGCAATGGCGTCGAGGATTTCGATAGCCGTCTGGACGCGCGCGGCGGGGGTCATGGCATGTTCAAGCCCCTCCCCTTCAGGGGAGGGGTTGGGGTGGGGGCTGCTGATGTAGCGCAAGGGCGATAGGTCCCACCCGCTGCGACTAGCGAACAAGTCCGCAAGTCTCGCTGCCCTCCCCTGAAGGGGAGGGCGTGGCCCAAGAGCGCCTGCGACATGTTATCCCGCCGGATAATTCGGCGCCTCGCGCGTGATCGCAACATCGTGGACATGGCTTTCGCGCAGTCCGGCGTTGGTGATGCGCACGAATTTCGCCCGCTCGCGAAAATCGGCGAGTGTACGGCTGCCGGTATAGCCCATCGCCGCCTTCACCCCGCCGACGAGCTGGTGGATCACATCCTTCGCCGCACCCTTGAACGGCACCTGCCCCTCGATCCCTTCGGGGACGAGCTTCATCTGGTCCTTGATGTCCTGCTGGAAATAACGGTCGGCCGACCCCCGCGCCATCGCGCCGACGCTGCCCATGCCGCGATAGCTTTTATAGGTGCGCCCCTGGAACAGGAAGGTTTCGCCCGGCGCCTCGGCGGTGCCCGCGAGCAGCGAGCCGACCATCACGCTCGACGCGCCAGCCGCCAGCGCCTTGGCAATATCGCCCGAAGTGCGCAGCCCGCCGTCGGCAACGACCGGAACGCCCTGTTTCGCCGCGACATCGACGCTGTCGAGGATTGCGGTAAGCTGCGGCACGCCGACGCCCGCGACGACCCGCGTGGTGCAGATCGACCCCGGCCCGATACCGACCTTGATGCCGTCGGCACCGCGGTCGATCAGCGCGCGCGTCGCATCGCCCGTCGCGACATTGCCCGCCATCACCTGCACGCGGTTCGACAATTTCTTGATCCGCTCGACGGTCTCGCCGACCATCTTGCTGTGGCCGTGCGCGGTATCGACGACAATCAGGTCGCACTCGGCGTCGAGCAGCGCCTCGGCGCGTTCGATGCCCGTGTCGCCCGTGTTCGTCGCCGCCGCGACGCGCAGGCGCGCGCTCGCATCCTTGGTCGCGTCGGGGAAATTGACCGCCTTTTCCATGTCCTTGACGGTGATAAGGCCGATACAATGATAATCGTCGTCGACGACGAGCAGCTTCTCGATGCGCCGCTGGTGGAGCAGCTTGCGCGCCTCGTCCTGCCCGACGCCCGGGCGTACCGTCGCCAGATTGTCGGCGGTCATCAACTCGCGCACCGGCTGTCCCGGATTGTCGGCAAAGCGGACGTCGCGGTGGGTCAATATGCCGACCAGCTTGCCGCCCGGTTCGACGACCGGGATGCCCGAAATCTTGTGCTGGTCCATCAGCGCGGTTGCATAGGACAGCGGCGCGTCGGGTGTAATCGTGATCGGGTTGACGATCATCCCGCTTTCAAAGCGCTTCACCTGCCGCACCGCCGCCGCCTGCTCCTCGACCGTCATGTTGCGGTGGAGCACGCCGAGGCCGCCGATCTGCGCCATCAGGATCGCCATGTCGGCCTCGGTCACCGTGTCCATCGCCGACGACAGGATCGGGATATTCAGGCTGATCTCGCTCGTCAGCCGGGTGGACAGGTTGGCGTCCGACGGCAGCATGTCCGACGGGCCGGGCACCAGCAACACGTCGTCGAATGTCAGACCGGTCGAGATTTCCATAGGGGCCACTTTCTGGTGCGGGCGGCGCCTGTCCCGGATGCGGCGGAACGGCACACGCGATTCGTTCGGTGGCGGCCCATGTAACCAGTCGCGGCCATGCGCGCCAGTGGGGCATGATTCTTTATTTTACGCGCCGCCTGGGCAGGAGTACGACCTTGCGTCGCAGCCCCGATGTAACCGGTTGCATAGTTCAACGGTGGCGGTTACATCGTCGTCATAACAATTGTCCGGGAAGAGGATTTTCCATGAACGAGCCCCATCAGGCATCGGCGCCCGCAACGGGCCGCTCGACCGCCGTCGCGGCTTTTGCCGCTGTTACCGTGCTCTTCTTTGCCTGGGGCTTCATCACGTCCTTGATCGACCCGCTGGTCGCCGCGGTCAAAGGCATTTTCACGCTCAGCGATGCCGAGGCGCAGCTGTCGGCATCGGCCTTTTTCATCGCCTATGGCCTGATGTCCTTTCCCGCAGCGGCGCTGATCGCGCGTTTTCATTCGGTCCCGTCGATCCTCACCGCGCTGGTAACGATGGTCGCGGGCTGCCTCGTCATGCTCGCGGCGGCCAATCTTGCGGTCTATCCGCTCGTCCTCGCGGGGCTCTTCATGCTCGCGAGCGGCATCACCATCCTCCAGGTCGCCGCCAACCCGCTCGCCGCGGCGCTCGGCGATCCCGCGCGCAGCCATTTCCGCCTGACCTTCAGCCAGACTTTCAATTCGTTCGGCACCTTCCTCGGCCCGCTGATCGGCGCGCACCTCTTCCTCGAAGGGGTCGAGGTCAAGGACGGCGTCGCGATCAGCGACGCGGTGCGCGACCAGGCGCTTGCGGGGATCGATTCGGCCTATTTCTGGATATGCGGCCTCATCATCGCGCTCATCCTTTTTTTCTGGGTTGCCCGTCGGATCGTCAACGAGGCCGTGCCCCCTGCCCCCGTGGCCGCGCGCGCCGGCATGGGCGAACTGATCCGCGAGGCGCTGTCGTCGCGTTGGGCGCTGCTCGGCGCGCTCGCCATCTTCCTTTATGTCGGCGCCGAGGTCGCGATCGGCACGCAGATGGCGCTGTTCCTCAACAGCGATGCAGTCTGGGGCCAGTCCGATGCCGCTTTCGGCGTGCCGCTGCTCGGCTTTGCGATGGGCAGCGACGGCGTCGCGGGCGTGTCGCTGCAGGAAGCGGGCAAGGCCGTCGCCTTTTACTGGGGCGGCGCGATGGTCGGTCGCGCGATCGGGTCGGTGCTGCTCGCGCGCGTCTCGGCCGCGAAACTTCTCGTCGTCTTCACCGCCGCGGCCGTCCTGATGTGCCTCTATGTCGTGCTCGTCGGCGGTGTCGGCGCGGGCTTCGTCGCGCTGGGCATCGGCCTGTTCAACTCGATCATGTTCCCCGTGATCTTCACCCTCACGCTCGAACGCTCGACCGCGCGCGCCGAGGCGACGTCGGGGCTGCTCTGCACCGCGATCGTCGGCGGCGCGGCAATCCCCTTCCTCGTCGGCAATCTCTCCGACGCGCTCGGCTATGCGACGGCCTTCATCCTCCCGGCCCTCTGCTATGCGGTGCTGTGCGGATTCGCCCTCGCGGCGGGCCGCGCGCGCGTGCAGGGTGCGGCGGCCGCGATCACGGTCCATTGACCGCGAGCCGCCGGGCGGCGTGAGAGGGGGAAGCTGACATGGCCGGACTGTCGATCCGCGATGCGCGCAAGAGCTTCGGCGACACCGAAGTCCTGAAGGGCGTCTCCATCGACGTCGCCGACGGCGAGTTTGCGGTGATCGTCGGCCCTTCGGGCTGCGGCAAATCGACGCTGCTGCGCGCCGTTGCTGGGCTCGAGGAGCTCGACGGCGGCAGCATCGCCATCGGCGAGCGCGACGTCACCGCTCTCGCCCCGTCCGAACGCGGGATCGCGATGGTCTTCCAATCCTATGCGCTCTACCCGCACCTCACCGTGCGCGAGAATATGGCGTTCGCGCTCCGCATCGCAAAGGCCGACAAGCGCGCGATCGACGAAGCGGTGCGCCGCGCCGCCGCGATCCTCAATATCGAAGAACTGCTCGACCGCAAGCCCGCCGCGCTTTCGGGCGGCCAGCGCCAGCGCGTCGCCATCGGCCGCGCCATCGTCCGCGCACCGCAACTCTTCCTTTTCGACGAGCCGCTTTCGAACCTCGACGCCGACCTGCGCGTGCGGATGCGATACGAGTTCGCCGAGTTGCACCGCGCGCTCGGTACGACGACGCTCTATGTCACGCACGACCAGGTCGAGGCGATGACGCTCGCCGACCGCATCATCGTGCTGCGCGACGGCCGGATCGAGCAGGTCGGCCCGCCGCGCGAGCTTTACGAACGGCCGGCCAATCTCTTCGTCGCGCAATTCCTCGGTTCGCCGCGGATGAACATCCTCGCCGCCACCGCGACCGGCGACGGCGCGGCGACGCTCGCCGACGGCCAGCGCATCGCGCTCCCCACGCTCGCCGCACCGCCTGCTGCCGGAACGCCGCTCTCGGTCGGCATCCGGCCCGAGGACATCGACGTTGGCGAGGCTCCCGACGCGTTCGCTTTCACCATCGCATTCGTCGAGCGCCTCGGCGGCCTCGCTACCGTTCATCTGCGCCGCGACGGGCTCGAACCGCTCGCATGCCAGCTCCGCGACGACGGCAATCTCGCCGAAGGTCAGGCCCTCATGGCCCGGCTTCCCGCCGACCGCCTCCACCTCTTTGATGTGCAAGGCAATTCCTGTGTGCGAGGGCGCGCGGAATGACCTTGCCACACCCCCCTGTAACCGGTTACCATGAGCGACTTTTCGCGCCCGGACTCCATTCGAAAACGGGAGTCGCAATCGCGGTCCGGCGCCGATCGGGGAAGAGGGGGCCGTCGTCATGGCAACGTTAAGGGATGTCGCGCGCGAAGCGGGCGTATCGGTCGCGACCGCATCGCGCGCAATCAACGGCTTGGGCAATGTCACGGCGCCGACCCGCGCCGCGGTGATGGCGGCGGTCAAGAAGCTCAATTTCGTTCCCCACAGCGGCGCGCGCAGCCTGACACGGCGCAAGACCGACACCGTCGGCGTCATCCTGCCCGACCTGTTCGGCGAATTCTTCTCCGAAATTATCCGCGGCATCGACCTTGTCGCGCATGAATCGGGGATGCACCTGCTGCTCGGCAACATGCACGGCAGCGCGCACGAGACTGCCGCCGCGATCGCGTCGATGCGCGGGCGCGTCGACGGGCTGCTCGTGATGCCGCCCGAGCTCAAGCCCGAAACGCTTGCGGGCCACCTCGACCCCGCGCTGCCGACCGTTCTGCTCAACTATGAGGCGAGCTCGCTCGACATCCCCTATGTCGCCGTCGACAATTATCGCGGCGCCTATGTGATGACCGAGGCGCTGCTCGCGCAGGGCGCGCGGCACGTCGTGCACATTGCAGGCCCCAAGCACAACCGCGACGCGCGCGACCGCCAGCGCGGTTTCGTCGACGCGATGGCGAGGATCGCCGGCGAGCGCAGTCCGGTGATCCTGCCCGGCGACTTTTCCGAAGAGGCGGGGATGGAGGCGGCGCGCCTGCTCGCGCAGGGGCAGATGCCCGTCGACGCCGTCTTTGCCGCGAACGACCTGATGGCGGTCGGCTGCATCATGCAGCTCGGCGAAACGGGCAAAAAGGTGCCCGCCGACATCCTCGTTGCGGGCTTCGACGATATCCCGCTCGCCCGCCATGTCAGCCCGACGCTCACGACGATGCAGGTGCATATCGACCAGCTCGGCTCGACGGGCATGATGATGCTTCTCCGCATGCTGCGTGGCGAGACGCTCGGTGCGTCGAGCTCGACGGTGCTGACTCCGGCGTTGATCGCACGCGGCACGACAGCGCGCCCCGCGTCGGCGCTGGCCGGGAGTGCGGTCCAGCCATGATTGTCTCCGCGCCCTCGCTCCCATGCAGGTGACGCGGCGCCAGATGACGGGCGCGCTCGCGGCGCTGCCTCTGACGGGCGCGCTCGCTGGCTGCGGCGCGCGCGGCGACGACGCGCTCACCGTCTGGGCGATGGGCAATGAAGCGGCGAGCCTTCCCGATCTGGTCGCCGCGCTCGACTGGCCCGCCGACGCCCCGCCGATCCGCGTCCAGGCGCTGCCGTGGAGCGCCGCGCATGCCAAGCTGCTCACCGGCTTTGCGGGCGGCTCGCTTCCCGCTGTCGGCCAGGTCGGCAACAGCTGGATCGCCGAGATGGCGGCAATCGGCGCCATCGCCCCCGTTCCCGCCGCCGCCGAACCGCTGCTCGCCGACCAGTTCGCCGCCGTGGTCGACACCAACCGCATCGACG
Organism: Sphingopyxis sp. P8; assembly: GCF_020622175.1. NCBI lineage: Bacteria > Pseudomonadati > Pseudomonadota > Alphaproteobacteria > Sphingomonadales > Sphingopyxidaceae > Sphingopyxis > Sphingopyxis sp. P8. The sequence goes on along the minus strand of NZ_JACNMK010000001.1, from coordinate 65,760 downwards.
GACAGGCGTGGGCGATCCCCTGGTATGTCGACACGCGGCTGCAATTCTATCGCAAGGACATGTTCGCGCGCGCCGGCCATGCCGCGCCGCCGCTCGAATGGGACGCGTGGAAGCGGGCGTTGCACGACGTCAAGCGCATCGCGGGCGACGGCAATTATGCGCTGCTGCTCCCGCTCAACGAATTCGAGCAATTGCTCACCATCGCGCTGTCTTCGGGCGCGCGGCTGCTCCGCGACGAAGGCACGCGCGGCGCCTTTTCCGACCCCGAGTTCAAGGCGGCGCTCGCCTTCTACAGATCGCTGTTCGACGAGGGACTCGCGCCCGTCGTCACCGCGGCGCAGGTATCGAACATCTGGAACGAGTTCGCGCGCGGCTGGTTCAGCATTTTCACCTCGGGCCCGTGGACGATCGGCGATCTGCGCAGCCGCCTTGCGCCCGCGATGCAGGACAAATGGGCGACCGCCCCCAACCCCGGCCCCGACGGCATCGGATCGGCGGCGCCGGGCGGGTCCAGCCTCGTCGTCTTCGCCGGGAACGGCAACAGTTCGATGGCATGGGATCTTGTCGGGCGGCTTCTTGCCCCCGAAACGCAGCTGCGCTTCCACCGGCTCACCGGCAACCTTCCGGCGCGCCGCTCGGTGTGGCAGCAAGCAGGTCTCGCGCGCGATCCGATCGTCGCGCCTTTTGCCGCGCAGCTCGACCGCGCGACCGCCGTGCCCAAGGTTCCCGAATGGGAACGTATCGTCACCGAGATGCAGGTCGTCGCCGAACGCATGGTGCGCGGCCAGTTCAGCGTCGATCAGGCGGCGCGCGAGATCGACGCACGCGCCGACCGGCTGCTCGAAAAGCGGCGCTGGATGCTGGACAAGGCGCGCGCGGCATGAGCGTCGCGGGAACCGCTCGCGAGGCGCGCGCGGGGCGCATGATGAGCGCGCCCGCGCTCGCCGCGATCGCGCTTTTCTTTTTCCTGCCGGCGGCGGCGTCGCTCGTGCTCAGCTTCACCGATTTCGACATTTACGCGCTCGCCGACATTTCGAACCTGCGCTTCGTCGGCTTGCAGAATTACGAGCGGCTCGTCGAAAACCCGCTTTTCTGGAAAGCGATGACGAACAGCCTGCTCTTCGTCGTCGTCGGCACCCCTTTCGTTGTCGCGCTGTCGCTGCTGGCGGCGATCCTCGTCAATTCGCACTGGCTGAAATGGCGTCCCCTTTGGCGCGTCGCGCTGTTCGCGCCCTATGTCACGACGCTCGTCGCGACCGCGGTCGTATGGCGATACCTGCTCCACACGCGATACGGGCTCGTCAATTACCTGCTGTCCTTGTTCGGCGTCGGGCCGGTCGACTGGCTCGGCAGCCCGACCGCATCGCTCCCCGCGATCCTGCTGTTCGTCGGGTGGAAAACCTTCGGCTACAGCATGATCATCTTCCTCGCCGCGCTGCAGACGGTGCCGCGCGAGCTTGACGAGGCGGCACGGCTCGACGGCGCGGGATGGTTCATGCGGCTGCGCCACGTCACCCTTCCCGCCATTGCGCCAACGGTGCTGCTCGTATCGGTGCTGACCGTCGCAGCGATGTTCCAGCTTTTCGCCGAACCCTATGTGATCACGCAGGGCGGCCCTGCCCAGTCGACCGTCACCGTCCTCTATTTCATGTATGAAGAGGGCTTCAAATGGTGGAACCTCGGCTCGGGCGCCGCAGTCGCCTTCATCCTCTTTCTCTGCATCCTCGCCGTGACCTTCGTCCAGCTCCATTTCGCCAAGCGCGGAGGGGCAATATGAACGCGCGCCGCACCGCCGTCACGCTGGCCGCCGCGCTCGTCGCGCTGCTGACGATCGCGCCCTTGCTGTGGATGCTGTCGGTCAGTTTCATGGCACGCGGAGAGGCGGCGCAGTTTCCTCCGCCCCTGCTCCCGGCGGCGCCCGGCCTCGACAATTACCGGATGCTCTTCGACAGCTTCGGCGTCGGCCGTTTCCTCGCGAACAGCCTGCTTGTCTCGACGCTCGCGACGCTGCTCGCGCTGCTTTTCACCATCCCTGCGGGCTATGCCTTTGCAAAGCTGCGCTTCCGCGGGCGCGACGCGATCTTCCGCCTGCTCGTCGCGGCGCTTGTCGTGCCGGGACAGATCGGGATGCTGCCGCTTTTTCTCGAACTCAAGGCGATGGGGCTCGTCAACAGCTATGCCGGCGCGCTCATTCCGTGGCTCGCGGGGATATTCGGCATTTTCCTCGTCCGCCAATATTGCCTGTCGATCCCCGACGAAATGCTCGAAGCCGCGCGTATCGACGGCGCGAGCGAGGCGCAGATACTGCGCCGCATCGTCCTGCCGATCCTCGCGCCGATCGTCGTCACGCTCGCGCTGTTCGTCTTTCTCGGCAGCTGGAACGACTTCATGTGGCCGCTGATCATCCTGTCGGACCAGGATCTCTACACGCTCCCCGTCGCGCTCGCCGCGATGAGCCGCGAGCATGTGCAGGACAATGAATTGATGATGGCGGGTTCGGTCGTCACGACCCTGCCTGTGCTCATCCTCTTCCTCGCGCTCCAGCGCTTCTACCTCAGCGGCCTCCTGACCGGGAGTGTCAAAGGATGATTATGACCCGACCAACTTCCCTTTTCCGAACGCCCCTCGCTCTCGTCCTCGGTGCGCTGGCGCTGGCGGCGGCGTCGCCTGCAATCGCGCAGCCGGCCGCCGACGGCCAGCATCCCCAGCCCGCGATTGCAGAGGGCAATTATCCCTATCAGCTCTTTCTCCCGCGCGGCTATTCGGCGGACAAGGCGGCGAAATGGCCGCTGCTGATTTTCCTCCACGGCTCGGGCGAGCGCGGCGACGATGTCGCCAAGGTCAAGGTTCACGGCCCGCCCAAGATCGCCGACCGCAATCCCGATTTTCCCTTCGTCACCGTTTCGCCGCTGCTCGGCGCCGATCAGGATTGGGATGTCGCCAGGCTCGATGCGCTGCTCGACCATGTGACGAAGACGCTGCGCATCGACCGCAGCCGCATCTATCTGACCGGCCTCAGCCGCGGCGGTCACGCAAGCTGGCGCTGGGCGATGGCCGATCCCGGCCGTTTCGCTGCGGTCGCGCCGGTCGCGGGCTATGGCGACACATCGACTGCCTGCGCGCTCAAGGACAAGCCCGTGTGGGCCTTCCACGGCGACCGCGACGACGTGGTGAAGCCCGAAGGCAGCTTCGCGATGCAGCGCGCAATCCGTGCGTGCGGCGGCCTGACCGCTCGCCTGACCATCTACCCCGACCTCGGCCACAATGCGTGGGACCCCGCCTATGACGATCCCTCGCTCTACCTGTGGCTCCTCTCGCACCGTCTTCCGCAGACCAAGGACAAAAAATGACTTCTTCTCCTTTCCCCGACAATTTCCTCTGGGGCGCCGCGACCGCGGCCTATCAGATCGAAGGATCGCCCCTCGCCGACGGCGCTGGCGCGAGCATCTGGCAACGTTTCAGCCACGATCCGCGCCTGATGGCCTCGCCCGGCGATACGGGCGACGTCGCGTGCGATCATTATAATCGCATGGAATCCGACGTCGCGCTGATGAAGGAACTGGGGCTTCAGGCCTATCGCTTCAGCGTCAATTGGGGCCGCGTGCTGCCCGAGGGCGTCGGACGCGTGAACGACCCGGGGCTCGATTTCTACAAGCGCCTCGTCGATGCGCTGCTCGAACAGGGCATCGAGCCGCTGTTGACGCTCCACCATTGGGATCTTCCCGTTGCGCTCGACGATCGCGGCGGCTGGCTCAACCGCGACAGCGCCGACTGGTTCGCCGAATATGCCGCCACCATGTACCGCGCGCTCGACGGGCGCGTGAAGAAATGGGTGACGCTCAACGAACCCTGGGTCATCACCGACGGCGGCTATCTCCACGGCGCACTCGCGCCGGGGCACCGCAACATGTTCGAGGCGCCGATCGCCAGCCACAATCTGATGCGCGCCCACGGCGCCGCGGTCGCTGCCTACCGGGCCGAGGGCGCGCACGAAATCGGGCTCGTCGTCAACATCGAACCCAAATATCCGGCAAGCGACAGCGCCGAGGACCGCGCCGCGACCGCACGCGCCGAAGCCTATATGAACCGCCAATATCTCGATCCGGCGCTCAAGGGGCGTTATCCGAAGGAAATGGCTGAAATCTTCGGCGAAGCCTGGCCCGAATGGCCGGCCGACGATTTCAAGCTGATCTGTCAGCCGGTCGATTTCATCGGGATCAACTATTACACGCGCAACGTCGTGCGCCACGATCCGAACCAGTGGCCGCTGCGTGCCTCGCCGGTCAAACAGGTGGCGACGCACACGACGACCGACTGGGAAGTCCATCCTCCCGCGCTCACCGACATGCTCGTCTGGTTCCGCGACATTTACGGCAACATACCGCTCTACATCACCGAAAATGGCGCCGCCTTCTATGACCCGCCGGTCGCGGGGCCCGACGGCATCGACGATCCGCTGCGCGCCGACTATCTGCGCACGCACATCGCCGCGATCGGCGAGGCGATCCGCCGCGGCGTCGACGTGCGCGGCTATATGGCGTGGTCGCTCATGGACAATCTCGAATGGTCGCTCGGCTATTCGAAGCGTTTCGGCATCGTCCATGTCGATTATGAAACGCAGGTCCGCACGCCGAAGCGCAGCGCGCGCTTCTACAGCGAGGTGATCGCGAGCAACGGCGCGAACCTCGGCTGATGCGCTGGCTCGCTCTCCTGCTGGCGGCATTGCTCGCGCTGCCCGCGGTGGCGAAGGAGCGCGCCGAGCGCTTCAGCGCGATGACCTTCAACATCCGTCTCGACATTGCGTCCGATGGCGACAACGCGTGGGTCCACCGGCGCCATGCCGTCACCGCGCTCGTCGCCTATCACGCTCCCGATTTTGTCGGGATGCAGGAAGTGCTGCCGGGGCAGAAGCGCGAGGTCGAGGCCGACCTTCCCGCCTATGCCTGGGTCGGCGTCGCGCGCGACGATGGCCACGACAAGGGCGAATATTCGCCGCTCGGCTTTCGGCGCGACCGCTATGCGCTGCGCGCATCGGGGACCTTCTGGCTTTCGCCGACCCCCGATGTTCCCGGCAAGGCCTGGGACGCCGCCTACCCGCGCATCGCAACCTGGGCGCGCCTCGAAAGCCGGCGGACAAGGCGGCAGTTTCTTGTCGTGAACACCCATTTCGATCATGTCGGTGCGGTCGCCAAACTCGAAAGCGCGCGGCAGCTCGTGCAGTGGATCGACAATTTCCGCCGCGACGGCGACGCGGTTGTCCTGCTCGGCGACTTCAACAGCCCGACCGGCAGCCCGCCCTATACTGCGCTCATCGCAGGCGCCACGCTCCGCGACACCCTCCCCCTCAGCCGCACCCCCCACTACGGCCCACGCGGCACCTTCACCAACTTCCAGATCACCCGCCTCACCGACCATCCCATCGACCATATTTTCGTCGGTGGCGGCATCACCGTGCTCCGCCACGCGACGCTCACCGACCAGACCGGCGGCAAGCTGCCATCCGACCATTACCCCGTGTTCGCCGACCTGTGCATCGGCAAGGATTGCTGAGATGAAACGCTTTCTCGCCCCCGCAATCGCGACGGCGCTCGCCGCCTGCACCGCCGCGCCGCCCACCAGCCTGCCGCGCCCGCCCGCCGAAACGCGCACCGCGACCGAGCTGTCGGCCGGCTGGCAGTTCCGTTTCGACAACGCGCTAACCCCCGACGCTGCGCTCGCCCTGCCCGACACTGCGTGGGAAGCCGTCCAGCTCCCCCACACATGGAACCGCCTCGGCGAATATCGCATCGGGAGGACCGAGGCGACCGACAATCGCCAAGGGCTCGGCTGGTACCGGCTCAACATCGACGGCGCGGCGCTTCCCGCCGGAAAGCGCCATGTTATCGAGTTCGACGCGGTGGGCAACATCGCCGACGTCTGGGTCAATGGCCGCCATGCCGGACGTCACGCGGGCGCCTTTTCGCGCTTCCGCCTCGACCTCACCGACCTGCTCAATCCGAGCGGCGTCAACACGCTCGTTCTGCGGGCCGACAATAATGCGCCAAAGCCGGGCAGCAGCACCGAGCATGTCAATCCGCTCAACGGCGACTTCTTCATCCACGGCGGCATCTATCGCCCGGCGCGCCTGCTTCATGTCGCACCGAGCCATTTCGCGCTCGACGATTATGGCGGCCCCGGCGTCTATGCGACCCCCCGCTTCGCTGCCGATGGCAGCGCCACACTGTCGGTCCGCGCACGTCTGGCGGGAACGACGTCGGCGCAGAGCCTCGTCACCATTCTCCGCAACGCCGATGGCACCACGGTCGCCGAGGCGACGACCCCGCTCGCCGCCGGGCAGACAGAGGCGCAACAGACGCTGTCGGTTGCGGCGCCGCGCCGCTGGAACGGCCGCGCCGATCCCTATCTCTACCGGCTAGAAGCGCAGCTCGTCGAACGCAGCGGCGCGGTCGACAGCGTGACTGTCCCCGTCGGCTTTCGCGAGTTCCGCATCGATCCCGACAAGGGTTTCTTCCTCAACGGCCGCCACGTCCGACTCCACGGCGTATCACGCCATCAGGATTATCTCGGCAAGGGCTGGGCACTCGATCCCGAGGATCATGAGCGCGACATGGAGCTGATCGCCGAAATGGGCGCGAACACCGTGCGTTTCGCGCACTATCAGCATGCGCCGCTGTGGTTCGAACTCGCCGATCGATACGGCATGACCGTTTGGGCCGAGCTGCCGTTCGTCAATGCCGTCGCCTTCACCGACGCACCGGCTTCGCCCGAACTCGTGGCCAATGCGCGGCAGCAGATGCTCGAGCTGATACGCCAGAATTACAACCATCCCTCGGTCATCACCTGGGGTATCGGGAACGAGGTCGACATCGACCTCGCTTTCAACCGCCTCGGTCCCAAGGCCGACGCGCGCGCGCTGCTGCGCGAACTCAACGCGCTGACTCACGCCGAAGACCCGACGCGCCCGACGGTGATCGCCGATTGCTGCGAGGCGACGCCGGGCGATAAGGCGCCCTATCTGCCGCCGCTCACCGGGGAAGCCGACCTGATGGGCTATAACCGCTATTTCGGCTGGTATTACGGTAAACCAGCCGACCTTGGACCGCATCTAGACGCCCTCCACGCGCGTTATCCGCACGTCCCGCTGTCAGTCAGCGAATATGGCGCGGGCGGCGCCACCTCGCAGCATGTCGAGACCCCAGAAACGTTCAAGATCAAGACCGCGGGCCGTCCGCATCCCGAAGAGTTTGAATCCTGGATTCACGAGCAAAGCTGGCCGCAACTGCGCGACCGCCCCTATTTGTGGGCGAACTGGATTTGGAACATGTTCGATTTTTCTTCGAAAATCCGGCAGGAAGGCGACGCGACCGACATCAACGACAAGGGCCTCGTGACCTTCGATCGCAAGGTAAAGAAGGACGTCTTCTTCTATTACAAAGCCCAATGGTCGCCGGAGCCGGTCGTCCACATCACAAGCCGCCGCTGGACGGAGCGCACCGAGCCGAAGACGAAGATCAAGGTCTATAGCAATGCCGACCGCGTCACGCTGACGCTCAACGGCGCGCCGCTCGGCGAGGTTCCGTGCGTCGACCGCATTTGCACGCTCGAAGGCGTCACGCTCGCCCCTGGTCGCAATGTCGCGACCGCCAGCGCGACCTTTGTAGACGGCAAGGTCGAGGACCGCGTCGAATGGACGCTGACCGCCGCCCCCTGAAAAAGAACCGCCCGCGTCAGGCCGCGACGCGGGCGGCAGGAGGAGAGTGACAAATTTTGCGGACTATTTGGCGTCGTCGAGCCATCCGCCGGTGAAGCCGATGCGCTTCAACCCGCGCTGGATATGCGGGTTCTTGCGCATCACTTTCCACACGAGGCCGCTGCGATGGTTTTCCATCATCGCGAGGATCGGTCCCTGGTCGATGCCGATGTAATCGCCCGCGACCCATCCCTTTTGCGCGTCGACCTCGCCCGAGCGCGAGGGGAATTCAGTGAAGGTGAAGCTGGGATTGATCGCGTCCTTGAACCCATAGCGGGTATAGAGCCGCGCGCCATATTTAGAACGCATGGCCATCAGAGCGGGTATCGTCACTTCGGGCGCGAAGGGGATCGACCCGCCCGCCGCGGTGGGAACAATCGTCCCGTCGTCAACGACGCGATGCTCGCTCACGCCGCGCGCCATATAGCCGTTGAAGCTGCGCGGCGTTCCGTTGACGCTGAACTGGTCCTCGGAATAGCCGGGTCCGTCCGACGCGGTCCAGCCCCAGATATCGGCGCTATAGTCCTTCCACTTGTTGGGATTGTCGGCGCCATAAGCGCGCTGCGACAACGTCGCGCGGCGGCTGTTCTCGAAATAGTCGATGCCCTTCTTGCGCATGAACTCGTCGCGAATGCCGCGGAAATCGACCCAGACATGGCTGTACTGATGCCCGAACAGCGGTTCGAACTGCAGATGTTCGTAGCCATAATAGGGGCCCCAATCCTTTTCGAGATTGGCCGCCCATCCCTTGTCCCACGCATCCGTGTCGACGGGGTGCGTCGGCGACCCGAGCGCGAGAATATAGACGAGCATCCCTTCGTTATAGCCGACCCAGTCGTGCGTGCCGAAGTCGCCGCCCTCGCCGCGCTCGGGATACCAGCCCATCGCAATCGACTTGGGACCGCCGCCGTTGCGCGAGGCGATGCTGCTGTTACCGCGCTGGACGAAGGTCCAGTCGACGCGGCGGTAAATTTTTTCCGCCAGGTCGCGGATCTCGGCCTCGACCGGCGTGGCGCGGTCGAAATAGCTTTGCGCAAAAAGCACGCCGCCGAGGAGCAGCGATGTATCGACCGTCGACAGCTCGGTCTTGCCGCGCCGCGTCCCGTCTTCGCTGTTGAGGAAATGATAGAAAAAGCCCTTGTGGCCGGTCACGCCGGAAACGGCGGGCCCCTGCGGAGCTTCCCAGTAAAAGCGCAGGCAGTCGCGCGTGCGCGCTGCGGCTTCGTCGCGGCTGACGTAGCCGCGCTCGGCGCCGATGCCATAGGCGGTGAGCGCAAAGCCGGTCGCCGCGATGCTCGAAAAGGGATTGCTCGGCCAGCGATCGGGCGCAAGGCAGCGCTGGGTGTCGGTCGTATCCCAGAAATAGCGGAAGGTGCGTTCGGTCAACTCTTCCGAGAATGCCGCCTCGCTGATCGGTGGGAGCGTGTCCGACGCTGTATCGGGCAAAACCGCTGGCGGCGGCGTGGTTGAACAGGCGGCAGTAAGCGCCAGAAGGGGCAAGGCGAGCGACCCGAGCCGAGAGACCATCTGTAACTCCAAAAGAAAAGGCGCCGGTCACGGGAGGAATGTGACCGGCGCCGATGTTAGATCGGTTAGAACGAGAAGCCGACCGAGAATTTGAACGTCCGCGGCGGGTAACCGCCTGTGCCGAAGTTCGAGACATCGCCGAACGATCCGTTGACGTCGTTGGGATTATTGTCGTTCGCGTTGCCGTTGTAATTCACGTAATTCTTTTCGTTGAGCACGTTGAACACGTCGACGCGGAGGCGAATGCGCGAATCCTGGCTCAGGAACGGCAGGCCCACATATTTGGTCAACGCGAGGTCTAGCTGACGGATCGCCCAGATGTCGCCGACGATGAACGGCTTTTTGTTGTTGCCGAACGTCCCGACGATCCGGCGCTCGCCGGTGACAGGGTCGTTGGTGAAGCCCTTCAGATAGGGCGGCGACGCAAGCGTGAGTTTGCTCGACAGGGTGAAGCCCAATGGAAGATCGACCGCGCCCGCCGTTACGAAACGGTGGCGGGAAACGCCGGACGAACGGAGCACCGGATAATCTTCGATCGACGGAAAATCGAGCGAGAAGGTCTGGCCGAACGCGCGATTTTCTTCGGCTTCGGTGAAGGTATAGGTCGCCGTGATGTTCCACGGCGAGCTTTGCGTATAACGCTTCACCAGCTTGAGGTAAGCCGAGTCCGCGCTGGTTTCGAGGCCGTTGGTCCCGATGATGATGCTTCCGCGGCCCGGAGGCGCATTGCCGAACGGCGAACTCTGCGGCGTCGGTGCCGGCGCAAAGAAGCTGCCGTCGGGACGACGGTTGCCGAGGAGCCACGCAAAGCCATCATGGCTTTCGATGTGGGTATAGCCGATTTCCGCGTTGAGGAGGCCGAACTGACGGCGCAGGCCGAGGCTGAACTGGTCCGAATAGGGGACCTTCAGATCATTATCGATGAAGCGAAGTTCGGCACCGCCTTGCGAACCGACCGACGCCACCAGCTGCTGGCGGCCAGCCTCGGTCAGATAAATCGGATCCCACGGTACGCAAGTCGGCGACGGTGTGCAGTTGTTGCGCGTATCGCCCGGCACCTGGAAGCGGAAGGTGCGCGTCGTAAACCCGCCGACGCTCGTTTCCTGCTGGATGAAGTCGAACTGGTTGCGGTCGTACGAGCGTCCGAAACCGCCGAACAGCACGAACTGGCTTTCGGGATCGATTTCATAAGTGAAGCCAATGCGCGGCTGGAAGGCGCCCGTGAAGGTCTTGCGTTCGCTGCCAGTCGATATGAAGTCGTTGATGTCATAATCGGCGTTGACGAGGTTAGGATAATTGGCCGCCGAAACAGCGGCCAACGCCTGCGCCGAATGTACGAAATTCACGAATGCGGGCGTGCGGTCATAATCCCAACGCAAGCCCACGTTCAGCGTAAGCCGATCGGTCACTTCCCAATCGTCCTGGACATAGAGGCCGAGCTGGAAGTTTTTCGATTTGACCACCGGGTTGCCGCCGAGGCCTGAATCGAAACCGAACTGAACCTGATAGGGGATCGTGTCGTTCCACGTCGCCCCATTGTACATCGTGTTATAGGTGAACACCGGATTGAAGAGGTTGAGCTGCAGCGAATTGAGCTTGACCCACTTCGCCTTCACGCCCGCCTTGATCGTGTGGCGCTCGGTCCCGGTCCAGGTGAAATCATTCTGGAACGAAAAACCTTTTTGCCCCTTGTCCTGATAGTTGGAGCCGCCGCCGGTCTGGAAAATCTGGCCGCCCGTGGCGTCCTGGTAGCGGAACGCATTCTCGAACGTACGCGGCGTCGGCGCCCAGCTAACGTCCTCATAGGTCAGCTTGAGGTCGTTGATCCAATTGTCTGCCGTATGCTCCCAGCGCAACAGGCCGCGATATTCGGTGACATTTTGATCGATGGTTGTCGAACGAAGGTTCGAGCCCGAGTTGATGCCGTCGCCGGTTTCGCGGCGATATTTGAGCGACGCCTGGAACAGGTCCGACGAATTGGGCGTGAAGTCGAGCTTGCCGAAGATCAGATCTTCGTTGAAGCGCTTGCTGAAACCGCCAAATTCACCCGCAAATGCGGCGGGGATATTCGCGACATTGTTTGCGCTTCCCGGCTGGATGTCGAGCGGCTGGTCGATCCGCTTGCCTTCGTAGGCGCCAAAGAAGAACAGCTTGTCCTTGATGATCGGCCCGCCCAGAGAGACGCCGAACTGCATGTCGCGCATCGGCGTCTTCGGCACATCGATTTCTGTAGGCACATTGGGTGAACCGCTGAATTTCTCGTCGGGACTGCGCGAGCGAAGATGCTCGTCGGTATATTCGAAGAAAGCGTCGCCGTGGAATTCATTGGTACCCGAACGGGTTACGGCAGTGACCGCTACCGAACTCACCTGATCGAACTCTGCCTTATAGTTTGACGTGAGCACGCGATATTCGCCGATGGCCGACTGCGGGAAAGGGTTGCCGACGCTCGAATCCTGGCCGGTGATGCCGTTCTTGAGGACGTAATCCTTCTGCCCGACGCCATCGATAAAGATGTTTGTGGTGCGGCTGTCCTGCGCGCCGCCCTGCAGACGCGATTGCCCGGCCGCATTGGTCACGAACTGGACGCCCGGTGCCAGATCCGCAAACGCCAGGAAGTTGCGGTTCGACTGCGGCAGCGTCTCGATCTCGCGCTGCGTGATATTGAGACCGACTTCGCCGCCTTCCATCGTGCGGATGCGGCTGCCGGTCACGATGATCGCATTGTCATCACCGGTCGCAATTTCGGGCGCCGACAAATCGAAATCGAGCACCGCATCCTGCGCGACCAGCAAGGTGAATTCGTCGGTACGGCGAACACCGCCCGGCGTCGTCAGTTCAAGACGATACGTCCCCGGCGGCAGCGAGGCAAAGGTATAGGCGCCACCAGCCGTGACTGTCGAGGTACGCGACAGTCCGGTATTCACATTGATAGCCGTGACCTGCGTCACGCCACCTTCGGCAGCGACGGTGCCACGAAGCGATGCGTTGACCTGCTGCGCAAAGGCCGGCGCCGAAAATCCGACGGCGAGCGCACCAGCGGCGCTGCTCCACGCCAATGCGGCGGCGAGCGCACGAGCGCGCGACGGGCGCGCAGAATGAACCTGACTCTGACGAAATGACTTCACGGCATCCTCCCTTACGGTGTCCCCGGACCCCCGCCTTCGCCTTTCGAACCCGCGCGGCTTTTGAACCGTCGCGGCGACGAATCGCAGGAAATCCCGTTGCTGCTTTTTTGATTTGTAACCGGTTTCATGATGACTGTATAGGGGGAAGTGCAATCGACGGACGATATTTGTCCGTCGCGCCAAAAGTCGCCATTTTCTGCGGCCCAAGGCACAAAGGCATTGTAATAGATCTGTTTGGGAAGGACGAATCATGTCGCCGATTTCGCGCAACCTCACCCGTTTGACGCTGGTGTCGCTGCTGGTCGCAGCACCGCTGGTGCCGACGCCCGCACTCGCCAAGTTCGCACCCAACGCGACTGCTGGCGAACTGGTGGACTCGACTGCCTGGACGCGCGCTGACCCCAAGATGGATCGCTTTGTCGCCAACCTCATGGCGAAGATGACGCTCGACGAGAAGATCGGCCAGTTGACCCTGCTCACCAGCAACTGGGAGTCAACCGGCCCAACGATGCGCGATTCTTATAAGGAGGACATTCGAAAGGGCCGCGTCGGCGCGATCTTTAACGCCTATACCGCCAAATATACGACCGAGTTGCAGCGCCTCGCGGTCGAAGAAACGCGCCTCAAAATCCCGCTGCTCTTCGGTTATGACGTGATCCACGGCCATCGCACCATCTTCCCGATCTCGCTCGGCGAAGCGGCGAGCTGGGACCTTCAGGCCATTGAAAAAGCAGCGCGAATTTCGGCGCTCGAAGCATCGGCAGAGGGCATTCACTGGACCTTCGCGCCGATGGTCGACATTGCGCGCGACCCGCGTTGGGGCCGCATTTCCGAAGGGTCGGGCGAAGACGTCTATCTCGGCAGCCTGATCGCCAAGGCGCGCGTGCGCGGTTATCAGGGCAGCGACCTGTCGCGCCCCGACACGATCCTTGCGACCGCCAAGCATTTCGCCGCCTATGGCGCTGCGCAGGCGGGCCGCGACTATCACACCGTCGACATCAGCGAACGCACGCTGCGCGACGTCTATCTGCCGCCGTTCAAGGCTGCGGTCGATGCCGGAGCGGCGACGTTCATGACCTCGTTCAACGAGGTCGACGGCGTCCCCGCCTCGGGCAGCCGCTACCTCCTCACCGACGTGCTGCGTCATAAATGGGGGTTCAAGGGTTTTGTCGTAACCGATTACACGTCGATCAACGAAATGGTCCCGCACGGCTATTCGGCCGACCTCAAACAGGCGGGCGAGCAGGCAATCAATGCCGGGGTCGATATGGACATGCAGGGCGCGGTCTATATGGAAAACCTTGCCAAATCGGTCGCCGATGGCAAGGTCGACGTCGCACGCATCGACGCCGCGGTGAAGGCAATTCTCGAGATGAAATATCGCCTCGGTCTGTTCGACGATCCCTATCGCTACGCCGATGAGGCGCGCGAGAAGGCGACGCTCTACAAGCCCGAATTCCTAGAGGCTGCGCGCGACGTTGCGCGCCGGTCGATGGTGCTGCTCAAGAACAAGGACAATACCCTTCCCCTCGCCGCTTCGGCCAAGTCGATTGCAGTCATCGGGCCGCTCGGAAACAGCAAAGAGGACATGATCGGAAGCTGGGCCGCCGGCGGCGATCGCCGCACACGCCCGGTAACGGTCCTCGAAGGATTGCAGGCGCGTGCGCCAAAGGGCGTCAGCGTCGCCTATACCAAAGGCGCGGGTTATAATTTTGACGATGCGGGCAAGGCCGAGGGCTTCGCCGAAGCCCTTGCTCTCGCGGAGAAATCCGACGTCATCATCGCCGCAATGGGCGAGCATTGGAACATGACCGGCGAAGCAGCAAGCCGCACCTCGCTCGACCTTCCCGGCAACCAGCAGGCGCTGCTCGAAGAGCTCAAGAAGGTCGGCAAGCCGATCGTCCTCGTGTTGATGAGCGGCCGTCCGAACAGCATCGGCTGGGCCGAGGAGAATGTCGATGCGATCCTGCACGCTTGGTATCCGGGAACACAAGGCGGTCACGCCATCGCCGATGTGCTGTTCGGCGATTACAACCCATCGGGCAAATTGCCCGTCACCTTTCCGCGCAATGTCGGGCAGGTGCCGATCCATTACGACATGAAGAACACAGGCCGACCGATCGAACTCGGCGCGCCGGGCGCGAAATATGTCTCGCGCTATCTCAACACGCCGAACAGCCCGCTCTATCCATTCGGCTATGGCCTCAGCTACACAAGCTTCACCTATTCGCCGGTGACGCTCAGCAAAGCGAGCATCCGTCCGGGCGAACCGCTGACGGCGACCGTGACCGTGACGAACAGCGGCAAGCGCGACGGCGAAGAAGTCGTGCAGCTTTATGTCCGCGATCTCGTCGGGTCAGTGACGCGTCCGGTAAAAGAACTGAAGGGCTTTCAGAAGGTCATGCTCAGGAAGGGCGAAAAGCGTACGCTGCGATTCACGCTGACCGACGCCGACCTTGCCTTCACACGGCAGGACATGAGTTGGGGCAGCGAACCCGGCAAATACAAGCTGTGGATCGGCCCCTCGTCGGCCGAGGGGTCGGAGACCGAGTTCGAGCTGACGCAGTAAGGAGATTGTCCGTGCGATACCATCTCTCGATCGCCGCGCTCGCCGTCCCGCTGATGCTGGCGGGCGCGGCGCAGGCGAAGGACCAGAAGGGCACGACCCCGCAGCGTCCGAACATCGTCTACATCATGTCGGACGATCACGCTTATCAGGCGATCTCCGCCTATAGATCGGAGGTGTCGAAGCTCGCGCCCACGCCCAATATCGACCGCATCGCCCGCAATGGCGCGATCTTCACCAACAGTTTCGTCGGCAACTCGCTCTGCGGGCCTAGCCGCGCGACGCTGCTGACCGGCCGGCAAAGCAACGCCCACGGCTTCAAGCAGAATGGCAACAAGTTCGACAACAGCATCTGGGTGTGGCCACGCGCGCTGTCGCAGGCGGGCTATGCCACCGCGCTGTTCGGCAAGTGGCACCTCAACTATTCGCCCGAAGGCATCGGCTTCGACGATTGGAAGGTGCTCGACGACCAGGGGGAATATTATAACCCCGACATCATCACGCCCAAGGGGCGGAGCATCGTCGAAGGCTATGCGACCGACCTGACGACGCAATACAGCCTCGAATGGCTCAAGAGCGGGCGCGACAAGTCGAAGCCCTTTGCGATCCTGATCCACCACAAGGCGCCGCACCGCAATTTCATGCCCGCGCTGCGTCATCTGCAGAAATATCAGGGCGTGACATTTCCCGTCCCGGCCAATTATTTCGACGATTACGCCGGACGTCCGGCGGCGGCGGCGCAGGAAATGAATATCTACCGCGACATGTATGAGGGGCACGACCTCAAGATGACGGTTGCGGAGGGCACCGCGCAATTGCGCTACAATCGCTGGCCGGGCGGCTTCGACCGCATGACCCATGCGCAGCAGGCCGAATGGGACCGGCTGATGCAAGCCCACAACGACCGGATGAACGCAGCGAAGCTGACGGAACGCGAATTGGCGGTCTGGAAATACCAGCGCTACATGCAGCAATATCTGGGCACCATCGCCTCGGTCGACGAAGGCGTCGGCGCGGTGCTCGATTATCTGGAGGAAAGCGGCCTCGATAAGAATACGGTTGTCGTCTACACCTCCGACCAGGGCTTTTACCTTGGCGAGCATGGTTGGTTCGACAAGCGCTTCATCTATGAAGAATCGATGCGCACGCCCTTCCTGATCCAATATCCGGGGCATATCCGCCCCGGCACGCGGGTCGCTGCACCGATCCAGAATGTCGACTATGCCCCGACCTTCCTCGAGCTTGCCGGCGTCAAAGGTCCCGACACGCTGCAGGGCCGCTCGCTCCGCGCACTGTTTGCCGGACGCACCCCCGCCGACTGGCGCAAAGACGTCTATTATCACTATTATGAATATCCCGGCTTTCACGCGGTGCGGGCGCATTATGGCGTGCGAAGCGACCGCTACAAGCTCGTCCGCTTTTACAGCAAGGACATCAACAATTGGGAATTCTATGACCTGAAGACCGATCCGTCGGAGATGCACAACCGGATCGACGATTCGAAACTGCAGCGACAGATCGCGCAAATGAAAAAGCGCCTCGTCGCACTCCGCCGCCAATATGGCGACAACGACGGCCCGGCTGTTGACGCGCCGCTGAACTAACGCTCTACGCCGCCGGGCAGCCGGAGCTGTTCGGCGGCAACGCGCTGCAAGACCGCGGTCACGCGCGGATCGAGGCCAATTTCGTGCGCCGCCTTGTCGCCTGCGCCCAAGGTGCGCGGATCGACGCCGGTTACGCGCCCGAAGACGACGAGCGCCTCCAGGTAAGATCCTGCGGCGCTCGCGTGATATTGGTCGTAACTCCACAGATCGACCTGCCCGAAGCTGGTCCCGTCATAGGGATTGGGATCGGCGATCCCCGCCGCCATCGCGCGGTTCCACGCCGCGCCCACCGGGATGACGCCGTCGATGGCATCCGATGCGGCGTCGATCCTGTCCAGCGCCCGCTGTACATCCTCTGCCATGCTGGCGACCGGTCGGCCGTACCAATGGCCGGCGGGCGTATAGATCTGGTCGGCGCGCGACCAGGTTGCCATCAGATAGATGGCGGCACCGGGGTTGGCCTTCTCGATATGGCGCGCGAGTTCGGGAGCGGTTTTGGCCGTGATTTCGGCATTGCCCGGTCGCTGAGGGTCGAGCGTGCTATATTCCTGCAGCACCGCCACGTCCCACCGACCCGCCATCAACGGCAGCCGCTCGCGGATATGGTCCGCCAGGGTAGCGCCGCCGCGCGTCACATGGACGACGCGCCAAATCTGCCCCGTCTGCTCGGCGAAACGTGCGAACAGCGCGGGAATGCCGCCGACATCGGCCTCGACGCGTCCCTCGACCGATTGCGGGCGATAGCGCAGCACCGCCGAATTGGCGCCTTGGGTAAAGCTGTTGCCGACGAACAGGATTGATCGCGCCTCTTCGGCGAAGGCGGGCAGCGACAGACCGGAAAGGGTGAGCGCGAGCAACGCCGCGCGGACCGAAGCAATGGACATATGCGCGACCTGCCAGCCGCGCGCCACGACGTCAATTCACTGCGCGCGAACCGTCGCCAGCTCGATCCGCGCCTGCCGGAACACCTCAACGCTGCCCCACAGCGCGAGCACCGCCATGATTGCTGCGACGACCAGATCGGGCCAGCCCTGCCCCGTCCCGAACACGCCGAGCGCGGCAGCAAGCACCGCCAGATTGCCGATCGCGTCGTTGCGCGAACATATCCACACCGACCGCATATTGGCGTCGCCGGTGCGATAGCGGAACAGCAGGAGCGCAACGACGACATTTGCCGCCAGCGCCAGCGCACCGACGATCCCCATCGTTTCGGCATGCGGCGCGCTTCCGTTCACGAACGCCCAGGCGGTCGAACCGATCACCCACAGGCCGAAGGCAAGCATCGTCGCCGCCTTGACCAGCGCGGCGCGCGCGCGCCACGCCAGCGCCATGCCTGCTACACCCAGGCTGATCGCATAATTGGCCGCATCGCCAAGGAAATCGAGCGCGTCGGCCTGAAGCGCGCGCGAATCCGCCGCCACACCCGCCGCAATTTCCACGCCGAACATCATCGCATTGACGATCAGCGCGATCCACAGGATGCGCCGCCAGCGCGGATCGTTGAGTGCGGTGGTCCCGCTCTTGCTGGCGCAACATTGATCGGCCATCGCCGAAGCCTCCTTGGTGTTTCGAGTCGGCCACCTATATGCACCCTGTAGCAACTACAGGGTCAAGCCATGAAAATCGGCGAGCTATCGCGTGCCACCGGCACCAATGTCGAAACGATCCGCTATTATGAGCGCATCGGCCTGCTTCCCGAGCCCGCGAGGTCGGCGGCCAATTATCGCAGCTATGGTCCCGACCATCGTGCGCGGCTCGTCTTTGTGCGCCACTCGCGCGAGCTTGGCTTCACCATCGAGGAAATCCGCTCGCTCCTCGACCTGTCCGATGACCCCACGCGCGACTGCACCGAGGCCGACCGCATCGCGAGCGCGCATCTGGCGCAGGTGGAAGACAAGATCGCCCAGCTTTCGCTGCTCCGCGACGAACTGAAGCGCATCGTCGGCCGCTGCCGCGGCGGACTGGCGGGCGATTGTCGCGTCATCGAGGCGCTCGCCGACCATTCGCAATGCGAAAGCCAGCATTGAACGATCAGCGCCCCGCCGGGGTCAACTCGTAACGATGATCTTGCCGATCGTCTTGCCATCCTCGAGCGCCTGATGGGCCGCTGCAATGTCGCTGAGCGGGTAGCGCGCGCCGATCGCATGCGTCAGCCGCCCTGCCACGAGTTCCTCGTTGATCGCAGCGGCCGCCGCCGCGTGCGCAGCCTCGTCCATCACATAGACCAGCACGAACCGGATCGTCGCATCGAGCATGACGAGCGACCAGAAGGGCAGAAGGGGTTCGGGGACCGCATCGGACGAATAGGCGGCGACCGCGCCGCGCGGCGCCAGCAGCGCCGTGATCATGTCAAGGTTGGCGCCGAAGGCCACCTCCACAAAGCGGTCGACGCCGCGCTCGGTCCCGGTGAACGCGCGAACGCGCTCGATCAGAACGTCCTCGGAGCGATAGACAACCAGATCGGCCCCCGCAGCCAGCGCGGATTGTTCCTGCTCGGCTCGGCTGACGCTCGCAATCACGCGCGCCCCACCCGATTTGGCGAACTGGATGGCATAACGTCCCACCGCGCCCGCGCCGCCCGAAACGAACACGGTCTTGCCGGTGACCGGGCCATCGGCGAACACGCAGCGATGCGCGGTCATCGCCGGAACGCCCAGGCACGCGCCTTCCTCGAACGACACCCCATCGGGCAGCGCGACGACCTTGACGGCAGGGAGAGCCACATATTCGGCGGCGGCGCCAAACGGACGGCCAAGCTGCGCTTCGTAGAACCAGACGCGGCGCCCTACCCATTCAGCAAGCTCCGCCGACCCGGCTCCCACCACTTCTCCGGCACCGTCCTGGTGCGGAATAATGCACGGGTAGGGCATGGAGGTGCGGCCGCGCGCGCCGCTGCGGCCCTTGGTGTCTGACGGGTTCACCCCCGACGCGCGGACGCGGATCAACAATTCGCCATCCTTTGGCACCGGCATCGGCTGCTCGCCGACCACCAGCACGTCGGCTGCGGTCCCGGTCCGTTCGTACCACGCCGCCATCATCGTCTCTTCCGCCATAATCTCTTTCCTGTCGCTCGCGGGGTCTGCCGCGAGGGGCTCAAGCCCGTTGCCGAAGAAGGCATAGGCTGGTAGAAAGAATTGCGTAAGTACGCACAATTTGGGCCTATACTATCATGAACGTAACTATCGCGGAAAATGAAGCGAAATCACCCATTCGTACCGGTCGAAAACGTGCGCAAAAAACGGGATGCGCCGTCGAGGCGACGCTGTCGGTGATCGGGGGCGTGTGGAAGCCGGTGATTCTCTTTCACCTGCTCGACGGGAAATTGCGCTTCAATGCGATCTGCAGGCTGACTCCCAATGCGACGCAGCGCATGATCACGTTGCAGCTGCGCGAACTCGAAGCCGATGGCATCATTGCGCGGACCGTCTATCCCGAGGTGCCACCGCGGGTGGAATATGAACTCACCGCGCTCGGACGCTCGCTGGAACCGGTGCTGTTGAGCATGCGCGCGTGGGGGGCGAGCTTCCAGAACGGGTATGGCGACTGAGGCGGGCGCTGCAGATGTGAACCCCCGCCCTCTGTGTGCGTTTGACGCAAGGTCACAGCGGGAGTGAATGATGACCAACGGGCAAAGTCTTGAATCGCTGGCCGCGCGGCTGCTTCAGACCGCAAAGGACCGCGAATGGCGCATAGCGACCGCCGAAAGCTGCACGGGCGGGCTTGTCGCGTCGCTGCTCACCGACATTGAGGGGCTCGGCCATGTGTTCGAGCGTGGTTTCGTGACCTATAGCGACGAGGCCAAGACCGACATGCTCGGGATTGAGCAGCAGCTGATCGACGAACGCGGCGCGGTGTCGGCCAAAGTGGCCGAAGCGATGGCGCGCGGGGCGCAGCAGCGCTCGCGTGCGGAACTCGCTCTGGCCATAACGGGTTTCGCCGGGCCTGCGGGGCCAGGTGACGAGGAGGGACTGGTCTATGTCGCCGCCCGCTGCGGCGCGCGGATGGAAATTGGCGAACATCACTGGGGAGCGATCGGCCGCGACGCGGTGCGCGCAAGATCGGCGCGCGCGGCGATGCGGCTGCTGCTCGATCTTGTGGAACACGATGGGAAATAGGTGGGACGATTCTGTTGCCCGGCTCGTCCCCAGCCGCTGGTATCCGATTCTGTTGCCCGGTTCGGTCCGAACCGCGTTCTATTTGTCTAACCTTAGGCCGTGAGGCTTATCGGTTAGGCAGCAAGAGCGAGTGCTTCGTTATCGTTAGCACTTATAGGTTTGAGCCTTTAACGGGTTACTCAGCCCGGAAGAAAACATCGCCTTTGAACACACGTCGATCCTGGTTCGGCCCCGTCAGAAGCCCGCTCGCCATGCGGCAGCGCGGGTTTGTGGTGGAGCCGCCGGGTACTGCCCCCGGGTCCGCTGTGTCTATTCCACGACACCATTTATCCTCATAGCCGACCGAAGCCGGCACCGACCAATATAGGAAAGCCGCCGGCGCTTGGAAAGGGCGCGGGCGGCTTCATCACACAAATATCTGATATTAATTTATTTTTT
Organism: Sphingopyxis sp. P8; assembly: GCF_020622175.1. Lineage (NCBI taxonomy): Bacteria > Pseudomonadati > Pseudomonadota > Alphaproteobacteria > Sphingomonadales > Sphingopyxidaceae > Sphingopyxis > Sphingopyxis sp. P8. Next base: position 44,632 of record NZ_JACNMK010000001.1, on the reverse strand, counting down.
TCGCAATTCATCGCGAATCTCGGTCAGCAGGTCGACCTCACTCGGTCCCGCCGGCGCGGGCGCTTCGTCTTCATGCCTGCGCATCACCCGGTTCACCCAGCGCACGAGCAGAAAAATGATGAACGCGAGGATCAGGAAGTTGATCACCGCGGTGATAAAAGCGCCATAGCCGATCATCGCCACGCCCGCCTCTTTCAGTGCGGCATAGTCGTCCGCCGCTACGCCACCGGGCACGCTGCCGAGCAGGATGAATTTGCTCGAGAAATCGACCCCGCCGAATATTGCGCCGACGACCGGCATGATGACATCCTCGGTCAGCGAGGTGGTGATGGTCGCAAAGGCGCCGCCGATGATGACACCGACCGCAAGGTCCATGACATTGCCCTTGGCAATGAATTCCTTGAATTCCGACAACATGTTGGCATTCCCCTTTTCCATGTTTCGCAGCGTTGAGCGTGGCGCGGCGATTGCACAAAGGCAAGCGGCTTCCTATTATCTGTATTGTTGCGGCAAAACGCCGCCGGAGGGAGATTTACGACCATGACTATTCGTTCCGCGCGCTGGCTGATCCTGCCCGCCGCCGCGATGAGCCTGTCGGCCTGCGGCATCAACAGCGTGCCAACCAAGGAAGAAGCCGCGAAGGCGAAGTGGGCGAATGTCGAGGCCGCCTATCAGCGGCGCGCCGACCTGATCCCCAACCTTGTCGAAACCGCCAAGGGCGCGGCGCAGATCGAGCAATCAACGCTGGAAGGCGTCATCCAGGCGCGCGCATCGGCAACGCAGGTCAAGCTCAGCACAGACGACCTTGAAGACCCGGCGAAGGTGCAGGCGTTCCAGCAGGCGCAGGGCAATGTGTCGAGTGCGCTCGGCCGCTTGCTCGTCACAGTCGAGCGTTATCCCGACCTCAAGAGCCAGCAACGCTTCGCCGATCTGATGACGCAGCTCGAAGGCACCGAGAACCGGATCAATATCTCGATCCAGGACTATAATGCGGCCGTTCAGGATTATAACACCACGATCCGCACCTTCCCCGACATCATTGGCGCCAAGATCGTTCACGGCGCCGACCCGATGACGCCTTACAAGGCCGTGAATCCGAACGCCGAACAGGCCCCCAAGGTCGATTTCGGCAGCTAGGGCAACAGGATATGCCCCATTTTACGTTCGCCCTGAGCTTGTCGAAGGGCCGTTCCGAGCCTCCAAGCGAGAAGAGCGAAGAACGGTGCTTCGACAGGCTCAGCGCGAGCGGCATTTTTCGGAGTAAAATCTGGCAACTCCTGTCGGGGATTGTCGCACTTGGCGTTATTGTCTCGGCTCCCGCCACTGCCCAGACCTTTCCCCAACGCGCGACCGAACCCGTGGTGGATCAGGCGGATATCATCCCGGCTGACAAGGAAGCCGCCCTCAACGCCCAGCTCACGCAACTGTTCGAAACGACCGGTCGCCAGCTCGTCGTCGCCACGGTCAACGACCTCGAGGGCCATGATGTCGCCGACTATGGCTATCGGCTCGGCCGCGAATGGGGGATCGGCGATGCCGAGAAAGACGACGGCGTCGTCTTTCTGATCGCGCCGAACGAGCGGCGTATGCACATCGCGGTTGGCTATGGGCTCGAACCGGTCCTGACCGACGCGCTGTCGGGCCGCATCATTCGTGACGTCGTGACGCCACGCTTCAAGGCCGACGATTATCCCGGCGGAATTCAGGCGGGGGTCGACGCAATCGCCGAGCAGATCCAGCTTCCGCCCGAGGAGGCTGCGGCGCGCATCGCCGAGGTTGAGGCGCAGGAACGCGACCGCGCCGACGACGGCAATATCGGCGGGCTGTTCTTCGTTGCCTTCATCGTCATATTTTTCTTCATCCTGCCTATGGTGGGCGCCTTTGGGCGACGCGGCATGCGGCATCGCCGGAATCGCCCGTGGGGCGGCGCGCCCATCATCATCTGGGGCAGCGACTGGGGCAGCGGTGGCGGTTCGTCATGGGGCGGTGGCGGATCGAGCTGGGGCGGCGGCGGTGGCGGTGGCTTCGGTGGATTTTCGGGCGGTGGCGGCAGCTTCGGCGGCGGCGGCGCGTCGGGCGGCTGGTAGGAGGGCGAGCCAATGGCACTCAGAAAAATCAGCCACGTCAGCGAGGCCGACCACCGCATCGTTACCGACGCGGTCGCCGAAGCCGAGCGCGGCACTGACGGCGAGATCGTCACGATCATTGCTGCGCAGTCGGACGGTTATGACGATGTGGCGCTCGTCTGGGCAAGCGTCGGCGCCTTTGTTGCCATGTCGCTCGTGGCGTTGTTTCCGGCTTGTTATCAGGGATTGTACCAGACGCTGACCGGAGGCTGGGGCGCCGAACCAACCGCAAACCAGTGGCTCGGCATCGTGCTGGCCTTTGGCGCGCTCAAATGGATCGGCATCTGGATCATACTGCTGTGGCGGCCGCTGCGTCTTGCGCTCACGCCGCGCGCGATCAAGGCGGGGCGCGCCCGCGCGCGCGCGATCGATCTGTTCAAGGTCGGCACCGAGGCGAAGACCGTCGGGCGCACGGGCGTTGTGCTTTATGTCAGCCTGAAGGAGCACCGCGCCGACATTGTCGCCGACGAAGCGATTGCGGCCAAGGTCGCGCCCGAGGTGTGGGGAGAGGCCATGGCCGCGCTGATCGAGCGTATCCGCGCCGGCCAGCCGGGCGAAGGCATGGCCGAAGCGGTCAGGCAGATGGGCGTCGTCCTCGCTGAACATTTTCCCAAGAGCGACAACAACCCCAACGAGCTTTGCGACCGGCTGATCGAGATTTGACCCAATGACCCGCCCTGCCCTCGGCACCCCCGTCGAGACGCGGTGGGAGGGCCGCTTCATCACCGTCAGGCAGCAGGGCAATTGGGAGTATGTCGCACGCGCGCGCGGCATCCATGCGGCGGTCATCCTTGCCATTGACGATGCGGACGACGGGCGCCACGTCCTGCTCGTCGAACAATATCGCGTCCCGCTCGGCCGATATTGCCTCGAACTGCCCGCCGGGCTCGTTGGCGACGATACGGCAGGCGAGGCGCCCGAGACCGCAGCTGCGCGCGAGTTGGAAGAGGAAACCGGCTACCGCGCCGCCGAATGGCAGACCGTCGGCGAATTCTATTCCTCGCCCGGCATGGTGAGCGAGAGTTTCACGTTGCTTGTCGCGCGCGGCCTCACGAGGGTTGGCGAAGGCGGCGGAGTCGATAGCGAGGATATCATCGTCCACCGCGTCCCTCTGAGCGGCATCGCCGACTTTGTCGCGGCAAAACGCGCCGAAGGCTGCGGCATCGACGTGCGCGTCGCGATGTTGCTTGCGGGAGGGTTACTGGCTTGATGACTCTCTTCGACCGAAGGTCGTGCCTTATTTGATCGTCATCCCCGCGAATAAGCAGATGACTGCTTTCACCTCAAACCGCCGTTGGCAGCGACGTGATGGCCTACCGTCCGCCGAAACGCCAGCGCAGCAGCGGTCGTGCCAGCAGAAGACCTGCGAGAAATCCACCGACATGCGCCCAGATCGCCACCGCGCCGAATCCACTGCTGCCTGCAAAGCCCAGCAGCAATTGCAGCCCGATCCACGCCGCAGCGAGCCACAATGCGCGCACCCAATGGCTGGGAATCGGCCCTATCGCGGGCGCCTGGCTGCGGCTGAACAGCAGTGCGAACACCGCGATCAGCGCAGAGATTGCGCCGCTTGCACCAATCATCGGCACCGCCGAAGCGGGCTCCGACAACCATTGCGCTGCCGCACCCGCATAGGCGCCGACGAGGATCAGCACAGCCATCGCCTTGCTCCCCAGCGGCGCCTCGAGCTGGCGGCCGACGAACAGCAATACGACCATATTGAAGACGAGATGCAGCACCCCGCCGTGCAGGAAGGCCGATGTGAGCGGCGTCAACGCAAAGGGTACCATCGTCCCCGGCGGCAGGATCAGTTCGCTGCCCGACCGCGCGGGAACGAATCCCGCGCGGACGATGGCCTCGATCTGCAGGCCGGTAATCGACAGCAGGATGAACAGCACCGTGCAGGCGAGCGCATAGCCCGTGACCAGCGGCGTATCCTGCGGCCTCATCCCGCGCGGCCGATCAGAGGAATTCGATCTTGGTCACCAGATAATATTTGTCGCCCGACGGGACCGTAACTTCGATCTCGTCGTCGACGCGGCGGCCGATCAGCGCGCGGCCGAGCGGCGAATTATAGCTGATCTTGCCAACTTTGGCGTCGGCCTCGGCCTGTCCGACGATCTGGTATTTGACCGGCTTGTCGTCTTCGTCCGACAGGGTGACGGTCGCTCCGAACACGATGCGGTCGCCCGATAGCGTCGAGGGATCGATGACCTGCGCGCGCGACAGCTTGTCCTCGAGGTCGCCGATCGTGGCTTCGACCTGACCCTGGCGCTCCTTCGCGGCATGATATTCGGCATTTTCCGAAAGATCGCCGTGCGCGCGCGCTTCTTCGATCGCGTCGACGATCAGCGGTCGCTCGGCTTTGAGGGCGGCGAGTTGCGCGCTCAGTTTCTCATAGCCTTCCGCCAGCATCGGCACCTTTTCAACGCTTGCCATTATCATCTCGTCCTTCGTCAAATATCCCGTCCCGGCGGCGAAGCGCCGGGCGGCTGAGCCGCTGTATCCGTCGATGTCGGGGGGTGAAGCGGTTCCTCAATAATAGTCTTGAAGCGGCTTTACTTCAAGAGAGCGTGCACGCAGCGCCCCGATCGCCTCGGTCGCCGCATGGCTTGCCGCGGCGGTCGTGTAATAGGCGATGTCGGCGCCGAGCGCCGAAGCGCGGATCGACTGCGAATCCTGCAAGCTCTGCCACCCCTCGGTGGTGTTGAAGATCAGCTGCACATCGCCATCCTTGATGCGGTCGACAATGTGCGGCCGCCCTTCGGCAACCTTGTTCACCCGCTCGACGGCGACCCCCTGTTCGGCAAGATAATCGGCGGTGCCGCCGGTCGCGATCACCTGCCACCCCCATTCGGCGAGCTGGCGGACGGGCGCGACGATGCGCGGCTTGTCGCTGTCCTTCACCGACACGAACAGGCGTCCCTCGGTCGGCAGGCGGTCGCCCGCGCCGAGCTGCGCTTTGGCAAAGGCGGTATTGAAATCGCTATCGATTCCCATGACTTCGCCGGTGGACTTCATCTCGGGCGACAAGACGGGATCGGTGCCAGGGAAGCGCGCGAAGGGGAAGACCGCCTCCTTGACCGCGACGTGGTCGATATCGCGATTGATCTTTGGCAGGTCGGCGAGCTTTTCGCCCGCCATCACGCGCGCCGCGATCTTGGCGATCGGCGAACCTACCGCCTTTGCGACGAACGGCACGGTGCGGCTCGCGCGCGGGTTGACCTCGATCAGGAAGACTTCGTCGTCCTTGATCGCGAACTGGATATTCATCAGCCCGCGCACCTCGAGCGCGCGTGCGAGCAATTCGGTCTGGCGCTCGATTTCGGCAATGATCGTGGGCGACAGGCTATACGGCGGGATCGAGCAGGCGCTGTCGCCCGAATGGACCCCGGCTTCCTCGATATGCTGGAGCACGCCCGCGACCACGACATCGGTCCCGTCACAGATCGCGTCGACGTCGACCTCGATCGCGTCGCGCAGATATTGGTCGATCAGGACGGGAGAGTCCCCCGACACCTGCACTGCCGTCTCGATATAGTTTTCGAGCTGCGCCTGGTCATCGACGATCTCCATCGCGCGCCCGCCAAGGACATAGCTGGGGCGGGTCAGCACCGGATATCCGATCCGCGACGCGACCGCGACCGCCTCTTCGCGGCTGCGTGCGATGCCGTTGTCGGGCTGCTTGAGGCCGAGCTTGTGGACGAGCGCTGCGAACCGCTCGCGGTCTTCGGCGAGGTCGATCGCGTCGGGCGAGGTGCCGAGGATCGGGATGCCCGCGTCCGACAGCGCCTGCGCTAGCTTCAATGGCGTTTGGCCGCCGAACTGGACGATCACGCCCGCCAGCGTCCCCTTCGACATTTCGACGTGCAGGATTTCGAGCACATCCTCTGCCGTCAGCGGCTCGAAATAGAGGCGGTCCGACGTGTCATAGTCGGTCGATACCGTTTCGGGGTTGCAGTTGACCATGATCGTCTCGAACCCGGCGTCCTCGAGCGCGAAACAGGCGTGGCAGCAACAATAGTCGAACTCGATCCCCTGCCCGATGCGGTTCGGTCCGCCGCCGAGGATGACGACCTTCTTGCGCTCGCTGGGGTTCGCCTCGCACTCGGGCTCGCCAAAGGTCGGCGCTTCATAGGTCGAGTAAAGATAGGGCGTCTGCGCCGCAAATTCGGCGGCGCAGGTGTCGATCGTCTTGAACACCGGCCGCACGCCGAGCTTGTGACGCAGCGCGCGCACTTCCTTTTCAGTGACGCCGCCCGTCATCGCCTTGACCGCCTCGTGGATCAGCCCGGTGCCGCGCGCCGTCGAGCGACGCGTGCCCGGCTGAAGGTTCGCCGACTGGAGCGCCAGATAGGCAAGGCGCTTGTCCGAAAAGCCCATCGCCTTCAGCTTCCGCAGTCCCGCGGCATCGCGCGGCAGACCGTTGCGGCACACGTCGCTCTCGGCCGCGACGATTTCCTCGATCCGCTGCAGGAACCACATGTCATAGCCTGCGACGCGGTTGATCTCCTCAAGCGGCAGCCCCTCGCGGATCGCCTGCGCGGCGATGAGCAGCCGGTCGGGGGTGCGGCGCGCCAGTTCGTTACGAAGCTGCTCGTGGCTCGCGCCCTTCAGCCGGTCGACGAAATTGAAGCCCGACAGGCCGGTCTCCAGCCCGCGCAGCGCCTTCTGCATCGATTCATGAATGGTGCGACCGATGGCCATCACCTCGCCCACCGACTTCATCGCGGTCGACAGCAACGGTTCCGACCCCTTGAACTTTTCAAAGGCAAAACGCGGGATCTTGGTGACGACATAGTCGATCGTCGGCTCGAACGACGCCGGGGTGACGCCGGTGATGTCGTTCATGATCTCGTCGAGCGTATAGCCGACGGCAAGCTTCGCCGCGACCTTGGCGATGGGGAAACCGGTCGCCTTCGACGCGAGCGCCGACGAACGCGACACGCGCGGGTTCATCTCGATCACAATCAGGCGGCCGTCCTTGGGATTGACCGCGAACTGGACGTTCGACCCGCCGGTTTCGACGCCAATTTCACGCAGCACCGCGATGCTCGCGTTGCGCATGATCTGATATTCCTTGTCGGTCAGCGTCAGCGCGGGGGCGACGGTGATGCTGTCGCCGGTATGCACGCCCATCGGATCGACATTTTCGATCGAACAGATGATGATGCAATTGTCCTTGCGGTCGCGCACCACCTCCATCTCATATTCTTTCCAGCCGAGGAGCGATTCCTCGATCAGGACTTCGGTGGTCGGCGACGCGATCAGGCCGCCGCGGACGATATGTTCGAACTCCTCGCGGTTATACGCGATGCCGCCGCCGGTGCCGCCCATGGTAAAGCTGGGGCGGATGATCGACGGCAGGCCGGTGCGTTCGAGCACCGCGAACGCCTCGTCGAGCGTATGCGCAATGCCCGAGCGCGCGCTTTCGAGGCCGATCTTGTCCATCGCGTCGCGGAACTTGATCCGGTCTTCGGCCTTGTCGATCGCCTCGGCATCGGCGCCGATCATCTCGACGCCATATTTTTCCAGCGTCCCGTCGTTGAACAAGGCGAGCGCGGTGTTGAGCGCGGTTTGCCCGCCCATCGTCGGCAGCACGGCGTCGGGGCGTTCCTTTTCGATGATCTTGGCGACGATCTCGGGCGTGATCGGCTCGACATAGGTCGCGTCGGCGAGCTCGGGATCGGTCATGATCGTCGCCGGGTTGGAGTTGACGAGGACGATGCGATAGCCCTCCTCCTTGAGCGCCTTGATCGCCTGCGTCCCCGAATAGTCGAACTCGCACGCCTGACCGATAACGATCGGGCCGGCGCCGATGACGAGGATGGATTGGATGTCGGTTCTTTTGGGCATTATTTTTTTTCCGTTTGTGCCACGCAGCCCCAACCGTCGCACTCGACGCCGAAACTGTCTTCAATCTGCAAATAGGTCATCGTCAGGTCACGCATCGCATCATCGTCGGTCGTTTGCGTTCGGACCAAAAACAACCAAGGCTCGCCCTCCTCGTCGGCCTCGATGAACTCCTGCACGGTAAAGCCGAAATTCTCACACGCCGCTTGGAGCCGCCGGAGCGCGTCCATCGGACCGCGAAAGGAAACATCGACCTCGCGCGGGACGTCCGGCAGATCACCATTCTCGCGCAAATTGCGCAGAACATCGAGATCTGCTGCCCAAACCTCATCCCACTGATCAGGAGAAGGAATCTGCGAACTCACTTTAACCCACCAACAAACTTCTCGAACAGGTAAAAGCTGTCCTGCGGCCCCGGGCTCGCCTCGGGGTGATATTGCACGCTGAACGCGTTCTTGCCCGTAATCGCGATGCCGCAGTTCGATCCGTCGAACAGGCTCTTGTGCGTTTCGACCACGCCCGCGGGCAGCGTCGCGGCGTCGACCGCGAAGCCGTGGTTCATGCTCGTGATCTCGACCACGCCGTCCGCAAAATCGCCGCCGACGCGCTGCACCGGATGGTTCGCGCCGCGGTGGCCCTGATGCATCTTCACCGTCCTTGCCCCCGCCGCGAGCGCGAGCAGCTGGTGGCCCAGACAGATGCCGAAGATCGGGACGTTGCGTTCGAGCAGCCCCTTGATCACCGGCACCGCATAATCGCCCGTCGCCGCTGGATCGCCGGGGCCGTTCGACAGGAACACGCCCGCGGGCTCCAGCGCCAGCACTTCGTCGAGGGTCGCGGTCGCGGGCACCACGGTGACGCGCGCGCCAGCCTTCACGAGATTGCGGAAGATATTGTCCTTCGCGCCATAGTCGATCGCGACGACATGGGGGCGGACTTGAGCCGTCGCCCCATTTCCGTTCGTGTCGAGCGAAGTCGAGACACCGTGAGGTCGTGCGCCGTCGATGGGCATCTCGACTTCGCTCGATGCGAACGGGATTTGGTAACCCTTGCCGAGAGCCCAAACGCCGCCGGTCCATTCGCCGGTGTCGGTGCGGCTGACGCCTTTCGCCAGGTCCATGCCCTCCAGCCCGGCCCAGCCGCGCGCCATCGCCAACAGCTCGTCGATGTCGAACTTGCCCTCGGGGCTGTGCGCGATCACGCCGTTGGGCGCGCCCGCTTCGCGGATGCGGCGCGTCAGAGCGCGCGTGTCGATACCCGCAAGCCCGATTACGCCCTGTTCGGCCATCCAATCGGGCAGCGTCTGGAAGCTGCGGAAATTGCTGGGCGCCGTCGGCAGCTCGCGCGTGATGCAGCCAAGTGCGCCGTGCACGCCGCGTTCCATATCCTCGGGGTTCGCGCCGACATTGCCGATGTGCGGAAAGGTAAAGGTGATGATCTGCCCGGCATAGCTCGGGTCGGTCAGGATTTCCTGATAGCCGGTCATCGACGTGTTGAAGCAGATTTCGCCCACACCGGCACCCACAGCGCCATAACCCACGCCCCACAGGATCGTGCCATTGGCAAGGACAAGAACGCCGGTGGCGCCGGAAGGCTGGCTTTTGGGCGCGGCAGAGGGATTGGCTGGTGCCATTTAACATGCTCCGGTCGGGGGGCTAAACGGCCGACCAATTAGGCGGCAAAAAAGTGATTCACAAGCTATCGGATTTGGAATCTTGCCGCTAAAGGTGCTCCTTTCCGAAATGAGAAAAGCTGGGGACACGCAATGATTCGTGATGCTCTTAAGGCTGCGCAGGTCGCCGCAATGAAGGCCGGCGACAAGGCGCGGCTCGGCACCATCCGCCTGATGCTGGCCAAGATCAAGGACCGCGACATCGAGCTTCGCACCGGTACCGCACCCGCAGACGACGATGTGCTCGTCACCGACGTCCTTCAGAAAATGGTCAAGCAACGCCGCGAATCGATTGCGATGTACGAACAGGGCGGCCGCCAGGAACTCGCCGACATCGAGGCGGCGGAAGTTGTCGTGATCGAGGAATTCCTGCCCGCACAACTGAGCGAAGAAGAAGCGACCGCTGCGATCCGCGCCATCATCGCCGAACTGGGCGCAAGCGGCCTCAAGGACATGGGCCGCGTGATGGCGACGGTCAAGGAACGCCACGGCAGCGAACTCGACATGAGCAAGGCGAGTGGGTGGGTGAAGGGGGCGCTTTCCGCCTAAAGGGGACATGCCCTGCCCTAGCCCCCCGCCCGCAGGAGAGGGATTGGCTGGGCCGCGAGCGCATATTTCTCCCCTCCCGCTTGCGGGAGGGGTCGGGGGAGGGCCTGTTTGGACAAGGGCTACAAACGAGCGACCGCAAATTCCCGCGAGTTGAGACTCAACGCGACCGACGCCGAACGGAAGCTATGGGCACAGTTAAGCGCCCGTAAAGTCCGGGGTGTCCGCTTCAATCGCCAATTCCCGATCGGCCCGTTCATCTGCGACTTCGTATCGCGCAGCGCCAAACTTGTGATTGAAGTCGATGGCGGCCAGCACGCGCTTGATGTAGCCAGCGACAAAGCGCGCACTCCTATTTGCAAGCACGGGGATATCGAGTGATCCGGTTCTGGAACAATGATGTGCTAGAACGGATCGATGGGGTCGTGCGCGAGATCGAGCGCGTGCTAGCCACATGCCCTCCCCCGACTCCTCCCGCAAGCGGGAGGGGAGTACCGTGACCCTCACCCCCCAATGGCTGGACGAATTGCGCGCGCGCATCACCTTGTCGACCCTCATCGGCCGCACGGTGAAGATCACGCGCGCCGGTCGCGAGTATAAGGCGTGCTGCCCCTTCCATAACGAGAAGACGCCCAGCTTCACGATCAACGACGAAAAGGGCTTCTATCACTGCTTCGGCTGCGGCGCGCATGGCGATGCGATTCGCTGGATGACCGAGCAGCGGGGGCTCGGTTTCATGGACGCGGTAAAGGAGCTTGCCGCCGAGGCCGGGATGGACGTCCCCGCTCCCGACCCGCGCGCCGCGAAAAAGGCCGAGGCTCAAGCGAGCCTGCGCGATGTCGTGCAGGCCGCCGCCGACTGGTTCGCGCAGCAGCTCGAGAGCAGCAACGGCGCCCCGGCGCGCGATTATCTGGCGCGACGCGGCATTTCGGAGGCGACGCGCAAGGCGTTTGGCTTCGGCCTTGCCCCCGATAGCCGCAGCGCGCTGAAAGAGGCGCTCAAGAAATTTCCGACCGCGATGCTTGTCGAGGCGGGGATGCTGATCGCGGTCGATGACAAAGAGCCTTACGACCGCTTTCGCGGCCGCCTGATGATCCCGATCTGCGACGCGCGCGGGCGCGTGATCGCCTTTGGCGGCCGCATCCTCGGTGACGGCGAGCCCAAATATCTGAACTCGCCCGACACGCCGCTGTTCGACAAGGGGCGCACGCTCTTCAACCTCGACAAGGCAAGCCCCGTCACCCGCCGGACGAACCGCATCATCGTCGTCGAGGGCTATATGGACGTGGTCGCGCTTGCCGAAGCGGGGATCGACGACGCCGTCGCGCCCCTCGGCACCGCGCTCACCGAAAATCAGCTGGGGCTGCTTTGGCGGATGGTGCCCGTGCCGCTCCTCTGCTTCGACGGCGATGCGGCGGGTCAAAAGGCGGCGATGCGCGCCGCGACGCGTGCGCTGCCGCTGCTGCGCCCCGGTTTCAGCCTTGCCTTCGCGACGCTTCCCGCCGGGCAGGACCCCGACGATCTGGTACGCGCCAAGGGCGCCGACGCGTTCGAGGCGATCCTCGAGAGCGCGCAGCCGCTCGTCGAGCGACTATGGGCGCACGAGGTCGCCGCCGGACCGCTCGCGACGCCCGAGGAGCGCGCCGCGCTCAAATCGCGCCTGCTTGCTCACGCCGACGCGATCGAGGATACCGATGTGCGCCACCATTATCGCGAGGCGTTTCGCGAAAAGCTCGATGCGCTCTTCGCGCGTCGACGCCCCGACCGCGGGCCGCGCGTCCCCTGGGCGCCGCAGGGCGCGCGCGGCGGCGGCCGGCGCTTCGCCCCCGACCCACGGTTGCAACCTCCGGCCGACGAAACGCGTTCGATCGGGCAGGCAGGAATCGCCGCACCCTATGCCGCGGCGCTGATCGGGGGCTTGTTGCGCCATCCGCAGGCGATCCGCCGTAACGAGGAGGCTCTGGTGCGGCTCGCAATCCCCGACCCTGGCGACGCAGAATTGCTCGCCGCGATGCTTGACATCGCAAATGCCGAGGAAGGGCTTGATTGCGAGGGGTTGCTTGCCATATTGGAGCCCATGAAGGTGTATAATAGGGCGATGACATTGCTCAGAGCCGATGGAATGCACTTCTCGTTCAATCGACGACTTGAAGAGGGCGAAGGGGCCGCGGCGGCGCGCGAATCCGCGCTTCGCGACCTTGACGAATATATCGGCGTGCTGGTGACGCAGCCTGAAATCCGTGCCCGGCTGGCCGAGGCGACAGCGGATTTCCAGCGCACGATGGACGACGAAGGCCTGGCGCGGCAGCAAAAGCTGCGCGCTTTGGATGAGGATTTGACCCGCCGTTTGGCCGCGCTGTCCGACAGCAGCCACGGCTCGACTATGAATTAATTGCCCCAAGGCAAGGAAACAGAATGGCCACCAAGAACGAAGCCGACACTGACGCTCCGCTGATCGACCTCAACGAAGCCGATGTCAAAAAGCTGATCGCGCGCGGCAAGAAGCGCGGCTACCTCACCTATGACGAGCTGAATGCGGCGCTGCCGCAGGACGAAATGTCGTCGGAACAGATCGAGGACATCATGTCGGCGATCTCCGACATGGGCATCAACATCGTCGAAAGCGATGAGGATGTGCAGGAAGAAACCGACGCCGAGCCCGACGACGAAGTCGATGTCAGTGCAGGCACCGGGTCGGTTTCGAATCCCGCTATCGAAAAGAAGAAGGAAACGGTCGATCGCACCGACGATCCCGTTCGCATGTACCTGCGCGAAATGGGGGCGGTCGAGCTGCTGAGCCGCGAGGGCGAGATCGCGATCGCCAAGCGCATCGAGGCGGGCCGCGACACGATGATCCTGGGGCTGTGCGAAAGCCCGCTGACCTTCAACGCGATCATCGAATGGTCGAACGCGCTCAACAATGGCGACATGCAGCTGCGCGAGATCGTCGATCTCGAAGCGATGCTGTCGAAAGATCCCGCGCCCGAGAATCTTGAGGAAGAGGGCGCCGAGGACGACGGCGAGATCAGCGAAAAGACCGCCGGCGTCTCGTTCAAGGACGAGGATGAGGTCGAGGAGGAGCCCTCGGCCGACGGCGAGGATGAAGATGGCGAAGGCACGTCGGGCAAGCGCGAGCGCTTCGACGACGATGACGAAGACAATACGCTGAGCCTCGCCGCGATGGAAGAATTGCTCAAACCCGACGCTCTAGAGAAATTCGCCGCGATTACCAAGAGCTTCAAGGCATTTTCGAAGCTGCAGGACGCGCGGCTCGAGGCCTTGTCGGGCGGCGAGGAATTCCCTGCCGCGTCAGAGAAGAAATATCACAAGCTGCGCGAAGAGCTGACCGCTCAGGTCGAAAGCGTCCAGTTCCACGGCACCAAGATCGAATATCTGGTCGACCAGCTCTATAGTTACAACCGCCGCTTGACCGCGCTCGGAGGCCAGATGCTGCGGCTTGCCGAACGCCACAAGGTGCCGCGCAAGGCCTTCCTCGACAATTATATCGGACGCGAGCTCGAGGAAAACTGGCTCGACGAAGTCGGCGGCATCGACAAGAAATGGGCCGCCTTCGCCGAGAATGAAGCAGGCGCGGTCGACCGCATCCGCGTCGAAATCTCCGAGATTGCACAGGCCGCGGGCATGAGCCTCGTCGAATTCCGCCGCGTCGTGAACATGGTCCAGAAGGGCGAACGCGAGGCGCGCATCGCCAAGAAGGAAATGGTCGAGGCGAATCTGCGCCTCGTGATCTCGATCGCCAAGAAATATACCAACCGCGGGCTGCAGTTCCTCGACCTCATCCAGGAAGGCAATATCGGCCTGATGAAGGCGGTCGACAAATTCGAGTATCGCCGCGGCTACAAGTTCAGCACCTATGCGACCTGGTGGATCCGGCAGGCGATCACCCGCTCGATCGCCGACCAGGCGCGCACGATCCGTATCCCGGTCCATATGATCGAGACGATCAACAAGCTCGTGCGTTGCAGCCGCCAGTTCCTCCACGAAAGCGGCCGCGAGCCTACCCCAGAGGAAATGGCCGAGCGTCTGTCGATGCCGCTCGAAAAGGTCCGCAAGGTGATGAAGATCGCCAAGGAGCCGATCAGCCTCGAAACGCCGATCGGTGACGAGGAAGACAGCCACCTCGGCGACTTCATCGAGGACAAGAACGCCGTCATTCCGGTCGACGCCGCCGTGCAGTCGAACCTGAAAGAGACGGTTACGCGCGTCCTCGCCTCGCTGACCCCGCGCGAGGAGCGCGTTCTGCGCATGCGCTTCGGTATCGGGATGAACACTGACCATACGCTCGAAGAAGTCGGGCAGCAGTTCAGCGTGACGCGCGAACGTATCCGCCAGATCGAGGCGAAGGCGCTGCGGAAACTCAAGCACCCGTCGCGCAGTCGCAAAATGCGTAGCTTTCTCGACCAGTAACCTTCGGGCGACATTCGTCGAATTTTTTGGGCGTCCGGTCTAACCGGGCGCCCATTTCGGTTGGCCGACGCATTATGTCGGGCGCGTCCGTCGGAACGGCGGCGCTCTCCCCCACCTTTCCTCGAGTTTGAGCCATGACAATAACAACGATCTGATGGCGTCACTTCCCGACCATTGGGATATTTTCCCTATCGGTGACCAGCGGAAGCGCTGTCCGATCCGCCAGAAGGCCGGGAATTCAGCCGTTCAGAAAAATTGGCACGCCCTTTGCGAAGCATTGGGCACGAACGCGGGGCGGTGCCCGCTACGAGAATAGGAAAGACAAAAATGGTACAGGAAACCACCAACCTCTTCCGCCGTCGCGACACCTTTTTCGGTATTTGCGAGGCCGTGGGCCAGGATTTCGGCTTTAATCCCCTGTGGCTGCGTCTGGCGTTCATTGCGCCGCTCTTCTTCTTTCCGGTGCAGACCTTTGCGGCCTATTTCGGCCTCGGCGCGATCGTGCTCGCTTCGCGCCTGCTCTTCCCTGCCAAGGCGGGCGCCGCCGAACAGCCGGTGCTCTCCGAAGTCGGGGGCACCGCGCCGACCGCCGACAAGGCCGAGGAACTCGCACTCGCTGCTTGAGAGGGCGCGGGCGGCCTATCCCCTCTCCCCTGG
This sequence comes from Sphingopyxis sp. P8, assembly GCF_020622175.1. Classification (NCBI taxonomy): domain Bacteria; kingdom Pseudomonadati; phylum Pseudomonadota; class Alphaproteobacteria; order Sphingomonadales; family Sphingopyxidaceae; genus Sphingopyxis; species Sphingopyxis sp. P8. Next base: position 29,350 of record NZ_JACNMK010000001.1, on the reverse strand, counting down.
TCCGCCCGTCCCCGCCTCGATGGCGCCCCCCGCCAAAGCGACCAGACCCGGTAGGCTCCCCGGCCTGCCGGGTCATTTCGTCCGCTCCGAAATGTCTGCTGTCCCGCGTCGGAACAGAATCTGACGAAAAGCACAGCCGCCCATAAACGCGACGTTTACGACGTTGCTTTATGGCTGACGGCAACAGTTCATCGGCGCGGCTGAAGCTCGTCGCCCCAGGCCAAGGATTTCGCATTGAGCCCATCGATCCAGCCGAAGCAACCGGCACGCGGCGTCGCCGAACTGCTTGATTCGCTCGTCGCCAGCGAAGGCGCGGGCGCGCATCCCCACATCAAGGCCGGAGCGCTGTCGACCGGCCCCGACGCGATGCGCAACCTGGCCGATGCCGTCCATTTCCTGTGCCTTTTGCACGGCCGCTATCCGGGCGTCATCGACAATGCCGCGCGCAAGGCGGTCGACGCCGCCTCGCGCCGCTGGATGGACGAAGCCGCCAACGCCTTCGCGCTCGAGCGCGCCTTCCTCTCGAAAATTGCCGCCGCGGCCGGCCCGGTGCCAAGCACGCAAGGTCAGGCGCAATGCGAAGCCGCCGTTGCCGCGCAGCGCAAGGCCATCGAAATGCTTGCGGAATCGGATCGCCACGGATGCGCTCTCGGTGCCGCCATCGCGCTGACGCTTGACTGGCGCACGGTCCGCGTGCTGCTCGACATCAGCGCGCAGAAGCTCGAAATGGCCGTTCCGCGGTGCACGCTGCCCGACCTCCGCGACACGGCGCGGCTCGCCGGTGCCATCGGCGGAACTCCCGCAGCCGAACGCGCGATGATGTTCGGCGCACAGCAGTTGATTGCCCAGCACAGCGGGCTGTGGGATCTGCTTTCGGCCCGCGCCGCCAGCCGCGCGCATCCCTGACCCCGCGCCCGCGCGCCCAAATCTGCAAAGCATGTGAGGTTGCGCCGCCAAGCGCGCGCAGCTATGCCATCCCCGGTTGACGTTCACGTTAAGGGAAAGGCATTCCGCCCATGCGCTTCGAAGGCACCAGCGCCTATATCGCCACCGAGGACCTGAAGGTCGCGGTCAACGCGGCGACGATGCTTCGCCGCCCCCTCCTCGTGAAGGGCGAGCCCGGAACCGGCAAAACGGTGCTGGCCGAAGAGGTTGCCAAGGCGTTCGATGCGCCGCTCATCACCTGGAACATCAAATCGACTACAAAGGCACAGCAGGGTCTTTACGAATATGATGCCGTTGCGCGCCTGCGCGATGGCCAGCTCGGCGAAGAGCGCGTCCACGACATCCGCAACTATATCAAAAAAGGCAAGCTGTGGGAGGCCTTCACCAGCCCCGAGCTCCCCGTCCTGCTGATCGACGAGATCGACAAGGCCGACATCGAGTTTCCGAACGATCTGCTCCAGGAACTCGATCGCATGGCCTTCCATGTGTACGAGACCGATGAGACGATTACCGCGAAGGAAAGACCGATCGTCGTCATCACCTCGAACAACGAAAAGGAACTGCCCGACGCCTTCCTGCGTCGCTGTTTCTTTCACTATATCAAATTTCCGGACCGCGACACGATGGCCGAGATTGTCGAGGTTCACTTCCCCGGCATCCAGAAAACGCTGGTCAGTCGCGCCATGGATATTTTCTATGAAGTGCGCGACGTTCCGGGGCTCAAGAAAAAGCCTTCGACGAGCGAACTCATCGACTGGCTGAAGCTGCTGCTGGCCGAGGACATGCCGCTGGAGGTTCTGCAAAACCGCGATGTCGGCAAGGCGATTCCGCCGCTGCACGGGGCGCTGCTCAAGAACGAACAGGACGTGATGCTGTTCGAAAAGCTCGCGTTCATGGCACGGCGGCAGGGCGGCTGACACAATGGCCTATAGCGGCCACTGCGCCTGCGGGGCAGTTGCCATTCGCATCGACGGCGAACCGCTGGTCGTGCGGCAATGCTGGTGCGCGCAGTGCCAGAAGCTTGCCGCCGGCGGGCCGACGCACAACGCCATCTTCCTGACCGCCGACATCGAAGTGACCGGCGAGATCGCGTCGAACCGCCGCATGGCGGCGAGCGGCCGCGAACTCGCCTGGTCCTTTTGCCCGGCTTGCGGGACTCAGCTTTTTGCTGCGTCCTCGGCGGGGCCGCACATGCGCGCGGTCCGGCTTGGCCTCCTCGACGATCATGGGCTTAAACCGACGATCGCGATCTGGACCGACGATGCCCCTGCTGGAGCGACGATCGATCCGGCGATGGAGCAATATCCGGCGCAACCGCCCCCGCCGGGGGCACCGCGTTAGAGCTGGTACGCAACCTCGACGTCGCCCCAGCGACGGCCGTTGATCGTCGCGGGCATATAGACATTGCGGACGGTGATAAAGTTCGTCCCGTCGCCCTCCTGACGATAAACCGCCATGAAAAAGGGTGCCGTGCTGCGCTTTGCCGCGGCATCGGTCGCATCGAACAGGATACGCCCGTTGCGGCAATGCTGGGTGTCATGCTCGATATCGCCCGTCGGCGCGCGCGAGCAATCGGTGATATGAGTCGGCAGAAATCCGTTCATGTCGCCGGCGGACGACATCAACACTTCGGGATGCTCGCGGACGATCTCGTCGAACAGCGGTCGCCAATGCGCATCGGCCCAATCGCACAGGCTGGTCCGAAACCGTTCGGGGTTCGAGTTCGGCACGCGGACATAGTTGGTGTCGAACAGTTGCTCCATCGTCAGCGCGCCCTGCGCCACGGCATCTTCGGCAATCGCCACGAAACGGTCGCGCACACGCGAGGCGAGCTGGACGATAGCCGAATCCTGCGGCGAGACGCCCGCAGAGATCACGGCGTTGAACATCCTGTTCGATACATATTCCATCGACAGGATCGAATCGCGCGTGCCGGCGAGCGTGGCGCTGTTATCACGCACCGAGGCAACGACGCTGTCCATCGCCTCGCGCACCTTGGCGCCATTGGCGTGTACCATCGCGCTCGACTGCGCGATGCGGTCGCTCTGGTCGTCGAGCAGGGCAACAAGGTGCGTCGCATCGTGCAGCGCGTCGGTAATCGTCTCGAACTGCGCCTCGGCGCGGCTCGACTGTTCGACCCCCGACTGAATTTCCGCAACGAGCCCGCTCGCCTCTGTTGCGAGGCTGCCGATGCTGCGGCGGATTTCGTCGGTCGCGCCGCGCGTATTCTGCGCAAGTTTCTTCACTTCAGCGGCAACGACCGCAAAGGTCCGGCCCGCGTCGCCCGCACGCTCGGCCTCGATTGCGGCGTTGAGCGCAAGCATGTTGGTCGTCTTGGCAATCTGCTCGATTGACTGGCTGACCTGCTGCACCTGCTCCATCACGGCAGCGAAATTGGTGACATGCGTTCCGAGGCGCGCGACAAGGTCGATGACCGAGCGGAATTCGGTGACGGCGCTGTTGACGCGCTCGGCCCCGGCGTCGAGCTGTTCGCAAGCGCGCGCCGACAGAAGCTTGGCTTCGTCGGTCGAATCGGCGATCTGGCGCTGATCCGCCTCAAGGCTGACGACAAATTCTTCGAGCCGCCCAAGCTCGGAAATCTGCCGTTCCATCTGATCGGTCGCAAGCTTGATGCGGCCCGCCGCATCACTGCACCCGACAGCAAGCTCGCCGCAATCGCTTGCGACGGACTGGTCGAGAACCGCCGTATTGGCGTTGATCGGTTCGAATTTCATCGGCTTACCCACGTCCCTGTGCCATCGCGCAGCTATGCCGAACATTGGTTAATGCGGCGTCAACGGGTGGAGTCTGGCGCGATGCCGCACGCCCGCGGGCCTTACCTATCCACTTTCCGTAAACGTAAAGTGATTGCGCGGGCAATCTCGACGGGCTACCCCTAGGCCATGCTTCTCGGCTTTCTCGACGAACTGCGCGCTGCGGGGATCCCTGCCAGCCTCAAAGAGCATCTGATGTTGCTTGAGGCGCTCGACCGCGAGGTGATCGACCGCAGCCCCGAGCAATTCTATTATCTGTCGCGCGCCATCTATGTGAAGGACGAGGGCCTGCTCGACCGGTTCGATCAGGTGTTCAACAAGGTCTTCAAGGGGATTCTTACCGACTATGGCCAGAATCCGGTCGATGTACCCGAGGAGTGGCTGAAGGCGGTCGCCGAAAAATATCTGACGCCCGAGGAGATGGAGGCGATCAAATCGCTCGGCGACTGGGACGAGATCATGGAGACGCTGAAAAAGCGTCTCGAGGAACAGCAGAAGCGCCACCAGGGCGGCAACAAGTGGATCGGCACCGGCGGGACGAGTCCCTATGGCAACTCAGGCTATAACCCCGAAGGCGTGCGGATCGGCGGCGAAAGCAAGCACAAGCGCGCGCTGAAGGTCTGGGAGAAGCGCGAGTTCCAGAACCTCGACAACACCAAGGAACTCGGCACCCGCAACATCAAGATCGCGCTGCGCCGCCTGCGCAAATTCGCGCGTGAGGGCGCGGCCGACGAACTCGACATTCCGGGTACGATCGACGGCACCGCGCGGCAGGGCTGGCTCGACATCCAGATGCGCCCCGAGCGCCGCAACGCGGTCAAGCTGCTCCTTTTCCTCGACGTTGGCGGCTCGATGGACCCGTTCATCAAGCTGTGCGAGGAATTGTTCAGCGCCGCGACCACCGAATTCAAGAATCTCGAATTCTTCTATTTCCACAATTGCCCGTATGAAGGCGTGTGGAAGGACAACAAGCGCCGCTGGTCCGAACGCCACCAGATGTGGGACATCCTCCACAAATATGGCCATGATTATAAGGTGATCTTTGTCGGCGATGCGTCGATGAGCGCCTATGAAATCACCCATCCGGGCGGCAGCGTCGAACATTTCAACGAGGAATCGGGCGCGGTCTGGCTGGGCCGGATCACCAAAGTCTATCCCGCCGCGGTGTGGCTGAACCCGGTGCCCCAGGCGCATTGGGGCTATACCCAGTCGGTGAAGCTGATCAAACAACTGATGAACGACCGCATGTATCCGCTCAGCCTCGCCGGGCTGGACGATGCCATGCGCGAATTGACGCGCAAGCATTGAGCGCGGCGTGGGTAGGTTCAGGGACAGGCTGCGCGGCTGGTTCGGACGATATGCGATAGAAGACCCGCGGCCGACCGCCGCCAAGGCACCCTATACCTTCTATCTACCCTCAGAAAATGAGCTGTTGGCGGTATCGCCCGGCGACCTCGTCAAACTGATTTTCCGGTCGATTCCCGATAGCGGCGAATGGGACGCCGAACGCATGTGGGTCATCGTGACGGCGGCAGAGGGAGCACGACTGACCGGTACGCTCGACAACGATCCACTCGACATGCCCCAGCTCAAGGCCGGTGATGCTGTGACGTTCGACCGTGCACATATCATCGACATCGACTGGAGCGAGGATCGCGCCGCCCCTCCCCCGACCGCGCCCGAACGGCGGGAATATTGGGACCGCTGCTTCGTCGATGACCAAATTCTCGATGGCCGGCTCAAGGTGGAGTTTCTATATCGTGAGGAGCCCGATCCACCGCGCGAAGGCGACAAATACCCCGACAGCGGCTGGCGCTTTCGGTGCGACACACGCGGTCTGACCGACGCCGAGTATGACAATCCGAGCTTCAGCTACATCGCGCTCGGCAAGGTGCTGAACGGCGACGACAGCTGGCTGCACCTGATCGATGCGCCGGTCGGCAGCGCCTTTCTGCGCGACCGGGACACTGGCGCTTTCCATCCCACGGCGATGCCCGACGTCGGTGATGACTGATCCCGACAGGCGTCATTCGCGCTTCCACGCGGTTCGCTCACGGCTCGAGGCGATGGCGGTCGCGCCGGGGCCGCGCGGCTGGTTCCTCGAATTTCTCGTCTTCGGCTTCAAACAGGGCTGGGCGTGCCTGTTCGGCGCCCTGATGCTCGCGCTTTTGCTCGGCACGCATCTGTTCTGGCCCGACGATGCGCCGGTCCACCGTTATGACGCGATCACCATCGGCGCGGTGCTGATCCAGCTCGGCATGCTGGCGTTCCGGCTGGAGACGCCGAAGGAAGCGCTGGTTATCCTGATCTTCCACGTCGTCGGCACGGTGATGGAGTTGTTCAAGACTGCGGCGGGATCGTGGCAATATCCCGAGCCGAGCCTTTTCCATATCGGCGCGGTGCCGCTCTTCTCGGGCTTCATGTATGCGGCGGTCGGCAGCTATATCGCGCGCGTCTGGCGCATCTTCGACTTTCGCTACACCGGCTATCCCCCGCTCTGGACGAGCTTCGCACTCGCCGCCGCGATCTATATCAATTTCTTCGCGCACCATTGGACCTACGACATTCGCTGGTTCCTCTTTGCGGCCACCGCCCTCCTCTTCTGGCGCTGCCAGGTGTGGTTCCGGCCGCTCCACGTCCACCGGCGCATGCCGTTGCTCGTCGGCTGGGGCCTTGTCGCGCTCTTCATCTGGTTTGCCGAGAATATCGGCACCTTCGCCCGCGCGTGGAGCTATCCGAACCAGGCGAACGGATGGGAAATGGTCGGGATCGAAAAGCTCGGGAGCTGGTATCTGCTGATGATCATCTCCTTCGTGCTCGTCAGCATCGTCCAGCGCCCGAGCGGGCTCGCTCAGCCGAAGGGCGCGTCGATCGAGGGAGGCGGTTCGGAAAACCAGCGCGGGCCGTCGGCGGCCATATAGAAGCAATCCTCCAGCCGGATGCCGAATTCGCCGGGAATATAGATCCCGGGCTCGTTCGAAAAGCACATGCCGGGCGCGAGCGGGGTCGTCTCGCCGCGCACGAGGTTCACCGGCTCGTGCCCGTCGAGGCCAATGCCGTGCCCGGTACGGTGCGAGGTTCCGGGCAGCTTGTATCCCGGCCCCCAGCCAAGGCTTTCGTAATAGGCACGCACCGCGTCGTCGACCGATCCCGCGGGTGCGCCGACCTGGGCTGCGGCGAAGGCAACCTCCTGCCCCTGACGCATCTGCTCCCACACCTTGCGCTGGCGCGCCGTCGCCTCGCCAAAGACAAAGCTGCGCGAGATGTCGGACTGATAGCCATGCACTGACGCGCCGCAGTCCATCAACACGACCTCGCCCTTTGCGACGCGCTGCGGCTTGCCGCTGCCGTGCGGATAGGCGCTCGCCTCGCCGAGCAGGATCAGCTCGAACTCGCTGCGCGCGCCCATCGCGACCGTCGCCGCACGCATAATCATGCCGATGTCGGCGGGAGTCATCCCTTCCTCGATACGCGGCGCCGTGTGGCGATAGGCGGCGATGGTGATGTCGTTCGCGACCTGCATTAGCGCGAGTTCGGCGGGCGATTTGATCATTCGGCACCCGCGCACGACCGGCGCGCCGTTCACGACCGGCGCTTGCGGCATCGCCTTTTCGAGCGCATCGACCGCGAAATAACGCACCGTTTCCTCAACGCCGATCCGCCCCTGCGCAAGGCCGCGTTTGCCGAGCCATGCCGCGACCTTTGCAAGTGGATTTTCATCCTCGTTCCACGTCAAAATCTCGGCCTCTATGCCGAGGCTTTCGCGCACCGACGGTTCCTCGAAAAAGGGCGTGACGACCGCAACCTCGCCCTCACGCGTGAGAATGGCAGCGGTCAGCCGCTCGCTCCGCCACCACTGCACACCGGTGAAGTAGATGAGGCTCGATCCCGGCTCGATCAAAAGCGCGCCGATATCATTCGCGGCCATCAACGCCTTTGCCTTGGCGATGCGCGTCATGCGTTCGGCCTTGCCGATGGGAGCCGCCTTTGCCGCAAGGTTGGCAAGGTCGGCCGCGTCGGCGGCGAGAACCGACGGAGGCAGGCCCACCGCAAAGGCGCCGACCGCTGCGGTGCCAAGAAACTTTCGTCGCCGCATCATCGCCGTGCCTTTCAGCTGTAAAGAAGAAGCTGTGAAATCTCGTCCCGCCACGCCGCTTCATCGGGCAGCGCGAGCGCGTCGAGGTCGCCCGGCGCGGCGCCTGCATCGTCGACCCACTCGCGCAGCAGCGGCGAGCCGTTGATCACGTCGATCGCGAGCACGTCGTCGGTATATTCATATTTGAAATCGAGCCCGCGCCAGATCGGGTAGTCGGGATAAAGGCTGCGGATCGCCTTGAAGCCGAGCGCCTGGACACGCCAGGGACGAAAGGCGTTATGATCGTACCACGGCCCCTCGGCATGGATATGGACGCCGCTGTTGAGGCGGCCGACATGCTTGTGGAAGGTCGGCTCGAACCACAGGTCGCGCAGCTTGCACCCGGCAAGCCACTCGGGCGCGATCCGTTGCATCTCGGCAATTACCGCGCGCGCGTCGATGTCGGGCGCGCCGAACAGTTCCAGCGGGCGCGTGGTTCCGCGCCCTTCGCTCAAGGTCGCGCCTTCGACCATCACCGTTCCGGCATAGGCGCGCGCCATGTTGAGGTTTGCGGCATTGGGGCTGGGGTTAATCCAGACGCGGTCGGCGGGCCAGCCGAAGCCCGCGCCTTGTGGCTCCCACCCCTCCATCTCGATCACCCGATAATCGACGTCGAGATCGAAATGGCGGATGAACCAGCGCCCCATCTCGCCCATCGTCAGGCCGTGGCGCATCGCCATCGGCCCCGCGCCCACAAAACTCTCCCAGCCTTCGCGCAGCAATGTGCCTTCGACCGGTCGTCCGGCGGGGTTCGGACGGTCGAGCACCCACACCGCCTTGCGGTGTTTGGCGGCGGCCTCAAGCACATAAAGGAGCGTCGTCACATAGGTGTAGATGCGGCAGCCCAGATCCTGCAGATCCACCAGCAGCACATCGAAGCTGTGCATCGACTGACCGGTCGGGCGGCGCACCTCGCCATAGAGGCTGAAACAGGGAACGCCGTACACCGGGTCGGTGAAATCGGGCGATTCCATCATATTGTCCTGCAAATCTCCGCGCACGCCATGCTGGGGACCGAACACCGCGGTCACATTCACCCCCGCCGCGACGAGCGCGTCGAGGCTGTGGACGAGGTCGGCCGTCACCGATGCCGGGTGGGCGAGCAGAGCCACGCGCTTGCCCTCCAGCGGTTGGCGAAGGAGGGGGTCGGCGAGCAGGCGGTCGATGCCAAATTTCACGGTCATGACGCGTCGGGTGCCCCAAGCGTGAGCGCGAAGCAATCGGGATGATGAAAATCGGGTCTGCCCGGCGGATGCGCGAGCGCCCAAAAGCTCTTGGTCCCATCCACCTCCTCGATCACGGCCGACAGGCCGAGTTTCGTCGTCGCTTCGGGCAATATCCCCGGCTCTATTCGCAGCGCGTAGCGCGTCGCCTCGCGCGCGGCCTGCATCGCCCAGGGCGCCAGCTCGTCCGGCCGCTGCAATACGCGATAATCGTCAAACTGGTAACAGGCCCAGCGACCGTCCGGCGCATAATTGAATTCTGTATAGTCTGTTCCGCCCTCGTCGGTCAGAAAGGCTTCGAAACAGCTGCTTTGCCACAGTCCGTCGGTCGCGCTGTCAGCGATGACGAGTTCGCCCTGCCCTTCGGGGAGGATGACCGCGGCGATATCGCCCGCGACGACGAACTCCAGAGCAAAACCATCGTCGAACGACAGCGTCACCTCGACCGCAACCGATCGCACAGCTTTCGCCGGGGTCTGCGGATGACATATCAATTCCGCGCGCATGCTACCCAAATCCGAAACCCCATGCTAAGCGCCCCCGGCTTTCCAAGAGGCTGTTATGACGACCTATCAATCCGACCTGCTGCGCCTGCTCGATGAACGGGGCTATATCCATCAGATGACCGACGCGGAAGGGCTCGATGCGCTCGCCGCGAAACAGGTCGTTCCGGGATATATCGGCTTCGACGCGACCGCGCCGTCGCTGCACGTCGGCAGCCTCGTCCAGATCATGATGCTGCGCCGCCTGCAACAGGCGGGGCACAAGCCGATCGTGCTGATGGGCGGCGGAACGACGCGGATCGGCGACCCGACCGGTCGCGACGAAAGCCGCAAGATGCTCGATGACGCAACGATCGAGGCGAATATCGCGTCGATCCGCACCATTTTCGAACGCTTCCTGACCTTCGGCGACGGCCCGACCGACGCGGTGATGGTGAACAATCACGACTGGTTGGGACAGCTCGGCTATATCGAACTGCTTCAGGAAGTCGGCACGCACTTCACCATCAACCGAATGCTGACCTTCGATTCGGTCAAGCTGCGGCTCGACCGCGAACAACCGATGACCTTCCTCGAATTCAACTACATGATCCTGCAGGGTTACGATTTCCGCCACCTGTCGAAAGCAATGGGCGTACGGCTGCAAATGGGCGGGTCGGACCAGTGGGGCAATATCGTCAATGGCATGGAACTCGGCCGCCGGATGGACGGCGCCGAACTGTTCGGCTTGACGACTCCGCTGCTCACGACGGCTGCGGGCGCCAAAATGGGCAAAACTGCAGCGGGCGCGGTGTGGCTCAATTCGGGACAGCTCAGTGATTACGACTATTGGCAATATTGGCGCAATTGCGACGACCGCGACGTCGGGCGATTCCTGAAGCTGTTCACCGATCTTCCGCTCGACGAGATCGCGCGGCTCGAGGCGCTCGACGGCGCCGAAATCAACGAAGCGAAGAAGGTGCTGGCGAACGCGGCGACCGCGATGTGCCGCGGCCCGGAAGCAGCAAGAATCTCCGCCGAAACCGCCACGCAAACCTTTGAAAAGGGTCAGATAGGTGGCGACCTGCCGCAGGTCACAGCGCCCGCCGGGGGGATCGACATTTTGACCGCGCTTCGTGAGCTGGGCTTCACCGCCTCGAACAAGGAAGGGCGGCGCAAACTCGACGAAGGTGCGGTCAAGGTGGACGGGGTCGCGGTCCGCGATCCGCACCACAAAATCCTGCCTGCCGACGACCCCGTTCCGCTCAGCCTGGGGTCGAAAAAGCACGGTCTCGTCACGCGCTAAAGCCAAAGCCGGATTTACTGATTCTTCAGTAATTCTGCCGATCCTTGTACGCACATAACAAGGGTTCAGTTCGAATGCGCAAGATTGACACCAGCAAGGCCCATTACGTTGGCCTCGACCAGCGGATCGCGCCGCGTAGCGACGTCTATTGCCGCTTGCCTTTCGTGTTGCCTGACGGGCGGCAGGAAATGTGCACCTGCGTCAACATCAGCGCCGACGGCCTGCTGATGCGTTATGAACGCGGGCTCGAGCCCGGCGACCTCGTCGTCTTCCGCATGCCGATCATCGGCCGCACCGCGGCAAAGGTCATCTGGTCGCTCGGCGGCAAGACGGGTGTGCAGTTCGACAAGTCGATCTCGGTCGAAGACTATCTGCCGATGATCCGCGCGATGGGTGCGCGCGGCGACGTCAACTAACCGCTTCGGAGCAGCGGCACCGCCGCATCGCGCTCGAAGAGATAAAGGCACAGACGCACCGCCTCCCCCCGTTTCCCCGTTATGCCGCCGTCGCGCTCGACGAAGAGCCGCGCGTCGTCGTGCGCCGCGGGGAGAAGCCGCACGAGCTGTTCGGCGTTCGCGACGCGATAATCGGCGTCGCCCGATTGCTTGAGTCCAAGCAATTCGCCCCCGCCACGCAGTTCGAGATCCTTTTCGGCAATGACGAATCCGTCGTTTGTCTCGCGCATCAGCGCCAGCCGTTCACGCGCCGTCTCCGACAGGTTCGGCGAACGCAACAGCAAGCACACCGATTTTGCCGCACCGCGTCCAACGCGACCGCGAAGCTGGTGCAGCTGCGCGAGACCGAAATTCTCGGCATGTTCGACGATCATCAGGCTTGCCGCAGGAACATCGACCCCGACCTCTATCACCGTGGTCGCGACGAGCACGCCAATCTCGCCCGTCGCGAACCGCGCCATGACGTCATCCTTGTCCGCGCCCTTCATCTGCCCGTGGACAAGCCCGACCCGCTCGCCCCCCAGCCGCGCACGGAGCAGCGCCGCGCGCTCCTCGGCTGCCGCCAGCTCGCTCGTTTCGCTCTCGGCGACAAGCGGACACACCCAATAGGTCTGCGCGCCACCATCGAGGTGCCGCTCGAGCCCCGCGACGACCTCGTCGAGTCGTTCGACCGATACGACGCGCGTGTCGACCGGCGTGCGGCCCGGCGGCATTTCGTCGAGGCGCGACACGTCCATCTCGCCATGATTGGCGAGCAGAAGGGTCCGCGGGATCGGCGTCGCGGTCATCACGAGCAGATGCGGCGGGCGGGCGCCCTTGTCGGTAAGCATCAGCCGCTGCGCGACGCCGAAGCGATGCTGTTCGTCGACGACAACGAGCGCGAGGTCGCGGTAGCTCACCGCCTGCTGGAAGATCGCATGCGTACCGACGAGGATGTCGATGCTGCCGTCGGCGAGTCCCATCAACGTCGATTCGCGCGCGCGGCCCTTGTCGCGCCCGGTGAGGATCGCGAGGTTGACGGGCAGGCCCGCGAGCATTTTCTGCAGCGTCGCAAAATGCTGGCGCGCGAGGATTTCGGTCGGCGCGAGCAGCGCCGCCTGCGTCCCCGCCTCGACCGCCGCCAGCATCGCGCGCAGCGCGACGAGCGTCTTGCCCGATCCGACATCGCCCTGCAGCATCCGCAGCATCGGCGTATCCTGCGCCATGTCGCCCGCAATCTCGCGCCCGACGCGCTCTTGCGCGCCCGTCAGGCCGAAAGGCAGCTGCAGCGCACCGGTCAGCCGCCCGTCGCCGACGATCGCCCTGCCCTTGCGCGTCCGCAAACCTTCGCGGATCAGCATCAACGCGACCTGGCTCGCAAAGATTTCGTCATAGGCGAGCCGGTCGCGCGCCGCCTCGTCGCGCGGGCTGGCATGCGCGCGATCGAGCGCGTCGCGCCACGCAGGCCAGCCCCGGCTCGCGAGCAGGGGCGCGTCGATCCATTCGGCCAATTCGGGCCGCCGTTCGAGCGCCACCGCCGCCAGCTGCGACAGCCGCGCGTTGGTCAGCCCCTCGGTCAGCGGATAGACGGGCTCGTGTACAGCGATGCCGCCCTCGTCGCCCGGCTCGGCAACATGATCCGGGTGGACGATCTGGCGCATGTCGCCATAAAGATCGAGCCGCCCAGACACGCGGCGTTTCTCGCCAAGCGGGAAGAGCTTGCGCGCGAGGCCCGAAGTGCGGCCGAAATAGACAAGCCGCACATGGTCGCCCGCACTGTCGAACGCCTCGACCCCGAAGGGCGCGCGCGGGCTGCGTCCGGGGCGATAGTCCTGCGCGGCCACCTCGACGATGATCGTCTGTCCCGGCTGTGCATCGTCGAGCCGCTCGACGGGCACGCGCGAAATCAGCCCGGTCGGCAGGTGGAAAAGCACATCGACCACGCGATCGAGCCCGAGCCGCGCGAGCGGCTTCGCAAGTTGCGGCCCGACGCCCTTGAGGTCGGTAAGCGCGGCGAAGAGCGGGTTGAGGATATCGGGTCGCATCGGTCGTTGCTGTGTAGCGTGAGCTTTGCGAAGTTGCATCACCCTCTCGAACATCATCTTTCGTCATCCCGGGCTTCGCCGGGATGACGAAAGCGAGCGAAGGGTCGTCACTTGATACCTAGCGCCACCGCTCTAAAAGGCCCGCCATGCAAGACCGCCTGAAACGCCTGAAATTTCGCGCCTGGCATCGCGGCACGCGCGAAGCCGATTATATGATCGGCGGCTTTTTCGATCGCTATTCGCCCGAATGGGGTGCGGCGGAGATCGACTGGTTCGAGGCGGTCTGCGACGAGGATGATGTCGACATCATGGGCTGGGCGCTCGGCACCGGCGCGCCGCCGGCGCATCTCGACCGCCCGGAACTCATCGCTGCGATGCGGCGTCTGGACTATATCCCGCTGCCATGACGCGACCCGCCGCCGATATTTTTGCCGCCATCGGGCAGGCGTCTGCGCCGCTGACGCTCGCGCGCGCGGCCGACGGCTTCCTGCCGCTGCTGCTCGCCGATCTGGCGCGTGCGAGCGAGCACCGGCTGCTCTATATCGCGACCGACGATGCCGCGATGCAGGCGATCGCCGACGCCGCGCCTTTCTTCGCACCCGACCTCGTCGTCCATCGTTTCCCGGCCTGGGATTGCCTTCCCTATGACCGCGCGGGGCCATCGATGCGCGTCAGCGCCGACCGGCTTGCCACGCTTTCGGCGCTGCAGGCGCCGGCTCGTCGCGGCGAACTGATCTTGACGACTGTCGCGGCGATTACCCAGCGCACGCTGACGCCTTTTCGCATCCGCCAGCTCGCAACGACGCTGGCGTCCGGGCAGCGGATCGACCGCGATGCGCTCGCCGAATTGCTCGTCGCCAACGGCTTCAGCCGCGTCGACACCGTTGCCGACCAGGGCGAGTTCGCGGTGCGCGGCAGCCTCGTCGACCTTTTCCCCGCAGGCGAAGAAACGGGCCTGCGCGTCGACTTCTTTGGTGACGAGATCGAGAGCATCCGTCGCTTCGATCCCGCCGACCAACGCAGCCTGGGGCCCGCCAAGGCGCTGCAACTGCTCCCCGCCGCCGAAACATTGCTCGACGAAGCGACGGTCAAGCGCTTTCGTACCCGCTATCGTGAGCTGTTCGGCGCGCAAGCGACGGGCGATCCGCTCTATCAAGCAGTGAGCGAGGGCCGGCGACAGGCGGGGATGGACCATTGGCTGCCGCTGTTCGAGGAGCGACTCTCGATCCTGTTCGACCATATTGCGGCGGAAACCCCCGTGCTGCGCGGCCACCGCACCGACGCGACCGCGGACACGCGCTTCGAGGCAATCCGCGACTATCACGCCAACCGCGTCGCCTCCGAGCAGGAACAGGCGGGCAGTTACCGTCCGCTGGCACCCGATGCGCTCTATCTGACCGAAAGCGAATGGCGCGATGCCGAGGCGGCGCGGCCAATCCATATCGCCACGCCGTTCGACGTGCCCGAAGCAGCAGGCGTGCTCGACCTCGAAACCGTTGCGGCGCGCGATTTCACCCCCGAACGCGCCGCCGACCTCAACGTCTATGACAAGGTCGCCGACCATCTGGCCGACGAGCGCCGCAAGGGACGACGCACGATCATCGCCAGCTATTCGAGCGGTGCGCGCGACCGGCTTGCAGGACTGCTGAAGGAGCATGGGGTAACGGGGCTGGCGCTCGCCGAGACTTGGCAGGCGGCGTTGGGCTTGAGTTCCGAAAAAGGGTCGCTTGGAACGGGCACCGTCGCCCTCATCGTCCTCCCGCTCGACCACGGTTTCGCCTCGGGCGCGCTCAGCCTGCTCACCGAACAGGATATCCTCGGCGAGCGGCTTGTCCGCCGCAACAAAAGGCGCAAAAGCGCCGATGCTTTCCTTGCCGAGCTTGCGACACTCAGTGTCGGCGACCTTGTCGTCCACCTCGATCACGGCATCGGCCGCTATGAAGGGCTGACCTCGATCCCGGTGGGAAGCAGTCCGCACGATTGCGTCGCACTCACCTATGCGGGCGGCGACAAGCTCTACGTTCCGGTCGAGAATCTCGACGTCCTTTCGCGCTACGGCGGCGAGAGCGAAGGCGTCGCGCTCGACAAGCTCGGCGGCGAGGCGTGGCAGCGGCGCAAGGCGCGGATGAAGGAGCGGATCCGCGAGATTGCGGGCGAACTGCTGAGCACAGCGGCTCAGCGAGCGCTACGCCCCGGCGACGTACTGGCGCAGGACGCCGCCTATCCCGCCTTTGCCGACCGTTTCCCTTATCAGGAAACCGACGACCAAGATCGCGCGATCGGCGACGTGCTCGAGGATATGGCGTCGGGCCGCCCGATGGATCGACTAGTTTGCGGCGACGTCGGTTTCGGCAAGACCGAGGTCGCGTTGCGCGCCGCCTTCGTCGCCGCGATGGCTGGGGTACAGGTCGCGGTGGTCGTGCCCACCACCTTGCTCGCGCGCCAGCATTTCACCAATTTCGCCGAACGCTTCAAAGGCTTTCCGGTCAATATCGGCCGCCTGTCGCGCCTCGTCCCCGCTGCCGAGGCGCAAAAGACGCGCGATGGTCTCGCGAGTGGCCAGATCGACATCGTCGTCGGCACCCATGCAGTGATCGCGAAATCGGTCGAGTTCAAGAATCTCGGCCTCGTCATCGTCGACGAGGAACAGCGTTTCGGCGTTGTTCACAAGGAACGGCTCAAGCAGCTCAAGGCCGACGTCCATGTGCTGACGCTGACCGCGACGCCGATCCCGCGCACGCTCCAGATGGCGATGTCGGGGCTGCGCGAACTCAGCGTCATTCAGACACCGCCCGTCGACCGGCTCGCGGTGCGCACCTATGTCGCGCCGTGGGACCCGGTCGTCATCCGCGAGGCGCTGCTGCGCGAACATGATCGCGGGGGGCAGAGCTTCTTCGTCACCCCGCGCATCAAGGATCTGCCCGACATCGAGGAATTCCTGCGCAACCGCGTGCCCGAGATCAAATATGTCGTCGCGCACGGCCAGATGGCGCCGGGCGAGGTCGAAGAACGGATGAGCGCTTTCTACGACCGCAAATATGACGTGCTCGTTTCTACCACCATCGTCGAAAGCGGGCTCGATATCCCGAGCGCCAACACGCTGATCGTCCACCGTGCCGACCGCTTCGGGCTCGCGCAGCTCTACCAGCTTCGCGGGCGCGTGGGGAGGTCGAAAACGCGCGCCTACGCCTATCTCACGACGCCCGAAACCGGCGCCATCACCGACACGGCGGAAAAGCGGCTGAAACTGCTCGGCGATCTCGACACGCTTGGCGCAGGTTTTCAGCTCGCGAGCCACGACCTCGACATTCGCGGCGCGGGCAATCTGGTCGGCGACGAGCAGTCGGGGCATATCCGCGAGGTCGGGTTCGAGCTGTACCAGTCGATGCTGGAAGAAGCGATCCTCGTCGCCAAGGCCGAGGGCGCCGGCGTCGCACCGCCGCGCGAAGCCTTGTCGCCGGTGATCACCGTCGATGCGCCGATCCTGATTCCCGAGGATTATGTTCCCGACCTCCCGCTGCGCATGGCGCTCTACCGCCGCCTCAACGAAGCCGAGGACCGCGCCGCGCTCGACGGATTCGCTGCCGAGATGATCGACCGGTTCGGTCCACTGCCGCCAGAAACCGCAAACCTGATCCAGCTTATGGAAATCAAGGCGAACGCGAAGGCCGCAGGCATCGCCAAGCTCGATGTCGGAACGAAGGGTGCCCTCGTCAGCTTCCACGACGACGAATTTGCGAACGTCCCCGGCCTGATCGCCTATGTCGAGCGGCTGAAGGGCCGCGCGCGCATCCGCCCCGACAACAAGCTGTCGGTGAGCGGCGAGTGGGCCAGCGCGGGCGCACGGCTCAACGGCGCGCTGCAATTGTCAAAGGGATTAGGCAAGCTGGCGAAGCAGGCGGGGTAGCCGTTGCCCCCGCGCAAGCGGGGGCCGCTATCGGTTTACCCAGCAACGCGGCTCAAAGTTGCCGACGGCACCCGCCTGCGCGCGGGCGATGATTATTCTATCAACTCCGACAGTTGATCTCCCGGAACCGGCCCCGATTTCAGGAACCCTTGCCAGCTCGCCACGCCAAGTTCGGCGAGCCGCGCGAGTTGCGTCTCCTTTTCGACTCCCTCGGCGACCACACGCAGCCCCAGCGCGCGCGCCAAGTCAACGATCGCGCGCACGACGATTCGATCGCGATCGCTGCCATCGATCGTGCGGGTAAAGCCGCTGTCGATCTTCAAATAATCGATCGGCAACCGCGCGAGCAGCGACAGGCTGGAATAGCCCGTCCCAAAATCGTCGATTGCGATTGCGCAGCCGAGCGCACGCAGCTGCGAAAGCTGCGCCGCGGCGCTCGCCGGATCGCTGAGCATCGCCTGCTCCGTGAGCTCGAGCGTCAAGCGGTCCGGCGCAACATCGCTGGCACGCACCATCGCTGCAAAACGGTCGGCAAATTCTGGATCGCCCAGATCCGCAGCGGTGATGTTGAGCGCAACATGAAGCTTTGCAAGCGCTGCCGGCCACGTGGCAATCTCGGTCAGCGCGACGCGATGCGCATGTTCGGTCAGCTCGCATTCGAGCCGCGCGGCGCGTGCGGCAGTGACGAGCGGCCCCGCGCCCAGCAAACCAAGTTCGGGATGCTGCCAGCGCAGCAGAGCTTCGACACCCACCATCGCTCCCGAGGCGACGTCGAACTGCGGCTGATAGAATATGGCGACTTCATTATGCGCCAGCGCCGATTTAACCATCGCACCGTCGCGCGCCGATGCCGGGCGCGCCAGTTGATCGGCGGCGGCACGCAGTTGTTCGTCGATTGGTTCGTCGCGCGTGATTACCGCGGCGGCAATACGGATTGCAAGCCGGCCGGCGGGGTCGCCGACCATCGGCTCGGCAAGGACGAGGTGCAGCGCGCGCTCCTGCGCATGAAGCGCGCCGAGCGAAAGCGGCGTTGCCGGCGCGATCAGGAAACGCGGACCGCCGAGCCGTGCGACATGCGAACCAGGGCCCAATTCGTCGCTGGCAAAAGTTTCAAGCCGTCGCGCGACCTCTTCGAGCAGCGCGTCTCCTGCCTCGGGGCCCGCGCTGTGATTAATGCGCGCAAGCTGGTCGACCTGCACCAGGATGACGCCAACGTCAGTCTCGTGTTGCGCTTGCAGCGCCTGCAAGTGGCGGACGCTCGCAGCGTTCGTATCGTCCCTATGATTCATTGGCGCCCCCCTAGCAGGCTTTTCTTGCCATTCCCTTCCCTTTTGCATCACATTGTGCCGATGGACGCGATTTCGCCCTACAGCGCTCCGCTCACTGACGCCCATGGCCGCCGGATCAGCTATTTGCGCCTGTCGGTCACCGACCGCTGCGACCTGCGCTGCCGCTATTGCATGGCGGAGGATATGACTTTCCTCCCCAAATCGGCGGTACTCAGCCTAGAGGAAATGGGCGACCTCGCCGAACGGTTTGTTGCGCGCGGCATCCGTCGCATCCGGCTGACCGGCGGCGAACCGCTCGTGCGCCGCGGCATCGACACGCTCGCAAAGCGTCTCGGCGCACTGATCGGGAATGGCCTCGACGAGCTGACGCTGACCACCAATGCGATGCGGCTTGCCGAATATGCGCCGATGCTGGCGGCAGCGGGCGTCCGGCGCGTCAACGTCAGCCTCGACACGCTCGACCCGCAAGCCTTCCGCCATGTCACCCGTGTCGGTAATCTCTCGGTGGCGCTGGACGGCGTCACCGCGGCGCGCAAGGCGGGCCTCTCGGTCAAGATCAACATGGTCGCGTTGAAGGACATCAACGAAGACCAGTTGTTGCCGATGCTCGACTGGTGCGCCGCCACCGGATGCGACCTTACCCTTATCGAAACGATGCCGCTCGGCGAGGTCGAAAGCGACCGGAGCGACCATTATATCCCGCTCCATCAGTTCATTGCGCCGCTGCGCGACAAGTGCGCGATCTTTCCCACCGAGCAGCGCACGGGTGGCCCGGCGCGCTATTTCGCGGTCGAAGGCAGCGCGGTGACGCTGGGGCTGATCACGCCGCTCAGCGACAATTTCTGCGCCACCTGCAACCGCATCCGCCTGACGGTCGAGGGGCGCATCTATATGTGCCTCGGTCAGAACGATCATGTCGACCTGCGCGCCGCACTGCGCACCGGCGACATGGGCCATGTCGACGGGTTGATTGACGCGGCATTGGCTGGCAAACCCCGCGCGCATGACTTTCTTATCGAACGAAAGTCTGAGCCGGCGGTCGCGCGTCACATGAGTGCAACGGGCGGGTAGGACCCCGTCCGGAGGGGGATACAGAATGCAACGCAAGATCGCGCTCGTCGCGTCGAACGCGCCGTCGGCACTGGAGGCGGAGGCCGAACTGCGGCCGCTTTACGACTTTGTCGACATTGCCGAGGCCGACTTGCTCATCGCGCTCGGCGGCGACGGATTTCTTCTCCACATGCTGCACCAGTTGCTCGACCAGCGGCGCAACATGCCCGTGTTCGGAATGAACCGTGGCACCGTTGGCTTCCTGATGAACGAATTTCGCGTCGAAGGCTTGCTCGAACGTATCGCGTCGGCGCGGCCCTTCCTGATCCACCCGCTGTCTGGCGACATCACGACGATCAGCGGCGAACGCCACATCCTGCCCGCGATCAACGAGATTTCGCTGCTCCGCGAAACGCGCCAGGCGGCAAAGCTCGAGGTTCTGATCAACGAGCGCACGATGCTGGAAGAACTCGCGTGTGACGGGGTGCTCGTCGCGACGCCGGCGGGTTCGACCGCCTATAACCTCAGCGCCAACGGTCCGATCCTGCCGCTGGAATCGGAAATGCTGGCGATCACACCGATCAGCCCCTTTCGTCCGCGGCGCTGGCGCGGTGCGCTCGTTCCCGAATCGACCAGCATCCGCTTCAATGTTCGCGAGGCCGCCAAACGCCCCGTTTCTGCGGTCGCCGACCAGCGCGAGATTCGCGACGTAAAGACCGTGCGCGTCACCACCGATCGCAGCCGCCCGCTCACCCTGTTGTTCGACCCCGACCAAGGCCTCGACGAACGCATCGCGATGGAACAATTCATCGTCTGACCGCAAAGCGGCCGACCGATCGCTGACGCGAGAATTTTTTCCGAATACCCCCTTGATAAAAACATCGGTTGGCGGCAAAGGGACCGCCTTGCCCGCCACGGCGGTTTGTTCCTCGGTAGCTCAGCGGTAGAGCAATCGACTGTTAATCGATCGGTCGTAGGTTCGAATCCTACCCGGGGAGCCATTTCCGATTTTTGCCGATTTTGGCGCTTGAAGCACCCTCCGAAGCCTTGGCCTTCGGCAGACTTTCCACAATGATATCAAAGGGTTTACGGAAGGTCACTGACACCTCTCCGTCCTTGTAGGAACAGTTCGATAGTAGGTGGTGGAGAATGTTTCTCTTACCCGCAAAATCGGCTTCCCCGAACATCCGGCGTGCGTCCTTGGCGATGCCCAGCAGCGCGATGCCGTCGTCGATATAGGCATGATCGGCCTCTGACAGACGATCGAACTCCCGCGACAACCCCTTCAGGTCTTCGCGATAGTCTTCGGAGATTCGGGCGAAGAGACTTTCGTCGAGCTTGCCATCGACGTGGTCGAGGTAGGCCTTCTTCATGCGTTCACGGATGTCGTCCTGATCGCGGCGGAGACGGTCGAGCACGCGCGCGTGTTCGGTTTCTATAAGGTCGCTGTTTTCTTTCAGTGCCTGGCCGAGCCATTGGTGCATGCGCGGCGTCAGCTACGCTGCCTTCAGCCGGGAAGCGAAGGCAGCCGGCTGTGCGGGCTATCTCGTCTCCTTCCTCGGGCGCCGCATAGTCTATTATGGTCGCACCGCTGAGACCCACGTCGAATTCTTCCCACAATAGCGTCACTTCAGTCAATGGCGGGGGCCGGTCGATATAACGGACGTTCAAATGATGGCCGGTGGCGGACAGTCTGCACTCTGCTTGATCTCCTGAAAAGTGGGCCTTCCGCAGATGATCCGATGCAAGTCAACGGTCGATTGACCGGATTGGGTGAGACCTATTGCAGCACCAAGCAACTACGACCTTGGAATTGGCTTCACCCAAGGCAGGCGCGAACACGTGCGTCCGCCTCCTCGCGTGTGTGGTCAGGAGGGCCAGGATAATTGACCGTCGCCATCAGGCGTTCGAACCTTCTCAGGTTGAACCTGGGGTCGATGCTTCTCGCTCTTGCCGCCGTCTCTCGTGCGTCTTCACGATCGCCCAAAAGACATGCGTAATGAGCGTAAGAATAATATGGTCCCGAGTAATTGGGGTTCCGATCGATTGCATCCTGCGCAGCATCGCGCGCCAATCGGTTTTCCCCCTGTGCGCCGTGACATCCGGCCCTGAACCACGGCCAGATCGCGTAGCGCGGATGATTGGGCGCCCGTGCCTCAGCATCAACGATCAGTCGCATCCCCTCGGCATGTTCGCCCTGATAGCATTTCTGCAAACCCAGCACTGCGGATGCGTGCGGTTCATTCGGGTCGATCGCCAGCGATTCCTCCAGCAACCTGATCGCGGCCTTTTCGTCGCCCTGGACATAGAGGCGGACAAGGGCTGTGGCGGTCAGAACTTCGGGATCACGCGGCGACCGTGCGCGCATTTGCTCCAGCATCTGGAGCACCCTTGGAATGTCGCGGGCCGGGTCGTCCGAATATCCGCTGATGACATTTTGTGCGAGCTGTGTAGCCAGGATCGCCTGGGCCGAGTAATTATCCGGATCGATTTCGAGCGCGCGCTGCACATCTTCAATCGTCATCATCGCAGCTTCGCGGCCATAGGCGTAGCGACGCGACCGCGCTCTTTGCACCAGTTCATAGACTGACAGATTGAACCGGCCCTTATCCTGGACCGCCCTCATCTCGAACGCCTGGATCTCCGACGATACCGAAGTCGAGATAGCCTGGATCACGTCCTGCTGAAGATCGAAGAAGCCCGTGAGCGGTTCGACAAATCGCTTCGACCAGACTTGCTGGTTGCTCGCTGCATCGCTCAAATCCACCCTCAGAACCAGTTGGTCGCCCTGTGTCGTAAGGGACCCGGACACGATGTAGCGCACGCCCAGCGCTTCGGCCGCCGCAGCACGCCGACTGTCATCTGCAAAGATTCGGGCGGAACTGTACGGCGCAACTCTCAGCCGAGGCACCCTCGACAACAACGAAGTGAGGTCACGTGTCATGCCCTCAGCGAGAAAGGCCTGCTGGCTGGTCCCGGTCAGATTTTCAAAAGGCAGGATGGCAAGGCTGGTTTCCGGCTCGTCCCTGGCAACCGCCTCTCCTGTATCGTCGGCCATGCTGAACCATATCGCCGCGACGATGGCGGCGAACAGGACCACGATCGCTGCGGTTTTCCGCCATCCGCCCGTTGCCGGCGCGCCTTTCGTGGCAGGCAAAGCGGCGCTGTATGATGTCTTGTCCGTGAGCACATCGGCGTCCAGCCGGTATCCAAGCGTCGGGACGGTAGTGATAACATCTTCCGCGCCATGATCGTTCGCCAGCGTCTTGCGCAGGAGCGACACGAGCCTGCTTAGACCCTCGTCGCTTCCATGACCCGATGACCATAGCGCATCGCAAAGCTCCCCGCGCGTCCATAGCTGGCGGGGTCGTTGCGAGAAGACCACCAGCAACGCCATCATCTTGGGTTCGATCGTCGAAACGCCGAGCTCGCTTGTCAGCGTCAGCGCAGATGGGTCAGCCGTCACGCCGGCGACAACGAATTGGCCGCCTGCGATCATCGGCCCTGAATTGGCATCCATCCTGTCTCGCACCCCCTGCAATGCCCCGCTCACGTCTTAAACCAGTACGCGCGGATGTACGAACTGCATTTTTATTGCATCCAGGTTCGTAAAATAATTACGCGATTTCAGCGCATAAGGAAAACCTAAGACCAAACGAACCTTAGCATCAGGACGTGGGCGGCGGTGCTCGACCATGAATGGCGCAGGTCGCTCGATATTGGGGGAAGCGGCCAATCCGGGGGGATAATGGCATGAACAATCCAAATTTCCTGTTCGAGATCCTGGCTGCATTGAATCCTGCCGGGGCGGCGAATTGATCACCATGACCACGCAGGGACCATCCTTCGGCCTTTCCGGACAAGTTGCTTGCGTCACCGGAGGCAATCGCGGCATCGGGCGGGCCATCGCGCTAGGCTTCGCGCAAGCGGGTGCCTCGGTGGCGATCATGGCGCGTGATGGCGAGCGCAGCGCTTACGTCAGACGCGAGATCGAGGCGCTCGGCGTTGCGTCCCATGCCTGCGGGCTTGACGTCACAGATCGCGCCGCGCTTGCCCCTGGCTTAGCGCAGGTGGAAGAGGCGCTCGGTCCGCTCGACATTCTCGTCAACAATGCCGGGAACACCGATATCAGCGGCGGCGTGCTGCACCAGTCGGAAGACGGCTGGGACAATGCCATCGCAACCCATCTCACCGCCACGATGCTTCTGTCGAAGCTGGCGGCGACCTCGATGATCGAACGGGGGTCGGGCAAGATCATCAACCTTGCAAGCATGTACTCGATCTTCGGAGCCGCAGCCTTGCCGAGTTACGGCGCGGCCAAGGGCGGGATCGTCCAGCTTACCAAGGCGATGGCGGTCGAACTGGCTCCGCACGGCATCCAGGTCAATGCCATCGCTCCAGGCTGGATTACCACCGAGATGACGCAGGTCGCCCGCGACGACCCCGACTGGGCGGATTTCCAGACGATGCTGCTGGCCCGGACACCGATGGGGCGCTGGGGCGAGCCCGAAGAATGCGCCGGCGCCGCCGTTTTCCTCGCCAGCGACGCCGCCCGTTTTGTCACCGGCGTCACCTTGCCGGTGGACGGCGGATATTCGGTCTTTTGAAGGAGGAAGCCCAATGCCCATCCCCGCGCCCAAACCGGCCCATGTCGTCTATCGCACGAGGCGTCTTTCCGAGATGCTCGACTGGTATGCAAAGGTCTTCGGGGCCGAGATCGTTCATCAGAACCCGGCACTCGCATTCCTCACGCATGACGAGGAACATCACCGCTTTGCCTTTGCCGATCTCGACGTGATTGCACCGGGCGACGGGCTCGATCATCGCGGGCCGATCGGGGTCGATCATATCGCCTATGACTGCCCGTCTATGGCGGAACTGCTCGAGGCCTATGCCGATCTCAAGGCGCAGGGCGTCGAACCCTATTGGTG
This sequence comes from Sphingopyxis sp. P8, assembly GCF_020622175.1. NCBI lineage: Bacteria > Pseudomonadati > Pseudomonadota > Alphaproteobacteria > Sphingomonadales > Sphingopyxidaceae > Sphingopyxis > Sphingopyxis sp. P8. Next base: position 4,829 of record NZ_JACNMK010000001.1, on the reverse strand, counting down.
CGTCAATCACGGGATGAGCGCCTCGCTCTATTACGCCGATCCCGACGGCAACCAGATGGAATTCAGCGTCGACTGCTTCGCCAGCAAGGCAGAGTGCACACGCTACTTCAAGGGCGAAAAATTCGGTGAAAACCCTGTCGGCGTCGAATTCGACCCCGACGAATGGCTCGCGAAATTGCGCGGCGGAATGGCCGAGGCCGACCTGCTCAGAATCGATGCGAACGGTCCGGTCTCGCCGATCAGGGGCGAACTCATGGAGATGGTGGATGGATAAGATGAGCAAATGGGAAGCCGCCGACGCGGCGGTAGCCAAGGCGCTGGAACATCCGCGTGTTGCCGCCGCAATCGAGGCGATGAGCGCGCTCGATGCTGCGATCGTAGCTGGCGACAAGGACGGGTTTCTGGCCGCGTTCGACGAGGAATCGGTCACCAACAACCCGATGAATGCGATCAGTCGCATCGCCGACAGCGCGCGCTTTTTCGCGGGCGGCAAACTCGCTTATTCCTACTTTCACCGGACCATCGACTACGCAGCGCCGCGGGGCGACGACGAAGTCATCCTGATGGGCGGCGAAGTGTTCGAACCAATCGGCGGCGCTCCAAATGCCGGGCACACGGTGCGCCGGCGCTTCACCGATCTCTGGCAGCTCAAGCCTGACGGCTGGAAGGTAGCCGTCAGGCAATCGACCGTATTCGACGCCAGCCCGGCATGAATGTCGCCAGCGCCCATCCGCAACCCATAAAACCGGCCGACGCTGTCGGTCGCAAGCAAGCCGTATGGCGATTGATCGGCCCCGCGCTGCTGTTTTCCGGCGTGGCGATCGGAACCTCGCATCTCGTCCAGTCGACCCGCGCAGGGGCAGTATATGGTCTGGGTCTGGTGGGCGTCATCGTGCTCGCCAACCTCCTCAAATATCCGGCATTTCGTTTCGGGGTAGATTATGGGCATACGACCGGGCAATCGATCCTTGCCGGTTACCGGCACTTGGGCCGCTGGGCGGTGCTGCTGTTCGCGCTGGCGATCTTGCCAATCACTCCCATCATTCACGGCGCGGTCGCGGCCGCTACTTCGGGCGTCTTCATAGCGGTCACCGGTATCGATGCAACGACGCCGGTCGTCGGGGCAATCCTGCTGCTGAGCGTGGGCGGCGTGCTCCTTGCCGGAGGATATGACTGGCTCGACAAGATCAACCGCGTCCTGCTGTCCTTCCTCGTCATCTCGACCGTGCTGGCAACCGCGCTGGTATTGCCGCGGGTTGCGTGGCCCACGCTCACCGACTTCACATGGATGATGGATCCGGTTGCCGTGCTGTTCGTGATCGCGCTGGCCGGCTTCATGCCCAACCCGCTCGAAGTGTCGGTCTCTCAATCTCTCTGGACAGCGAGAGTGGAGAGCGACCTTCGCGGCGAGAATTCGGGAAGCGGTGGGGGCAGCCGGCTCGAAGATGCGCGGTTGGCATTTGCATCCGGCTATGCGTTGACCGCGATCCTGGCGATCTGCTTCTGCATCATGGGCGCCGGAGTCATGCATTCAGGCGCGGTAACGCCTGAAAGCAGCGCGCCGGCATTCGCGGCGCAAGTGATTGATCTTTACCGCTCCGTCCTCGGCGATGGCGCTGCGCTCCTGGCTTCGGTTGCCGCGCTCAGCGTGATGCTGACCACGCTGCTGGGCGGCGTCGATATCGGCTGCCGGATCGTGGCATCTACAGTGCAGCAGGCGACGGACCGCACCGAGCCAGCCTTCTTCGGCGCGATCTACCGGGTAGTCGTCCCTGTCATCGTGGGGCTCGATATCCTCGTTCTGTTCACCCTGCTGTCCGATTTCACCACCTTGATGGACCTTGCAACCAGCCTTGCGTTCATAGCAGCGCCGGTGATCGCCATCCTCAATCACCTTTCGGTGACCGGGCCCACCATGCCTGCCGAGGCGCGCCCGTCGCGGCGGATCCAGGCCCTCAATCTTGCAGCCATCATCGTCATGCTCGGTCTGACGGCTGCGTTTTTCACCTTGCGATAAACGCCCGGGAGAAGAGCCTTGCTCATCCAGAAGCCGCAACAAACCATCCGCACCTGGCACACCGATACGCGGGTCTGGGACGATTTCGAATTCCGTGCAGGCGACATACTGATCTGTACGCCGCCGAAGACGGGGACCACCTGGACGCAGCGCATCGTCAGCATGTTGCTTCATCAATCGGCAGAGCCCCGCCCCTTCATCGATGAGCAACCGTGGCTGGACGCGCGCTTCACGCCACAGGCAGAGATTGCCGAAGCCCTGTCACAGGCGCCCGGAGTGCGTTCGCTCAAGAGCCATTCGCCGCTGACTGCATTGCCGCTCCACGACAACGTTCTTTACATCAATGTCGCACGCGATCCGCGCGATGCGGCGATGTCATTTCACAATCACGCGACGCATTATACGGCGGAGTTCGAAGAGACGCTGGACCAGAGCGGTCTCGACGACCCGCAGATCGCCCGCCCCTATCCAAGGGCACGGGCGGATGCGCGCGCTTTCTTCCGCCGCTGGCTTCGCGATCCTGCCTATGCGCCTTTCGATGATTTCACCATCGCCGAATTCCTGGAGCTCGAACGCAGTTTCTGGGACGAGCGGCACCGCCCGAACGTCCTGCTTGTCCATTACAACGATCTGAAAGCCGACCTCGAAGGCGAGATACGCCGGATCGGCGATTTCTGCGGGATCAAAACGCCCGAGCCGCTGATGGCGCAAATCGTCGAGGCGGCCGGCTTTTCGAGCATGAAGCGCGACGGTGCCAAGATGCTTGGCATTATCAACGTCGCCTTCAAGGGCGGCACGGACACGTTTCTTCACAAGGGCACCAATGATCGCTGGAAAGCTGTCCTCACCGAACAGGACCTCGCCGACTATCGCGCCGCGATCGAAGCTTCTGTGCCGGAAGACCTGGCGCGGTGGTTGGAAAAAGGACGGCATGCCGCGGGCGATCCGACACCCGCTTCTGACCAAAAAACCGAAACAAGAGGGCCGACAAAGTGATCCGCAATCTCACACTCCTCGCAGCTGCGGCTATCGCGAGCGCTTGCCCGGCACACGCCGAAAGCCAAACTGCCGAACAGCGCGCGGTGGAGCTAAGCACCGAGCAAGCCGCAGTCTGGCAGGGCGAGGTCGATTACTGGGATCGGGTAAATTCGCGCGATCTCGAAGGGTATCTAGACCTCTGGCATCCTGACTTTACCGGCTGGCCCTGCGGCGCGGCTGGCCCGGCCGACCTTTCGGGGCTGGCCGAGTTTGCTGAAGCTTGGTTTGAAGGTATGACCGCGCGCGGGCAGCGGACTGTACCGACCGCAGAGGCGGTAATCGTCAAGAACGGTTTTGCAGTCACCTATCTCTCGGCAGTCACCACCTGGACCGAAGCCGGTGGGGGCCCGGCATCAAAGCGCGAGAAATTCGTCCACACCTGGCAGGCAACCGACGATGGCTGGAAGATCGTTGGCGGCATGTGCGCCCCGCTGGTGAGCTACGACGCTGCGGAAACGAGCGATCCAGTCGCAATCGGAGCGGCCGAAACCGCAAAGGGTCTTACGACCGAGTATTCGCTTTTCCCCTCCGACGGCTCGCTGACGCATGCCGAGGACGGTGTGGTGCTTCCCGATGGCCGCCTGCTGGTTGGCGACTGGGATCATGGGTTGGTGACGCTGGCACCCGATGGGACCAGGCGCCCCTTTGGCAATTTCGTCGCCGCCGGCTTCCGGACCAAAGCCGAGCCGCTGTGGAACAGCCCCAACGGTGTGTCTTTCGAGCCCGATGGCCGGCATGTCCTCGTTGCCGACATCACTGGCGGGCACATCTACCGCGTCGACACGCAAACCGAGCAGGTCACGCTGATCTACGACCATCCCTTCGGGGTAAACTCCGTCGTTCGAGATACGTCAGGGGCGATCTGGTTCACCCAGTCGACCCGGAACAAAGCCGGCGAAGGATCCGAGGCACGCATGTTTGCAGCCGCAGACAAGCCGCTCGGCGATGGATCGGTCTGGCGGATAGCCCCCGAAGAGCTGGACCGGGCCAAACCGGTCGCGGTCGAAATGGTTTCAGGCCTCGATTTTGCCAATGGTATCGCCTTCGATGCAACGCGCCAGAAGCTGTATGTAGCCGAAATCATGCAAAGCCGGATCCTCAGCTTTGCGGTCGATCCCGATACAGGCGCGCTCGGCGATCGGCGCATTCTTGTGACCCTGCCGACTCCCGACAATATCGAACTCGGCGCTGACGGCATGCTCTGGGTCGCAAGCCCATTTGCCAATGCAGTCTACAGGGTCGATCCCGGCACCGGGGATCGCCAGACGATCTTCAGCCCCACCCCCGACACCAACGCGCAGATCATCGCTGAAACCGCGCGCCGGCTGGAGGCAGGCGAACCGGTGCTCTCGCTTCTCACGCCTGCAATGTGGGGGCCGCTTCCCGGGCTTGTGACGGGCGTGATCCTTGCGCCGGACGGGACTGTCTACGTCTCGAACCTCGGCGATGCGCTGGTGCGGCTGAAGCCAGGAACGGGGCCTGTGTCGGCCACTTCGAACGATGGAGGAAATCATGACTGACCCGCGCGAGGGGCGCTGCCCCTGCGGTGCGGCAACGCTCTGCGCGCCAGCTATATGTGTCCAGCGGAATCAATCCGGCTTGAAAACAGATAGTCGGCCGTTGAGCCGCCGCGTCGTTCCAGCCAGTCTAGGGTCAGGACTTCTGTGGTTGCCGCCCGTGATGCAAGAGGGTTTCTGACCTTTTGAACTGGTGATCGAGTGCGGTCTTCTGTCAGGCCTAGATTGCGGCGCTTTCAGGGGCCGCTGGCCGGTAT